>NZ_CP149787.1:0-1279374 GCF_037914945.1 Haloterrigena sp. KLK7
ATATTCCGAGCCGAGTGTACCTACCCGAAGCCTCTTATGAACCAGCCCCCAAAGGTCGGGTGATGAGCGACACTGTGGACGACGTCGACCTCCCATACGACGAGGACGAGGCGTCCCAACAGGAGAAGATCCAGGCGCTCGAGGAACGGCTGGAAGTCCTCGAGTCGCAAAACGAGGAGATGCGTGACAAGCTCCTCGATGCGAACGCCGAGAACAACAAGTACCAGCAGAAACTCGAGCGACTGACCCACGAGAACAAGAAACTCAAGCAGTCGCCGTTATTCGTCGCCACCGTCCAGGAGGTCACGGACGAGGGCGTCATTATCAAACAGCACGGGAACAACCAGGAGGCGCTGACGGAGGTCACCGAGGAGATGCGGGAGGACCTGGCGCCCGACGATCGAGTTGCCGTCAACAACTCGCTGTCGATCGTCAAGACGCTCTCGAACGAGACGGACGTCCGCGCACGCGTGATGGAAGTCACCGAGAGCCCCGAGGTCAGCTACGAGGACATCGGCGGCTTAGAGGAGCAGATGCAGGAGGTCCGCGAGACCGTCGAGATGCCCCTCGAGAAGCCCGAGATGTTCGACGACGTCGGGATCGAACCGCCGAGCGGCGTCCTGCTCTACGGCCCGCCGGGGACGGGCAAGACGATGCTCGCCAAAGCGGTCGCCAACGAGACCAACGCCACCTTCATCAAGATGGCCGGCTCCGAGCTGGTCCACAAATTCATCGGTGAGGGCGCGAAACTCGTCCGCGATCTCTTCGACGTCGCCCGCGAACACGAACCCGCCGTCATCTTCATCGACGAGATCGACGCCATCGCCGCCAAGCGGACGGAGTCGAAGACCTCCGGCGACGCCGAGGTCCAGCGGACCATGATGCAGCTCCTGAGCGAAATGGACGGCTTCGAGGAGCGCGGCGAGATCCGCATCATCGCCGCCACCAACCGCTTCGACATGCTCGACCGCGCCATCCTCCGGCCCGGTCGGTTCGACCGCCTCATCGAGGTTCCCAAGCCCGACGCCGAGGGCCGTGAGATCATCTTCAAGATCCACACCCGCGGCATGAACGTCGCCGACGACGTCGAGTTCGGCGAACTGGCCGAGGACGTCGAGGAGGCCTCCGGGGCCGACATCAAGGCGATCTGCACCGAGGCCGGTATGTTCGCCATTCGCGACGACCGCACGGAAATCCGTATGGAGGACTTCCACAGCGCCTGGGACAAGGTCCAAGCCGACTCCAGCGAGACCGAGGACGTCTCGAAGACCTTCGCCTAGACGGCTTTTACTCTCCGTTTCTCACGCCTCGAGAGCGGCGCGTTTCGAGGTCCTGATCGTGAACTGAGTTCGCGATCGTCCGCGTTCGAATAGCGGGCGGACCAGCTACAGTGCCGTGAAGACGAGATAGGGTACGATAAACAGGGCGACCGTCAGCACGGCGAGGATCGCCAGATAGCCGATACCCGTGCCGGCCGCGGCGAGCCACGCCGGATGATCGAACTCACTGAGATCGATTGCCATACGAATACCGTCTGGGGAGACGAGTATAAGCGTACCGGAACCGAGAACCAGTCGGTATCAGTTGCGAGCCGGTCCCCGCACGCGACGACCCTACCGCCACGCGTCCAGCGAGACGGCGTCCCGCTCGGTCATCGAGAGCCAGACGTCGTCCCGTGTGATATCGGCGATCACGAGGTGTGGCTGTCCGTCGATCTCGTCGATCGCGGCGACGACATCCCCGTCGGCCGCCGACTCACTTCCGACCGATCCGGCCTCGAGTGTCATATTTCACGATAGTCTTCCAGGATGTATGAACGTTTTGGTACTGGCCGAGAAGGTGGTTGACTACTTGTTGTTATCGGGTTCTATTGACGGTAAATTGGATGTATTGGCTATATATTTTGAGAAAGTAAATTACAGAGTGTCGCGGTACCGAGCGACAGCGCGGGTGGAAACCGACGCGCGGCGACGACGGTTTCCGGACCGTTTTTACCGGGTGACTGGCTAGGAACGCTCAATGACGAAGATCGTCGTGGTGGACAACCACGGACAGTTCACCCACTTAGAGCGCCGGGCCCTTCGCGACCTCGGCGTCGACACGGAGTTGATCGACAACGAGACACCGCCCGAAGACGTCGACGCCGACGGCGTCGTCCTCTCCGGCGGTCCCGACATGGACCGGATCGGCCACTCGGCCGACTACCTCGAGGCCGACGTTCCGGTACTCGGCATCTGCCTCGGCATGCAACTGATCGCCGCGGAACTCGACGGTCGCGTCGGCGGCGGCGAGTACGGCGGCTACGCCGACGTGAACGTCGAGATCGTCGACGACGACGACCCGCTGACCGGGTCGCTCCACCCCGAAACGCGCGTCTGGGCCAGCCACGCCGACGAAGTGAAGGAGCTCCCCGACGGCTTCGAGCTCACCGCCCGGAGCGACGTCTGCGGCGTCGAGGCCATGAGCGACACCGACCGCGACCTCTACGGCGTCCAGTGGCACCCGGAGGTCGCCCACACCGAGGAGGGCGACGAGATCTTCGAGAACTTCCTCGAGATCTGCGAGTCGGAGTAGGGCGACTCGAGTCGCCTCGATCACTGATCGGGCCGCCTACTGTCTTCTCCATTCTTCGATCGCGGTCCGACGGTCGCGGTGAGCACTGCTACGTTTTCCCTCGCGTCGGTGTCGGTAACATCGGTGTCAGGTAGTATCGCTAGTGTCGCCGCGGTTATATACGGGTTCGGAGCCGAATCAGGTAACGTGATGAAACCAGTTGCGAACGGCGTTTCGCTCCCGACCGTATCGACTCCGACCACCCTCCTCGCGACGGAGGTGAACTGAGATGACCAGCGTCCTCGTCACCGGCGCGACCGGCAATCAGGGCGGTTCGGTCGTCGACCACCTGCTCGCGTCCGAGACCGACTTCGACGTCTACGGGCTGACGCGTGACGCCTCGAGCGACGCGGCCGAGGAACTGGCCGATCGCGGCGTGACGATGGTCGAGGGCGACCTGAACGACAAGGACTCGCTGGCGCCCCACGTCGCCGAGGTCGACGCGGTCTTCGCGGTCACCAACTTCTGGACGGAAGGGTACGACGCCCAGGTCCAGCAGGGGAAGAACCTCGCCGAGGTCGCGACCGAGGAAGGCGTCGAGCAGTTCGTCTTCAGCGGCGTCGGCGGCCACGAGCGCGACACCGGCGTTCCCCACTTCGATTCCACCTGGGAGATCGACCAGCACGCCCAGGAACTCGACCTGCCGCTGACCGTCCTCCAGCCCGTGTTCTTCTTCCAGAACCTCGAGGCCTTCGCGGAGGACGTCGTCGAGGACGGCCAGCTCGCGCTGCCCCTCGAGGAGGGCGTCTCGCTCCAGATGATCGACACCGACGACGTCGGCCGCGCCGCCGCGGTCGCGCTCGCGAACCCCGACGAGTTCGTCGGCGAGCGGATCGAACTCGCGGGCGACGAGAAGACCCTCGCCGAGACCGCCGAGGTCCTCACCGAGGTCACCGGCGAGGACGTCGACCCGGTCCACGTCCCCATCGAGGACGCCTACGAGAGCTTCGGCGAGGAGTTCACCGTCATGTGCGAGTGGTTCAACGAGGTCGGTTACGACGCCGATATCGACGCACTCGAGGAGCAGTTCGGCTTCGCGTTCACCGACCTCGAGTCGTACCTCCGTGAGAACGGCTGGGAGGACAAGGACGGCATGGCCTCGGTCCCCGGCTGGGTCAAGGCGATGCAGTAGTCGGCCGCGTCGCTCCGCGTTGTCGTTTTTCGATCCGTTGATTCGCGACCGGACCGCGATGCCAGTCGCTGATCGTCGAGAAGACAATCGAGAAGGGGACGTCCCGAGCCGTTACTCGCCGAACAGTTCGTCGACGGCGTCCCGCGCGACGAGCGCGGCGTCGTCGGCGACCCGTTCGGGGTCGGGATCGTCCGGTCCTCCGGGTGCGTTCAGATAGACGTCGACCTCGAGGACGCCGTCCTCGAAGGTGACGGTGACGTCGAGATCACGCACCGCCGATTGCTTGTACTGCGAGAAGACGTAGCCTTCCGCAGCGTCGGAGGCCGTCTGGACGACCTCCTCGTCGGTCGGTTCGCCGGTCGACATTTATGCGCCGCCTGCGCCCGGACCGCCCGGGCCGGCCGGGCCGCCCATGCCGCCGCCGGCGCCGCCGAGCAGTTCCTCGAGCTCGTCCTGGAGCTCCTCGAACTGGTCCTGAACGCGCTCTTCCTGCTTCTCTAAGGTCTCGAGTCGGATCTCGAGGGAGTCGACCTTCTCCTCGAGGTCCTCCTCGGCCTCGTCGTACTCGGTCTCGACGAGCAGTTCGCCGACCTTGCGGTACATCGGCGTCTCGGCGTCGATCTCCTCGAGCTCCTCGAGGGCGTTCTCGGCGTCGGTGAGGTTCGATTCGGCTTCCTGCTTCTGGACGGCGACCTGCTGTGCGGTCTCCTGAAGGTCCTGAAGCTGTTCGATTTTCTCTTGTGCTTCCGGCGGCAGATTACCCTGCATACCTCGACCGTCGCCCTCCGGACTGATAAAGCCAAGCTTTGTCATCGAGTCGGGGAGTCGGCGAGGGCAGCCCCCACGCCTATCCGTCGCGGCGGTGTGGAACGGGCGATGCGACGACGCACGGTGCTCGCGACCGGCGGGGTCGTCCTCGCGGGGCTGTCGGCCGGCTGTCTCGAGACGGTTCGCCGGGACGACGCCTGGCGCGAACTCGTCGTCGATCCGCCCGAGGGGGTCTACGTCCCGCCCCACGCCGACGGGATGGTGACCTACGGGACCGCGACCGCCGGCGGGCGCGAGATCGCCCTGCTGGCGACGCGCCCGCACTCCTTTTGGATCGTTGCCGACGCCGAGCGCAATCGAGCGGACGTCCGCTCCCGGCACGACGTCCACCTGATGGTGACCGTCCGCGACGCCGAGACGGGGGCCTTCGTCCCGGCGCCGGTGCGGACGACGATCCGGGCGCGCGGTGACGCTACCGACGCCCGCGACGACACCGACGGCCCGGTCGACGAGCGCTCCCTCTGGCCGATGCTCTCCCAGCGGATGGGACCCCACTACGGCGACAACGTCCCGCTCGAGGGCGACGGCCAGTATACGGCGGCGATCCGGATCGGGGCGACGACCGCGGACGCGATCGGCGGCGTCGCCGACGGCCTCGAGACCGAGACGAGCGTCGACGTCGACGTCGACTTCGAGTTCGATACCGACGAGATCGAGGAGATACCGCGTCGGTTGATCGACGAGGACGAGGGCCGCGGCGAGGCCGACGCGCTCGAACCGATGGCTCACGCCGTGGGCTCCGGAGACGGTGACGACCGCGAATCGGCCGCGGAACTCGGCAGCGCGACGAGCGACGATATCGAGTACACGGCGACGCTCCTCGACGCCGATCGATCCGGGGCCGACCGGCCGGCGCTCGCGGTGACGGCGCGAACGGCCTACAATTCGTATCCGCTCCCGTTCGCCTCGCTCTCCGCAGCGGTCGCCCGAAACGGAGAACAGGTCGCGAGCGCGTCGCTCGAGGAGGCGATCGATTCGCGACTCGGCCACTGCTATCGGACCGCCGTCGATCCGACCGTTCTCGAGGGCGGCGACGAACTGACGATCGACCTCGAGACGCCGCCGCAGGTGGCGCGCCACGAGGGGTACGAGACCGCGTTTCTCGAGGGCGATTCGGTGACGGTAGCGCTCGACGCGCCCTGAGCGGTAGTTCGACGCGCAGATAGCTCACTCGAGGTGTCCCGCGTCGGCGTTTCTCGGGCCGACGGCCCGGTCGACCACCCGAAGGAGACCCAACCCGAGCGCGAGCATGACGACGCTGACGACCACCCAGTGGGGGTTCCACGCCTCGGTCCCGTGGACGACGTTGTGCAGGTCGAGCACGTAGTGGTCGACGATCCCGTCGAAGACGTTGAACACGCCCGCTCCGACGAGGATCGAGCCGACGAGATAGGTCGTCGAGAACCGGCGGTCGGTCCCGTTGACCACGCGCCAGAGCAGCCCGAAGCCGACGCACGTGACGGCGAGCGTGGCGATCAGGAACAGCCCGTCGAAGAACACGTTCGTCCGGTAGCCGTCGAGGCTGTACGGGTCGTAGTAGCCCGAGAGGAGGTGATGCGTCTGCAACGTGAGGTGGAAGATCACCGTGTCGACGACGGCGCCGAATCCGAAGCCGATCGTTCCCCCCGCGAGCAGGAGTCGCCGCCGCAGGCTGTCAGCCGTCGCCATACGAACGCTTCGCCGTCGACGGCCAAAAATCGGGAACCGGCACCTGCTACGCGCGAACGCCGCCTCGAGCGTGCCCGCCTACGACTCGAGGGCCGCCGTTCCGAGATCGGCCGCCTGCTCGGCGACGTCGACCAGCGTGAACCAGGTGTTCAGCGCCGCTCGCAGGGCGATCACGTCCGCGGCGTCGATCTCGATGCGAACGACCGAGCCGTCGCGATCGATGGTCGTCCGCGAGCGCTCGTCGTCGATCTCGCCGATCTCGCGGGCGACGCTGTCGGCGACGAGCCGCGCGCGAGACGGCGTCTCGTAGTCGAACTCGAGGGTCGCGTCGTGAGAAGGCACGCGCGGTTACCGGACGTCGACTTCCTTGACGTCGCGGCTGCGCTCTTTGAGGAGCACGCGGTGGCCACAGTAGGGACAGCGGACGCCACCGTACTCGTCGAGCTGGACGTCGCGTTTACAGCGGGAGCACTTGTAACTCATACTGAGTGTAGAGAGTGTGGGGTTACTCGTCGTCCTCGGCGAGCGCTGCGCGGATCGAGCGCTTGACGGTGCGGCCGGCGGGGGTCTCCGGACGGTAGGCGCCGCCGGTGAAAACCTCGCCGGTCTCCTCGTTCTTCCAGATGCCGGTGCCGACGCGGGTGACATCGTCGCCGTCGACTTCGGCGTTTTCCATGTCGTCTTCGATCTCGCTGACGCGACGTCGGGCGACGCGACCGTAGCGTGCGCCGAACCGGCCCGCGCTACCGACCGTTCCTTTCTTGGCCATAGTAGGGCTAGCTATCGGCAGCGGATTCTTAAACCTGTTGAGTTAGGGCCGCTCAGTCCGTCGCCTCCTCGGCGACCGGCCCGATCAACAGCTCCAAGAAGACGAGCGCCAGCGCGGCGAGGTAGCCGACGGGCGCGAGGGGGGCGGCCAGCAGTCCCGTCCCGATGCCCGTTAGCGCGATAGCTGATCGGAGAACGAGCCCACTCAGTGCGAGCAGCGGAATCGCAGCCAGCACGGCGTCGGGACGCTCGAACATGGCTAATTATATCTAATTACCCCCGATCGGATAAGGGTCTGAGAACCAGCAGACAGTGTCTCTTCCATAAGGTCGTGACAATACTTGCGCGACGGACGTCGAGAGCGCTCGCGACCCGCCACCGGCGTCGGGATCTCGGAGCGCCGGCGATCAGTGATACCGGACATCCCAGTATCGCACCGCCGCGGGTACGGAACGCCGCAGAAATGTCCCGCCCTTTCCGGCGAAGCAGATATTACTGGAACTCCGCGTTCGTCAGCACTTCGTTGAGGTCCTCGCGGATCCGTTCGCCCATCTCCCGGTCGCGTGCGGTGGTGACCACGCGGTTCTCCTGGACGCTCGAGCCGTCCCGCAGGAGCATGCGAACGTTGCCGCCGTCGTCGGCGCGGGTAACTTTCGCCCGAAGCCCCGACTGCGACCCCTTCCCGCCGGCGTCGATCGGGCCCGGGATGACCTTCTTGACGTGCGGGTGGCCGGCGACGGTCCGGATCGCCCGCATCCCCGTCCGGCCGCCGATCAGCGTCGAGTGGCTGCCGCCGATCTTCTCGACGGGCGGCGTCTCGACCACGTCCAGCGCGCGGTTGCCCCGCCGCTCGAGGACCGCGTCGACGGGGTCCTCGTCCTCGACGCGGTAGAACTGGTGGTGGATGTCCTCGCGGACGGCCTGAATCACCGCGCGCTCGCCGCCGGCGTAGACCTCCTCGGGGCGTTTCCGGCGGATCTCGTCGCCGATCAACCCCGCGAAGTTCCGGAGTTCGACGACCTCGTTCTCGCCGTCTTCGGGCATCGTGGTGATCGTCGTCTCGCCCAGAATCGGATCGTCGTCCCGCCTCGCCGAGTCGGCGTCGTCTCCGCCGTCACCGTCGGCCGCGAGCATCGTGAGCGTCGCTCGTTCGCGCGCCGCCTCGAGGACGATCGCTTCCGTGTTGGCTTCCCGGCAGACGAGACAGAAATCGCCGGGTTTCTCGAGCGGCGTTGCACAGTGGCGACACTCCATAGACTAGACGGTCGTTGGCGGGTCGGATGTAAAACAAGCGCGTTTTCGACCGGTGTCACCCTCCGACCCGCCTCCGGCGACGGTCGCACCGTCCCGTCTGTCCGTCCGCGTCGACGACGGTAACGACGATCCGATACTCGGTGATCGTGTACCGCCGGAACCTACAGAATGTCGTCGAGAATCGTCCGCACTGCGTCCGTCTGCACGACGTCGTACGGGACCCGCATCGGCGAGACGGAAATTTGCCCCTCGAGCAGCGCGTGCCGATCGGTGTCCTCGGGGTCGGGGATGTCCCGGTTGGCCATCTGCTGCCAGAGCCGATTCGTGAGCTGGAACTGCCCGTCCTCGAGGGCGGCGTCCATCTCGTAGACCTCCGTCGGTCGGGTGAGTTCGAACCCGTCGTCGTCGACGTCCGGTCGCGGGACGTTGACGTTCAGGTAGTCGACGCGGTCGAACAGGCCGGTTCCGGGCGACCCCTCGACGAGCGCGGCGGCGATCTCGCCCGCGTGCGCGAAGTCCTCGGGCTCGAGTTCCGACTCCATGCCCAGCGTGTCCATCGAGACGGCGATCGAGGGCGTCCCGAGGAAGGCGGCCTCCATGGCGGCGCTGACCGTCCCCGACCGCGAGAAGACGTAGGCGCCGAGGTTCGCCCCGGAGTTACAGCCGGAGACGACGAGGTCCGGGGTCGGCTCGAGGGCGTTGACGCCGACGATGGTGCAGTCACAGGGCGTGCCGTCGACGGCGTAGCCGAGTTCGTGGTCGGCGTGGGGGACCGGCGAGGTGAAGGCGTCGGCCTCGAGGTCGATCGAGAAGTCGTCGCTCTCGGAACTGGTCCGTCCGTAGGACAGCGACCGGCCGACGGCGCTCCGGTTGCGGTCGGGGGCGATGACGGTGACGGTGGCGACCTCGGTCAGGGCGTCGTAGAGCGCCCGGAGACCGGGCGCGTCGATCCCGTCGTCGTTCGTCAGGAGGACGTGGGGCGCGTCGTTGGGATCCATTCGTCGTACGCGTGGCCTAGACGGCGAGCTACCTATCGGTTCGGTTCCGTGACGCCGCGGACGCGGGCGGCTCAGGAACCGGTGTCGAACGCGTCAGTCCTGTCGTCGACCGCGTCAGCGAGTCGCGTCCCGCAGTTCGGACAGTACCGCGAGCCCGCGTCGACGACGGCCTCGCAGTCGGGACAAGAGACGGTGGCGCCCGCGTCGAGCCCGCTCCCGAGTTCCTCGCCGCAGTCCGGGCAGTAGGCGGCCTCCGCCGAGGCGCTGGCGCCGCAGTTCGGACACTCGCGGCCGTCCTCCCAGAGGACGCGTCGCTCGGAGTTCGCGACGTAGTTGTACGCGGCCCAGACGACGTTTCCCAGACCCATCGAGAACCAGAACGTCAGGATCGCGACCAGCAGGTGCGAGACCAGCGATCCGAACGCCCGGTCGATCATCACGACGTGGTCCGGCGCCTCCTCCTCGATCGTCCAGCCCCGGGCGACGAGTTCGTCGATTTCCCGCTGCAATCGCGTGCTTCGCGCGGATGTTCTGCGCATGGGGCCCGTAGGACTCGAGCGGACAAAAGCCTGTTAGCGGCCGTCGCTCGCCCGCCGCGGCTCGCACGTCACCGAGCGAGACTCTCGCACCCGCTGATCGAACGCGCGAATTTACCGTCGAGCGCGTTCTATGGGACGCATGATCGACCCTCTGCAGTTCGTCGCGGCGGCCGTATCGATCGCACAGGCGAATCCGGACCCGGGAATCAACGTCGATATCGGAACGACGGGCGGCATCGTCGGCGGGGCGGTCAGCGCGTTCCTGACGACGCTGGTCGTCGGCGCGATCATGGTCGCGATCGTCCCCGCGTACACGGAACGGATGATGGCCGACGTGCTCGAGGACCCCGTCGGTGCCTTCCTCTACGGGATCCTCTCGCTGTTCGCCCTCGGGCTCCTGATACTCCTGCTGGTCGTCACCATCGTCGGAATCTTCGTGGCGATTCCGCTGGGGATCGTCGCCTATCTCATGTGGGCGGTCGGGTCCGTCGTCGGCTATCTCGCTATCGCCGATCGACTGGTCGGTCGCACGGGCGGCTGGCTGACGCCGTTGGTCGTCGCCGCCGCCATGAACGGCGCGCTCGCACTGACCGGGATCGGCGGCCTCGTCTCGCTCTGCGTCGGCGCCGCCGGCTTCGGCATCGTCCTCCGGGACGCGCTCGAGTGAGCTACGGTCGCGACTGCGGTCGCCCCGTCACCACGGAACGAATCGGCGGAGGCGAGCGAGGATCGACGGGTCCTCGCGGCGGACGCGCAGCGTCGTCCCCTCCGCCTCGAAGGCCGCTTCGATCGCAGGAATCCGCTCGCCGTCGGGCAGCCGGACCGACTGCTCGCGACAGGGCACCGTCCCGCCGCTGGTCGGTCCGAACGTCGGCGCGCGGGTCGTCGGCTCCGGAGCCGGTCGGTCGTACTCGAGTTCGTACACCGTCGTTCCGTCGACCTCTTCCGTGTGCCAGTCGACGAGTTCGCGGTCGCCGCTCGTTCCGACTACGCCGGTCCCTCGGTCGGTGGAGCCGTCGTCGCGGTCCCGTCGGTCGTCGCGGTCGCTCCGATCCGCGACGAATCCGTGGCCTCCAGAGGTCATACGGGCACTTCGTCACACGGCTTCAAAAACGGTCTCCCTCAGCCGAGGTCGACCGGATCGACCTTCAGGTACTCTCGAAGGAGGACCGTCGCGTACGATCCCTTCGGCAGCGCGAACGAGAGCGTGAGGGGGTCGGTCTCGAGCGTGAGCCCCGTCCGAACCAGGATCGCCCGTCGGGTGCCCGCCGAGTAGAACTCGCCGGGCAGGTCGAAGTCGGCGGGCTCGAGGTTCAGGTCGTCGAGGACGGCGCGTTCGATCTCGCCCTGCTCGCCGTCGGCCAGTTCCGTCTCGGTGCCCACGAGCGGCGCCGTGACGAACGCCCGGCCGCGCTCGCAGTGGCGACGGACCGAGCGCACGCGACGGTCGGTGACCCGCTGGAGGCGGTCGGTGTCGGGGAGCTCGAGGCCCGCGGGGGCGTCGGTGTCGGCGAAGCAGGCCACGTCGCCCGCGACGGGTTCGTCGAACGGCAGCCCGCGCTCGAGGCGCTCGGAGAGCATCAGGTTGAACGCGTACGACTGGGCGGCGTGGACGAACAGCCGCTGGAGATTCGACGGCAGGCGCTCGAGGGCCGCGCGGTAGTCCTCGGGTTCGGGATCGCCGTCGACCTCCGCGAGTCCGTGACAGAGCGAGCGCTCGTAGCGCAGGCGATTCGGGAAGCGCTCGAGGGCCTCCTGCCAGTCGCGGGTCTCCTCGACGAACGTGCGGGCTTCCTGGGTAGACTCGGGCTCCGCGTCGGTCGGGTTCCCGAGGTAGGCCATCACCGCGCCCGCCCAGTCGCCGCGGACGATCTCGAGGCCGACCTCGTGGGTGACCGGGCGGCGGCTGCCGAACCGCTGCTGGCCGAAGAAGTTGGGGACGCCGACGGAGACGTCGGCGGAGTCGGCCGCGTTATCGTCGTCCTCGAGGCCCCCGAAGGCGTGCAGTTCGTCCGTGATCTCGGTCGCGGCGTCGGGCCGCTCGGGATCGCTGACGACCAGTTCGAACTCGTTGCCCGCGAGGTCGCCGAACTCGAGCGACCGGCCCGCTCGGCCGACGACCTCGATGTCGGCGCCGCGGACCTCGGGGAGGTCGGCGGGGTCGGCGCCGTAGATCGAGAACAGTTGCGTGGTGACCGCGTACTTGTCCTTCGTCCCGGCCCAGTTGATCCGCTCGCGGGAGACGCCGAGCGCGTCCGAGAGCCTGCCGGCGAAGTCGTTGGTGTCCCAGCCCGACAGCGTCGCGCGAACGACGAGGTAGGGGTAGGCGTCCGTTCCCGCGTCGACCGGCTGCGTGTCGAACCGCTCGCGTTCGCGCACGCGGAAGTGGTCGTCGTCCTCGCGCAGGCGGCCGCCGACGCCGGCGGTATCGGTGACGTAGTGCTCCATGCCGACGGCCTGCTCCGTGGGATGTGCCGGGCGCATGCTGGATGGCGGCGCTTGGGCGGCCGGGGATAAATCGGTTCGTTCTCGCCTCGAGCGGGACGCGAGCGAGTCGACCGGAGCGCGATGAGACGAGTGACCGAACGAGTTATTGGACTGTTGACCGAACGACGCGTATGGACGCGACCGACCTCCGGCGGCCGCTCGAGCTATCGGCCGGCCTGGCGATCGGAATCGGACTCGTGGCGGTCGCGACGGGCGACTGGCCCGAATTCGGGTTCCTGCTCGGAATCGGCCTCGTTCCGGTCACCGTCATCGCGTTCGAGCGCATCGACGGGCCGCTCGCGGCGCGGACGGCGCGAATCGGTGCGATCGTCGTGGGCGGCGGACTCGTCGGCGCGGCGCTCTGGCTGTCGGCCTGACGGGCTCAGAACAGGGAGAGCTCGCCCGTGACACTGTCGACGCGGTCGTCGGCCGCCGGACCGACGGCCAGCGTCGTGACCGTTCCGGGCTCGAGTTGCGTGTGGCCCGCATCTCTAACGATCGCGTTGGGAATGCCCTCGCTGTCGGCGATCGCGGAGAGTTCGTGGAGCTGGCGCTCGCTTTCGCCCTTGAGAACGACCTTCTTCTGACCGCCCTGTTTCCACTGGCTCTGGAGCTGGCCGTCGGCCTTCTCGTAGGCCGACAGCGACGCGTGGGCGACCTGCGCGGCGAGTTTCCCCTGTCCCATGCCGATGTCCGTGCGGGCGACGATTGCCTGTTTCATGCCAGAGCGGAGGAGGGGAACGCCTTTAGCACTGACTATCGCGATCAGTGAACGATCTCGTTCTCGAGGCCGAGTTCGCGCTCGGTCCGGCGCGCCTCCGGCCCCGCCTCGACGAGCGTCGGTTTGCAAACCGGCTCCGAGAACCGGTCGGGATCCGGCTCGACGCGTTCGGCCACCTCCGAGAAGACCGATCCCCGTCGACCGCCCGCCGAGACAATTCCACCGTACTCGCGTTCCTCGAGGGGCGTGTCGTCGGGATCGGGGAACTCCTCGCGAATGAGGTCCGCGGTTTCTCTGACGTACTCAGCGGCCTGCCGCTGCGTGTACTGGCTCTCCTCGTAGTACGTCTCGGCGTGGTCGGCGGCCAACTCCTCCGAGGAGTGTTCCGGCGACTCGTAGTCGATCGCCGCCGGCGTGGTGAAGCCGCTGGCGAAGCGAACGTTCATCGTGAAACAGTCCGGATATCTGACGATCAGCGGGGCGTACACCATCTCGGACACGGTGTGCCACTGCTGGATCCGCCATCCGCCCTCGACGTAGTACGCGGCGATCTCCGCGACCCGATCGTCGCGGTCGCCCCGAAAGTAGGCCATCGCGACCTCGTCGTAATTCTCGCCCGCGATCTGCTCCAGTCGCCGCTGGAAGCTCTCGGCGGCGTGCGCGAACTCCTCCTCGTAGGCGGTGAGCAGCGGGACGTCCGGATCGGCGAGCAGGTCCGCCTTCCGCTCCTGGGCCTCCGCGATGGTCATCATGTTCTCGTGAAAGAGCCGCTCGGCCTCCAGGTCGGGAAGCGGGATCCTGACCGCTCGCTGATGCAGTACCCGTGCATCGCCGTTGAATCGCTCCTGTTGCCCCTCCATAGGCATTCGTTCGGGGTACCACCTACTAATTGATTCGGGCCGTTATCCGGAAAGTGTATTCCCAGTTGTAATCGGATGCAGACTATTCGAATTTCCGTCACGATTCCGGTCTCCCCGAACCGGATCGGGTGATTTAGGGCCCCGTGGTTCGCCCTACCCGATATGATCCTCTCCGACGCGGACATCCTCGAGCGACTCGAGGCCGGCGACCTCGTCGTCGAGCCCCTCGACGAACCCGAACTGCAGATCCAGCCCGCGAGCGTCGACCTCCGACTCGGCCGGGAGTTCCTCGAGTTCCAGCGGACGAACATCCCCTGCATCCACCCCAACTCCGAACAGGAGGTCGACGAGTACGTCACCGAGACGATCGTCGAGGAGGGCGACGATTTCATCCTGCATCCGGGGGACTTCGTGCTCGGGACCACCCACGAGCGCGTCGAGATCCCGGCCGATCTGATCGCGCACGTCGAGGGGCGCTCCTCTCTGGGTCGCCTCGCCGTGGTGGTCCACGCGACGGCGGGACTGTGCGATCCCGGCTATCGCGGACAGATCACCCTCGAGCTGTCGAATCTCGGTACCGCACCCGTCGCGCTCACGCCCGGGATGCGCATCTCCCAGCTGACGTTTACCGAACTGAAGACCGAGGCGGACCGCCCCTACGGCAGCGACCGCGGCTCGAAGTACCAGGACCAGGACGGCCCGCAGGCCTCGCGGATCCAGAGCGACCACGAGTTCGGCGGCGACCAACTCGAGCGCGACTAGGTCACCTCGGACTCGCGTTCGCTCTCGGTAGAGAGCCGTTCGACTATCGTGCGACCGGTCCGGTTCCAGTCGGTCGTAGCGCGATTCCGTTATTCGGAACTCATCGCGAAAACCGCGATCGGTACGGGAGAGATAATTATCGAAGCGGAAGTGCCGCCTTTCGACCGGTACCCCATATCACTCGACGGGCAGGACCTCTCTCTTAGTCGTCCCCGGTACGAACAACGGACAGCTGGAAGGTGTCGAATTCGCGTATCACGTTGAGAAATTCGTCCGGATCGACCGGCTTTTCGATGACGGCATCTTCGTCCGCATCGTGGTCGAGGTCGCGCGATTCGATGAGGTCTTCGTCCACTCCGGACAGAACGATGACGGGAACGTCGTCCAGTTCGGGCTGATGTTTGATTTCGTGCAAGACGTCTTCCCCGTCCACGCGCGGTAGGTTGAGGTCTAATAAGACGATATCCGGATGAGGGGCGTCCTCGTATTCGTCTTGCCGGTGAATGAAGTCCAGTGCTGCTTGGCCATCGGGGATGATATGGAGTTGGTTATTGATCTGTCCGTCACGGAAGGCTTCCTCGAAAAGGCGCACGTCCCCCGGATTGTCTTCGATCAGTACTATTTGCGCCTCGTCCGTGGGCGAAGGGCGGCATTCCATAACCAATTCTATTAGTGAGAAGGTATAAGTGGCTCGGCTGGTGGGCCGTATATTCGCGCGTACTTACGGAGAATCGAGGAGAAAGCCCCGTCCCTTCAGGGCGGGGAGAATGTCAAGGCTCACGTTGTGGTGCCCGTTCCACAGGCACATTCCGTTCCGGGTACCCACAAGTTATTCCGCCAGCGGACGTAGGGGCGGCAAATGCAATTCGTCGAAGAAATCGTCGTGGACGAGTTTCTCCCGACGGTCCGGTCGCTGCTGGCCGGGGAACTCCGCGACCGCGGGCTCACCCAGAGCGAGGTCGCCGACGTCCTCGGTATCAGCCAGAGCGCCGTCTCGAAGTACGCCCACGGCGACGTCACCACCAACGAGCGCATCGCCGACGACGAGCGCGTCGAGGCGCTCGTCTCCGAACTCGCCGACGGCCTCGCGGCCGGCGACGTCACGCCCGTCCAGGCGCTGATCGAGATCGAAGTCCTCGTTCGCGACCTCGAGAGCGGCGGCGATCTACTCGCGCAACTGCACGAAGAGGCCGTTCCCGAGCTCGCCGACCACGGCGCGAGCTTCCGCGTCCACGACCCCGAAAACGACCTGCGGACGAGCGAACGCGTCCTCTCGTCGCTGCGTCGCGGGCTGCGTATCCTCGAGAACGCTGGCGGCTTCGCGACCCTGATCCCGGCCGTCGGCTCGAACCTGGTCGCCTGTACGCCCGACGCCGAGGACGTCGACGACGTCGCCGGCGTCCCCGGCCGAATCTTCGACGTCAAGGGGCAGACGACGGTGCCGTCCGACCCCGAGTTCGGCGTCTCCGAACACGTCGCGAGCGTCCTGCTGGCCGCGCGCGAGCACGGCGCGGACGCGTCGGCGGCGATCAACATCAGGTACGACGAGCAACTGATCGCTGAGCTGACCGAGCAGGGCCACGTCACCGCCGAGTTCGACGAGTCCAGCGACGTCGCCTCGAGCGTGGGCGCCGCGATCGAGGACGATCCAGAGGCGACGGTGCTCTACCAGACCGGCGGCATGGGGATCGAGCCGCTGATCTACGTGTTGGGGCCGGACGCCGAATCGGTCGCGGACGCGGTCCGCTCGCTGATCTGAGATGGCAGGCCTGCGCTCGCGGCTCCGAACGCTGCGCGCGGAGACCGACGCCGAGAGCGCACGGGAGTTCTACGGTCGCTGGGCCGCCCTCTACGATCTCATCGCGCGTCGAACGCCCGGGATTCCGAACCTGCGCCGGCGCTGCGCCGCCGCCTGCCGTCTCGAGCCCGGCGACACCGTCGTCGAGATGGGCTGTGGCACGGGCGCGAACCTCCCCTACCTGCGCGATCGGGTCGGCCCCGAGGGAACCGTCGTCGGAATCGACTTTACCGGCCCAGTGCTCGAGCGGGCTCGAGACCTGACGGCCGAGTACGACAACGTCCACGTGGTTCGGGGAGACGCGATGCGACCGCCGCTGGCCGCTGATTCGGACGTCGACGCCGTCCTCGCGACGTTCGTCGTCGGCATGCTCGACGATCCCGCGGGCGCGGTCGACGACTGGTGCGACCTCGTCGGTCCCGGCGGGCACGTCGTCCTCGCCAACGCCGCCTCGAGCCGCGAGTGGTACGCGCCGCCGGTCAACGCGGTCTTCCGGGCGATCGTCGTGCTCTCGACGCCGCCGACGACGAAACTGCGCTACGAGACGGATCCACACCGACGGTTGGACGAGAAGATCGCCGCCGCCCACGCGCGCCTCCGCGAGCGGTCGACGGCCGTCGCCGACGAGCGCCACGTCTTCGGGGTCGTGCGACTGACCGGCGGTCGACTCGAGTGAGCGGTTACGGCTGCGCGTTGCGCGTCGGCTCAGGCCGACGCCTCGAGGCCCTCGTACGCCGCGATCGGCTCGCGGATCTCGTCGGGTAACGGCGACGGTCGTTTCGTCTCGGGATCGATGTGGACCATGGTCGTCTCCGCCGTCGCGGCGACGTCGTCACCGACGCTGATCTCGTAGGCCATCGTGCAACTCGAGTCGCCGAGCCGCGAGACGTGAAGGGAGACCTCGGGATCGTCGCCCTTGACGATCGGTCGTCCGTAGTCGATCTCGAGGTTCGCGATGACGAACGAGATGTCCTCGGCGGCGATGTCGACGACCTCCTCGAGGTAGTCGGTGCGCGCGATCTCGAGATAGGTCGCGTAGACGGCGTGATTGACGTGGTCCAGCGGATCGAGGTCGCGATATCGGACGGGCACCTCGACGGTAAACGGAGCACTCATTGTGCGTTGTCGAAGTCGGCTGCCGCAAAAGAGGACTGCGGTTCTGGCAATTCCGCTGCGGCCGGCCGCGCCTCTCGGTCGCACGTTACGTCGCTTCTCGCTCGTACAGACGGGCGTGTGCCGTACAGAACGCCGGTTCGCGCAACTGGGCCTCGATTAAGTCCTCGTGGTAGTGGGCGTTGAAGAGGCGACAACCCTCCCGCTCGCAGAAGGCCTCGCCCGTCTCGAGGTAGTGGTACGCCTGCAAGACGTACCCCTTCAGCGCGTCCGTCGTCCGGGGGTCGTCCTCGACCAGAAAGTCGCCCTCGACCTGGTTCTCGAGAACCTCGCGGGGCGGCGCGTCGCCCGATAGCAGCGCGTGGCGCTGCTTTTCCTTGTAGTATTCTTCCGGCTTCGCGGGAGCCTCGTAGAGACCGGGAACCGAGATCAACGCCGGCTGGCCGAGGACGTTGACGCGCTTGTGCCAGCGGCCGTCGTGATCGCCCCAGGTCCCGATCGCGCGATCCAGAATCGGCACGTGGAGCGTCTCGAGGTCCCGTTCGTCGTCCGGGAGCGCGCTGTTGAGCGCCCGCTGGACGGCCACGCCGTCGTAGAGGACCCCGCCCTCGCGCTCGGGGTGCTCGAGGGCCCGTTCCTCGTAGCGGATCGTCCCGAGCATCGTGTTGCCGGTCTCGCGGTCGTACGGCGAGGGGACTCGCGCCTCGGCGAATCGCTCGGCGAGGTCGTCCGTTCGGTGGACGTCCAGAAAGCGGTCGCGAACCGATACCGATGCGTCGATTCGGGCCTCGAGCCAGTCACCGATCGCGTCGACGTCGGCGACGGTCGAGGGAACGCGATAGCAGACGACGGTGTCGACCATGTATTACCTACCGGTACCACCCAGTGAAATACTTGTGATCGACGAGCGGGAACGATCCCTCACCATCGCGGCGCGTCCGGACGTCATCGGCGACAGCAGTACGTTGAGAGTCTCTCGCGGAGAGAGTAACGGACCGAGAGTGAGCGACGCGGTGCTCGTCGGGACGTCGATGCGGTCGAAAAACGCGTTATTTTCGAGATTCGGTCAGTCGTCCGCCGGCGTCGCCGCGCGCGAGGTGATGTCGACGGGTTCGGCGTCGACCTCGAGTTCGTCGAGCGCGACCTGGGCGGCGCGCTTGCCGGAGACGAGCATGGCGCCGAAGGTCGGGCCCATGCGCGGGAGGCCGTAGGTCGTCGCGGTGGCCATCCCCGTGGCGATTAGTCCGTCGTGGACGAGACCGGTGTGCTCGACGACGGCGTCCTCGGACTTGCCGACCCACATGGAGTCGTGGCCCGGCGAGTCGTGGCCGGGTGCGCCGTACGTGTCGTCGTCGGTCTGGTCCATACCGGTTGCCGATTCTTCGGCGTCGCCGATGCCGGGCGCGTCGAGGACGCCGCGCTCGTCGAGTTTCTTGACGGCCATCGCGTCGTGGCCCGTCGCGTCGATGACGAGGTCGGCCTCGACGGCGATCGGGTCGACGCAGGTGATCTCGCGGGGCAGCGCGTGGACCGGCGTCCAGTTCATGACGATCCCCGAGACCTTGTGGTCCTCGCGGATGACGATGTCAGTGAACTCCGTCATGTTCTGCATCTTCGCGCCGGCGTCGCAGGCGGCCTTGATGAGCCCGGAACAGGCCTCGGGGCCGTTGGCGATGTAGAGCCCCTCGCTGTCCTCGGACTGTTTGTGCGAGACGTCGAGTTCGTCGAGGATCTGCTGGGCGGGGTCGCGGACGGTCACCTTGTTCATCAGGAAACCGCCGAGCCAGAACCCGCCGCCCAGGTAGTTGTTCTTCTCGACGACCATCGTCTTGACGCCGCGCTCGGAGAGTTCCTTCGCGGCCGTCAGCCCCGAGGGCCCGCCGCCCACGATGATGACGTCCGAGTCCGAGAAGTCCATGAACTCCTCGGTCCACTCCTGTCCGATCGCGCGGGTAACGTCGGCCTCTCCCACCTGACTGAACTGCTCGAATTCGCTCATACAACTTAGTGGTAGCACCCCGTGGTGAAAAGTCTATCGTGACGAGTCTCTCGGAACCTTCAGATTTCGGACGTGTCACGGCGATGTACTCGGTACTGCTGGAGAACGTCGTCGAGAGCCGATTCGCGTCCACGTCGGTCACGACCCGTCGACCGAGACTCCGCGGGCCTCGACGGCGAGCGCTCGAGGGCGCCGTCAGTCGTCGGTCAACTCGGCGTCGGCGTCGTCCGTCGCGTCCGTTTCACCTGACGTGCGCTCGTCGCCGACTCGCGATTCGTCCCTCGAACCGCGACCGTCGTCGATGACGCCCTCCGTCCACGTTCCCAATCGGAACCAGGCGACGGCGACGAGAAACGAGGCGACCATGCCGAACGAGTAGGCCCACCAGATCCCCTCGATGCCCCAGTCGAGGCCGCCGACCTCGAGGCCGAGGCCGGGAACGGTCACCGTCCACGCGAACGCGAGGACGAGCGCGACGGGCAGGCGGAAGATCCACCGCGAGAGGAAGGAGAGCACCATCGCTTCGCGGGTGTTGCCCGCGCCGCGGAAGGCGCCCTGGACGACCATGACGCCCGCGAAGAGGGCCCAGAACGGCGCCATGATTCGCAGGAAGACGACGCCCTCGGCGATCACGTCGGGGTCGGCGACGAAGATCCGCATGGCCTGGGCCGGAAACGCGATCAGGACCGCCGCGACGGCGCCGATCAGGACCATCGTCCCCGCGGTCGCGGTCCGCGCGACGGCCGCCGCTCGCTCGGGCGTCTCAGCGCCGAGGTTCTGGCCGACGCCGGTCGCGGTCGCGTTGCCGACGGCCCCGGCGACCGCCCACGTCACGGACATCAGCCGGACGCCGATGCCGTAGGCCGCCGTGGGCGTCGCGCCGAAGCGGGCGACCAGTCCGGCCATCGCGACCGAGGCGAAACTGCGCGCCCAGCCGTCGATCGTCGACGGGGAGCCGACGTCGACGAGTTGTTTCAGAATGTCGACGTCAGGTGTGAGATCCTCGAGTCGGAGGCGAACGCCGAAACCCCCGTCGAGCAGGATGTAGATCCCTGCGGCGGCGGCCAGCCCGCGGGAGCAGAACGTCGCGATGCCGGCGCCGCGAGTCCCCCACGCCGGGAACGGTCCCCAACCGAGGATGAGGAACGGGTCGAGGACGACGTTGACGCCGGCCGAGACGACGACGAGCCACATCGCCGTCTTCGTGTCGCCCGCGCCCTGCAGCGACGACCGGAACGCGAAGAAGAGGAAGGTCAGCGGTAAGGCGAGGAAGATGACCTCGATGTACGCCAGCGCTTCGGCGAACACCGGCCCGCGGGCGCCGATCAACTCGAGCAGCGGGCGGCGAAAGACCAGGCCGACCGCGGCGAGAACGCTCGAGACGGCCAGCGTCAGCAGGATCGTCTGGGCGACCACGCGGTCGGCCGTGCGGTCGTCGCCGGCGCCGACGTACTGGGAGACCAGGGCGATCGTCGCCGCGGTGATTCCCATCGCCGTCGAGACGAACAGCCACGAGAGGGGAAACATCAGCGAGACGGCGGCGACGGCGTCGCTGCTGACGCGGCCGACCCAGAACATATCCGCGAGGTTGTAGACGGTCTGGAGCAGGTTCCCCAGGACCAGCGGCCACGCGAGGCGGGCGAGCTTCGGGGGGATCGCCCCCGTCGTCATGTCGACGCGCTTGCGCTCCGGTTGCGAGTCCGTCTCTGCCACGTGTTCGTTCCCGTCCGTACCTCGCCCGTTCGGGAGAAAAGGGCTCGGCTCGACTGACGGATTGCCGGCTCCGCGAGGTCGGAACGAGCGCCCGCGGTCCGAGAGAGTCGGATTCGCGGATCGAAAGAGGGAGTACGTTAGTTGTGAATATCCCTTATATTTATGTGCGAGGGTGTGACAGGCACTATCTGGAATGCACGAAGAAAATTTACAACAATCGTTTTCGCATTCGAGTCGACGCCGGTTCCTCGGCGGTGTAACGGCGATGCTAGCCGCGGCAGCGTACACGCGAACCGTCCCCGAGGACGCGGCAGCGCGAGTGACGAACGGCGACGACCGCGCCGTCCAGTGCGTCAGTTCGCCGGACGGCGCCGTCGAGGTGACCGTCGACGTGTCCGACGGGACCCCGCGCTACGCGGTGGCGGTCGACGACACGACCTACCTCGAGCCGTCACCCGTCGGATTCGACTTCCGGAACCAGCCGTCGTTCGGGGCGGCGGCCGACGGACCGACCGGCGCCGACCTCGCGGTCACCGGAAGCGAACGCGTGTCAGAGACGGAGATCTGGGAGCCCGTCTGGGGCGCCTACGACAGCGTCGACGCCGAGTACAACGCGCTCGTGGTCGGGCTCGAGGAGACCGGCGATCCGGGCCGGACGGCGAACCTCGAGGTCCGCGTCTTCGATGACGGCGTCGGCCTGCGGGTCGTCCTCGGCGAGGACTTCGCGGGCAACAGCGGACGGGCCGTCCTCACGTCCGAAAACACCGGGTTCGCGTTCGCCGACGACTACACCGCCTGGTGGATCCGCAACGAGGTCACCAACCCGCGGTTCGAACAGGAGTACGAGGAGACCGCATTGAGCGAGATCCCCGGCGGGACGCGGGAGACCCGGCCCACGGGCACACCGCTGCGAAACGGCGCGCACACGCCGCTGACGGTCGAGGCCGGCGACGGGGAGGTCTATCTGAGCGTTCACGAGGCGGACCTCGAGGACTACGCGGCCGCGACGCTCGCCCCGCGGTCGGACGCGGGCGGAACGGAGCTCGTCACGGAACTCACCCCGCTGCCCGACGGGACGAAGGCCTCGCTGGAGCTCCCGAACGCGACGCCCTGGCGGACGATCCAGATCGGACGCCGGCCGGGCGACCTGATCGAGTCGCAGCTGATCCCGCTGTTGAGTTCCGACCTGGCGGAGTCGGCCATGCCGACGGTCGACGGCGAACCCGACACCGACTGGATCGAGCCCCGCAAGTACGTCGGTATCTGGTGGACGATGATCGCCGGCTCCGCCAACTGGGAGTACCGGCCGGACGACTCGTTCGATAGCCCCGAGGAAGCGGCGGGATACGTTCACGGCGCCCGCACCGAGCGGATGAAACGGTACATGGCCTTCGCGGCCGAGAACGGCATCGACAGCGTCCTCGTCGAGGGGTGGAACGAGGGATGGGACACCTATCCCGGCGACGGCACCGGCCTGCAGTTCGGCGTCGACGACTCCTACCCCGACTTCGACGTGCGCGAAGTGACCGACTTCGGCCGCTCGCTCGAGTCCGACGTGGAGATGACGATCCACAACGAGACCGCGGGTGCCCTCCCGCATTACGAGGACCAGATCCTGGACGACGACATCTTCGCTCAGTACGAGGACGTCGGGATCCACTCGATCAAGAACGGCTACGTCTCCGACGAGGGGCTGGGGATCGAAGGCGACGGCTCCGAGCCGACGCACAACCAGCACAACCAGCTGGCGGTCAACCACCACCGGTTGGTGATCGAAAACGCCGCGGCGAACCGCCAGCTGCTCGAGATCCACGAGGGGATCAAGCCGACCGGCGAGATCCGGACCTACCCGAACGTGGCCAACCGCGAGGTCGTGAAGGCCCAGGAGTACGACGGCTTCGAGCAGTTGAGCGCGGACGTCGATCCGGACCACCACGTCACGCTCCCGTTCACGCGGAACCTCGCCGGCCCGGTCAGCTACCAGCCCGGAATCTTCGATATCACCTTCAACGACGACCGAGGTGGACAGATTCAGACGACGCGCGCGAAACAGCTCGCCCTCTACCCGAACTACCTGAGCGGGCTGCAGATGGTCGCCGACCGCGTCGAGGCCTACGTCAACGCCGAACTCGAGGTCGGCGAGTGTCTCCAGGCCGCCTCGGGCGACATCGACGGCTTCGTCACGCTGGACGAGTGGCGAAACGCCTTCGGGACGAACTACGTCGCCGTCGATCCCAACCGCGTCCCGTCGGGGTCGTCGGTCTCCGTCACCGTCGAAGACGCCGACGCGGGCACGCACGAGCTCCACCTCCGATACGCGGCGGCACCCGAGGACAACGCGCAGCGAGTCGTCGAGGCGGGCGAAACCCAGGCGACGCTTCGCGTCAACGACGAGACGATGACGATCAATCCCGACTTCACCGACTACTGGGACCAGTGGGAGGTCTTCACGACGGAAGTCGACCTCGAGGACGGCGACAACGAGATCGGGATCGAACTGCAGTACGACGATTCGGGCGACGAGTTCTCCGGCGACGTCGGCGGCTTCAACCTCAACACGATCGGCGTCAGCGAGCTCGAGGAGCCGTCTCCGGTCCCGGCCGACTACGAGGGCTACACGCCCGAAAACGAGAACTTCGACGCGAAACCCGAGTTCGCGTTCATCGAGAACGTGCCCGCGGCCGGCTGGGACGAGACGCGGGTGGTCGACGCCGAGATCGGCGACTACACCGTCACCGCCCGCAGGGCGGGCGACGAGTGGTACGTCGGCGCGATGACCGACGAGGGCGGCCGCGCGGTCGACGTGCCGCTCGAGTTCCTCGCTCCGGGGAACTCCGGCGGCAAGGGCAACGGAAACGGACCGAAGGGGCCCAAGTACGTCGCCGAGATCTACTCGGACGGCCTCGGCGGCGGCTACGAGTCCGATCCCGAGGCCGTCAGGATCGACGAAGCCGTCGTCGACCCGAGCGCGACGATCCTCGCGTCGATGGCCCGCAGCGGGGGGACGGCGATCCGACTCCGTCCCGCAAACGGGAAGGAACGCAAGAAGCTTCCCACCTACGAGCGGCCGACACAGGACGTGAGTTACGACATCGACGGGGAAGCGGATCTCGGCGAGCCGTTCATCGCTGCCACCGGCTCGAACGACGGCGACTTCGTCGGCGGGACGACCGTCGCGATCGAGGTCGACGGCGAGCGCGAGACCGTCGACAACGTCCGTCTCTCGCCCGGAGCGACCGACGAGACCGTCGAACTCGGCTACGCGATTACGTCGATCGGCACGTACGACGTCGTCCTGCGCGATCCGGACGACGGGAGCGTCCTCGAGTCGGCGACCGTCACCGTCGCGCCCGGCGACCTCGTCGCCGAGTTCGACGACCCGGCCGGCGACGACCACGGCCCCGGCGAGTACACCTACCCGACCAGCGACGACTTCCGGGACGGGGCGTTCGACCTGCGTTCGTTCGCCGTCTACGAGGCCGACGACGCGTATCGGTTCGCCTTCGAAGTCGAGGAGCTCTACGACACCTTCGGCGGGGAGTTCTCGCCCCACTACTTCGCGGTCTATCTCCGGGACCCGTCCCTGGACGGCGGCCGAACGACGGAGCTCGGCGACCTCGAGGTCACCGCCGCGTTCGAGGAGCCCTGGCACTACCGCGTCGCCGCCAGCGGCTTCGGCTCGAGCGTCGTCGACGCGGCCGGCACCGACTTCGGGTCGCCGAATACCATCGTCGACTTCGAGAGCGACACGGCCATCCTGTCGGTCCCGAAGGACGCGCTCAGTGTAGACATCGCGAACGTCGAGGTCGTCCCCGTGGTCGGCTCCGAGGACCGCGGGACGTTCCGCGCCGTCGGCGTCGAGGCCGAAGGCTACGTCTTCGGCGGCGCACGCGAAGGCGCGGCCGAGAACGCCCCGCGGATCATCGACCTCCTGACGCCGTCGGACGTCGATCAGTCCGAGGCGCTCGCGTACGACGCGGACTCACCGGCGACGCTCCCGTTCGTCCCGCTGTGACCGCTCGCTCGCGCGTCGGTAGCCGTCGTCGGTGATCGGCTCGGACGGGCCCCAACTCGGTCGCGCGTCCGAGCCCGGATTCGGTCCACCGACGGATACTCGAGGCGACGATTACACGCGAGTCGACCCGTCCACCCCATCCGTTTTCCCGTTGAACCGTCACCGACTGACGACCCTCATTGCGCGCGACCGACGCGTACTATTCGTGGTTATCGCTTATGGATCAGGGCCGCGTGAGTCGGTTATGGCGGCGATCGACTCCATCGAACGGCTTTTCCAGACGGTTTACAGGGGGCCGGTCAAGCGAGCGGCACACGCGACGGGGATCAACGAACTCCTCGAGTGGGGACTCTGGGCGGGCTACCGGACGCTCAACGGCGGCGAGAAGACGCTCCGAATCGGCGGCGAGTCGGCGACGTTCGCCGTGCCGACGCGGTCGACCCTCGGCGTTCTGAGCGTCGCGGAGACGGTCGAACGGCCGATCTATCGGGACCTCCTCGAGCGCGTTCGCCCGGACGACGTCTTCTGGGACGTCGGCGCCAACGCCGGTACCTACAGCTGTCTCGTCGGATCTCGGCTCGCGGACGGCGACGGCACCGTCGTCTCGTTCGAGCCGTATCCGCCGACCGTGGACCTGCTGAGACGGAACCTCCGCCGAAACGACGTCGACGCGACCGTCGTCCCGTTCGCGCTCGGGGACGCCGACGGGACGACCGAACTGGCGGTGCGCTACGACGACGAACCCGGATCGCAGGAGCACACGCTGACGCCCGAGCGTCGCGACTCCGAGGCCGTCGTCGACGCGGTGACGGTCCCCGTCCGCCGCGGCGACACCCTCGTCGACGACGGGACGCTGCCCGAACCGACCGTGCTGAAAATCGACGCCGAAGGCGCCGGCCCGGCGGTGCTCGCGGGCCTCGAGTCGACGCTGTCGACCGGCGCCCCGCGTCGCGTCTACGTCGAGCCCCACGGGAACACGGACGAACTCGAGTCGACGCTCACCGAGTTCGGCTTCTCGGTCACTCGCGAGTATCTCGGTCGGCACCGGGCGAACAGGAACCCGATCCTCGTGGCCACGCGGGCCTCGACGGGACCGACGGGGCGCGTCTCGCGACTGCTCGGTCGGGGCGGCGAGGAACCGCAGTCGTCCTGACCGCGGACCGAGTCGCCGGGGCCACCTCGGACCGAGTCGCCGCGGCACGGTCCTCGCGCACGTGCGACCGCCCGACGCGCACACCGCACGCACACCCGCGCTGTCGGTCGGTTTTCGGCGAAAGCGTTATCAGATCCTCGGTCGTAGCGAGCGACGATGCAGGACACTCGCCCGTCCGTACCGGAACCGATCGCTCGAGGAGGTGAGCCGTCGTGGAACTGATAATCACGGAGAAGGACAACGCCGCGCGACGGATCGCCGACATTCTGAGCGGCGGCACGTACGACTCGAGTCGCGAGAACGGCGTCAACGTCTACGAGTGGGGCGGCAAGCGCTGCGTGGGGCTGTCGGGCCACGTCGTCGGCGTCGACTTCCCGGACGAGTACTCGGACTGGCGCGACGTCGAGCCCGTCGAGCTCATCGACGCGAACGTCGAGAAGACGGCGACGAAGGAGAACATCGTCGCGACGCTGCGCATCCTCGCGCGCAAGGCCACCCGCGTGACGATCGCGACGGACTACGACCGCGAGGGCGAACTCATCGGCAAGGAGGCCTACGATATCGTCCGCGACGTCGACGAGGAGGTCCCCATTCGCCGCGTTCGATTCTCCTCGATCACGGAGAACGAGGTCCAGAGCGCCTTCGACGACCCGGACGACCTCGACTTCGATCTGGCGGCCGCGGGCGAGGCCCGCCAGATCATCGACCTGATCTGGGGCGCCGCGCTGACCCGCTTCCTCTCCCTGTCGGCGGGCCAACTGGGCAACGACTTCATCTCGGTCGGGCGAGTGCAGTCGCCGACGCTGAAGCTGATCGTCGACCGCGAGCGCGAGATCCAGGCGTTCGATCCCGAGACGTACTGGGAGCTGTTCGGCGACTTGACCAAGGAAGATACCACGTTCGAAGCTCAGTACTTCTACCGCGACGAGGACGACAACGAGGCCGAGCGCGTCTGGGAGGAGGCCGTCGCCGACGAGGTCTACGAGACGCTGGCCGAACGCGATTCGGCGACCGTCGTCGACGTCAACCGTCGGACCCGGACGGACACCCCGCCGACGCCGTTCAACACGACCCAGTTCATCCGCGCGGCCGGCGCCATCGGCTACTCCGCCAAGCGGGCGATGTCGATCGCCGAGGACCTCTACACCGCCGGCTACATCACATACCCGCGGACCGACAACACCGTCTACCCCGACGATCTGGATCCCGAGGAACTGCTCGACGACTTCGTCAGCCATCCGACGCTCGGCGAGTCCGCCGAGTCGCTGCTCGAGGCCGACGAGATCGTCCCCACCGAGGGCGACGAGGAGACGACCGACCACCCGCCCATTCACCCGACCGGCGAGATCCCGAGCCGCGGCGGCGACGTGAGCGACGACGAGTGGGAGGTCTACGAACTCGTCGTCCGGCGGTTCTACGCGACCGTCGCCGACGCGGCCGTCTGGGAGCACCTCAAGGTCGTCACCGAGGTCGACGACTACCGCATGAAGTCCAACGGCAAGCGCCTCGTCGAGCCCGGCTACCACGACGTCTACCCGTACTTCAGCACGTCCGAGAACTACGTCCCCGACGTCGCCGAGGGCGAGGAGCTCGCGCTGACCGACGTCGAACTCGAGGAGAAGGAGACCCAGCCGCCGCGTCGCTACGGCCAGTCGCGGCTCATCGAGACGATGGAGGACATGGGGATCGGGACGAAGTCGACCCGCCACAACACCTTAGAGAAGCTCTACGACCGGGGCTACATCGAGAGCGATCCGCCGCGGCCGACGAAGCTCGCGATGGCCGTCGTCGACGCGGCCGAGAACTACGCCGATCGCGTCGTCAGCGAGGAGATGACGGCCCAGCTCGAGGCCGACATGGACGCCATCGCCAGCGGCGAGGCGACGCTGGACGACGTCACCGACGAGTCCCGCGAGATGTTAGAGGAGATCTTCGCTAACCTCGCCGACTCCCGGGACGAGATCGGCGACCACCTCCGCAAGTCGCTCAAGGACGACAAGCGGCTGGGCCCCTGCCCCGAGTGCGGCGAGGACCTGCTCGTCCGGCGCAGCCGCCACGGCTCCTACTTCGTCGGCTGCGACGGCTATCCCGACTGCGAGAACACCCTCCCGCTGCCCTCGACGGGCAAGCCGCTGATCCTCGAGAGCGAGTGTGAAGACCACGGCTTAAACGAGGTCAAGATGCTCGCGGGCCGGCAGACGTTCGTCCACGGTTGTCCGCTCTGTAAGGCCGAAGACGCCGGCGAGGGGCCCGTGCTGGGCGCATGTCCTGACTGCAGTGAGGAACACGACGGCGAGTTAGCGATCAAAACCCTCCAGAACGGCTCCCGACTCGTCGGCTGTACGCGCTACCCCGACTGCGAGTACTCGCTGCCCCTCCCGCGGCGCGGCGAGATCGAGGTCACCGACGAGCGCTGCGACGAACACGATCTCCCGGAACTCGTCGTCCACAGCGGCGACGATCCCTGGGAACTGGGCTGTCCGATCTGTAACTACCAGGAGTTCCAGGCCCGCGAGAGCGATACCGGGTCGGACCTCGAGGCGCTGGACGGCGTCGGCGCCAAGACCGTCGAGAAACTCGCCGACGCGGGCATCGAGAGTCTGGACGACCTGACCGAGGCCGATCCGGACGCGGTCGCCGAGGACGTCGACGGCGTCAGCGCCGATCGGGTCCGGACCTGGCAGGCGAAGGCGTAACGTCGACCGGCATCAGATCCGCTTTTCGACCGTTTGAACGCCCTCCGAGAGCGTCTCGCGTTTGAAGTACAGCGCCTCGACCGCGAAGACCGCCGCTGCGATGACGACGACCAGCCAGAAGACGGCCGGGAGCTGCGAGTAGAGGTACCAGGTCAGCATGACGAAGAAGGCGGCCGAACCGATCGCGCCGAGCAGCGGCGGGATCGGATTGACGTCGACGTCGTCGGAATCGCGCACCGTCAGCGCGAGCGCGCACATGGTGCCGAAGACGACGATAAAGGCCAGCGAGGCGAACTCCACGACGGCCTCGAGGCTCCCGAGGACGGCGAAGGCGGCCGTCAGGACGCCGATGACGATCACGGTCCGCTTCGGCGCGGCGTCGGCGTCCGGATCGCCCATCTCGTGGGGGAGGATGTCGTCGCCGATCAGGTTCTTGGCGAAGATGGCCTCGCTGAACAGCGTCGAGTTGATCGCGCTGGCGGTCGAGATGAGCCCGGCGAGTCCGACCGCCAGCGCGAGCCACTTCGAGATCAGCAGACCGCCGTAGAGCAGCGCCGGTTCGGGCTGGGCGGCGACGACCTCTTCGGGCAAGAGCGTCGTGATCACGAACCCGACGAGGATGTAGATGGCGGCCGCGATCGGGATCGAGATATACACCCCCTTCGCGAGGGTCTCGTCGGGATCGTCGAACTGCTCCTGATCGTAGAACAGCAGCTGCCAGCCCTCGAAGGAGACGAAGCCGACCGAGGCGGCGATTACGGGATTGAGACCGAGTTGGGAGAAGCCGGTCCGCAGCTGAAAGTTCGCCGCGCCGTACCAGAGGCCGATGAGACCGAAGGCGGCGATGATTCCCGCCTGGACGAACACGAGATAGCGCTCGACCGCCGCCGACGAGCCCGCACCGAGCAGGTTCAATCCGACGAAGACCGCGAGCACGCCGACCGAGAGGAACTGTCGGATCGGCAGTCCCCAGACGTACTCGAAGCCGATCAGCATCTGGCCGTACATCCCGAACGCGTAAGCGTACATCGCCATCGTTCCGATGTAGCCGACGACGAGCGTCCAGCCGACGACGCCCGCGGTCGTCGATCTGCCGGTCAGTTCCTCGATATACGTGACCGAGCCGCCGTCGCTGTCGGTCGCGTCGTTGAGCTTGACGTACGAGTACGCACAGCAGATGACGACGACGGTCGCGAGACTGTAGGCGAACCACGTCAGGACTCCGGCGGCGGCGACGACGATCCCGATCGCCGCGTAGATCCCGCCGCCGACGATACCGCCGACGCCCAGCGCGACGGCCGTTCCGACGCCGAACCCGTCGTCTCCGCCACCGTCGTCTCCGTCGTCGCTCATGATCCCGACCCCACTGTGGCGACCTCGTTTTCCCACACGAGCCGCGGATTGACTCGTGCGATCGGATGGACGCGGAAGTTCTCGACGCCCGCGTCCACCGCGAAGCTGTTCTCGAACGAGCAGATCGGCAGGCAGACGCGGTCCTCGAGCAACCGCGTGATCGCCGCCTCGTAGAGCCGGCGCCGCTGCTCGCGATCCGTCGTCGTTCGCGCCGACTCGAGCCGTTCCATGACGGCGTCCTCGCGGTAGAAGGTCCCGTTGGTCACGCCGGTCAGATTCTCGTGGAACGTCGGGTAGAGGTGCGAGTCCGGGTCGGGAGTGCCCGTGATCTCGCCGACGAACACCGAGTAGTCGCGCTCGGAGCCGGAGACGTACCGCTCGAGGAATTTCGTTTCGGACACCGAGACGGTGAGCGCGCCGTGACTGGCGTCCCGGAGGCCGCCGGCCAGCGCCTCGCCGAACTCCTTGTGTTTCGGATCCGTCGAGGTCAAGATGCGCAGTTGGCCGCTGGCCTCGTCGGCCTCGCGGAACAGTTGGCGGGCCCGCTCGGGATTTTTCCCGTTCGCGAGTTCCGCCCACTCGTCGGTCGGCATATTCCACTCCTCGGCCACCTGCGGCGGCAGCGGGCTGTACTGGCGCTGTCCCATCGGTTCGACGAACTCGGAAACCGCTTTCTCGAGGTCGATGCAGTAGCTGATCGCCTCTCGAACCTGGGGGTCCGTCGTCGGTCCCTCGTTGCAGTTGAATCCGAAGTAGAACGACGTATACCCCTGTTGGCGCTTCACCGACGCGTTCGCGACGTCGCTGACGTGATCGACGATCAACGGCGAGACCGGCTCGATCATATCGTTTCGGTTCGTCCGGAGGCTGGTCAGCTGGGTCACCGGGAACTCGACGTAGACCATTGTGAGCCGATCGACCGCGGGCGAGGTCTCGCCCCAGTAGTCGTCCCAGCGCCGCAGCGTGGTCTTCTTCTCCGCGCTGAACGATGCCACCTCGAACGGACCGGCCCCGATCGGGTCCGTGGCGAACGCCTCCCTGTCGTCCTCGCGCTCCTGCCGGGGAACGATCGGGTGCGTGAGCGCGTGCTCGAGCCCCGGATACGGCTCCGCCAGCGTGAACCGGACGGTGTGTTCGCCGTCGGCCTCGACCGATTCGAACGGGCTCGCCAGCCACTGCGTCGGCGCGTCCTCCTCGAGCGGCGCGGTGTAAGAGTAGACCACGTCTTCGGCGGTCACCGCCCGGTCGTTCTGAAACCGCGCCCGCTCGTCGAGTTCGACGACGACCTCCCGGTCGTTGTCGGCGATTTCCGGCGCTCCGGTCGCGATCGCGGGACCGATATCCGTCCCCGTCCCGTAGCTGTAGAGTCCCTCGAAGATCCGATCGATCGCCTGCTCGGAGCCGATCCCGTGTGCGGTGATGGGATCGAGCGAGAGCGGCGGCCGGAGCGTCCCGACGCGGAGCGTCGAGTCCGATTCCGATCCCAGCGTCGTCGAACAGCCCGCCAGTGCTGCCGTGCTCGCGCCGCCGAGGGCGGCGAGCAGGTCGCGTCGCGTCGTCCCGTCCGTTCGCGTGTCTCCCTGAGTAGTCATCGTGAGTCGTCGGAACCGGTCGCCGTCGGCACGCCGGTACGTCGAACTCTGGGGGTCATCAGACGTCGAGCAATCATCTCGTACTCAGACGTTACCGGCTAGTATTGCGTCGGACGACGAGTGCGGTCTGCCTGCACCTGATGGGGCCCACTCGACGGATCGACAGCGCGATCGCTCGACAGTCGAATCGGCTCCCGGGAGTAGAATTAATGAGTGTGTTCGCATATGTCAGTATCAGTCTCGCGACGCCGTCGGGCGTCGCAATCCAGAGCATGCCAGGACCTAACGAAATCACCCGGTTCGGGAGCACCGATCCGTGAACCGCCTCGGCCCGCTCTGTCTGTAGAATCAGCCAGCGTTCCGGCGACCGCCGCGTTCAGTCGATTTCGGATCGTTCGTCGGTCGCGTTCAGTGCTTCGCCGGTCGCGTTTCCGTCTCCGGTACCGGCGTCTCGAGCTACGGCCTCGAGTGCGTCCTCGACGACCCGAACGATCGTCTCGCGCTCGAGGACGTCGGTCTCGTGCCACCGTTTCTCACCGTTCGGATCGACGACGATCGTGGTCGGATAGCCGACGACGCCGTAGGCGCCGGCCAGCCCCGAATCGTAACCGACGGACCAGTCGCCGCCGTGGCTCGCCCACCAGTCGCGGAGCGCGGCCGGCGACAGCGTCTCGGAGCGCTGGTACGTGGCCGAGAGGAATCGAACGGCGTCGCCGCGTCGCTCGCGGAGTCGATCGCGAGCGGCGGCGAGCTCGGGAATCTGCGCCTGACAGTTGCCACAGCCGGTGACGAAAAACGTGACGAGCGTGACCGAGCCGTTCGGGAGGCGGACCGTCCCGTCCTCGCTCCCGCTGGCGGCGATCGTTTCCACCGCGAGCGAGTCGCCGTCGCCGCTCGTCTCCGGACCGTCAGTGCCGAACGACGGCGGACCGAACCGGAGCAGAGTCCCGGCGCCGGCGAGGGCGCCCGCGCTTCCGACCCCGGCGAGGAGTTCGCGTCGGTTCATCGGCTCACCCCCCGCGCAACGGGGACCAGCATAGCTCGCGTTAGGGGACGATGCGGCAAGAGTTCACTGCCGGCGACGCTCTCGAGACCACCACCGCCAAATATCGCACGCCCGTCGGTACGGCCATGTCCGACGAGCGCGAGCGGTGGAACGAGCGGTACAGCGACGTCGAGTTCGAACTCCCCGACGACCCGATTCCCGAACTCGAGCGCCGGATCGCTACGTTACCCGAGGGGCGGGCCCTCGACGTCGCGACGGGCACCGGGCGCAACGCGCTCTTTCTCGCGGCCCAGGGCTACGACGTCGACGCGATCGACGTCTCCGACGAGGCGATCGAGCGGGCGCGGCAACGGGCCGACGAGCGCGACCTCGAGGTGAACTGGCAGCGCGCCGATCTGGCCGACGTCGACCTCTCGACCGACGAGTACGACGTGATCGCCGTGAGCTTCTTCGCCGCGCTCGAGCACCTGCCCGACCTCAAGGAGGCGCTGGCGCCCGGCGGCGTCCTCGTCTACGAGCACCACCTCCGCTCCGCCGATCCGGTCGAGGTCGGTCCCTCGAGCGAGCGCTTCCGGTACCGGTCGAACGACCTCCTGCGGGCGTGTCTCGACCTGACGATCCTCTCCTACGCGGAGCGGCGGCGACCGGTCGCCGGCGGCACCGCGGCGGTGGCGACCCTCGTCGCCCGCAACTCCCGCGGCGGAACGCAGTCGTATCCGAAGCTGACGGAGTAGCGACGGCGGCGCGCCGCCGTTGGTCGAGCCGTTCGCGGCGATGGGGCCGCTCTCCGGCGGCCACGTCCGCGTCGGTCTCGAGGACGACGCCTGCTATCGGCGGGGCGAACTCGCGGAGCGCGACGCGAAACTGAGCGATCGCGTGGTTCGCGTCGCCGAAGAACTCGGCCGGCGGGGTCGCTGCCTAATTGTTCGAAGCCCACTATCGCGGCTCCCGGAATCGATCGAACCATCGGATCGGTGATCGATCACTGAATCGGACCTTCTATTAGCCGGACACGGTATCGAAACTACTATTTCATATATGGCCGTTATACGTGTTTATACAATGACCAACTGCTCGAGTCGAGGGCTCTTACGGGTGCTCGACGAGCGCGGCGCGGTCGAAGTGGGGACCCTGGCGGCGACGCTCGACGAGCATCCGGTGACGGTGACCCAGGTGTGCTACGACCTCCAGTCGGACGGCCACGTGCGACAGGTCTCGGGCGGCGTCTATACGATCACCGAGGACGGTCGGGAGCACCTCATGACGCTGTCGGAGTGACGACCGCCGGGGGGCGCTCCGCTCGATCAGCGGACTCGCACCGTTCTCTTCCCGTGGCGGAGATGAATCGCCGCGAAAACGATGGCGGCGTCGGCCGGCGGTTCCGAACCCGTTCCGAAACGGGCCGGCTGGTGGTCGCACCCGACGAGACACGCCGCGGTCCGGCGAAACCGACGGACGAATCGCCGGGGCTATACGGTCGAGGTGGCGTCGTGGGAATATGGACGAGCGGACGGTCGGTATCGGTCTGGTACTCGCGTCGGCCGTGGGGTTCGGAACCGTCGGTATCTTCGGGACGCTCGCGGGCGACGTCGGCCTCTCGATTTCGACCATCCTCGTGTTTCGGTTCGCTATCGCGACGCTGGCCCTCTGGGGCCTGTTAGTCTTGCAGGGCCGGCGGCGCCTCCTCGGCGGCCGGCCGCTCGGCTGGGCGGCCGTCCTCGGGATCGGCGGCTACGGCGGCATGAGCGGGTTCTACTTCTGGGGACTCGAGTATCTGACGGCGGGGCTGGTCGCGATCGTGCTCTTCACGTTTCCGGCGATCGTCGTCGTCGTCACGATCGCGACGAATCCGGAGCGAATCAACCGGACGCTCGTCGCCGCGCTCTGTCTCTCGCTCGGCGGCGTCGCCCTGATCGTCGGCGCGGATCCGGCCGGCGCCGATCCGCGGGGCGTGCTCATCATGCTCGGCTCGGCGATCTGCTACGCCGGATACATGCTGGGCAGCGAGCGCGTCCTCGAGTCGGTCGAGCCGCAGGTGCTGACGGCGCACGTATTGCCGGCGTCCGGGCTCCTGTTTCTCGGGATCGGCGTGGTAGGGGGGACGTTCGGGGTGCCGGCGGCAACTGACGCGACGGCGTGGGGCATGTTAGTCGCGCTCGCGCTGCTTTCGACGGCGATTCCGATCTGCCTGCTCTATGCGGGCCTGTCCAAAATCGGGGCGAGCAGGGCGAGTATCATCAGTACGGCCGAACCCGCGGTCGCCGTCGTCCTCGGTGCGGCGGTGCTCGAGGAACCGGTATCGACGACGACGGTGCTGGGCGGGGCGCTGGTCGTCGTCGGCGTGATCCTGATTCAACGGCGAGGGTAACGACGCCGTCGGGGCCGACCTGCGGTCACGTGCGATCGCTGCGATAGAACGCGATCGTCGCGACTGATTCCGGTGGTCAGATGCGATCGCTGCGATAGAACACGTAGTGGTCACATGCGATTGCCGCGGTAGATCTCGGCCGTCTCGCGGTCGATCTCGTCGAACTCGATGATATCGTCCTCGGTCAACGCTTCGGCGTCGTACTCCTCGAGGAAGGCGACGGCGTCGTCCCGGTCGGCGAACGTCCGCGGATTGATCCCCATCTTATCGTCGACCGCGTGCTCGTCGGTAATGAGCACGAAGTACGCCTCGGTGGCGTCGACGAGGTCGCCCGTCTCGTAGTCGACGGTCCAGGCGCCGGTGACGGGCGACTCGACCGTGTTCGCGACGAGATAGGCGAACATGCAGCCCGAGGTGTCGAAGGCGGCCCCCTCTCCGTTCTCGTGGGCGACCTGACTGTGCCAGTTGGAGTAGTCGGCCGGCGTCATATTGCAGACCGGGCAGTTCTGGTCGTCGGTGAACGCGACGGGTTCGCCGCCCGGATGGTCGATGGTCGGATCGAACGTCCGTTTCTCGTCCGTATCCTCGTTGGCGGAGTCGTCTTCGCCACCGCCAAGACAGCCAGCGCCCCCCGCGAGCGCGCTCGCCCCGAGCAGTCCGAGTAGCCGTCGCCGCTCGAGAGTCCCCGCGTTCGGTCCGGTCATACAGTAGCTACCACGGCGACGGCCAAAACGAGCGTGGTTCGACCGCCGAACCGCGTCGACGGAGTCGTCGGTCGACCGTCGGCTGCGACGTCCAGTGATCGTCTCACTCGAGGCGTTCCTTCGTCAGTCGATGCCGCGTGCGGAACATCGCTTCGAAGCCGACCCTCGAGAACGGCGTCGCGGCGTCGGTGAGCAGTCCCACGCCGGCGACGCCGCTGCCCGGGAGTTCGTACGCGACGTGATCCCGGAGCACCGTCCGCTCGCCGTCGGCGAAGAAGGCGTGAGTGTGCTCCCAGCGATCGAACGGCCCGCGGACCATCTCGTCGCGGAAGTACGCGCTGCCGTCGCCGCGTTCGCGGTCCGTGATCAGCGACGTCCAGCGCTGGCGCGGCCCGACGCCGAACGGCCGTATCGACAGCGAGAGCTCGGTTCCGGCCTCGAGTCGCTCCGGATCGGTAGTCCCGTCGGGCCCGATCACCGACTCGACGCGCAGCCCCATCCAGTCGGGCGTCACCCCCTCGAGGCCCTCGACTCGCGAGTGAAACGCCCAGACGTCCGCGAGCGGCGCGTCGATCGTCGTCCGGCGGTCGTAGGTCGCCATCGCGCGTCGCTACGCCGGCCGGCGGGAAAACTGGACGGCCAAACGACGGGCGAGGCGTCGGCCACCGAGCCGACTACTTTAGTCGTTCCTGGAGGAAAGAGGGATGTGCCGCAGTGACGCCGTCGATCTCGAGCAGTTGATCGGAGATGATCTCGCCCAGCGCGTCGCCGTCCGCCGCGCGGACCTCGGCCATCAGCATGTGGTCGCCGCTGGAGCTGTACAGCGCCTCGATCTCGTCCAAGTCCTTCAGCGCCTTCGTCGCCTCGACGTAGCGCTCGCTCGAGACGTCGATCCCCACCATCGCGATCGTCTTGCTCGAGAGTTTCTTCGGGTCGATGTCGGCCGAGTAGCCGACGATGACGCCGTCCTCCTCGAGCTGGTTGATGTACTTGCGAACGGTCGGTTTCGAGACGTTCGCCCGCTCGGCGATCTCGGCGTAAGACGCCTGAGCGTCCTCCTCGAGCACCTCGAGGATGCGATCTTCCGTAGCCTGTGTACTCATGCTACTCTCTTTTGCTCCGGCGGAAAAATATCTTTTGTATACGAAAACGACCGATACGTCGGGGTAAACGACACCGACGTGAGGTGTTCGACCGCCGGATCGCCGGACTTATTCTCGCGGTGACCCCAGGTTCGCTATCCGAGATGGTCGAGCCCAATCACGTCAGCGGGATCGTCTGGTTGTGCTGTGGCGTCGCGATCCTGGCGCTCGGCTCCCTCATCGCCGTCCGCGGTCGGGCCGACCTCCATTCCGACTACGACGAGTCGGTCGATCCGGCGTACGTCTCCCGGTGGGCCGGCGGCACGGCCCTGCTCATGGGCGCGCTCGTCGTCGCCTACGCCGTCCGGGAACTGCTCTACGGTTTCGATCCCCTCCTGCTCGGCGGACTCATCGCCGCGTTGCTCGCGTTGAGTTACCTCTCGAAACTGTTCGCCCGCGGCTTCGGCGCGGGCGGCCGCGACTGAATCGGAGCGCGGCCGCCGTCCCGATCGGCCACCGCCCCCTCGACAGCGTGTAACAATTTATTTGTCGAACGAATCACGGTGAAGTCGTATGGAACCGACACGCCGCGGGTTCGTCGCGCTCGGCTGCGGAGCAGTGACGACGGCGGTGGCGGGCTGTCTGAACGTCGGCGGCAGCGTCGAGACGACGGCCGCGGACCTCGAGTCGACGCTGGCCGAGCTCGACCGTCCGGAGACCGTGATCGCGACGGTCGAGACGACGTTCGATCGGGACGAGACGACGAGCGTCGCGACGAACGAGATCAGAGCGCGGCTCACCGGCGAGACGTACGTCGAGGGCAGCAGCGACGACGCGACGTTTCGGAACGTCGACGACGGCGACCGGGGCTGGTTCCACGACCTCGAGCGAAACCGAGTGGCGGTGCTGGACTCGCAGCGGACCGGCGAGAGCCACATCGAGTACATCTACGGCGAGACGACGACGTACTTCGACCAACTCGAGGCGCGGCTCCGCGCGGCGACGACCCTCGACGGTCGGGAGGTCTACCACGTCCGATTCGACTCCCCGCCGGACGAGACCGTCGAGCGATCGATCGGCGTCCTCGTCGGCAACACGGAGTACGTGCTCCCGCTCGAGACAAAGGACCGCGAGGAGACGGCGTTCCAGAAGCGCGTCGATCGGATCGACGTCTGGTTCGACCGGGAGACGCTGTTCCCGGTCAAGCAGGTCATCGAGACCAGCGACGTCGACCTCGAGGCGGTCTGCACGACGCTCTCGCTCGGCGAGCCGGTCGACGACGAACTGTTCGCGTACGAGCCGCCGGCGGACGCCCTCGTCGAGGAACACGTCTTTCCGTACCTCGACCGGTACGACTCGCTCGCGGACGCCGAAGCCGCGGCGGGCGTCGAAATGGTGCCCCCGACGCGCGTCCCCGAACGGTTCGAGCGCGCCGCGGCCGCCGTCGCCGACTACCCGTACGCGGACGATCTGCGGGCGGTCTCGGTCAGGTACGCCGGCGACGAGTCCGTCGGCGAGTCGATCCGGGTCGGTGTCTGCACCGGGTCCCGACCGTTCGAACTCGACGGCGAGGCGGTCACCGTCGACGGCGTCTCCGGAACGATCGTCGAGAGCGACCTCGGCACGACCGTCGAGTGGCCCTGCGGCGAGCGGACGTACTACGTCGTCGCGACCGCATCGGTCGATCGGGAGACGGTCCTCTCGGTCGCGGAATCGGTCGACGAAGACTGCGATTAACGAGGCCGACTTCGAATCGCGGCGAAAATGGAGCGCTCGGTGCGCCGAACCGCGGCGGCGAGCGATTACTTGTGGCGGTCGAGCAGGTCGTAGCTGCGCTCCCACTCGGCGTCGTCGTCGAAGTAGCGCTCGGCCAGCGGCTGGTCGGGCATCTCGCCGACGGCGTGTTTCTCCTGGGAGTAGGAGGGACGGTCGTCCTCGACGTAGTACCGTCCCGTCAGGACGGTCCCCTCGTTGAGGACGTCCTCGGTCTCGCGCATCATCTCGGCGGCTTCCGCACGGTCGTGGACGTCGAAGTCGTAGTCGTCGGACTCCTGGACGTCGATGTACGGGACGTACTGTCGCGCGTCCTTGTTCCAGGTGGGACACTGGGTCAGGAAGTCGACGTGGGCGAAGCCGTCGTGTTCGATGGCCTCCTTGATGATCTCCTTGGCCTGGTTCGGGTTGACCGCGGCGGTGCGAGCGATGTAGCTCGCGCCGGCGTTCAGCGACGTCGACAGCGGTCGCAGCGGCGTCTTCGCGCTGCCCGACGGCTGAGTCTTGGACTTGTGGCCCTTCGGACTCGTGGGCGAGGTCTGCCCCTTCGTCAGCCCGAAGATCTCGTTGTTGAACACGATGTACGTGATGTCGTGGTTCTCCCGGGCCGTGTGGATGAAGTGGTTGCCGCCGATCCCGTAGCCGTCGCCGTCACCGCCGGCGGCGATGACCTCGAGTTCGGGGTTGGCGAGCTTCGCGGCCCGAGCGACGGGCAGCGAGCGGCCGTGGATCGTGTGGAAGCCGTACGTGTCCAGGTAGCTGTTCAGCTTGCCGGAACAGCCGATCCCGGTGACGGTCAGCACCTCTTCGGGGGTCTTCCCGACTTCGGGAAGCGCCTGCTTCAGCGACTTCAGGACGCCGAAGTCCCCACAGCCCGGACACCAGGTCGGCTGCGGTTCGACACCGGGCGTGTACTCGTCCCGGTCGATCTCGCGTTCCTCACCGATCGCGTTGAATGCACTCATTGGTTAGTCACCTGCAGCGGGTTCGATTCGTACCTGTGCGGTTGGCTGACGGTCCTCGTCGGCGAGGTTGACCTCGTAGCCTTCGACGATCTCGGCGGGTTCGAAGGGGTTGCCGTTGAACTTCAGCAGGCTGGTCATCTTGTCGCCGAAGCGGCCCAGCTCCTTCTGGATCAGGCCGCGGAACTGCGCGGTGGCGTTCATCTCGACGACCATCGCCTCGTCGACGCTCTCGAGGAACTCCGTCACTTCCTTCTCGGCGAAGGGCATCATGTCGGAGACGCTGATCCCCTTTACCGAGTGTCCTTGCGCGTTCAGGCGCTCGATAGCCTCCGCGACGGCACCCTGGGAGGAGCCCCAGGTGATGATGCCGTACTCGGCGTCTTCCGGACCGAAGTAGGTCTGGGTCGAGTCCCGTTCCTCGTCGAGCTCCGCGCGGATCGACTCGAGCTTCTCGAGTCGGCGCTCCATCTGCGCGACGCGGTTGTCGGGATCCTCGCTGATGTGCCCGACGGGGCTGTGCTCGTTCCCGGTCGCGAGGTAGCGTCCGCCCTTCTGGCCGGGGATCGAGCGGGGTGCGACGCCGTTTTCGGCGTCCTCGTGGTTGAACCGCTTGAACTTCCCGGAGTTGTCGTGTGCGGCCTCCCGGAGTTCCTCCTCGGTCAGCGTCGAGCCGAGATCCGGCTGCGGTTCGCGGTCGAAGAACTCGACGTCGACGTTGGTGTTCTCGCCGGAGAGCTTCTGGTCGTAGATGACGATCGCGGGGATCTGGTAGTCCCAGGCGATCTCGAAGGCCAGTCGCGTCTGTTCGTAGGCCTCTTCGATGTTCCCGGGCGCGAAGACGACGCGCTGGGAGTCGCCCTGGCTCGTGTAGAGGACGTGCTCTAAGTCGGCCTGTTCGGGCTTCGTCGGCATCCCGGTCGAGGGACCCGCACGCATCGACTCGACGAGGACGAGCGGCGTCTCGGTCATCTCCGCGAGCCCCAGCGGTTCGCTCATCAGCGCGAAGCCGCCGCCGGAGGACCCGGACATGGCCTTGACGCCGGCGTGGCTCGCACCGACCGCGAGGGCCGCCGCGGCGATCTCGTCCTCGACCTGTTCGGAGACCCCGCCCATGTCGGGGAAGTTCTGGCTGAGGATGGTGAACACGTCCGTCCACGGCGTCATCGGGTAGCCGGCGATGAACCGACAGCCCGCGTCGATCGCGCCGTAGGCGATCGCGTTCGACCCCGACAGCAGCGCCTGCTCGGTCTCGTGGGAGCCCTCGGGCACGCGCAGGTCGTGTTCGAAGTCGTACTCCTCCTGGGTCATCTCGTAGGCCTCGTGGAGGATCTCGAGGTTCGACTCGAGGATGTCCCCGCCCATGGCGTCGGACATCAGGTCCTCGATGTGCTCGAGTTCCATGTCGAGCAGCGCCGCCGTCACACCCACGCCGGCGGTGTTGCGCATGACCTCGCGGCCGTGCTCCTTGGCGAGTCCGCGCAGATCAACCGGGAAGACGTGCCAGTCGTTCTCCTCCGCGCGCTCGTGGAGGTTGACGGCCTCGACGTCCTCCTCGCTGATCAGTCCCTCGTCGTAGACGATGACTCCGCCTTCGCGGAGTTCGTCTAAGTTCTCCGAGAGGGGCTTGATCTCCTCGTTGCCGTAGTAGGCCTCCTCCTGGGGGTTCCGAGCGAACGAGTCGCCCAGCGACAGCAGGCAGTTGTAGCCGTCTCCCCGTGACTGTACCTCCCGATCTGCGGCTCGGATTTCGACGTACGTGTGGCCGCCGCGGATTCGCGACGGATAGTGTCGATGGGTGAATACGTCGAGCCCCGAGCGCATTAGCGCCTTGGCAAAGTTCTGGCTCGTCGAGTCGATCCCGTCGCCGGAACCGCCCGCGATTCGCCAGATGAGTTCGTCGCTCATAGCTAAATCAGTGGCCGGTGGGCCGACCGTGCCGTGATTTTGCTCTACGTGACCTAAAGCCTTTGCTATACATTGCCATAGATCTATCGTGAAGAATGTACAACCACACAGTATATACCATCAAAGACCATTATATTTGGAGGAGAGTCGAGCGATAGTTGCTATTTGTGACGAAATGTTCAGCGTAGGCGACCGGACAGTTCGCGATTATTGCCCAGCAGAGAATGATTATATACTGGAGACGACTCGATGAAAGGGCCATTCGGCTCGCTGTGGTGAGAGAAATTACCCGTAGTCAACGGCAATCAGGCGCTCGCCGGCCGGGCAGACAGCGAGGGGCGACCGTCGACGACAGTCGAAACTCGACGGGCGGTCGGACTCGAGCGCTCGAGTCCGACGTCGAAAAACCGGTCGCGGACTACTCGTTCTGCGGGTTACTCGGGTGGTAGTCCGTGTCGTACTCGCCGGGCTGACCGTCGACGCGGTCGGGGTTGATCCGACCCGACAGCAGCATGAAGTCGACGAGCGTCAGCGCGAGCATCGCCTCAACGACGGGAACGCCTCGCGGCGGGAGGACGGGGTCGTGGCGGCCGATGACCTTCTCCTCCTTGAGCTCGCCCGTCTCCCAGTCGGCGGTCTGCTGGGACTTGGGGATCGAGGTCGGCGCGTGCAGCGTGACCTCGCCGTAGATCGGCTCGCCGGAGCTGATCCCGCCCTGAATACCGCCGTGGTCGTTCTCGACCGGCGTCGGGTTCCCCTCCTCGTCGAACTCCCAGTCGTCGTTACGTTCCTTGCCCGTCCACTCTCGAGCCTCGCGGCCGAGGCCGAACTCGAAGGCCGTCGTCGCCGGCACCGCCATCATGGCCTGTCCGAGTCGCGCGGACAGCGAGTCGAACCGAGGTGCGCCGAGGCCGACGGGGACGCCCTGGGCCTCGAAGTAGATGCTACCGCCGATGGAGTCGCCCTCCTCCTGGTACTCCTCGATCAGTTCCTGCATCTCCGCGGCGGTCTCGGGGTGGGCACACCGGACGTCGTTCTCCTCGGAGTGTTCTTTGATCTCCTCGAAGCTCACCTCGGGCGCCTCGACGTCGCCGATCTGGTTGACGTGGGCCTTGAGTTCGATCCCCTCTCGTGCGAGGAGCTTCTTCGCGACGGCGCCCGCGGCGACCCAGTTGACGGTCTCGCGGGCCGACGAGCGGCCGCCACCGCCCCAGTTGCGGGTGCCGAACTTCGCCGAGTAGGTGAAGTCGCCGTGGCTCGGCCGCGGCGCGGTGATGAAGGGCTCGTACTTGCCCGAGCGGGCGTCCTTGTTCTGAATGACCAGCCCGATCGGCGTCCCGGTCGTGTAGCCGTCCTGGATCCCCGACTTGATCGAGACGTCGTCGGGCTCGCCGCGGCTGGTCGTGATCATCGACTGACCCGGCTTTCGCCGATCGAGGTCCTCCTGAATGTCCTCCTCCGAGAGCTCGAGGCCGGCGGGACAGCCCGAGATGGTACAGCCCATCGCCTCCCCGTGGCTCTCGCCGAACGTGGTCACCTGAAAGAGGCGACCGAAGCGGTTGCCGTTCATTACGGGTTCCTCGGAGACGGGGCCACTTAGCGGTGCAGGATCTCCGGCGGACGGTGGCCACCGAACCGATTCCGAGCGACTCGACCGAACGCGGCGCTCGAGGCGAACTCCCGTTCGAGCGTCGGCCGCGAAATGACCGACGTGCAGACTCTCCCGAAATCCTGAATTCGACTGCCTCAGCCCACCCAAAGCGTCTTTGATCCGAGTGGTGTAAGTGGTGTCACACTATGAACCGCCGTTCGCTGCTCGCCGGCGTCGCCGCCTCGAGCGCCGCGATCGCGGGCTGCGCCTCGATCGAGGCGACGGTTTTCCAGGAGTCGACGGCCCCGGAGGTCCCGTCGGATCCCGACGACCCGATCGCTCGCGCGACGATCGGCGCCTCGTCGGACGACTCGCCCCACCGCATCCGTCTGTGGAACCGAACCGACGACCAGCGGTCGATCGGGCTCGACCTCGAGGCCGAGACGGCCACCTTCGAGGGGAACTACGATCTGGCTTCCGACGCCCACGTAGTCATCGTTCTTCACGATCGGGCCGAGTACGCCGTGACCGTGACCGTCGACGGCGACGAGATCGAATCGACGACCCTCGAGGCCGAATCGTTCGACGATCCCTGCCCGGCGACCGAGCTGTTCGTCCTCGAGGACGACGAGTTCGAGATGACGACGGAGTCCGAGTCTGACCACTGTTAACCGAGCCGTTCGCCGCGATCGCTCGCCGCTCCCTGCCGCGACCACCGTTTGTCTCGCTCGACGCGTTCGCTTCGCTCACGGTCTCGCTCGCAAAATCTGGACCAAAAAGGCTAGCGGAACCGTCTCAGGGCAGTTCGAACTCGATCGCCGCTCCCTGTCCGAAGCCGACACACTCCGTCGCGATGCCCCGGTCGACACCGCGGCGGTTCATCTCGTGGACGAGCGTCACCGGCAGCCGCGCGCCGGAACAACCGAGCGGGTGGCCGATCGCGATGGCGCCGCCGTTGACGTTGAGTCGGTCGTCCGGGATTCCGAGTTCGCGCTGGGAGTACAGCGTCTGGCTCGCGAAGGCCTCGTTGATCTCGACCAGCCCGTAGTCGTCGATCTCCCGGCCGGCGCGCTCGAGTAGCCCCTCCGTCGCCGGAACCGGACCGACGCCCATGATCGTCGGATCGACGCCGGCGACGTAGCTGGTGCCGACTGCCGCGAGGATCTCGAGGTCGCGGTCCTCGGCGAGTTCGCGGCTCGTGACGAGGACGCCCGCCGCGCCGTCGGCGATCTGGGAGGCGTTGCCGGGCGTGACGGTGCCGTCGTCCTTGAAGACGGTCGGCAGTTCCGCGAGTTTCTCGGTGGTCGTCCCGGGTCGCAGGCCCTCGTCCTCGTCGTGGACGCCGTCGCCCGTCTCGATGGGGACGATCTCGTCGTCGAACTTGCCCTCCTCGGTCGCTTCGACCGCGCGCTGCTGGCTGCGGGCGCCGTACTCGTCTTGCTCCTCGCGGGAGATGTCGTACTCCTCGGCGACCTTCTCGGCGGTCATTCCCATTTGCAGATTGCGCATCCCGTACTCCTCGTCGAGTTCGGGATACAGCTGGCCGCTGTCGGCGGCGCCCATCTTCACGCGACTCATGCTCTCGACGCCGCCGGCGACGACCGCGTCGTGGCGACCCGCGGCGATCGAGTCCGCGGCGCTGATGATCGCCTGCGCCGACGACGCGCACTGTCGGTCGATGGTGGTCGCGGGGACCTCCTCGCCGAGGTCCGAGAAGAGCGCGATCTGACGGGCGATGTTCGTCCGCTGTTCCTCGCGCTGCTGGGCACAGCCCCACATCAGGTCGTCGACGTCCTCGCCGGAGAGTCCCGTCTCCGCGAGCATCTCGTTCACCAGCGGAATCGAGAGGTCCTCGCTGCGGACGTCCGCGAGCGCGCCGTCTTCCTTTCCCTGTGCCGTTCTAACAGCGCTAACGATCACTGGTGTATTATCTGCCATTGTATAGAATGATTTTTCGTGAAGGTAAATAGCTATCCTCTCCGGAAAGCGACGAACGGAATTACCGAACGACTGGAAGCGTCGCTCCCGAGCGGTCGGAACGGACGCTCTCGACGTCGAGTTCGGGTTCGAGTACGACGAGACGGCTCGAGAAGTCACGATCGCTCACGAGAGCGGATCCCGTCCGAGATGGGGCTGTGGAGATCTGATCCGGAGACGATCGCACTGACGAGCAGTTCTCCGACGAGATCGCTTCCCCCGTTCCGTCCGCTCCCGTGAGAGCGTCGGCGCTACTGCTCGCCGCGCTCGAGCGCGACGCCCAACTCCTCGAGCAGGTCGAAGAAACCGGGGAACGAGACGTCGACGTGGTCGGCGCCCTCGATGGTCGTCTCGCCCTCGGCGACCAGTCCGGCGAGCGCGAGCGCCATGATGATCCGGTGATCGGCCCGTCCCTGAACCGTCGCGCCCTCGAGTCGGGAGTCGCCGCCGTGGACCGTCAGCGAGTCGCGCTCCTCGGTGGTTTCGACGCCCATTTTGCCCAGTTCCTCGGCCATCGCGCTCACGCGGTCGGTCTCCTTGTAGCGGACGTGCTCGGCGTTCGTAATGTGCGTGTCGCCGTCGGCGACGGCGCCAAGCGTCGCGATCGTCGGCAGCAGGTCCGGCGTGTCCTCGACGTCGACCTCGATCCCCGACAGCGGCGCGCTCGAGACGTCGATGACGCCGGCCTCGCGGTCCCAGTCGACGTCGGCGCCCATCCGCTCGACGATCTCGACGATGGCGGTGTCTCCCTGCGCGCTCGGGTTGGCGCCCTCGATGCGGACGCCCTCTGCCGCGTCTCCCGCGATGGCGCCCGCCGCGAGGGGGTAGGAGATCGACGAGAAGTCGCCGGGGACGGCGTACTCGCCTCCTGCCGGGTCGTAGGACTGGCCGCCCTCGACGGCGAACCCGTCGTCGGTGTGACGCGCGTCGACGCCGAAGTCCTCGAGGACCTCGAGCGTGATATCGACGTAGGGCGCGGACTTCAGTTCGGTCTCGAGTTCGATCTCGATCCCCTCGTCGGTGACGGTGCCGGCCATCAGCAGGGCCGTGATGTACTGCGAGGAGACGTCGCCCGGGATCGAGACCGCGCCGCCCGACAGCGGTCCGGTGACGACCAGCGGCGCCAGCCCGTTGCCCCGCGTGCTGTACGCCTCGGCGCCGAGATCGGAGAGCGCCTCGAGCAGCGGCCCCTGGGGCCGCGAGCGCAGCGATTCGTCGCCCGTGAGGACGGTCGTCCCGTCGGCCAGCGCCGCCGCGGCCGTGACGAGGCGCGTCGTCGTCCCGCTGTTCGCGCAGTCGATGACGTCCGCCGGCACGTCGGGCCGGCCGTCGAAGCCGTCGATCTCGAGGGTGGCGTCCCCGGCGCGGGTAACGTCGCCGCCGAAGAGTTCCACCGCGCGTGCGGTCGCCTGCGTGTCCGCGCTCCAGAGCGCGTCGCGGACCGTCGCCTCGTCGGCGTAGCCCGCGGCGAGGATCGCTCGGTGCGTGTAGCTCTTCGAGGGCGGTGCCCGCGCCGACCCGGCGACGCTCGAGGGCGTGATCGTGACGTTCATGGTCGCTCTGTGGGGTGGCCCCGCCTTACCGATACCGATCCTCGGAGTTCCGGCGATCGGCGACGCCGACGAAAACGAGAGCTATCGGGCTCGGCTGCGACGGAGCCCGTCACCGACAGCCGATCGAGGCCGTAATCTCCCGGAGCGGCTCGCCGTCGACCAGACTCGAGACCTCGTAGCTCACGTCGCCGCAGTCCCAGAAGACGCTCTGGATCCGGCCGTCCCGGTAGTAGGCCGTCCGCCCGTCGATCTCGATCTCCTCGAGGACGTCCGGATCGAACCGGGCCCGTTCGCGGACGACGACGTAGAGTTCGCGCGCGACGACGTTCGGATCGTTGTACCACAGCGTCGTCGTCACCCCGCCGTACTTCTCGGCCCGCTCGACGACGGTGATTCGATCGAGGAGGTAGGCGTCGGGGACGTCAGCCGCCGGCAGCTCGTAGGGGACGGCCGCCTCGGCCTCGTCGAACGAGTCGAAGATCCCCTCGGGTTCCGTCCCGTCGGTGACGACCTGCGCGTCGGCCGGCGGCTGATAGGTGAACGTCTCCGACTCGACGCCCTCGTCGATCGCGAGGTCCTCGTAGGTGACGGTCAGCCGGTAGCGGACCTCGCCGCCGTCACGGACCTCGTTGCGTTCCCTGACCGGATACCGGTACTCGTCGTCGATACAGATCGTCCGGGAAACCTCGAGGTCCTCGAGTTCGTCCGTCGACAGCGGGACGGCGTAGGTCGTGTCCCCGACGACGAGATCGATCCGGCGCCCGGTCTCGTCGAGCGGCGGCCGCGTCTCGATGACGTGGGCCTCGCGGCCGTCGACGGTCGTCGTCCCCTCGTAACCGAGCCGGTAGTCCTCGAGCAGGGCCTCGAGGACCCGCAGCGTCCGATCGGCGTCGACCTTGGTGCCGTGAAACTGGACGTCCACCACGTCCGTCTCCGGGTTGTACTCCCACGTCGTTTCCCGGTTGGTCACGGTGACCGAGCCGACGGGCGCGTCCGGATCGGTCGACTCGAGGACCTCGAGGCGCTGTTTGGCCGGCGGTTGGCGGACGACGCGTTCCGTTCGCTCGACGGTCTCCGACGGCGTTTCGACGGTCATCGTTCGACGAGCCGTGAGGTCGCTCAGGTGGCGGCGCGTCTCGACCGCGTCGCGGAGCAGCGACTCGCTCGAGGGCCCGTCGTCGGCGGACGGATAGCTCACGCAGCCGGCGAGCGCGACGCCGGCACCGGTACCGACTGCCAGAAACCGTCGACGATTCATACACGAGTGACTGTAATCAAAATTTGTAAGTGTGTGGGTTGACCGTTTCCGCGCTCGAGTCCGCGACCGAACGAGCGAAGCGACGTGAAAAGGTGGACTCGCCGGCAGTCACGCGAGCGAAGCGAGTGTGACTCCGACGAGTCCAGTCCGGACTGGACTCGTCGACATTATGTGCTCGCCCGTCCCACACCCGGTATGGAACTCGACGTCGACCTCGCCCCGTTGCGCGAGCACCTCGAGACCGCGGGCCTGGACGGCTACCTGATCGACGACGACGCCTCGGACGCCGACCAGCGGTACGTCTCCGGCTTCACGGCGCCGGACCCCTACCAGACGCTGGTCGACGGCGACGGCACCCACCTGCTCGTCTCCGGACTCGAGTACGGCCGCGCGACGGCGGACTCGAGCGCCGACACCGTGACGCGGCTGTCGACCTACGGCTATCAGGACCTCGTCGCGGAACACGGCGCCTACGGGGCCAAGAGCCGAGTCCTCGCGGCGTTCCTCGAGGATCACGGCGTCTCGTCGGTCGCCGTCCCGAAGAACTTCCCGACGGGGACCGCGGACGGCCTCCGCGAGCGGGGGCTCACGGTGACGGTCGAACCCGAGGGGATCGTCGAGGACGTCCGCGCGACGAAGACCGACTGGGAACGCGAGCAGATTCGGACCGCCCAGCGGGCCAACGAGGCCGCGATGGCCCGCGCCGAGGAACTGATCGCGACCGCGGACGTGGAGGACGGGGTTCTAGTTCGGGACGGCGAGCCCCTGACCAGCGAGCGCGTCACGGAGGCGATCGAGATCACGCTGTTGCGCCACGGCTGCGCGCTCGACGAGACTATCGTCGCCGCCGGCGCCGACGCGGCCGACCCGCACGACCGCGGCAGCGGCCCGCTCGCGGCCGACTCGCTCATCGTGATCGACATCTTCCCGCGGGACAAGGAGACGGGCTACTTCGCGGACATGACACGGACGTTCGCCCGCGGAGAGCCGGGCGAGGAAGCTCGACGGCGGTACGACGTGACGCGAGAGGCGTACGAGGCCGCCCTCGAGGCCGTCGAACCGGGCACCACCGGCGCGGCCGTCCACGACGCGGCCTGCGACGTCATCGAGGCGGCCGGCTACGATACCCTTCGGAGCGATCCGGACACCGAGATCGGCTTCATCCACAGCACCGGTCACGGCGTCGGGCTGGACATCCACGAACAGCCCACCGTCTCCCCCTCCGGCGGCGAACTCGAGCCCGGCCACGTGATCACGATCGAGCCCGGCCTCTACGACCCCGACGTGGGCGGCGTGCGGATCGAGGACCTGATCGCCGTCACCGAGGACGGGTACGAGAACCTGACCGACTATCGGGTCGGACTCGAGCCCAAAGCAGAGTAACTGGCCTCTCGATCCGGGGTGTCGGTACCGGCTCGGGATGTCGGTTCCAGCTTGGATTCTTTTCCCTTCGGTGGCGCGCGCTGAGATCCAGTGAGCGACGGCGAACTGGATATCGAAGCGCGCGAGGGATGAGTGAGCGAGAGCGCGGCGCTACGCGCCGCGTACGCGAACGGCGCAGCCGTGAGCGCGAGCGAACGAATCGGCTGGGGAGGGTGTGGCAATTCCTTGCCGCCAGGAATAGCAGGATGCTTCGTTCGTGCAGGTATCGTAGCCGAAAGGAGGCTATCTCGCTCGCGCTGGCAACAGGGATTACCACACCCTCCCCAGCCGATTCGCTCACTCACTCCGTTCGATCGCTCATCCCTCGCACGGTTTCGGGACGTGGTTCGTAACTCACCACGTCCCAGCGCGCGCCACCGCAGGCTGGTCGATGGCAGCAGTGTGGGACAAGCTATCAAACGACCGCTTGAGAACGTAATCTGCTCGACAACGTCTGCGCAGCTAGTTGCTCCTCACGACGCGCTCACCGGTCTCGAGTCCGTTGCGCAACGCGGCGTGCAGTCGTCCCTCGCCGGCGACCCAGTCGCCGAGACAGTACAGCCCCTCGGCTTCGGCCTCTCGCACCGACTCGAGATCGACCCCGTCCTCGGGCAGCGCGTAGCGCCAGCCCTGGTGGTCCGTCCAGTCGGGCTCGAGCAGGCGCTCGTCGTCTAGCAATTCGGCGGTCAGTTCGGCGAGGTCCTCGAGGTTCGCGTCGGGGTCCTCGTCGTAGTGTTCGACGGACCACTCGTGGTTGGCCTGGACGACGAGCAGCGACTCGCCGTCGGGGACGTGACCGGGCTTGCACTCCTCACGGGCGATCCAGCCGAGCTCGTGGGTCTTGTCCGTATTCACGAGCGCGTAGTACGGTCGCTCGAGCGCGAACGGGTAGTGAAAGACGCCCGTCCAGATCGTCCGGTAGGGGACGGCCTCGGCCGCGTCGGCGAGCCGATCGCGAACGCCGGTGTCGGCGTCAGTATCGGGGTCGGTGTCAGTATCGGCGCCGACGTCCCACTCGGCCGACCGCAACAGCTCGGCGGTCTGCGGCGCCGGCGGGTTCAACAGGAGGGCGTCGAACGGGCCCCACTGGTCGCCCGCGTCGTCCTCGAGTCGCCACGTTCCCGCGGCGGGCTCCCGGCGGATCGTCTCGACGCGCGTGTTCCGGTGGATCGACGCGTCGGTGCGCGCGAAGAGCCGTTTGGCGAGCTGGGTCAGGCCCCCCTCGTAGGTCCACTTGTGATCGTCGGCGTCCCGGCCCTCGGAGACCGCGCCGTCGGCGTCGAAGGTCCAGACCGGGTCGGTGACGTCGACCAGCCCGTCGGTCTCGAGCGTCTCCGTGAGCAGGTCGACGACCCGCTGATCGTCCGATGTGACGTAATTCGCGCCGTAGTCGTAGGTCACGTCCCCGTGCCGGCGAGTGGCCGCGCGACCGCAGAGACCGCCGGACTTCTCGAGGACGGTCACGTGCGTCTCGGCGGCCGACTCGGCGATCGCGAACGCCGCGGCCGCGGCGGCCGCGCCGGCGCCGACGATTCCGATGCGTGTCATGGCGGGGCGTTCGGCCCCCGCCGTCAAGTATTCCGGCCCGAACGGCGCCGCCCGCCGCTACAGCTCGCGGGCCATCGTCACCTCGTCGATCCACTCGCCGTCGATCTCGTAGTGGTCCCGGCGGATCGCCTCGGTGTCCCAGCCGTGTTCGGTGAGGAACTCGAGGGCGCGGTCGTTGGTGATGGGGACGCTGTTGTACACCTTCCGGTAGCCGTTGGCTTCGGCCCACTCGAGGCCCCGCTGGAGGAGCTTGCTCCCGATCCCGTGGCCGCGGTGGGCCTGGCGGACGCCGACGGTCTGCTGGGCGGTCCCCTGCAACTGGTCGACCTGCGGGAGATCGAGGTGGGTCCAGCCGACGACGTCGCCGTCGATCGTCGCGACGAAGAACATCCGCGATTTGACCGTGTTGTGTCTGGTGACGGAGTCCTCGTAGAGGAGCTGCTCGGCGATGGTCTCGGCGACGACGTAGGTCTCCTCAGACGTGACGTCCCTGATCGTCTCGATGAGGCCGTCGAAGTCGGACTGGCGTCCCGGCCGGATGACGAACGAGCGCTCGTCGGTCTCGTGTTCCGCGACCGCGCCGAACTCGACGGCGATCTGGAGCGTGCCGCCGTCCTCCTCGAGGTAGCCGTCGGCCTTCAGCGACTCGAGGCGGGACTCGAATTCCTCGGACGGCAGCGAGACCATGTCCATGACCTTGTGCCGCGCGACGGTCCCGTTGCGTTCGACGTACTCGTAGATCCGTCTGCTGGCGTCGGACGAAAAGGTCGGCCGCTCTGTCACGCCCATACGGCCAGTACGGAGAGCGGCGATTTAGTCTTTGGGAGTAGGTAGCATGTACCACGGAAATCCGGTCACCGACGAACCGGTCGCCGAACTACTGAGCGGCTGACAGAACGCCCTCGAGCGAGCGGACGGTCACGGCGGCCGATCGATCGAACCGCTTTTGCGACGCCGGACGGTAGCAGGGGCCGATGGACGTACTGATCGTCGGCGCGGGGGCGATGGGGACGTGGCTCGGCCGTGCCGTAGACGCCTCGGTGACGTTCGCCGACGTCGACGCCGACGCCGCGGCCGCCGCCGCCGACGCGGTCGGGAACGGCGCCGAGACGACGACGCTCGAGGGGACGGACAGCTACGACGTCGTCGCTATCGCCGTCCCGATGACCCACGCCGTCGACGCGATCGCCGACCACGCCGACCGGGCCGAGGGGGCGATCGTCGACGTCTCCGGCGCGATGGGCCCGCCGCTCGAGGCGATGCGGACCCACGCGCCGGACAGGGAGCGAGCGAGCCTCCACCCGCTGTTCGCGCCCGAGCGAGCGCCCGGGTCGATCGCCGTCGTTCGCGACGAGACCGGACCGACGGTCGAAACGCTCCTCGACGCGCTCGCGACGCGGGGCAACGACGTACTCGAGACCACGGCGACGGAACACGACGACGCCATGGAGACGGTTCAGGCGGCGACCCACGCCGCCGTGCTCTCCTTCGCGCTGGCCGCGGAACCGGTGCCCGACGGCTTCGAGACGCCGATCTACGAGGGGCTGGGGACCCTGGCCGAGCAGATGACCGAGGGGACGCCCCGCGTGTACGCCGACATTCAGGAGGCCTTCGACGGCGCCGACGCGATCGCCGACGCCGCCGCGACGGTCGCCGAGGCCGACCGGGACGAACTCGAGTCCCTCTACCGAGAGGCGGCCGATCGGTGGCAGGCGGACGCGGCGGCCGAGATCGACGGGACGAACGGCGAGACCGACGACGGGACCGGCGATACGAACGACGAGACCGCCAAATACGAGACGAACGGCGACGCGAACGGAGGGACCTCCCGATGAGCGACCAGCGCGAGTCCGTGCGATCGAACGCGAAGTACCTGCAGAACGTCCGCCCGATCGACCCCGACGAGATCTGCGAGTACGTCGAGGGCAACCCCCACCCGGCGGTCGTTCGCCAGCACCTCCGCGAACTGGCGCCCGAACTCGAGTTGATCGAGCGCGACGACGGCACCTTCGTCCCCGTCGAGGACGACCCCGTGGCGCCGAACCGCGGCCCCGTCGAGCGCTTCCCCGCGGCGTACGAACGGCGACTGGAAGACCTGCTGGTCGACCGCTACGGCGCCGACTGGCACGAAGACGCCACGGGCGAGCTCCTCCGGTCGACGATCCGCCGGTTCAAGCACCGCTACCTCGAGCGACGGCCGGTCGAGTACGACGACGACGTCGCCGCCGGCTACGCGATCTACCACCTTCCGGGCTACTACGCGGCCGTCCAGTACGCGCTGGACGACCTCGCCGAACGGGGCCTGCTGGGGCGGTCGCTTCGCGTCCTCGACATCGGCGCCGGCGTCGGCGGCCCCGCGCTGGGCCTCTGTGACTACCTCCCCGAGGACGCCCTGCTCGACTACCACGCCGTCGAACCCAGCGCGGCCGCCGACGTCCTCGAGGAACTGCTCGCGGAGACCGGCCCGAACGTTCACCCGACGATCCACCGGACGACCGCCGAGGCGTTCGATCCCGGCGCGATCGGTGCGGGTGGCGACGGCAGTGACGGCAGCGGCGGCAGCGGCAGAAGCGACGGCAGCGACAGCGACGACGCGTTCGATCCGACCGCCCCCGACGACGGCTTCGACCTCGTCCTCGCCTGCAACGTCCTGAGCGAACTCGAGGACCCGACGGCCGTCCTGCGGTCGGCCCTCGAGACGCTCGCCCCGGACGGAACGCTGCTGGCGATGGCGCCGGCGGACAAGAACACCAGCGTCGAGTTGCGGGCGGTCGAACGGGAACTCGAGGACGAACGGCTGTGGACAGCCGACAAGATGGGCCTCGAGGACGGCGAGGCGGGTGAGGACGGCGAGGGTGCGGCGGACGGCGATACCAGCCGCGAGGCCCACCGGCGCGGTCTGGTGACGGTCTACGGGCCGACCGTTCGCCTCTGGCCGGGCGAGCGCCCGACGGACCGGGGCTGGACCTTCGACGTCAGACCCGATCTCTCCGTCCCCTCGTTCCAGCGGAAACTCGACGAGGCGACGCCCGACAGTGACGAGGAGCACGCCCCCGGCGAGTTCGTCAACGTCGACGTCCAGTTCTCCTCCTCGCTGTTGCGCCTCGACGGCAAGCGGCGGATCGACCTCGCGCTCGAGACGGGCGACTGGGCGAAGATGGCCGAGATGGAACGGCACGTGACCAACCGGATCGACCTCGTCGCGGCGAAACTCAGCCGCTCGCTGAGCGACACTGACCGCGACGACGGTCACGGCGGCCGCTCCAACCCGCTGTTCAAGATCAGCGACGGCAGCGAGGCGATCGACCACTACGCCGTCGTCACGTCAGAGACCTCGCTCAACCGGCCGCTGCTCGAGGCCGACTACGGCGAGGTCTGCTCGTTCGAACGGATCCTCGCGCTCTGGAACGACGACGAGGAGGCGTACAATCTGGTCGTCGACGAGGAGACGATCGTCGACCGCATCGGCTGACCGGTCGCTAGTGGTACGGTTTCGTTATTCGAACGAAAGTCAGAAACGAAGACGTTCGGTTCGTACGTGAGGCTATTGAACGGCTGTACCGTGCCTGAATCGAGTGAAAACGAGCGTTCTGTACCGTGGCAACAGGGAATCACCACACCCTCCCCAGCCGATTCGCTCCCTCCGGTCGCTCATCCCTCGCACGATATCGTCGATCGGCCTCGCAATCGCTCAGCCGATCAACAGCGCGCGCCACCGCCGCGCTCGAGCGACCGACAGCGAGCCGACCCCGCCATACGACCCACCGAAGCGGTGGGCTTTTCGCTCCGGCCTCCGACCCGACGGATATGAGCGACCCCCTCGAGATCCTGTTGACCAACGACGACGGGATCGACAGCACCGGCCTCCGGGCGCTGTACGACGCCCTCTCGGAGCTGGGCAACGTGACCGTCGTCGCCCCCGCGACCGATCAGAGCTCCTGTGGCCGCTCGATGTCCCACGAGGTCGACGTCGAGGAGCGCGAACTGGGGTACGCCCTCTATGGCACTCCCTCGGACTGCGTCGTCGCCGGACTGGCCGAACTCGGCCCGTTCCCCGACATCGTCGTCGCGGGCTGTAACGAGGGCGCGAACCTGGGCGAGTACGTCCTCGGGCGCTCGGGGACGATCAGCGCCGCCGTCGAGGCCGCCTTCTTCGACGTGCCCGCGATCGCGACCTCGATGTACGTGCCCCCCGAGGAGGGCCCGCTGAGCGAACTCGAGTTGACGGCCGAGGACTTCGCCGAGGCGACCCGCGTGACCTCCTATCTGGTCGACAACGCCCTCGAGGCCGGCGTCTTCGACCACGCGGCCTATCTCAACGTCAACGTCCCGCTGGCCGACGGAGATCCGGCGCCGCTCGAGATCACCCGGCCCTCGAAGCGCTACGAGATGGACGCCGAGCGCGACGGCGACCGCGTCCACCTCAAGGACCGCGTCTGGGAGCGCATGGATCCCGAGACGCTGCCGGATCCGGACGGGACGGACCGCCGCGCGGTCGTCGAGGGACGGATCAGCGTCTCGCCGCTGACCGCACCGCACTCGACGAACCACCACGAGGCCCTGTCGGCGCTAGCCGATGCGTACCCGGAGTCGGTCGACTCGGCGGAGCGATAATCGCCCCGAAACTGAGAGATGGGTGACGATGTCCGGCGGACCGGTGGCGAGACGCAGCGAACCGCTCCCGAGCGGCGCCGTCACCTCGAGGGGAACGGCGCCGGTACCGGCCGCTACCGAACTGATTTGTATCGGGGTGGTGAACGGTCAGCCATGGCGAGGGTCGGAATCGGTCACCGAACGGCGACTGGAACCCTCGAGCGTGCCAAAATCGGCCACTGCGCGCGTGGTCCGCTGTGACGCCGCGTCCCGGTGAGAGCGCGTCTGCTCGGTGTGGCAATAACCGACTTGCGGGTCGCAAGGCCCGTGCTATTCGCCGACCGAGGCGTTACGATAGTCAGCCCATAATTAGCAGCTACAGAGATAGGTGCCAAATGAAACACAAAACCAAGGTAGATCGGTATCCAACGCACACAACTAACGACCACGGAGGGTGATCAACGGATGGTATTCAATGCACTCTGGACCCGTCTTTCGTCGCTCTGGTCGAGCGACTCGACAGGCGAGACGGAAGACGGCGAGACGACGGGCGAGGAACCGGACGACAGCGAGGACGAAACACTGAGCTACGCCGAAGAGCTCGAGTACGGGGTCGACGAACACGACCTCCCCGACGAGGACAAAATTCTCAGACTGCTCGTCAAACGCGGCGGCCGCGTCGATCGATCGACCGTCCGCCAGGAGACCGGCTGGTCGGAGGAGCGCCTCGAGGATGTCATCGACCGCATGGAGGACGAGGGGCAAGTCAGCGCGATCACCGTCGGTCGCAAACGGGTCGTCTGCCGGCGCGGGTTCGAGCCGAAGGGGTATCGCTCCCACCTCAACGAGTAACGGATCGACGCGGATACGTTCGGGACGCCGGGACGGTTTCGACGGGGCCGAAGTCGACGGTAGTAGCGTTCTCGACGACTGATTTTCCAACGGGACGTCTGCACCGGACTCGAGCGTCGGCCGTGCGCGGCGCCGGGACACTGGAATCGCTTTTCCCGTGGCTCAGAGCGCTCGAGTCGAGTCGGATCCGCCTGTAATTCGAGTCGACCGGACGGTTGCGGCGGTCGACAGGAGGGCTCGCCGCGACGGCGCTACCCCGGCGCGGACGGCGTACGAAGGCCGAATCCATATCCCTCGGACAGCCGTCTCTAGAGACATGTTAGAACTCGCACTGCTGTTCTTCGTGATCGCGATCATCGCCGGTGCGTTCGGCGCGGGCGGCGTCGCCGGAATGTCAATGGCCATCGCGAAGTGGCTCGTGCTGGTGTTCGTCGTCCTCGCGGTCGTCTCGCTGTTGCTGTGACCGCGTGGGGACGTCGAACCGATCGACCGCTCCCGGCGCGATCGGCTGGTATCGGGCGATTGGACGCTTAGCCGTACGCGGGCGGCGACGAGGGCCGCTGGAGCGCCAGATCGTCCCGACAGAGAACGCCGTCGACGAAGAGCCGCCCGTCGCTGGTGAGCGTCACCTCGTGGTCGGCGATTTCGAACGTGAACTCCCAGCACCCGCCGTCGTGCGCGGCGAGTTCCGTCAGGACGGCCGGGTTGATGTGCTCGTAGAGCGTGTACTCGACCTCGTCCAGATCGAGCCGATCCGCGGTGGCCAGCGCCTGCACGACGTCCACGATGATCTCGTCCTCCGTTCGGCGGGGCGTCGACTCCCAGTGGGGCCGCGACCGGCGGTTATCCATCGCCGGAGCCCCGCTGTGAACGCGCGCGCACTTGCCCACCGACCCTCGCGGCGACGGCCGATGATCGTCGGACGGCGCGACCCCGACGGTTCGATCGCCGCTCGGAACTCGAGGCGTCGATCGGTTCGTAACGGGACGCGTCGCGTGCGAGGGACTGCCGTCGCCGTGCGTTCCGCCGGCGTGAACCGAACCGCGACGCTGCGATAGCCGATTTCCGGTACGCCACCCGCGTGGATCCCCACCACTGGTCGATCATCGTCACGTACGGCCCGTCCAGCGGACCGCTAATAAATAGGTTGTCACTAAATCCAATAGATTGCAGTTCCGGCACACCGTACGACGTTCCTGATTGTGTCTCCGAGACGATAGTATCGGTGTTCGATACTGACAATGATACGATACCGTGCCGAAACGTAACTAGTTGGCCTGCGATTGCGACGACACCGACGGTAGGAGAAAATCACTGGACGGCGACACGATCTCGGTAATCGGTATGCGGATCCGACGGGGTCGAAATATCGTCACCCACTTTCTCACACGAAGATTTCTTTGAAACGAATAGTGGGCGAACTCATTTGACAATCCCCGTCGAATTCCGAGAGGAGTACTTATATTCCGTTGTGACTTTCCAAGTAGTAAGGTTCTTTCATGTAATCCGCGTTCTGTCGTCTCGGGGATGGCTCATAAGGACGATGTAACGCGGGTTATGGCAGTCTGTGAAGAGTGTGGCTCCGTCTACGCGGCCCGACAGTGGCCCGACGGAACCGTTCGCGTTATCGGGCAAGAGGGGTGTTCCTGTGGCGCAACGACCTTCGAAGTCGCCGACGACTCCGAGGGAGAGTCGCCGCCCGATCCCGGGACCGAGTAGCGACGGCGACCGACGCTGGGATGCGGAGCGAGCCGGCCGCTGGTAGCGTGCCCGGCGATGCCGGGCGACGGCGACCGATACCGGCGGCGAGCCGCGTAGCGTGGAAAACTTGGTGGTCCAGTCACAACGCTAGCTCAGATGCATCCACACGACCACGCGAGGTGGGGGCGATGATCCTCGACGATTCCGAGCGACCGGCGGCGGAGTACGAGGCGCTGGCCGACGCTCTCGAGGGGCTCCGCGAGGAGGTCGCGACCGAACAGCTCCGGGACTCGCGGCTCGAGGGGCTGTTCGACGAGTCGACCACGAGCAACCCCGACATCTGGAACACGGTGACGGCCTTCATCGACGTCGAGGACGGCGAGGCCGTGGTGACCGACGAATCGAAACTCGCCCAGGGGAAGTGGGCTCCCGAGATCGTCGACGACTGCGACGCCATGCTGACCGTCGACATCAACTACGGCCAGATGCCCGACGAGTTCGCGTACACCGTGACGAAGAAACTGGACCGAAAGATCGAGGAGGCGCGTGCGGAAGCCGAGAAGGCTCGAGACGAGGAGTAACGGAGAGTTGCTGTTCGCGAGCCGGAACGCCGCCGGCTCGTTCGAGGTGCTCGAGCCCCGTCTTCCCGTCTCGACGCGGTAAGTACTCGTTTCCATCGACAGCGCCGTCCCGAGTGCGTTCTCGAGCGCAGTGTCACCAGATTCTTCACGGGGAACGACGACGATGGCGGTAATGGGAGACCGGGACGGCGCGGGAGCGACGGTGCGAACGGCGCTCCGATCGCGGCAATCCATGGGGCTGCTCGCGGCCGTTCTCATCCTCGCGGTCGGGACGGTGCGTCCCCCGCCGGCGGCGTTGACCGTCGCGGGGCAACGCGCGCTGGCGGTCTTCGCGTCCGCGCTCGTCCTGTGGCTGACGCGGCCGGTTCCGTACGTCGTCTCGAGCGTCCTCAGCGTCACGTTACTGTTCGCGCTCGGGACGGTCGATTCGTTCAGCGCGGCGGCGACGGGCTTTACGTCGACGCTCGTGTTCTTTCTGCTCCTCCTGTTGCTGCTCGGCGACGCCACGACGAGCGTCGGTCTCGATCGACGGTTGGCGCGCCGACTGCTGACGGCGGACAGCACGCCGCGGCGCGCGTTGCACTCGGTCGCCGGGAGCGTCCTCGCGCTGGCGCTGGTGATGCCGTCGGCGATGGCCCGCGCGGTAACGTTCATCCCGATCGTGAAGCGACTCGCGGCCGCGTTCGGATCGGCCGACGACGGCTTCGAAACCGGGGCGTTTCTCGTCCTCGGTCACGTCAACCCGATCGCGTCGATGGCGCTGATGACCGGCGGCGGAATGGCGCTGGTCACCTCCGAGATCGTCGCGACCTCGGTGCGGCCGATAACCTGGGTCGACTGGGCCGTGTTGATGCTCCCGCCGACGATCGGTCTGTACGCGGCGGCGACCCTCTGTGCGGGCCTGTTCGCGGCGGTCGACGGAGAGTCGACGCTCGGCGCGAACGCCGGGACGCGACTGGAAGCGGACGGGGAGGGGACTGAATCCGAGACCGACGGTGACAGACCGAAACTGGAGACGGACGGGGAGGGGACGCGACCGGAGACGGACGGCGACGGACCGCCCGCGCTGACTCGGGACCAACGCCTCGTCGGGCTCGTCCTCCTCGGCGCCATCGCGGGCTGGATCGTCGGCTCGTTCGCGGGAGTGCCGACGGTCCTCCCGGCGGTCGCCGCGGTCGTCGTCCTCTCGCTTCCGTCCGTCAACATCATCACGGCCGACGATATCACGGCGGTGAACTGGGGAATCATCTTCCTCATCGGCGCGATGTTATCGATCCTCGAGGTGCTGGAGGCGACCGGCGCGATCGTCGCGGTCGTCGACGCCCTCACGCGGTGGATCCCGTTCGCGGCGCTCGCCCACTGGCAGCTCGTCGCGGTGTTGATCGGCCTCGCCGTCGGGATTCGAATCCTGTTCTCGACCGGTTCGGCGGCGATCGTCGTGGCGCTCCCGATCGTTCTCGAGCTCGCGGCCGTTTTCGACGTCAACCGGCTGTATCTGGCGCTGACCGTCCTGCTGGTCGTCGGCTCGACGACGGTCCTTCCGTTCAACACGACGGCAGTGCTGGTGTCGATGGATCGCGGGCCGCTGTCGCACCGCGACGTCGCCTCGTTCGGCCTCGTGACGATGCTGCTCGCGGTGGGCGTCGCTGCCGTTTCGTGGCTCGTCTACTGGCCGTTAGTGGGCTGACAACCGATCGCGATAAGCGTGAGGTATATATGAACGGGCCGGACTCTTCCCTGTAGGGAGGGTCGCCAATTCTACGCGTCGAGTTCACGACGGTGCCGACTGGTGTGATGGCAAAGCTGCAGCGAGAGATGGACGACGTCCGGAGTATCGAGCTCGACAACGCCTTCTACGTCGAAGACGGGACGTGGATCGAGTCTCTGACCGTCGCGTCGAACTCGGAGTTCGACCCGGAAACCGTCATCGAGGAGATCTCCGGCGCGTCGCTGTTCTACAGCAGCGAAATCCCGACCGCGTCGGAAGACCTCACGATCCGTCGGCTCACGATCCTGGCCACCGAATCGTATCCGTTCATCCTGAGTCTCGTCCTGCGCCAGGAGGCGATTCCGAACCGCATCGTCCTCCAGAACGGCGACTTCGAGGTCGTGGTGACGACGCGCGACTGGGACCAGTTCCGCTCGATGGCCGACGAGGTCCAGGAGACCCTCGGCGAGTTCGAACTGCTGTCGGTCACCCAGAACGAGGACCCCGGCGAACCGCTCGATAGCGGGAGATTAACGGAGGTTCTCGTCTCGAAACTCACCGACGAGCAGTTGGCGGTCCTCGAGACCGCCTACGAGCACGGCTACTTCGACATCCCTCGCGAGTCGTCGGCGACCGAACTCGCCGACGAACTCGAGATCGCGCAGTCGACGGTGAGCGAGCGACTTCGGACCGCCGAGCGAACGTTGCTCGAACTCATCTACGGGCCGCGAGAGTGAGATCACCTCGAGTGGTATCCATTCATCACATCGGGCTAATATAGCCGACCCGACTTAAAGAATGATAGCTATCGAGGCCGATAGGGAGTAAACAGAACCTAGTTAGCCCGTAACGTGGGGGTGGATGACGACCCAAGAAAATCATGACAGATCGGTCGCTGGGGGAAGTGACCGACTCACACGACGCGGCTACGTCGCCGCGGCCGCCGCGGCGCTCGGGACGAGCGTGCTCGCGGGCTGTAGCGGCAGCCGCGGCACCAGCCTCGAGCCGGACGTCCCGGACGGCGTTCCGGAGACCGTCGACACGCAGTACTGGCGGGACTGGGAGACCGTCGACGCCGACTCACCGCCGTTGGACTACAGCGCGACGGCCGGTGCGGTACTCGATCGGTTCCCCGTCGAGTTCTCGAGCGAGGACGACCCCTGGATGCGCGAACACGCGTTGATGGTCAAACGCGGCCTCGAGGACCTGGGAATCGCCGTCAGGCTCAACGACCGACCGCTGAATCAGCTGTACGCCCAGAGCTGGACGGCAAACGGGCTCGAGGCGGTCGTCTCGATGAGCACGCACGGGCCCGACCCGCAGCGGGGACTCGATCCCAATCCGCTGTTGATGCGCCGGACCGAGGGCTCACTCTCGAACTACGACAACTACTACCACCCGGAGCTCCAGGAGGTGCTCACCGAGCAGGCCCAGACGACCGATCGCGCCGAACGCGAGGAACTCGTCGACCGGGCACAGGAGCTCTTCGCCGAGGACGTCGGGGGGCTCATCACGCTCTTCCCGAACATCATCACGGCGGTGAACACGGAGCGGTGGACCGGCTACGTGGAGACGCCGGGGAACGGCCCGACGATGGACTCGTTCGTCTGGACCGAGGTCAACCTCCAGCCCGAGACGGACAGCCGAACCTACGTCAAGGGCGTCACCACGTCGATGAACTCGCTGAACCTGCCGTGGGCCGCCGGCGGCGCGGAGGCCAAGCGACTCACGTTCATCTACGACGGCCTGTTCGACGCGACGCCCGACCTCGACGTGGTGCCCGCGCTCGCGACCGGCGGCGGGTTCGTCGACGACACGACCGTCGAACTCGAGCTCCGCGAGGGCGTCGAGTGGCACGATGGCGAGGCGTTCACCGCCGAGGACGTGAAGTTCACCGTCGAACTGTACGACGAATACGCATCGACGAGTCAGGTGCCGTTCTACGAGCCGATCGAGTCGGTCGAGGTCCTCGGGGATCACGAGGTGCGGTTCAACCTGTCGAACCCCGACGCGTCGTTCATGACCCAGCGGCTCGTCCGGAGCGTCATACTCCCGAAACATCGGTGGGAGGACGTCGACAACCCGTCCCAGCACAATCCGGATGCGCCCGTCGGAACCGGCCCCTTCCAGTTCGAGAACTGGGAGCAGGGGACCCGGTTCGAGGCCACGCGCAACGACGGCCACTGGATGTTCGACGACGACTGGCGGGCCGACGCCCTCGGCGACCAGGCCGAGCGCGGCCCCGGCGTCGAGAGCGTCATCTGGATCAACGTGAGCAACGTCGACGCGCTGATCGGCTCGCTCCAGAGCGGGTCGATCGACGCCATCGGGACGAACCTCTCGGACCTGCAGGCCGACCGCGCGGCCAACGCGGACGGAATCGAGAAAATGTCGACCGGGAGCTACGCGCCGCTGGACACGAAGCTCATGTTCTCCTGTCCGCCGATCCGGGACAAGGAGTTCCGCATCGCGCTGGCGAAGGCGGTCGACTCGAAGGGGTTCGTCGAGGACTTCCTTCAGGGTCAGGCGACGGTGCCGGCCGGCGAGAACCCGATCTCGTCGCTCACCCAGTGGCACAACCCCGATACGACCGACTACAGCTACGACGTCGAGGAAGCCAAGAACGTCCTCGAGCGAGCGGGCTACACCTGGGACGACGACGACAATCTGCGCTTCCCCAACGGCGAGGCGTGGAGCGCGTTCGTCGAACGAATCCAGCCCGAGAACACTCACAAACGCCGCGAGGAACTCGGTCAACCCGACTTCTCATGAACAACCAGTACCCAATGCATCACACCACAGCCCGTTTCCCGCGAACCCCGCGGGAGCGGAACCGATTCGAGGCGAACCGACACCCCGACCGCGCCGCCGCTCGAGCCGATGGCACGTCCCTCGAGCGCGGCGACGTCGGTGCGACGAAGCGGCCGGCGACCGAGCGCGATACCGCGGGTGAGAGCCGATGAGCAAGTTCCAGCGGTTCCTGCTCAAGCGGCTCGCGATCTCCGTCCTGCTGACGCTGATCGCGGTCTCGGTCATCTTCGTCGTCCTGCGGCTCCTGCCGGGGAGTCCCTTCGAGGCGCTCGTGACCTCGGGGAACTTAAACCAGGAACAGATCGACGAGATCCGGGCGATGTACGGCCTCGATCAGTCGATCTGGGCCCAGTACGTCAACTACCTCGGGAGCCTGCTGACCTTCCAGTTCGGCTACTCGATCCTGCGGAGCCAGCCGGTCTGGGACGTCCTCGAGCCGCGGCTGATCAACTCGCTGATCCTGCTGGTACCCGCGCTGGTGACGACGGCGATCCTGAGTTCGGTGCTGGGCATGTACGCCGGCTGGAACCGAGGGAGCCGCCTCGAGAAGTTCAGCATCGTCTCGACGACGCTGCTGCGCTCGACGCCCGTCTTCATCACGGCGATCTTCTTCATCATCGTCTTCGCCTACAACCTCGAGATCGTGCCCGCGCTCGGGATGCGGTCGATCCGAGCGACGCCGGACGGGTACATCGAGACGTTCGCCTCGCTGGACTTCCTCCATCACTACATCCTCCCGTTCACCGTCGCCGTCCTCTACTACAGCGGCGACTTCCTGTTGCTCGCCCGCAACGGCGTCGTCGAGAAGCGGGGCTCGGAGTTCCTCAAGCTCCACCGGGCGAAGGGGCTCTCGGAGATGGAGCAGCTGGCCCGCGCTGGCCGCAACTCGATGCTGCCCATCCTGACCTACTTCACGCTGCGGCTGGGCATGATCTTCCAGGGCCTGATCCTGCTCGAGGTCGTCTTCAGCTGGCCCGGTATCGGCCGCGAGCTCGTGTTGGCCATCCAGCAACAGGACTACCCGCTGGTTCAGGCCGCCGTCTTCATCATGGCGCTGGCGGTCATCATCGCGAACCTCGCCGCCGACGTCCTCTACGCGTACTTCGATCCGACCGTCTCGACGAACGGAGGTGGATCCGCATGAGCACCGAAACGAAACCCAAGGCGGAGCTGTACGAGCGCATCGACTCGCTGTGGACGACCGTCCGCGACCAGTTCGCGTTCCTGCGGGGGGACCCGCTGGCCTTCGGCGGCATGCTCGTCGTCGGGGCGTTCGTCTTCCTCGGGCTGTTCGGGCCGTTCCTGGCCCCTCACGACCCGATCGAACACACCGTCCGCGGCGACGGCGGCTCCGTGCTCCGGCTCGCCGCCCCGAGCGCGGACGCGTTCTTCGGGACGACTGCGTACGGGAAGGACGTGCTGAGCCAGTTCCTCGCCGGCGCGCGGCCGACGCTCATCGTCGGCCTGTTCGGCGGCCTGGGCACGGGCGCGCTCGGCTTCACCGTCGGCGTCGTCAGCGGCTACTACGGCGGCTGGGTCGACGAGCTCCTGATGCGGCTGACCGACCTGACGTTCTCGCTGCCGTTCATGCCCATGGCGTTGCTGCTGCTGACGTTCATGACGCCGAACATCTGGCTGATCACCGCGATCATCGCCGCCTTCCTCTGGAAGATGCCGGCGCGGGTCGTCCGCTCGGAGGTGCTCTCGGTCCGTGAACGGACGTTCGTCAAGTCCGCTCGAGCCAGCGGCGCGAGCGACCTGCGGACGATGCTGTACCACGTCGCGCCGAACGTCCTGCCGATCGGGTTCCTCTACACCGCCTACGGCGTCGCCTGGGCGATCGCCGCGCAGGCGAGCCTGGCGTTCCTCGGCTTCGGCGACCCGACGATGACCAGCTGGGGCCGGATGCTCCGGCAGGTGTTCGCGTCGGGTAACATGCGCGTCGCGTGGTGGTGGGTGCTCCCGCCCGCTATCGGTATCGCTGCGATAACCACCTCGGTGTTCCTCATCGGCCGAGCCTACGAGGAAGTCATCAACCCCGAAATCCAGACCGACCAATGACGCTACTCAACGTCGAAAACCTCAAAGTCACGTACGCGACCGACGACGAACCAGTCCACGCCGTCAACGACGTCTCGTTCAGTATCGACGAGGGCGTCAACTACGGCCTCGCCGGCGAGTCCGGCTCCGGGAAGTCCACCGTCGCGGAGGCGCTGCTGGGGCTGCTCCCGGGGAACGGCACCGTCGAGGGCGGAACGATCGAGTTCAACGGGACGGACCTCACGTCGCTCTCGGAGGCCGAACGGCGAGACGTCCTCTGGGAGGACATCGCCTACATTCCCCAGAGCGCGATGGACTCGCTCGATCCCGTGATGTCGACCGGCGACCAGATCGCGCAGGCGATCCACACCCACCGCAACGTCTCGGATGCGAAGGCGCGCGACCGCGTCCGCGAACTCTTCGAGATCGTCGGCCTCGATCCAGACCGGATCGACGACTACCCACACGAGTTCTCCGGCGGGATGCGCCAGCGGGTGACCATCGCGATGGCGCTGGCCCTCGAGCCCGACCTCATCATCGCCGACGAGCCGACGACCGGGCTGGACGTCATCGTCCAGGACAAGATCATCGACAAGATCTTAGAGATCCAGGAGCGGATGGACAGCTCCCTGCTGTTGATCACCCACGAGATCGGCGTCATCGCCGAGACCTGCGACGAACTCTCGATCCTCTACGGCGGGAAGGTGATGGAGCAGGGCAGCGTCGACAACGTGCTCGTCAACCCCACCAACCCCTACACGATGGGGCTGAAGAACTCCTTCCCCGAGATCGACGAGGAGGACGGAGACCCCGTCGCGATCCCCGGCTCGCCGCCGAACCTGAACCGAGAGCCGACGGCCTGCGTGTTTCGGGACCGGTGTCCGTTCGCCACGGACGAGTGCGGGGAGTCGCATCCGGACCTGGTCGATCTCCCCAACCGCAACCACCGCTCGGCCTGCCACCGCGTCAAGGAGGCGGCCCAGCTCCGACGGGACGCCGTCGAGCCGGAGACGTGGGGCATCCCCGACGAGGGCGACGCCGACTCCGACCGCGGCGAGGTCGTCCTCGAGACCGACGAGCTGGAGAAACACTACGAGCAGAGCCAGCCGCTGCTGGACAAGTTCCGCGGCGAGGACCCCGACCACGTGAAGGCGGTCGACGGCGTCTCGCTGTCGGTCCGCCGCTCGGAGGTGCTCGGCGTCGCCGGCGAGTCCGGCTGCGGGAAGTCGACGCTCGGCGAGACGATGGCCCTGCTCGAGGATCCCACCGGCGGCGAGCTGACGTTCGACGGGGAGCCCTACGAGTACTACCAGGACGGCAACCTCCAGGAGTTCCGGCGGAAGGTCCAGATCATCTTCCAGGACCCCTTCGACTCGCTGAACCCGCGCCAGACCGTCCGCAAGCTCGTCGGCGAGCCGCTGACGATCCACGACTACCGCACCGACGAGAAGGAACAGGCGATCGTCGAGACGTTGGAGAAGGTCGGGCTGACCCCCGCCGAGAAGTTCCTCGATAGCTACCCCCACGAGCTCTCCGGTGGACAGCGCCAGCGCGTGGCGGTCGCCAAGGCGCTCGTGCTGGACCCCGACTTCCTGATCTGCGACGAACCGGCGTCGATGCTCGACGTCTCGCTGAAGGTCAACCTGCTGAACCTGCTGCGCGGGCTGGCCGACGCCGAGGACATCGGGATCGTCTACATCTCCCACGACCTCGCGAGCCTGGTGCAGGTCTCGGATCGACTGGCGATCATGTACCTCGGACGGATCATCGAGGAGGGCGACGTCGACCGGATCGCGGCCCGACCGAAACACCCCTACACCGCGTCGCTGCTGTCGGCCGCACCCGAGAAGGATCCGACCGCGGATCGGACTCGCGTCCTGCTCGAGGGCGAGCCGCCGGACCCGGTCGATCTCCCCTCCGGCTGCGCGTTCGCCCCGCGGTGTCCGAAGGCCCGGGAGTCGTGTCGGGAGGCCGAACCGGCCATCGACGAGACCGGCGACGAGAGCCACCGGGCGGCGTGTTACTTCCCTGAGGACGAGGACGGACCGGCCGCGACGGAGGCGGCCGCGCCGGACGACGAGTTCCCGTCCTCGGCGAACACCGATTCGGTAGGTGACTGATCGGTATGTCCGGCCTCGAGGCGACTACGGTGCTGGCAAACGTGGGCAGCCCGGCAGCCGCATCTGATATCGTCGGTTTCGACCCGTCGACGAACCTCGTGGCCGCCGCCGGCGTCGCGACGCTGCTGGTGTTGCTGGTCCTGTCGGGGTTCTTCTCGTCGGCCGAGATCGCGATGTTCTCGCTGGCCCAGCACCGCATCGAGGCGCTGGTCGAGGACGGCGCGCCCGGTGCCCAGACCGTGCGGGCGCTCAAGGAGGACCCCCACCGGCTGCTGGTGACGATCCTCGTCGGCAACAACCTCGTCAACATCGCGATGTCCTCGATCGCGACGGGACTGTTCGCGATGTACACGAGCCAGGGACGGGCGATGCTGGCGGCGACGTTCGGCGTGACGGCCGTCGTCCTGCTGTTCGGCGAGAGCGCGCCGAAGTCCTACGCCATCGAGAACACCGAATCGTGGGCGCTTTCGGTCGCCCGCCCGCTCAAACTCTCGGAGTTCGCACTGTTCCCGCTCGTGGTCACGTTCGACGCGCTGACCCGCGTGGTCAACCGACTGACCGGCGGCACGGCCGTCGAGGAGTCGTACGTCACCCGCGACGAGATCCGGGAGCTGATCCGGACCGGCGAGAGCGAAGGCGTCATCGAGGCCGACGAGCGCGAGATGCTCCAGCGCGTGTTCCGGTTCAACGACACCATCGCGAAGGAGGTCATGACGCCGCGGCTGGACGTGACTGCAGTCAGCCGAGAAGCGACCGTCGACGAGGCCGTCGCGAAGTGCGTCGAGAGCGGGCACACCCGCCTGCCGGTGTACGACGGCGATCTCGACACCGTCGTCGGCGTCGTCGAGCTCGGCGACCTCGTCGGTGGTCGCGAGTCGACCGATGACGGCTCGCTCGAGGCCCACGTCGAGGAGACGCTGCACGTCCCCGAGAGCAAGCAGGTCGACGACCTGTTCCGCGAGATGCGCCAACAGCGCGTCGAGCAGGTCGTCGTCATCGACGAGTTCGGGACGACGGAGGGGATCGTCACCACCGAGGACATCGTCGAGGCGGTCGTCGGCGAAATCCTCGAGACCCAGGAGGACGACCCGATCGAGACCGTCGACGAGCGGACGGTCAGGGTCGACGGCGAGGTGAACATCGAGGCCGTCAACGACGTCACCGGCGTCGAGTTCCCGGAGGGCGAGGAGTTCGAGACGATCGCCGGCTTCGTCTTCAACCGCGCCGGCCGACTGGTCGAACCCGGCGAGACGTTCGCCTACGACGGCGCCGAACTGACCGTGGAGCGCGTCGACGACACGCGCATCAGGCGAGTGCGTATCAGCGAGTCGGATCCGTCGGCAGCGGACGGTTCCGGTGTCGCGGCCTCGAGTTAGCGGTCGATTTTCTCCGGCCCGTTGGATGTGGTCACTCTATTCGGTTACATCGGACGATCGGGTCGCGGCCGACTGATCCGTCTCACGAAGGACGGACGTCTATCGAAGACACGCGGCGGGAACCAGGGCTCTCGGATCCAAGACGGGATCGACCGCTCAGACCCAGCCCCAGCGCATGTAGACCATGACGACGATGATCGCCAGCTGGAACCCGCCCTGGACCGCGCTGAGTTTCGCGTTGCGCATCCCGTAGTAGCTGATCACGTCCGGATCGGGATTGGCCGAGACCATCTCGAGGTAGATCCGCGCCTCACCGGGGAGGAGCACGCCGAAACCGAGCACGGTGAGGACGGTGACGATCGCGAGCGCGAGCATGATCGATGGGCTCGTCGGTGCAAAGTCGGGCAGCGTCGTGGCGAGGTACGCGACGTGGGCGACTGCGGCGACCCCGAGGACGGCCAGCCAGCGGCGGTCGCGAAGGGCGTCGAACTGGTGGCCGATCAGAAGGAGCGCTGGAAGGACCGACGCCGTCGAGAACACCGCGATCCACGGGTGAGCGGGATCGAACATTCCCATCCGCATCGCGAGCGAGATCCCGCCGAAGATCGTCACGACGGCGAGCGTCGGCATCAGAAACGTCATCTTCGGGGTAAACCGCTCGAAGACGCTCGCCCGTTCCGAGGTCTCGAGGCCCCCGAGAACCGGCCCGAGCACGAGCGCCATGAACAGGTCGATCCCCGTCCAGAGGACGCCCGCCATGACGTGGACGTAGGTGTGGTGCTCGAGGGTTCCGAACTGGGTGGCGTAGACGAGCGCCGCGATCGGGACGAGGACCGCGCCGACGGCGAACGCCGGATTCGCTCGGTGTCCCATTCCCCTGACCGTACCGTTGACAGTCGCTCCCATACCATCTCGAAGCGGGCGGGATCGGGATAAAAGTCATTGCTGAGCGGAATCTCAATCGGAGCGACGTCGGTGTCGGTGCCAGCTATCACAGCCACAGTTCTCGTCGCTGACTCGAGTTGTACGTCTGTGACTGGGGCGGATGGAACGATCTCGAGACCTTCCTCGAGCATTACAGGGGAAGCTACAGTCCCGAAGCACAAAACGAGAGCGCGGTAGGGTCGGTTGGCTATGAGAGTCGTGTAATCACTGCATTGAGACACCGTTTCCTAGCCCCGTGTTCTTAGTTATCAATAACGAGTTCTTCGACGTGGCTAGCATTGAACTGACTTACAAACTTTTGAGAGAGATCCCGAAGGTGAGTGCGAGATCGCCGGTTGGCATTTGGCTGTGTCTGCTCAAGTCGAATTTTCTCGAAAAGATCGTGGAGAGCAACGTGATGCGTGTATGTCGGCTCTTCCCCAGGATCAGTCGCGGTGTGGAGTATCCAAACAAAACCGTCGGTAGCAATACCGCAAATCGGTCGGTCAGTAGCCATCTGCAGGTATTCGAACGACTCTTTTCGAGCGTTCTCGATTCGACCTGGTTTTTTCACTTCACCGAAATTCGTGACATCGAGGTTTAGTGCGGTGAAATCGGGATAACGGCCACCGAGTCCATTGAAGCCGGTTGGCTGGAATCGAGGCTCATACCCGAGAACCTGCATTACTGGATCGACAATGCACCCTCGATAAATCGTTCCGGCTTCTGTTCAAGTTCACTACCTTGGAGAACCGCACCCTCGAGAATAACCTTCGCAGCGTGCTTCTCCCCCGCCTGTTCATTCAGTACCCGAATGAACCGCTCAATAGCACGAACTAGATTTTGACTCCGTGCTTCGGTTTGAATATCAGATAGGTCGTCCTGCTCCATCGACTCATTGTCTACTTTTCTATCAAATTAACCTATTGGCAATGCTATCCCTGAAGCGCTTGAGGCGAGGGCGCCGGAACGCCGCCCGAAAGGTAGTTCCGGTGATCCGGAATGAATCTCGGAACTTCCGTGGGGACGACACCCCACGCACGGCAGGAGGTATCGCCAGCTAAAAGGTCTGACGACCGCCGCATCTGCGGCGCTCGAGTAGACAGCGACGACGCTCAGTACGGGGGGCTCGAGAACGTATGAGCGACGATCTCGAGCCAATTACACCTCGAGAGGCGGTCGAGTGCTACGTCGCTCACCGGGAGCCAGAGTTAAGCGAAAAGACCCTCCAGAATCACAACTACCGACTCAATTCCTTCGTCGAATGGTGTGAAAAAGTCGGCCTCGAGAACCTCAACGATCTCTCCGGACGAGACTTACACCGTTACCGGGTCTGGCGCCAGCAGGACATCAACCTCGTCACGCACCGCGGGCAACTGGCGACGATCCGGGTCTTCCTCGAGTTCTGCGCCTCGATCGATGCCGTCGAACCGGGAATGCGTGAACGGGTGAAACTTCCCGAGGTCGATCGCGATGAAGACGCACGTGATGAACTGCTTGACGCTGAGCGCGCAGAGCAGATTCTCGGCTATCTCGAGCGGTACAAGCGCGCGAGCCGCGATCACGTTCTCGTCGCGATCCTCTGGCATACGGGGATTCGCCTCGGGAGCCTCCGCGCGGTCGATCTCGAGGACTACGAGCCCGACGAACAGTGTTTCTGGCTCCGCCACCGACCCGAAACGGGAACACCGCTCAAGAATCAGGAACCGGCCGAGCGTGCGATCGCACTCGACGACTATTACTGCGACATTCTCGACGAGTACATCCGATTTCATCGGCACGACGTCACCGACGACCACGGACGCCAGCCGCTCGTGACGAGCGATCGCGGCCGGTTGAGTTCCAGTCAGATACGCTCGGAGGTGTACCGACTCACGGAGCCCTGTATGATCGAGGACTGTCCCCACGATCGCGAGCCAATGGACCGCGAAGCGCGTGAGTACGGACGCTATTCGGAGTGTCCCAGTAGTCTCTCACCACACACGATCCGACGCGGTGCGATCACCCACCAACTCCGGGAGGGTGTCCCAGAACGAATCGTTAGCGACCGATGTGACGTTTCACCGGAGGGTCTCGAACACCACTACGACCGACGTACGGACCGAGCAAAGATGGAGCAGCGACGTGACTTCATCGAGGACCTCTAGGAATCTGGAGACAGCAATCAGCGACAACTGCTGATTGCTCAAACCCAGAATTCAGGGAGTAGAACGCCTGAAACGATAGAATTGTATGGACTCGCCGGGATTTGAACCCGGGGCCTCTCCCATGCCAAGGGAGTGATCTACCTCTGATCTACGAGCCCTCGTACGCATTCCTCCCTTTTCCGCGGGAATAGATAAACCCCTCGAAATACTCGAGCCACCCCACGCATTAGCACACCACTCACACTCCCTCTCACCCGCCTACCAGCGGGGGTAAACATTTGGCCTATAACGTGGTCAGTGGTAACGGGTGCCACAATATGAAACAGGAGATGCTCACCACGGACTTCCTCGAGCGGGCGGTCGACAGCTACGGCGACGTCACCGGCGTCGTCGCCCACGACGGGACGGAGTACACCTACGAGGAAGTCAACGACCGCGTGAATCGGCTCGCACATGCCCTCGAGGACAGCGGCGTCGAACAGGGGGACCGCGTCGCCCTGCTCGCGCCGAACACGCACTACTTCATCGAGACGCTGTACGCGACGAACGAGCTGGGCGCGGTGTTCGTCCCGCTGAACTACCGGCTGGCGTCGGGCGAGTACCAGTACATCCTCGAGGACTGCGCGGCGGGGACGATCATCGCGGACTACGACTACGCCGAGAAGATCGAGGCGATCCGCGACGGAGTCCCGGCGGACACGTTCGTCGGGTATCGAGCCGACGAAATAGACGGTGACTGGGAGGACTACGAGGAGTTCCTCGAGGACCAGCCCACCGACGAACCCGACCGACCCGAGATCAGCGAGGACGACGACGCCAGCATCAACTACACCTCGGGGACGACGGGCGATCCGAAGGGCGTCGTCCGCACCCATCGCACGGAACACTGGCACGCCCTCGTGCTCAACCAGCACATGGAGATCCGAGACGACGACACCTACCTCTGGACGCTGCCGATGTTCCACTGCAACGGTTGGGGCCACACCTACGCGATCACGGGCACTGGCGGGACCCACGTCTGCCAGCGGACCTTCGACGCCGAGGGCGTCTTCGAGCGCGTGCGCGAGTACGACGTTTCGTTCATGTGCGGGGCGCCGACGGTGCTGAACAATCTCATCCAGTACCACGAGGAACACGACGACCTCGAGACCACGGGCGACCGCGACGTTCGCATCGCGACCGCCGGCTCGGCGCCCGCCACGGCCACCATCGAGACCGTCGAGGACGAGTTCGGCTGGCGGATCATCCACATCTACGGGCTCACCGAGACCGCGCCGATCATCACGACGAGCAACTCGCCGCGCAGACTCGCCGAGCGCGGCCGCGAGCTCAAGGTCAAGCAGGGCAGCCAGACGCTCTGTACCGACGTGCGGGTCGTCGACGAGGACGGCGAGGAAGTCCCCCGCGACGGCGAGACCATCGGCGAGATCGTCGTCCGCGGCAACCAGGTGATGGACCGCTATCTCAACAAGCCCGAGGCTACCGAACAGGCCTTCAGCGAGCGCCTCGAGGGCTACTTCCACACCGGTGACCTCGCGACGATCGACGCGGACGGGATGGTCGCGATCCAGGACCGCAAGAAGGACATCATCATCTCGGGCGGCGAGAACATCTCGAGCATCGAGGTCGAGGACGTCCTCTACGACCACCCCGACGTCTTGAAGGCCGCCGTTATCCCCGTGCCCAGCGAGCAGTGGGGCGAGACGCCAAAGGCGCTGATCGTCCCGCGCCAGGAGGCCGATCCGACGACCGACGAGATCCTCGAGTTCGTCGGCGATCGCCTCGCGGGCTACAAGAAACCGACCAGCGTCGACTTCGTCGATGACCTCCCCGAGACCGCGACCGGCAAGGTCCAGAAGTACGAGCTCCGCGAGGAGTACTGGGACGAAGAGGAGACGCGCGTGGGACAGCAATAATCGGTCGCTCGAGCACTCCCCGCTTTCAGTACTGGGGCTTTCGTGGTGTTTTCGGCGTCGTCGCCCGCTCTCGAGCACCGATCAGCGATGACTCGAGCGTGCCGCTCTAGAAACCCTTTAGTCCGTCCGAACGAAGGGATGCATGGGAAGCGCACGGCCGCAAATCTGACGGTGCCGTCCACTCTTTCGGACGGCTTGGGATTGCGGAAGTGCACGGACAGTCGCACCGCGACTGTCACACGACTTCAGCGGTCAGTGCGGTTCCTATCCTCAACCAATGGCACGAATGCACACCCGCCGTCGCGGCTCGTCCGGATCGGACAAGCCGGCGGCAGACGACCCACCGGAGTGGAGCGACGTCGACGCGGCGGACATCGAAGACCGCGTCGTCGAACTGGCAGAGCAGGGCTACGATCCCAGCCAGATCGGGATGAAGCTGCGTGACGAGGGCGTCACCGGCACGCCGATTCCGGACGTCAAACTGGCGACCGGAAAGAAGATCACCGAGATCCTCGAGGAGAACGACGCGCGATCCGAGTTCCCCGAGGACCTCTACAATCTGATGAAGCGCGCCGTGCGCCTGCGCGAGCACATTCAGGAGAACCCGCAGGACTACCAGAACAAGCGCGCCCTGCAGAACACGGAGTCGAAGGTCCGTCGCCTCGCCGACTACTACCGCGGCGACGAGATCGAGCCGGACTTCACGTACACCTACGACGTCGCGAAAGAGCTCCTCGACGAGGAGTAATCCGCTAGATGGCCACCGAAGGTCGGTCCGCCGAGCCGCCGTCTGCCCCCGCCGCGGAGGCGATCGGGAGCGCCGGCTTCGTTCACCTCGTCGCGCGCGCCGACGGCGACGCGCTGGCCGCCAGCGGCCTGCTCGCGCGGGCGCTGGCCGACCGCGGGACGCCGTTTCAGGTGAGCGTCGGCCGCACCGTCGCCGACCGGACCGACCGCGTTCGCGACCGGGAGGCGGCGGCCGACGACGTCACGGTCGCCATCGGCGCCGTCGACGCGGACGCGACGCGGCTCGACGCCGACGACCGTCCCGCCACGCTGGCTGCCCTCGAGGCCGTTCGCGACCTCGAGGCGGCGCCGGATCACGGCCTCGCGCTCGCGGGGCTCGTGGCCGCCGGGGTCGAACCCGGCGCCGGCGAGAGCGAGTGGGTCCTCGAGACCGCCCGGACGCAGGGCCTGGTCGACCGCCGACCGGGCGTCGCGGTGCCGACGGCCGATCCGGTCGACGGCCTCGCCCACTCGACGCGCCTCCGCGCGCCGTGGTCGGGCGACCTGAGCGCGACGCGGACCGCGCTCGAGGGTCTCGGTGTCGACCTCGCCGCGCCCGACGCATTCGACGCGGACGCCCACCGCGCGATCGGCTCCGCCGTCGCGCTGGACGTCGTCGGCGACGACGACGCGGTGCCGGCCGCGGCCGAGACGGTCCAACGCGTGCTCCGGCCGTACGCGATGGCCGCGCCCGACGCGCCGTTCGAGACGGTCGGCGGCTACGCGGACGTCCTCGAGGCGACCGCCCGCGCGGAACCGGGCACGGGCGCCGCGCTCGCGATGGGCCACGACGCCCGCGAGCCGGCACTGGACGCCTGGCGCGAGTACGGCCGGCGCGCCCACGAAGCGCTCGAGGCCGGCTCGACGGGACGCTACGACGGCCTGTTCGTCGTCGATATCGACGACGGCCCCGTCGAGGCGGTCGCCCGGATCGCCGCGGCCTTCCGGTCGCCGGAAGCGACCGTCCTCGCCGTGGCCGACGGCGAGGGCGAAGCGGCGATCGCCACCCGCGGCAACGAGCCGCTGGGGGCGACCGTCGAAGCGGTCGCTCGAGAGCTCGAGGACGCGGGGATCGAGGGGGTCGCCTACGACGGCGGCCGCCGCCGCGGCTACCTGCGGTACGATCCCGGCGTGGACGAGTCGACGCTGATCCAGCTCGTGAGGGACCGACGATGAGTCGGCGCGCGACCATCCGAACGAGCCACGACGATCCGGAACTCGTCGCGCGGGCGCTGCGCCCGGACAACACCGACGAGATGGAGACGATCGTCGAGCGCGCGGACGGTGATACCGAGACCGAGGGCGCCGTCGTCACGCAGATCGAACGCGAGACGACCGGCGGCCTCCACTCGAACGTCGACGACTACGTGGTCAATCTCGAGGTGGCGATCGACGTCGCCAGCTCCGGACGGAATTCAGGGGAACAGGACGAGCGACCAACGGGCGCGGGGACCGCGTCCGATGCGGACGACGACACTACAGATACACAATGAGTGAACGATCAGTTTCACGCGCGAAACAGGAGAAGCGGTGGTACACCGTCCTGGCACCCGAGCAGTTCGACCGCCAGGAACTCGGCGAAACCCCCGCTGACGAACCGGAAAAGGTCTACGACCGAACCATCGAAACGACGCTCGGCGAACTCAACAACAACGCCAGCGAGAACAACACCAAGCTGACCTTCAAGATCACCGACGTCGGCAGCGACTCGGCGTACACGGAGTTCATCGAGCACTCCCTGACCCGGGACTACCTGCGCTCGCTGGTCCGACGGGGCGCCTCGAAGGTCGAGGCCTACGTCACCGTCCTCACGACGGACGACTACCGCGTCCAGATCCAGCCCGTCGCCTTCACGACCAAGAAGGCCGACGCGAGCCAGGAGAAGGCCATCCGCGACCAGATGGTCCAGATGATCGAGGAGGCCGCCGCCGAGCGCTCCTTCGAGGAGCTCATCGACAGCGTCGTCGAGGGCCGACTCTCCTCGGGGATCTACGGCGAGGCCAAGACGATCTACCCGCTGCGCCGCGTCGAGATCCAGAAGGCCACCCTCGAGGCCCACCCCGAGGAAGTCGCCGAAGAGGAGGCGACCGCGGTCGACGTCGACGAAGACGACGTCGCGGCCGAGTAAGCGAGATTCGAGCGACGCGGGACTCTCGTCGTTTCGAATCGAGATCGATTTTTCTCGAGCCCGGACCCCTCGTCGAGCGGACGCACCGTCCGGAGCGTACTGTCCGTCGGCAGCGAGGAGATCGCCGCTGCGCTCGCTTTTAACAGGACGCGACCTGTACGGCCGTACATGACACCGACCGACTCGAGCGGCCGCGACGCTCCGTTCCGGTTCGACTACGACCCGGCGACGATCCGCTTCGGCACCGGCAGCGTCGACGATCTCGAGGCCGAACTCGAGGCCCTGGGTCTTGAGCGCGCGCTGGTCGTCTGCGGCTCGACGGTCGGCGACACGCCGACGGTGATCGAACCGGTGAAATCCGGTCTCGGCGACCGACTGGCCGGCGTGTTCGACGAGACGACCTCGGCGAAACGCCTCTCGACGGCCCTCGCGGGCCGGGACCGCCTCGAAGCCGAAGACGCCGACGCGATCGTGGCCGTCGGCGGCGGCAGCAGCGTAGACGTCGCGACGGTCGTCAGCGTCCTCGCGGCCAACGGGTACGGGCCGGCGGCCGCCGGCCGGGAACTGGCCGAGACGGGCACGCTACCGGTCCCCGACGAGGGACTGGTGCCGATCGTCGCGGTGCCGACGACGCTGGCGGGGGCCGACCTCTCGAACGTCGCCGGTATCACCGCCGATCCCGACGAGGGACCCGTCGACGAGACGGTCAGCGGCGGCGTCTCCCACCCGGACCTGATGCCCGGGGCGGCGATCTACGACCCCGAACTGGTCGCGACCACGCCGGACTCGATCCTCGCCGGGTCGGCGATGAACGGCTTCGACAAGGGCATCGAGACGCTCTACGCGGGCAACGCGACCCCCGTGACCGACGCGACGGCCAGGCACGGCCTCGAGAAACTCGAGGACGGACTCCGCGCGTTCGGCGACGGGGACCGCGACGTCGAGACCCTCGAGACGGTCCTCGAGGGAATCGTTCTCGTCCAGTACGGTATCTCCCGGCCCGGTGAGACGACGCTCTCGATCGTCCACGCCTTCGGTCACGGGCTGACGCGAGGGTACGACGTCCAGCAGGGGGCCGCCCACGGGATCGTCGTCCCGCACGTCCTCGAGTACCTCTTCGATCAGAACGACGTCGACGCGCGGGCGGGAATGCTCGCGAACGCGCTCGGCGTCGGCGACGCCGCGGACCGCGGCGCGGCGGTCGTCGAGGCGGTGACCGAGATTCGGGACGGGCTCGGTCTCCCCGCGCAGTTGCGCGATGTCGACGGACCTCGGCCCGAGGAGTTCACCGCCGTCGCGGAGGCGATCCTCGCCGACTCGTTCGTGGCCAACGCGCCGCCGGGACTCGATCCCACGGTCGACGAGATCGAGGGGATCCTCGAGGCGGCGTGGTGACCTCGAGCGGGCGAGATACGCGTTCAGCCGTCGGAATCGGTACCCTCGAGCGCCGGCGGTGGCTCGACGCCCCGACGCGGCGGCCGCAGGCCGTCCTGCAACGGCGAGACCAACCACGCCGCGTAGATGCCGGCGATCGTCGCGCCCGCCGCCGCGACGAACAGGACCGTGGGTGCCGCGAGGTGGACGATCTCGAGCAGGGAGAGCCCGGCCCCGCCGCCGAGCAGGAGGCTCGTCGCGGCGGTTCGGATCTCGTCGGGGATCAGAGAGAGCACCCGCTCGCGCCAGTAGACGGCGTAGCAGAACCCACAGAGCGCGCCGAGGACGACGGCGGCCGAGTGCTCCGTCGGTGACGGAACGGCGGTCTCCCGGGTCGCGAAGAAGGCGAACACCGGGAGGCCGACGACGATCCCGACGAGTTCGCCGCGGCGGTCGTCCGGCATCGTCCAGCCGTCCTCGTCGCGAAACCACTCGAGGAGCGGAAGCATCGGTATCGACGTTCGGTCCGTCGTGTTAATAGGTTAACGTTTCCTCGGTCCTCGAGGTCGGAACCGAAACCCGATCTGAACCACCGAGCGCCCTCACCTTCGCTCTCTCACTTTCGGACGGCCGAGTCGGGAAACGTCACGGAGAACGTCGCTCCCTCGCCGGGTTCGGAGTCGACCCGGATCTCGCCGCCGTGGCGCTCGACGATCCGTTGACAGAGCGCCAGGCCGATCCCGGTCCCGTCGTACTCCGCGCGGCTGTGCAGCCGTTCGAACACCTCGAAGATCCGCTCCTGCTCCGCGGGCTCGATGCCGATCCCCTCGTCGCTGACCGAGACGGTCCACTGGGGACCGTCCCGCGTGGCCGCGATCTCGACTCGCGGCGGCTCGTCCCCCGAGTACTCGAGCGCGTTCGACAGCAGGTTCTGGAACAGCTGGTGGAGCTGGTTCCGGTCGCCCGAGACGGTCGGCAGGTCGCCGACCTCGATCTCGGCGCCGGACTCCGCGATCCGGAGCCGGAGGTCCGTCAGGACGTCGTCGATCACGGCCTCGAGATCGACGGGCTCGAACGGATCGCCCTGCGTCTCGACGCGGGAGTACGCGAGCAGCCCGTCGATCATCGCGCGCATGCGCTCGGCGCCGTCGACCGCGAACGCGAGGAACTCCTCGCCGTCCGCGTCCAGTTCCGACTCGTACTCGTTCTCGATCAGTTGGAGATAGCTCGAGACCATCCGCAGCGGTTCCTGCAGATCGTGGCTGGCCGCGTAGGCGAACTGCTCTAACCGCTCGTTGGACTGCCGGAGCCGGTCGATCGTCTCCTCGAGGGTCTCCTCGTAGCGCCGCCGCTCGAGTTCGTACCGGACCCACTGCCCCATCAGGTCGTGGAACGTCCGCTCCGCCTCGGTGAACCCCTCCCGGCGGGGCGTCGACGAGACGAAGAAGAACGTTCTGTCGAGACCGTCCCCGACCGAGAGCCGCGTGCCGAGGTAGGATTCGACGCCGAACTCCTCGTAGGCCGCCGTGCCCTCGAACCCGGCGGCCTCGGGATCGGTGATACACGCGGTGTCGTCGTCCGCGCGGTCCGCGTCGTCGGTGAACACGCGACAGTACGTCTCCGAGAGGTCGACCTCGGCGCCCGGCCGCAGGGAGTCGTGGTCGCCGCTGACGGCCTCGACGACGAACCGGTCGGTCTCGGGGTCGATTCGGGCCAGCCCGCCCAGATCCATCTCGAACCGGTCGCAGCCGAGTTCGAAGATGGCCTGCAGCGTCTCGTCGAACGATCGGTCGGGATCGGACGCGAGCTCGTACAGGCGGCGCTGGGCGCGCTCGCGCTCCTTGCGCTCGCTGATGTCGCGGACGATCGCCAGCAGACACGGGCGGCCGTCGACCGTGATCTTCGACGCCGAGAGCTCCGCCGGGATCGGGTCGCCCTCCTTGGGGAGACAGCTCAACTCGTCGGTCCATCCGCTTCCCTCCTCGAAGACGGTATCGACGAACTCTCGGAACGCCTCCATCTCGTGGGGGTGGCAGTCCGACGGGCCGAGCTCGAGCAGTTCCTCGCGGGAGTAGCCCAGCATCTCGCAGCCGGCCGGGTTGGCCTCGAGGATCTCGTCGGCGGAGGGGTCGTTGATAAAGATCGCGTCCTGGCTGTGCTCGAAGATCTTCCGGAAGCGTTCGGTCGCGCGCTCGAGGGCCGCCTTCGCCGTGGTCCGCTCGCGCAGCGTGGTCGTCATTCGGTCGACCTCGCGGGCGGGCCGATCCGGGCCGAAGAACTCCTCGGGCGGCGTGTAGTAGACGTTCCGAGAGACGACGCCGTCGTGGACGAGCAGCGGGTGCGTGCGGATCACGTCGTGGACGACGTCGGCCGGGAACCGCTCGCGGTTGTACTGGCAGCAGACGGCGTACTCCTCGCCCTCGTAGATCGAGTTGAGGATCGCCTCGTACTCGACGAGTCGGTCGAAGTCGGCGCCGTCGCCGGTGTCGTCCCCGCCGTCACCGTCACCGAGCGCCCACGTCATCTCGGCGGCCGCCCGAATCCCCGAATACCCCGCGTCCTCGGTCGCCGTCGCGAGCGACTCCTCCCAGAACCGGAGCATCGCGTCGCGGTCGAACGCGCCGCTCTCGCGGTAGGTCTCGTCGGGCGTCAGGACCGAGAGCGCCCCTGACTCGAGGGCCTCGTCGACGTCGATACCGTACTCCCGCATGGCCGTCAGGACCGTCTCCCGCGAGTTCTCGTCGGCGATGTACAGACAGCGCTCACCGCGCTCGAGGCCCCGTCGAACGAACGGGATAGCGGCCGCGAACTGCTCGTCGCGGTCCTCGTAGAGGAGCGCGACGTGATCGGTCGAATCGGAGTGATCGTGTCCGTGGTCGCGGCCGTAATCCGCGGACTGGGCGGTCGGTCCCTCGAACGCCGACTCCGCCCGCAGTATCTCGAGTTCCGATTCGCGGGCGAGCCGCCGATCAGCGCGATCCGACCGCTGCGTCATTAGTCGCTAGTACTCGCGGTCGGCCATAAAATGTGAGGGGGAGGTCCGAACGATGGACGGCCGTCCAGCTATCGCCGTCACTCGTCGACGTACGACGGTCGTTCGGCGTACTCGATCGGGTCGCGAACGCCGACGTTCCGGAACGCCTGCAGCCGGAACGCGCAGGCGTCGCAGGTTCCGCAGGCGGGTTCGTTCTCCCGGTAACAGCTCCAGGTGTGCTCGTAGGGGACCTCGAGGTCGACACCGTGTTCGGCGATGTCGGTCTTGGACCACTCGACGAACGGCGCCTCGATCGAGATGCTCGTCTCGGGTTTCGTTCCGACGTCGACCACGTTCTCGAAGGCCTCGAAGAACGCGGGGCGACAGTCCGGATACCCCGAGAAGTCCTCGCTGTGGGCGCCGATGAAGACGGCCTCGCAGTCGTTGGCCTCGGCGTAGGAGACCGCCATCGCGAGCAGGTTCGCGTTCCGGAAGGGGACGTACGAGGTGGGGATCTCGTCGCTCTCCATGTCGGCGTCCGCGACGGCCATCTCGTCGTCGGTCAGACTCGAGGCGCCGATCGCCGAGAGGTGGCCGGTCTCTATCTGTAGGAAGTCGGCGGCGTCGAGTTCGTCGGCGAGTCGCCGGGCGCACTCGAGTTCGCGGTCCTCGGTTCGCTGGCCGTAGGAGGTGTGCAGGGCGTAGATCTCGTAGCCCCGGTCGCGGGCCTCGTAGGCGGCGGTGGCGCTGTCCATGCCCCCCGAGAGGAGGACGACGGCGCGCTCGGAAGACGATTCGTCGGTCGCTGAGTCGGTGGGTGCGTCGGTCATGGCTGTTCGAATCGGTGGTTACGTCTCGGGCGCGTCGTTCCAGAGGTCGACGTGCAGCCGCGGGGTGTACCGGAAGCCGTGCTCCATCGCGAGGTCGGCGACCCGAGTTCGGGTCTCCGCGAGCCGCTCGCGGGTCGCGCCCTCGGGCATCAGGAGCACGTCGTCGTCGCGGATCGGAACGTCGGCGACGTCCCGGAGGTCCGCGAGCAGGTCGAGGACCTCCGGCATGTCGTCCGCGTCGGTGACCACGAACTTCAGCTGGAAGTCGTAGTCCTCGACGAGACCGGCCAGCGCCTCGAGGTCGATGCGATCGGTCTCGTGGCGCTCGGCCCATCGCTCCGCGTCGGCTCCGTCGGCGTCGTCCGGCGCGCGCTCCGGCGTCGGCGTGCTGCTCTCGAGTTTCGGGCTGATCGAGGCGAGGTCGATCGGGGCCTCGCGGTGGATCGTCCCGTTAGTCTCGACGGTGGTGTGGTAGCCGCGGTCGGAGAGCGCCTCGAGGAGATCGACGCTCTCCTCGTGCAGGAGGGGCTCGCCGCCCGTGAGCACGACGTGGTCGGCGTCGTGGGACTCGATCTCGGCGAGGATCTCCTCGAGGCCGAGCCACGCGTGGGTCGGTTCCCAGGAGGTGTGGTAGGAGTCGCAGAACCAACACCGGAGGTTACAGCCGCTCGTGCGGACGAACACCGACGGAACGCCGGCGAGGGTTCCCTCGCCCTGCAGCGAGTAGAACAGTTCGTTGATCGGGAGGCCGTCGTCGGGCCGTTCGCCGCCAGTTCCCGTCTCGTCTCGAGCGTCGGCGCCCTCGTCCGCGCCGTCGCGGTCGACGGAATCGGAGACCGGCATCTCAGAACCGGCCGCCCCCGCAGAGTTCGCTGGTCTCGTTGACTCGGACCGTCACGTCGGAGACGGTCTCGGGGAGCGCGGCCACGAGCTTTCGCTCCAACAGCACGCTCATCACCTCCGCCGTCGGCGGGTGCTCGAGGACGACGACCGCGTCGTCGTCGCCCGACGCCTCGAAGGCTTCGATCAGGGGGTCGCCGGCCTCGAGGAGGAACCGGTGATCCCACTCGTCGATGACGTCGGTAATATCGCCCTTGTCGGCGACCCATCCCTCCTCGGCGAGGTCGCCGACGACGGTGACGGCGACCTCGTAGTTGTGGCCGTGCGGTCGCGCGCACTTGCCGTCGTGGTGGCGGATCCGGTGGCCGGTACTGATCCGGATCGGGCGGTCGTGGCCGACCCGGAGAACGCGTTCGGTGCCGACGACGGACTCCTGATCGCCGCTCGCTCCCGCCGAGGTCTCGCTGCGTTCGGCCTCGCTGTCGTCGGTCGCGGCCGGTCGATCAGTACCGCCGGACGGTTCGGTCATACCCCAGTATTCCCGCGAGATTACTTAAGGATGACCGACTGCCGGCGGCGACCCGTTCGGACGACCGTCGAGTCGCCTCGACGCGAGTCACGGCATCGAATTCGAGTCGCGGGCGCTACGCCGAGCGATAGCTGCACGCCGAAAAGCGACCGTCAGCGTCGGCGGCCGATTCCGCCGGCGGCTCCCTGTTACCCTCGTCTCCCGTCTCCGATTCGCGATTCCGATCGGCTCCGTGACGGCTCGAGCTAGTCCCTGAGCTGGTCCTGCAGTCTGTTCTTGGCCTCCGTTCGTCGCTTTCGCGAGAGCTGCGGGCGATCCTTCGAGAAGTCGACGTCGATCTCGTCTACGGTTCGCCGGTAGATATTCGTTCGGCGCCCCTCCTCGGAGAGCTGTCGTCCCTCGCAGGTCAGCAGTCCGGCCTCGACGAGTTCCTCGATGCGCCGATAGCACGTCGCGATCGGAATCTCGATATCCTCGCTCAAGGCCTGTGCCGACTTCGGTGTACCCGCAGCACAGAGGATCTCTGCGCTGTACTTGTTCCCGAGCGCCGAGAGGACCGCAGTCGAATCCGTCTCGGCTCCATCCGTCCGACTCTGAGACATCGTTCACTCCCTAACGAATCAATAAAATTGAATCTTGTGGTTATCTGACCGGTCCAGTTATATACCAGTCGCCGATCCGACGGATCGGCCGCCGTCCGAACCAGGGACGCCTCGAGTCCACCGGTCGGCCCGCGTTTCTGACACGGCTTCCGCCTGCGGACCGAATCCTCGATACTCGTTTCAATCCGGGACTCGAACGGACGAGTATGAACGTCGCGGTCGTGACAGTCGGAGACGAACTGCTCGCCGGGCAGACGACGAACACGAACGCCGCTTGGCTCGGTGAACGACTCAGCGAGCGCGGCGTCTCGGTCGAACGCGTCGTCACGGTCCCCGACCGAGTCGGCGATATCGCGCGCGTCGTCAACGAGTACCGCGCCGAGTACGACGCCGTCATCGTCACCGGGGGCCTCGGGCCGACCCACGACGACCTCACCATGGAGGGCGTCGCCGCCGCGCTCGGGCGCGACCTCGAGGAACACGACGAGGCGCTCGCCTGGCTCGAGGAATCGGGCTACTCGCGGGACGACCTGACCGCGGGGACGGCCGACCTGCCGGCCGGCGCCCGGGCGCTGCACAACGACGAGGGCGTCGCTCCGGGCGCGGTCGTCGAGGACATCTACGTCCTCCCCGGCGTGCCGGCGGAGATGAAGCGGATGTTCGAGTCGATCGAGTCCGAGTTCTCCGGCACGCCGACCTATCGCGAGGAGGTCGTCGCCGACGAACCCGAGAGCGCGCTGCTCGATCGGATCGCCGGCGTTCGCGAGCGGTTCGACGTCACCGTCGGGAGCTATCCGGGCGAGTCGGTCCGCCTCGCCGTCCAGGGGACCGACGAGGAGGCGGTCGCAGCGGCGGCCGCGTGGCTCCGCGAGCGCGTCGACGTCGCCGAGTGAGAAGCGCGGTCGGCGGTCGCGTTACCGGTAGAGATAGGCGAGCCAGACGACCGTAACGAGGAGGCTGAGGACCAGCGCCCCCCAGCCGACCAGTTCCATCGGTAGTTCCGGGCTTTCCGAGAGCACGACCTGCGTGAGTGTGTCCATGTTCGGCGGTCCGTCCCCGTCCCCCTTAACCTTTCAGAAAATCGGCGCGTCGGTCGGCGCGCGTCCGGTCGCGAACGACGGCGGTGACCCGCCCGACGCGGCCCGTTCGCGCGTACCGAGGCGAGTCCGACCGCGCCGCGACGGCGACTCCGCGGCATCGATCGCTCGAGACACCAGACGGCTTATTGATCGGCTTCGCCTACGTCCGCCATGGACTCGCTCGGCGTGGTCGTCAATCCGATCGCGGGAATGGGCGGTCGGGTGGGACTGAAGGGAACCGACGGCAAACTCGCGGAAGCGCGCCGCCGCGGGGCCGAACCGCGGGCGCCGGACCGGGCGCTCGAGGCGCTGCAGTCGCTGCACCGGCGCGCGCCCGACGCGACCGTCTACACCGCGGCGGGCGTCTTAGGCGAGCGGGCGGTCCGCGACGCCGGCTACGAACCGATCGTCGTCTACGATCCGGCGGCCGACGACGCCGACCCGTCCGAGACGACTGCTTCTGGGGACGTCGATACCGATCCGAGCGACGCGGCGCGACCGATCGATCCGGCGACCGCCGAGACGACCGCCGCCGATACGCGGGCCGCCGTCCGGGCGTTCCTCGAGCGCGATCATCAGACACCGTCTGATGGACCGTCAGAACGCACGCGTTCTGACGACGGCGTCGATCTCGTCCTGTTCGTCGGCGGCGACGGCACCGCCGTCGACGTCGCCGAGGTGCTCGAGGAGAGCGAGGGCGAGACGCCGATGCTCGGCGTTCCCGCCGGCGTCAAGATCTACTCGTCGGTGTTCGCCGTGACGCCCGCGGACGCGGGCCGGATCGCCGCCGAGTTCGACCGCGCGGCCGACCGCGAGGTCAACGACATCGACGAGGACGCCTACCGCGAGGGGGCGGTCCGGACCGACCTCAAAGCGATCGTTCCCGTCCCCGTCGCGCCCGACGTCCAGTCGAGCAAACAGGTCTCGAGCGGGAGCGTCGACTCGCTGGCCGCGGGTTTCGCCCGCGAGGTCGACCCCGAGCGGACGTACGTCTTCGGTCCCGGCAGCACCGTCGGCGCGATCGAGCGCGAGCTGGGAATCGACCCGTCGCCGCTGGGCGTCGACGTCTGGCGCGACGGGACGGTGCTGGCCCGCGACGCCGCCGAGAGCGAGATCCTCGAGGTCCTCGACGAACCGGCGACGATCGTCGTCTCGCCGATCGGCGGACAGGGATTCGTCTTCGGTCGCGGCAACCACCAGCTCTCGCCGGCGGTCATCCGTCGCACCGACGACATCGAGATCGTCGCGTCGGGCACGAAACTCGACGGGATCGACGCGTTACGGGTCGATACCGACGACGCCGATCTCGACGAGGAGCTCCGCGGCTGGGAGCAGGTCCGGACGGGCCGGTTCACGACGCGCCTCGTGAAGGTCGTCTGAACGAATATTGTTTAAGGGACGTGCGATTCCGGCCCCCACAATCATCCATATAACTATCCGTCTCGGATATAAGGTAAATATAGTCAAGATTAAGGTCGTGTCCTCCCTTAGGATGTCATATGGAAACGCGGAAAGTGCAACGACTCGGGCCGTCGACGCTCGCCATGACGCTCCCCGCCGAATGGGCGTCCGAACACGCCGTCGAGAAGGGCGACGAGGTGTCCCTGCGGACCAGCGGCAAGGGGACGCTGACCGTCATGCCCGAATCCGCCAGTTCGGAGGAGACGGAAGCGATCATCCACGCCGACGATCTGGACGCCGACGCCGTCGAGCGCGCGATCGTCGCCCAGTACGTCCTCGGGCGGCGCGTCATCCGTATCGACACCGAGGACGGCGCCTTAGAGTCCGATCACATCAACGCCGTCTACCAGGCCGAGACCCAGCTGATGGGGCTGGGCGTCATCGAGGAGACGCCGGAGAGCATCTCGATCCGCTGTTCGGTCGACCCCGAGGACTTCACGCTGAACAACCTGCTCGGGCGCCTCGAGCGAACCGGCCAGACGATGCGCGGCGAGGCGATCAAGGCGCTGGCCCACGGTAACCCCGATCTGGCCCAGCGCGCCCTCAACCGAGAACGACAGGCCAACAAGATCTTCGTCCTCCTGTTGCGCCTGATCTTCACTGCCTACCAGAACCCCAACCTCGCCCGTGCGGTCGGCCTGAACAGCGGGTTCCCGCTGATCGGCTACCGCTCGATCGCGAAGAACCTCGAGCTGACGGCCGACAACGCCGAGGACATCGCCGAGATCGTCATCGAGACCGAAGGACACAGCCTGAACGTCGACAGCTCCGTCATGCGGGACATCCGCGAACTGAACGAGATGGTCGACGAGATCATGTCCAAAGCGGTCGAGTCGGCCGTCGAGCGCGATTACGACAAGTGGACCGAAGTGCAACAGCTGTTCCACGACATCTCCGATTTCGAACGGGAGATCCTCGACGAACTCCCGGAGATGTCCAACGAGGACCTGCTTCGCGTCCGCGAGGTGCTCGTCAGCCTCCAGCAGACGGCCCAGTACGCGATGCGAAACGCCGAGATCGCTGCCAACCTCGCGCTCAACGAGGAGTCCGAGCACACGACGATCAACTGATCGACCGCCCGATTCCGACCGCGACCGCGATCGAACGAGGCACTCGCGGCCCGCCGTTCGCCCACTCGAGTGACGGTCCCGTTCCCCTTCTCGTTCCCGTTCTCTCTCCATGATGCACCGAACGCTCCGGCTCGACTCGAGCGGGTTCGAACGGGTTTCGGTTCGAAACGCTAATCGGACGCGATACCGCACGTAGTGTCGATGCGGGAGCTTCGTCGCCGAATCGTCGCCCAGTTCGCCGTCGACCGTCGCGTCCTCGCACTGGCCTTCGCCCGGATGGCCGACGGCATCGGCAACTCCTTTCTGATCATCGTCATCCCGCTGTACGTGACCAGCGACGTCGTCGGCGGGGCGACGTTCGGGCTTGGCGAGTCGATGCTCATCGGCGTCATCCTCTCGCTGTTCGGCTTTCTCAACAGCAGTTTCCAGCCGTTGACGGGGCGACTCTCGGACCGGTCGGGCCGGCGCAAGCCCTTCATCCTGATCGGGCTCGCCGGTCTCGCGGCGACGAACCTCTCCTACGTGTTCGCGGAGTCGTACCTCTCCTTGCTCGTCGTTCGCGGCCTGCAGGGGGTGAGCGTCGCCTTCATCATTCCGGCGTCGGTCGCGCTGGTCAACGAGTTCGCGACCAGTCAGGATCGCGGCGGAAACATGGGCGTCTACAACACGTTCCGGCTGATCGGGTTCGGTTCCGGTCCCATCGCGGCCGGTGCCGTCGTCAACCTCGGCCCCTACGCGCTCCTCGGAGAGGTGACGATCAGCGGCTTCGAGGCGGCCTTTTACCTCGCGACGGTGACCGCGCTGCTCAGCTACGGCCTGGTGACGCTGCTCGTCTCCGATCCCGACGCGACGAAGGCCAACGCCGGCGCCGACCTCTCGATCGATATCCTGGATCCGTCGGGGAAGCACCTGCTCGATCCGATCTTCACCCTCGGCGTCGTCTCCCTGTTCATGGCCGCGGCGATCGCGCTGTTCGCGACGATCCAGCCGCAGGTCAACGCCCGCCTCGAGCAGGGGTCGACGTGGTTCGGCCTCCAGTTCGCGGCGTTCATCCTCGCGCAGGTCGCCCTGCAGACGCCGATCGGCCGGGCTTGCGACCGATACGGCCGTCGGCCGTTCATCCTCGCCGGGATGCTACTGCTGATCCCGACGACGTTCATCCAGGGTTTCATCGCGTCGTCCGTGCTGATGTTCGCGGCCCGACTGCTCCAGGGCGTCGCCGCCGCGATGGTGTTCGCGCCCGCGCTCGCGCTGGCCGGCGACCTCGCGGGCGAGGGCGAGTCCGGGTCGAAGCTCTCGATTCTCACCATGGCCTTCGGCTACGGCATCGCCGTCGGGCCGCTGACCTCCGGCGCGCTGATCGGCTACGGCTTTCAAACGCCGTTTCTCTTCGGGACCGCGCTGGCCGCTCTCGGGGCGCTCCTCGTTTATACGCAGGTCGAGGAGACTCTCGAGTCGACGGCGTCGGTGCCCGTCGTCGGGGACGATTGAGCCCCGGGTCGACCGCGGAGCCGCGATCACGCCGCGGGACGCAACGCAAAAGTAGCGGATACGCATACGATTCGACGATGACGCTCTCGGAGGAGGCACGGGAACGGTTGGCGGACGTGGTGGAGCTACAGCCGACGAAGAACTCGGAACTGCAAGAGCGGTGGGACATGGAGAGCGGCAGCGAGGTCCACCAGTACCTCGAGAACGAACTGGGCGACTACTACTTCCGGGACGACAACAGCCTGATCCGCGCGACCAGCGAGGCGAACGACCTCGTCGACGTCGAACCCGGTATCGAGAGCGACCCCGAGGACGATGGCGTCCCCTCCCGGATCCGGGTACCGGAGCTCCAGACGCAGATCGTCGCCGTGCTGGCCGGCCCCGATGAGGAGTCCGAGAGCGTCGTGTCGGTGCTTCACAAACTTCGCGAGGCGTACGACGTCGATCCCGAGGCCGAGGACGTCCGCTCGGGGCTCCAGAGCCTGCGCCGCAAGGGCGTCGTCGAGGTCGAGTACCGCACCGTCCCCACGTTCCGCCTGACGGTCGACCGCGACGAACTCGAGGTCGAGAGCTCCGAGTAAGGGCTGATCAGTCACAATCAGCGAGTTACAGTTGCGGTCAGTCGTGCCGAGATTGGAACCGAGTTCTCGGTCGATACTCGACTCGAGGACTGCGATCCGTTTCCGAGTTCACCGGTTCTATGGGCAGAGCGTACGTTTTGAACGGTATACTCGAGACAAACTGAGACGAAACCAAATGTCGTGCTATCGTGGCAACAGGGAGCGCCACGCCCTCCCCAGCCGATTCGCTCACTCACTTCGCTCGTTCGCTCATCCCTCGCACGGTTTCAGCGACTGCCTTCGCTCTCGCTCAGGCAGCCGCAAGCGCCGCCACCGTACACGGTTTCTCGGACCGGAGCACAGTGTCCGGAATCGCACTTGTACCGAGGTTCGCGAGTTAGACGCTACAGTCCCGGCCGCTGCCGACGGCGACGCGCCTCGAGCAACTGCCGACATCGCTTCCCGGGGCCGCCCTCGATCGGCCAGCCCTTGGTCCGCCAGACCGGCGGCTCCGGTTCGAAGTCGCCACAGCCGCCGGAGCACTCGGCGGCCGTCTGGCACCGCTCCTTCGCGGCGCAGTGGGGCTCGAGGTGGGCGCCGTCCCGCGCGCGCAACTCGAAGTGCCGGCAGTCCGGGCGCATGGTGTCGACGAACGAGCGCCAGCCGCGCTCGTAGGCGCGTTCGGCGATCTCGAGGCGCGTCTCTCGCTTCTCTTCGGGATTCGCGTACTCGAAGCGCGCCGCGGAGCCGTCCCGCCGGCCGCCGTCGGGACGCTCCACAATGCGCGTCCCGGGCTCGTCGACGGCCAGCGAGCGGGGGTACCACGCGACCTCGGCGGCGAGCGTCTCGGGCTCGAGCGCGAGGATGCCCGCCTCGACCGGCAGGTCCTCGAACAGCGCCCGCTCGACGCGGTCGCCGGTCTGCCGGGTGGCGACCCAGACCTCGTCGGCCAGCCCGACGGCGACGTCGTACTCGAGTTGCGAGCCCAGCGCGCGGGCGGCGCTGGCGTCCAGGTCGGGCTTGTTCTCGATGGCGACGATTCGGTCGACCCAGTCGGGATAGACCCACTTGCGTCGGATCTCGATGCGGTTCCCGTTCTTGCGGGTCTCGAGGATGTCGCGACCGTCGGCCCGATGGACGGCCTCGCGGACGTACCGCCACGGATAGCCGGGGTGGGGGAGCGCGTCTCGATAGTACGTCCACTCGGCGGGGGCGTTGCGAACGACGTGCAGGAGGTCGCCGTCGAGCCGCTCGAGGCCGAACTTCGCCCGCTCGCGGAGCGCTTCGGGGTCGCACTCGAGGACGATGGTGTCCCACCGGCGGCGTTTCGTCCCGAGCTGCCGGGCGACGATAATCGCGCGGTCGTCACTGGCGGCCTCCTCGGGCGGCCAGGCGCGTTCCGCCCAGCGACAGGTTCGGAGTTCGAACGCGAACTCGGTCGTGTACCGATTCACGACTCGGCTTCGGACCGCGCGAGCAAAAGCGCTACTCGATAGAACGCCGCCGACCGTCGCCGGCGGGCTCGAGATCGGGAATCGGGACCGACCCCGCGGTCGTTCGACCGCCCCTACTCTTCGTCCTCCTCCCGTTCGTCGAGAAAGTCGTGGGCCTGCTCTAAGATCTCTCGCGGACCGTCCTGCGTGACGGTGTTCACCGCCTGTTCGTAATCGCGCCACTGCAGGTCGCGATGTTCGTTTGAAAGTTCCGCGCTCGCCTCGAAGGACTTCGCCACGAAGAGGTGAACGGTCTTGTGGATCGTCTTGCCGTTCGCCTCGAAGACGTAGTCGTAGTCCTCGCGAAAGCCGTCGAGGAGCCGGAACTGCTCGATACCTGCCTCTTCCTTTACTTCGCGGATCGCCGTCTGCTGTAGCTCTTCATCTCCTTCGACACCGCCCTTGGGAAACTCCCAATCGCCTGGGCGGCTCTTGAGTAGAAGATACTCGCGCCGGCCCCGCGTATCGCGGAAGAGGATCGCGCCTGCGCTCGTAGCTTCGACTGCCATTAAGTGAGCTAATAGGTGGGACGTTAAGAGAATATCGGACTGTTCGTCCAGCGTACACGGATTGCCGTGCCGATTCGGCGGCCGTCGCGGCCGAACGCTCGCCGTTTCCGGGGCTATCGGTCCGTTTCGCGAATCGTTCGCCCACCGGTCGGCCCGACGCGAGCGGCGCCCGCGCCCCATCTCAGCAAGCTTTTACGCGCCGGCCGTTGACGAATGGACGACTAGCCATGACCTTCGTGACCCGTTTGACGCTCCAGAGCGGCGATCGCGCCGCGCTCGACGCCATCGTCGACGACATCAAGACGACCGCCGAACGCAAGGGCGCCGCGCTGAAAGGCCCCCACTCTCATCCCCCGCAGAAACACTCCGTTCCCCAACACTGCCGGCTCCACGCCGACGACGAACGGCGATTCTCGTCGTGGGAGTACACCGTCTTCACCCGCGAACTCGAGATTCACGGCCACGATAATCTCGCGCGCAACGTCGCCTCGCAGGACTTCCCCGATTCGGTCCACATCGAGGCCGAGGTCGAGCAGATCCACGGCGCCGGTCAGGGCAACTAGCGGATTCTCCCCGCGGGCCGCCCGGTCTCGAGTCTCCCTCCGATTCCGTTTGCGATCGTTTCACCGGCCAAACGTTCCGTTAGCCGAGCATACGCCCGCATAACTACCCGCGGATCGATGTACGGTCGGCGCGATGACTGACGATCGATCCGACACGGCACGACGACGGTTCCTTCAGGTGCTCGGCGCGGGAACGGCGCTCGGTGCGGGAGCGGCGACGGCCGCGGCCGGTGGCGACGCTGACGACGATCCGAAGAGACCGCTCGAGGATCCGGGGCTGGTGACCCTCGAGAGCGACGACGGCTTCGAGACGACCGTCGCGCGCGTCGAACCGGCGCTCGAGGAGCGGGATCTGCAACTCGTGGCGACGGTCGACCACGCCGCCAACGCCGAATCGGTCGACATGGACCTGCCGCCGACGACGCTGTTCCTCTTCGGTAATCCCGCGGTCGGCACGCCGCTCATGCGAGCGAGTCGTTCGATCGCGATCGACCTCCCGCAGAAGCTGCTCGTCTGGGAGGCCGACGGACGGGTGTTCGTGACCTACAACGATCCGCAGTACCTGGGGCGGCGCCACGAGCTCGAGGGCGTCGACGAACGGCTCGCGAACGTCGCCGACGCTCTGGATAATCTCGCGCGCGCCGTCGCGGACGGCGCCTGAGGGAGATCGTTCGATTCGACGTGAGGACTTTTCATCGCTCCCGATGAGATGGGGGTATGAGCACCGACGATCTCGTCTCGCTGCGTCGCGACCTCCACCGCAAACCCGAACCGGCGTGGCGCGAGTTCTACACGACCGCTCGCATCGTCTCCGAACTCGAGTCCAGACTGGGCGACGACCTCGACGAACTCCACGTCGGCCCCGACGCCATCGCCGGTGACCACCGGATGGGCGTCCCCGACGCGGCAGACCTGACCCGCTGGCTCGAGCGGGCCCGCGAGGCCGGTGCCGACGAGGCGATTCTCGAACGGCTCGAGGGCGGCTATACGGGCGCCGTCGCCGTCTTAGAGCGCGGCGAGGGACCGACCGTCGGCCTGCGCGTCGACATCGACGGCCTCCCCCGCGAGGAGAGCGACGCTCCCGACCACGCTCCCGCCGCGGAGGGGTTCCGCTCGGAGCACGCGGGCGCGATGCACGCCTGCGGCCACGACGCCCACGCGACGATCGGTATCGGCGTCCTCGAGCGCATCGCCGCGAGCGACGACTTCTCGGGGACGCTGAAGGTGTTCTTCCAGCCCGCCGAGGAGGTCGTCGGCGGCGGCAAGTCGATGGCGGAGAGCGACCACATCGCGGATGTTGATCACCTGCTCGCGATCCACATCGGACTGGACCATCCGACCGGCGAGATCGTCGCCGGCATCGACGGCTTCCTCGCCGTCCGCCACCTCGAGGCCGAGTTCACCGGCGAGTCGGCCCACGCCGGCGGCCACCCCGAACAGGGGCGCAACGCCGTGCAGGCGATGGCGACGGCCGTCCAGAACCTCTACGGCATTCCGCGGCACAACGACGGCAAGACCCGAGTCAACGCCGGCGTCGTCGAGGGCGGCAGCGCCGCCAACATCGTCCCCGAGGAGGCCCGAATCCTCGCGGAAGTTCGCGGCGAGACGACCGACCTCATGGAGTACATGGACCGGAAGGCGCGCCACGTGATCCGGTCGGCCGCCGAGATGCACGAGTGCGAGGTCTCGTTCGGCCTCGGCGCCGAGGCGCCGAGCGCGACCAGCGATCAGGCGCTGGTCGATATCGTCGCCGACGTGGCGGGCGAGACGCCGGGCGTCGAGAACGTCCTCGAGCGCGACGAACTCGGCGGCAGCGAGGACGCGACGTACCTCATGCGGGCCGTCCAGGAGAACGGCGGCGAGGCGTGTTACGTCGGCATCGGAACCGACCACCCCGGCGGCCACCACAGCGCCACGTTCGACGTCGACGAGGCGAGCATCGCCCACGGCGTCGACGTCGTTTCCGGCGCGATCGAACGGCTCGGTCGCGGGCGACCGTGAGCAACACCGATCGTCGTCTATCGTGGTGAGCAGGCGTTCGGTGACTACTGAGCCGATACAAGACGGGAAGCGAGACGGGTCGAAAAACGAGCGGTGTGACCGAAGTCGGAATATTATTGCAGGCCAGAAGTGTACCCCATAATACGAGTGTCTCGCGATCGGTGGCCGGTTCGCGTCGCTGCGCGTCGTCGACGCGAGGCGAGTACTACGAAGGGACTATGCGAGAGAACTCTCGATTCCGAACCCGTTTCGCGCTCTGGACGCGACTGCTCGTCGCGGGAGTGATCCTGACGGCGACGTTACTGGTCGCGATCGGGGGCGAATTACTGATCGTAGGCCTGATCTCGGTGATTACCTATGCGGCCGTCGTCGGGGCAACCGCTGCCGCTCTTTCGCCGATCCCGGCCCTCGGGGCCCTCGGACCGGCGGTCGGATTGGGCTGCTACCTCGGCCTCCTCTTCGTCGGCGTGCACGCGTTTCGAATCGCTCATTCGGACGAACTCGACAGTGGTTTCACCGTGATCGTCGCGGAGATGCGGGCGACGGTGGCCTCGCTACGGCGGCGACTCGGCATCGCCGGACTGCTCGTCACCGGCCTCGGCGTCGGGGTCGCGCTCCTCCTCGCACACCGGTTCGCCGGATCGGAAGGCGTCGAGACTGCCGGACTGATCGTCCCGGCCGTCGTGACCCTGTCCGTCGTCGGCACGCAGTTCGTCCGTACCGTGCGATCCGAACTGTCGGGCGACGTCGCGGTCCTCCGGACGCTAGACGAGACCGTCGCACTCTCGGACGACGTCGACCGCGATCCCGAACTCGAGGACCTTCGTCGCCGCGTCGAGCGACTGGCACAGCAGGCCGACGTCCCCGCGCCGACCGTCGAGATCGCCGTGACGCGGACGCCGACGGCGATGACGGTCGGCTACCGGCCCGCGACGTCGACGATCGTCCTCTCGCGCGGGCTGGTCGCCGACCTCGACGACCGGGAACTCGAGGCCGTGCTGGCGCACGAACTGGCCCACGTCGCGAACCGCGACGCCGCCGTCATGTCGGCGATGACGGTCCCGGCGTCGAAGGCCGAGGAGTTCTTCGAGCGCTACGACGGCGGCGTGCTCGGCCTGCTAGTCCTGGCGCTGCAGGGCCTTTCGCGGTGGTCGGTCATCGTCGTCGCCCGCTACCGCGAGTACGTCGCCGACGACGGCGCCGTCGCGATCACCGGCGATCCCGCCGGCCTCGCGAGCGCCCTCGAGACGCTCGACCGATCGGTCGGCCGGCGTCCCGCGACCGATCTGCGACAGCACCGTACCGCCGCGGCGTTCTCGATCGTCCCGCCGCCGCGGGAGGAACACCGGTTTTTCGACCGCACGCGGCGGTTCGTCGAACGACGGCTCTTCGGAACGCATCCGCCGACGGAAAGACGGATCGAGCGGCTCCGCTCGACGACGAGCGACTCGCCGGCCGCGGCCGGTCAGTGATCGCCGTCGCCGCCGCCGTGATCGACGACGACCTCGAGGTCGAACGGCTCGTCGACCGGAGCCGACTTGGGCTTGAGGTAGCCGACCGCGAAGGCCGAGGAGACGGTGCCGGCTTCGGGTTCGACGTCGAACGTCGCGACCACGTCCCCGTCGTTGGTTTCGGTCGCGGGCCGAACCTCGAGCGTGTACATATCGGCGGGGACCTCGACGGCCGCGGCGTCACCGAAGGCGGCGTCCTCGACCAGCACCGTCTCGCCGTCGCCGACGGTGACGTCCACCGCGGGGGCGTCGGGCGAGGCGTGGACGAGACGGATCCGGGCGTTCTCGCCCGGGTCACTCAGGTCGTCCTCGAAGACGGCGACCTCGAAGGGCCGGTTCTCCTCGGCGAGTTCGCCCACCGCGGCGACGGTGTAATCGCCCTCGCCGACCTCGAGGTCGTCGTCGAAGACGACCGTGTCGGGGTCCCCGGCGGCCGTGATCTTCACCGCGTACGTCCCGGGCTCGAGCTCGAGGTAGTCGCTGACGGCTCGGTAGGGGACGTCCTCGAGGACGGCGTCACCGTCGACCCAGACGTCGACGTTCGGTGCGTCCGGCGAGAGGTGGGCGACGCGGACGTTCCCCATGGACTCGTTCATTTCGTCCTCGGAGTCGTCCATCGTCTCGTTTTCGGTTCCGTTGTTCATCTCCTCGCCGTTCGAGCCGTCGGACATCTCCTCGTCGTCCGATTCGTCGCCACCGCCAGTACAGCCGGCAATCGCGACGATTCCCGTGGATCCGATCAGTGACAGTGCGCGTCGGCGTGTGTGATTCCGTGCCATCGACAGTACGTATCAGATCGTTGTGAATCACGAGTTTCCCTAACAGAGTAGGGTTTCGGCCAACACCGATTTACGTCATGTACCCATTCACATCCTCACGGAATCCGTTTTGTCGAGCGATCTAGGTGAATTCGCTCGAGTTCTTCGGCCAGGAGTGGCTTCCGAGCACCGCGAGGAGGCCACGACTCGGGGAAGGGCAGGCTGCGCCCTATTACCGACCGCGAGCGAACGGAGTGAGCGAGCGGGCCGACGACCGATGTGAAGGACGCTACGCGTCCGGAACGGAGGGAGGAGTGCTTTTCATCGAAGTTTTACCGAGTGCGGTCGCGCAGCGACCGCACGCAGCGTAAAAGTTCGTCTTTTAGTACTTCGGCTCCGCCCCGGTCGTCTCGTAGACGTCGTCCATGATGTCGTCGCGGCGCTGTTGCCAGTGCTCGAGGGCGGCGGGATGGTTCGGGTAGTGCTCGTAGAGTTCGAGCAGTTCGTCGGCCCGGCGTTTCGTTCGGAAGAGGTTCCAGATCGTGCCCCAGTGGTCACGGCTCTTGTACAGGCTCTCGATGGCGAGCATCGGACTGATGGACGTGCTGCCGGAGTAGAGCGCTTCGGCGAGCTTCTCGCCGGGCATGGCCGCCAGCAGCCCCATCAGGTCGTCGACGTCGACGGCCGTCGAGAGGATGTTGTAGACGTCGAGCGCGGCGTAGCGGGCGCCGAAGTGGTCCATCACGCGCTCGTTGTACTCCCAGAGGGCCTTCTCGCCGACGTCGCCGTCCTCGAGGCCCTCGACGATCGCCTCGGCGGCGTACTTGCCGGCGTAGGCCGCGCCGGCGATGCCGCCGCCGGTGGTCGGGTTGACGTGGCCCGCGGCGTCGCCGACGGCCACGTAGCCGGGGTGGACGGCGGAGTCGTAGGGCCGTCGCGTCGGGAGCGCGGCGCCGAGTTTGTCCTCGACCTCGGCGCCCCGGAACTCCGCGCGATTTTGAAGGTCGCGCTTGAGGTCGTCGACGAGTTTCATCGGCTCCTCGGTCATCTGGAAGCCCAGGCCGGCGTTGATCTCGGTCTCGGTCCGCGGGAAGTACCAGAGGTAGCCCGCGGCGCGCTCGGTCGGCTTGAAGACCAGCGCGTCGTCCCACTCGACGGGCTCGTCGACGTGGACGATCTCGCGGTAGGCCGAACAGAAGTGGCTGTAGTTGACGTTGGTGTCGAACGTCGACGTCGAGAAGTCGACGTTGTCCTGCAGGACCGACAGCGAGCCCGCGGCGTCGATGACGACGTCGGCCTCGTAGGTCCGGGCGTCGCCCTTCCGGACCGCTTCGACGCCGGTGACGCGGCCGTCGTCGGCCTGCGTGACGTTCTTCACGACCGTATCGTAGTGGAGGTCAGCGCCCGCGTCCGCCGCGCCCTCGATGATCAGGCGGCCGTACTCCCAGCGGTCGATGACCGCCAGTTCGCCGGGGATGGGAATCTCGAGGACGGTGTCCTCCTGGGGGATCTCGAAGCGGCCGTGATCGACGCCCGTGTTGGTGAAGGCGGATTCGATCTGCGATTTCGGAATCGAGTCGGGGAAGGCGTCGGCGCCCTTCAGGGCGTCCCCGCAGGCGATGTGGCCGGCCTCCTCCTCGGTCTTGCGCTCGAGGATCACGACGTCGTACCCCTCGCGTGCGACGGTCGCTGCGGCGTAACACCCTGCGGTCCCCGCGCCGACGACGACCACGTCCGGCGAGTAGGTCTCGGACGCGGCGGCCGTCGACTGCTCCTGCGTACTCATACTAACAGTGTCTACACCACGGGGAGAAAACGTTTTATGTGTTATTTGTCGGCACCGCGAGGCCAAAACCGGACGCCGACGGCTCGATGTTCGTCCGCGTTCGGTCGCGAGACGGCATCAGCGGTCCGAACGGGTTCCGCCACGCGAGTCTCGTTGCTCCTATCACGACGCGGAGGGGAATAAAGAGTTTTAGTGAGGTCGTCCGTATCGGATGCTATGACTGAGTACACGGTCGAATTCGTCGGGACGGGCGAGACGATAACCTGTTCGGACACGGAGACGATTCTCAGCCGGTGTCTCGAGGAGGGCATCGCCCAGGAGTACTCGTGTCGCGTGGGGATGTGTCTGGCCTGCTCGGCGGAGATCGTCGAGGGCGAGGTCACCCAGCCCGCGGCGCGCGGACTCACCGAGGAGGAGGCCGAGAACTACGCGCTCACCTGCATGGCGCGCCCCCAGTCGGATCTCACACTCGACCGCGGCAAGTATCCGCCGAGCATCGAGAGCGACCTCGAGGCCGAGGGCTCGAGCGCCGGCGCGACCGCGGACGACTGACCGTTCGCGACGGTCGCACCCGTTCCTTCTCGCGCAGTCGCCCGACGAGTGAGACGCTCACTCGGCGACCGCGCAGTTGTTCGGCCCGAGTTCGAGTTCGAACGCCGTCTCCTCGTCGACGTCCTCGCGACCGAGATTCGCCGCCACGATGCGCTCGTGGTTGGACGGCCGCGGCGGGAGGTCGCTCGTGGCGTACTCGACGAAGGCGGCTTCGTCCATCGAGAACGCCGCGAGTCGGCCGCGCACCGAGCCGAGACGGGCGGTGTAGGTCCCGTTCTCGCGCGGGTCGGCGGCGTCGCTGTAGTGGCCCGGTGCGATGGTCGTCTCGTCCGGGATATCCTCGAGTCGCTCGTTCAGCGTCTCGTATAGTCGTCGGGCGGCTTCGGACGCCCCGTCGTCGCCGCGTTCTAGGTCCGGTCGCCCGACGCCCTCGAGGAACAGCGTGTCGCCGGTGAACACGGCGTCGCCGAGCCGGAAGGAGAGCGACTCGGTCGTGTGGCCCGGGGTCGCGACGGCGGTCAGCGTCGCGTCGCCGACCTCGAGTTCTCCGGTGTCCCCGAGGGTCGTCGCGTCGAACGCGAGCCCGCGGTCGCGGGCGCCCTCGGGGAGAATCGGCACCGCGTCGGTTCGATCGGCGAGCTCGCGGACGCCGCTGACGTGGTCCGCGTGAACGTGTGTGTCGACGGCGTACTGAATCTCTGCGCCGCGGTCGTCTGCGTCCGCGACGTACCGGTCCGCGAACGCGCGGAGCGGATCGATCACCGCCGCCTCGCCGTCGCTGTAGATCGCGTAGGCGAGACAGCCGCTCGAGGGGCGGTCGTACTGGACGACCGTCGCGGGCGCGTCGACTGCGAGTTCGCGGGCGAGGGAGAGGTCGGCCCAGGCGTCCATCCCGCCGGCGAGGTTGCGGGCCTCGATACCGGCGTCCCGGAGGAGCCCGACGGCGTGTGCGCTCGCCTCCCCGCGCCCGCAGACCGCGACGATCGGCTCCTCGAGGTCGCCGACGAGGTCGGTCACGCCGCCCGTCGCCTGCGCCTGGATGAACTTCATGTGGGGGATCTGGACGGCCTCGACGCCCTCGCCCTCGAGGCGCCAGCGCTCGAACTCGTCGCGGTCGCGGATGTCGAGGACGGTCAGGTCGTCGCCGGACCGCAGCCGGTCGGCCAGCGTCTCGGGTTCGATCGAGGGCTGTTCGTCTGCCGGCGGCTCCGCAGGCTCGCTCCCGTCGGTCATAGGCGCTCGTACGCCGCCGCGACGGTTAACGTCGCGGCTCGGACGCGGCGGTCCGCGGAACCGCCACCAACGTTCAACACGATCCGCGGTGTCGAAGGGGTATGGACGCCGACGAATTCCGGGACGCGATCGAGGACTCGATGGACAGCGAACTCGAGCGACTCGGGTCGTCCAAACTGCTCGTCGCGCTCACCGACGCGGAGCTGACGGAAGAGACGGTCCTCCGAACGGTCGCGACCAGCGAGCGGACCGCGGCGGAGACGTTCGAAACGTGGGCCGACGACGAGAGTCACGAGGACGCGCGGGAGACCTTCGCGGCGTTTCGCGACCGAGAGCGCGAGCACTACGAGCGGGTCGCAGACCTGTTCGAGGACGGCCGCGAGGAGTTCGAGGACGATGAGACGGCGGTTGGTCCGATGCACGAACGGCTTCGATCGCTCGAGGCGACGCCGGAACGCCTCGGCGGCGCCGTCGGGCGGGCGCTGGTCGGCGAGCGGACGCACCTGCAGGTCGTGAGCTTCTTCGTCAACGAGGGCGACGAACGCCGGGCCGATCTGTTTCGCGAGTTGCGAAGCGAGACGACGGAGCAGGGCGACCGGGCGCTCGAGGTACTCGCGGATGTCTGCGATGGGGACAGTGACTGGGACCGCGCTCGAGAGGCGGCCGAGGACGTGATCGAGGTCGCCTACGAGGCGTACGCTGACTCGCTGGACGACCTCGGCATCGATCCGAAGCCGATCTGTTGACTCGGCGCGTGGCGAACTCGCTCGAGTCCGGACACAGTACGGGGATCGATGAACGAGGGACGGAGACCGAGGGCTCGAGTAGTCTGGCGACGGTTACGACGTGATCCAGTCACGCGTCTCGCCGTCGACGACGACCTCGCTCCCGACGTCGTCGAAGGTGACGCCGCCGTAGGCGACCTCGCTGTCGGCACCGATGTAGACGCCCGCGTCGCCACAGTCGGCCGCGCGAGCGGTCGTGAGCGTGGCGTCGACGTTCTCCCGGAACCGGAACGCCTGATCGTCCGCCCCCTTCGCGGTGACGGTGCTCAGCTTCAGGTCGGTCGTGTCGTCGAACAGGATCGCGTTCGTGAACGCGCCGTCGACGACGACGTTCGAGATCGCCGCGCCGTCGAATCCGGCCGCGTACAGCCCCGACCCGGCGGCCAGCCCGTCGTCGTCGGTTCGGACGGTGACGTTGTCGATCGTCAGTTCCCGTCGGCCGCTCTCGCGGTGACCGAGCGAGATCCCTCTCGCGTTTTCGAGACAGGAGACGCTCCCGATCGTCAGATCCGCGAGCAGCCCGCCGGTATCGGCCCTGATCGCCGAATGCCGGCAGCCCGAGATGTAACCGTCCGTGATCGTGATCGACTCGTTACCGTCGCGGTGGAGATGGACGCCGTAGTCGGGACCGTTCGACGGATCGATCTCGAAGTTCTCGAGGGTGCAGTTTCTGGTCGGCGTGTCGTCGTCCGCGACGAGAGCGTCCTCGCGCCCGTCCCAGACACTGTTCGAGGCCGTGCCCGCGGTTTGATTGTCGAACTGCACCGGCGCGTCCGAGTCTCCTTCGCCGCCGCAGGTCGCCCGGAACCCGTCGATGACGACGTTCTTGGACGAGACGACGTCGATGTGATGGTAGTGGATCCGGTCGCCGTAGACGTTCTCCAGTCGAACGCCGTCCGCGTGCGCGGGCATGATCCCGGTCGACTTCGGCGAATCGATCCGGACGTCACAGACGGCCCAGTTCGAGGCGCCCTCGTACCCGGTCGCGTCGTAGCCCCTGTTGGAGAGCAGGGCCCGGCCTTCCTCGCCCTCGGGGCGGTGTCCCTCGAAGACGGTCGCCCGTCCGGCGCCGAGCAGGATCGTGTCGTCGCCAACCAGCGGCGTCCGCTCGAGGAGGTACCGACCGGGCGGGAAGTAGACGATTCCGCCGCCGGCCTCGGCGACCCTCCCGAGGAGGTCGTGGACCGCCTGCCCGACTTCGGTCACCCCGTCGCCCTCGATCCCGTGGGCCTCGACGTTCCAGACGGGTGACTCAGCGGTCCGTGCGTCGACGATCCGCGCCGTCTCCACGTTCGCCCCCTCGAAGTGACTCGTTCCCGGTACCGGTCGGTCGGCGCTTCCCTTCCCGCTGAAGTACGTCCAGTCCTCGCTTTCGGCGTCCCAGCGCCAGGTGATCCCCTGATCGGTCGCGTGGTAGAGTTCGTCGTCGTACTCGCCCGCCGCCGGTCGCTCGGCGATCGGTCCGCGAACGATCGCGTGCTCGTCGACCGCCTCGACCGCGTCGGTGTGGTCCCACTCCTCGCCCTGCTCGTAGGTCCCCAACTCGAGACGCGGTGTGTACTCGGCCATAATCACTCGGTGCCGTAGCCGTCGCCGTACGCGCCGCCGTATCCGGAGTGCGCGCTCTTCGTCGCCCCGGCGAGTGCGGCCGCGGGTTCGGTGTCCGTACATCCCGCGAACGCGACGCAACCGCACGATACCGCGAAGAGAAGATCCCGCCGCCGCAGTTCGGAACTGTTCATACCCCGTGACCGCCCCGGCGCCGTATAAAATTGATTGTACATCGAGTTCGACAGCGGGACCGCCCGTGGCTGCCGCTTATGCTTGATATCTGTTAGAATCGGATCCCCCGTGCAACCGACGACGAGTCCGCGGTGCGCTCGAGGATCGCGGACGCGGTTCCTCGAAGACGCGAGTACAGGTGACTAGAACGGTGTAGATGGACTCCCTCCCGATCCGCGCTGTCCGAACGACCCGCGTCGCGATCAGTCGACGAAGTCGATGTCGTCGCCCCCCGCCTGGCCGGTCATCTCCGGCTGGACGGTCTCCTCGTCGGGACGGCCGTAGATCTGCGGTGACTCGACGCCGGTGACGACGATCATCGTCCGCATGCTGCCCTCGAGGCTCTCGTCGATCGAGGTCCCCCAGATGATGCGGGCGTCGGGGTCGATCCGGTCGTAGATCTCCTCGACGACGCCTTCGGCCTCCTCGATGGCCATGTCGTTGCCGCCGGTGACGTTGACCAGCGCGGAGCTCGCGCCGGAGATGTCGACGTCCAGCAGCGGGGAGCGCAGCGCGGTCTTGACCGAGTCCTCCGCCTTCGCCTCGGAGTCGGATTCGCCCAGTCCGATCATGGCGACGCCGCCCCGTTCCATGACGGTCCGAACGTCGGCGAAGTCGAGGTTGACGAGGCCGGGCTTGGTGATGAGTTCCGTGATCCCCTTGACCGAGCGCATCAGCACCTCGTCGCTGACCTTGAACGCCTGTCGGACGGGGAGCTTGCCGACCGAATCGAGCAGGCGGTCGTTGGGGACGACGATGACGGTGTCGCTCACGTCGCGCAGGCGCTCGAGGCCGGCCTCCGCGTTCGTTCGCCGGACCTCACCTTCGGCGGTGAAGGGCGTCGTGACGATCGAGATCGTCAGCGCGCCGGCCTCGCGGGCGGCCTTGGCGACGACGGGCGCGGAACCGGTCCCGGTCCCGCCGCCGAGACCGGCCGTGACGAAGACCATGTCCGAGCCGTCGATGGCGTCGTAGATGTCCTGCTGACTCTCGAGGGCGGCCTCCTCGCCGACCTGCGGGAGCGACCCGGCGCCGCGGCCGCCGGTCTTCTCCTCGCCCATGAGGATCTTGGTGTCGGCCTCGATCTCTACGAGGTGCTGGACGTCGGTGTTGGCGGCGACCAGTTTCGCGCCGTGGATGCCCTCCTCGTGCATGCGATTGACCGTGTTCCCGCCGGCGCCGCCGCAGCCGACGACCGTGATATCGGTCTGGAGGTCCTGAAGAACGTCCTCGAGTTCGTCGTCAGTCATCGTCCCGGTCCGCCGGCCGTTCGACGCGTCGCCCGCGGACTGGCCGTCCTGGGGCGGAGCGTCGTCGGGGACCTCGGACTGCTCCCCGGTTTCGGCTTCGTCGATCGCATCGTCGATGATGGAGTCCATTCTTGGCACTGTCTAGAAGATGGAGCATAATTACCTTTCCCCTACACGTCAGACGCATGTCCGACAGAGCCGGTGAGACGTATCTATCACCTACCCGATTCCGTGAATCACGTCCCCGGACGCGGTATCCGGTGCTTACTGTGGTCGTTCTATCCGGTTACTTCGAGAACCGATCGGTCTGCTGACGCCGAACTCTCTGCGGACTGATCGTTTCTCCCTCGACGGTGACGGGCTCGCCGTCGGCGAGCGCGCCGAATTTCGGTCCCTCGGGGACGCCGACCTCGCGCGCGAGAGCGGGATCGAACGCCGTCCGCTCGGCGACGACCGCGTCGTCCGCGACGGTCACGTCGTCGTACTTCGCCTCGAGGACGGCCGCCAGTTCCGCGACGAGTTCGTCCCGCGGGCCGTCGGCGGTCCGGTCCGCGCCGTCTCCCGCGTCGGGAACGGCGACGCGCGATCCGACGCGGCTACCGCCGTTCTCGGTCGCGAAGGCGACGGTGTGGGACTCGACGATCTCGCGCACGCGGTCGGGATCGATCCCCTCTGCAGTGTCGACCAGATCTGCCGGCAGGTCGACGACGCTGAACGCGTCCGCGCGGCGGTCGCCGAATCGAATCCCGTCGTCGACGCGTCCGAGGTCGGACTCGACGGCGTCGACCAGTTCGAGCGATCGGTCGCCGACCTCGCGGAGCCACGTCTCGCTGACGATCCGGTGGCCCAGCTCCTCGAGCGTCTCCTCGAGGACGGGCCAGTCGCCGTCGAGAAGGGCGATCTCTGCCTCGCTGGCCTCGAACGCGGCCGCGAGCACGTCGCGATGGGTCGTCGGGTGGGCCATCGCCTCGAGGGCCCAGTCGGCCGCGACGTGGCCGACCGCCCACTCGGTCTCGCGGACGACGCGCTCGAACCGCGGGGCGTAGTGGTTGCCGCCGAAACCGACGATCTGCCGCGAGCGGTGGGGATCGACGCCGCGCAGATCCAGAATCGCGCGGGCGACCGCCTCGGCGCCGGCGGGGTCGTCCCACTGCTCGTCGCCGCTGCCCAGTTCCGCGAACAGCGACGGGCAGCCGACGTCGGTCGGGCCGTGGTGGGTACACTCCATGCCCACGTCGTACGCCTCGGGGGCGTGCTCGTCGAAGGCCTCGAGCAGTCGCGCGAGCGCGTTCGGACAGGCCGCGGCCACGGCGTCGGGCTCGCCGCCGAACTCGGCCGGCCCGAAGTTCCCCGTGAAGTGGCCCGTCAGCAGCGGCCCCGTGTCGCCGGAGTGTCGCGACGCGAAGACCAGCAGGTCGGGGTCGCAGTCGAAGGCCTCGACGGGGCGCTCGAGTTCCAGGTGAAAGTCGTCGAACGATCGGAGCTCGGCGCCCTCGAGGCGGTAATAGGTCCCGCCGCCCTCGGCGTCGGGTCGGGAGTCGTCCTCGAGGGCCTCCCAGTCGGCGAGGTCACGGAGCTGGTCGCAGACGTGGACCGACGCGCGGTCGGCCCGGCTCTCGACGATCGCTAGGTCGCTCATACTCGGTTGACTGGGCCGCGACCCGGTAACGTCGTCGGTTCGCGGTACGACACCGGTTCCAGTTACATCAATAATTAAAAACCACCATATAAATGGGTGGCACAGGTCGCCGTCGGTTTTTCCGCGTTCCGGATGGTAACTGGTAACGGGAACCACTGGAGGGGACGCGGCCGGCACGCCGTGTTCTGCACGCACCTGACTACCAATGACAGACACATCCTCGGAGTGCGACGGCGAGACGAACGGGTCGGAGGACGGATCGAACGGCGACGAACTCCCGGAGTTCACCCTCGACGTTCGCCGGCTGACGACCCGTCTCCCCGATTGCGCCGTCGCGATCCTCGACGCCGACGGTCGTATCGCCACGTGGAACGAGGGCGTCCGGGAACTCACGGGATACGAGGACGCCGAGGTCGTGGGTCGTCACTACCGGATCCTCTTTCCGCCGGAAGAGCGCACGACCGGCCGTCCGGAGCAGTTGCTCGAGCGCGCACGAACCGAGGGGCGGGTCACGGACGAGGGGTGGCGCCACCGGAGCGACGGCAGTCGATTTCGGGCCCGCGAGGCGATCGTGCCGATCCGCCGGACCGAACTCGATGACTCGGCGGCGTTCGACCCCGACGCGACCTCGCGCGACGGGACGGACGAGTCGGTCGGCGACGTCGTGGCCTACGTGAGCATCCTCCGAGACCGAACGGACGAGTACGAACGCGAGCGGAACCTTCGCGAAGAGAAGGCGTTCGCGGAGAGCATCTTCGAGGTCCAGCCGGACGTCGTCTACGCCTTCGACGCGGATGGGAACTTCCTCGAGTGGAACGACCGCGTCCCGGAAGTGACGGGATACGCGGAGTCGGAACTGGCCGAGATGGAGCCCTTCGAGTTCGTCGCACCGGAACACCGCGATCTGGTGGCCGACGCCGTCCAGCGGATTCTCGAGGAATCGCTGTACGTCTCCGTCGAAGCGGATCTGCTCACGAAGGACGGGCGTCGAATTCCCTACGAGTTCAACACGTCCCGGATCACCGACGAGTCCGGGACCGTCCTCGGCTTCACCGGCATCGGCCGCGACGTCAGCGACCGCGAGGCCCGCGAGCGGGAGCTCCGCGAGGAGAAGGCGCTGACCGAGAGCATCTTCGAGGCCCAGCCGGACCTGCTCTACGCCTACGACACCGAAGGGAACCTGATACACTGGAACGATCGGTTCGAGCAGGCGACGGGCTACGGGCCGGACGAACTCGAGGGAAAGCATCCGCTCGAGTTTATCGCCCCATCCGATCGCGATCACATCGCCGACGCCATCGAGCGAATCCTCGAGGACGGCGAGCGCGTCTCCGCCGAGGGAAGGGTGCTGACGAAGGACGGCGCGGTCGTCCCCTACGAGTTCAACAGCGCGCGGATCACCGACGACACCGGGTCCGTCCTCGGCTTCACCGGCGTCGGCCGCGATATCACCGACCGGAAGGCCCGCGAGCGGGAACTCGAGCGCCTGGAACGGCTCAACGCGACGATCAGGACGGTCGACGAGGCGATGGTCACGGCCGAGACCCGCGACGAGGTCGAGTCCGCGATCGTCGAGACGTTCGCCGACGCGAACGCCTACCGATTCGCCGCTATCGGTCGGGTCGACCGGGCGATAGCGAGCGACCGGCGGCCGTGGGATCCGCAGGCGTGGGCCGGGATCGATGCGACCGCGGTCGAGACCGTCCTCCCGACGTTCGTCGAGCCGCCGGCCGGCGCCCCGGACGAGTCGGCGCTCGAGACGGAAACCGTGGCGTGTTATCACGCCCTCCGCGAGAGCGACGTCGACGAGTGGCGTCGCGACGCTCGCGAACGCGACTACGGCGCGGTCGCGGTCGTCCCGATCACCGCCAGTGGCCGCACCTACGGGCTGCTCGTCGTTGGGGCCACCGAGTCGGCGGCGTTCACCGACCGCGAACGGGAGGTCCTCACGGAGTTCGGCGGCACGATCGGGCACGCGATCAACGCGATGGCCGTCCGGCGGCTCCTCTATCAGGACGTCGTCGTCGAACTCGAGTTCGAAACCACCGACCGGCGGGACGTCTACGTCGACTGTTCGGCCCGCCTCGACTGCCGGCTCTCGGTCGATCACGTGTTGCCGCTGACCGACGAGCGGTTCATCCATTACGTGACCGTCGCCGACGCCGATCCCGACCGGGTCCGATCGGTCGCGGCCGACTACGACGCGATCGAGGAGATCCGTTCGGCCGATACCGACGGGAGAGAGAGCCACTGGGAGGTGGTCGTCGCCGGGCCGACGATCACCGGCTTGCTCGCGGATTACGGCGCTCGGATCCGCTCGCGAGTCGTCGACGGCGGCGTCTCGACGACCGTCGTCCAGGTCAGTCCCGACGTCGAGGTTCGCGATCTGGTCGACGCCGTCACCGCGGCCTACCCCGAGACGGAGTTCGTCTCGAAACGGACCGTCGAGCGACCCGTCGAGACGGGCAGCGACTTCCGTCGACGCGTCGCCGAGGAGTTGACCGAGAAACAGCGGACGGCCCTCGAGGCGGCCTTCTACGGCGGCTACTTCGAGTGGCCGACGCGAAGCAGCGACGCCGGCGAGATCGCCGACCGACTCGGAATCGCCCGCCAGACGTTCCACCAACACCTCCGAGTCGCTCAGGCGAAGTTGCTCACGGCGTACTTCGAGACCGGAACCGGCGCCGACCGCGATCTACGGGGGGAATGACGGAATTCTATCGCGGTATCTCTCGGTCATACCAGAGCACGCTGGTACACCCCTTTCCCGCATCGATCCTCTCTATCGACTAATGAATCCCGGCTCTGATACAGAACGGCTGACCGACGCGTTCGATGGCCTCGCCGCGCCCCGACGGCGGTATCTCCTCTCGGTTCTCTCCGACCGTCGGGAGGCCATGTCGCTGGACACGCTCGCGACCGAAGTCGCCGTCCGCGACCACGGCTCGCCGATCGTCACCGACGAGCAAGTCCAGACCGCGCATATCGAACTCGTTCACAACCACGTCCCCCGACTGCTCGAGGCCGGGCTGCTGGTCGAGGAACCGTCGGCCGACGGAACGCGACGGGTCGCCCTCGCCGACCGGCCGCTGTTCGACGCCGACTGGATGGCGTTCCTGCTCGAGAACCCGACCGGCGGTACGGAGTGGGACGAACAGCGAGTGAACCGAACGCTCGAGGCGCTGCGTCCCGCCCGCCGTCGCACGATCTGTAGCGTCCTCGCGAGACACCCCGACGGGCTCGCCGTCGCCGACCTCGCCGCGACCATCGTGGCGCGGACCGAGGAGACGCGGCTCGTCGACGTCGACGAGTCGGCGCGGGCGCCGATCGAGACGCGACTCGTCCACGACGACCTGCCCGCGCTCGAGAACGCCGGCCTCGTCGCGTACGATCGGTCGAACGGGACCGCCTCGATCGAGACCGACGCGGCTCAGTGGCGAGCGCCGTGGCTGGCCGCGGGACCGCTCGCGGACGTGAGCGCGCTTCTGCGATCGTCCGGCGGCCCGTCGGAGACCGCCGGCGTCGACACAGGGAGCGCGACCGCAGACGTCTCACCGGACGCGGGCACGTGCCGAACGCTCGAGGGCGCGGAGAGCGTCATCGCCAGAAGCCACGAGATCGCGGACAGCGCCGACGAGGAACTGTTCGTGACGGTTCCCGACGCGGGGCTGCTCGGCCAGCGCTGTCTCGAGCGCTGGCGGGCCGCCGCCGATCGCGGGGTCGACGTCTACGTCGGCTCGCGGTCGCCCCGCGTCCGAGACACCGTCAGATCGGCCGTCCCCGAGGCGACGATCTGCGAGCCCCAGTGCGACTGGCTGAACTTCCCCGTCGGGCGGATCCACCACGGCCACGTCGTCTTCGCCGATCGCGAGCGCGTGATGCTCGTCACGTTCGACGAGGAGCCGTCCGACGCGTCGGGGACGACCGCCATCACCGGCGACGGCGCGGAGAACACGCTGGTACGGCTCGTCCGCGAACACGTCGGGCCGCGACTGGACCGACTGCAGTCGCAGTGCGCCGACGAGACCGCAGACGAGGAGTCGACGCCGCTCCCGCTCTAGGTGATACCGTCAGCTGACATCGTCATCTCGTGACGCGCTCTTCTAAGACGGGAACAGCAAGTAGATGAACCCGGCGTAGCCGACGACGAGCGCGGCACCGTCGAGTCGCGTGAGCCGCCGTCCGTATCCCATCATCGCGACCAGGACGACCGTGAAGACGATCAGCACGGGGAGCTCGAGCCGGAGCGTGCTCGAGGCGATGTCGATCGGCGTGATCAGGGCGACGATTCCCAGCACGGCGAGGATGTTATAGATGTTCGAGCCGACGACGTTGCCGATGGAGAACTCGGTCTCGCCCCGGACGGCGCCGACGACGGAGGCCGCCAGTTCCGGCAGCGAGGTGCCGAGCGCGAGCACCGTCAGTCCGATGAAGAGGTCGGAGAAGCCGAGCGCCGACAACAGCCCGGTACCGCCGGAAACCAGCCACCGCGACCCGACGAGGAGCGCGACCAGTCCGCCGAGGACGAGCGCGACGTCCCGCGGGGCGATGCCGCCGCCGGCGTCGGGATCGTCGACCATCGGCGCCGGATCGGCGTTGACGTAGTAGAGCAGGTAGCCGGTGAAGCCGGCCAGTACCAGCAGGAAGATCGCGCCCTCGAGGCGACCGATCGTTCCGTTGGCGCCGAGGGCGACCAGCAGTATCGCCGCGAACACCATGAACGGGACGTGCCGGCGCATGACGAGCGAACTGACCTGCAGGGGCTTGATGAGCGCGGAGACGCCGAGCACCAGGCCGATGTTGGCGATGTTCGAGCCGATGACCGCGCCGAGCCCGATATCGGTCGAGACGTTCAGCGCACCGATCGTCGAGACGAACAGTTCCGGCGCGGTCGTCGCGAAGGCGACGACCGTCACGCCGACGGTCGCCGCCCGGAGGCCGATCCCCAGCGCGAGCCGGCCGGCCCCCGCGACGAGCAACTCCGCGCCGCCGTAGAGCGCGACGATACCGGCCGCGAGCAGGACGAGATACAGCGGGATGCCGGAGAGCATAGCGGCGGCTACTCGAGAGGGGACCAAAAGGAATCCGAAAGCCTCCGACGCCGGTCCCGGGCCGCGTTCGATCGATATCGTCGAGTCGGGTCGGGTCGGGTCAAATTCGGATCGCGCGCGGACGCTCCGTCGAAGTCGCACCGATTATAGTCCCCTCGGAGTGACTGTGGGGTATGGCTATGGACGTCTTCGGGTTGCTCGGCAATCCGGTCGGACACTCGCTGTCGCCGCCGATGCACGACGCTGCGTACGACGAACTCGGTCTCGAGGCTCGCTACGTCACCTTCGAGCCCGCGCCCGAGGATATCACCGACGCGATCGACGGCGCCGACGCGCTGGGAATTACGGGACTGAACGTGACGATCCCGTTCAAACGGGACGCCCTCGAGTGCGTCGACGCGGACGAGCTGGCGACCCGGATCGGTGCGGTCAACACGATCGATTTCACGGGCGAAGGCGCGCCCACGGGCCACAACACCGACGCGATCGGTGCCCTGCGCGCCCTGCGGGATCACGGCGTGGCCGTCGACGGTGCACGTGCGGTCGTCGTCGGCGCGGGCGGCGCGGGCCGGGCCGTCGCCTTCGGCCTCGCCGACGCGGGCGCGACGGTCGAGATCGCCAACCGGACCGCGTCGAAGGCCCGCGACCTCGCCGACGAGGTGCCGGGCGCCACGGGTCACGGCCTCGAGGCCGACGCGCTCGCCGACCTGCTTTCCGACGCCGACGTGCTCGTCAACGCCACCAGCGTCGGCATGGAGGAAGACGAGACGCCGGTGCCGGCCGACGCGCTCCACGGCGAGCTGGCCGTGCTCGATGCGGTCTACCGCCCGCTCGAGACGCGGCTCCTGCGGGACGCGGCCGCGGCCGGGGCGACGACCGTCGACGGCGCGTGGATGTTGCTCTACCAGGGCGTCGAGGCCTTCGAGCGCTGGACCGGGCGGGAGGCGCCGGTCGACGTGATGAACGCGGCGCTTCGCGATCGGCTCTGAGCCGGGCTATGGCTGGAATCGGCGGCCGAGATCCGAGTATCAGGCGAATTTAAGTGATGGAACCGACTATATCGCCACAATGGCAATCCTCCAAAAGCTGAAGTCGCTGCTCGGGTTCGGCGATTCGGACCCGGAGCGAGGACGCGGTCGAGAGGTCGGGGTAACGGTCGAACGGGAAGGGTCGCGGGAGGACGAGGCCGACACCGAATCGACCGAGACGGAACCGGCGACCGAGACGCCGCCGGCAACGGAAACGCCGGCGCCCTCGAGTTCGACGAGCGGCGCGGACGAAACGGGCGCCGAGACCGACGAGACGACCGCCGGTACCGACGACTCGGCCGTCGACGCCGACGACTCGGCCATCGAGACCGGCGAATCGACGGCCGCCGAGCCGGCCGCATCGACGTCTACCGACGAATCCGAGGCGGCGAGCGCCTCCGACACGGCGGACGAAACGCCGGACGTCGAGGATCTGCCCGACAGCGCCGCGGATCCCGCTATCAAGGGGTCCGAGCCGGAAACTGAGCCGGAGCCGGAACCGGAGGCGGCCGAGGAACCCGACGAACCGGAGCCGGCAGCCGAGTCCGCCGAGCCGGACGCGGACGAGTCGTCCGAGCCGCTGGACGCGGCCGACGACGAAGCCAGCCAGGAACCGGTCACCTCGATCAAGGGGATCGGCCCCGCCTACGCGGACCGTCTCGCCGCCGCCGGGGTCGAAACGGTCGGCGAACTCGCCGCCGCCGACGCGGAGGAACTGTCCGAGCAGACCGATATCTCCGAAAAGCGCATTCAGGGCTGGATCGACAGAGCGGAGGTCCGCTAGTCGCCGACGCTCGCCCGCCCGCGACCGACCGTTCGAACCCCGTTCTCCCACTCTCCCGACGGCTACCCTCGGTACGCTCGTTTTCCGTCGCTCTCGAAACCGCAAGAGGATTAGGCGCTCGCCCCCTTCCGAGGGGTATGAGCGATCCGCGCGTCGTCACCTCGCTCGCGTCGTTTCGAGCCGCTGCCCGCGAGCGGCTCGAGGGGGACGACGCCGCGCCGACCGACGACGTGCCGACCGACGACGTGCCGACGCGCCCGCCCGGCGTTCGGATTCCCGTCGAGGTCCGCGTCGCCGTCGACGATCCGTTTCTCGCCTATCGCCGAGCACGCGATTCCAGCGGGGGCACCGTCTTCCTCGAGACGACCGGCGGTCAGCCCGGCTGGGGCTACTTCGGCGTCGACCCCGTCGACCGGCTGACGGTCGGGTCCGACGCGGTCGCCCGAACGAACGACGGCGATTCGCCGACGCTCGCCGCGCTCGAGGGCGTCCTCGACGGCGACGAGCTGATTCGCGGCGACTGTTCGGTCCCCTACCCCTGCGGGGCGATCGGCTGGCTCTCCTACGACGTCGCCCGCGAACTCGAGTCCCTCCCCGAATCGGCGGTCGACGACCGGGGGCTGCCGCGCCTCGAGGTCGGCGTCTACGACCGGCTGGTGGCCTGGGAGGCGCCGACCGACGAGGGCGACGGGGTGACGCTGCGGGTGACGGCCTGTCCGCGAGTCGGGGTCGATGCAGCCGACGCCGTTACGTCTGACCCTGCCGACGCGCTCGAGGCGGCCTACGAACGCGGCCGCGACCGCGCGCTCGACCTCGCGCGGGCCGCCCTCGAGGGCGATCCCGCGATCGGCGAGCCGCCGGTCGCGACGTCCGAAGCGACGTTCGAGAGCGACTGCGGCCGCGAGGCGTTCGCCGAGCGCGTCCGCCGAGTCAAGGAGTACGTCCGGGACGGCGACACCTTTCAGGCGAACGTCTCCCAGCGGCTGGTCGCCCCCGCGGCGGTCCACCCCGTCGCGGCCTACGACGCCCTCCGCCGGGTCAACCCCGCCCCGTACTCGGGGCTCCTCGAGTTGCGCGCGGCCGATCTGGTGAGCGCGAGTCCCGAGCTATTGTTAGAACGCGACGGTGACGACGTGCGAACGGAGCCCATCGCGGGCACGCGACCGCGCGGGGAGACACCCGAGGCGGATCGAGCGCTCGAGGACGACCTCCGAACCGACGAGAAGGAGCGGGCCGAACACGCGATGCTGGTCGATCTCGAGCGCAACGACCTCGGGAAGGTCTGCGAGTACGGCTCCGTGGCGGTCGACGAGTACCGGCGGATCGACCGCTACGCCGAGGTGATGCACCTCGTCTCGAACGTGACGGGCCGACTCCGCGACGACGAGACGCTGGCCGACGCCGTCGCCGCCGTCTTTCCGGGCGGCACGATCACCGGCGCGCCGAAACCGCGCACGATGGAGATCATCGACGAACTCGAGGCGACCCGCCGGGGTCCCTACACGGGCAGCGTCGGGGTCTTCGGCTTCGACGGCCGGGCGACGCTTTCCATCGTCATTCGGACGCTCGTCCGCCACGCCGACGAGTACCACCTCCGCGTCGGCGCCGGGATCGTCCACGACTCCGAGCCCTACCGGGAGTACGACGAGACCCTCGACAAGGCCCGCGCGCTGATCACCGCGGTCGACGAGGCGCTGGGCGAGCGGGCCGGGATGGGACTCGAGGCCGGCGGCGGAGCGGCCCCAGGCGACGGGGAGGCAACCGCCCTCGACGGCCGCGGCGGCGGTGATTCCGATGAGTGAGCGTCCGACGACCGACGGCACGCGAATCCTCGTCGTGGACAACTACGACTCCTTCGCGTACAATCTGGTACAGTACGTCGGCGAAGTCGCGGACGAGGTGATCGTCCGTCGCAACGACGAAATCGACCTCACCGACCTCGAGTCGATCGACCCGACCGGCATCGTCGTCTCGCCGGGACCGGGAACGCCCGAGGAGGCGGGAATCTCGATCCCGCTGTTCGCCGAGACGGAGTATCCGATTCTGGGGGTCTGTCTGGGCCATCAGGCCCTCTGTGCGGCCAACGGGGCGCCGGTCGTCCGCGCGCCCCACGTCGTCCACGGCAAGCCCTCGACGGTCGAGCACGACGGCGACGGGATCTTCGCGGAACTGCCCGAGACGTTCCAGGTCGGGCGGTATCACTCGCTGGCGGTCGACCGCGCGGATCTGCCCGACGAACTTCTCGAGACGGCGCGGACGACCGACGAGCGCGGCGTGTCGATGGCGGTCCGCCACGCCGAGTTGCCCCACGTCGGCGTCCAGTTCCATCCCGAGAGCATCCTGACGCGGGGCCACGACGACGCGGCGGGCGGCGACGGCATCTCGCTGCGGGTCGGGAAACGCATGATCGCCAACTTCTGTGCGTTCGCCGCGGAAGCGACGGCGGAGGAGGAACCGCGGCATGGCTGACGGAGACGGGGAGCGCTACTACCACGTCGACGGCGAGATCGTTCCCGCGAGCGAGGCGACCGTCAGCGTCGACGACCGGGGCTTCCGGTACGGCGACGCCGCCTTCGAGACGCTGCGGGCCTACGGCGGGACGGTCTTCGCGTGGGACCGCCATCTCGAGCGCCTCGAGCGGACCTGCGACGCCCTGTCGCTCGCACACGGCCTGACCGACGCCGACCTCCGCGCGCGGATCGACGAGACCCTCGCGGCGAACGACCTCGCGGACGCCTACGTCCGCCTCTCGATCACGCGGGGCGTCCAGCCGGGCAAACTCACCCCCCAGCCCGAGGTCGATCCGACGGTCGTGGTCTACGCCAAACCGCTCCCTCGCGGGGGCCTCGAGGGCGAGTCCGTCTGGGACGACCCGGCGACCGTGCGGACGGTCGAGACGCGCCGGACGCCGAGCGAGGCGATCCCGGCCGCGGCGAAGACACACAACTACCTGAACGGGATCCTCGCGCGCGCGGAACTGCGTCGGGGCGGGGGTGGGGCCGGCAACGAGACCGAGGACGGAACGACGACAGCGGACGAAGCCCTCATGCGCGACCTCGAGGGGTCGGTTGCGGAGGGCGCGACGAGCAACCTGTTCTTCGTTCGCGACGGCACCCTCCATACGCCGACGACCGATGGCCCCGTCCTGCCGGGGATCACCCGCGAACTCGTCCTCGAGTCGGCCGCCGAGGACGGAATTCCGACTCGAGAGGGACGGTACGACCTCGCGGACGTCCGCGGGGCCGACGAGGCGTTTCTGACCAATCGCACGTGGGAGCTTCGCCCGATCGAGACCCTCGACGGGCGAGCGATCGGCGCCGGCCCGGTCACGGAGCGACTCTCGCGGCTGTACGACGAACGCGTCGAATGGACCTGTTACTCGTAGGGTCCAGAGCGCTACGGCTCGCGGTCGTGTACGAACCCGCAGATCTCGTTCGCGACCCGCTCGACGCCGACTCGATCTCGTCTCGTCGTGACTGGCGCACTCGAGTGCGACCGACGGAGCGTCGCCTCGAGCGCGACGAACACGGCACGTACGCTCCGGAGATATCCAACGCAACGATGGAGTCGTCGTCGCGAAAGAAATCGGCGGGTCAGCTCCCGTTCACTCGTCGGGAGACGATTCCGCAACGCCTACGCGGTGGTCTGCCACCAGTCTTGGGTCTCGAGGATATCGTCTTCTTCCTCTTCCGTGACTGGGCTGGCGTTGACGGTGATGAGCTGGTTATTATCGCTGAAGGGCGTCCACTCCCGGTTCATCTCGAACAACTGGGGCTGATTCTGATCGTCGTCGGCGTCGGGAATGAACCCCAACTCCTCGTCGTACTCACCGATGTTCGCGTCGTGTGCGACGTAGAGCGGGACGATTTCGTCCCCGTTCAGCCACCGAATCTGGTACGTGTTGTAATCCGAGAACCAACTGTCCTGTACGTCGCCGTAGCTGGGGTTCCACTCGATCACTTCCGAGACGAACGTGAACCGCCCGTTCGGGTGGAAGTTATCGACGTTGATCAGCGCCTTCCACGCGTCGTCGAGATCACCGAACACCCCATCGTCTTCCTGTGCCACTGCCGTTCCGGACGCGCCGATGGTGAGAGCACTCGTCGCCAGCGCCCCTTTCTTGAGGAATGATCGGCGCGAGTCATCGGATCGACCGAACAGCAACCCGTTTTTTCTTTCTGTCATAGCAGCGTCCCTCCATCGGGCGGGTCCGCCACTGGAACCGGTAAGCCCTATCCTTGCAACTCGTTCGGAGTTATTTTATATAAATTTCGGAAGTACGTATATTATATCAAATTGGAATCATAAGCGACTCGAAGACGGTCGCCGATGAGAACCGATCGCGCCGGTCCCTCGTCGTAGATCACCGCCATGACGAGGGTGATCGGTACGGTGGGATCGACTCACCGAGAATCGATGTGACGAGCGGCTGACGTCCGCGAATAGTCCAGCGACGGCCGATGCGGCGACGGTTCAGACCGCGTCGCGTCCGCGACCGATCTCGAGGCCGGTGACTCTCGTGGATGTACGGAACGAGCGTCCCGATCGACAACAGCAGGCGAACCCGAACCTAGGGTCGCCGACGTCTCCTCTCTCCGCCGCCGTCGACGACCCGCTTCGAGTATCGCCTTCAACAGGTTCAAACGGGCCACCGACCGAGTTCCAGACGTGCTTCCCGGAGGGAGACGACGGCTGTTCGCCGTCTGGCAGCGTGTGTTCGACCTCTCGTGGCCGGTGATGATCGAGCAGTTCCTCCGGACGATGATGCGGACGACTGACGTCGTCGTCACCGGGCTGTTCTCGCCAGCAGCGGTGGCGGCCGTCGGCCTCGCGGACCTCTACGCGAGACTGCCGCTCCGGATCGGGCTGGGACTGGGCAGCGGCGTCATCGCCCTCTCGAGTCAGGACACGGGCAGCGGCGCGACGGCCAACCGGGACGAGGCGATCACGCAGGCGATACTGCTCGGCGCGGTCGCCGGGCTCCCGTTCGTGCTGTTCGGCTTCTTGCTCGGCGAGCGGGCGATCGGCGTGCTGGGCGCCGAACCCGAGGTGGCTCGCATGGGCGGGCTCTACCTCGCGATCATCTTCGCGACCAGTCCCGCCCGCCACGTCACGCTGATCGCCGCGCGGTCGATCCAGGGCGCCGGCGACACGCGCACGCCGATGTACGTCAACGGCGTCTCCAACGCCCTCAACATCGCCGGCACGGTCGTCCTCGGACTGGGACTGGGGCCCGCACCGCGACTCCACGTCCTCGGCGTCGGCGTCGCGACCGCCTTCGGGAACGTCTTCTCCGCGCTCGCGCTCGTCGCGGCGATCCGCGGGCCGTGGACGCCGGCGGGATTCGTCCGGCCGCACCAGTGGACGATCACGAAGCAGTTGCTCTCGATCAGCGCGCCGCGGATCGCGGAGGGGCTGGTGACGACCGTCCTCGAGTTCCCCTTCAACTCGATCCTGCTGGTCTTCGGGACGGACGTCAACGCGGCCTACCAGATCGGCCGACGGGTCTACCAGCAACTGACCAGCCCCCTCTCGCGTGGGTATCGGACCGGGACGAGCATCGTCGTCGGCCAGACGCTCGGCGACGGCGATCCCGCGGGGGCGCGGTACAACGGCTGGGCGGCGGCCGCGCTCGGACTCGTGACCGTCGGCTCGCTCGGCGGCCTGATTTTCGTCGGCGCCGAGCAGATCGTCTCCCTGTTCACCGACGATCCGGCGACGATCGCGCACGCGACCGGCTTCGCTCGCGCGTACGCCCTCGCGGCGCCGGCCACCGTCCTCTACGTCGTGCTCTCGGGCGCGCTCACCAGCGGCAGCGACACGCGGACGCCGTTTATCGCCCGCGTCTCGGGAATGGCGGTCGGCATGCTCGGCGTCTCGGCCGTCGGCGGGATCTATCTGGACTACGGGATGCCGGCGGTGTACGCCTCCATCGTCGTCTTCTACGTCTGGTCGATGGCCTACGTCGCCGTCGGCTACTATCGGGGCGGCTGGGTCGACCGAACGCGGACGATGATGGACGAGCGCGGCAGCGCGCCGAGCGAGGACTGACGCTCAGTCGTCGGACTCGAGGGTCGATCGCTGGGGATCGGCCGACTCGGTCGGCGCCTCGAGGAGTTCGCGCTCGGTCCCCGCGAGTTCGAGGACGAACTCGGAATCGAACGCCGAGGAGGGCGTCTGGAAGCCGGCCGGGAGGCGATTCCGGGTTCGGGACCGGGATCGCTTCCCGCCGTCGATGACCCGTTCGGCGGCGCTCACTGCGGCTTCGGCCGTCAGCGCGTAGGGTTCGGGGGTCCGGAGGCGAGCGCGGACGCGACGGCCGGTCGCCTCGTCGACGGCCTCGCCCCAGACGGTCGCGGCGCCGGTCGAGCGGGCCGCGTCGTCGGGACCGTCGAGCCGTGCGTCGACGAGGCGTTTCAGCGCGGCTTCGACCGGTCGGCGCTCGAGCAGCCAGCCCAGCGAGTCGACGGCGGACAGCGCGCGGGTCGCCCACGACGGCGCGGCCGCGTAGACTTCAATCGAGTCGATGCCAGTGCTGTGGGCGGCAGTGACGACGTCGCCCCACGGGATCGTGACGGCGTGTTCGGGGCCGTCGCCGAAGTCGATCTCGCGGGTCCGGTAGGCCATCGGGACCTTGATGAGCCGGCCGTTGCGCCGGACGACGCCGTCGTCGCCGAGGTGTTCGACGAGCGTCCGGGCGGTGCCTCGAGAGAGCCCGCCGCCGCCCTTGATCCCCAGCGAGAGGGCGGTCGCGTCCGGCAGTTGCGCGTGGAGAAACGCCGCCAGACAGTCGGTGGGGACGACGTCGAAGCCGACGCCCGGCAGGAGCGTGATTCCCGCCTCGCGGGCCGCGTCGTCGCGCCGGCGGAGCCGTTCGAACGCCTGGAACTCGCCGCTGATGTCGAGGTAGTGGGTATCGCTCTCGAGACAGGCGTCGACGAGCGGATCGACCGTGTTCACGAACGGACCGGCGCAGTTCAACACGGCGTCGAACGAGCGGAGATGGGCGGCGACCTCGTCCCCGTCGGTGAGCGCGAACGTTCGCCCCTCGACGCCGAGTTCGTCCGCCTGCCGGGAGACGGCGCGACCGTTGCGGCCGGCGACGACCGGGGACCCTCCTCGAGAGACGGCTTCGCGAGCGATCAGTCGGCCGGTGTAGCCGTAGGAGCCGTAGATGAGAAGGGAGTCCATAGCCGTCGTTTGGGGTTCGGGATGTTAAATCCGCGTCAGACGTTCGGTCGATCGAAACCTTCACGACGGCGGACCCGTAACCGAGGGGCGATGGACGCGTCCCAACGGATCACCGCGCTCGAGGACGTGCCGGCGGACTCGACGGTGCTCTTTCGCGTGACCGACGGCGACGGCGGCGAACGGGAGGCGATTCTCGTCGCCACTGAGAACGAGACCAGCGGCGACGGGGCCGACGGTGACGTCGACGCGGAGCGACTCTCCTGCTGGCTGAACTACTGCCAGCATCTGACGCACATCAAGATCGACAAGGGCTCCGGTGCCCCGATGCGAGACGGGGAACTCGTCTGTGCCAACCACGGCGCGTACTTCGACGCCGACTCCGGCGAGTGTACGTACGGTCCCTGCGAGGGCGCCTACCTCACCGACCTCGAGGTGACGGTCGACGACGGTGCGGTCTACCTGACCGACGACGACTACGAGTACGTCGGCGCGGGACCCGTCGACGACGATGACGACCTCTCCTCGAGTTCGAACGTGAAGATCTAGCAGTCGGTCGAGACAGCGGAGACGCGGCACCTGGGGCTGCCGGATCGCGCCGTCGCTACTCGAGGGCCGTCGGCATCACGAGGTCGCGCTCCTGATCGTAGTCGAGCAGGCCGGCGTCGACCAGCCGCGGCAGGTGATCGTGGTACAGGGAGAGATATATTTCGTGGACGCGCTCGGCGGAGATCTCCGGGACCTGGCAGCCGGTTTCCCGGACGGCGACCTCCTCGGCGGCGTCGGGCAGCGTCAGCGCCTCGCCGTAGGTGCGCATGACCGACAGCAACAGCCGCCGGCGGTGATCGGCCAGCAGCCCGAACGCGTCGTCGACCGTTTCGGCTGAGGCGTCACAGCCCTCGAGTTCGTCGAGGACTGCCAGCACGAAGTCGACACAGTCGGACTCGGAGTTGGGGGTGGCAGTCATTCGTAGCCTCCATGGGCCTCTCGAAACGGACGGGTTCCTGCGTCGGAGAGACGAGAACGGTAGCAGGGTCGATGGGACAGCGGATCGACCGTCCGTTCGCTCGAGGGTATGTACCGATTTCTCGGGAGCACACTAAATATGAGTATCGAATCCGTCCCGGACGTATTCTCCGAGTTGACTGTCTCTCTCTCGAGACCGTCTCGATCACTCGATCGTCAGGGTCGGTTCGGTGACGGACTCGCTCTTGCACTCAGGACAGCGCGAGGGGAGGTTCAGCAGGTCGTCGAAGTCGTCGAAGCCACAGTCCCGACACGTCGGCGGCGCGACGAGTAGCTGTTCGTCCGTTTCGTTCCCGTCGATCGACCGGGAGACGTGTTCGGCGTGGCGAACCACCGACTCGGGGGTCAGATCGAGCCGGACCGCGAGTTCGCTGGGCGTCGCGGGGTCGTCTCGGAGGGCGTCGGCGAGTCGCTGTCGCGTCGTTTCGTCGGCCTCTCGCATACGTCCGAAAAACGGCCGTCCGACCGTTAGCCTATCGGTCGTCCGATCGGCCGCCGGTCGTCGCGCCCGACGCCAGAACTCGCCGACGGCGACGCGATCGCTGAAAGGGCAAACCACTTATCGCAGGCAGATGAAGGAGAGGCCATGAAAGCCGTCGTCCTTGCCGGCGGGTACGCGACTCGGATGTGGCCGATCACGAAGCATCGGCCCAAGATGTTCCTCCCGATCGGCGACTCCACCGTCATCGATCGCATCTTCGCCGAACTCGAGGCTGACGAGCGGATCGACGAGGTCTTCGTCAGCACCAACGAGCGGTTCGCCCCGGACTTCGAGGCCCACCTCGCGGACAGCGAGTTCGACAAGCCGCGGCTCTCGGTCGAGGACACGACCGAGGAAGACGACAAGTTCGGCGTCGTCGGCGCGCTCGCGCAGCTGATCGACCGCGAGAACGTCGACGACGATCTGCTGGTCATCGCCGGCGACAACCTGATCAGCTTCGACGTCGCGGACTTCGTGGACTACTTCGAGGACCACGAAGCGCCGACGCTGGCCGCCTACGACGTCGGCTCCCGCGAGAAGGCCAAATCCTACGGGCTGGTCGAACTCGAGGGCGATCGCGTCGTCGACTTCCAGGAGAAACCCGACGATCCCAACAGTACGCTGGTCTCGATCGCCTGTTACGCGTTCCCACAGGACTCGCTGTCCCTGTTTCCCACGTACCTCGAGGAGGGGAACAACCCCGACGAGCCGGGCTGGTTCATCCAGTGGCTCCAGAATCAAGAGGAGACCTACGCCTACACCTTCGAGGACGCGTGGTTCGACATCGGCACCCCCGAGAGCTATCTCGACGCCGTCGGCTGGCATCTCGACGGCGACTCGAGGGTCGCCGACTCCGCGACCCTCGAGAACGCCTCGATCGGCGAGAACGTCCACGTCATGGGGGACGTCACCCTCGAGAACACCGATCTCGACCACGCCGTGATCTTCCCCGACGCGACGGTCCGTGACGCCGACATCCGCCGCTCGATCATCGACGAGGGAACGCACCTCGAGGACCTCGATCTCGCGGGTGCGCTCATCGGCGCCCACACGACGATCACGAACGGTCCCTCGAACTGACGGCGGAGCCCGTCCGAACGGCGAGGCGATCACCAACGACGAAGGGACGACCGGACGGCGAGCCGTCGACGGTCCCGCCGCGTTCGAGTCGAACGGTCGATACAGCTATCAGTCCACCGTGTGATGTGTTCCGACGAACACATGTCACGGGCGGTCCAATCGGTTCTCGACCGATACGCCGAGGGCGTTCCCTGCGCGGAACTCGCGGCCGCCTTCCGCGAGCACCGCCGCTGGACCGGCGACGACCCGCGGCTGTTGCTCGCCGAAGCGGCCGCGTCGACGACCGGCCAGCGCTTTCTCGGCGGCGTCAAACCGACCGTCGAACGGTTCCGCGAGGCGTTCGTCGCGACCGATCGCGTCGCGTCGTTCGCCGACATCGCCGCCCTCGATCTCGAGGACGACGACCTCGTCGCGGCGTTCGGCGCCCAACGGAAACGACGCGTCCTGCTCGAGGCCGCCGGCGTGTTATCGGCCAGACCCGAGGCCGACGATCCGGCGGCGCTGCTCGGCTGGGCGGAAACGGCGGATCACTACCGCTACGACGAGGACCCCATCGGCGCGATCGCCGGCGTCGGTCCCTCGACGTTCCAGTTCCTGCGCCAGCTCGCCGGCGTCGAGACGCTCACTCCGGACCCGACGGCCGTCGCCCTGATCGACGCCGTCGCGGACGCCCTCGAGTCGTCGCCGCTGGACACCGGGACCGACCTGCGAACGATCGCCTCGGGCGAGTGGCTGGCCGTCGAATCGTCGTACTCGGCCCTCGAGATCGACCGGCTCGCGTGGTGGACGTTCACCGACGCCGACGATCGCGAGGCCGTCCTCGCAGTCCACGAGTCGGCAACGAAGCGGTGACCGCGGCGAACCGATGGCCCCGTCGGCGATCGGTTAGAACTCTTCCGTCGGGACCGTGTACTCGGCGGTGACCATGCGGCCGTCCTGCGAGACGTCGGTCACGTCTGTTTCCTCGCCCATAATCTCCGTCACTTGCGTCTCCGCCTCGTCGACGTCGACGCCGCTCTCGGCCTTGTAGAGGGACACGAACGTCCCGTTCATCTCCGCACCGTCGACCGACGCGACCAGACCCATCGCGACGGTCGTGTCGTCGCTCGCGTCTTCGGCGCTCGATTCCGTGTTCGCGTTCACGAACGCGATATCACCCGACTCGAGTTCGCCGTCGACCTGCTCGAAGTTCCCGTTGATGTCGATATACCGATCGGCGTCCTCGGCGTAGGTGTCGAGCAGGAGTTCGAGTTCGTCGCGGACTTCGACCTCGCCGTACGGCGCCGGCGTCGTTCTGACGAGATGATCGCCGTCGGTCGCGACCAGCGCGTCCCTCTCCTCGTCCCCACTGGAGTCGGTGTAGACGTCGAAATCGCCGTGGCTATCCGCCGAACCGAACTCCATCTCGTCGACGATGTCACCGCCGTCGAACGAGCCAGAGAGGATTTCGGACTGGCCGACGGACAGGGCGATCTCGACGTCGTCGGCCAGGAGCGCCCCGCTGTAGTCGCTCGTGACGTTGTCCCGGAGCTCCCCCTTGTCCGGAACCTCGTCCGTCTCGAGGATGGAACCGACGTCCTGATAGGCGACCCACAGCGATCGCTGCTCCAACTCGGCGGGATCGTACGCCCACTCGGTGTAGTCGACTTCGTCCTCGAAATAACTCCCCACGACCGGGACGTTGCTGCAACCGGCGAGACTCGTGATCCCGCCGACGGTCGCAACGCCCGCACCCATTCGAAGCACGTCGCGTCTGGATTGCATCTCTCGCTGAATAGTAACCTAGACCTTAAAGTCTTTTTTGCCAATATTTCCGCATATGGCTCCTTACTAACGTCACGATAGCCGACGTACCGAGAGAATACGGAATCTCAGTTACTCCAGAGACGGAACGCTCTCCGTTCGACGACGGTCGAACGGAGAGCGGCCGAAAAGTGAGGGGCCGTCGGCCGTCGACGCGCGGTCGTACCCGCGTAACCGCCCTAGGCCGTCAGTCCCTGGACGCGCTCGAGGCCGTTCTCCACCTCGGCTTTCGTCTGCTCGAGGGGATCGACGACCTCCTCCGGGAGGTCCATCCGATCGGCCAGCGTCAACAGCGTCTCGAGTTTCGTGAGTTCGAGGCGCTCGATCCCGCGTCCGAGCTCCGTCTCGACGAGGTCGCCGAGGTGGGGGTCCTCCACGTCCTGAACGAGTTCCTCACGGTCCTCGCGCAGGCCCGCGAGCGTCTCGCTCTCGAGCGCGCCGGGTTCCTCCTGGACCGCCTCGAACAGCGGCTCGAGTCGCCCGATCTGCTCGGACGTGGTCTCGCCGTGGGCCATGTAGTACTCCTCGAGTTCCTCGTCGGTCGCCGACTCGGCCAGTTCCGACTGGAGGTCCTCGAGTTCCCGCTCGATGTGGTACAGTTCGCGCAGTTCGCGGACGAACAGGTCGCGCTGGGATTCGATCATGCCGTCAGCCACGTCACCGACGAGAAACAAAGCGGTTCGCCCGCCAACTGAAACCTACCCGACCTCACTCCGACTCCGACGTCGGCTCCGTCGCGGTCTCGCGGGCCCGGGACGCAGCCTGTGTGTCCCAGATAGATTCCATTTCCCGCCGAACGGACACGTATCCGTCGTACAGTTCGTCGTACGTCGCCGCAGTCGACGGCGTCGGCTCGTACCGGGTTCGGTCGCCGACGAGCGTCTCGGTCGCGGCCTCGAGCGTCGGGACGGCGTCGAGTCCGACCGCAGCGAGGGCCGCGGCCCCCGTCGCAGCGGGCTCGTCGGTGTCCGGGACGACGATTTCGGTCCCGACGCAGTCGGCGACGAGCGGGGGGAGCAACGACGAGCGAGCGCCGCCGCCGCTCAGGGCGATCCGATCGGGGTCGACGGGGAGGTGCTCGACGCAGTCCCGCAGGGCCAGCGCCAGTCCCTCGTAGGCGCTCCGGACGAGGTGGGCGGTCTCGTGGGTCGGCGAGAGACCGAGAAACCCCGCCCGAGCGTCGGGATCGGTAAACGGCCCGCGCTCGCCGGTCTCGCTGAGATAGGGGAGGTAGAGCACGCCCTCGCTGCCCGGCGGGACCGACCGGGCTCGCTCCTCGAGATCGTCGAACGACGCGCCGTCGGCGGTCTCGGACTGCAGCCACTCGAGGGTCCGCGTCCCCGCGTTCGAGCCGATCGCGGTCGTCCAGCGGCCGTCGATTCCGAGCGCCATCCCGATCGACGTCGGCTCGTCGCCGGGGCCGTCGCCGATGACCTGCGTGAACAGCGAGGTGCCGAGCGAGGCGGCCCCGTCGCCCGGCGCCACGGCGCCGCTCCCGATCGCCGACGCGGCGACGTCGATCGCACCGGCCACGACCGGCGTTCCGGCCGTCAAACCGGTTTCGTCGGCGGCCTCGGCGGTAACCGTCCCGGTGACGGCCGTCGGGTCCCGTATCTGTGGGATCAGCGACGACTGCTCCGGGAGGCCGACCGTCTCGAAGACGTCGGACTCGAACGCGGTCGTCTCCCGATCGAGAAACGGCACCGTCGCCTCGGTGTAGTCCGTCCCGCGCTCGCCGGTTAGCGAATACGCGATCCAGTCCTTGCACGAAAACGCCGTCGCGGCCCGCTCGAGGCGCTCGGGTTCCTCGTCGGCCATCCACCGCAATAGCGGGAGGCACATCCCCGGATACGGCCGCGAGCCGCAGGTGTCGACCAGCGCCTCGAGCGTTCCGTCACGTTCCCACGCCTCGATGATCTCCGCTGCGCGGCTGTCCGACCAGAGGACGGCGTTCCGGACGGGGTCGCCGTCGTCGTCGAGCAGCCAGCAGCCGTCGCCCTGTCCCGTGAGCCCGACGGCCTCGATCGCGGTCCCGCGGGCCTCGAGATCGCCGACGACGGATCGGATCACCGCGGCCGTGGTCGACCAGACCGCGTCCATGTCCTGTTCGGCCCAGCCCGGTTCCGGATTCCGTACCGGCTGTGATCTCGACGCTGCAGCGATCCGTCGACCGTTTCGATCGTAGGCGACAGCTTTGACGTTGCGGGTTCCCGCGTCGATCCCGAGGAAGACGCTCATCGATCGATACAGCGAATCGCGCGATATTGAATCCCAGTGTGAGCGGCCGCCGAATCGCTACTCGAGCCCCGCGTCCGTGATCCGCAACCGTCCGCGCGTTCCGTCCCACTCCCGCTCGTACTCGAGGTCGATCCGTCGATCCATGTGCGGCCCGTCGACCACCAGCGTCTCAGAACCACCTTTTTTCCTCTCGGGTCGGCCTTCGGCCGACCGCTCGAGCAAAAAATCTGGACCAAAAAAGGCCGCTCGCTCACTTCGTTCGCTCACGGGCGCTACGCGCTCGTTCACGTTCTCGCGGTTCTCGGCCGTCGGCCTCCGAACCGCGCATCGCTCCCGGTACAGTTACTCGAGTCGCGCGTCCGTGATCCGCAATCGCCCGCGCGTTCCGTCCCACTCCCGCTCGTACTCGAGGTCGATCCGTCGATCCATGTGCGGCCCGTCGACCACCAGCGTCTCGAACTCGCCGCCCTCGCCCAGAATGTGGACGCCGTACTCCTCGTTGAGTTCCTCGAGTTCTTCGATCGCCTCCCGATCCAGCGTCCGACCGAGCCACGACTCGTCCAGTCCGTGCGCGGCGACCTGGATGATCGCGATCTCGAACCCGGCCTCGAGCATCGCGTCGGCCAGTTCCCGTGGGTCTTCCTGCCAGAGCGGAGCGAACAGCTCACACTCCAGTCGGTCGCACATCCCCTGAATGCGGCTCGTCTGGTACTCGCTCTCGACGGCGCCCGCGGTGACGCCGGCGAGTCCGCCCTCGAGGTCCGCGTCGAGATCGGTCAGGGCGGCCTCGAGCGGTTCGAGTTCGTCGTCGCCCTGTGCGCCGGAGTCGGCGGCGCTGGCGGCCTCGAAGTCGTCGGGCTCGACGTCGATCAGCGGGATCCCGATGCTCTCGGCCGCCAGCGCCGCCAGCTCCGTCGCGGGCACGTGGTACATGTACGAGTCGCCCGTCGGGTGAACCGTCACGAGGTGGGAGACGTCGTGTCCCGCCACGAGGGCCCGGTACAGCGCCCACGAGGAGTCCTTGCCGCCCGAGAAGAGGCTCGCCCACGTCCCGTCTGCGTCGCTCATGGATGGACGTTGCGCCAGAGGAGTATATGGATGACGAGTCCGCTCGCCGACGGGTCACTCGCTTGAATCGGGGTCAGCGCTCGAGTTCGAGTCGACGTCGGCGCTCGAGGTCGAATCGGGGTCGTCAGTCGCGTCCGTTCGGGACGTCGGCGGCCCGCCGTCGGTGCGCTCGGACATCGATTCCGGGCCCGACGGCGTCTCAGGCGCCGTCCCGGCCGCCGGCAAGTCGTCGGAGCCGCCGTCGGCGAGTTCCGCCTCGTCCGGACTGGTGCTGAAGTACGACGCGACGTGCGCGCCGACCAGACTGACCACGATCCCGGTCACGACGAACAGCGCCAGCCGTTCGCCGGCCGCCACCACGAACTGCTCGTTCGAGATGACGCCGAACTCGTAGGCCGGCACCACGAACGGCTCGATCACGTGCTGTTGCTCGAGGAAGTACGCCGAGAACCCTCGGACGACCAGTCCGACGGCGACGACGATGAAGGGCAGGTTGAGGTAGGAGCTGCGGATCGGGTCGTCGCCGATGGCCTCGTCGAGCAGTCGGCCGGCGCTGGCCGTCAGCCCGGCCATCGCGAGCCAGGGGACGCTGTCGAAGGCGAACTGCATCGTCGGGACCACGACACCGGGCGCGTCCTCGATCGTCGAGACGCCCAGCGCGCCGGCGAAGAGGCCCACGAGGGTCAGCCCCGCGGCGACGACGTAGGTGACGACCGAGACCTGCCCGGAGTACAGCGATTCGCGAACTTGGTGGGCGAGTCTCGTCACCAGTTCGTCGATGTTGAACCCCTTGTAGAGCAGGAAGACGCCGATGACGGTCGTGATCGCGGCGGCGCCCTCCGCGGGACCGACGAAGCTCGCGAGCATCGGGAAGACCAGCAGCGTCAGCCCGATCGGCACGAGGACGGTCTGGCGCAGTTCCTCGTCGGCGAGGAACTGTTTGAGCAGGTAGTAGGTCGACTCGATGTCCCGGGCCTGTCGCACGACGACGCGGTCGACCGAGTCGACCCGGACGCGGCTCTCGACGATCGGCACCAGTCGCTCGTCCTCCGCGCTGTCGATGACGACGACCGCGGAGTCTGGATCGTACTCGGCGACGAGTTCGTCCAGTTGCGTCGCGACGGCGCGGTCCGCCGACACCATCGACTCCCGGTCGCCCGAGACGACCGCGACGACGACCTCCTCGTTCTCGTCGCGGAGGTTCTGGGCGACGCGTAACGTCTCGAGCAGGGAGTTGACCCCCGAATCCTCCGGATCCGCCAGCCCGACGTCGGTCACGAGCGCGCGGACCGCCTCCCAGCCGACGACTGGAGAGCGCAGTCCGGTCTTGCGACCGACGTCGTCGGTCCGGTCGAGACAGACGACCAGCGTTGTCACGGTAGGCGATGCATTCCGTGTGACGATAAAACCACTCACTCGTTCGACGCGTCGGGGGCGCCGAGCGATCGGCGAGAGCGGCCCGCGAGCGTTCGATCAGGTCCGCAGGCGGAACTCCCGGTCCTCGGCGAGACTCGAGACACCGGCCCCGAAGGCGTAGGCGACTCGCTGCGCACCCGCGCCGATGCGGGCCATCAGCGGTCGCTCGGGCTCGAACTCCTCGACGCTGATCTCGTCGCGCTCGAGGCGGTCGGCCAGTTCGGCCTCGATCTCCCGGCGGGTGCCGAGCCGATCGACGAGATCCAGTTCGTGGGCCTGCTCGCCGAGGTAGATCCGCGCCTCGGTGTCGCGGACGAACTCCGCGTCCAGGTCGCGGCCGTCGCTGACCCGCTCGACGAAGGTATCGTAGTAGTCGTCGATCAGCCCCTGCAGGTACGCCCGCTCGTCCTCGTCCATCTCCTTCAGCGGGGAACCGGCGTCCTTGTAGTCGCCGGCGGCGAACCGCTCGTAGGAGAGGCCGACCTTCTCGGCGAGGTCGCTCGCGTTGACCCGGGAGCCGATGACGCCGATCGAGCCGACGATCGAGCCCTCGCGGGCCCAGAGTTCGTCGCAGCCGCTGGCGATCCAGTAGCCGCCGCTGGCACAGACGTCGGTCGCGTAGGCGATCGTCGGCCCGTCGAACCGTTCGGCCGCCAGCCGGATGTCGTCGCTGGGGACGACCTCGCCGCCGGGCGTGTTCAGCTTGAGCAGGAGGGCGTCGACGCCGTCGTCCTCGTCGGCCCGGTCGATCTGGTCGACGATGTCGTCGGCCGGCGTCCCCCGCGGACTCGAGGGTAGCGACCCCCCGCCGCCGTCGCGCGTGATCGGCCCCTCGACGGCGACCTCGGCGACGTCGTAGCCGGGGTACAGCGACGCGGCGATGTTACTCGAGAAGCGAACGCCGAGTCCCACCGCTGCCAGCGTGACGAGCACGCCGAGCAGTTCCGCCAGCGAGTCCGGATAGACGACGAACAGCGCGAACCCGGCCGCGGCAGAGGCGACGACGCCGCCGACGACGATCAGCAGTCGATCGATCCGTTCGCTACCGACCACAGCGGACACCTCGGTTCATACGACTCTCTCCGTTCGGTACCCGGTAAGCGTTGGTGGTTCCGGCGATCCGTCGCCTCGCGGTCTCGTTGGGCCGCTCGAGACGGCCCTCGACGCGTTCGACGCGTCATCAGTCGTCGAATCCCTGCGACGTCTGCGACGGCGACGTCCCGCGTGAACGCGCCGATTGTGGCGATGATCCCGTCGGCTCTCGGTCGTCGTCGCCGCTCGAGCCGTCGGTTCCGCTCGAGCCGTCGGCCGAACCCGACGTCGATCGGCTCTCGCGGTACGCTTCGATCAGATTGATGCCGTCCCGGACGAACGGCATCGGATCGTCGGCCACCGCGTAGTCGAACCGCGGCTGACTGACGAGCGACGTCGCGACGTCGCGCACCGCGCCCGCGAGCGACGGCCGTTCGACCATCGGATACTCCTTGGTCGCCACGCTGTGGAGGTAGCTGAGCTCCCCCCGGAGCAGGTGGCCGCCGATCCCGACTTCGTAGGTGTCCCCCGGCTCGATCGGCCGGCCGATGGCCTGCCGCCAGTAGTAGTACGGAAAATCCGCGCCCGCGCGGACGGAGAACGGCAGCGACGACCAGAAGCGGGGGTTGATCTCCATGAGCTTGTACTCCCCGTCGTCGGGGTCGCGGAGGAACTCGACCATCGCGAGGCCGTGCCACTCGAGTTCGTCCAGCAGGTCCCGACCGGCCGACTCGAGGGCCGGATCGTACACCGACTCGCGGTAGGCGCTGGGCCCGCCGCAGTACTCCCAGCCGCGGTGCTGGCAGTGCTGGAAGGTCGCCACCGGATCGCCGCGATCGTAGAGGGCGAAGAAGCCGAACTCGCGGGAGTCGGGGATCCGTTCCTGGACCAGCGGGACGTGACCGTGCCGATCGACCATGGACTGGAGGTCCGGCGGCGTCCCGGGTTGCTGGTACTCCGTCGAGCCGATCTCGATATCGTCGGCGTCGGGATCGAGATACGCGGACGAAGCGACCGTGTACCGCGGCTTCACGATCGTCTCCTGGTCCCAGTCGGTCCACTGGTCGAGCAGCGCGGTCTCCGGGACCGCGACGCCGGCCGCGTCGGCGGCGGCGAAGAGTTCGACGCGGTCCTGAACCCGCCGGAGGGTTTCGAAATCGGGCCAGTTCGTCTCGACCGCCGCGGCGAACGCCGCCTTGCGATCGGCGAGGACGTAGACGTCCTCCTCGCGGACCGGGACGATCGTTCGGACGTCCGACCGCTCGGCGACCTCGAGCAACGCGTCACCGTACGCGGACAGATCCTCGGACGGATCCGGCAGCTCGACGAACTCGTCGCAGTACGTCGAGCGGGACGCCGGCGTCGTCGACGACTCGGACCCGACGATGGTACGGATACCCCGCGGTCGCAGCGAACGGAGGCAGGCGACGGTACTCGGCGCCTCGATGCCGGGTATCAGGACGCCCGCGTCGTCGTCGTGTCGGTGCATGGTCGAAGAATCGTGATCAGCTGTCATCGGTATAGGCTCACTAACTCGATCGGTGTCCGCTATCGGTCGGTCGGTTCCACAGGCATACTAGTCGGGTCCGAACACCTGCCGTCCGCGGTCGGTTTCGACGAATCGCTCCGGTGACTGCAGGGGCGTCGCCAGTTCGCGAGCGGACGCGGCGACGATTTCGGCGACGGCGTCGAGACCCCTATCGCTTCGCTCGGAACGATCACCGTCCGCGGCGACCGCCCACCGGACGCCGTCGACAGGCGCCGCTTCCGGTGCGTCTCGCTCCCCGCGATCCGTTGCGAGGCGATCGAATCCGGGATCGTATTCGGCGAGGCTGCCGCGGCCGGTCGGTCGCCCGGCTATTCGATTCGATTCCGTATCCATTACGCGCTCGTCTACACTCCACCGCGGCAGGGACTAAAATAGCTCACCCTGCTTCCACGCGATGAGAAGGTCCCGCCGCTCGAGCGGACCGGGACGTTCGGCCGATCGGAGACGCGCGGTGTCGATCTCGAGAGCGTAACGGCTGGTCCACCGGCTCAGGAACCGTCGACGCCGAAATCGCCGCAAAGAGAGAAAACCGAACCGCCGGTAGACGAGAACGACCTAGAGCAGGCCGGTCTTCTGGAGCTTCATCAGGTCCTCGGTGTCGAGGGTCTCGCCCTCCTTGAACTTCTGATAGATCTCCTCGGCCTCTTCCTTGGCCTCCTCTTTCTTCTTGTCGCGCTCGGACTTGCGCTCCTCCTCTTCTTTCTTGTCCAGTTCGCGCAGGCGCTTCTGGACGCGGACGAAGTCCTCGTGGTGCTGGTCGGCGGCCTCTTGGGCCTCGACGAACTTCTCGTGCATCTCGTCGGCCTCGTCGCGGATGTCGTCGGCCTCCCGATAGGCCTCGATCATCTGGTTGTGGTGTTCCTGGGCCTTGTCCGCGAGCTCAGTCACCTTCTGGTGGTGCTGGGAGGCTTCCGATCGCACTTCCTCGGCTTCCTCGACGAGGTCCTCTAAGTCCTCGTTCTGCTCGAGCTTTTCCTTGCGCGACTCGTACTCCTCGCGCTTGGACTCGATCTTCTCGATGAGTTCCTTCTCCTCTTCGCTCGAGAGGACCTCGGTCTGCTGTTTGAACTCGAGTTCCTCGATCTCCTCCTCGAGGTCCTCTAAGTCCTTGCCCTCGTCGAGCTCCATGTCCGACTTGAGCTTCTCGACCTTGTCGAACAGCTCGTTGGCCTCGGCGTTGAGCTCGTTGCGGCTCTCCTTGTGCTCCTGAACCTTCTCGTTGAGCTCGTCGCGCTTCTCGCGGTGTTCCTGGGCCTCGTCGACCTTCTCGCGTGTCTTCGCGTTGAGGTCGTCGCGCTTGGACGCCCGCTCGGACGCCATCTGGTTCAGCTCGTTTCGCCGGTCCCGCAGTTGACCGGCCATCTTGATAAGCTGTCCTTTCGATTTGTTTTCGAGGTCGTCCTCCGTCAGTTCGATGTTCTTTGATTCGTCTACCATGTATTATTCAAACCTCTGTGCCATACCCGCACCGGGGACGTTCGCCCGTTTCACGGACGGTTACAGCCGTCGGTCGGACGGATACCGTCGAACGGAAACGAGCGGCCGTACACAGCATCTGCTCACGATCTGCGAAACCTCGGTGAATAAGATTTCCTGTCATCGATCGTCGAGCGATACGCGCCCCGGTGGCGTTCTGGTAGCCGTACCTATTGGCGCCTTCAATTTAAACCTACCGGTCCACTACCCCCTGAAAACCGTTCGCAGGGGCGCCCTCCTACTGTGATGGACTGTGTCATGGGTCCCGAGAGTACTTATAAATGATACCGGTCGCCGACCGGTCCGCCGACCGCGATACCCGTCGGCCGGACACCGTTCACGTCCGGCGGAATCTCGGCTCGGCCGGTGGCCGTCGTCGGCCGTCGGTGGACCGCCGTCTCGTCGGTCGGCGGCGAACCCGGATCAGTTGACACCGCTGGGTACAGTCACCGAACCCGACCGAAAACGTCCATCCGAGCGGGTTCCGGGATCGGGGCGTTAGAAGAGGTTCTCGAGGCGATCGTCGGCGAACTGCTCGGCCGGATCGGTCTGCTCCTCCTCGCGTTCCTGGGCCTTTTTCGCCTCGCGCGCGCGTTCCATGACTCGTCGATGCGGTCGGAGCGTTCCGCCCCGCCCAAGAGGACCAGCGCACCGAGCCGGTCGCTGTCCAGCGGGAAGTCCCCGCCCCGAACCTGCATGCTGCCGGTCTCGTCCTCGAGCCAGTGGCGGGCGCGTTCGACGCCCTTGCGCGGGATCCGGTCGGGTTCGCCGGCGATGACCAGCAGGGCCGAGTCGGCCGTCGTCGCGTCGGGGAGACTGGTGCCCGTCAGCAGGGCCTGTCGAGAGACGCTCATGGCGGTGTTGACGTTCTCGGCGCTGTCCTCGCTGGCGATCTCGGTCGCGTACCCCAGCGCGGCGATGCCGCCCGCCCGGAGGGTGTTGATGACCTCGCTCGAGTCGACCACACTTTCGCCGACGCCCTCGACGGCCTCGCCGGAGGCGAACAGGAGGCCGACGCGCTTGGCGACCCGCTCGTTGATCGTCTCGAAGGCGCCCTCGACGCTCTCGCCCTGTTCGTGCCAGGCGTCGTTGTCGACCAGCAGCGTCGAGTCGGCCTCGCGGACGATGGTCTTCAGCGACCGGCCCGCGTTGGCCTGGTAGAGCGCGCCCTCGTTTCGCCCCGGGAGGACCCCGAGCGCGTAGACGGGAACGTCGTAGATCTGCTGGAGGTGGTGGACGACGACCGGCGCGCCGCCGCTGCCGGTGCCGCCGCCGAGGCCGGCGACGACGAAGATCGCCTCCGCTTTGGAGGTGACGCGGCCGTCGATCGAGTCCAGCACCTGCTGGATGTCCGCCTGCATGATCTCGGTCCCGAGTTCGTTATCGCCGCCGACGCCGTGGCCGTTGACGCGGTCGGCGCCGACCAACTGCGTGTCGACGTACTCGAGCGACTGGAGGTCCGGTTCAGCGGAGTTGACGGCCAGCGCGCCCTGGACGGCTCCGAACCCCATCTCCGCGTCGAAGCGGGCGAGCCGTTCAGTGACCTTGCCACCGGCCTGACCGACACCGATCAGGGCAACTTTCATAGTATCTCATGTAAGTATGCCCAATTGAACGTTTCGGCGGACAATTGCAGCGAACGCGATGACTCGAGTCGGCCGCCGACGTGGCGTCGATACCCCGTCACCGAGCCGACAGGGATAATAATACCTTTCAACGCGATGCCCGTTCTTCCGGGCATGTTCTACGAACAACGGATGACCGTCCCGGACTCGCCCGCCGACCTCCGCGCCGAGTACGAGGACGACCTCCGGGCGGTCGTCAACCAGCACGGCGTCGACGCCGTCGCCGACGAGACCGACGTCGACCGCGAGAGCGCCGAGGCCTTGCTCGAGGGCGACTCGCCCGCCCTTACGCTTCCCGAAGCGGCCCAGATACAGGCGCTCGAGGACGGCGAACCCGAGCCCGACGAGATGGTCGAAATCGCCTGTGAGCACCTCCTGCTCGGAATGACCACCGCCGTTCTCGACGTCGACGCCGTCGAGAGCGAGCTCGGAATCGATATGGACGCAAAGGAGATCCAGCAGAAGATCGAACGCCGCGCGCCGATGTCACTCGAGGAGTTCGTCCACATCCAGTACGTGATCGCCGACGGCGCGCCCTGACGGCGTCGTCAGTACTCCCGCCAGTCGACGACGTCGAATCGGGCGAGGGGACTCGAAGCGTCTCCTCGAGCAGTGATACTATAGTCGTTCGTCCACGAGTCGAGGTATGAACGTCGCAATTCTGGGCTGTGGCCACGTCGGCCTCGAGTTGGGCCGTCAACTGACCGATCGCGGCCACGAGGCCATCGGGGTACGCCGATCGGACGAGGGCATCGCGGCGATCGAAGACGCCGGCTTCGCGGCCGTGCAGGCGGACGTCACCGACGACGCGGACCTCGAGGCCGTCCCGGACGTCGACGCCGTCGTCTTCGCGGCCAGCAGCGGCGGGCGCGGGGCCGAGGCCGCACGCGAGGTCTACGTCGAGGGGCTCCGGACGGCCGTCGAGCACTTCGACGAGCGCGAGGCCTCGCCGGAGCGACTGGTCTACACCTCCTCGACGGGCGTCCACGGCGACCACGACGGCGACTGGGTCGACGAGGAGACGCCGATCGAACCCACCACCGAGAAGACCGAGGTGCTGGCCGAGGCCGAACGGATCGCTCGCGAGTTACCCCCCGAGCACGGCTTCGAGGGCACCGTCGCGCGCTACGCCGGTCTCTACGGCCCCGGCCGCTACCGCCTCGAGCGCTACCTCGAGGGGCCCGTCACGGAGGGCTACCTGAACATGGTTCACCGCGACGACGCCGCGGGGGCCGTCCGCTACCTGCTCGCGGAGGACCTCGCGCGCGGCGAGGTCGTCCAGGTGGTCGACGACGAACCGGCCCACAAGTGGGAGTTCGCGGACTGGCTGGCGGAGCGATGCGGCGTCGAGGAGCCACCGAAGCAGACGAAAGCCGACCGACTGGCGGACGACGACATCTCCGAGGCCGGCAAGCGGCGCATCCTGACGAGCAAGCGCTGTGCCAACGAGAAACTGCGCGAACTCGGCTACGAGTTCGCGTATCCGACCTACCGCGAGGGGTATCGGGACGCCATCGAAGCCTACCGAAACGGCGAGACCGGAATCTGAGCGGTCCGAGGGCGGTCGGACTGCCGCTTGCGAGACGCGAAGAGCGCTGCGCGAGTGCCCCCGATCGAGGGCGGTCCGACCGGGAACCGGACGGCAGGGACCGACCGAGAACTTGCGTCGAGACCGACCGATTCGGTCACTCGAGGGGGAAATTTCTTGTCGATTCGATTTAATGGTGACGTATGATCGTTCGGAACGGCTCGACCAGCGGCGCGTTCCGCCAGTCGGGCGCGGCGCTGGTCGGGCCGGTCCGCGAGTTCCTCGAGTCCCTCGAGCCGTTGATGCTCTCCCTGTTCGTGGTGGCGACCGTCGCGGTCGTCGTCGGCGGCTGGTGGGTCGTCCGCTGGTTCCGGCGGCCGCCGGGCGTTCGCTTCCAGCGCCTGCTGGAGGAGTACGACCACGTCGCGGTGGTGATGCACCCGAACCCGGACCCCGACGCCATGTCCTGTGCGATGGGGGTCGCCCGGATCGCCGAGAGCGTCGGTACCGAGGCGACGCTGCAGTACGCCGGCGAGATTCGCCACCAGGAGAACCGCGCGTTCCGGACCGTCCTCGATCTGGACCTCGAGGCCATCGAGTCGAGTTCGCAACTGGCCGCCGACGCGGTGGTCCTCGTCGACCACAACACGCCCCGCGGGTTCGCGGGCTCTCAGACCGTCGAACCGATCGCGGTCATCGACCACCATCCCGGCAACGGCGCGGGAACGGAGTTCACCGACGTCCGGACGGAGTACGGCGCCGCCTCGACTATCCTCGTGGAGTATCTGGACGAACTCGGCGCGTCGATGACCGGCGACGGGGACGGCCTCGCGGTCTCGGCGGAACTGGCGACCGGACTGCTCTACGGGATCCAGTCGGACACGAAGCACCTGACCAACGGCTGTTCGCGGGCGGAGTTCGACGCCTGCGCCGCGCTGTTCGACGCGGTCGACGAGGACCTGCTCGATCGGGTCGCCAACCCGCAGGTCAGCGACGACGTCCTACAGGTCAAGGCGACGGCGATCACCGAGAAACGCGTCGAGGGCCCCTTCGCCGTCTGTGACGTCGGCGAGATCTCGAACGTCGACGCGATCCCGCAGGCCGCGGACGAACTGATGCACCTCGAGGGGGTGACGGCCGTCGTCGTCTACGGCGAGTACGACGGGACGATCCACCTCTCGGGGCGCTCCCGGGACGACCGGGTCCACATGGGCGAGACGCTCCGCCACGCCATCAGCGACATTCCGATGGCGAACGCGGGCGGCCACGCCCGGATGGGCGGCGGGCAGGTCTCGGTCGACCACATGAACGGGATCGGGCCCTCCGACGGCATCTCGAGGGACGAGTTCGAGAATCGGCTCTTCGCGGCGATGTCCGGTGAACGGTAACGAGCGACCGATATCGTGTTCGCTGCCACTCGAGTTACTGCCCGCTCGAAGAAACGGGCTGAGAACGCTGCTAACACCGGCAACAGGGATCGCCACACCCACCCCAGCCGATTCGTTCGCTACGCTCACGAAGACCTCGCGCAATGTCGTCGATCGATCCTCACTGGCGTTCGGGTACGATCGACGGCGCACGCCACAGCGAGGCGAGATCCTCAGCCGGAGCGACGACGCGTACGCCGCTCGAGTCGTCTCACTCGGCGGCGGTTACGTCGGTCCCCTCGCTCGCCTCGAGGACGATTTCGCGAGCGTCCTCGAACAGCTCGTCGGCGCGGTCGTCGTCGCGGGCTTCGGCGGTGATGCGGACGACGGGTTCGGTGCCGCTGGGGCGGACGAGCGTCCAGCCGTCGCCGTGGTCGATGCGGACGCCGTCCAAGGCGTCAATTTCGTCGTAGCGCTCGCGGACCGTCGCCTCGACGGTCTCCATCACCCGTTCCTTGTCGTCGACCTCGATCGACGTCCGGCGGATCGGATACGTCTCGAGATCGTCGACCAGACCGGCGAGCGAGCCGTCCGCGGCGGCCATCGCCGCGAGTTTGGCGGCCGCCAGCGGGCCGTCGGGACAGAGCGTCTCGTCGGGCCAGATCCACGCGCCACTGGGTTCGCCGCCGAAGACGACGTCGGGCTCGGTCGCCCGCTCGGCGACGTAGACGTCCCCGACGGCGGTTCGAGTCACCGAGGCGCCGGCGTCCGCGAGCGCATCGTCGACGGCGAGGCTCGTGTCCACCGGCGCGGCGACCCGGTCGCCGCTGCCGACCGCCTCGCGGGCGAACAGCGCGAGCAGGAGGTCCTTCGGGACGAACCGGCCCCGCTCGTCGACGGCCACCATCCGATCGCCGTCGCCGTCGTGGGCGATCCCCAGATCCGCGTCGGTCGCGCCGACGAGTTCCTGGAGGTCCCCGAGGGTCTCCTCGTTGGGCTCGCTGGGCCGACCCGGGAAGCGACCGTCCTGCTGGGCGTTGAGGGTGCGGACCGACGCGCCTAACTCGAGGAGGGCGTCCGCGGTCACGCTCCCGGCGCCGTTGCCGACGTCGACGACGACGTCCAAGCCGTCGAGGTCGTCGACGCGGTCCGCGATCGCCTCGACGTGGCGCTCGAGCAGTCCCGTGTGCTGCGCGCGCGTCCCGAGCCCGTCCCAGGCCGCGAGGTCGTACCGGTCGGTCTCGACGCGGCTCGCGATGGTCTCACGGCGCTCGGCGTCGAACGCCTGGCCGGAGGGCGACCAGAGTTTGATCCCGTTGTCCGTGGCCGGATTGTGCGAGGCCGTGATCACGACGCCCGCGTCGGCCTCGAGCCAGTCGACGCCGCGGGCGACCGTCGGCGTCGGCGCGACGCCCACCTCGATGACGTCGCCGCCGCACTCGCGAATGCCGGCGGTCAGCGCGTCGACCAGAACCGCCCCGCTCTCGCGGACGTCGCGGCCGACGACGACGCGTTCGTACCCCTCGGTGGCGAGCGCACGGCCGACGGACAGCGCCAGATCGGCCGTCACCTCGTCGCCCACCGCGCCCCTGATACCGCTCGTTCCGAACATGCTCGAGGGTAGCACAACCGACTATATAAAGCCCGGAATCCCGTCCGCCCGTGTGAGAGAAGGTGTATCGAGATCCCGCGAGTCGCGGAAAACCGCCGGCCGTGACGCCGCCTGCGACGGCCGGGGAACGGAACGGGTGGCTTAAGTCGCTCGGCCGACGTATCCCGGACAACGATGGAATTTTGTGACGAATGCGGTTCGATGATGAAGGCCGACGACGGTCTCTGGAAGTGCGGGAGCTGTGGCTACACGGAGCCGAAAGGCGACGCCGACCAGTACGTCGTGACCGACAGCCAGGAGGCCAGCGAGATCATCGAGTCCTCCGGCGAGACCTCGCTGCCCGAGACCGACGCCCACTGTCCCGAGTGCGGCAACGACCGCGCTCACTGGTACATGCAACAGATCCGCTCGGCCGACGAGTCCGAGACGCGCTTCTTCATCTGTACCGAGTGCGAGCACAAGTGGCGAGAAGACGATAACTGAGCGTCGCTGAGCGCCGCCGCCCGTCCCGGCGTCGCCCCTCGTTTCGCGGCCCGACGTTCGCGAGCGACCGAAAGTTGCCAGAAGAGTTAGTATTGTCTGACGTACGTTTATGTGGCCAGACAGACCGCTAGAGGGTATGCCGAATAACCGCGTCGAAGAGCTCGAATCGACGGTTGCGGAACTCGAGTCGACGGTAGAGGGGCTGACGGATGAACTCATCGAGGCCAAGGAGCGCATTCGCGTTCTCGAGGCCGAACTCGACGCGGAGACGCCGACTCGCGTTCCCGATCGGCGCGTCTCCGAGGCCGAGGGCGAAGCGGACGTCGACGTGACCGCGGAGGCCGAACCGGACGAGGTCGCCGAGGCCGCGGCCGACGCCGACGCTGACGCCGACGCGGACGAGGAGACGTCGACGACCGACGAAGCGGAAGACTCAGGTAGCGACGATATTATTGTCGCATAACCGCGTGGTACCGGTTCGGTCGCGGCGATATCGCGATCACATCGGCCACGATTCCCCGCACGGATGGAGGGCGCGCTAAGAGAATGTATATCAAGGCACTCGTTCTGGACAATTTCAAGAGCTTCGGCCGCAAGACGAAAATTCCGTTCTACGAGGACTTCACGGTTATCACGGGCCCGAACGGCTCGGGCAAGTCGAACATCATCGACGCCGTCCTCTTCGCGCTCGGACTGGCCCGCACCCGCGGGATCCGCGCCGAGAAGCTGACCGATCTCATCTACAACCCCGGTCACGAGGACGGCGACGCGTCGGGCGGCCCCCGCGAGGCGACCGTCGAGGTCATACTGGACAACGCCGACGAGACGCTGACCCGGTCGCAGGTCGTCAACGCCGCCGGCAGCGAGGACGTCGGCGACGTCGACGAGATCCGCATCCGCCGGCGCGTCAAGGAGACCGAGGACAACTACTACTCCTACTACTACCTGAACGATCGCTCGGTCAACCTCTCGGACATTCAGGACCTCCTCGCGCAGGCGGGCGTCACGCCGGAGGGGTACAACGTCGTCATGCAGGGCGACGTCACCGAGATCATCAACATGACGCCCCACGCCCGCCGGGAGATCATCGACGAGATCGCCGGCGTCGCCGAGTTCGACGCGAAGAAGGAGGACGCCTTCGAGGAACTCGAGGTCGTCGAGGAACGCATCGACGAGGCCAAGTTGCGGATCGAGGAGAAGCGCGACCGGCTCGACCAGCTCGCCGACGAGCGTCGGCAGGCCATGCGCTACCGCCGCCTGCGCCGCGAGAAGGAGGAGTACGAGGGCTACAAGAAGGCCAGCGAACTCGAGGAGAAACGCGACGAGCTCGCCGACGCCGAGGCGACGGCCGACGAGTTGGCGGACGAACTCGAGGAACTCCAGCGCGAACTCGACGAGCGACAGGGGACGGTCGTCCGCCTCCAGGAGGACCTGGAGGACCTGAACGCCGAAATCGAGCGCAAGGGCGAGGACGAACAGCTCCGAATCAAGAGCGAGATCGAGGAGATCAAGGGCGAGATCTCCCGCTTCGAGGACAAGATCGAGGCCAGCGAGGCCGCCATCGAGGAGGCCGAGTCGAACCGCCGCGAGGCGTTCGTCGAGATCGACCGCAAGCAAGAGCAGATCGACGACCTCGAGGACGAGATGCGCGAGCACAAACTCGAGAAGGCCTCCCTCAAGAGCGAAATCCAGGAACGAGAGGCCGAGCGCGACGAACTCGAGGCCGAGATCGAGGCCGTCGACACCGAGTTCGACGAGCTGAAAGCCGAACTCGCCGAGCGCAAGGCGGACCTCGAGGAGGCGAAAACCGAGAAGAACGACCTCCAGCGCGAGCAGGACCGCCTGTTAGACGAGGCCCGACGGCGCTCCAACGAGATCGACGAGAAGGAGGCCGCCATCGAGGACAAGCGCGAGGAGATTCCCGAGATCGAGAGCCAGCGAAGCGACCTCGAGCGGGAACTCGAGAAGGCGGAGAAGAACCGCGAGAACATCGCGGGCGTCGTCGACGACCTCAAAAGCGAGAAGCGCCGCATCCAGTCCGACATCGACGAACTGGACGACGAGATTCAGGCCAAACAACAGGAGTACGCCGAACTCGAGGCCAACGCGGGCGAGAGCGGCGACACCTCCTTCGGCCGCGCGGTGACGACGATCCTCAACGCGGGGATCAACGGCGTCCACGGGGCCGTCGCCCAGCTGGGATCAGTGCCGGGCGAGTACGCCGTCGCCTGCGAGACGGCGGCGGGCGGTCGGCTCGCGAACGTGGTCGTCGACGACGACGTCGTCGGCCAGCAGTGTATCGACCACCTCAAATCTCGGAACGCGGGCCGGGCGACGTTCCTCCCGCTGACGGACATGAGCCAACGTCGACTGCCGTCGGCCCCGAGCGATCCGGGCGTCGTCGACTTCGCGTACAACCTCGTCGACTTCGACGACCAGTTCGCCGGCGTCTTCTCGTACGTGCTCGGTGACACGCTCGTCGTCGAGGACCTGGAGACCGCCCGCTCGTACATGGGCGACTACCGGATGGTCACCCTCGACGGCGACCTGGTCGAGAAGAGCGGCGCGATGACCGGCGGTTCCGGCAGCGGCTCCCGGTATTCCTTTACCGGCGGCGGCGAGGGCCAACTCGAGCGCGTCGCCAAGCAGATCACCGAACTTCAGGAGGAACGCGAGTCCCTGCGCGAGGACCTGCGCGGCGTCGAGGAGCGGCTGGACGACGCCCGCGACCGCAAGACCGACGCGACCGACGAGGTGCGGTCGATCGAGAACCGACGCGAGAACCTCGAGGAGCGACGCGAGTCCATCGAGGCCGAGATCGAGGCCCTCGAGGACGACCTCGACGAACTCGAGGACGAACGCGAGTCCGTCGACGAGCGGATGACCGAGATCTCCGGAGAAATCGAGGCGAAGACCGCCGCCGTCGAGGAGATCGAGACCGACATCGAGGAACTCGAGACGGAACTCGAGGACTCGAAGATTCCCGAACTCACCGCCCAGATCGAGGAACTCGAGGCCGAGATCGACGACCGCGAGGACCAGATCGCCGAGCTCGACAACACGCTCAACGAGCTGAGCTTAGAGAAGGAGTACGCCGAGGACGCCATCGAGGACCGTCACGACGAGATCGAGGCGGCCCAGAACCGGAAAGCCGAACACGAGGAGCAGATCGAGGAGTTCGAGGCGGAAATCGAGGCCAAGGAGGCGAAACTCGAGGAGAAACGCGAGGCCGTCGCGGAGTTAGAGGAAGAGCTCACCGAACTGAAGGAAGACCGCAGCGAGCTCAAGGACGAACTCAGCGACGCGCGGGCGGAACGCGACCAGCAACAGGATCGGGTCAACGCCGTCGAGAGCAAACTCGAGGACACCCGCAGCACGGTCAGCGACCTCGAGTGGGAGATCGAGAGCCTCGAGTCGGAGGTCGGCGACTACGACCCCGAGGACGTCCCCGACCACGACACCGTCCTCGAGATGATCGACCTCCTGCAGGCGGACATGGAGGCGATGGAGCCGGTCAACATGCTCGCGATCGACGAGTACGACGAGGTCCGGAGCGACCTCGAGGAACTCGAGGACGCGAAGGCGACGCTGGTCGAGGAAGCGGAGGGGATCCGCGACCGTATCGAGCAGTACGAGACCCAGAAGAAGGCGACGTTCATGGACGCCTACGACGAGATCGCCGCGCAGTTCACGGAGATCTTCGAGAAGCTCTCGGAGGGGACCGGTACGTTGCACTTAGAGAACGAGGAGGACCCCTTCGACGGCGGGCTGACGATGAAGGCCCAGCCGGGCGACAAGCCCATCCAGCGCCTGGACGCGATGTCCGGCGGCGAGAAGTCGCTGACGGCGCTGGCCTTCATCTTCGCGATCCAGCGGCACAACCCGGCGCCGTTCTACGCGTTAGACGAGGTCGACGCCTTCCTCGACGCGGTCAACGCCGATCGCATCGGCGAGATGGTCGACGAACTCGCCGACGAGGCCCAGTTCGTCGTCGTCTCCCACCGCTCGGCGATGCTCGACCGCTCCGAGCGCGCCATCGGCGTCACGATGCAACAGGATAACGTCAGCGCCGTCACCGGGATCGATCTGAGCGACGGCGCCGACGCGAGCGGTGAGGAGGTGCCCGTGAGTGACTAGGGAGCCGCCACGCGGCTCGGACGACTCGCGAGACGTCGATCCGGACGAGTTTTACACGGACGGCGGGCAGGACGACATCCCCCTGAACATCGCCGGTCACGAGGAGAGAGAGCCGCCGGGGGAATCGGGTTCGGAGACGGACTCGAGTAGCGACGGCGGCCCTCGAGACGCCGATCCCGAGGCCGAGGAATCGGTCCTCGAGTTCTCGGAGGACGAGACGGCCGGCGACGACACCGACGCAGACGGGGACGGCGACGAGGATGACGAAGTCGAGCCCGTCGAGTTACTGGTGCAACTCGCCGAGGACGGCGAGATCGACCCGTGGGACATCGACGTCGTGCGGGTGACCGACAAGTTCCTCGCGGCGATCGAGGACGTCGACCTGCGGACGTCGGGGCGGGCGCTGTTCTACGCGAGCGTCCTCCTGCGGATGAAAAGCGACGAACTGTTCACCGCCGACGAGCCCGACGAGGAGGAACTCCCGCCGTGGGAGGCCCCCTTCGCCGACGAGGGGCCGGGGCCGATGGACGGCGGCGACGGGGACGGACCGGCGCCCGGGTTCGACCCCGTCGAGAGCCTCGAGGCGGAGATGGAGCGGCGCCTCGAGCGCAAGCAGGCCCGCGGGAAGCCGGAGACGCTGGACGAACTCGTGCGGGAACTGCGGTCGGCCGAACGCGGCTCTCGGTGGAAGGAATCGCGCAGTTACGACACGAGCGAGTCGCCCCAGGGGTACGATCGGGGCGTCCAAGAGCTCGACTACCACGCCGACGACGACTTCCGGGTCGACGACGAGCCGACCAGCGACGACGTCACTCACACGACCCACGAGGAGGACATCGAGGCGGTCATCGACGACGTCGAGACCGAACTCGAGACCCAGTACGACGGGGGCCGCGAGGAGGTGCTGTACGCCGAGATCGAGGGCGTCGGCGGCTCGCGCGTCATGACCTACCTGGCGCTGCTCTTTCTCGCTCACCGCGGTCGGATCCGCCTCGAGCAGGACGAACTGTTCGGCGACCTCTGGATCCAGAACGCCGCGGCGGAGACGGACGCGAGCGAAGCGATCGCCGATTGATCGCGGGATCGTGATGGTCGACTGAGGGTTCTGCCACAAACGTTTACCAGTCGCTATCCCAACGTCGGAGCGATGGAACGGCCCGACGACGCAGTGATCCGCATCCACGTCGAACTGTTCGCGCTGATCCGGCGGCTCCTCCCCGTCGCGATCCTCGTCGGGTCGTTCGCCGGTCCGATGTCCGTCGCCGAACCGCGCATCGCGATGTGGTACTCGGCGGTCCTGTTCTGCGTGAGCCTGTTCGTCCTCTGGACGCTCGAGGGCCTCCCGCTGTATCCGGCCCACACGTTCGGGCTCGAGTACCGCTTCGAGGACCGTCCGCTCGAGTCCGGGACGCGACGCTGCGTCCACTGCGAGCGCGTCATCGACGACGGCGTGCATCGCCGCTACGCCCGTCAGGTCGTCGCGCTGGGCGTTCCGATCTACACGATCGCGTGGGGCAGCAACGACGTCTGCCGGGACTGTCTCGGAATCGGGGCGGGCGCGGGACGCGCGCCCGGGTGGACGCGGCGAGGGGACGTCGGCCGCGTCCACCGCGGGGCCCCGGTCGACGAGCGCGGACGCGGCGTCGGTCCGGCATCGGCCGCGTCGGCGGCCGCCGACGCCGCGTCCCGATCGGAATCGGCACCGGCCGACGGTGCCGCAGCGTCCGACGGGGCTGCCCCGAACGACTGGCGTCGCGACGACACCGGCCCCGGAACCGAGATCGTCCGACGCGTCGATCTGAGCGACGAAACGGCGGCGCTCGAGGTCGAGCGGGCCTTCGAGGACGGGACGCGGTAGTCGGGATCCGGCGCGACGTCGCGGAACGGATCCGCCGTCGATCGTGATCGAAGATATCATACCTCGCGAATGGTCAAGTGACTCGAGAGACAGTGCTCTAACATGTCCTCCGGCCCGGCGCCGGACGCGAGCACCCTCACCGAGGGATCGCTCGTCCGGCCGATGTTCGAACTGGCGTGGCCGCTCGTGGTCATTCAGCTGTTGCAGGTGACCTACAACGTCGGCGACACCTTCTGGCTCGGGGCGCTCTCGCCCGACGCCGTCGGCGCGGTGAGCCTCGCCTTTCCGCTCCTCTTTCTGGTGATCTCCGTCGGCGGCGGCTTCACGACCGCGGGCTCGATCCTGCTCGCCCAGCACACCGGCGCCGAGAGCGGCGAGGGCGGTCTGATCGCCGGCCAGACGATCTCGTTTATCTCGATCGTCGCGGTCGCGCTCGGCATCGTCGGCTTCCTCGCGACGGACTCGATGCTCGCCGCCCTCCCCGCCGACGCGGAGACGCAGGCCGCGATCATCCCGCTCGCTGGCGACTACCTGCGGGTCTTCTTCCTCGGGATTCCCTTCGTGTTCGGCTTCTTCGTCTTCGCCGCGCTCATGCGGGGGTACGGCAACACCCGCGCGCCGATGCGGGTGATGGTCGGCAGCGTCCTGCTCAACCTCGTCATCGATCCGCTGTTGATCTTCGGCGTCGGGCCGCTGCCCGACCTCGGGGTCGCCGGCGCGGCCGTCGCGACCGTTATCTCGCGCGGACTGGCGACGCTCGTCGGCTTCTACCTGCTGTACTACGGCGGCGTCGGGCCGGACATCCGACCGGAACACCTCCGGCCCCGTCTCGAGTACGTCGCCGAGATCGTCCGCCTGGGCGTTCCGACGGCCCTCGAGCAGTCGATGACGGCGCTGGCGCTGGTCGGGATGACGGCGATGGTCGTCACCTTCCAACCGGCGGTCGTCGCGGCCTACGGGCTGGGCAACCGACTCATCTCGCTGGCCTTCCTGCCGGCGATGGGGATGGGACAGGCGACGGACTCGATCGTCGGCCAGAACCTGGGCGCGGGGAAGGGCGACCGCGCCGAGCGAGCGACGTGGATCGCCGCTGGCACCATCGCGGGGATCATGGCCGTCGCGGCGCTGCTGGCCGCGCTCTTCCCGGAGCCGTTCGTCTCGGTGTTCGTGACGGCCGAGGAGGCGGGTCGCGCTGAGACGATCGCCTACGGCTCCACCTACCTCCGGTTCGCCGCGGTCGGCTTCGTCTTCATGGGCGCCATGCAGGTCGTACTCGGCGCCTTCCGCGGCGCCGGCAACACGAAGACGGCGCTGGCCTTCTCCGTACTGGGCCTGTGGCTCGTCCGCGTGCCCGTGACCTACGCCCTGCTGTTCGTCGCCGAGTGGGGGCCGCGGGGGATCTGGACCGGCGTCGTCGCCGGCGACGTCGTCGGCGCCGTCGCCGCCGTCGCGTGGTTCACTCGCGGCACGTGGAAGGGAGCGCTGGTCGACGAGGACGAGCGAACGGACGACTCGCCGGACGGTGCGGCGGAATCCGTCGACGCCGAGTCGACCGCCGAGTGAGCGGGCGTCTCAGAGAGTCCGTTCGATCGCCGCTCGCAGGCGCCGTTCGAAATCGTCGCTCGTCGACTCGAGCGACAGGCGTTCGTGGCTCTCGTCGGCGTCGAAGTGTTCGGTCAGCAGACCGCCGCGGCGGTCGACCTCGACCAGCAGGTCGAAGCCGTCGCCCTCGGGGAGCGGAACGATCTCCAGTTCGTCCAGTTCGCCCGCGAAGGGGCCCGAGCGAGGGACGAACTCGAACTCCTGGACGAACCGGTGGCTCGAGAACAGCGACTCGCTGGCCTCGCAGTTCGCAGTCCGGAGCGTGAACCCGAGCGATTCGACGGCGTCGAGCATCGTCCGCCGGAGCGGATCCGGTCGGATCTCGACGGGGTCGGTGTCGTCCGGATCGACCGCCCAGTCGATGTCGAGGCCCGTATCGAGCCAGACGTCCGTTTTCCCCATCGTCACGGGCGTGTGATACGGCACATCGATCGAGACGGAGAACGATCTGTCCTCGTCGGGGTCGATCGTGAACGAGTCCGCGATGCGGTGCGAATCGATCGTTCCCGTGCGGGTGCTCTCGTCGGTCTCGTAGCGCGTCTCGAGCGCGAAGTAGATGCCGTCGACCGCCTGGGTATCGTTCCCGCCGGTGACGTCGACGCGCGCGTCGACGGTGTCGCCCGCCGTGAGCGTCGTCGGGAGGACCGTATCGACCGTTGCGGCCCCGATACCGAGGCTCGATAGGATACGTTTCATACGACAGAGTTGTCACAGCCATCAAATAAATCCCTTACTGTACTGACGTGTATCGCAGGAGCGGCCGCGTCCCAGTTCAGCGGCGCTACACCGGCCGCGGCGGAGCGACCGTCTTCCGTCGCGACCTGTCTCAAATCGTTCACTGACTGACCGGGCGCAGGCGTGCTGATAGCAGTCGAACGACTCACTTCCGGCGACAGACCAGTGGTACGGCATGCCAAACCCTTTTGGAAAACGGCTCAAGCGAACACGCGGTGAACGAGCAGGTATGCTCACGAACAGGGAGTCGACCGAGACCGACGGCGGCGTGAAACAGTACCTGGTCCAGTGCGAGGGATGTTCGTTCGAACACGCGGCCACCGACCGCGACGAGGCGATGGCTATCGGTTCCGATCACCAGCGGGAGACGCGACACGAGGTCGTCGCCCTTGAGGTTCCCCCGTCGCTCCGTCCGGCGTAGGGGCTCGCGGTGGCGTCCGCGAGCAGCGCGGAGCCGACGCGACGACGGAGGAATCCGACGCGGCGAGCCGCCCGTATGCAGTCAGTCGCCGGTCGATTCAGTCGTCGCTCAGCGTCCACTCGCCCGGGCCGGCCGACTCGAGGACGTCGCGTCGCTCCATCTCGGTCAGTACTTCCGGCACGCGGTCGGGCTGAGCGATCTCCATCTCGATGCGGTCGATCCCGTGGAACTCGGCGAGGTAGTGACGGATCTCTTCCTGCGTGAACGACTCCTGGTCGGCCTGCTCCATGACGCTGGAGACGAGATCGACCATGTCCTCGATGAAGTTCCAGGGGTAGACGATCCAGGTCCACTCCTCTAGGTGTTCGCCGACGTAGTCGGGCTGGTACTCGCTGGTCCCGAGCAGTTGCAGCGTCGCCGTGCGGACCTCGCCGGCGTCGCGGTCGGTGACGTACTCGTGGGCGCGCTCGATGGAGCCGCCGGTGTCGGCGATGTCGTCGATGATCAACACGTCCTTCCCCTCGACGCTGCCCTCGGGCATCGGGTAGCGGACGGAGGGCTCGCCGCTCTTCTCGGCGGTCCCGACGTAGTGTTCCATCTTCAGGCTCGTCAGGTCGTCCAGTCCGAGGAAATCGCAGAGACACCGCCCCGCGAACCAGCCGCCGCGGGCCAGCGCGACGACGACCTCGGGATCGAACTCGTCGTCGCGAACGTCGTCGCTGACGTCGCGACACAGGCCGTAGATGTACTCCCAGGTAGTGATCGTACAGTCGAAGTCGTCCGGTAGGTCGGACATCGTGTTTCGGGACGTACCACGAATCAGCGGCGCTTAAACGATGGGTATTCGGACGATTCGCGCCAGTCGATAGCACGCCTCGCAACGACTTCCCCCCCTGAGGTCCCGTTAGTCGGTCGTTTCCTCGAGCGTCACCGTGACGCCCGGTCCGTCGCCGACGGCGACGTCGAACCCGCCGTAGGAAAACGAAACGCGTCGCGTCTCTCCCGGCTGCGACGCCGTCGACTCGAACGTCGCGTCGAGTGCGTCGGGATCGATCGCGTCGTACAGCGGTGGGAGCGACGTGGGATCGGCCTCCGACGCGGACGCGACGGCCTCGATGACGGCCAGCGTCGGCGCCTTCTCGGACGAGAAGACGTACGTCTGTTCGTCCGTCGAGCTACTCCCCCTGTCAGCGTTGCGATGATGTTCCGTCGCCATAACTCCTTGCGAAGTGGGCAACATCGTACTATAAAAATCCACCTGTGTTGGACTGGATTGTAACTATCGTTCACCGGGATCTCAGCGTCGCTATCTGACGGATTTGCATCCGAACTTCTGAGAGCGGTACTGGGAAGCGACGACGGAGACGCCCTGCGTTAGAACACCGTCCCGGCGGATCGATTCCACCGTCTCGCGGCTCCGTTCGAGCGAGGAGTCCCCAGCGTAAGCGCTATATAACTCGATGATACAACCTAGTTATCGATGGCGCGAACCCAGATCGAAGCCGCCCGCGAGGGGACGGTCACCGACGCGATGGAGCGAGTCGCCGAGCGCGAGAACCGCGACCCCGAGTTCGTTCGGAAGCAGGTCGCCGAGGGACAGGCCGTGATCCCGGCGAACGCGAATCACGACGCGCTCGATCCGATGATCATCGGCCGCGAGTTCGCGACGAAGGTCAACGCGAACATCGGCAACAGCGAGGAGACCAGCGACCTCGAGACGGAACTCGAGAAACTCCACACCGCGGTCCACTACGGCGCGGACACGGTGATGGATCTCGGCACCGGTAGCGACTTAGACGAGATCCGCGAGACCCACGTCGAGCACTCGCCGGTGCCGATCGGGACGGTGCCGCTGTACGAGGCGGTCAAGCGGGCCGGCGGTCCCGAGGAACTCACGAAGGAGCTGTTGCTCGAGGTCATCGAGAAGCAGGCGGAGCAGGGGGTCGACTACATGACGATCCACGCCGGGATTCTGGCGGAGCACCTGCCGCTGACCGACGGCCGCAAGACGGGGATCGTCTCGCGGGGCGGCTCGATCATGGCCTCGTGGATGGAAGCACACGGCGAGCAGAACCCGCTCTTTCAGGTGTACGACGAGATCTGCGAGATCTTCGCCGAGCACGACGTCACCTTCAGCCTCGGCGACAGCCTGCGGCCCGGCTGTCTGGCCGACGCCTGCGACGAGGCCCAGTACGCGGAACTCGACACGCTCGGTGAGTTGACGCGCCGCGCGTGGGAGTACGACGTGCAGGTGATGGTCGAGGGCCCGGGCCACGTTCCGATGCACAAGGTGGCGGAGAACGTCGAGCGCCAGCAGGAGGTCTGCGACGGCGCCCCCTTCTACGTCCTCGGGCCGCTGGTGACCGACGTCGCGCCGGGCTACGACCACATCACGAGCGCCATCGGCGCCGCGATGGCGGCCCAGGCCGGGGCCGCGATGCTCTGCTACGTCACCCCGAAAGAACACCTCGGCCTCCCGGACGAAGAAGACGTCCGCGACGGCCTCGCGGCCTACCGGATCGCCGCCCACGCCGGCGACGTGGGGAACGAACGCCCCGGCGCCCGCGACTGGGACGACGCCCTCTCCGAAGCGCGCTACGAGTTCGACTGGCGCGAGCAATTCGCCCTCGCGCTCGACCCCGACCGCGCTCGCGACTATCACGACCAGACCCTCCCCGGAGACAACTACAAGGAGGCCCGCTTCTGCTCGATGTGCGGCGTCGAGTTCTGCTCGATGCGGATCGATCAGGACGCTCGCGAGGACGGCGAGATGGAGTCGCTGACGACCGACGAGGACGGCGGGACCGACCTCGAGTCCTCGCCGGCCGCCGAGGTCAACCGGCCGCCGGTGGGGATCCACGAGTCGGGCGAGTTGCCGCCGCTCGAGGACCGTTCGGAGTATCCGGCGGAGACGCCGAGCGACGACTGACGGTGTCGAGCGGTCACTCAGTTCTTTGGGGCCACGGTGCGATAGTGAGACCATGACCACGGGACTCCGCTCGACCCCGACGCTGACCTGTTCGGAGTGCAGCGAGCCGATCGCGGACGCGGGATACCTCCCGGCCGTCGAACGCGACGACGGGTACGAACCGCTGGCCGACGCGGCGGTCTGCGACGCCTGCGGGTTCAACGAGATCGGCATGATGGGCTGTGCGCCCGAACTCGACGACGTGATCGATCCCGAACCGGATCGCGCGCTGCTGTACGTGACGGTCACGGACGACGGCGTCGACGTCGTAAGCGCGAAGGGCTGACGGGTTCGGGACGACCGAGGCCCGGGGATTGATACGCCCGTCGGCCCACCACCGTCGTATGAACACGATTCGAATCCTACAGGTCGACGCCTTCACGGACGAGCCGCTGACCGGGAACCCGGCCGGCGTCGTCCCCGACGCGGACGGGCTCTCGGACGGGCAGATGCAGTCGATCGCCGCCGAGCTGGCGGTCAGCGAGACGGCGTTTCTCGGCCCCAGCGAGACGGCCGACTATCGCGTCCGCTACTTCACGCCGACCCAGGAGGTCGACCTCTGCGGGCACGCGACCATCGGCTCGTTCGCCCACCTCCGCGACGAGGGCCTCGAGGCGGGGACCTACGCGCTCGAGACGAACGTCGGGGAACTCGAGATCGAGATCGATCCGGACGGCACGGTCTGGATGACCCAGGACGAACCGCAGATCCGCGAGGTCGACGTCGGCTACGACCGAGTCGCCGACGCGCTGGGCGTCGACGCGGCCGCCCTCGAGGGGGCCAGCGACGACATCCCGCTGGCGGTGTCCTCGACCGGGCTCCCCTTCCTGATCGCGCCGATCACGTACCTCTCGGATCTCGGGAGCGCCGAGCCCGATATGCGGGCGATCGAGGAGCTCACCGACGAGGTCGACGCGACCGGCGTCTACTGCTTCACGTTCGACGCGCTCGGCCGGGAGTCGACCCTGCACGGCCGGATGTTCGCGCCGGGAGCCGGCGTGCCGGAGGATCCCGTCACCGGTACCGCCAGCGGCGCCGTCGGCGCGTACCTCGACCGCTTCGGCGCGTTCGACGACGATTTCCCCGAGGAACTGCGCCTCGAGCAGGGCCACTACGTCGATCGACCGGGGCTGGTCCGCGTTCGGATCGGCGAGGACGTCCGCGTCGGCGGTCGCGGCGTGACGGTTCTCGACGGCTCGCTGGCCGTCCCCGAGGCGGAGGACGACGACATCCTCGAGGCCTGAGCGGAGCCGGGAGGGCGACTTTCCGAACCGCTCAGTCGCGGTCGAACGCGTCGACGCTCGCGTCGTCGGCCAGCGGATCGCTGCCCCGAGAAGGCCCGCGGCGACGAGCGCCGCGCCGAGCAGCACCGAGAGGACCGCCACTAACCGATAGCCGAGCGCCCACCTGAGCGAGTGGCTGCTGTCCACAGTCGGCTCAGTCGCGCGAACAGAATACCGTCTGGAGACGAACGAGTCGCGTTTTCGGGCGAAACGAACGGGTACAGGGCGATTGCGGCCATCCCGCCAGTACGGCAGTGACCGTCCGCTCAGTGCAGCCGACGGTCAGCGCGTTTGCGTCACCGTCTCGTCCATGTTCTCGAGGGCCGACAGCGCCGCCTGCAGGACCTTGCGTTCGCTTCGGCGGAGGTTCATCGACACGGCCGTCTTCGAGACGTCGAAGTGGTTCGAGAGGTCCTCGAGGGTCGTCGCTCGGGGCGTCTCGTAGTAGCCCTCCCGGGCGGCCGTCTCGAAGGTCTCGCGTTCGGTCTCGGTCAGCGACCGACAGCCCTCGAGCAGGCGGAGCGCGCTGTCGGAGTTTTCCAGCAGATCGAACAGTTCCGTCGGCCCGAACTGGTCGCGGTCCGCGACGGTGTAGTCGTTGTGTCGCTCGAGTTCGGCTAACGCGTGATCCTCGTCGGCGTCGTCGTCGAAGCCGACGTGCCACTGTTCGTGCCCGTCCTCGATGTGGAAGGGGCCGGTGATGTAGCCGCCGTTTCGCTGGATCGTCCGCATCGCGTTGGTCTCCTCGATGGTCGTCCCGATCTCGGCGACGTTCTCCCGCTTCGAGAGGATGTAACACTCGCGCATGTTCGGGTGGTCCCGAAGCGCGTGGAGCCCGTCCTCGAGGGCGCCCGTCGACTCTCCCCGCGCGATGAGCCGGGTCTCGAGTTGCTCGTCGTCGGTATCGAGTTGCCATTGGACGGCCGAGAAGGCGATCTCGACATCGTCGGTCGTGTCGATGAACGGACAGTCGTACTGGCGCATATCGATATCGAGATCGATCATTGATAGCGAGTGAACCACACACAGGGTATTAAGATCTATCACTCGTTCGCGAGCACGCCCCTCTCGAAATCGGAGATTACCGATCGAAATCGGCCGGCACTGATCGGCACTGCGACGATCGAGGCGCCTCCTCGAGCGCTCGTTGATATGTTAACGCGCGTCTTTTAGCGCGTTCCGAGGGTAGCTAAACGAAATGTCACAGGACCAGGTGACGCCACCGACCGTGACCGCCGAGGATATTCACCGGATCGACGACGACGCCTTTACCGATCGCAACGTCTGTCTCGTGACCGGAGCCGGGTCGGGAATCGGCCGCGCGACCGCGCTCGCCGCCGCCGGGAACGGCCTCACCGTCGCCGCGACGGACATCGACGAGGACGGCCTCGCCGGGACCGTCGACCGGGGAGCGGAACTCGGTCTCGAGGGCGAGATCGAGTCGGTCGTCGGCGATCTGACCGAGGACGACGACATAGAACGGATCGTCGAGGAGGCCGCCGAACTGGGCGATATCAAGTACCTCGCGAACGTCGCCGGGATGCAACACATCGACTCGATCGAGGACTTCCCGATGGAGACCTACGACGTGATGCATCGAATCATGCTTCGTGCCCCGCTGTACCTCTCGAAGCTCTGCATTCCGCACTTCCGAGAGACCGAGGACGGGCGGGGCTGCGTCGGGAACATGGGCTCGGTCCACGGCCACTACGTCACCAGCGACAAGGTCGGTTACAACGTCTCGAAGTTCGGCCTGCGCGGGCTCACGCAGTCGATCGCCGCCGAGGGCGAGGGGGAGATCCGCGCCTACTCGATCAGCACGGGCTACGTGAAGACGCCGCTGGTGACCGACCAGCTCGAGGACACCGCCGAGCAGCGCGGCATCTCGGTCGACGAGGTGATCGAGGACGTCATGCTCGGCCAGTCCCGCGTCAAGGAGATGATGGAACCGGTCGACGTCGCCAACCTCTTCCTGCTGGGCTTCTCGGACCTCGGCCGACACTTAGACGGCGGCGACCTGTTGTTTGATGGTGGCATGACCCTTACCTACGAGTAACGATGTCCGACGCAACAGACCCGGCGCTCGCGGACGTCGACGAGATCGTCCACGAGCCCAGCGAGGAGTTCGTCGAATCGACGAACGTCTACGACTTCATGGAGACGTACGGGATCGACGACTACGACGAACTCATCGAGCGGACGACGAGCGAGGTGGACGGGGAGCCCGAGAGCGGAGTCGACTGGTTCTGGGACGAGCTCGTCGACTACCTCGACATCGAGTTTTACGAGGAGTACGACGAGGTTCGCGATGACAGCGACGGACCGCAGTTCACCGACTGGTACCCCGGGGGCGAGATCAATATCGCCCACAACGTCCTCGACCGACACGCCGCCGTCGACGAGGAGCGGCGCAACACGGTCGCGACCATCTGGGAGGGCGAGGACGGCGAGATCCGGGAAGTCACCTACCACGAGCTACACCGGCAGTCGAACATGGTCGCCAACGCCCTCGAGGAGCGAGGCATCGAGACCGGCGACACGGTCGGCCTCTACATGCCGATGGTCCCCGAGGTCGTCTCGATCCTCTACGGCTGCTTCAAGGTGGGCGCGATCGCGGTCCCCATCTTCTCGGGCTTCGGCGTCGACGCGGCGGCGACCCGGATCGCGGACTCGGAGTGTTCGGTGCTCTTTACGGGCGACGGCTTCTACCGCCGCGGCGACCCCGTCTTCCTGAAGTCGGCTGCCGACGAGGCCATCGAGGAGGCCGGCCACGTCGAGCACACGATCGTCTTCGACCGACTCGGCTCGAGCGATCCCCGGAACGAACACGAGATCCCGTGGACCGACGACCGCGACGAGTGGTGGGCCGACGCCGTCGAGACCGCGGACGACGAGTACGAGACGAAATCGCTGGATTCGAGCCAGGAGTCGATGCTCCTCTACTCGTCGGGGACGACGGGCAAGCCGAAGGGAATCGTCCACACCCACGCGGGCGTGCAGATCCAGTGCGCCAAGGAGGTCTACTTCGGGATGGACCTGAAGCCCGCCGACCGCTTATTTTGGGTCTCGGACATCGGCTGGATGATGGGGCCGTGGACGCTCATCGGCACCCACACCTTCGGCGGCACCGTCTTCATGTACGAGGGCGCGCCCGACCACCCCGAACCGGACCGCTTCTGGGAGATGATCGATCGGCACGAGCTGACGCAGTTCGGCATCTCGCCGACGGCGATCCGGGCGCTGCGCAAGCACGGGGACGACTGGCTCGAGGGCCACGACCTCTCCTCGCTCAGAGTGCTCGGCTCGACGGGCGAGCCCTGGGACCCCGAATCCTGGCGCTGGTTCTACGAGCACGTCGGCGGCGGCGAGGCGCCGATCATCAACATCTCCGGCGGCACCGAAATCTGCGGCTGCTTCCTGATGCCGATGCCGACCCAGCCGCTGAAACCCTGTACGCTGGGCGGGCCCGGACTGGGTATGGACATCGACATCGTCGATCGCGACGGGAACTCCGTCAGGGAGGACAACCAGCGGGGCTTCCTCGTCGCGAAGGACTCCTGTCCCTCGATGACGAAGTCGCTGTGGTCGGGCGACGAGCGGTACCTGAACGAGTACTGGTCGACGTTCGAGGACCCGCCGATGTGGGACCACGGCGACTGGGCCCAGAAGGACGCGGACGGCTTCTGGTTCCTCCACGGCCGGGCCGACGACGCGCTGAACGTGGCGGGTCGCAAAGTGGGACCGGCGGAGGTCGAGGGGGCACTCATCGACCACGAGGCCGTCAACCAGGCCGCCGCAATCGGCGCCCCCGACGAGACGACCGGAACGGCGGTCGTCACCTACGTCATCCTCGATGACGGCCACGAGGAATCGGACGACCTCAAGGAGGAACTGCGGGCCCAGGTCGGCGAAGAGTTAGGAAAACCGTTCCGCCCGCGCGAGATCCTGTTCGTCGACGACCTCCCGAAGACCCAGTCGGGCAAGATCATCCGCCGGGCCATCGAGGCCACCTACACAGGCGAGGACTTGGGCGACATGAGCAGCATCGAGAACCCCGAGGCGCTCGAGGAACTCGAGGCGGCCAGATAGCGCCGGGTCGCGCGGCTCCCGACGAGGTTCGATACCGCGATCCGAACGATCGCTACGGCTATCGAAGCCCGAACGAAGCGGTTCAGACCGCCGGGACACCGAACAGGAGCGTGAACGCGGCGGCGCCGAGCAACACGACGCCGAGGGCGCGGGCGACGGCGTCCCCGTCGGCCGCGAGCCGCTCGAGTGACACGACGAGCGTCAGGCCGACCATGACGAGGAGGTTCATCGACCCGAGCGCGACCATCAGCGCGAACAGCGGCCACGTGCAGCCGATGCAGTTCGCGGCGTACTCGAGACCCTCGCGAGCCATTCGAGCGACGGACGGCCGATGGTGGACCGACCGGCAACACCCGCATCGCGCGAGCAGGTCGCGTTTCAGCGACGTGAACTGGTAGCCGCCCGCGAACGCGAGCAGGCCGCCGACCGCGACCGCACCGACGCTCACGCCGATTACGGTCCCGGTCAGCAGGTCGCGAATCGAAACCAGAGCGGCGACCGCCAGCGGAACGGCCCCGACGAGCGTCCACGCGAGCCCGTAGCCGCCGAGGAAGGCGGTGATCGACGGGACGAAAACGGAGTCACAGAGGTCCGATCGATACCGCCGAACGACGGGCAGCAGCGACGGGAGCATCATCGCCAGCATCATCGCGCCCCACGTGAGCAGGTACGCCGCGACGCCGCCGAGCCCGTTCGCCATCGCCGCCGTCTCGGGGACGCCGGGCGCGTCCATCGGCGCCTCGAGGCCGGCCGGTACGGGGCCCGGCCCGGGGAGCCACCCCTGAACGAGGACTAACCACAGCAGCGCCGACAGCGAGAGGACGAGGACCTCGGGGACCGGAAGCGCGTCGGGATCGATGCGATCAGTGAACGGGAGTGACGTGTCGGGAATCATCGGTTACGCGGGGGACGAGAGGTCGGAACGCGATCCGGATCGGGCACGGTGACGGCGGCCGACGAGGGCGATCCGGCCGCTGGACGGCCGTCGCTCACTCACGGCGGTCACCGCCGTTCGGTCGCTCGCGGCGGTCGCGCTCGAGGACGACGCCACCGGCGCCGACGGCGACGTCGACGGGGACGGTCGCCAGCCCGTCGGTATCGGCGCTCGAGCGGGCGAGGGCGAGGCCCAGCAGCGACTGTTCGGTCGGGGCGTCGAGTGCGGTCCAGCGGATGCTGGCGTCGCGTTCGTAGATCCTACCGCCGGTCGCGACCGCCACCGCGTCGGTGCCGAGCGAGCGGATCGCCTGCAGCGCGCCCTGTCCGACGTGCAGCGGCGTCCAGTTCTCACAGTGGGGATCGTATCGGTACGCGATGCCGTCGGCGCCGGCGATGAACACCGACTCGTCGCCGGCCCAGACGTCCTGGAAGTCGACCTGCGCGTTTCTGACGCCGATCCGTTCCCACTCGTCGGGCTCGGTGTCGGTGGGTTCGGTATCGGCCGGCTCGCCGTCTCTGGGATCGCGCTCCGCCGAATCGTCGGTCGCGGCGGCGCCGTCGGCCGGGTCGGCGGGTTCCCGGTAAGCGCCGCCGCTGGTGTCGACGGCGTAGAACCCGTCCGGGCCTGCCGTCAGGCCGGGGATCGTCGACCCGCCGCCGGGTTCGACGACCTCGCCCCAGACCGGACAGCCGTCCTCGACGACGCAGTCGAGGACTTCGCCGGAGCCGTTGGCGATCCGCACGCGTTCGGACCCCGTCTGACCGGAGACGGCGATCGCCTCCCACGTGCTGGTCTTCTCCATCGGCGCCGAGTAGTCGCTCAAGTAGCCGTCGGCCACGTCGTAGAACCCGAGCGCGCCGCTGTCGCCGGCGAACCAGAGCCGACAGCCGTCGTCGGTCGCGGCGATCGACCGGAGGGTGTTCTCCGAGACGCCGGGACCGCGCTCGAGGACGACCCGCCAGTCGTCGTCGGCCCGGTGGAGCAGGAGGCCCCCTTCGCCGCAGGCGTAGGGGCCGTTCTGCCCGTGGACGACCCCGTGGAGGGTCCGCGACGTCGGCGACTCGACGGCGTTCCAACCGCCGCGGTCGTCGGTCGCGATGCCGTCACCGCCGGACCCGTTCGGCCGTCCGCCGGCGTCAGCGTCGGCGTCGGCATCGGTCGCCCGATCGGCGTCTTCGGCGTCTTCGTCGTCACCGTCGGTTCGGCCGTCGCCGCCGATCAGGTCCCGGCCGCTCTCCCCGTCGCTCGCGTCGCGATCGTCGGATTCGGCCGACCCGACCCGCTGGAGCCACTCGAGCGCGTCCGAGAGCGACTCGTCGACGCGATCGATCACCGAATCACCTCGTGGGCGCCGGCGACCCGGGAGAGCCCGACGCTGTAGGCCGCGTCCCGCCAGCTCAGGTCGCACCGTTCGCGGCGGTCGCGCACGTCGTCGACCGCGTCGGTGAGCGCGTAGGCGAACTCGTTTGACACCCGCGCGTCGCTCATCCGATCGCGACCGACGTTGTGGACCCACTCGAGGTGGGCCGCCACCGCCCGCCCGGCGGACGCCAGTACGGCCGGAACGACGGTGATACCGCGCTCCTCGAGGGCGCGCTGGCCGTCCGGCGTCACGGCGCCGACGGTCCCTTCGACGACGAGGTCGGCCCGTATCCCGTCCGCGTCCTCGGCGGTGATCGCCGTCTCGGGCGCTCCGAGGAGCAACGCGTCGGCGTCCCGCTCGAGGACGTTTTCGGTGCCGGTCACCGTGCCGTCCTCGTACTCGGCGATCGCTCCCGGTCGGTCGAGGTAGCTGGGGACGAGATTCGTATCGAGTCCGGACCCGTCGTCCGGAGCGACGAGCCCGGCCCGGTCGCTACACATCGCGACGACGGTACCGCCCCGGAACTCGAGCAGGCGAGCGGCCCTGGCGCCGGGGACGCCGACGCCGTAGACGGCGATCGTCGCGTCGGACAGCGGCCGCTCGCAGTCGGTCTCGAGGATCTCCTGGGTCACGTGGGCGACGCTGTGGCCCTCCGCTCTGTCGATCTCCCGGAGACCGCCGATGGCCGGCGGTTTGCCGGCGACCGTCGCGGTCCGGGGGGCGTCGACGCGATCGGTGGCGGCGTCGGCGAACCGCGCCATCGTTCGCTGATTCGTGCCGACGCCCGGCACGAGGACGTCGCCGCGTTCGCCGTCGGAGAGGCGCCTCGCGTAGGACCGGGTGAGCCGAACCCGCTCGTCCCGGGAGAGCGCCGTCGGATCGACCGCGATCCCGCCGGCGGCGCCGCCGAACGGGAGGTCAGCGATCGCGGCGCTGACGGTCGCCGCGGCCGCGAGTCCGGCGCAGTCGTCGCCGGTCAGGGCCGGGTAGTAGCGGTGCGGGCCGAGGTAGGGGCCGCGGACGCCGTCGTGGCGGACGCGATAGCCCTCGCAGACGTCGAGCGTCCCGTCGTCGCGTTCGAACGGAACCGAAATCCGCTGGCGCTGGCGGGGATGCAGGAGCCGTTGCTCGATCTCGTCGGGCACGCCGAGTCGCCGCGTCGCGGTCGTCGCGTACGTCCACGGCGCAGCGAGATCGGGGGCTGTTCGATCGGCGTCGGAAGTGTCGTGAAACGGGATCATGGTGTCTCGATGGATGCGTCGCCGCTCGGACGGCTGACTGGTCGGTCGGCGAGTCGGTTCTCCGTTCGATGGCGTCGGCCGGTCGAACTGCCGGAGACCGGTGACGCCGCCGATACGGGTGGAGTCGAGACGAGCGTCGCTGGGACCGCCGGCGATCGCCGCCGTCGGGACCGCAGCGCGGGAGCACCGGTCATGGCGACTCACAGACCAGACAGCGCCGTTCCCACTCGTGGTGCTCCTCGAGGCGTCGGTTGGCGCGTGTGCTCGGACGATAGGCGTTCGTTCGTCCGTCGAGGGGGTGTTTCTCGACGTATCCCTCTTCGACGAGTTCGGCCAGGTTCTGGTAGAGCCGCCCCTGGTTGATCTCCTCGTCGTAGTAGCAGTCGAGTTTGTCCTTGATGACGAGCCCGTGTGGATTGCGCTCCGCGAGCATCCGGATGACGAACAGCTGATCGCGTTTGAATCCGGTCAGGTTCACCAGCGGACGCGGCTCCGTGTTCTCGTCGGAAGTCGGTTCGTCACTGTCGTCGGTGTCAGTCGAAGCGTGATTGGACATCGGTGCGTCATCGGCGGCGAAGCCGCCGAAGCTACGCGCGGGAGTCGAACCCGCACCCGGCCGGGTCCGGACGTAGCGAGGGTCCTCAGGGACCGAACTCCATCCGGTGTTCGCGGTAGAGAACCCCGACGAACGCTCCGAGGGGCGGGAGGCCGAGGATCACGAGAATCAGCCCGGCGTAGACGGCGGCCGACAACTGGAGGCTCGCGACGAAGTAGGCCATCACGGCGGTCGCGGCCGCGAGCAGCAGCGCGATACTCGAGAGCACGAGCCCGAAGCTCAGCTTCCGGAACTGCCACTCGAGGTTCCCCGACCGACGTAACTGTTCGATCAGGACGACGGTCGCGGGGATCGTCACCGCGATCAGTTGCAGGAGCATCAGTGCGACGTCGGTGCTTGCGGTAGTGGACATGGGTGTAGTGTGGATCGCCGCGGAAGTGGGCTGACCGCGCGCATCTGCGGTCGTTCGCGTCGATGCGACGAGCCGCCGCGACTGCCGAGCCGGCGGCTCGCGGAGCGGAACGGTTCGGACGGCCACGGGGGAGCGAGAGTGGGCCGAGAGACGGGATCACCGCCACTCGCGGGCGTGCGAGGGCCCCTCCTCGAGGGCCCACGGATCGTCGGGGGCCGGCTCGCCGACCCGCAGCGATCGGCCGAGGTTCCAGAGGAAGACCAGTTGGGCGGCGGCGATGACGTAGGCGCCGACCGTCGCCAGCTGATGCAGCGGCGCGTAGGCCGCCGGATACGTCGCGACGCGGCGGGGGAGCTGTCCGAGACCGACCAGCAGGAGCGCGCCGAAGGTGACGGCGACGCCGCCGATCGTCAGCCGGACGTGCAGGCGAGCGAGTCGCGGCTCGAGCCGCCGCCCGGTCAGGAGCGGATACCAGTAGTAGACCCCGGCGACGAGCGCCAGCCCGACGAAGCCGGCCAGCAGCAGATGGAAGTGGGCGACGACGTAGTAGGTCCCGGTGTACTTGACGTTGATCGGCACGACGGCGAGGAAGACGCCGGTGACGCCGCCGACGACGAAGAAGCCGACGGCGGCGAGGGACGCGACCATCGGGGCGGTGTACCGGATCGAGCCGCCCCACAGCGTCACGAGCCACGTACAGAGCTTCGCCGAACTCGGCAGCGCCACCGCCAGCGTGGTGACCATGAAGACCGTCCGGACCGAGAGGCCCGCGCCGGTCACGAACATGTGGTGGGCCCAGACGGTGAACGAGACGACGCCGACGGCGAGCGTCGAGTAGACCGACGACCGGCGGCCGAACAGCCGCCGCCCGGCGAACCGCGGCACCGCGTGGCTGACGATCCCCATCGGCGGTAACACCACGACGTACACGAGCGGATGGGCGAAGAACCAGAACAGGTGTTGCCAGACCAGCGGGCCGCCGCCGCCGACGAGGAACGCGGTGCCGAGCGTCCGGTCGGCGAGGACGAGCGCGACCGTCGCGGCCAGCACGGGGAAGGCGACCAGCGACATCGCCGCGGCCGTCAGCACCGTCCACGTGAACGTGTCGACGTCGAGCCACCGGATCTCGCGACCGCGCCGAATCGTCCGGAGGAGCGTCCACGCCGTCAGCGTCGTCCCGACGGCGACCAGCGCGAGTCCGACGAGGAGCGCGTCGACGGCCGGATTCGACGACAGGACGCTCAGCGGCGGATACAGCGTCCAGCCGCTCGCGACCGGCTCGAGGCCCGCGAGGCCGAGGATTCCGCCGATCGTGCCCGCTCTGATCGACAGCGCCGCGGGGACCTGCAGCCAGAACGCGACCGCGCCGAGGGTCGGCGTGGCGACGGTCTCGGCCTCGATCAGCGGGGGGACGGCGGCGTAGGCGACTCCCCAGATCGCCGGCAGCGCGAACAGGAACAGCATCGTCAGCCCGTGGGTCGTGAAGAAGGCGTTGTAGGTCTCGGCCGTCCACCGATCGAGGGACGGCGTGACCAGCGCCGTTCGCAGGAACAGCGCGTCGAGCCCGCCCCACAGTCCCATCACCAGCGCCAGCGCGAGGTGCCAGCGACCGAGTCGTCGGTGAGCGACGCTCGAGCGGCCGGCCGACCACCGGTCGACCGCCTCGAGCGCCCGTCGCGGTGCGGTCGATCGGGTCATCGTCGGTCGAACTGAAACGCCCGACCCAGTTCGCGAACGCCGAGCAGGCCGACCGTCGTCGCGACGGTGAACGCGAAGATCGGATCGGCCGCGTACAGGAGCCCGCCGATCAACGGCGCGGGGACGACGGCGAACCGCACCGCCGTCCTGACCGCGTCGGGGAGCCGCGGGCCGGGAACCGGGGCGGGTCGAGCGCTCGCCCCGACGGTCGGCCGGAGCGGTTCGATCGCGGTCCGGCAGCCGAGCAGACCGAACAGGACGGCGACGATACCGGCACTGGGCGGGGCCGCCACGAGTACCATCGGGAGCAGCGAGACGACCGCGAGACCGACGGCCAGCAGCGCCCGGCGATCGAGCCGCGAGGCGAGCGCGGGAGCGGCGACCGCACCGACGATCGCGCCCGCGGCCTCCGCGAGGACGAACAGGCCGAAGACGGCGGCCGGAGCCAGCGAGAGGCCGCCGATCGAGAGCCCGATCGACCGATACTCGACGACCAGCAGGATCAGAAACGGCCAGCTACCGGCGAGCGCGACCCTGACGAGGGCGTCGCCGATGACCGCCCAGCGGCGGCGGTCGGGGAGCCTCGAGGCGGCGCTGCTGACGGCGCCGAGCGCCGAGTCGGCGTCGGTCGCGACGTCGGTGTCGCGCTCGACTCCCTCGCGACGGGAACGGTCGCCGAGCAGCGGCGATCGCTCCCCGACCGAACCGAGCGCGACCGCGCCGACGAGGCCGACCGCAGCGGCGGCCGCGGCGACGAGCGCGAATCCCGCGGAGACCCTATCGGCGCTCGCGACGGCGGCCGCCGCGAACACCGCCGCGGCGGCGACGCCGATGGCACCGACGACGATCCGCGTCGGCCGAGCGTCGACGGCTCCACGCCGGCTCGACGGGTCGTCAGGGACCGCAGTCGCGCTCGAGGGCGGCGACGCGACGCGGGTATCGGTCGGCCACAGGCCCTTCGCGGGGCCGCGAACGTGCCACGCCTGGAGGAGGACGATCCCGACCGCGAGCCATCCCAGTGACGACAGCGGCGTCCCCAGCAGGATATCGAGCGTCGGCGCGCCCGCCCACGCGAGGAGGCCGACCGCGGCGATCAGCGCGGACGCCACCGCGGCCGCGGTCGGCGCGATCGCCCTCGTCTCGGCGGCGGTGGGATCGCTCGAGCGCTCTGCCGCCGCGGCGGCGACGCCCAGACCGAGCGTCACCAGCGCACCGGCGACGATCGGCCCGCGGCCGATCGCGACGACGAACTCGGGGAGGTAGCGTTCGGCGAGGCGAATCAGTCCGTGGCTCGCCACGAGCGTGACGAGACAGACGATCCGGACGGGATCGGTTCGGTCGGACGTGGCTGTCGGTTGTGGGGTCATGGGTGGTGAGACGATGACTGTAACGGGTCGGCGATGGAGCGGCGGTCGGGCGCTCGACCGGCTCGAGACGCCGGACGGGACGACGGGGAAGCGGTTCGGAGGGCCGACGGGGACTGCGATCGGTGCCGACCGAGAACTCACTCCAGCCCGCGGTCCTCGAGCGCGTAGGCGATCCGCTCGAGGAGCTGGTGGGTGCGGATGACGAGCCCGGCGACGTGGGGCGCGAGCCGGTCGCCGATGCGGGCGCGCTGTTCCGGCTCGAGGACGACGTAGACCTGCACCGCGAGGATCGGGATGGCGACGGCGTTGAGGAGGGCCGTGTACGTCCCGGGGACGGTGCCGCCGGCTGCGCTCACGGGCGGGACGAGCCCGAGCCCGCCGAACAACAGTTGGACGGCGAGACCGGCGGTCACTGCTGCGAGGAAGAACGCGACGAAGATCACGGCAGCCATCCGGATCCCGTAGTAGCGGCGATAGGCCTGAACCAGCGGGAGGATCAGCAGGTCCGCGAAGATGAACGCGAGGACGCCGCCGAAGGAGACGCCGTTCTGCCAGAGGACGACCCCGAAGGGGACGTTCCCGACCGAACAGAGGAAGGTAACGACGCCGACGACGGCACCCAGGATGACGTTCGAGACGAGCCGAACGACGCTACCCTCGGCACCGACGCCGAAGACGGCTGTCCACCACGCGTTCGGCACGAACGCGGCCAGCAGGCCGGCGATGAGAAAGCCCAGCAGGATGTCCCGCCAGAGCATGTCCCACTCGCGGATCGCGTTCGCGGTCGCCGACTTCCAGCGGTCGCCGGACAGCAGTTCGGGACCGGCGGTGACCGGCTCCCGGTCGGCCGAGGGATCGTACGCGTTGCGACAGCCGCCACAGCAGAAGTATCGCCGCTGGCCGTCGACCGTCGCTTCGATCGTCTCCTCGTCGGCCGGATCCGCACGCATGCCACAGGTGGCACACTCGGTCTCCTCGAGCGCTCGGGCGTGCTCTCGTGCGCGTTCGATCCACGCCTCGGGAACGAACCGACGGTAGACGATCGCGAGGACGACGATCGCCACGAGGCCGCCGACGACCTCGGCGAGGGCGAACTGCCAGCCCAGCAGGAGCAGAACGATCAAGGCGAGTTCCAGCACGAGATCCGTACTCGCGAACTGGAACGCGCCCAGACTGGCCGCGGCCGACGCGCCCTTCGTGAACAGCGACCGGGTCATCGAGACCGCCGAGAACGAGCAGCTCGAGGACGACGCGCCGAAGAACGAGCCGTAAGCGACGGCTCGCCAGCTGTCGTCGCCGAGGTAGCCCGTGATCTGGTCCTCGGAGAGGAACTCTTGGATCGCGCCGGAGAGCGTGAAGCCGAGCACGAGCGCCCACCACGTCTCCCAGGCCATCTTGAACGCGATGCCCACGCCCTCGACGAGCCGTAACAGGACGACGCCGAGCAGGCCGACGAGGCGGGCCGCCAACTCGAGGCTCCCGTCGTTCGCGTTCGGGGAGACGAACCCCGCGCCGGTCGGCCAGCCGTGAGCGAGCGCTCTCGGACGGAGCAGTCCGTGTTCGACCGCCGCCACTGCGAGCGAGACGAACGGCCGCGTCTCCGCGGGGACGAGGGTGGCGGCGTCGGTGATCGATTGCGTGACTACGTACATGGTGGATGAACGAGGACGAGGATGAGGACGAGTCGGGCGATCGACACGCCCGAGAGGTCGGGGTCGAGCGCCAGTGGATAGTGGCGACTGTGCTGTCAGGCCGGGAGGTCATCCGCGCCGATGGCGCGTCGTCCGGGCCTTCCGACACCGGTGCCTAATAGATTATGGCGTAAAAATATGGACGAAACCTAGAGGATGTGGACCGACGAACCGACGCGTCGCGCTCGCGGCGACGATCGACACGTCGAGCGTCGTCTCGCCGGTTCGGTCGCAGTGGGGTTCAGCGAGCCATCAGGCCGACCGTTCGGTACCGGTTGTAGAGGTACGCGACGCAGACGGACACCGTCGAGAGCAGAAACGCGACGAGGGCGATCGCGATCGCGACGCCGAACCCGGCCGCCAGTCCGGACAGCAGGCCCAGAACCAGCGGTGCCGCGACCGCAGCGCCGACGTAGATCTGTCGATCGGGCGTCCACGCGTCGGTCTCGGCCTCGACGAATTCGACGTCTCGCCAGATCGCGGGGAGCGTGACGGCGCCGGCGGCGGCGATGACGATCAGCAGCGCGACGCTGCCGAGACTCGAGGCCAGAACCGAGCCGCCGCCCGTGAGCCGGGCGAGCGAGACGATCCCGAGCAGACTCAACGCGGGATACCCGATCAGGACGTACCAGTACCACGGCGCGCGGTCGGTCGAATCGACGGAGATGAGATCACCACGTGACATGGTGCAGCCGCGATACGAACCGACCACCAATAAGTTGTATAATTACCTAATATTTCCGTACAAAAGACGAAGTATCGTCGTTTAAGAAAACAGATGAGTACATAAATTTATTCTAGAGGCTTCCAGTATCGTGTCACCTTATGTCACTGGCACCGTTAGGCTCGTCTCCCGGTCGAACCCGACTGGAGGTTCGATCGATTCCCCCCAACGATGATCGGAGAACACGCATTCTGTCCGACCAGCGGTGCATCTCTCTCGCGAGAGGTCCACTACGACGAACGCGGCCGCCCCGAACGCGTTCCACTGTCAGACGATCTCTCGCCGAACGCGGCCCTCGAGGCCCCGCTCACCACGGGGAAACGCCGTTCCTCGAGACGCGCACTCCTGACGTACTTCCGGCGGTGTCACCGTCGCCACGCGGAAGCGGACGACGACCTGTACCGTCGCGCCGCACTGGCGCTCGGTCGACTCAAGCGGACCGCGACGGGCCGACAGGAACGCGACGTCATCGTCTGGTTAGCGCTCGGGGATCGGCTCGCTCGAGACGGCTTCGACGTCGACTGGATGGGCGCTCACGTCGAACCCCGGTGTCCCGAGTGCAGCGGGCGGTTGACGTACGCCGAGGGGGCCGACGGGCCGGTCGCCCGGTGTGGCGGATCGTGCTGTGAGAGTCGCATCGATCGATTGGCGACGATCCGGGAAACCGTTCGATCGCTGCTCGCGAAAACCTACCCCGAGGACTCGACTCCCGATCCCGATGCACTCGCCGTACTGTGATCGACCGCGACGGATCTCGTCGGCCCGCCCCCGGAACGAGAACGTCGAATATGCGACTCCTGACGGTGCTCACCGGCTCGCAGTCGACGACCGACGAGGTCAGGGCCGTCATCGATCGCCACGACCTCGAGTACAGCCTCGCCGACCACGGCGACGGCGAGGATCGAACGATCACCGTCCCGGCGCCCGCGAACGCGGTCGAACCGCTGGAAGACGACCTGCGGTCGGTCGCCGGCGAGGTCACCATCGTCGTCGAGGAACCGATGGCGATCGTCGGCAGCGGCTGGGACGGGACGCCCGAACGGCGCGGCGAGTGGCTCTCGTTCGAGCGCATCTCGCGGAGCGAACTGCGCTCGAAGGCCCGGTCGCAGTTGCCCTCGCCGGTCATCTTCGCCGCGATGACCGCGATCAGCGGAATCGTCGCCACGACGGGAGTCCTGCTGAACTCGCTGGCGGTCCTCGTGGGCGCGATGGTGATCGCGCCGCTGCTCGGGCCCGCGATGGCCTCGAGCGTCGCGACTGTGCTCGACGACCGCCGTCTGTTCGTCCGCGGAATCGAGCTCCAGCTCGCCGGGATCGGCGTCGCGATGGCGAGCGCGCTCGCGTTCGCGGTGTTCGCCCGGACGTCGTCGGTCGTCGCGGCCGTCGTCGACCTCGAGGCGAGCCTCGGGCTGGGCAGCCACGGCCTGCCGCCGTCGCTGCTGGTGACCGTCGCGGTCTGTTCGGGCATCGCCGGCGGACTCGGGATGGCGACGACCGGGATTACGGATCTCATCGGCGTGATGATCGCGGCCGCGATCATGCCGCCGATCGGCGTCGTCGGCGTCGGCGTCGCGTGGGGCGAGCCCGCGGCCGTGCTGGGGTCGCTCGTCGTCGTCGCCGTCAACCTCATCGCGATCAACGTCGGCGCGATCGCCACCCTGTGGACCGTCGGCTTCCATCCCTCGGACCGCTCCCGGATCCGGACCACGAGAGGGGCCATCATCCGACGGGTCGTCCTGCTGACCGTGCTGTTGCTGGTCGCGCTCCGACTGCTCGAGGTCGTCTCCGGCGGCCTCTGAACCGACCCGCGATCGATCTACCATTCAATGACTGACGATTCCACGCGCGACGATTCCGACCGATCCCCGACCGCGACGCGGCCGGACGCGGCCACTGATTCCGATCGCTCGAGCGTCGCCACCGACGATCGAACCGACCGCGAGGAACGCGAGTCCGACGACCTCGACGGTCAGGCGGACGTCGAACGCGGAGCCACCGAACGAGAGCCGGACGACGAGCCGTCGCTCGGGCTCTCCCTCGTCGGCTACGTCCTCCGACTGACGGTCGCCGCGCTGGCGGTCGGCGCGCGACTGGTCTGGACCGGCGTTCGGATCGGTGCCCGCTTCCTCACGGACACGGCGTCGCGCCGCGAGTGGCGCCGCTGGCTCCTCCTCGAGGGCGACCGGCGCGTGATCGTCGGCGGCTTCGTCGTCGGCGCCTTCGCCGTCGCGCTCCTCCTCGGGGTGAGCGACGTCATCGGCGTCCGGGAGAGCCGGTTCGTCACGACGATGTTCAGCACGATGATCGCGGGGCTGTTCTCGTTCATTCCGATCGTCGTCGCGGTCAACCAGTTGATCATCTCGCGGCTGTTCGGCACGCCCGATCGGCTCACCGATCGCATCGACGGCGTCCAGGAGTTCCGCAGCCGCGTCGAGAGCCAGACGGAGGGCGACGGCGTCAGCCCGACCGATCCCGCCCCGTTTCTCGCCCGACTGGCCGGCACGCTCGGCAGCCGCGCCGACGAACTCGCGAGCCGATGTAGCGGCGTTCGGTCGCACGCGGCCGACGGCGAGCGCGACCGCGACGAGGACGCCGTCGGCGATCGTGACGCCGCGAGTCCGACCACCGCCCTCGAGTCGATCTGCCGATTCGCGACGCGGAGCCGCGATCACACCCGCGACCTCTCCGCCGAACTCACCGGCGAGACGGAGTCGGTGTTCGCCGTCGTGTTGCCGACGATCGACCACGACTACGCCGGCGCCGCCAACGAGGCCCGACGGCTCGGCCGTCGGTTCGACGCGGAGCTGTCGGACCGAGCGCGGACGCTCCTCGAGGAACTCCGCGAACTGTTCGTCACCGCGGACGCGACGCGTCAGTACTTCACGACGATCTACCTCCAGCGCGAGCTCGCGCGGCTGTCGCGGCTGATCACCTACAGCGGCACCGCCGCGATCCTGCTCTCGTCGCTGGTGATCATGATCTACGCGAGCGGCTACCCGCCGGTCGCCTTCGAGGGGTGGTTGCTCGTGCTCGTGAGCCTCGCGCTCGCGGTCGCGTTCAGCCCCCTCGCGGTGCTGTTCGCGTACGTCGTCCGCATCTCAGCGATCCTCAGGCGGACCTCCGCGCCGGGGCCGTTCACGCCGCCGGGCGAGTTCCACCGGACGAACGACGCGCGCGGAGCGACCGATCCGATCGACGCGGATCCGTCGATCCGACTCGAGGAGAGCGACCGATCGCCGCTCTCCGACGATTCCCCCTCGAGCGGGGACGATCGATGAGCGAGTACCGTCGTCGATCGCGGCGCGCCGTTCTCGCGGCCGTCGGCGCCGCGGCCGGATCGCTGTCGCTGAGCGGCTGCGTCGACCCCGACAGCGAGTGGGTCGCCGCCGACGTCCCCACCGACGCGACGCTGCACGACGTCGCGGCGACGGCCGACGGCGCCTACGCGATCGGGGAAGACGGAATCGTCCTCGCCCGCGACGACGGCGAGTGGACCGTCCGCCTCGAGAACGGGATCGGTAGCGCCGGCGACGGGCTTCGAAGCGCGGCGGTCACGAGCAACGGGCGGGCGATGTGGGTCGCCGGCGACAGCGGGGCGCTCGGACTGTACGACGTCGTCGCCGACCGCGTCGCCGACTTCTCGGCGCCGAGGGAGAAGACGACCTCGTGGACGGCGATCGCGGCGGCCGGACTCGCCGGCGACGAGCGACTCACGGTGATCAACAGCTCCGGCGAACTCCTTCGGGGTCGGCGCGACGGTGCCGACGTCGCGTGGGGCGACGTGACCAAGCCCGGCAGCGGCTCGAGCGTCGCCGACATCGATCTGACGCCGCTGGCGTACGGCTACGTCGTCGACACCGACGGCGGCGTCTTCGAGTCCCGCGACGGCGGCGTCTCGTGGTCCCGAATCGGTATCGAGAACGCGGCCGTCGACTTCGGCGCGGTCGCGGCGACCGACTCCGGCCACGTCACGGTCGCGGGCGGCAACGGCGTCCTCTATCGCTACAACGGCGTCGGCTGGTCGCGGACGACGCTCGGGGAGCAGCCGATCGCGGCGCTCGCGCGGGACCGCGACGACGCGCTGGCCGTCTCGTCGTCGGGAACGATCTACGAGCGCGGGTTCGACGGCTGGTCCCGACTCACGCGACTCGAGGCGGGCAACGAACTGCTCTCGGTCGCGCTCGGAACGGCTCGGACGCCGCAACTCGTGGTCGGCGAGTCGGGAACGGTGTTCGAACGGCGGTACTGACCGGCTTCGGGTTCGAGCCCCGTCGTCGACTCGTACTTCCGTCGGACAGTCGACAGGTACTTGTGATTCGTCCGTCAGGTTAGAACGATGATCTCACGGAGGGAAGCGCTCGCGCTCGGTGGCTGCGTAAGTGCGGGGGCGCTCGCGGGATGTGCCGGATTCGGATCTGACACCGAATACCTCACGCTCGAGTTGCTCAACTTCGATTCGGAGCCACACGAGGTAGCCGTCGAAGCGCTTCGGGCCGACGCCGACGAGCACAGCGAGGCGGCCGTGCTCCGAGAACGGTACGACCTCGAGACGCCGCCCGAGGCCGAGGACCGCGTCGCGTCTCAGCAGTTGGAGGAAAATGTCCTCGAGAGCGACCGATATCTCGTCCGCGTGCATCTCGAAGACGCTCCCGCGACGAGGGAGAGCTATCAGTACTATCCCGACTGCTCGAGCGCTGACGACACGTCGGATCGACTGTTCATCGAGGTTCGCACCGAGCGCGAGAGCGAGGAGCTATACATCGAGTTCAAGCAGAACAGGTGTAGTGGCAGCGGTTCGGGATGGGTTTGATCGCGCTCGGCACCGCGCGGACGCCGAAACTGGTCGTCAGCGAATCGGGTACCGTCTCCAAACGACGGTACTGACGTTCGGCGACAGTCCCCTCTGAAATCGGTCCGATCATCCATGCGCTGCGACCCGCAGTGCAACCGAGACGTTCGCGTACACTTTTGTCGATGGATCCACATGTTTCGAGTATGATCCGTCGTCTGGTCGCTCGCCTCCGCGAGCGAATCGCCGTCGAGGATCCAGAGGACCGAATCGAGGGCTCCGGCGAGCCGATCACGTCGCCGCAACACCGCCGGGCCGCCGACGCCGAACGGATGCTTCGGGAGGGCGCCGACTCCGTCGACGACCACCCGGAACCCGATCCCGACCGGTAGCGCCCGCGGAACCGCGACCCATCCCGTTACGTTTTACCGCACCCGGCCCGAATCGAGGCCCAATGACTGCCCAGACCGTCCAGCAGGGCGACCTCGTGACCGTCATCGGCCTCGAGGTCCACGTCCAGCTGGAGACCGACACGAAGATCTTCTGTAGTTGCTCGACCGAACAGACCGACGAGCCCAACGAGAACGTCTGCCCGGTCTGTCTCGGCCTCCCCGGCGCATTGCCCGTTCTCAACGAGGCCGCCGTCGAGGCCGCCGTCAAGATCGGGAAGGCGATCGACGCCGACATCCCCGAGGAGACCCGGTTCCACCGGAAGAACTACTACTACCCCGACCTGCCCAAGAACTTCCAGATCACCCAGTACGACGAGCCGATCTGCGCCGACGGCGAACTCGAGGTCGCCGTCGAGGGCGAGCGCCGGACGGTGGCGATCGAACGCGCCCACCTGGAGGAGGACCCGGGCAGTCTCCAGCACGTCGGCGGCGGTGGCGGCATCGACTCCGCGGAGTACACCCTCGTCGACTACAACCGCGCGGGGACGCCGCTGATGGAGATCGTCACCGCGCCGGACTTCCGGAGCCCCGCTGAGGTGCGGGCCTTCCTCGCCGAACTCGAGGAGGTCCTCGAGTATCTGGGCGTCTTCGACGCGGAGCGCGACGGCAGCCTGCGGATCGACGCCAACCTCTCGATCATCCCCGAGTCGGAGATCGACGGCGACGACTCCGACGAGATCGGCGCCGACGCGCTCGCGGCCGCGAACCGGACCGAGGTCAAGAACATCTCGAGTCACAAGGGCGCGGAGAAGGCCCTGGCCTACGAGGAGACCCGCCAGAAGAACGCCATCCAGCGCGGTCGCGCGGTCGAGCAGGAGACACGCCACTGGGACGAGTCCCGCGGGATCACGGTCTCGATGCGCTCGAAGGAAGAGGAGAAGGACTACCGCTACTTCGAGGAGGCCGACCTGCCGCCGCTACGCGTCTCGGGCTGGAAGGACGAGATCTCGATTCCGGAACTCCCCTCGGCCCGCCGCGAGCGGTTCCAGGCGGAGTACGGCCTGAGCGAGGAGGCCGCCTCGAAGCTCACCTCGACGAAACAGGTCGCGGACTTCTACGAGGACGTCGCCGGCGAGTTCGACCCCGACCTCGCGGCGACGTGGGTCGCGGACAACCTGCTGGGCGAACTCAACTACCGCGACATGGAGATCACCGATATTGCGGGTCGCCTCGAGGAGGTCTCCCGGCTCGTCGAACTCGTGGCTGAAGACGAGATCACGGCGAAGAACGCCCGCGAGACGGTGCTGCGATCGATGCTCGACGACGGGAAGGAGCCCGACGAAATCGTCGAGGACGAGGGCCTGGGCAAGACCGGCGAGGACGAGGTCCAGCAGGCCGTCGTCGAGGCCATCGACGAGAACCCCGACGCCGTCGACGACTACGAGAGCGGCGACGACGGGGCGATCAACTTCCTGGTCGGGCAGGTCATGCAAAAGACCGGCGGCAGCGCGGATCCGGGCGACGTGAATCAGTTGCTGCGGGGAGAGTTGGAAGGATAACCACCGAACGCGAGCAAAGCGAGCGTTCGGCTTTTTGGTCTCTCACCGAACGGAGTGAGGTGATGGTCAGCGAGAGCGACGCTCTCGCCGGACAGATTTTTCTCGGAGCGGTTGCGAGCGGAGCGAGCAACCCGACGAGAAAAAGGTGGGAGAATTGACCGGCGGCAGCGCGGATTCGGGCGACGTGAATCAGTTGCTGCGGGCCGAACTCGAGGGCGAACTGCGTTCGCGCCGGCCGGAACCGCCGGCTTCCGACGCTCGTCTTCCGCTTTCCATTGAATTAAGAGCGGCGGCGCGTGCAGTGGTGGCATGGATCGAATACGGCTGGGTAACGAGGAGTTCGAGGGCCGAAACAACGCCTACGTTCTCGCCGCCGGCGAGACGCCGGGAGCGTCTCGTGGAGGCGGCGAAACCGCCGACAGCGACGACCTCGCGCTCGTCGATACCGGGATCGCGACGCCGGGCGTTCGCGAGGACTTGCGGGACGGACTGGCCGATCGCGGCCACGCGTTCGCGGATATCGACGACATCGTCCTGACGCACTTCCACGTCGATCACGCGGGACTGGCCGGCGAGATTCAGGCCGAGAGCGACGCCACGGTCTACGTCCACGAGGCCGACGCGCCGCTGGTCGACGGCGACGCCGACGCGGTGGCCGCCGTCGAGGACCGGCGCCGGGAACTGCTCGAGGAGTGGGGCCTCCCCGCGGACGCGCGGACCGAGTTACTGGAGTTCCTCGAGGCGGCGTCGACCATCGAGGGCGAGCCCGCCGACGTCACGCCGATCGAGGACGGCGACGTGCTCGAGGTCGGGGGGTACCGCCTCGAGGCGGTCCACGCGCCGGGACACGCGGCGGGGCTCTGCTGTTTCGAACTGGACGGCGGTCGGGAGGCCTTCGTCGGCGACGCCCTCCTGCCAGTGTACACGCCCAACGTCGGGGGCGCCGACGTCCGGGTCGACCGTCCGCTGAAGCGGTACCTGCACACCCTCGAGGACCTCGCCGACCGCGACTACGACCGCGTCTGGCCCGGTCACCGGGACCCGATCGAGGACCCGACCGCTCGCGCCCGCGAGATCATCGATCACCACCGCGATCGAGCCGAGAACGTCGTCGCCGTGCTGGACGAATACGGCCCGGCCGACGCCTGGACGGTGAGCGAACACCTGTTCGGCGACCTCGAGGGGATCCACATCCTCCACGGACCCGGCGAGGCCTTCGCCCACCTCGATCATCTCCGTCACGAAGGAGCGGTTACCGTCGAAGACGGAACGTATCGATTGGTTACCGAGAGCGTGTCTCCGGAAGAGATCGTCTGAAGCGCTGGTTTTCGCCCGGATCGATAGATATCCGCTCCCGTTAGTATCTACGAGTACGTCCGCGAGGCGCACGTCGGCGTGCACTGAGCCTCGTTCTCACAATCCGCGAAGCGTCTCGAGGTCGTCGCCGTCGTGGCCGCAGATCACGGTCGCGTCGCGGCGACGTTCGATCTCCCGGACGGTTCGGAGGCTCTCGAGCCAGTGGCGCTTGCTCCAGAGCAGTTGGCCGCCCATCGGCCGCTCGTCGTGATAGTTCACGCGCGTGTAGGCCTGATCGCCCGCGAGGACGACGGTCCCGGCGTCCTCGAGTTCGAGGACGAGGCCGAGCAGCCCCGGCGTGTGACCGGGGAGACGGACGAACTCGAGGTCCGCGAAGTGGCGTTCGCGGTCGCCGTGGACGATCTCCCAGTTCAGGTCGCGGTCGAAGTCGCCGGCGATATAGGCCTCGTCGCCCGCGTCGGTCTTGGCGCTGTAGTAGGCGTACTTCAGTTCGCGCTCGTGGACGTAGATCGGCACGTCGGTCCCCTCGAAGGCGTAGAGGCCGCCGGCGTGATCGAGGTGAAGGTGGGTCTGGACCACCGCGTCGATGTCGTCGACCGCGTAGCCCGCGTCGGCGAGGTCGTCCTCGAGGGGTCGCAGCCCGGTGTGTTCGAAGGCGGCGTAGAGCTCCTCGGGCCAGTGGCCGTCGGCGGCGTCGGGGTGGGAGCCGGTGTCCCAGAGGATCGTCGCCTCGGGGTGGTCGATGACGACGTTGTAGACGGGGCCGTCGGCCATCACCGTCTCGGGGTTCGGATCGGCGGCCGAACCCAGGGCGAAGCCCTCGATGATGTTGTTGGCGTCGGCGGTGATCGTTCCCCGATCGATCGGCGTGACGGATGCGTCGACCATACGCCGCCTACGAGCCGCGATGTGTTATGCGTGGGTGCTCGCTGCCGGTCGGTTCCGAGACGGTCGCGGCGCTTTTAATGGCGCTGGGGATGCCGGCCGTACCGATACCTGTCGCCGCACGGACCCTTTCGCATGGTCAAACTATCGACGGGCGTCATCCTCCTCGGGGTCGTACTGCTGCTGATCCCCATTCCGCCGATCGCGACGATTTCCGGGATCATCGTGATCCTCATCGGCCTCGCGATGCGGTTCCTCTTCGACGTCTGACGCCGAGTCGCGGTCGCGAGTCCGCGAGTCGGAACGGCGGAGAGCCAGCGCGTCGAGACGGAGATAGCCGCGACTCGAGCCGGCCACGGGCGATCGCGACGAAAAAATCGGAACCGACCGCTGTAGCGCCCGACTACGATTCGGGTGCCGCCAGCTGCTCCGGTTCGTTCAGATACTGCTGGATCCCCTCCGCCGCGCGGAACGCCAGCGCGCCGACGGTGCCGGTCGGGTTGTAGCCGCTGTTGTGCGCGAACGCCGACGCGCCGGGGATGAACAGGTTACTCGCGTCCCAGCACTGCAGATAGTTGTTCACGACCGACTCCGCGGGATCGGACCCCATGATCGCGCCGCCCGTGTTGTGGGTCGACTGGTAGGGCGTGATGTCGAAGCTCCCCTCGAGCGTCGTCGTCGCGTCGATCTGGTCGGCGCCCATCTCCTCCATGAGCGCCTCGAGTTGCGGCCCGATGTGTTCGACGAGGTTCCGGTCCTGCTCGCGCCAGTCGAAGGTCATCCGCAGCAGCGGCTGGCCGTACTGGTCGGTGTAGTTGGGGTCGAGGTCGAGATAGTTCTCTCGGAAGGGCAACACCGCGCCCTGCGCGGCGACCGAGATCGAACTGTGGTAGTTCTCGATGCTCTGTTGCTTGAACTCCGAGCCCCACGACGGCGTCTCCGGGGGAACCGGGTTGTTGGCGATCGGTCGGTCCCCGGTCTGATTGAGCGCGACGTTGCCGCCGTGGAGGAAGTCCAGGTCGGAGTGGTCGAAGTTGTCGCCGTTTAAGTCGTCGAACGACGCGCCGAGCGCGCCGGCGCCCATGTAGAGGTTCCACTCCTCGTCGTCGAAGAAGCCCCGCGCGCTGGCGCCGAAGTTCTGGTAGCAGTAGTTCTTCCCGACGGTACCCTCGCCGGTCTCGGGGTCGTACGGTTCGCCGATCCCCGACAGCAGGAGGAGGCGGACGTTGTTCAGCACGTAGGCGGTCAGCGCGACGACGTCGGCCGGTTGTTCGTACACCTGGTCGGTCTTTCGATCGACGTAGCGAACGCCCTCGACCTGCTGGGCCTCCTCGTTATAGAGGAGTTCGACCACGTCGGAGTGGGTCCGCAGCGTGAAGTTCCCCGTCTCCTGAGCGGCCGGGAGCACGGTCGTGATCGGCGAGGCCTTCGCCCCCCATTCGCAGCCAAAGCGCTCGCAGTAGCCGCAGTACTGACACTGACCCTGCTGGACGCCGTCCGGGTTCGTGTACTGCTCGGTGAGGTTGGCCGACGGCGCCTGAAACGGCTCGTATCCCATCTCGGCGGCCGTCTCCTTGAACCGCTCGAGGACCGGGGTCTCCATCATCGGCGGGAGCGGGTACTCCCGCGAGCGCGGCCCCTCGTAGGGGTTGCCCAACTCCTGGATTTCGCCCTCGATGTTCCCCGCCTGGCCCGCGATGCCGGCGGTGTACTCGAACGCGTCGTAGTAGGGCTCGAGTTCCTCGTAACTGATCCCCCAGTCCTGGAGCTGCATGTTCTCGGGGATCTTCTCCTCGCCGTACTCGCCGATCGTCCGCGACTCGATCTCGAAGTCGTAGGGGAGGAAGCGCCAGGTCTGGCCGTTCCAGTGGACGCCCGCGCCGCCCTCGCCCGAGCCGGGGAGGAACGCGCCGTACCGGCGCATCGGCAGGGCGGGCTCGTCGACCGAGTTCCTGAAGGTGATCGTCTCCTTCGAGAGGTCCTGCATCAGCTTGTACCGGAGCGCGTACCCCAGCTCGTCGTGAACCGTGAAGAAGTTCTCCGTCTCGCGCTCGCCGCCGCGCTCCAAGCTGACCACCTGATAGTCCTCCTGCGCGAGTTGCTTGGCGACGATGCCGCCGGTCCAGCCCGCGCCGATGGTCACGACGTCGACGGGCTCGAGTTCTTGCACCATCACGGATCACCTCCGTCGTCGACGGCCTCGTCGTCGAGGCGCAGGCGTTCGGGCCCGTCGCCGTCGGCGTCGCCGCGGGCCGCCGCCTCGTCGACGACGTTCGGATAGTCCGCCTCGGCGGCGTCGTGGACGTGGGCGTGGCCCTCCTCGCTCTGGTCGTTCGCCGGTTCCTGGTTCTCGTCGCCGATCCCGAGCGACTCGACGTCGTCGGCCAGCTTCCGGAAGTCGTCCTCCCCGAGTTCGATGTACTCCCCCTCCTGCAGCAGGCCCCGATAGCTGCCGAGCGCACCGGGCGTCCCCGGGAACCCCTTCAGCCGCCAGCCGATCATCTCCCGATTGCCGCCGTACATCGGATCGCTGAACATCCCCTCGAGGGTGTTCTGGCGGACCAGCAGGAAGAAGCCGTCCGGGTCGATGTCCGTGTCGTCGAACGTCGCCACCTCGCCCGCCTCGAGCGCGGAGACCACCGCGTCCTGCTGGTCCTCGTCGAGTTCGGTAAACGACTCTGCGTCGTCGGCTTCCGCCGCCACGTAGTCCTCGATGGCGGCGATGCCCTGGTCGTAGGCCTCGTTGGGCGTGAGCGCGTACTGCCAGCCCTGGGTCTCCGAGGGGTTCGTCTCCGCCCACGGGACCTCGACGTCGGCCTCGACGTCCTCCGGTCGTTGCGCGTCGTCCTGGAACGGTTGCGTCGGGTTCTTGCCGGCGAACGGCGCCTGCATGTACCACCGCTCTCCGCGGCCCCACGCCGAGTTCATCTGTCGATCGATGAAGTAGACGACGCCGGCCTCCGGCGCGCCCGGTCCGTTCTCGTCGGAGGGATAGATCCGCGCCGTCAGGTCGTGGACCACCCGCGCCTGCTGGATAGTGAAGTACTCGAGTCCCTGTTCCTCGACCTCGACTTCCTGTACGCTCTCGAGGGGCGCCACGTCGAACTTCTCGGGATCGAACGCCTCCGCCGTCCCGGCCATGCCGAAGACCGCTAACCCGCCGATCTGCATCGCTCGCCGCCGCGACACGTCTCGGGTGAAGTCCAGTTTCGCCCGCGTCTGGGCGTCAGTCTCGCCCGTCGCCCGATGGTTGTCATTGTCTCCCATGCGAAGCCACGGACTCCGAAATGAACCTTAACGCGTATCCCTGCAGGTGATGGCCGCGGCGATCGGCGACGCCGCCGGAAATACCCGACCGGCGGGCGGATTCGGCGACGGCGGCCGATCGCCGTCGTTTGGCCGCACGACTTAGTGGCCGGTCGCCGAACGATCGGCCATGACATCGACACCGCGGGTCCTCGTCGTCGGCGGGGGCCTCGCCGGCCTCGTCGCCGCCAGGCACCTCGCCGGCGGCGGCCTCGACGCGACGCTGCTCGAGCGCCGCGAGACGGTCGGCGGCCGCGTCCGGACGCTCGAGCGCGACGGCTACCGGTTCGATCGGGGCTTTCAGGTGCTGTTTCCGGCCTATCCCGCCGTCCAGCGGGAACTCGATCTCGAGGCGCTGGACCTGCGTCGGTTCACGTCGGGAGCGACCATCGCGGGGCCGGACGGCCGATCGGTCCTCGCGGACCCGCGCAGCGCACCCGGGACGCTCCCCGCGACGCTGCGCAATCCCGAGATCACGCTGGGCGACCGCCTCCGCGTCGCTCGGCTCTGGTGGGAACTGCGTCGCACCGATCCAGACCGGCTCTTCGACGCCGATCGCGGCGAGGATCAGTCGATCGAGCGCCATCTCCGCGACCGCGGCTTCTCGGACGGGTTCGTCGAGCGGTTCGTCGCGCCCTTCTACGGCGGGATCACCCTCGACCGATCGCTGTCGACCTCGCGTCGCGTCTTCGAGTACACCTTTCGGGCGCTGGCGGCCGGCGGCGCCGCGGTCCCCGCGTCGGGGATGGAAGCGATCCCGAGGCAACTCGCCGATCATGTGCGCGAGGTCGGGGGGTCCGTCGAGACCAGTCGCGAGGTGGAATCGGTCTCGAGCGAGGGGGACTCCGCGACCGTCCAGTTGGCCGACGGCATGAACGGCGAGGTCGACGCCGTCGTCGTCGCGACCGATCCGCCGACCGCGCGAGACCTGACCGGTCTCGAGTCGATCCCGACCGACGCGCGGGGCTGTGTCACCCAGTACTACGCGCTGCCGGAGGGAGCGGATCTCGAGACGGGGAAACGGCTCCTGCTCAACGCGGTCGACGGCGACGACGGGCCGAACCACGTCGTCCCCCACAGCGCGGTCGCGCCGGCGTACGCGCCCGACGGGGAAGCGCTGATCAGTGCGACGTATCTCGAGGACGGGGATCTCGAGTTATCGGGAGACGGCGGGAACCCCGGTGTCTCGAGCGGAAGCGGCGATAGCCGCAGCCCCGAGGAGAGCGACGAACCGCTGGCCGAGCGGACGCGGGACGCACTCGAGTCGTGGTATCCGGAGCAGTCGTTCGACGGCCTCGAGGCGCTGCACACCGAGCGAGTGCCGTTCGCACAGTTCGACCAGCCGCCGGGGGTCTACGACCGACTGCCCGAGACGCGAGATCCGCCGGGCTCGGTCTACCTGGCCGGCGATTACACCCGCTGGTCGTCGATCCAGGGCGCGATGCGAAGCGGTCGGGAGGCGGCGAAGGCGGTGCTCGAGGATCTCTCCGGATAGCGGTCCGTTACTTCGATGAACATTTTATCGAGAATATAATTCCCGAGAACGGGACGCTTTTGTCGGTGAAGGCGCGCCTTGCCCTATGACCAACGCAGCGATCGTTCTCGCACTCGGCGCGTTGCTTCTGTACGGCGGCTGGGCGGTATCGGCGGGCGTCGCGACCCGATCGCTCTCGCCCGTCAACGCGGTACTGCTGTCCTACGTGGCGAGTCTCACCGTCGTCGGCGGCTACGTCCTCGCGACCCGCCGTCCCGTCGTCGGGACGCGCACGGACGTCGGGTTCGCGTTGCTGTCGGGCGTCCTGCTCGCCATTGCGACGATCAGCTTCTACGCCGCGCTCACCCACGGGAACATGGCGATCGTCTCGGCGATCTCCGCGCTCTACTTCGTCATTCCGGCGATCGTCGGCGTCCTCTACTTCGACGCCCAACTGGCAACGACGAACGTCGTCGGGCTGGGACTCGCGGTCGTCGCAGTCGTCCTCGTCGCGTCCTGACGGCTGCCGCGGTCGCGCATAATCTTGTCCCCAGAAGCTACAGCAGCCGGCGACACTCACCCAGCGGCGGAAACCACAGCACGTCCTCGCTCGAGTCGTCCCAGACGCCGGGATGAAATCGGTCGGCGTCGGCGACCAGCGGCGACTGGAAGTCGCGGCCGCGCATTCCGTTGACGGTCGCGCCCGCCGCCAGCGTCGTGAAGGCGGGACAGACGATGACGTCCGCGCCGTCGTAGACCGCGGGACCGTAGAGGAAACAGGGCATCTTGCGGCCCTCGACGGAGAGCGCGGGGTGGTCGTGGCCGACGACGTACCGCGAGGCCTCGGTTTCGGGACGTTCGTGGCCGTGACAGACGACCGTCTCGCCGTCCGCGAGTCGGTACTCGTCGGTCGTCTCGCCGTCGAAGGCCGACTCGAGCATCGCGTCGTGGTTGCCGGGCGTCACGATCAGATCGGCGCCGGCGTCGGCGACGCAGTCCGCGAGGGCCGCGAGGTCGCGCTCGACGCCGCGGGGGAGCCGCCCGAAGGAGTGGAGCAGATCGCCGGCGACGACGACCGTCGCGGGGTCGGTGCGCTCGAGGAGGGACGCGAGACGGTCGCGAACGTCGCCGCCGTCGTCGATCGGTGCGTCGACGCTCGAGTCGGCGGCGCGTCCGAGGTGGACGTCGGCGATCACGAGCGCGTCGGCCGCGGGTACGGAGAGCGCGCGTCGGATCGGTGACACGGGGAGGTCGACGTCGGGCACTGGGGACGTTATCGCTCCCGCTCGTGATCAGTCTGTTCCCGCTCGGGACCGCCGTCGGCTCGGGCGGGGGCGTCCTCCGTCGCCAGCGCCTCGAAGAGATCGTACTCGGTGCCCGTGAGGACGAACAGGGCCTCCTCGAGGGGCGTGAGGATCTCGGGGAGGATCTTGACGACGAGGTAGGTGATCCCGACGAGGGCGACGATCGACAGCGACTGAGCGATGTAGTTGTGCGCGACGAGGAAGGAGACGCGGCTGGCCTCGGCGCCCATGTAGGTCGTCATGAACGAGACGAGCCAGTCCTGCTGGAACCAGCCCCACGGCGAGGCGAGGCCGATGAAGACGTTGCGCACGAGGTTGAGGAACCAGATCACGCCGACGGCCAGCGCGAAGGCGGTGGCCTTGCGCTTCAGCGGCGCTTTGACGGCGGCGATCAGCCCGCCGAAGATGGCCATGCTCCCGATCCCGGTACAGGCGAGGACGATGTAGGTCGTCCGGCCGGTCACCGTCTCGTCGGGGTCGAAGCCGAACTTGCTCACGTAGCCGTTGCTGCCCTCGATCAGGCCGGGGCTGTAGCCGAGCAGTTCCATCCCGAAGTGGGTCTGGGCCGCGGTCGTCTCGATCAGCCACGTCTTGACGAACGGGATCGTCTCGACCGGCAGGTAGATCAGCCCCATACAGGCGACGGCCTTCGTGAGGACCAGCAGCGAGTCCCGACCCGCCCAGAGGAGGTAGCCGGTGTAGAGACACAGCGGCAAGGCGAGCAGCCCCAGGATCGTCTTGAGCGGGCTCTGGGCCTCGCCGTAGTAGTAGGGCACCATCGTCAGCCAGAAGACGCCGAAGGCGATCCAGGCCCCCGCGCCGAGATAGCGCGCCGGCCCGCGGTAGCCTCGCGAGGAGAGGAGCAAGGCACCGAGGAACGCGCCGATCGCGACCCACGCCAGCAGGCCCGACGACGACGGAGCGGTTCCCTCGGCCGCGGCCAGTACGGGCGAGAGCGTCGCCGAACCGACGAGGTCGTAGCCGACGACCGACGCTGCCCCGGTCGCGGCGGTTGCGAACGGCATAGTCATGCCAGACTGAAGGACGCGCCTGCTATCAACTTGACGCCTCGACCGCTCGAGCGAACCGCCGGCCGTCGAGGGGGCCGTCGGCGGGGGTCGTCGGCTATCGCCGAGGGAGGTCGGCCGTCGTCGAGAGCCACTGGCTACCGTCTGGGACGTCCCGCGTGGCGCGTCGGCGACCGCGTACCTTTTTGCCACCCTCTCGAAAGTGAGGCTGTATGGTCGACGTCCTCGATAACAAGCGGGCCGCGACGCGGTTTCGGATCCTCGTCCAGATCGCCGAGCGCCAGCCCGCGGTCAGCCAGGGTGAGATCGCCGAGGAAGTCGGCGTGACGAGTCAGGCCGTCAGTGAGTACATCCGCGAACTCGTCGACGACGACCTCGTCGAGAAGGAAGGCCGGTCGCGCTATCGCGTCACGCCGGAAGGCGTCGACTGGCTGTTCCGGACCGCCGACGACATCCGTCGATTCGCCGACCACGTGACCGGGGACGTCCTGGACGCGATGAGCGAGGCGGCCTACCTCGCGACCGACGACATCGCGGAGGGCGACACCGTCACGCTGTTCGTCGAGGACGGGCTGCTCCACGCGAAACCCGGCGACGAGGGGCCGGCGACCGGCGTCGCGACGACCGACGCCGAGGCGGGCACCGACGTCGGCGTCACGAGCTTCGAGGGCGTGATGGACCTAGAGCCGGGCTCGGTCACCGTCGTGCAGGTGCCCGCCGTCCGAAGCGGCGGGAGCCGGGCGGTCGACGGCGACCTCGTCGCCGAGCGCTGCGAGGCGGCCGAGCTGGTCGTGGCCGCCGGCGTCGAGGCCGTCGTCGCCTGCCGGCAGGCCGGCGCGGATCCCGCGGTGCCGTTCGCGGCCGGCGAGACCGCCGCCGAGGGGGCCGAACGGGGCCTCGAGGTGACCGCGATCGTCACGACCGACGAGGTCGGCCGGGTCACCGACACGCTCCGGGACGCCGACGTCAGCTACGAGGTACTCGAGGGCTGAGCCGGGCGGCGAGCGGCAGAGTAGACGACTACTGGCGATTCTCGAGAGCACCGTACCGTTAACAGTAGTTGGTAATACAGTTTCTTTATTCAGTGCTAGGGGTGAAAACCACGTTCAGTATAGAGAGAGTACTGACCGTTACAGCGGTAAGGGAAAACACGGGCCATCGAATCATGGTTGGGGAGTGATCTATGGTCCGCTTCTATAGTACAGGGCTCTACCCGGATAAGGGGAGTGCAGTGTCACTCAGGTAGTCACAACAGCTATACCTCTGTGTGCCACATTCGCAATCCACTGAGGAACCCTACAGATTGACAGCAACAAACTGGTGATCGCTTATAGCTGAGCGAGGAATGGTTCCAGTCGGCTAAGTTTCTCAGTCGGTTCAACGAGATTCCGGTTCGAGTCATAGTTGATAACTCCTTCCTCGGCCAATTTTGGGATATGAACATGGTGCAATGAGATATGGACCTGCATTACCTGTTCGCTGGGAATTTCGGTTATTTCTGTGTCTTGCTCCCTTTCAACAATTTCATTACGGATATCAGTGGTAGTTAATAATTGGTCGTGAGTTAGAAGGAGATCAAGAACTGCACGACGACGTTGGTGAGAGAGCAATTCAAGGATTGCATCTACCGAAGTATCCTCTACTGGTATGGCTATTTCTTCTTTTGGAGTTTCTCCACTCCCTCTGGTTTCGTCACTCATTGTATCCCATAGACAAGACACAGCCCTCAGTGGGTATAAAGTTCTCTCCGATAAAATTTGAAAATATGTTTTGATTATGTGGGTGACCCCGCTGTTCGTTCAGTTCACAGACGTAGTTACCGCTCGCGGGGTGAAATTTGAATATCGCCATCCTACGACTCGAGGACGGCGGCGAGCGCGACGGAGGGCCGTGACGATGACTCGAACTCACAGACCGCTGTTCGGCGCGGTCGGGACGCTGACGAGCTCGAGGCTGCGGGCTGACTGGCTACCTCACCGGGTTCGCCATGGGGAGCAGACCCGAGGAGATTATCCGGCGAAGGAGGATGACGATACCGTTCTCCAGACCGTCGGCGAAGACCGCCTGCTCGTGTGATTCGTCGGGGTCGGCGTCCGGGTAGAAGGAACTGACCAGCAACGTCGTACGGTCAACCAACAGTAGGCGGCTGATGGCAACCTCGTCGTCGCTTGCAGGCCCCAGAAGCCAGTCCAGTTCGGTTTCGAACACCTTCACGGATGGCATCTCGGAATCGAGCTTGGCGATGATCGCGTCCGTTTCGCCACCGATGATCACGTCGACGCCGCGGTCAACCGCGTCGTGGAGTCGCTCGTACAACGCCTCCGTCAGAAGTTCCTCCTCGACGACCAGCAGGACGATCTCCGATTCGGCGTCCGCCAGCAGATTGTGTGTCCGGGCCTCGATGCCATCGTGGCCGGATAGCGTCCATACCTCCTGCGTTCGGTCGCTGTCGTCGACCTCCGGTTGGAGATCGAGCGCTTCGAGGTGTGACTGAAGGGTGTCGATCCGCGCGTCGTACTGCTGACGCAAGATCGCGGTTGCCTCCTCGATGCTGACCGCGCGAAACCGCTGGGGGTTCGTGTGCTGTACTTCGACCAGCCCCTTTGACTCCAGCACTCGGACGGCGTCGTACACCCGGGTCCGAGGAACCTCCGAGATCTCGCTGACTTCCTTGGCGGTCCCCGTCGAGAGTTGGGTCAATGCCAGGAAACTCCGCGCCTCGTACTCCTTCAGCCCGAGGTCCTGCAACAGACTCACCGTCTCCGCTTTAAGTCCCTCAGCTGTCATTAGGTGGTCCTGTCATGTCCGACTGGTTGAGAGGGGTAATTCACGCTCGGTCGGGATTTGGGTGCCTGACACTCTACACTTCGAGCAGGCGTCCATCTCCTCGCTACTGTACGCTATCTCACAGGAAGAGCACGAATACAAGGTCGTGGTGGCTTCATTCTCGGCGTCGTGACGAGAGGCCGATGGCTCGACCTGTGTGCGCCCACCGAGCCGGGAGAGCCACGTGCGGAGACGCTGGCTCATCGGGTTATGGCCACCCCGCGGGCAGTTCGTCTTCGTGGTCGGCCATCAACCGAAGTAACGGAACGATCTCGTCGAAGTTCGGCCCTCGCCGAATCGTATGGGTGTCCTTGTCCCACTCGGTATAGCCTGCCTCGGCAAGTTTGGGTAGGTGCAGATGATACAGGGCCGTGCGCATCTCGGAGAGGGTGGCGTCGTCGACGGCGTCCGGGTCGCTGTCGGTGTGCCAGACAGGCAACCCGAGTGGCGAGACGGTCGAAGGAGACTGGAGTTTCCTGCTCGTCGAGGTAGTGCAGGACGTACCGACGAACGGGATCTGCCAATGTACTGAAGGTATCGGTTACCGCCTCGGTTGATTTAGCCATACCGTGACAACAACTTCCTAAACGAATAAGCCCTTTCACCCAGATAATTGTTACACTTGGAAAATCCAACCTAAAGCGGATATCTGTGGATATATTGAAACTGGGATGTGGACTGAGAGCCTATAGGCGCAGATAGATTTGAAATTTTCAAGCGATTCATCGGCTACCTTTGATCGGTGACCGACCCGTCGTCGGTGTCGTCGCCCTGATTCGCGTCGGGGCCCGTCCGTGGATAGAAGTGGTTCCACGACTGGACCTGCGTCTCGGAGATAATCTCGGAGCTGTTGATCGTCATGCCCAAGTCCGCCAGTTCGTTGCGGATCTCTTCGATCTCTCTGACTGAGCCGGCGACGATCTCGACGTGGATATTCCGTTCGCCCCCAAGCAAATCGCGGGTGGTCACCACACCGCGAATGTCGAGGATCTGTTCGGCCAGCGATTTCAGGTCATTCGGATCGACCGTGCAGACGAACATGACGTGGAGGGGGTAGCCTGCTTTCTCGTAGTCGATCTCGGGGTAATAGCCGCGGATCACGCCCTTATCTTCGAGTTTGTCGAGGCGATTCCGGACTGTCGTGGAGGTCACATCCACCTTCTCGGCGATCTCCGTATCTGTCTGGCGGGCGTCGAGCTGGAGTTGGTGCAAGATGCTCCGGTCCACGTCGTCGAGTGGGCTGTCGTCCATACGGTGTCCTTGGACGAGACGACTGAAAAGTCCGCATGGGCCCTTGACTAGCAGAGATTGAAGCAGTCCGTCCGATAACTCCGCATGCATAGTTACCGCTCAGTACAGGCCAACTACTCAACACAGATCTGACATCCGCAAAAGGTGAAATTATGGCGGAATCGGTGGGAGCCGTGCTTGCTCAACCCAGAACTCCCCAAAAACATCTACAAGAGAGATGAACTCGGCAGGATCTGTTGGTTTTGTCAGATAAGCGTTAGCACGGGCATCATAGCACCGCACAATATCCTCCTCAGCCTCTGAACTCGTGAGCATAAGCACAGGTAGCGGTTTGAGCCGGGGATCATCCCGTATCACTTCGAGGACCTCGCACCCATCTCGACCGGGCAGGTTCAAATCCAGCAGGATGAGATCGGGAAGCTCGTTATCCGAGAGCTCTCGTAATAACTCCACAGCGTCGTCACCGTTAGTGACTGACTGTAGTGCTATCTCTTGTTCGGCCGACCTGAAGGCTTCTTGAGTGAGCCGAATATCACCAGGGTTATCTTCGACAAGCAAAATGTCGATCTCATCGTCGGTAGAGGACTGGTGGGCCGGGGTATTGTGCATGGTAGATGGTCGAGAGTGAATTCGTGATACGCCCGTGACCGTTACACGACCCTTCTGCCGACGGACCCCCCTCTTCGGAGGGCGACGCGTAGTGCAAATCTCTCGTTATCAACAGAAGGGGTTGGAGACGTATATAGGCTGTTACTCATATTATCAAAACAAGCGAACGCCGATCAGTTCGCACATGCAGTTACCGCGACCCTCGTGTCCGAGAAATCGAGTAGAGTTGGACGGACGATCTCGAGTCAGCGGTAAGTACAGGCGGAGCAGTGTGCACTCACCGCGAGCGAACGGATGCGCGGCGCTTCGCGCCGCGGAAAGACGAGCGGCGCAAGCCGCGAGTCAGTGAGCGAGCGGGCCGACGACCGACCCGTCGGGGTGGGAGGAGTGCTTTTAATCAACATTTTGCCGAGCGACCGAGCGCTAGCGAGGGAGCACAGAGCAAAACGTTGGCAGACGTAGTTGCCGAATCACCCGATTCAGTCTCAGGGATAGTCCTGAATAGCGAAATCGTGCTCTACTGTTAAGGACGTGGTACTGGACACTACAACTATGGAATCCGTCGGCAGCGGACTCGCGGCCATCGACTGGAACGGCACTCGAGCGGACGTCTATCTCTCCCGGCCGGACAAGCGCAACGCGATGACCGTCCCGCTGATGCGTGACCTGATCGAGGCCTTCGAGCGGGTCGACGACGCCGACGAGGTTCGGGCGGCGACGCTGCTCGGCGAGGGCCCCGTCTTCTGTGCCGGGATGGACCTCGAGATGATGCGCGATCGAGTCGAACCCGATACCGAGATCGACCGCGACGTCTTCCCCGAGGTCCTCGAAACCATCGAGACGACTCGACAGCCGGTCGTCGCCGGGATCAAACGCGCCGCGCCGGCGGGGGCGTTCGAACTCACGCTCCCCTGTGACTTCCGGATCATCGGCAGCGACGCGAAGTACGGCCTGCTCGAGGTGCGACTCGGCACGTTCCCTCACGCGGGCGGCACCCAGCGTCTGCCCCGTCTCGTCGGACTCTCGAGGGCCAAGGAGATCGTCCTCACCGGCGAGTTCGTCGATCCCGAGGAGGCCGCCGAGATGGGACTGGTCCACGAGGTCGTCGACGCCGACAGCGGGGACGTCGACGAGCGCGCGAAGGAATTCGCTGACGACCTCTGTGAGAACGCGCCGCTCGGGCTCCGGAACGCGAAGCGAGCGCTCAACGCCGCCCTCGAGATGCCCCTCGAGCGGGGCCTCGACTACGAGCGCCAGTTGGCCTACGAGATCGACGACACCCGCGACTACCGAGAGGGGTTCGAGGCGCGACTCGAGGACCGCGAGCCGGAGTTTCGCGGAGAATAGCGAACGCCGAGTGGCTGGCGATATCGAACTGAACGGGGCAGAGAGCTACCGCCGATCGTAGACCCGCACCGCTCTGTCGTGGCGTTTCGACAGCCCGTTCGGGTTCCGCTGGGACGACCGATCGGCCCAGCGGGCGCGGAGCCCGTCGCGGAGCCCGCCGACGGCGTTGGCGACGACGTCGGTCCCGTTTCCGACCCAGTCCGTCGGCGTCGCGTCCCCGGTGACGACGTCCCGAACGCCGGCGGTCCCGTCGCGGAGGGCGCTCCCGACGATTCGGCCGACCGTCGACGGCCGCACGCCGTAGTTCTTCGCGAGTCGGTAGGCCCGGGAGCGATAGGTGTCGCCCCAGTCGCGGTCGGTCCGCCCGCCGTCGGTGCCGACCTCGCATCTGGCGGCCATCGACGCGTCCCAGTCGGTCTCGAACCCGAGACCGGCCACGCGGTGGGCGCAGTCGCGCTCGCCGCCGACCTCGAGGTACTCGTCGAACCCGTCCAAGGCCTCGAGGACGGTCCGATCGAACGCGACGTTGTTCCCGTCGAAGTGAGTGACGCTGCGGCCGGCGACGGTTCGCGGGTTCCGGAGGTCGTAGTCGAGTTCCCCGCCGGTCACGGGGCCGGTGACGACGTCGGTGCCGTCGGCGATCGCGCGTTCGACGGCGTCGTACCAGCTGTACTCGATCGCGTACTCGCCGTCGAGGAAGGCGACGACGTCACCCGTCGCGGCGCGGAGACCGGCGTTGCGCGAGACGTTCAGGTTCCGTTCGGAGATTTCGACGAGGACGTCGACGTCCGGGCGGTCGCGGACGACGCCGGTCGTCCCGTCGGAGGAGGGCCCGTTGACGACGATGATCTCCGTCGAGGGCGGCGTCCGCTCGGAGAGCGCGTCGAGACACGAGAGTAATCGCTCTCGGTCGTTGAGCGTCGATACGACTACCGAGAGCTCCATACGCGGTAGTATCGTCCACCGATAGTAAAAATACGGGGTTCGCTGCCGCGAGGGGCTCGCGGCCGGCGGCGGCGCGTTCGATCACCGAACGCGGGTATTCCAGTAGGAGACCGACGCGAGGTGATCGGTCACCGGCAGCGAGCCGATCAGTTCGTCGAGCGTCCGGATCGGCGTGGCGAGCTCGTTGGGGATCGACCGGTAGAGCCCGTACGGGGCGATGAAGTCGTCCTCGACGTCCTCGAGCGTCAGGTTCGTCTTCGCCAGGAGGACGGCCACCTCGCTCTTCGAGTAGAGTCGCGACCCCATCGGCAGCGCCCAGTTGTAGATGCTGCGCGCGCTAAACCGGTTGAACGTGTCGAAGACGATCTGGTCCCGGGACACCCGGCGCATCTCCGCTAGGAACGCCTGCGGATCGTCCGCGAGGTGGAAGAATCGCATCGCGATGACGGTGTCGAAGTGATCGTCCGGAAACGGGAGTCGGCCCGCGTCCCCGCGAAGGAACTCCAGGGTCCCCTCGAGGGCCGCGTCCTTCGTCTTCTCCCGTCCCTGCTGTAGCATCGCCGCCGAGATATCGAGTCCCACGACGTCGGCGCCCTGCTGGGCGAGCATCACGGTAAACCGCCCGGTACCACAGGCGATTTCGAGGATCTTCCGGTCCTCGACGGGCATGATCGCCTCGAGGACTGCTTCCTTCTCCCGACGGTCGATCAGTCGACCGCCCCGGGAGAAGCGCTTGTCGTCGTACTCCTCGGCGACGTCGTCGGCTTGGTACCACTCCTGTCCTTTCACACTGGGCGAAACTACAGGAGCGGGAGGATAAAACGATACTGGAGTCTATCGACGCACCGGCGGGTCGGGCGCCGCCGAACCGGACGAGGGCGAGGCCCGAACCCCCCTATACTACGTCTGTGTTAATACCCCATTCATACCCCTTATACAAACTGAACTATTCGTATCCACATATAGGGAAGCTTTACCATCACCGATTCCGCTCTCGTAGACATGAGCACGAGTACAGCCGAGGACCGAGGCGCCGCCGAAGAGACCCTGTCGGAGGACGAATACCGCGATCGCCTCCGCGATCTGCCCCCGAGCGCGAAGCTCGTCGCGAAGGTGCTGGAAACGGACTCGCCGCTCTCGCAGGGCCAGCTCGCCGAGGAATCGCTGCTGCCCGACCGCACCGTCCGCTACGCGCTCAACCGACTCGAGGACGTCGGCCTCGTCGGCTCCCGCTACAGCTTCCGCGACGCCCGCAAGCAGGTCTACTTCCTCAAGCACTGACGCCGGCGACCCGATCCGCGGCTCCCGGGGTGGGAGTGGGGCGGTCCGCCAGTGCCGTTCGATGCGACCTGCCGACACACACTTTTTCGATCGCTGAGACCCTCGAGGTATGGACGTCACTCGCTGCGCCGTTCCGGTCGCGACGCGCGCCCCGACTGGGGAAACCAACGCCTATCTCCTCGGCGACGATCCGGCCGTACTCGTCGACCCCGCGGCGCGAACGGACGAACTCGATCGACTCGTTCGCGACCGCGCCGTCGCACACGTTCTCGTCACCCACACGCACCCCGACCACGTCGGCGCCGTCGCCGCCTACGCCGCCGAGACGAACGCGACGGTCTGGGCTCGATACGGCCGCACGGATCGCTTTCGCGACGCGACCGGGCGCGAGCCCGATCGGACGATATCGCCCGGAACGACGATCCCGCTCGGCGACGACCGCGTCCGCGTCCTCGACGCACCGGGGCACGCGCCCGATCACGTCGCCCTCGAGGCCGGCCGCGGCGGGCCGATCCTGTGTGGCGACTGCGCCGTCCGCGAGGGCAGCGTCGTCGTCGGCGCGCCCGAGGGCGACATGCGCGCGTACGTGACGACCTTGCGACGGCTGTGGGCGATCGACCCGCCGGCGCTCTACCCCGGCCACGGGCCCGCGATCGACGACCCGCGGGAGACCCTCGAGCGACTGCTGAATCACCGGCGACGCCGGGAGCGGACGGTCCTCGAGGCGGTCGACGGCGGCGCCGACACGCTCGAGTCGATCCTCGAGTCGGCCTACGAGAAGGACCTCTCCGGGGTGCGCGATCTGGCCCGGGCGACGGTCCGCGCCCACCTCGAGAAGCTCGCCGTGGAGGGGCGTCTCGAGTGGGACGGCGATCGCGCGGCACCCGTGGGAGAGTGATCGCTCGGTCGGCGCCGAGCGACTGACTTTTCCGCGCCGACGCCGAGTATCGGATGTGCAATCGCTCGAAGCCGAACTCGAGGAGGCCCGCGCGCTGGACATCGACGACCTCGCGGACGCCATCGAGTCGATCGGCTTCGAGTGTACCCGCTGTGGCGCCTGTTGCAAGGGCGAGGACGAGGATGACCACACGGCGACGGTCTTTCCCGATGAGGTCCGGAGTCTCGAGGCGAGTGACAGCTACGACGGCGACTACGACTGGCGCGACGTCGCCCGACCGATGCCGTACGGCCTCTCGGAGACCGCGGACGGCGACCTCGAGGGTGAGACCTTCGAGTGGGCGCTCCAGACCGACGACTGCGGCGACTGTACCTTCTACGAGGAAGACGAGTCTGGGACCGGTGCCTGCCTCGCCCACGACGACCGCCCGCTGATCTGCCGAACCTACCCCTTCAGCGTCGCGCTCGCGGGGACCAGTCAGCCGATGGGCGAGGCCGTCGACGAGGAGGGCGTCGTCCGCGCCCACGAGTGCGAGGGCCTGGGTCGAGACATCTCCCGCGAGGACGCCGAAGATCTCGCCCGAGCGCTGAAGGAGCGCGCCGTCCGCGAACTCGAGGAGGCCATCGCCGTCCGAGACGAGTACGCGCCCGCCGATCCCGGCCCCGGCGAGGTGGTCGTCCACGATTCCGAGGGCGCCAAACGGATCGACGGGACGCCGCTCGAGGAGTGACGGCCGGATTCGAGTAGCGTTGTCGACGGACCGTCGCGGCCGACCGCGAAACCGATAGGAAGTTGAGACGGTTCGCCGAAGGGACCGGCATGGATATCGACTGGGACGGGATCACTCACGTCACGAAAATCGATCCGGCCAAGTCGCTGCCGGCCGATCTCGAGGTGCTCGCGGAAACCGATCTCGCGATCGTCGGCGGCTCCGACGACGTCACCGAGGCCAACACGCTCGAGACGATCGCGGCGATCGACGACGCCGTGCCCTCACTCCCCGTCTTTCAGGAACCGTACAGTTCGAGTCACGTCTCCGAAGCGACGATCGAGGCGGCGGACTACCTCTCCGTGCCGGCGGTCTACAACGGCGATCGGGAGCACTTCGTGGGGAAACACGTCGACCTCTTCACCGAGGTCGGTCGCAAACCCGAGGAGATCCTCGGTGCGAGCCTGCCGCTCGTCGGCGAGCTGCTCTCGTCGAAGGGGGCCGACGCGGTCGCGGACCTCGCGACGAACGTCGTCGGCGAGGGGTACGTGATCCAGCACCTCGAGTCCACGGCGGCGACGACCTCGGGAGTCGAGGCGACGTACTCGCCCGAGCAGGTCGCCGGCGCGGCCCTGGCGACGGAGACCTTCTACGGCTTTCCGATCTTCTATATCGAGTACTCGGGTACCTACGGCGGTCCCGCAGACGTCGACGCCGCCGCGCGCTACCTCGAGGAGACGGCGCTGTTCTACGGCGGCGGGATCGACAGTCGGACAAAAGCGACCGAGATCCTCGAGGCCGGCGCGGACGCGATCGTCGTCGGCGACTGTTTCCACGACGATCCGGAGACGTTCCTCGAGACGATTCCGAAATAGGGTGCTTTCGGAGCAATCTAGACGTGCAAGACTAACATCAGTCGGCGTCTACTCGAGTTCGTCTCGACCGCTCTGCTATCGTGGCAACAGGGAATTGCCACACCCTCCCCAGCCGATTCGCTCGCTCAACTCACGGTTCCCTGCGGTCACCGTTCATACTGCTCGCTCATCCCTCGCGCGCTGTCGTCGGCCGTCCTCGCTTTCGCTCGGCCGGACCGACAGCGCGCGCCACCGCAGGCGGACTACTTGCAACCGCGAGCGAACCCGAAGGGTGAGCGAGCGGGCCGACGACTGACCCGGAAGCCGCGCTACGCGCGGCTGGAGGGGAAGGAGGAGTGCTTTTCATCGAAGTTTTCCCGAGGGTGCGCCGAAGGCGCACCCGCAGAGGAAAACTTCGTTGTTAGAACGTCTCTTCGATGATCTCGCCGACGGCGAAGTTGGACTTGACCTCCGAGACTTCGACCTTGACGCGTTCGCCGACGTCGGCACCGGGGACGATGATGACGTAGCCGCGTTCGACGCGAGCGATCCCGTCGCCCTGCTTGCCGATGTCCTCGATCTCGACGTAGCGTGTTTCGCCGACGTCGACCGGTGGCTGCGGTTCCGACGGTGCCGTCTGGGGCTGTGCCGTCGACTCCTCGGCGTCGTCCTCCTCGCGGGAGATGAGCGCGACGCGGTAGACCTCCTCCGGGTCGATGTCGCCGGTTTCGACTTCTTGACGTGGTACCTCGATGACGTATCGGTCCTCCTCTGCCGAGACGTCCGCACTGAACAGACACAGGAGTTTTTCAGATATTTCCACAGGTAGACCCTCAATTTCACCTCTGCGGCGCCTCCATAATAGAACTACCGACCGAGGACCGTTCGTTGCAGGGCCGACAGTGAAAAAACGTGGTCGAACGGGCTCGATTCTCGATCAGACGTCAGTCCGCGGGGGAGCGTGGTGGGGACAATTCGGGGACCGGTCAGTCCGCGCCCTCGAGCACCCGCGTCGTCGCGAACCCCTCGAGGTCGACCTCGGCTCCGAGGTCGGCGTCCGTGACCGACTCGTAGGGCCGGTTGACGACGATGTCGCCGGCGGTGCTGTCGCCGACGCCCGGGATCGCGGTGAGTTCGTCCATCGAGGCGGCGTTTATGTCCAGCGGGTAGGGGACGCCGGTGACGGAGCGGTAGCCGTGGTCGACGACCGCGACGTCGATGGTCCGCCCGAGTTCGCGCTCGCCCGGGATGCCGACCAGCAGCGGGTAGGTGCCCAGCTGGCGGCCGAAGGTCCTCCCGTCCTGGTGGTACTCGAGGTGGACGTCGGGCAGGACGGTCCCCCGCGGCGCGACGCGCTCGAGCATCGGGTTATCGATCTCCTCGCGGACCTGCTTCTTGTACCGCTTGAACAGCTGTTTGTGCTCGTTGGCGATCTCAGCGCCGGTATCGCTCATGTCGGTGCCGTCGAAGGCCATCACCTGCCGGATGTTGATCCGCCGTAGCATGTAGCCCTCGTCGTAGACCCGCTGGAGGAACTCGCGGTTGCGCTCGTAGGTCTCCTCGCGCTCGCCCTTGAGGCCGTGCAGGAGGTTGATCCCGGGCAGGAGTTTGGGGAGCCGACGCGGCGCGTCGTCGCCGAACGTGGGCGCGTCTTCGGGGTCCTCGCCGGGTCGCCAGCCGGCTTCCTCGTTGACGATCTTGACCGCCTCGAAACACTCCTCGGCGCTGACGTTGAGGTTGTTCGCCTCCTGGACGACGGGGTCGGCCGACTCGAGGCCGAAGGCGGCGGTGTCGCCGGGCGTGTTGTGCTCGGCGATGATCCGGATCCCCTCCCGGCTCTGTTCGGGCCAGTTGACGATCGTGACGGGGTTCATGTTGTCCAGGTGTAACGTCTCGAGGTCGGGCGCGACGTCGCGGATGCCGCCGTAGAGTTGCCGGAGGGCGTCGGGATTGGGCGCCTCGCCGTCGCCGCCGTAGGCGAGGATGTCGGCCTGCCGGCCGATTCGGAAGTGTTTGACGCCGAAATCCGAGAGGGCGTCGACCTCGCCGACGACCGTCGGCGGCGGCCGGAAGGAGGGGTTGCCGTACAGCGGTTCCGTACAGAACGAGCAGCGATAGGCACAGCCCCGCGAGGTCTCGAGTTCGGCGATGAGGTGGTCGGGGTGGTTCGGGTGCTGTTCGACGATGAACGCGCCCTCCCGGGCCCACCGCGAGACCTCGTCGACGTCGCGCATCCGGTTGTTGAATCCCTCGAGGCCGTTTTCCACGAGGTCGTGGACGGCGGCCTCGACGTCGCCCTTGGCGACGAAGTCGAAGTCCAGGTCCTGCCGTTCGGTCTCGGTCGCGCCGGCGTTCTCGTTGCCGACGCCGAACTTGACGGGGCCGCCCATCAGGCTCGTGCCGTTGGCCGTCCAGGCGAGCTTTCGCACTTCGTCCGGTTCGGCCGGCGTGCCGCCGACGTACTTCCCGGGGACGGTCATCCCCCCGAGGTAGATCATGAGGTCGGCCTCGTCGACGTCCCGCCAGTAGTCGGGCTCGTCGCGAAGCCTGTCGATCGTGTGGTACGTGATCCGCTCGCGGGGGACCCCCGCGTCGACGAGCGCCCCAGCCGCGTAGCGGGGGTACGTCGAGATGTACGGCGGCACCCCGAAGTGTGCGGGCTCGTCGACGTAGCCGTCGACGATCGTCACCGACAGCGTCTCGGGGTCGATCATAGCGGTCGGTAGCGTCCGGAGGGGTAAAACGGTGACTACACGATCGCTCGGCGCTCCGGTCCGTCGGGCGTTCCGGGAGGAGTCCGGCTCGCGATCGACATCCCTCGCGGCAGACCGCTCGCTCTCGGCCCCACCGGCGTCGATGTTACGGGGTCGAGTCGGGTAGCGAATCACGTTCGTCCGCCAGCGAAAGACCGACGCGGGGAACGTACTATCTTTCGTTTACCTCGAGGCGGGGACGTTCGACCAGCTATTTCGTGCCGCGGGTGGTATCTCGTCACAATGGACGAAACGCGTCTGGGAGCCGTCCTCGAGGCGATCGAAGCGATGGAGAGCGATGCCGCTCCGGACGTTCTCCTGGACGTGCTCTCGGATCGGTACGCTCGCTACGTACTGTCCCACCTCTCGGACGAATCGACCGCGACGCTCGACGCGCTCGCGGACACGGCGACCGGGCTGGCGGCGACCGAGACGGGATCCATCAAGACCCCCGAAGACCGCGAAGAGATACGCGTTCGGCTGTACCACCTCGTGTTGCCGAAACTCGACGCTGCCGGGTACCTCGAGTTCGATAGCGAGACGCGGACCGTCGAACGGGACGAGATTCCCGACGTCCTCCGGAAACTACTGCGGAACGGGGCGTGAGACGATGGAGCGCCTTCGCGATCAGCTCGGCGAAATCGAAGCGCGGCGGAAGGTCCTCGAAGTGCATACGGACCGAGACCGAGTGGCGGCGGAGTTCGAGCGGCAGTTCTCGACGCGAAACGTTCGCGTGGTCCGAGAGCCGAGCCCGTCGAGCGGCGGTCGCGGCTTCGTGATCGTTCGAGACGCGGGTCACGAGTTCCGCGGGGCAGTCGGTATCGACCACTTCCACGCCATGCTCTCCCCGGAGATCCACCCGCCGTGGACGCTCGAGGACGCCGACGTGGACTACTCCGACCTCTTCGAGTTCCTCGAAAACACGCTCTTCACCTCGTACGATCGACGGCAGATGCTGGCCGCGAGTCGCGAGATCGAAGAGCGCGCGTGGCGAATCGACGCCGGAACGCTGTACGTCGGGTTTCAGAATTCGGCGGCCCTCGCCTCCCAGCTCAGCGTCTACGACCGTCTGATACGGGAGCGAGAGCTCGATATCACGGTCTTCGTCGAGGACGAGTGCGACGAGCGACCGGTCGACGGGATCGAGATCGTCTCGGACGCCGGCGGCGAGATCGGCGCGTTCTGGTTCGTGATCTACGACGGCGGCGGGAGCGATCTGAACAAGTGCGGACTGCTGGCCGAAGAGCGCGAATCCGATCGGTACTACGGGTTCTGGACGTACGAGCCCGAACGAATCGACGGACTCGTCTCGTATCTCCGTTCGCTCGGAGGCGCTTGATCGCCGTTCGAGGCGGGCGTCCGATCGAAACGGTGCGAGTTAGCGTCGGAGTCCGAACCCGACGGCGTTCGTTCCGGGGTGCCGCAACCCCGACGTTGATGGTCGTCGTGACGCTAGTAGCGGGTATGCCACCGACCGAGGAGATCGTCTGTACCGCGGAGGATTGTTTTCTCGACATCTTCGAGAACCACTACACGTACGACGTCCCCGACGACCTCGAGGTGACCGATCTCTCCTGTCCGGTCTGCGGGGGGACGGACTGCCTCGAGAAGGTCGAACTGTAGCGTGACGGGACCCCGCCAGCGACGGTCGACCCCGACGCCGTCTGACGTTTATTTTGAACCATCAAAAGAGATATGAATGCCGATCGTGTAACCGTTGGTAAGCCATGTCCTCGACGTACGTCCAGGTCTCCGTCGCCGCGACGAGCGCTCCCAGAGGTGAGTCATCGTGGGTCTGAGTGACCTCCGCAAATCGGTCGGCAGCGTCCTCTACCGGCAGGTCGGCCGCGCGAACGGTCACGTCCAGAACCATCGAACGCTCCCCGTCGACGTGCTCGAAAACGAGACCGCCTATCAGGTCGTCTTCGACGCGCCGGGCGCCGAACCGGACGACGTGCAGGTGCGGTATCTCGGCGGCAACGTCAAGATCCAGATCGATCGCTTCCGTCAGTACCACGAGGGCTACGAGATGCGGTTCCCGGGTCGCGGCATGGAACTCGACGGCGAAGCGGAGCTGCCCGACGACGCGATCGTCGACCCCGACGCGGGGACGGCGACGCTGACCGAGGCCGGCACGCTGCGGATCGACATCCCGAAGGACTCGGCCGTCGACGGCGACGCGACAGACGCCACCGAAACGGGCGAACTCACCGCCGACGACTGATACCGTCGGACGGAACTACTCGGAGATCGGTCGCTCGTACTCGGCCGTCTCCGAAGGCGACGGCCCCTATCGCGACCGACTACTCGGTGACTTCCGTCCGGCGGTATGACTCACTCCTCCGGTTCAATCGACATCCCGTCGGCGATCTCGAACGACTCGTCGCCGTCGAATCGAGTCGGATCGAACGCCGCGATTCCCTCGCCGCCCACGACCTGTTCCGCGAGTCGCTGCCCGATCGCCGGCGCGCGCATGAAGCCGTGACCCTGGAACCCCGTCGCGACGTAGATCCCGTCCTCGAGTTCGCCGACCAGTGGGTCGCGGTCAGGGGTCGCCGTGCAGAGGCCCGCCCAGGCCCGCTCGAGTTCGAGGTCGGCGTCGGGGAGTCGGTGACGCACGCGCTCGAGCAGGTCGTCGGCGAACTCGGGGTCGGCGTCGCGGTCGTAGTCGTCGGGGTCGCCCTCGACGTACTCCGTGCCGTCGCCCGCGAGGAGGCCGTCGGGGTGGGGCCGCAGGTAGAACGAGTCGCTCGCGTCGTAACACATCGGTTCGTCGACGTCGGCGCCGGCGACCAGCGCCTGCACGCGGTAGGGCTTCATCGCGATCTCGATACCTGCGTCCGCGAGTAACTGCTTCGTGTGGGCCCCGGCGGCCACGACCACGGCGTCGACCTCGCGTTCGGTGCCGTCCCCTCGCGGGCTTCGCCCGCTCGAGTCGCCCGCGGAGCGTGGCTCCGCGCAGACGACTCGCAGGGGATCGGTTTCGACTTCGACCGGCGTCTCGGGGGCGAGCGTCGCGCCGGCGCCGTCGGCCGCGGCGGCCAGACAGGCGGTGTATTTCGCTGGATCGGTGTAGCCCGCCGCGCCGGCGATCCCGGCGACGGCGACGTCGTCGGTTCGAAGCGCGTCGAAGCGGTCCGCAAGCGCGTCGCCGTCGGCCTCGAGGGCGACGACGCCGTTTTCCTGCATGCGCTCGACCTGGTCGCGGATGGCGTCGGCGCGTTCCGTATCGCCCTCGCGGGCGAGCCAGACGTACGGGCACTCGGCGAACGGGAAGGTCTCGTCGCCCGAGAGCGCCCGGAAGCGTTCGATCGCGTCGCTGGCGATCTCGGCGTCGAGCGGGTCCGCGAAGGCGTCGTAGCAGATCCCCGCCGCCCGGCCGCTCGAGCCGCTCGCGATCTGATCCTTCTCGTAGAGGGTCACGTCGGCGCCCTCGCGGGCGAGATCGTAGGCCGTCGTCGCGCCGACGGCGCCGCCGCCGACGACGGCGACCTCGAGGCCGGCGCCCTCCCGCGTGAAGGCGTCGGCGCCGACCGCGATCTCCGGATCGTCGTCGATATCTGTCATGGCCGATCACGCGTCGGGAGCGCGCGGGCTCGGCGCTGTTCTCGAGCGGCGATAGCGTCTCCGAAACTCGTCATAGCGGATACTGGGGATGGCTGATACTTACCCTGTGTGATCGACGGTCGCCGGTACGGAATCGGGTACTCGAAGAACGGGACGCTATTCGAGGAACGGTTCGAGGCCCCGCGCGGGGTAGCCGACGATCGTCGTCGCGCCGGCCTCGCGCAGGGCGTCGGTCTGTGCGCGGACCTCGTCGGGAGCGCCGACGAGCGCGTAGTCGGTGGCCGCCTCGAGCAGCACCTCTCGGGCGCGGCCGGTCGCGCTCGCGTCGGTCGGGGCGCCCTCGGGTAACGCCCGCGCGACCGGCCGGCGGCGGGCGACGTAGGCGCCGACGGCGTCGAGCACGGCGTCCCGGTCCTCGGTCAGGACGGTCGGGGCGTAGACGGAGACGTCACCGTCGAAGCCGGCCGCCCGCAACGCCCGCAGGTCGCGGTCGGTCGTCCGCGAGAGCAGTTCGTACTGGGTCGCGCCGGTCGCCATCGCGATCCGTTCGACGCTCTCGGTGCCGACCCAGGCGTCGGGCTCGGTCTCGAGGGCGGCGCCGAGCCGCGGCGCGACGGCCCGTTCGCGTTCCTCGGCGGTGAGGTAGGCGGGATGGCCCGCGACGAGGACCCGCCCGACCGCGTCGGGGAGTTCGGCGGTCAGCGAGTCGTCGCCCAGCGGATCGAAGCCGTCGGCGCGGACGGGCGTCGTCACCAGGACGTCGGTCTCGCGCGAGAGGGCGACGAGCGTCTCGCGGGCGGGCAGATGGTCGCGGCCCTCGTAGTCGATCGCGATCGTCTCGACCGGGAGCGACGCGCCCTCCGAGACGTCACACTCAGCGGGTTTCAGCGCGATCGCGTCCAGTCCGGCACGGGTGACGGTACTCGAGGTCAACATGGGGAGTCACTTCGCGCGACGCGGCGGCCCCGACGCGGCCGCCGTCGGTTCGAGCGACGGTGGCTGGGCGTCGGGTCGTCGTCGGCGCGGATATAGACGTGCTGTGCGGTCGGCGCGCAAAAAGCTGGCGTTCCGGGCCGGCGCCGTCGGCGGTCGATCGCGATCGCCGAGCGACGCGGTCGCCGGCCGTTTCGAGTCCACAATCTACTCATAGGTGGGTGCCCTGCCTTCGGCCGTGAACCAGGCCACATGAATTCGGTCAAAGCGGATTTCGGACGTGGCCTCATCGTCGTCGGCCCCGTCCTCGTGACGCTGTATCTCGCCCACTACCTCTACTCGTTCATCGCGGGCGTGACGCCGGGGATCCTGCTCAACGCGGAGACCCTCGAGGCGATCGCGCCCGGACTCGGCGAGTACGCCCGCGCGAGACTCGCCGGCTTCCTCCGCGTCGCGACGTTCGTCGGATTCCTCGCCGTCGCGACGTACGTTATCGGACAGATGACGGACACGACGACCGGCGGCGTCCTCGAGGGCGTCGTCGACTACGTGGCGAACCGAGTGCCCGTCATCCGCGTCGTCTACAACGCCTCGAAGACCGCCACCGAGACGACGTTCGGCGCGGGTGAGACCCTCCAGACGCCGGTCAGGGTCGAGACGTGGGACGGCGTGTGGATGACCGCGTTCAAGACCGGCCAGCGGACGCCCGACGGTCGAGCGACGCTCTTTCTGCCGACGTCGCCGAACGTCTCCTCGGGCTACGTCCTCGAGGTCCCGCCCGACGAGTTCACCGAACTCGACGAGACGCTCGAGGAAGCCCTCACGCGGGTAGTCAGCGGCGGCTTCGGCGACGCGGACACCGCCGAGACGGAGCTCGACGAGGGGTCACTGACCGTCGTCGGACAACTCGAGGCCGACGGGACGAGCGAGCGCGACGAGCGACGCTGAACACTACCGGGAGCGCTCGACTCGTTCCGGCGGCTCGAAGTCGGTCGTCAACTCGAGTAACTGGACGAGAATACGGCCGGTGGCCCCCCAGACGGTGTAGCCGTCGACGTGGAAGTAGTGGATGACGATGTCGCCGTAATAGGGGTGGTCGCGCCGTTCGTACTCGTAGTTGGCCGGATCGAGCAGTCCGGACAGCGGGAGCACGACGATCTCGGCGACCTCGCGACCGTCGCCGACGTACTCGCGGTCGGGGACCCGACCGACGAAGGGCGTGACGGCGTACTCCGTGATCGTCCGGATGTCGTCGAGTTGGCCGACGATCTCGACCTCGTCGGCCTCGAGCCCGATCTCCTCGTTGGCCTCCCGGAGCGCGGTCTCGAGGATGGTCTCGTCGACCGGTTCGGCGCCGCCGCCGGGGAAGCTCATCTGCCCGGGATGCTCGCCGAGGTGGTCTGCCCGGCGGGTGAAGAGCAGGTGGTCCTCGCCGTCGCGCTCGATGATCGGCGCGAGGACGGCCGCGTCGTGTTCCTGGTCGTCGATCTCGAGGGGCACGTGGTCGGCGACCGGCTCGAGGGTCATCGTCGGCTGTGGCATACGGGTATACGCTCACCTTCGTTCGCTGGGACGCGCTGACTGTCGATACCGGACCATCGGTCCCGATCGGAATCTCCGTTTCGGTTCGCTCCGTCTCCGGTCGACGCGCCGTCGGTCCGCGCTCGTCTCGGTCGGGTCCGTTCGGGTTCGAAGCCGTCCGAGTCGCGGGCTCACTCGAGGGCGTCTTCCAGTCGCTCCCGCTCGGCCGCGAGGTCGACCGGCGCCCAGGCTTCGACGTCGTAGCTGACGTCGATCAGGTGTCGGACTCGGTCCTCGTCGTCGGCAGCGAGGGCCGCCTCGAGGGCGTCCGCGAACTGCTCGCGGGCCGTCTCCCCGAGGGCCTCGCGATCGAGCCGGCGACGGTCGACGTCGAGGATGTGCGGGACGTCCTCGGCGCCCTCGGGCACCGACGGGAACGCCGTCGGCCCGGCGACCAGCAGCGACCGGCGCTCGCCGTCGACGAGCCGGTCGTGGCGAACGAGCGCGAACGACTCGAGGGCGTCCTCGATCATCGGCTCGAGGGCGGCCTCGTCGACGGACTGGCCGTCCGCCCGGAACGCCGCCTCGGAGAGCGCCCGCTCGAGTTCCGATCGCGTCAGCCCGCCGAAGAGGTCGACGACGCCCGCCAGTTCGTCCGCAGTCGCGTCCATACACGCCACGACGGACGAAGGTCGGATTAGCGTTGTGGTCACCGACATCGGCGCCCGTGATCGTCGATGTCGGCGCCGGATCCGGACGACGGGGGCGCGTTGCGAATCCGTCGGTGCGTTACGCGTTTCGAACCGCCAGGGCGGCCGAGACGATCGCGTCGGGCGTCAGCGGCGCGTCCGTCCACGGGGGCAGCCGGCGGTCGGGACCGGGCGGCGCGATCGAGTCGGCGTAGCGGACGAGCTGGTCCCGTTCGGCCGCGGGATCGTACGTCAGGCCGTTGAACGCCGCGTCGGCGCGGTACTGCTCGACCAGCCGGTCGCCGGTCGCGAGGTACCGCTCCCGGAGGGTGTCGTAGTCCGGGTCGACGCCCCGTTCCTCGACGACGCGCAGCAGTTCCCCGGCCACCTCGCGGCTCATCCCCTCGAGGCCGGTCTCGCCGGCGACCGCGCGGTGGTCGTGCTCGTGGCGCCCGAGGTCCACCTGCGCGGCGCCGTCGAAGCCGGCCGCGTCGAAGGCGTCGCCGAGGGTCCCGACCTCGAGGCCCCAGGCCCGCGGCGCGCGGAGCCGCCGGACGAGGGCGGCCGTGGCGGCGAACTCGCCGGCCAGCGGGTACCGAAAGGCGCGGAGGTAGTCGAGGATCGGCGCGTCGTGGCGGTCCGCGAGCGTCCGAACGAGCGGTGCGTAGAACAGCCGGAAGAGCCGCCCGTAGAGTCGGCCGTCCTCGATGCGGGCGTAGTACCCCTTCGAGAAGGCGTAGTCCATCGTCAGCGGCGCGAGCAGGCGCGGGACGTGGCCGGCCTCGTAGCTCCTGGCGTCGGCGTCGTGGACGACGACGTACTCGCCGGCCGCGGCGGCGGGACCGAGCGCGAGCCAGACGTCCCGTCCCTTACCGAACTCCCCGTCCAGCCCCGCGTCGGCCAGCAGGGCCTCGACCCGGGGCGCGTTACACCACAGGACGCGGATCGGCAGCGAGAACGACTCGAGCCACCCGCGAAACGGACCGATCTCGTCGGCGCCGGCGCGGACGGGAACGAAGACGGCGGCCGGTGCGGGCTCGAGGGACTCGAGTTCCGAGAGAACGCGTTCGGCGGCGGGGTTCTCGTGTTCGCGGGCGGTCATCGGGACGACGACGGCCGTCTCGGCGACGGCGTCGGCGGCCGCGCGGGCGAGGTCGCTCTCGCGGCCGGCGGTCCCGCCGAACTCGTGGAGCGTCGCGATCCGCTCCTGAACGTACTCCATCGGTGGAGTGTTCGACCGGACCGGTAAAACGGCCACGACTCCGGCCAGACCGTCCGGTCGTGACGGCGGAGTTACAGTATCGGCCCCTCAGGTCGTCACGACACAGAACTCGATAAAGCACCGGTCTTTTTCTACCCTACGTTCGTAGGGGGGCAACATGAAATCAGTCCGGAAGGCGCTCCGCGACGGCGAACTCGAGAAGGACACCTACGATCGGCTCGTCTGTGGCGACTGCGAGAAGGCCCTGAAGACCGAAAACGACCCGGACCAGATCAAGACGGTCCGCATCTGTCCGGAGTGCGATGCCGAGTGGAAGGAGATTCGCTGATCGCGTCCGGATCGCCCGCCCGAATCGGAGTCCCTTCTTCGGCCGCTGGTCGGGAGTGGAGACGCCGGATTGTAGCGTCGAGCCAATGGAGGCGCTGCGGCGCAGCGTCACGCCGACGGTGCTACGGCACAGCGTCGCTTCAGGGACGCCGTCGGGGCCGCGCTAGCCCGGCGTCGGACCCACCCGCTCGAGGGCCGTCCGAATCGGCCGCAGTCCGGGATAGCCGTGGCGACGCCAGTACGTGAACGCGACGGCGGCCAGGACCCACTGCGCGAGGAAGTACGGCTCGGTCAGCGAGTCCCGGAGGAGTCCGAGGACGGTCGGCGGCCCGCCCTCGTAGGGTTCGACCGGCGTGATCGGCCACAGCAACTGGTTCGGTCGGGTCTCGGCGTCCCAGACCATCGGGAGGACGTCGACGAGCGTGTGCGAGATCGCGCCGATCCCGAACGCGATCCCGCACTCGGTCCGGTCGTATCGGGCGGCGACGAGCGAGACGGCGATCGACAGCGGCACCAACAGGAGCAGCGAGTGGGCGAGCGAGCGCCCCGTCGGGAGGACCGTCAGGTACCACGCCAGCGGCTTGTCGACGAGGTCCGGGAACTGGCTCCCAAACGCGAGCAACAGCGCCGGGACGTGCGCCGGCGGCGCGTCGAATCGCGCTCGAGTCGCGATCGTATAACAGAGGTAGGCGACGGCGACGTGTCCGAGTGGCCACATGCTGGTCGGGACGATGCGAGGCCGAGGGATAACTGGTGCGGTTGGACTCGGGACCGCGAGACGCGGGATCACGGGACCGGCACCGACGAGCCGCGTCGGTCGCAGTGTAAGCCTTAAAATCGAACGTACCGCTCGGCGAGCGGGTACGCCGGTCCGACCAGCGCGCCGTAGACGAGCAGACCGGCGAGACTCTCCCAGTGGAGGTAGGGGAACGGTGGCGTCCAGCCGAGCAGTCCGAGCCACAGCGGCAACAGCAGCGCGACGCCGAGGAGCCACGCGACGAGGCCGAAACACGCGCCGAGCGTGATCCCCGTGATCGGATCGGTCAGGTCCTCCCCGAGGGGGCCCAGTGCGCCGAGGATCCGATAGGCGAACGCTCCGATCGCGCTGGCGACTAGCAGAACGGAGAGTCCCGGTAGCAGGCCGGGTCGGTCGACGAGGAAGCCGACCGACTCGAGCAGTCCGACCGCGTACAGGACGACCCCGAACCCCGTCCCGCCAGCGAGCCCGGCGATCGCGACTGCGGCCAGGCGTCCGACACCCCGATCGACGAACCGCCGCTGAACGAGTTCCCCACTCATACGCTCTCTATGGGAATCTCCATCAGTCGATACTTATCTGTTTATGATTTTTCGGATCGATATCATATCGATGGCGACCGACCGTGAGCGAAACGAACGAGAAATGAACGAGGACGCGGTCGAGTCGATCGACCCGACCGAGTGCAGACGGTTCACCCCCTCATCCGGATACGAGCGGTGAGGGCGCGCCCGACCTCACACGTCGAGTCGCGCGCCGAAACGAGACTCGAGTCGCGACTCGACTCGGCACGTGATGTTCTGCTGACTATTATCCGCGTCTCGTTCCAACTGCGGGGTATGCACACCGGTCCGCTCGCTCGAGGGTTCGGAATCGCAGTTCTGACCGCAGGTCTCCTCGGGTGCCTCGTCCTGGGCGGCGCCGGCTGGTCCCTCGAGGCGGTTCAGACGGACGACTCGAGCGACGCGAACGAGGTCGTCGTCCTCGACGGCGGCGACTACGACCTCGGTGCGGCGTACCGCGACGCCGGCCCGTCGGCGACTTCGGGGGCCGAGACGACCGGTCGAGCGGCGACCGCCGGCCTGTCGGCCGTCGCGTCCGAGCTCGGAGCCGCCCTCGTGGCGCCGGCGGACCGCAGCGAGGAGCGCCGGATCGGCGGCCTCCGCTACGCGCACGCGATCTCGGCCGTCGGCGCCGCGCTGGTCGCGGGCCGCGCGCTCGCCGGCTGGCGACTCGATCCCCGCCGGCGCTCGCTCGAGCCGACCGGTCGGCTGCCGTTCGGCGGCGACACCGGGTCGGAGCCGGTCGATCGAGGAGCGTCGGGGACGACTCGAGTCGCGCGAAGCGGGGAGTGATCGACGTGGCCGACGGACTCACGCACGTGCTGGTCGCGTACGCGCTCGCGACGCTCCTCTCGGTTCGGTACCCGTGGATCACGGCGCGGCTGACGACCGTCGCGATGGTCGGCGGGACGCTGCCCGATCTCAATCGCCTGAAGTGGGTCGTCCCGCCGGAGACGATCGAATCGGTGATCGGGGCGTCGTTCTCCTGGCGACCGATGCACTCGATCGGCGGCGTCGCGGTCGCGATCTGCATCGCCTCGCTGACCGTCCGGGCGGAGTACCGACGGGCGGTCGCGCTCCTGCTCGCGCTCGGCGCGCTGTCGCACTTCGCGCTCGACCTCCTGCTGGTGCCGCCGGCGGGCACCTACCAGTACCTCTGGCCGCTCACCGATGCCGACGTCGTCTTTCCGGGGTTCTACAGCAGCCGGGATCGGTGGGTCGCCCCCGTCGCGATCCTGCTGGCCCTCGCGGCGCGATCGATCGCCCGGCGTCGATATCGGGCGCTCGAGCGGGGACCGGCGATACGGGCGGACGGGTGAGGGGGTGAGTCCGTTTTCAGGTCGGATCGGCAGGTGGGACTCGAGCGGGAGTCGAGGAGGACGGCCGGTTCGATTTCGCTTGCACCGTTCCGTTAGGCCGCTTTTCGCGTGAGGAGCGCGGCGCTTCGGCGAACGTAGCCGGTTCCGGGCGTTCCGTCGCGATACCAGGCGAGGAGGGCGACGAGCACGAGGCCGAGCTGCGCCCACTCGTACCAGCCCATCGAGTAGCGCAGGAAGCCGGCGAGGATCCCGTCGACCGATTCGTACGGCGGCGGCGGGAGGAGCGGCCAGACGAGGAACGTCAACTGGGACGCGTCGGCCGTGAGGATCGCGTTCGGCGGGACGTCCGCCAGCAGGTGCGAGACGTGGCCGACGGCGAACGCGGTGCCGACGTCGGGTCGGTCGATCCGGAGCGCGACGAGATAGACCGTCGGAAGCAACAGCGCGGCGACGAAGACGGAATGGGTGAGCGTCCGGCCGCCGGGGAGGAGTCCGAACGACCACGCGAACGGCTTATCGATCAGATCGGGGAACTGCGACCCGATCGCCACGGCGATGACGGGAAGCGCACGCGGCGGACGGTCGCGGAGTCGATGCCGGGCGAACGAATAGCACAGGTACGCGACGGCGAGGTGTCCCCAGGGCCACATCGTCTCGAGGTTTCGTCGAAATCCGTAAAGGTACTTCGTTCGGGAGTCGCGCCCCGTTCGCGGTTCGGCGTTCGGTCGTCGCCGTCGGCCGAGCGCTCGAGAGGTCCCGGAGACCGGCTTCGTGCTCGGTCTGTGACTCGACGCGTTCCGCGCCGCTCGAGGACGTGAGCGACGACCGGTTCGGCGCTCCGGAACCGGAACCGCCGATGCGAGCGACTCGCGGTGAGAAGAACCTCTTTACGTGAAGCTAAGTAGGAGTTTTACCTATCACTTATTCGCCAAATGGAGGAGGAAACCACGGTGTCACTCGAGTTCACTGACGAAGAGATCGAGCGGATACTGATGAGCCTCACGCTGGCTCGAAACAGTCCGCAGATGACCGGCTCGCTCGCGGTCGACGATCTCATCGCGCGGTTCGCGACCCACGCCGACGAGAGCGCTATTCCCGGCGTCGACGATCCCGCTACGGATCTCTAGAACGACTCGTTCGGAGCGAGGCGTCTCGCTCCCCGACTCGGTGCCGGCGAACGGTCATGTACTGATCGACCGTTCGTACTGAGAGGCCCCCTCGCGAGTCGTGAATCGGCATGCACGGGCAGGGTGACGGTAAAGCTGATCGCGGTCGTACGCAGCGCATGGGCGCCACTGAGCCATGCCCGAACTGCGGCGAAACGGACGTCTGGCTCGAGGAGCGAGCCCGACACATCCAGTACGGCTGCAACCTGTGCGATCACACGTGGAAACAGGAGAAGGCGACGTAGGACGGGACCGCGTCGGTACCGTGACCGAGGCGAGTCATCGAGCGACGGTGCAGGCATCGACGCGTGACTCGAGGCGTTCTCTCTCGTCTCCGTTGCATTACCGATCGAAGAGAGTCGCCGTGTCAGCATCGGCCTCCCAACGACTCACGTCTCGACGCCGTCCCGTTCTGGACTGCCGAGAGACCGACCTGCGCTCTCGAGTCTCGCTCGCGTCGCTCGCGAGGCCGCCGAGGACTGCTCGAGGCGGGGACCCGCGACTACCGACCCCGACGACCGACGGGTCGTTCACCCGCGTCGGCGGCCGCTCGTGAGGGTTCGGAACGTCCGATCCGTGATGACTTCTTCACGTGCGTCGTACGGCCGTCTGACTGACGTTTTTACTTTCGACTGTTGATCCGGCTGGTATGGTAGCTCGACTCGCCGTCGAGACGTTCCGCATCGAACAGCGACCGTCGGCGTATCGGAGGCGATAATCCGTGTCGTCAGCACAGTCCACGTCGCTCCTCCCGCTGGACGGGCGCGTGACGACGTGGCCGGCGTACCTGCTGACCGTCTGTTGGCCGGGCGTCGGGCACCTCTACGCCAGGCAGTGGCGCCGCGGCTGCTGCTGGGCCGCACTGTGCGGGGTCGCGCTCGTGTTTCTGAGTCCCGGGTCGCTGCTCGCCGCCGGCCCGCTCGTCGATCCGCTCGTCCTCTCCGTCCTCCGCCTCGAGGCCACCTCCTTCGCGGACGTGGCCTTCCCGCTCGCCGTCCTCGCCCTCAGCGCGATCGATCTCTACTCGCTCGCGGTGCTCGAAGAAGTGTAGGGCCTCGGACAAGCGCACGCGAACGGTTCGGTCTACTCGCTTCCCCCTGACCTACTCGTCGCGGGTCCGTCACGACCTCGTCTGCCCGCGTCCCGTCGGTGACTACCCGCGGTCGCCTCCGCAGACCGGGTTCCGGCGCCCGCGACGGGTATCGCACTCGCCGATCACTCGAGAGACGAGGGGCTGTCGGCTACTGCAGGAGCGACGGCGCCTAGACCGGCTCGAACCGGTAGCCGTCCCAGTCCTGGCTCTCGGGTTCGCGGATGCCGGCGCCGGGTTCGCGGAGTTCCTCGACGTAGACGGGTTCGACCTCGTCGCCGGTCTCGATAGTATCGGTCGTCACTTGACCGATCGCGCGGACCGATTCGGGGCAGAGCAGGAGGGCGGCCGAGCCGTCGGTGATCGGACAGAAGTCGTACAGCCGCAGCGGATCGGCGATGATCGGCGACTCGAGGATCGTCTCGACGTCGACCTCCTTCTGGAACTGCGCCTTCGGATTGTCGACGCCGTTCCGATGGTTCTTGGCGGCGACCTTCGCCAGACTGTCTCGGGGCGCGTCGAACCGCTCGAGGTAGTGGCGGGCGGTGAGCCCCGCGAACGAGGGGAGCGTGACGCCGTGTTTGTACTCGACGGGATGCCCGACGGAGGCGATGATGTCGGTCGTCTCGCCGGTCGACCGATGGGTCATCTTCTCGCCGCCGACGAGCAGCGTCATGTCGCTGGCGCCGCTGGCGATCGACTGCCAGGCGGCGTAGATCCCCGCGCCGCCGCTCGAGCTGGTCTGGTCGACGCGCTGGGTGTACGCCGGCATCGCGCCGAGGTCGTGAACGAGGGCGTTCATCACGCCCGTCATCCCCTCGAACTCGCCGCTGGCCATGTTGGAGACGTACAGGTGCTCGACATCGCCCGGGTCGGCGCCCGCGTCCGCCAGACACTCGAGGCCGGCCTCCGCGAGGAGGTCGAGGATCCACTCTCCCTCGCGTTGCCCGAACTGGGTCATCGACGCGCCGATCACTGCCACGCGATCCCCCGTCTCGTCGGCGGACTGGCGCCCGGACGGCATCACCGCTCACCTCCCGGTGTCGACGAGCGGCGGCTTCGGCGTCGTGACGTCCGCGCGGCGGTCATCGCTGGCCCCCCAGTACCGGTGACGGGTCCCGCCCCGCGGCGGACGCGTCGCGGTCCGCCGCGTCGGACTCGACCGCGGACAGCCACTCGTCGACGGTGTACGTCCGCTCGTCGGCGGTGTTCAGCCGTTCCGTATACGGGACGACGCCGCGGAGCTCGGCCGGATCCGTCACGGTCCCGTCCTCGGACAGCGCGAGCGCCACGACCGGGACGCGAACGCGCTCGCGCGAGGTGGCCGACTCGGCGCCGAACGGTGACGCCGGGAGTTGGCGTCGGCGGAACCCCGGCTCGATCGAGTGTCCGTCTCGGTCGGCCCAGCGCTCGAACGCGGCCACGAGGTCACCCTTCGACGGTGCGCTCGCGGCGCTCGTTTCCGGCGGCCACGAGGTGACCCGGTACTCGTCGATCCGGCCGGCCTCGCAGAGGGACTCGAGTCGCTCGATGACGCCGTCGACGGTCTCGGCGATCGGGGCGGGGACGTCGGATCGAACGTAGCAGTCGATCCGAAGGTCCGCCGACTCGAGCGCGACGTCGGGGGACGAAGCTGATTCACCGGCCGACATAGCCGTCCTCCGTTCGTCGAACGAGGTCTCGGTCGTTGAGCGATGCGAGCAGCGGCAAGAGCGTGAGTTTGGACAGCCCGAGCAGCGCTTGCAGCTGGGAGACTGTCGGTTCGTCCGTCACGCGGACGGCTAAATAGACGAGCTTGGCCTGCGGTGATGCAAGCTCGTCCGGAATCGTTAGTCGGTGTTCACTCGTGGACATCACAGCCATCTGCCACGGACGCCGGCATAAGCGTAGACTGAGACTGACACACACGGTCTCATGAAAATCAACAAATGAAATTTGGATAATAAAGTGGTATTACTGGCAAATAGTCCGTGGCCGACTCCCGAATGCCGGGCCGCACTGCGTCGCAAGCCACCCTGCGACCGTCGGGCCAACAACTATGCGAATGAGTAGCATAGATGTAGTCGGTCTGCGTCCGGTCGACGCTGGCCGGAGGCAGATCGGTATCGCTGAACCGGCACTCAACTAGAACAGCGCCCTGATCGGCTTTGACGTAGCATCTGGAGGGATTCATTCCCTCCGTTTCAGTACCGAACAGCCGCGCGAACGTCCGCAGACGAACGACAGCGGCTCTTCACCGCGGACGAGAACCACAGTCTGAGCGCGGCGATCGGCGAGACGGTCGCAGCGTCCGCGGACAGCGACCGCACGGACGGGAACGTCTCGACTCGGCGTCGTGCAGCGTGCACTCCCGTCCTCGAGTCGGCCGTACGAGCACTGGTACCGGGCTCGTGGCCCCGGGCGAGCCGTGCTCGGGCGTCGCACGGAGCGGTCCGTTCCGCCCAGACGGGCGGTGTCCCGACCGAACGTGGTTGAGGCAACATTTACCTGTGCCCGGCGACTGAATGCTCCTATGGACCGCGACGACCAACGGCCCGAACCCACCGAGCCCGCCGCAGCAGCGCTGTCCGACGCCGGGGTACCGGCCGACCTCCCGCTCGCACTCAGTGATCTGTTCCAGCTCCTCGCGACCGACCGGACGCGGCAGCTGTTGTACTTCCTGACTGCCCGCGGGGGCACGGTGTTCGTCGACGAGCTCGAGGCCGCGTTCGACGACGACGCCGTGGTCGAGTTTCACCACATCCAGTTCCCGCGGTTGGTCGATTGCCACATCATCGACTACGATCGCGAGGCCGCGGCGATCACCCTGACGTCGATCGGTGACGACCTCCGGCCGGCCCTCGAGCTCATCAAGGCGATGGACGATCCCGCGATCGCCGCGGTCCCGGACCCGGCCGAGCGGTAAGCGACTCGCGGCGGGGGATCGCGTCGTGCACGCGGGCGTTCTGGAATCGAATCGACACCAGAGAGCGCTCCGCAGCGAGCAGTCCGTGGACAGCGGTCGTCGCCGGACACTCACTCGAGGCCGGCTCTACACGGACTGCCGAGGACTGCTCGAGGCGGGACACCACGGCTACCGAACCCGGCTAGCCGACCGGTCGCGGCGGGGGTGGTGTGGGTCGCGTGAGAGCTGTGGCCGCTCTCGTGACAGAACTCGATCGCGATCGTCCACGGTCATCCGAGGACTTGACGTCCGCCCACGGCCGAAGCCGTGGAATCCCGCCGGCGGGCTTCAGGCCGCATCCGAGTCCACGGCGGCAACTTTCCCCACGGTGGGGGTCCTCCGGTCTGTGCGGTCCTCTTTGGTATTTGTCCGACGGACCGTCGGGGCGGGTGTGGTCGGCCGCCACTCGTGATTGTTCCACTCAAGGCAAGGCGCACGGGCCTCCCGATCCTGCGCCAAACGGGGACGGATCGCGAACGTGTTGACGCGTTTCATGGTGCTGGGAGCCGGCCGCTGGTGGAGTCACCCCTCGAGTCGCACGCTCTGTCGGCCGCGGTGCTGCCAGGTGTGCTCTCCCCGGGGAGACACACACTCGTAGTTCCGCTGGAGTGGCTCGCTGACAGGGGGGTGGGCGCGCGGACGGTTCCCCCCGAGCCACGCCTCTGACGGGTGCGTAGCGCAGCGATCGCCACGCGTGTCCGCGTGCACACGGGGCGAGACGTTCTTTGCTGGCACGCCACTACCAGGGACAATCGCGAGCGTATGAGTGAGTACGACGACCTCTTCGCCGAGACGGCGCCCGCCAACAGCGTCTTCGCCGACAAACGCGCGCTGGTCATCAACGGCGTCCATGACGGCTAGCTGCCGGCGACGGTCTCGATCTACGGGCCGCCCGGCACGGGAAAGACCCTGACGACGCGGCGGATCTGTCGGGCGTTCGCCGCCCGCCATGACGACCTTGCGGTGGAATACGTCAATCTCAAGGAGTGTCGGACGCTCTTTAGCGCGGCCACCAAATCCTGTTCGCGCTGACCGGCGCCAAGAAGGGCGCCTATGAGGAGTTGGATGGGGTCTTTACCGCCATTTGGACGCCCCTCGAGGCCTACCCCGCGTGGACCGTGCTGGTGCTCGACGAGATCGACCACGTCCAACACGACACGAACTACGATCCCAGCGAGTTTTTCTACCGACTGTTGTGGGCTCGCGCTCTCGGTCTGGCTCGTCAGCAACGAACTGCTCGAGGGCGATCTGCGGTTGGACAGTCGCGTCGAGAGCGCGATGAGCGACGCAGCCGTCTTCTTCCCGCCACACGACGGCGACGCCCTCGCGGCGCTCCGGGCTCTGCCCGTCCCGCCACTATGGCGGGGCAGCGGGGGCGACGACTTCGGCGGCTGGGGGCGTCCTGGCGGTAGCATCACAGTTGGACCCACCGCTGAGAGCGGCGACTCCAGTCGCAGCCGGTGGTTCGTCGGTGCGGGCGCCAAGCCGTCCACGCGCACCCCGGTGTCACCCTTGGCGTGACCAATTGCCGCTCACGGGCGACGGGGCGCTGCGTCCCAGCCAGACGGCGCGTCGATTCGCTGCTAGGCGATCCAGCGGCGCTCGGTCGAGACGCGCCCCGGCGTATCACCGCCGGCCCTCCTCGAGTATGCCTGCGGTTGACGCATCCATGGCGTCGGCACCCGGAGTGGGCGGGTCCCCGACACGCCCGCCGGACCCCGCTTTCGGGCACCCGTCCCAGCACCGCTCACGCCCGGGGACGGGGATGGTGGCACTGCTCTGTGGGGCTGGCCGTGCGTGGTGCAGGAACAAGGGTTTACGGCAGGCGGGCGAGCAGCTAACATGGAGCGTCCGACTCGCCAGCACGAACGTGACCCAGAGTCAGAGCACCACACCGAGGCGGCTACCAGTGAGCGGACCTGCGATGAATGTGGCTCGAGTGAACTCGTCACGAGCGAGGATCAGGGCGAACTCGTCTGTGAGGATTGTGGTCTGATCAGCGAAACGACGAACATCGATCGCGGGCCGGAATGGCGTGCGTTCAACCCATTCCGAACGGGAGAGCAAGTCCCGCGTGGGGGCGCCGACCACCAAGACGATGCACGACAAGGGGCTCACCACGCAGATCGACTGGAAAGACCAGGATGCCTACGGCCGTTCGATTTCATCGACAAAGCGCAGCCAGATGAACCGCCTGCGCAAGTGGCAAGAACGCATCCGCACCAAAGACGCCGGCGAGCGCAACCTGCAGTTCGCGCTCAGCGAGATCGATCGGATGGCAAGCGCGCTCGGCGTCCCGCGCTCGGTGCGCGAGGTCGCCAGCGTCATCTATCGCCGGGCCCTCGACGAGGACCTCATCCGCGGCCGCTCGATCGAAGGGGTCGCGACGGGCTGTCTCTATGCGGCGTGCCGGCGGGAGGGCATTCCTCGCAGCCTCGAGGAGATCGCCGACGTCTCACGGGTCGAACGGAAAGAAATCGGGCGGACATACCGCTATGTGGCCCAGGAACTCTCGCTCGCGATGGAGCCAGTCGATCCCAAAGCGTACGTCCCCCGGTTTTGTTCCGAACTCGACGCGAGCGAGGAGGTCCAGGCCAAAGCCAGCGAGATCATTGACACCACGGCAGCGCAGGGGCTGCTCTCGGGGAAGTCCCCGACGGGGTATGCGGCCGCGGCGATCTATGCGGCCTCGCTGCTCTGTAACGAGACACGAACCCACACGACGTCGCAGCCGTCGCCCAGGTCACCGAAGTCACCATCCGCAACCGGTATCAAGAACAGATCGAGGCGATAGAACTCCCCTAGCCATCGGTGCCAGCGAGTCACGGCCGCTCGGTGCCGTGCGATTGGCCGCGCCCGCCGAGCGGCTTGGGTGCTTTGCGTGCTAGATTACTAGGTTCGCGCACCTCGGCCGCGTAGAGCTGGCTCGCTCGAGCCGTCATCTTCCCCGCGCTATCGGTGGAACCTGGTAGTGGACGCCCGTTCTGGCTTCAGTCCGTACAGGGACGAAGCTCCCGTCTCCGTGTCATGGCCCCGACTCGAGGGCGTGAGGCGTGGGCTCGCGCTGTCTGGGACCGTGTGCCCGGCGGCGTAGCCGAACGACGCTGGATGCCCCCATCGCAACGGCGTCCGTGACGGCGCTGCCGGCAGCTGGCAGCCCACGATCTCAGCGGAGACTGCAAGGCCGCCGATCAGACGGCTCACTTACAGCACACCTGAACGCAGTGGTCCACCGGCAGCCGGGCTTTCGCGCCGTGCGCGGCGGTGGATGGCAAGACGCCATCTCACTGAACCCGCTGATGACCGTTCCTGTCCCGGGCCGTCCGCGTCGACTGGACCGCTACCTCGGCTCAGCACCTGACCTGACGACAGTGAGGACGTGTGAGAGCGTAGTCACTGGGACAACTCCGGGCGGGGCCAGCCGTCGCTGCCATGGTTCCGTTCCTTCGGGTGGAATTATCGGCTGGGTCGTCGTTCTGCATTGGGTGGTATGATCCGGTAATATTATCAGCGGGCGTCTCTTGAGACGGGAGTATATGATAGGGAATACCACACGTGTCGGTGGAGACCGACAGGTTTCCAAGACGCTGCTCGTTGCCCTTCTCTCGCACGAACGGCGGCGATTTGCGTTGTACTGCCTCCAACGGTCTCAAACTCCGATGGCACTGGCCGATCTAGCCGCCGAAGTCGCACGATTGGCACACGAGAGCGAGTCCCGTCTCCCCCGGCCACGGAACGAGGAACAGGAGATCAATCGTGATCTCTATCAGTCTCATCTCCCGACGCTGGAAGACGCGAATCTCCTCGCGTATTCTCACGACAACGACACCGTATCGCTCACCGATGCCCTCTCGAAGTTACGACTAGAGGAGGTGATCTGAATCCTCCGGTTCCGCCGAGAGAGGTACTCGAGTCGCCGTGGCACGCCCGACTCACACCGTCTCGCGGTCCCTGCTCGCGTATTTTATTTTTTAGCAGCCAGTCCACCAAGAGCTAGCGTATTCAGATCAGTCACTGAGAAATGTTAGCAATGATGGGATCTCGGGAGAGGACCGATGGCAACGATCGCTGAGTTCCGGATTCCAGCCAGTGATACCGCACTTGGCGCCACCTTTCACGCAGTTCCCTCACTCGTCTGTGAGATCGAGCCAGTGATCGCCGCGGATGAGTTCGGAATGTGGATGAGCGATGTAGACCACGCAGCACTGAACGCTGCTCTCAGGGCGGACAGGACTGTCAGAGACCATTCGCTCATTACCCGTGAGGAAGCCGGGTGGTTGTACGCCATCGACTTTTCGACCGAGATAACAGAGAATTTCGCGATCGTTACTGAAGCGGGCGGTACGATGCTCGCGGCGTCAGCGCGAACTGGCATGTGGACGGTCCGGGTGCGATTTCCGGCCCGTGAGAACGCTAGTCGTGTCTATGAGCGCTTGGCAGCGCGTGATATTCAAATCGAGATTACGCAACTCCGATCACGCACACCACCCACTGCTGCTGCATGTGGCCTGTCACCTGAGCAATATGAAGCGCTCACTGCGGCGCTCACCGCTGGCTACTTCGAGATCCCGCGTGAGATTTCGTTAGGAGAACTCGCCGTGAACCTGGACATCTCACATCAAGCACTGTCCGAACGGCTTCGGCGCGCCTATCGGACCCTTGTCACCGAATCACTCGAGGTCGATACACGAAGCGACTGCACTGGGGGAGACCCGCGCGAGTAGTCGGCTCTTTTGTGGCGACTGCGCGATGGACCCTCCAGCCGTCGCGGTCGCCTGGCCGCTCGAGTGGCAGCCGTTGGGTTCGCAACCGCGACGGCTGTGCGCTCGTCACAGCGAGCACCCCTCCACGCGTCGCCCACGCCACGTGGCGGGCGACTCGCCCCGCGTCGTCGGCCAGTGGGCCGGTTGGACTGCGCCATTCGGAGCCGCCCGCCCCGAATCGAGGCTCGGTCTACTGGCGGCCTCGCCAGCCGCCACCACCGCTTCGATCGCTGCCCCACCCGAGTCCCCACCGCCCCGTCGGGCGGGGCGCTACCGTCGGCTTCGTCCGGGGGGTTCGTGATCGGTGCCTCCACTCACAGACGCTCTGTCTTCGAGCGACGGCGGACGGGCTGGAGGGTGGCTCCCAGGGATCGGAACGTGGCACCCACGGCCGGGGCCTACCCGTTCGGTGGCGCGAGTTGCGTATACAGGTCGTAGGTCTGCTCGAGTTCGGCAATCGAGTCGTTCAGGGTGAGCGGGTCGAGGAGCTGCTCGTCTATCTGCTGGACAGTCACGAGGAGCTCCCGCAGTTGGGCTGGCGTGATCTCGGTCGGACGCTGTTCGTTGCTCACTACCACGCTACTCGGTGGCATTAATCATAACGCTTGGTTGGCGCTGGTGGGGAGCGCCAGGCGTCGCGGCCGAGAGTCCAGGGGTGCGGGCTGTGGTGGTGGCGGGCCACAGTGGCACAGGCGACAGTCATGGGGCGCGTGGCGGTGGGTCACCAGTCCGGGCATGAAATCGAGTTCTCGCTTTGGACTGGAACGTCACGCCGGCCTCGGCGCCCTCCACGGGTCGGTGCGGGCGGCCACTGATCCGGCCCCACCTGCTGAAGCCCCGTGGGGCCCCACTACGACGGCTGTCAGGACTGCAGACTAGTCGCTGCTCGAGCTGGCCGTTCTCGCCGCTCGGGGCGCCCTGTCACACCGGGATCGTCACCACTCGTAGTACGCGATCTCTGTGGCCCGACAGGTCGGGCATTCCGCGGCGTCTGTCTCGAGTGTCTGGCCACAGTGGCGGCACTCGTAATGTGTGACCGTACTAGCCCCAAGGCTGGTTTTGACTGCGTCGAGCACTCCCATCCGTCTCGAGACCCGCCGACCATGATGATTAATCTTACTCTTCGATCTCGGTAGAGTGGTCGCCTCCCACCGCTCTGTCTCGGCCGCGAGGTCCTCAGCCGACGAGACGCTCCTGCCGTAGTGAGCGCATGCCTGGTGTACTTCACCCAGGTGCATAACGAGGGTCGTACTCGCTCCTGTTCCGGGTCGACCGACAGACGTGGGTACCGGCTTCGGAGCCGATCACATCACAACGCGGTGTGAGGATGGGGAGACCGTCGTCCTCGAGGCGCCCGGCGCAAGATGGGTGTTGGCAACCGTCTCTGACTCACCGTGCCCCGTCGTATGCGACTCGAGAGGGTCCAGTGGGTCCACGCTCGAGAGGCCATGTCACGCAGATGGTTTTCAGTGTCCGCATTCGGTAGGCGGGTCTGGCGGGAGATGCCACCGCACTGACGAACTCAAACGGGAAATCCGGTCTCGCAGCCAGTGCGAGACGCACAACGGCCCGAACGCGGCGCTCAGTGACGCCGGCGGCGTCTCCGCGACACCCAGTGGGCACCGAATTGACGACCTCGAAGAACGAGGGGTTATCAAGATCTACCACACGATGGTGCCGCGCGGCCCGCGTCGGCGACGCCACGCCGCGGCGGCGTGAGCCGACCACGGTCCCAGAGGCACGACACGCGGGCGCCGCCGGCGTTCGGTGGTGACTCGCGGGCTCTGTCCTGGGACTCCAGAGTGTCCCGTCTGGGAAGAGACTCACAGAGAAGTTCGTGATTTTCCTGCACTCGTAGGAGCTGTGGCGGCGGGAGACTGCGGACGGACAGCCACCGGCGGCGGCAGTCTCGGTCGTGTGTGCCTCCCGTGGCGCCCCGGTGGTCACCACGTCCTGCCATGCCAGCACGCACGAACCCGTCGTCCCGGCCGTCGAACGCTCGCGCGCCAGTCTCGAGGCAGGGGGTAGCCGGCACTCCCCGGTATGGCCGCCCCTGCGCTGCACTCGGTCGCGGGGCCATGTGTATCAACGGCGGCCGCCGACCACCACAGCGGTCGTGGGGCGGCCCGACCGCGTCGGGACTCGGCCCCCGGTCGCGACCACCACAGCCCTGCGGGAGCCGAGACCCCGGGCGGCTGAGCGCTGGCCGCACCTGGACCGGTCCAGCAGTCGTGCGGGCGAGTCTCGGCCTAGAATGCCTCGGTCATGGCGGGACGTCCGCTCCGCCAGGCCACCCGTCTCTCCCAGTCGCTCTCCAGTTCCACGTGGCGCCGAAAAGGGCAGCCGGGAAGGGGCTGTCAGAGGCACCTCCTACCCATCAGTGCCGATTTTACGCGCAACTAAAGAACTTTGGGTAGGTTTCAGAGGGTTTTCAAATTCTAGGGGAACAACGATCCGTGATAGTGGCCGTTTGGACTGATCAGCAACTACGTCTCTGGACAGACCGGTGCGGTTCTTGCCAGTTTTCACTAGTGTCCAGCGAGTCATGCTGAAGACAGGGCGCATATCGGTCACGGGGTAGGTCGAATCTTCCCATACTGAGACGAGTGGCAAATCAGAAGGTGCACTCGCCCCGGTCGCCACTGCCATTACATTTTCAGGACACAGCGGAAATGGAGAAACATGGGCGTGATGAACAAGCTCCGGCAGCTACTCGGACTCGTTGAGGGCCACGAAGAGAAGATAGCTAAGCAGATCAGTAAGCGAACTAGCGTGAGTGAGAAGCAGGCCAAAGAAGGAATCAAGAAGGTCCAAGAGGTGGTCAACGAGGACTCAAGTACCACCGTCGAAGACCAAAACCATAGCTGACGACGATGACTCCATATTTTATGTAATACCCTGTCAATTTCATATATTTTATAGCAGGTGTGTACAACCATTACATTGTTTGGTGTGGTAGAATTTGTGCCATGTCATACAGAGACATGATCGGTGACTCGGAGTGGTATCGGCGGGGGGTCATGCAGGCGGCCGGAGCAGCCACGGTACTCGGGCTCCAAACCGGCGTCGCCGGCGCACAGGAAAGCGAAACCGGCTCAAGTCAGGACGCACCAAACGCAACGGACCGCATCTCCGGGGCCGAACGGCTGTCGGTGCGAGACTTTCACAAACCGAACTACGAAATCACCCACACGCATCGTCGGAAGGAGGCGATTGAAACCCTTCTGAAGGACCCAGAGGCCAATAGTGTTGCCCGAGAGTGGATTGCCCATTTCGTCGGGTACGAACCGCTCTCGAATCACCTCGACGCGATTAGCATTCAGGGACCGACGGATTACACCGTCGAAGGCGGACTCGACCAGGGTGGCTGGGAGATCACAGCGCGGAATCGACAGACGGTATTCGGCCTCGTCGACCGGCAGCACAACGAGCTAGTCGCATTCAACATCTCCGACCCGATGGACGTGCCCTGGCAGGAGGAGTATTCACAAGAGGAGCTCCAGCGGGTACGGGTTATGCGCGAACACCCGGATGTCCAAGCCTTCGTACAGAACAGAGACACGTGGCCGGTGTTCAAGGTCGCTGAGGAGATCTTCGCCTGGAAGGACAGACCGCATGGGGAAATTTCGTCGCTGATCTTCTACGGCGTCGGTGACGACGAGGTTTCGGTCGCGATTGGCTATCTCGACGTGACCGATCCGGAAAACCCCGAGTTGGTCGATCTGCATTTCGTCGAGGACTTCGTCCGCTACCCGGTTCAGAAGATGGCCCGGCAGATCACACCGGCTGAGCAAACCGTCCTCGGGGAGGTGCCGGCCGTTCCGTTCGAGCAGCGCCCGCTCAAGACGGCCGAAAACGGGTTCCATCGCTACGATCTGATCCCGGAGCAATCGTTCGCGCAGGACAATTGGCAGATCGAGTGGGAACCGCCCGAAACAATGGGGGTGACGTTCAACGGCCAGTACAACGGGACGCCCGTGTTCCGGACGATGAACGCGATGGCGACCCCAACGGGCTATAACTTACCGCCGCGAGAGGGGCGCAACACGGTCGACTGGTTCTTCCCCGATCACGAACCCGTCTTCACCGGCCATCACCTGTACTGGGACATCCACAGTATCCCGTTCGGTGGGCCGGGCCAGCTCGGCAAGATCGACTATCCCGAACGCAGAGGGCATCCGTCCGGGTTCCAGTTCCGGACCCATTACCATACTGGGGCCCAGGGCCGAGGGAGTGTCGACTTCCACTCAGGCGCCCAGTTCGGTCCGTACAACTACAATATCTCCTACGAATTCTTCAGCGACGGCCGACTCGTCCCGATCTGGCGCCGCCATGGCCCGGGCCACGAAGTGGAGTCACTGCGAACCTATGGTGCGACGGAGAACTGGGACGGCGAAGAGAACGTGACAATGCAGTACCTCCATTACACGGCCCTCGAGGTGACTCCCGGGACGACCGAGGGCGTTGAAACCCGCATCTTCGACGGCGACCAGTGGCTCACCCCTGACCAGGAGTTCTACCTCGAGGGCGAACCCGGCCAGAAGGTACGTTTCTCGAACCCCAACGGGAGCGAACAGATCGACGTCCCGATGGATCGGAGCCTGGAACTCGTCGTCGTCCCGGTCAACGCCGACGAGATCGGGCCGGCGGACTCCCAGAAAACGCGGGTCAACGACTTAGAGACCGAACTCGAGTTCTACCATCCGGCACAGTACGTCGATGGAGACGCGATCCAAAATCAACGCGTGATCGCCTGGCTCATCATGGAAGGGACCGTGGCTGAGGTCCCCCATCCGGCTGCTGTGAGCGGCTACGTCGCGCAGGCCGAACTACAGATTTCCGGCTATGAGGACTGAATAGGCCGCCACTCTCCGTTTTCTCGAGTGTGTCACTCAGTTCAAATCCGGTTGACTGCAATACCAAGGCGCCAGCTGAGAACGCCGCTGACCAGCACCGCCGTCTGCGAGTTGCGCGCGTCAGTTATCCCAAGTATCTGACCAATCACATAAAAGAGGGAGAGAACGCACACGTGGGTCGCATTGCCGGTTTCAGTCACCACAGCAGTCACTTCTCTCAGACTCGGTTTTCAAATTTTGAGTTCATCTTCTGATACCGTCGTGTGATCGGGTGGGGGATGTCTCTGCACACAATCGATGAGATCACTCCGGAGAAGGTTCATTGCTTGCTTGTGGGCTTCTTTCCTCCGATGGAGGTGCGTGGGGCGGACCGGCTGTGAGTCGTAGGCGTCAAATGCACCAGCACGAAGCGTCTCTTCCCGATCAAGATCTCTCCGTATTTCCACCAGCAATGCATGCAGATGGATGAGTTCTTGTTGGTCCATGGTACCATATACCATGGCAGATCGTCTTAGCGCTTTTTGAGCCTACCGCTAGATGTGATGATCTGGGACACAAGTACCGCTATGATTTTAATTGGTACTAACTTTTGGTTCATTTTATGAGATTATATTCTATTCTCTGGCCTGTACTGAACGGGAACTATCTCTGTAGACTAATCAGACTTGTATTTCATCAATATGGAGCTTTTCGAGTGAACGACCAGTTTTCGCCGCTCCACACGGCTCCAATGAGCAGGACAGCCGCTCTGATCTCTGCACTCGCAGAGAAAGCGGAATCCGAGCCACTTGCAAAATAAATATACTGCCTCTCGGAAGCTACTCGTTCCTGGGTGAGCGATTCACTAGTCGTAATCTCGACTCGAGCACCGTCGGCTGCACTAGTAGTCCCCCACACTAACCCTGGTAGCAGGCGGTGTCCCGCGTTCGTTATAGAAAGTGCGAGGCGAAAACCCACGGCTTTAGCCGTGGGATGAAGCCGACAACGGGGTATCAAACCACGCTATGGTGGCAGGCCGACTCCCCCACACTTAAGAAATACCACCACTACATATAAGATATGGAAGTGCGGCGTACTGTCCCCGTTGCGCTCGACGTGGACAGCGATGACACCGCACTCCTCGAAGACACCGTCGATACCTTCCTCTGGTCGGCACAATACGTCGTTGATCACGCCTTCAACGGCGAGTACGTTACCACCAGCAAAACCACGCTCGACGACGAAACCTACGACGACGTTCGAGAAGCCACGGACGGCTTCAACGGTGGCCTCGTCCAAGCCGCTCGGAACAAGGCCGCCGAAGCCTGTAAGAGCGTCGTCTCCCGCTGGAAGAACGGGAAGAAAGCCAGCAAGCCACGGTTCACCAGTCCGCACGTCGTCTACGACAAGCGTACGGCGACGTTCCACGACGACTACGTGACCCTCGCAACCACAGACGGTCGCATCGAAGCCGACTACATCCTGCCCGACAAGGACAGTGATACACCGCACTCGGCGTACCTGTTTTCAGACGACTCTGAGGTTACGGGTGCGGAACTCCACTCCCGTGACGGCAACTGGGTGCTTCACGTCCACTGCAAGATGGAGGTGGAGTCTGACACGTCGGCACAGCCAACCACTGAGAACGGAACGGTTCTCGGGGTTGACCTCGGCGTGAACACCCTCGCCGTCACCAGTACGGGGACGTTCTGGACAGGCGACGAATTCGACCACTGGTGGCGCGAATACGAGTACCGCCGTGGCTCGCTCCAGCAATGCGGGACGCGCTGGGCACACGAGAACATCCAATCCGTCGGACGGAAAGAAGAAGGACGGTTCAGCCTGATGCTGCATCGCATCAGCAACGAGTTGGTCGCCGAAGCCCGCGAGAACGGCTGTTCGGTCATCGCGTTCGAGGACTTGACCGGCATCCGCGATCGACCTGACGCCTCGTGGGGGCACAAATGGGCGTTCGACCGCCTGTACGAGTACGTCGAATACAAGGCCGAGGAGTACGGCATCGACGTGGAGCAGGTTGACCCGGAGAACACATCACGGCGTTGCTCGCACTGCGGGTTCACCCACCCTGACAATCGTGACGGTGAGACGTTCGAGTGCCTGAAGTGTGGATACGAGAATCACGCGGACTATAACGCCGCGAAGAACATCGGCTTGCGGTATCTCCGTCGCAACCAAACTGGCGGTGACGGAGGCGCACCCTTGGGCGTGCGCTTGAACAGCGGGACGGTGAACGTGAACGGCGGCTATTCTCCTGCCTCAGCGGAGGCCAGAACGGGAGTCCACGCTGAATCCCACCGCTGAAGCGGTGGGTAGCTCAAGCTGCTTGCTCGAGTGAGTGGGCTGTGTCCGATTGAACCCAGGCACCTGGATTTTGCTGGTCGTAGACAAACGTCTCGTCCTCGGCGAGACTGAGCGCCGCATATCGGTCGGAGACTGCAGGTAACTTTTCGCGTTGCGACTGGTTGCTTGCCCGCTGCGTTCTAGATCGCTCGTCAGGAGTCTGTTCTAGTTCCGTCTGCTTCGAAGACGTCTCATGCGGTTCCATCTGTCTTTGCGGTGTGTGCCACCGGTGTGTGTCACTGACTACCGTGTGGTGTTAAGTCTTCCCTTCATCTGAGCCTAGTTGTATTAGGTAATACTAGTGGGCGACTCTGACGGAGGAACTACGGGAGAGGTGAACGACACGAGACATCCAACTGAAGAGCGGCTGCCCTCTCCCAGGCACGTCTATTCTCCATCCAGTCCTACTCCTCCGGGAACGCAGTTCCAGTAGTAGCCGTACCCGTTGTTCGAGAGGCTGATACGATACCAGATGTCTGTCGTAGCGGCGGACTGCGACCAGTGGATTGGTTGCGGACGAACAGGCCCATGCCTTTCGTGGTACCACTGGCGTCTGTCAACTGAGCATCCGCGAGTCCGTTTACGATGCTGGTAGAGACACCGCTCTCTGCCGGGAGATTGGAGAGGAACTACTCCCTGAACGATGCGAGTGAAATCACCGATGCCTTCTTTGGATAGATTTCAGAGGATTTTCAAATTCCATTGGAACAACGAACCGTGATAGTGGCCGTCCGGACTGATCAGCAACTACGTCTGTGGATAGACCGGTGAGCTTCTTGCCAGTTTTCACTAGTGTCCAGCGAGTCATGCTGAATACAGGGCGCGAATGTAGCACGAGATCCGGCTTGATTTGGAAGTGGTACTCACTCAGTACAGTGCGCTCAGTTATCAGACTCGTCTGCTACCGGCAGCGTAAAAGCAAACGTTGTTCCATCGCGAGGGTCGGACTCGACCCAGATGTCGCCGCCGTGGCGCTCGATGATGCGCTCACACAGCGCCAGCCCAATTCCCGTCCCCGCGCCTTCCTCTTGCGTGTGGAGGCTCTGGAACACCTTGAAGACACGGTCGGCGTCCGCAGGATCGATACCGACACCCTCATCGCGAACCGAGATCGTCCACTCGTCACCCGCTTGCTCGGCTGAGACGTGCACTCGTGGTGGCTCGTCGCCACTGTACTCGATAGCGTTGTCGAGCAGGTTTTGGAACACTTCCCGGAGTTGGTCGGCGTCGCCTTTGACGCGAGGAAGTGTCTCCGTGACGATCTCCGCATCCGTCTCCTCGATTTTTAACTGGAGGTCCTCGCGAACGTTTTCGAGAACGGTGTTCAACTCGACCGGCTCTAAGGGGTCCCCACGCGTTTCGACCCGCGAATACTCGAGTAATCCATCGATCATGTCGTGCATCCGGTCGGCACCATCGACCGCAAACTCGATGAACTCCCGGCCGTCCTCGTCGAGCTCGTCGGTATACCGCGACTCCAACAACTGGAGGTAACTCGTCACCATCCGCAGGGGCTCTTGGAGGTCATGCGAGGCGGCGTAGGCGAACTGCTCCAAGCGTTCATTGGACTCCTCGAGTTCCTGCTTATACACCTTGTGCTCGAGTTCATTGCTCACCCAGTTGCTGAGCAGACCAATGAACGAGACTTCCCAATCGGAGAACGCCTCGGTCCGCGCCTCCATCCCGTAGAAGCAGAACGTCCCGTACACTTCTCCATGGACGATGACCGGGGTCCCGAGATAACAGGCGATACCCCATTCGGGGTCGACCAGTTCCGGTGCCTCGGACTTTACGTCCTGTAGGACGAGCGTCTCCGCAGTCTCGACGACGCGTGAGCAGTTGGGCAGGGTCTCCAGCGGCGTCGTGTCACCCGGTTCGGGGTCCACAGCTTCCGGCGCGGCCACGTGTTCAAAGATGTATTCACCAGCATCTTCATTGACACGTGAGAGGGTCGCAAACTTGGTTCCGACTGTCGTCCGGACTACTTCAAGGAGCGAATCTATCTGCTGGGAGAACGGCTGGTCTGTGGCTGCCATTACCTCATTGGCACGTCGGAGAGCTTGCTCCCGTTTCTCGATTTCTTGCTGACGGTCATCCGGGTCAGTGATGTCGCGTACGTACACTGAAAGTCCGGTTTCAGAGGGATAGGCATGGATTTCGAACCAACCGTCCTGTGGCGGATAGTGCGTCTCAAATGTGACAGCTTCTTGGGTCTCCATCGCACGTTCATGCTCCCACTGGAACGGCGAGTCGGTCAACATGGGAAACTCCTTCCAGATAACTTCCTCACGGAGCTCCGCTTGGTCCCGCTGGAACAGGGTTTCAGCTTGGTCGTTACAATACGTGAACCGCCAGTCTTCGTCAAGCGCGAAGACAGCGTCGGTTACGCGCTCCAAGACCTCTTCTGGAGAACTGTGATCGGGGGGTTCACTCGGCATCTCCGGGTCCGTCATTAGATGCACTCAGTGCTTTGAGAGACATGGGCATTACGCAAGATCTAGTGAGCGGATGGTTCACCGGTTTCGGCGTGAAACAAACGAAGCCGTCGTGCTGCATACATTCTCTGTATTCAGCACGCCGTTTCTGGCAGCCAGCAGAGCGGTAGCTACCCGCTCTGGTACCGCCTTCGTCTCTCCTTCCCGCGGGGCACGGTCGGCTGGTTCCCACCCTGGCGTGGGCAGTGATGACGTCTGCGCCGGTTAGCGATACGGACAGCAGTCACGACAGGCGTGTCGTCGCGAGCCACCCTGCACGCGAGACGGCCGCCAGCATCACGTCTGAGACGGTGCTCCAGGACGTGCCCCTGCCGACCGTCTAGGCGTGATCGCCGCGCCGAGACTGTGTCGGGGCGACCGGCGGTGTCCCCCACCGCGACCGACGCGACCCGAATCCAGGCGACACGTTCATTGCTGGCACGTGAGTATCATGGACAATCGTGATCGCATGAGCAAGTATGACGACCTCTTCGACGCAACGGCGCCCGCCGACAGCGTCTTCGCGGACAAAGGGGCACTGGATCCACTCGCCGAACCGGAGGAAATCTACGCGCGCACCGGTCAGGAACGCGAGCTCGCGACGATTCTCAACGGCGTCCATGACGGCTATCTGCCGCCGACGGTCTCCGTGTATGGCCCACCGGGGACGGGCAAGACGCTGACGACCTGCCGCGTCTGCCGGGCGTTCGCCGCCCGCCATGACGAGGTTGCCGTGGAGTACGTCAACCTCAAGGAGTGTCGGACGCTCTTTAGCGCGGCCAACGAGATCCTCGCTGAACTCACCGGCGAGCGCAAGAAGGCCTACGCCGGCCTCGATGGCGTGTTCGCCGCCATCTGGGAGGCGCTCGCGGCCTATCCGGCGTGGACCGTGTTGCTGTTGGACGAAATCGACCACGTCCGCCACGACACGAACTACGACCCCAGCGACTTTTTCTACCGGCTGTTGCGCGGCGAGGGGAAACTCGCCCGCGACATCCAGTTGTCGGTCTGGCTGCTGAGCAACGAGCTCCTCGAGGTCGATCTCCGCCTCGATAGCCGCGTCGAGAGCGCGATGAGCGACGAGGCCGTCTTCTTCCCGCCCTATGGCAGCGAGGAGTTGACCGCGGTCCTCGCGCCCCGGTTGGAGCGGGCGTTTCGCAATGCGGCCATCCCCGCCGCTGTCCGTGACTACGGCGTCCGCGAGGCCGCCCGGCGCTGGGGTGACGCCCGGAAGGCGCTGACGCTCTTTCGCCAGGCCGGTGAGACGGCCATCGAGCGCGAGCGCGACCAGGTGACCGAGGCCTGTATCGACGCGAATCTCGAGACGACCGAGCGCGAGGCGACCATCGACAAGCTGCTCGACCTGCCGATCAATCACTTTGTGGTGTTGATGGGCGTGACGTGCTGGTCCCGCGGCTCCGAGATCGAACAGCCGGTGACGACGAACGAGATCCAGACGTTCCTGCACAACGATGAAACTCCCGCCGAACTGCGTCTTGGGGAGCGAACCATCCGTGACGTCGTCACCGATCTCGAGACGATGGGCCTCGTCGACACCTGGATCGACGCCCGCGGGGATGGGGGCCGAGTCAAACAGATCGAGACGACCTTCGATCCGCAGTGGGTCCGCGACGCGGTCAAGCCGTACGGAGCGGACGCGACGTATCTCGGGACCGTGCTCGAGGAGTAATGCAGGGCTGCTCCCCCCGAGATCCGGGCGGGCGTTCCGTTCGTTGCTGGCACACCATTCCCACGGCCGACTGCAATCGCCTGCGCACGGCCGACGGCCGCTGTGCCGACGCCGCCCGCCCGCCAGCGTCGCCGTGCCGGCGGCGCTCCACGCCCGCGAGCCAGGCGAGCCCTGGCGCCGAGCTGCACGAGCACCGCCGCCGGCGCTCTGCCGTCGCCGGTCTCGGATCGCCGGCTCTGGGGCGGCTGCTGCACCGGCGGGTGCCCCTTCGGAGTAGCGCCCGGGCCCCCGGTGGCCCCGTCTGGCAGTTGAGCAGGTCACCGGCGAGCGCCTCGGTCAGCCCGGGGCCGTCACAAGCAGCGTCAGCCACCCCCAAGCGCTCCCCGAGCGCCAGCGCGGTCCCCGCGATGAACGCCTCCCGGGCCGCTGGTAACAGGCGGCGTGCAGTGCGGCGGTGCGGGCATGCGCGGCCGTCGTGTCGACAACGGGGAGCCACTCGAGACGCTGTGAAACGGGGGCACCCCATCCGCTGCAGGCGGTCGGATTTTCCGGCTCACGGCCGTTGGATCAGCTATGGCCGGATTGATTCAGCGCACGGCACAGGCGATCGATGAGATGTGGCAGTCGATCTGGCATGAGTCGAGTCGCGCCGAGAAAATCGTGATCGCCATCCTGCTTCTGGTCACCGGATTGGCCATCCCGGTGCTCCCGATCGTCTGGCTCGCCCGGCTTCTTGCCTCCTAAGCACTGATGTGGCGCGGCGAGAGACGCGCGTGGCTGTGGCAGCTCCTCACCGACCTGCCGCATCGCAGCCCCCCGCTCCGGACGCGATGCGACGGCTGTCTGTCTCGAACTTGGCAGGTGGCGAGTCGGGGACCCACCCGACAGTGGGCACGCCACGTCTCTCACGCACGGCTCGCCCTGCCCGGCCGCGACAGCGACCGCTTCGACGCCGATGCGGTGCCCGCCGCCGCGGTCGTCGCTGGGGAGCAGCACCTCCAGCTCGGGGCGACCGCCGCGGACGAGCTCGCGGGCGGTGGACCACACGGGTGTCTGCGTGGTCGGTCAACCGGCCTGTGCCCACTCGCCGACCTGTCGTGTGCGCGAAGCGACCGCTCGCCGATCTCTCCCGGAACTGACTATTTTATACACCGGGACCGTAGCGCCAGGTGATGCGTATCAGTGCCACCCATCATGTTGGCGTCGTTGTCACGGACCTGGACGCGGCCCTCGAGTTCTATGGTGAGACGCTCGGGCTCGAGGTGGTCGACGAGTTCACGCTCGCCGGCGAGGGGATCGCGACGGCGATCGATGTCGACGGCGCGACCGGCCACTTCGCCCACTTGACGGCCGGGACCGACGGGACACGCATCGAACTCATCGAATACGAGCCGGCCGGTGCCGACGCCCACCCGACGGCGATCAACCAGCACGGCGCCATCCACATCGGGTTCGCAGTGGCGGATCTCCAGGCCTTCTACGAGGCGCTGCCCGCGGACGCCGACCCCCTCAGCAAACCCCAACAGGTCGAGCTCGGTCTCGAGATCCTGTTCTTCCGCGATCCCGACGGGAACGTCATCGAAGTCGTCGAAACCGAGGGCTGACTCGGGCGCGGCCGACGCCCTCGGGCCGGCCCCCCAGCCCGGATGTCCTGGCGTTGTGCGACCGTCGCGTTGAGACGCAGGGCCGGCGGCAGCGCCACGGTAGTGGCAGATCGGTTCGCTGTCCACTTCCGGGTCGACGCGCGTCGGCAGGACGGCCCCTCTCCTCCCGCACTTGCCTCGCTGTAGTGGCCCGCGAACCGGTGTGCCAGCGGATAGGGTCATCGGCTGCGCGTCGTCTTCCCCGGTGTGGCCGTGGACGTGGGGTTCGAGTCCCAACGGTCCTGCGCGTTGCGGTCGGTAACGCCTGTGCGGGCTTGTGCGGCGTGGACGCCCGCGAGGATGGCAGCACGCCCCCAACGAGTGTGGGCACGACCATCGGTAGCGACGCTGAACGGGACGTGCGTCTGCGACCCGATTATAGGAGACTCGGAGGCCAGTAGCCGGATCCCTATTTTCCGTCGGGTTCCCTCTCACAGACTGGCTAATCCGAACAAATAACACTGAAACCCCATGAATGTGGGCTAATGGCACTCATTGGGCGGGTAAAAATTGGACTTCTGTTCCTTCACGCGACATTCGAAGCAGTGCCCGATATCGTCCTCCAGCAAGAGGAGTTCCGCATTGTGTCAGGCGAACCCCGGCTGGCAGTCTGGGCATCGGGTGGTGATTTCGAGGCCTTCGAAGCCGCACTCGCCACTGATTCGACGGTTGCAGACGTCCAGCATCTCAGTGATCTCCACGAGAAACGATTGTATCAGATTATCTTTCCGGAGGAGCGGGCACCGGACCAACTCTACCCGATTGCGCTGGAAGAAAATATCATTCCAGTTCGGTCGACGATAACGCGTGATGGAATCCATCTCACAGCCCGTTTTCCATCCCGTGAAGCGGTGGCCACCTTCCGTGACGCCTGTCGCGAGCGCGAGATCTCGTTTACGTTACAGCAGCTCTATCGCGAAGAAGGCGCGATGAACGACGGTGGGCTTGATAACCCGTTTGGCGTGACGGACCCACAGCGCGAGGCGCTTTTGCATGCCTTAGAAGCCGGGTACTTTGCCGTCCCACGCCAGACGAAACTAGGAACGCTTGCCGAGGACCTCGGGGTGTCCTCGGCAGCCTTATCGACACGGCTTCGGCGGGGGCAGCAGAACCTGCTTCAGCAGACGCTCGCTCAGGACGCGTCTACTTAAAGCCCTAAGTAGAGTTAATCTGAGCTACTTCCCGCCGGGACAGCGAACGCACTCACATGGGACCGACTCAACAAGCGACGGACCAAACGCCAGCGATGGCCGTTATTGAGGCCGTTGCATCCGTTTCTGGACGGCGTATTCGTTCACGACGCGACACTGACGGGGCTGAACACGACGCACTGCCGCCCCTCTATGAGACGATCGATCCCGATGCCTTGAATGCGCTCTTTGACTCACCCGACGCTGCCAGCCACTCGGCAGTGACGGTCACTTTCAGGTATTGTGGCTATGACGTGATCGTTGAGGGGCCGGGGCAGGTAACAGTCACCGAGCGAGAGCGGCCCGAACGCGAGACGTGAGGTGGCTGTACACGTTATCGTCGACCCCATGTCGTGACCGCACGCTGCCGCGAGGGCGTCGGCGGTCGCCTCGAGGTTCGGTACGCGGATGACTTGGCGGCATCCGAGAACCTGCTGATGGAACACGCAGAGGATGGGTCGATGACTCGGCCCGCGGTCTCCCGAGAGAACACGACGGAGAGCGGACACCGCGAGGTGCCGCGCCTCGAGTGGGACGACCACCGTTGGCGACAACGGGGTCGCTCGACCAAAGAGGAACCCGCAAACCGGAGTACCCATGGCGATATGGGGAAATTTGCCTCCGGTGGCGCAGGCACGGCCTGAATCACCCACGCGGAGGAATCCCACCCTTTCAGGGGTGGGAGGAAGTCAAACTCGAGAGAGCTACGCCTGGGACTGTGCCGCTTGGATCCAATCGGATGCGCGATCCTCCGAGATCTCCGCGGCGGACGCCACGGTGTGTGCTTCCGTGCTCGCGAGGTCGGCAACGGTCTCGATTCCCGCGTCGGCGAGGCGCTCGGCGTAGACCTGGCCGACTCCTTCGAGGTTCTGCAGGTTCTGCTCCGCGGCGTCTGGTCCCTCTTCGCTTGCGTTTTCGATCGCGTCGGTGGTTTCGTCGACGACGTCTTCGGTCGCGTCGGCGGTTTCGTCGACGAGAACCTGCGCTTCCGCCTGGCTCGTTTCGGCGACTGCTTGGGTCTGCTGCTGGACAGTCTCGGCGACGTCTTCAGTCTGCTGCTGGACAGTCTCGGCGGTCTGTTCGGTGCGCTTGATGCCCTCGACGGTCTGCTGTTCGGTTTCCTGCTGTGCTTCGAGGAAGGACTCGGTGGATTCCGCGAGCACTACTTTCTGCTGATCGGAGAGTTCGCTGACCGCTTCGTGAATCTCCGCCTCGAACTCATCCCAGGCCTCGTCCTGGGTTCGTTCGAACTCGTCGAACTGCTGATCGACGGCCGAGCGGATGTCGAACTCGTCCTCGTCGAGCGCTGACTCCAGCGCGTCGAACTGTGCGTGCAGCATCTGCTGGAACAGGTCGGCGCTCTGCTCGAACCCCTCGTTCAGCAGCTTTTGGGTCTGGTCGGCCCCTTCCTCGAACTGATCGTCGACGGTCGATCGAACGTCGAACTGCTCCTCGTCGAGCGCCGATTCCAACGCGTCGAGCTGGGCGTCGAAGAGCTTCCGCGCGAGTTCGGTACCCTGGCGCTGTGCGCTTCGCTGCACTGCGAACCCGTTTTGCAGGAACGATTCGGCCGCATTCTCCTGGAACTGGAGCCCCTGCTCGAAGAGCTGCTGGCTCTGTTTGATCGACTGTCGTTGCAGTTCGAACGTCGCTTCGATTGGCGTGGTTGCGTTAGTCATGGGTCTGATTGGTGACAGTGACGAGGGCTTCGGATCCCTCGTTGCTGTTTCCTATCCAGACGGAACGGACCGACACGCATAAACCGTACCCTTGCATGGTTTTGAGAGACAATAGATGGTATCAGAATACATCAAATAACGATAGTTTCCACCAGTTCGATAGTCAAGAAAAGAGGATACGAGCTATCTGTAGGCTTTCTTTAGATACGATAAAACCTATGCGACGCAGACGAACGACCAAGGAAACGAGGACGAATCGGGAGGTTTGATCGATTAAGTGAGACCGGATTCAAAAGAACCAGCTATGGGCGATTCGGGAAGTTTGTTCGATCGAGCGAGAGCGAAGTACGGGCTCGGTGCGCTACTCATTGCTACGGAGGCAGTCCTATTTTTCTTCCCTGAGCCCATTACATCGACCGTAGGTCTCGCATTGATTGGTATGAGGGCGCTCATCTGGCTCGTCAGTTGGCTCCGATAGAAAAGCAGGTCTATTGATCGGCTGATTCGGTGCAAATCACTCGGAACACATGATGCTGGTTTTGTAAATAGTTGATATTAAAAGTCACCTTGGAGTGACTTTAGCTCCGGAGCGGAGCAGCGTGAGGGACGGGAGACACTGCTCGTCACGAGCATTCTCCCCCCGTCGCGCGGTGGATGCACACCGAATCGTCACCCCCCTCGTCTCGTGTGATATCCGTTTGGCCAGTTTGAGCAACTGTCATTCGATCCTGCAGAAAACGGTGGGCTGGAGGTCCTCACGCAGGGGACCACGGCCCACGACTTCTCACGGCGACCAGTACGTCCGGCTCGTCGGGACTCCACGCCTGCAGTTCGACACTCGGCACAACGGCCGGGCCCGGCCACGGGCCAGCCGGGGCTGGCTCACCGATCACCCCTCCGCTACCGGCCGCGACTCGCCGACAGCGGCAGCTGACTACCAGCTGTCTGGACCGTCTGTGTCTGCTGACAGTCCGGAGCGGATGCTTTTATTCCCGGAGGTTGAGCCTGTCGGTATGGCAGACGACGCGCACCCAACGATGCAGTCTCAGTTCACCGGCGGTCTCGACCTGTGCGGGGCGCTCGCCGCCCTCAACATTGAGTTTCTCGACGTCTCGTCCGAGCGCGCGATTGCGATCGACGGCCGCTCGATTCTCAATCTCGAGGTCGTTGACGGCCACCTGACCGACACGTGGACCGTCGAGATCGGCCTCCTCGATCAGCCGCCGACCGCGTCCGCGGCGCCACACGCCTGCCTGGAGGCGTTTGCGCACCGTCTCGAAACAGCGGCCGCGACCGAACAGCGCGGGATCGACGGGTCGGGCGCGAGTCCGTCGTGAACCGACGCACTCGCCCAGGCCAGTGTGGCCGCTGTGGCCCGGCCACGATGCCCGCTGTCCAGTCGCTGCAGTCGGTCCAGTCTCCCGTTGCGGGGCGTCTGGGCGCGGGTGCTGCCTGTCGGCGGAGGTGCGTTCCAGCACCCGCGCCGCGCGGAACGCGACCACTCGCCGGTGCCCTGGCTGCCGGGATCGGTAGCTGCCGCAGCGTTCGGTTCGCCGCCGCTTGTCGCTGCTAGCGGGTGCCACGCGTCGGCCGCGAGTGACCCGGCCACAGGCCAGGACCGAATCCGCGTCGCCTGGAGGTGTCGGCCTCTAGGTCCGACACGCGTCTCACGTCGCTGACCGACCACCTGGCAACCGGCTGCACGACTCGCGACTCCGTCCACAGCCCTCCAGCTTCTCGTGGCCCGTCACGCAGGCGTCGTGGACGGCTCTCTGCGCTGGTGAGTCGGAAGCGGCGGGTGGTCGACGACCCCTGCAGGGAGCAGGCTCACGGACACGGTAGTGTACTGGCTGGTCGTTCTGAATGCGTCCCTCTTGGCTGCCGGGCGTTCCCCTCACCGTCGAGCCCCGAGGCACTCGCCCTAGTCGTCCTGGAAAAACGGTCTGGGGGGTTTGAGCGTAGGGGTGGGGGGGAGGGGGGAGGGGAACCACTCGCGGCGTCGCCACAGAGCATGGTGTAACGCTGGGGGTGGCGCGGTGTCTCACAGGAGCTCATTCCTTCCCGTGGGCCGCGAGTGTGCATGAGAGTATCACCCGTTGGCATATAAAACTAATTTGAACTCATCGCTAGTTGTCGCGTCACTGCTGGCACTCGCGGACAGCGGACGGGGTCGTCGGCGTCCCGCTCACACTCGAGGCGTGTCTCGAGCTGGTCGCCGACGCCCATCCCCAGTCCGCGTGGGCGACCGCGCGTGAGCGCCTCGCGGGGGTGGTGGAGACGCTGCCGTGGGCCCTCGAGTGGCCGTGGCCGGGCGCCGAGTCCACCCTCGCGGACGATGCGGAACGAGAAATCCTCGCAGCTGACGCTCGCAGCCGACACGGACTGAAACCTGCCAGATTGGAGTCCCCTGTTCGCTGCGTGAGACTACGATGGGACTGGGGGTAACTCGACCGCCTGGATCCAGAACCGTTCAATCGATTGGACGAGTGAGATAAACTCAGCGGGGTCAGTCGGTTTCGTCAGGTATGCATTCGCCGCTAAGTCGTAGCTTTTGCTGATATCCCCCTCGTCTTCCGAGCTTGTGAGGACAAGAATCGGTAGATGCGAGAGGTCTGGATCATTCCTGATATGCCTGAGTACATCGTATCCATCCTTCTTTGGGAGATTCAAATCCAGCAGGATGAGTTCCGGATACGCGGATGTCCCCGTTTGCTCTTCCTGAGCCAGCACCTCCAGGGCCTCAACGCCGTCCATAGCGATCTGGAGTGCGACCTCAATATCTATCTCTTTGAACGCCTCCTCGATCAGACGGACATCGCCGGGATTGTCCTCAACAAGGAGAATCTCAATTGCGGTCGAGCTGGTCATTGGCGCATCGCCTTCCCTGTCAATCCGGGTATCTGATTCTGCACGATCTTACGCTGGCCCACCACCTGCCAATACGGCCAATCCATGTCGGTGTTGGGCCGTCTAGTCCTGTCGTGTAGGTAACGGACGGGGTTCCATGTGGTAGGGGTTTATACAACCGGCTAATAGCAGTCTGGAGAGTGTTGTCTTCGGGGAAGGGGCCTCCGGCCGGGCGTCCAGGCGATCCCCGCTCCTGTCAGAACACCTATTATCCCACAATCGATTTCATTTCCTCCCCTGATTCCTTATGCGGCGGGATCGTAGCAACCGGTATCCCATGAGTGTGGTTGCTGAATTTACCATTCCCCCAGAGGTACTTCCATTCGGCGAGACGCTTGTCACAACACCGAACACAGAAATCGAGGTCGAACGGATTGTCCCGACGCAGGAATCTGCGTTACCGTTTTTTTGGGTGTGGGGGTGTGAACCAGAGATCTTCCTGGAGGACGCTGAAACAGAACCAAACGTTTCAAACATCAATTTACTGTCGCAGGTTGAAGACGGTGCGTTGTTCCAGGCTGAATGGGCGCCGGATGCACATTTGATCAACGGAATCAGACAGCTGGATGCGACCATTATTGAAGCGGTTGGGACCGCTGACCACTGGCGGTTCGAAGTGCGGACTCAGGACCAATCGGCATTCAGTGACTTTCAGGACATCTTCGAGGAAGAGGGGGTTTCTATCGAGTTGCAGCGACTTTATGACCTTGAACAGCTCGTGGAGGGGAACTATCAGTCATTGACGCCAGAACAGCGCGAAGCGTTGATCGCAGCCTACCAGGAGGGCTATTACGACCAACCGCGCCAAACCACGCAAGAAGAACTCGGTGAGCAGTTCGAGATCTCTCATCGCGCTGTCTCGGATCGAATCCGACGTGGGACGCAGAATCTGATTGCTGAAACATTGCTGCCGTCGGCAAAACAAGAATGACGTCTCATTGCTGCTTGGCATCACTCGACGTATAAACCCGTTCCATGTGGAATCCGGTTCGTTACCCGTCAAACCGGATTAGACGAAGATGAGAACCCACATGGATCTGTACAAACCACAGGACGAGAAGCCGCTGTACGCGTTTACCTGGTCAGAGTCGGAGCAACCGAGTTCCGCTCTCGTCATCGCTCTCTCTGAAGTTAACGGGACCGATCCCATGGATCTCGAGCCGCTCTACAATGTTCTAGATCCCGATGCACTGAACAGTCTCTTCGACTCAACAGGATCTTCACGGCTTGCTGGGAGTGTCTCATTTGAGTACTGCGGGTACCAAGTCACCATTGAAGCAGATGGAGGCGGATGCATCTCTGAACTGGCTGACAGTGATACCGCCTCGCTGTCGATGCAATCGGTTGCTGGACAGCTGGAGGGGAATCTATGAAGTCGCCGTCGATCCAGTGGAACAAAGAGAGTGGTGCTGACAGCACCGGGGAAGAGAGGGCGCAGACCGTGCTCTCACAGGACACGACGATCAACTATTGTCTCCACTGTGACTGGCAGGCCCGTGCGTCAAACGGGCAGACGAAACAGGAGCGCTCGCAAGAGGCAATTGATCATCACGTAGAGACAGGCCATCCGATCGATTCAATCAGATAGAGTCCAGTTGTCCGTGAGACCGGTGCCGGATCGATAGCGGTCTGCCGTGCCTCGTTTTGCGTATCTGGTCTTCTGCCAGCTGTGGCGCTCTGGCTGGTGATCGGCCGTCCCCGGCTGCGCTTCAGGCGCTGTGAGCAATGAGGGGGGTGGTCGATGAGCCGGCGGGGAAGATCGAGAACGTGCTGTGGGCGGCGGCCGTGCGCCGTGACCGGTCCCACCGGTTCTCCCAGTGGTACGAGCGGCCGGTGCAGCAGATCGACACGCGGGCCGCGCAGTACGACTGGGAGTACTCGTTCCCTGTATCTGATGGCGGGTTCTGGCTGGGCACGGATCCTGAGGGGCATCCGGTTGGGGTGACGGACGAGCAGTTGACAGCGCACCTGCTGGCGGTGGGGCGGGCCGGTGCCGGACAGACGACGCTGTTCTCCACTCTGCTGGAGGAGTGTGTCCGCGCCGAATTGCCGTGCCTCGTCTTTGAGTTCAAGAATATCACCGGCAGTCGCCAGTGGTGTGTTACTTGTCCCCACATCACATACACAGCTGTATGGATCGCCGAAAGCGTCTGGGGCTTCGGCTGCATCGAGCGCTGCTCTACTGGGGTCTCCTCCACCATCCGGGCGGGCGCGCGCGGGCGAAAGCGCAGTATACGCCGCTGGGTGGGACCCGGACGCCTGAGGCTGACGACGTCCCTGCTCCCAGCGACCAGTCCCACCCCTCCCACTGACACGGACCGTGTGGGCCACCGGCCGCTCGCTGTAGATTCCGGCGTTAGCTCGGCGTCGGCCGTCACACGTGGGACGGCTGGTTGGATCATGATGGGCGTGCCACGCCGTGGTTCGCGGGGTGGGGCTCGTGGGCGGCAGAACACGGTTTACACCGGATCAACTTGAGGCGTGTCTAGGCGTGGTGGACGACGCCCGCGGCCAGCCTGTTTGGAGTGCCGAGTGGGAGCGTCGGCGGCCGACACGATCGCCTAGAGAAAGACGATATGTCGAACGACGCGCCGAAGCAGTACTTTGGATACACGGAATTGGAGGGTGCCGCGGAGCGCTTCATTAGAAACGCCCAGCAGATATGCGAGAGTATCGAGAACTCGGTATTCATACCGTTCACGCCAAAAGACGAGAAATTCGCGCAGAAACATCTCGATATCCCGATCTTACCGTATCAGTTCTCTGTAGAGATGACGCTCAAGAGAGTATCAAGTGTCGACCAAATGGTTGCAGCGCGGTACCACTCGCTCATTTTCGCCGCGATCTGCGGAAAGCCAATACTGCCACTTACCTATGAGCCGAAAGTAGAGCAGGTAGCGGAACGACTCAATTTATCATACTACAAACCCCATAAAGACATTGAGGTCAAATTCTCGATACCATCTAATGTCGATCAGCTTCAGAGATACACGAAAAGAGCTTCGATCTATTAATTCAGGCTATGGAGTAGATTTGTGGATGATTCCCCGTCACAGAACCGTTTGAACTAAGTTCTGAAATGGGATAGGTCCTATATCATGGCATCACTCCTTCGATCGATTATTTCTATTTTTTTCGGGAAGTTTGCTGGGCTGATCATCAGTATACTGTTCACCCCCATTCTCGTCCGAGTTATCTCACAATCTCAGTACGGGGTATACGCAACCGTACTGGCCGGATTTAGCATTATCACACTCATATCTAAGGGGGGGCTATTCGATGCGACGAGGAAAGTAGTTGGAGATGGGAAAGACGACAGCCACAGAGTATCGAAAGTCGTCTCAATTTCGTTGCTGATCGGCATAGTTTACGCACTATTGGCCGGAATTGCTGTCCTGTTATCGTCTAATTTGGGCGTCCTACCCGCAACGTATGTACCATACACTTGGGCGATTATTCTAGTAGTCTTCTTCGGCAATGTGTATGCCGTTGCCAGAGCTGCTTTCTACGGTATACAGCGAGAGTCAATCGCTGAAGCGCTTAATATTGGTCGCCAGCTGGTGTACACCTCTGTTGCACTGCTATTGGCGTACATTGGGTATGATGTGGTCGGTGTATTTACCGGGTACGTATTTTCATTCGTGCTCCTATGTATCCTTGGATTGCTCGTTTTGCGGAGGTCTATCCCCATCGAGATGCCATCGAGGGATGACGTTTCCGAATATGGTCGAGAAATCATCTCGTTTGGCGGATACCAGCTCATCGGTGGTGTGAGCGCAATGTTGCTGTACAAGGTAGATCTTCTTCTCGTCGAGTCCTTTCAGGGTCAGACCTCGGCTGCCCTCTATCAGAGTGCTATCGTTCCAGCGGAGATGATTTGGTTCGTCCCATCGGTTATTCAGGCTGCATTCTTACAGCACACGGCTCACTTATGGTCAAACGGCGATATTGATACAATAAACAGTAATCTAAAAGAAGGGTTTAAATATGCCGTTCTAGCATTATCACTATTTGGTATTGGTCTCTTCACCCTTGCAGACTCGTTTCTCAGTGTTTACTTTGGACCGAGCTACTCCGCGTCATCTACAACATTGCAAATCCTGCTCATCGGGACGTTCTTTTTGGGGACCACCCGAGTCGTAACGCCGGTGCTACACGCGACGGGATGGGTTCGGGAATCCGAAGCTATCACCGTCGCAGGATTGTGTATCAACTTGGTGTTGAATGTTCTCCTAATACCTAAGTACGGCATCATCGGTGCAGGTATCGGGACTGGTGTCTCTTATGTCGCGATATTCGCAGGGAACACCTTGCTCTGGAAGCGATCCCCACTTCGGATCGTTTCCCTCCGCTGGGTAGTCAGACTGATCGCGGTTCAGCTGATATTCCTTGCTGTGTTCTACATGACTGTCTCGTCCTTCAGCTACTCGCCGCTGGTATCGCTACTCGTATTCCCACCATTCGGACTACTGATGTTCTTGTCTTTAAACGTTACAGCGGGCTACATTCCGGTTGAACTGATCAGAGAGTTTTTGCACAAGGTACAACTAGACAGGTAACCGACAACGAGGCTACTGGTACTCCAGAGCGTCCCGTCTGGAAATGACAACAAACTATGATTTAGTGATTTTCGTGAGGTGTTCTCACCAGCAGTCGCCACCGGTGTGTTACTTGTGCCCACACAACATATACGGCTGTATGGACCGCCGAAAGCGTCTGGGGCTCCGGTTGCATCGCGCGCTGCTCTACTGGGGTCTCCTTCACCACCCGGGCGGTCGCGCGCGGGCGAAAGCACAGTATACGCCGCTGGGCGGGACCCGCACGGCTGAGGCTGACGACGTCTCTGCTTCCAGCGAACAGTCCCACCCCTCCCACTGACGCGAGCCGTGTGGGCCACCGGCCGCCCGCTGTGGATACCGGCGTTCGGCTCGGCGTCGGCCGTCCCCCGTGTGATGGCTGGCTAGGCGGGCGTGGTGTGGGCGTTCGCGTATCCCTGGGACCGCGTGCGTGAGCCGGGCCGCCGGCATGCGGTCCTCGAGGCAGATCCGCCACCGCTGCGCGTTCAGGCGTTGGTCCGCTTTCTCGAGGACCGCTGTCCCACCTGTGGCGCACACCGGGGTTCCCGCTGCAATGACTGGTGTCTGACTGGTGCGTACCTCGGGTTGAGCGCGAACGCGAAGTGCTCACGGATAGAGAGGGTGACGACCGATTGCGAGCACAAAAGGCAGCAACGGTCCGGCGGCGGACGTTTGGTAATCTCGCAGCGACTGTCGCGGTCCTTGCACACCACCCGGCGGTACTCGCCGAGAGCGAGCGAGTCTCTGTGACGAGGTCGACCCAATGTAAGCGGAGGGTGGGGGTCATCAATACCGTCTGGCCGCGTCTCGTCCATCCTGCCCAATTCGCGTCTCCCGTCCCTCGAGTTGTGCACTGTGCCGACCTTGGCGCTGCCAGTTGTGCTCCCCTCAGTGTCGAGCGCACGCAGCACGAGCCACGCGGTGCTGGCAGCGACGCTGATCCCATTCTGGTGCCGACGAGGGTTGCAGTACAGTCTCGGCGGGCGTGGCACGCGGTGCGGGTCCACGTACCGTGACCGACCGCGATCGCCGTGGTCTCAGGCGTCGCGGGGATCCTCAACGAATTCGTAGAGTCCGCGTGAGACACGTTTGATCCAGCCGGCATCGCGAAGACTCCGGAGGGAAAACTCGACGTTGCCTTTCTCAAGGTCGGTTTCGTCCATCAACCATCGTGGATTGGCCCGGCCCCACGGATCGTTGTTCTCACGCCCTTGTTTCAGCGCGTTCAAGACGAGCTCGTCGTTCTCAGTCGGTTCATATCGCTCATTGACCATATCTTAGGCCATACTTCACGTCCGTCCCCATAGTAGAATATCCTTCGTAATGCACCTTCGTCTGCGATTTGCTTTCCACTTTGCTTTGCAAAGTTATATGGTGCTGGCTGGTGAAGATCCTTTTAGAGAAGCGCGAAGCGTCACGGAAAGACAGTGGCTCGGTGCTGGCACACCGAACCGCGCTTCTCAGAGGCTCGAGAAGCAATGTTAGCTACGGATCCCATCACTGAAAGCGACCCGGTTGACGAACTGTGTGATCACGACTGGTGTGACGGTCCGACTATGGACCGACTCCCCTGTTTTGCGTGCTTCAACGCGACGCGCCATCCGGAGGCGAGGTCCGATGCCCAGTAACGACGCTTGTCGACATCGGTCGGCGATCGATGACGCCCACAATGACGAGCCCACGGTCATCGCGACCCTGGAGGCGGTGTTAGCCGGCCACCCCATTGGGCCGCGCTCGAATGGCGCCCTCTGCATTGGCTGTGGGGCAGTCCTCCACGAGACGGATATCGTGTTCGCATATGCGTATCGCTGCGCTGAATCAGTACAGTGGAATGTCCCCCGACTGTACTGTTATAGCTGTACGCCCAGCACGATTAAGTCGCCGACGCTTGGCACGACAGAGGTCCTAATGGGTGGCCGCCTTGGAGCGATCGCACTGCCAACGTCGCGGACACATCAACTCTGTCTCACTGAATTGGCAGTTCGAGCATACAGTAATCCTACGGAGGGGCGTCCGCCATGAGTTCTCAGTGGGACCTGTCGGATATTCTTGACGAAGATCAAGAGACAGATACTAGTCCTGTTGAGTTCGACGCTCCAGCCTCGCGCAGCTCCGACTGGAAAAATCGCGCAACCGAGATTAAAGAGCGCGACAATTATGTATGCCAACGCTGCGGCGACCACAACGGGAATCACGAGCAATCTCCACTCTCGCTGGAGACCCACCATATCGTTCCCGGGAAGTATCTACCAAAGTCAGATGCCCGCGTTGGGCTTAACCTCGTAACCGTCTGTGAGTCGTGCCATGGATTTCTCGAAGGGTCTCATGTCGAATGGCAGTTGGCTGAGATCGGACGCGATGATGCACTTCAAATTCTTACGGTGTTGAAGGAGCGAAGACTTACTCCGCACCATCTCTCACGAAAATTGGATATTTCGGAAGACCGTATCCGATCGCTCGTCTCTCTGCTCGAACGGATGAACTGCTTGACTACACAGGGCGATGGACGGTATCGGACAGTGTGTCCTGCAACATCAAAATCAAGAGTTAGAAAAGCCCGATTTCGATGGAAGCAGAAGCACGCAGTCCGGCAGCCACTCGAAGAGATGCTGACCGAGCTTCAGCGGACTATGACGACTAGTCTCGATGAATTAGAGTACGCACTCGAGGCTGGTGATCGAGACCAAGTTGAGTCGATGCTCGAACGGATGCGAAACACGATTACAGAAGCTGATTTCGAGGAGGCAGTCTCTACGAATGATGACAGATAAGTCACTATTTTGCTATATGAGGACTGATAGACGAGCCGTCATCCACTAGTGATGCTATCCTCGCTATTCACCCATTTCAGTAGTGCCGATATTAATCGGTAACCGTCCTCATAACTGAATACGTTCGGTATTTGAGACCGTTCTTGCACGGGGTGTGTTTGCGGACCGCCAGCCGATGTTTGGAGAGCTCGAGGGCCGCGTCGATCGCGCGGGAGACGAACTTCTTTGCGTAGGTCTCGCTGACACTGTCCTCCTGGCGGCGGATCCAGTGTTTCAGGTCGGAGGCAGTGACGTACTCGTTGACGGACTTGCAGTCGTCCGTCAAGGAATCATCTCCGACTGTTGGGTCGGTTCTGGCCGCCCAGAGTTTGGCGGCCAGTCGGGTGCTTACGTCGTTTCGCACCTCGAGCCCGTCACCCCTTTCAGTCACACCTGCGGTGGTCTAATCGGGAAGCTATCGATAGCGGTTACAGAGTACTAGTACTAGCATCGAACTAGGTCATCCGTTCGATGAGAGTTCAGGTAACTGTGTTCGACTCTGGGTTTTCGTCTGTCGAGTATAGTTATTGGATATAATAGTTGGCGTCATCCGTATTAGGAGGGTTGTCGAGGTAGCCGTATGAGTCTCCGGAAGCGACTAGGATTACGACTCCACCGGGCGCTCCTCTACTGGGGGCTCTTGGACCATCCGTACGGTCGCGAGTACACGAAAGAACGATACACGCCACTCGGCGGGGAACGCGAAGAATTTGCGATGAACGAAAACGACGATTCGGCGGGCCTGAACAAGGAAGATAGGTAATCTCTGACGGGAGACGCAGCTCCTACCAGTTGCCGTCAATCGCCCGCCGGTAGCACTGCTCCGCCTGCTCTGCGACGGAGTCCCAGTCGTATTGCTGGGCTCGAGTCGTCGGCTCCGTAGTCGGTCGTTCACCGGAGAGTGCGCGCTCAAGGGTATCGGTTACGTCGTCAATCGTCAGTGACATGAAGAATCCGACGTCATCGATCACTTCGGAAGCGGCGGACTCTGGATGCAATCTGCCGCCGACAGTCTCAGTGTACGGGCCGCCCGGCACGGGGAAGACCCTGACGACACGGCGGATCTGCCGGGCGTTCGCCGCCTACCATGACGACGTTGCGGTGGAGTACGTCAACCTCAAGGAGTGTCGGACGCTGTTCAGCGCGGCCAACGAAATCCTGTTCGCGTTGACCGGCGACAAGAGGGACGCCTACGAGGGATTAGTGGGGTCTTTACCGCCATTTGGACGGCCCTCGAGGCCCGACGCTCCAGCCTCGCGCAGTCTGACTGAGAAAAGCACGCAACTGGGAAAGGAGCGAGACAAGTATGTATGCCAACGCTGTGGCGATCACAACGGGAATTACGAGCAATCTCCACCCTCGTTGGAGACCCCATCATATCGTTCCCGGAAAGTATCTACCAAAGTCAGATGCCCGCTTGGGCTTAACCTCGTAACCGTCTGTGAGCCGTGCCACGGATTTCTCGAAGGGGCTCATGTCGAATGGCAGTTGGCTGAGATCGGACGCGACGATGCACTTCGAATTCTTACGGTGTTGAAGGAGTGGAGACTTACTTCGCACCTCTTCTCACGAAAACTGGATATCTCGGAAAACTGTGTCCGATCACTCGTCTCTCTGCTCGAATGGATGAGCTGCTTGACTACACAGGGGGATGGATGGTACCAGACAGTGTGTCCCGCAACATCAAAATCAAGAGTTGGAAAAGCTCCATACTGATGGAAGCAGAACCATGCAGTCCGACAGCCACTTAGGGAGATGTTGAACGACCTTCGACAGACTATGATGACTGGTCTCGATGAATTAGAGTACGTACTCGAGGCTGGTAATCGAGACCAAGTTGAGTCGATACTTAAACAGATGCGGAAAACGATTACTGCAGATGATTTCGAGCCGGGGAGCTGGGCTTGCCTCTACAGGACGTAAACCTTATTTGTAGACAGAGAATTTTCAATCTATACAAACTATGACGGTCTCGCGTAGGGTGAAAGTTTCAATAGTCGGTCTTTCTGGTATCTTCTCGCTTGCAGTTCTTGGCTATCACCATACGAGCCAATTTTGGCCGAGTTGGCCGCTTGCAGGTGGTCTTTCTGCTCTCGTCTTAGTATACCTCATTGTATCAAAGATCCACAGGGTACAGCATCATGTAGTCCCTACCCTCGTTCTCGTGGTAGCTTTCGGGATTGCGTACCGGGCTGGTCTCTTTGCTCTCCCTCCTTCCTTGATGTATATCGATCCTCAAGCATACGCTGTCCAAACACAGTGGATTCTAGAAACGGGTTCAATTGACGAACTCTCGATTGGATTCTATGACAGTGCTGCTCTCTTCACTACATTTGGCGCGATGGCCGCGGAACTGTTGGGAACGTCCCCCCGTCATGCATTCATCATTTTTCCAATCGCTATTGGTGCTATCATTCCCTTGGTAACATTCATCATCACTCGACGTGTTCGATTTTCTGGACAGGGCGCAGCCCTACTTGCAGCCCTCCTATCTACCCTCGCGTTCGGATCAATCCACTTCGCCACTACTCCTCGACCATACACCTTATCACTGCCATTTTTCGCCGCCGCTATATTCCTCTCAATTCATTATCTATCCTCTTCGTCCAAGCGCGTCTTGGTTTTGCTTGGTGTCCTTGGCTTCGCGATGGCAGTCACTCATAAACTTCCATTGGTAGTCTTTGTCGCGGTTCTGTTCATCACATTTAGTTACCTCTCCGTAGTTCGGAACGACGCAGTTACCAACCGACGAGGGTGGCGATTGGCCGGCTTTGCAAGCACTCTGTTGGCTCTCCAGTGGCTGTTTATCACTGATTACTTCCAATCAGTTTTTGAGATCGGTGTGAGTACAGTCATAGCCTTACTAACCGGACAAACAGGAATTGGAAGTAGTAGTAATCCGACTCATGCTGTCCCAGCAACTCCCTCCCTGATCGGTCGTGCTCTTCATCATATGGAACTGCTGCTCTATTTAGCAGCGTTTATTAGTGGCCTTGTCTTGTGTTGGCGGCTATATAAGTCAGAGCGGTCAGACTATGTCTTAGTCACGGTTTTGTCTGGGACTGCGATTCTTGGCGTCTTTGTAGGACTCGGGATTATGACGCCAATTGTCGGCGGATTCCTTCGCCCGCTTCTATTTGGAGAACTATTCTTCGCGATTTCAGTGTCGCTTGTCGTTGCTCCGCATCTTATAGCCCTTCGAGAACAATTTGGTACGCGATCGGTGCGAACGATTGCAAGAAGCGGAATTATAGTCGGTATACTCTGTCTCGTGCTCCTTGCCCAGTTCGGTGCAGCTGGGCTCGTTCCTGATCATCCAGATAGGACGCGGCTAGTATTAACTGAGGGTGAAGTTGAAGGTCAATCTTGGGAAGCCAAGTATATTGAAGGTCCAGCATACAGTGATCCATATTACGCTGATTTCGTATCAAACCCTGAACATGCTGTCAGTCAGGGGCGGGAGTACGAGATGAAAACGGTGTCTCAGCCCTATGATCCAGGTGTGATTCAGGACCGTGAACTATTCAATGCGACTCTACTAAATCAAGATTACAGGTATTTTGCGTATCGAACGAATGTAGAGGTGTATAGCCTTGGTGGCTACAGACTTACGTGGGATCTACAAGAGGCATTGAAACAGAAATATAACAAAGTATACGCAAATGGAGATGTTGAAATGTATCATAATGAAAGTAGATAGGAATGGCTCAAATTTTCCACTCTCTCGCTCCGAACTTGTAATATCGATAGCCAGCACAGTAGCTATTCAATTGACACCGTGATATAGTGTTAAACTCATTTCCATCTCAACGTTTTATGATTCAGTGCTTGCGTTTTGCACACTCTGGATTTTTCGTTGCAATGGGCATCGTCTTCTACAACGGAACAATCGGTAAGGAATGACTGTCGCGTTACCGTTGTTCGCTATGCAGAGTTGGCTTGAAAAGAAGTATGGCTGTATTTGGGGCATTGTTCAGATCAGCTAGCTTCAACAGTATGTATATCCCTATGTTATGTTTCGGCGGTTTTTGGCTCGACATTTCTAAACTGATAGGTACGTCATTTTATCTCCTGAAGAGTGATGCTATCACACCGAATCCGTATTTCGCGTGCGTCCCGAAGCGCGTTATCGCGCTCTCCGCCGTTTCGACCGGTCTACCACACGTGTACGTGGCGACTTGCCCGCGGTCAATGGTTTCACACTGATATGTCCTCGACCCCTCAACGACATGCTCCTCTCGATGCCGAAGTTCACGCTTGCCAAAACCACCACAGCACGCCAACGTCGTTCGTCTCGGGATACTCTGAGCGCAATACCAAGGGCGTGACGAGTTCGAGGATGCGCTTCTCGGCGTCTTTGAGTCGGATCTGGTCAAGATCGTCTAATTCCACTACTTGTGTCGCTTTCAGTCGCGTCGTGCCATACCCGTAGTTCCACTGTCCACCGAACTGGAGGCCGTCGGGCACATCGTTTTTTGACCGGGAGGACATCTGGGTCTTCTGCGTGGAGATGCACATGTACGAACCACGTCGTCCTCTGAGACACTGGTGGTCGTCCGAAATGTGCTATGTACCTACGCGACGACAGATGACAGGGTGTTCGAATCTGATGAATGGCAGGAGGCGATCCTCGACGTCCTCAAAGAAGGTCGTGAAGAGGGTGCCCATGGGGCTATGGGAACTCAAAACGCCTCGAGGATGCACTCGAGATTTGGCGCCAGTACGTAAACCGAGCGGTGCGCGGACTAGTCGACGCCGGGTGGGTAAAGAAAACGAGCCGTGGACTCTATCGGTTCATCTTCGGTCCCAGAGAAGCGTGACCGAGGTAGAAGCCAACCGCACTGCGTTTCAGATGTAGCCCAAATCCTCCAATCTCTTCTTCGTCCCCTCACTCATCTCTTCGTCTCTTCCCGTTGCTGAAGTCTGTTCAAAAGAGTCTAGCCATGCATCGAGGCGCTCGACCAGTTCGTCTCTGATATCGGGTTTTTCGCTCGAGATATCCGTCTGTTCACCGGGGCCATCCTCGACATTATAGAGCGAGATTTCCCCTCCAGATTTCCTGATCAGTTTGTACTCTGTGGTCCTGATCGATCTAATGGATTGACCAAATGCTTCAAGTTCTTCTTCGGGTACATCTGTCTGATTACTCAGACTTGCTATACTCGGTTGTGGTGCAAGATATTCTCCGATAGCCTCATTACGCGGCGCTGTGGACGACTTCGGATAGAACGAAGTTCCTTGTGCGTGCTCCGGAATCGTGTGTCCTGCAATATCCAGAATCGTCGGGAAGAGATCCAATGTTTGAATCAACCTGTCTGAGTCACCTACCTGATTGAATTGTCCACCGTGAATGATGAGGGGCACGTGCAGAAGAGTATCGTGCAACGAATATTGGTGATCCATCAGGCCATGATCGCCGATGTTTTCTCCATGATCACCCACAATTATGAGTACTGTATCGTCCCATTCGCCATGTTGCTCAAGTGTCGAGCGTAATTCTCCAATTTGTTCGTCGAGATATGCAATCTCCGCACGATATAATGCTCGTAGTAGTTCAAAATCGTGGTCGGACATATCAAGGACACCCGCAGTATATTCCCACGGTTTCTGTGGAACTGCCATCGCTTCGCGATACGTACTCCCTTCTGGCAAGAACTGCTCCACGAGTCTCTTTGGGGGCTGATAATCTAAGTGGGGCTCAAGATAGTTTATGAACATAAAGAATGGCGAGCTTTGATCTCTATTCTTGATCCAATTCTCAACTAGTGTATTCGTTCGCTTCGCTCCGTAGTCATTTCGCCGGTAGAAAAACTGGCCATAGACAGCATTAACAAAATTCGCAAGGATATCACCACTAACGAGCCCCGAGATACCCTCTCTAACCAGGCCCCCTCTACCTTCCGATGTAAGTTTGATCTTGCCAAAGTCTGTGTCTGATTGTATATACTGCCACACTTTGCTCATGTTCTCGAATCCACTAGCTAGCCCAAATTCGTCTGTCACCCACGCGTTATTGGTGAAACCGACAGTCTGATATCCGTCGTCGGAGAGTAGATCGGCAATAGTCGGGAACTGTCCATCATAGAACTTGCTACCTGCGTGTGTCCCATGTTTGGATGTGTATGTACCTGTGAACATCGACGTGTGAGACGGGAGTGTCCATGGAGCATTTGCGAACGCATGGTTGTACTCCGCTCCCGTCGTAGCTAACTCCTCTAAACACGAATTGTCAACCGCATTTCGAGCATAGGTTGTATCGATCTCACGCGCGGTATCCATTACGACGAGAACGATATTTTTCTTCCCGTTGGTCATAGATGTGAAGTCATTTCGTTCACAACTCTTAAAACTGCGCTGTTTCGTAATTCTTTGTTCTCGAAGGGTATATCCGAATTGACGAGATATCCTATCTAACGTGGTCGAAAAAAGGTCTTCAACCGAGGATGAATCAGGTCCACCTCTACGGGTTCTAGCTCTGAACAAGCGGAGCTGGCATCACTCACAGGCCGGTGGCTCCGAGCTAAACCTGGAGGAAACGATGAAAGGTCTTGCCCAGCGTGGCCACGAGGTTCACCTTTTGACCGGCTCCGATGAGGGTCGATCGCGGGCGGAACTCGACGGCTCTGTACGCATCCACCGGGTCGGATTCGACGAGAAGGTTCCTGCACCGTGGGACGTTGTGCTTTCGTACCTGACTGTCTCGTTGTACTTCTACTGGTATCTATACAAGTTATCTCCCGACATCGTCTATACTGTGAATACGCCACTACCGTGGCCCGTTATTACTCGCAAACCGCGAGTCTCTATCTTCCATCATATCGCGATTGACTCGTTCTTCGATACACATCCGTTCCCCCAGAACGTCCTGGGGTACGTTTCACAGTCACTCGGCGTGTTCCGTGAACGCCGGAATTTAACTGTAAGCGTTAGTCCGAGCACGACGGAAGAACTAGTGAACCGAGGACACAGTCCGGAGACTGTTTACGAGATACGAAATGGTCTCGACGTGGATCAATATCGTCCCGGAACAGAGTCCTCTACCCCTCGTATAGTGTATATCGGTGGACTTGAGCGGTACAAAGGTGTGGACCGAATTCCCGAAATCCATGAGATGATACAAGAGATAAGTGATACTTCTATTCGCCTTGATGTCGCTGGTCGAGAGGGCCCAGTGAAGGATAGCATCGCCGAATATTGCTCATCAGCGAACGATGCGCATTATCACGGATTCGTATCCTTAGACAAAAAAATAGATCTTCTTCAGTCTGCATGGGTGTTTATCGCCCCTAGTCGAGTGGAAGGGTGGGGGATTGCGGTATTAGAAGCAAATGCCTGTGGTACACCTGCAGTCGGGAGCAAGGTAAGTGGTCTCCGTGACTCTATTCGCCACAAAGAAACAGGACTACTAGTGGATGGCTCCGATCCAAACGAATTTGCAAGGTCAGTACATCAACTTTTAGAGGATACCCAACTGAGGGAAGAGATCGGTGAGAACGCTCGAGAATGGGCAGAGAAACACACTTGGGAAAAATCTACTGATCAACTTGAAGAACTCTTTCTCTCAGCCGCTACGGAAACTAATTGATAGCACTCTTCTAATCGATCGATTCGAGACTCGATCGCGAAATTCCGTTCTGCACTCTCGCGTGCGTTCTCGCTCATTGTTGCGACTCTCTTCGAATCATTCACACAGCTAATCATCGCCTCGACTAACTCATCAGCGTCGCCTGGCTCTATGAGTATAGAGTTTTCACCGTCAGTCACTCCAGGGGCACCCTCAGAAAGCTTAGAGGCGATCACCGGCGTTCCGGAAGCATATGCCTCCATTATTGTCAGCGTCGGGAATGCCTCTCCACTCTTCGAGGTAAATAAGAATACATCCGCAGCAGCGTAGCATCGCCTGACCTCGTCGTCAGTGAGTGTCCCCATCACTTCCAGATTTGAATGTCTCTGGCTAGCGACATCGACTTCGTCCTTCATTGGCCCATCACCCGCTATAGCAACGTGTACATTGATCTCCCTCTGGTTGAGTTTCTTCACTGCTTCTAATAATGTATCCACACCCTTCTTTTGGGACATACGAGACAGGGTGAAGAATACGAGATCGTCCCTCCCACAGTTGAAAACATCGTGTTTATCACAGTCCCGTGGTTGGTATGATTCTGTATCTATCCCATTGACCATGAGCTCTGTGCTCGCCTTGTTATCAATCTGAGTAACATATTCTTCAATGTCTGCACTGACACAGAACACATGGTCAACTCGGCGGAGATTCCATCCACCGATGAGCCGGTCATTAAGATATTCAACTGCTCGAATCGGAAGTGGATAATCAACGTACGGGGTATGTTGATGCAGCAGTACCGGGATCGATGAGGGAGCGTATCGAAGCACCATCGACGTTGTCAGATAATTCATTCCATGTACGTGGAGCACATCGACGTCTTCTGCGAAGACCCTGTCAATGGCTTTACTCACACTTGGTGGATAGGGAATCGGATACGGGATACCGAACTGCTCCGCAGGATTCCATGCCTTGTACCGCATGATCCGGTATCCGTCACGGTCGACGTCCATCTGGCTGGCTCCAATATCACTGCTGAGTACCGTAACGTCATGGCCTCGAGAACTAAGTCGCGTGGCATGTGACTCAACTACCGACTCAATACCGCCAATATGCGGGTGAAAATAATGCGATGCAAGTACGATTTTCATTGTATTGGCCGATATTGTCCTCTTACTATATTCTGACTGGAGGCACGCATTAAATCTTCCTTATGTTAGATATTGGCTTCTGGGAACACTCAGGGTCTCTATGAAGTCCTTAGCAGTACAATAGTAAAAAATTCCTTTAATAAATGCAGGTATCTCTACTCGGTTAATTTGATGAAGCAGAGAATTACGCACATTGGATTGCAGAGACTTTTCGTGAGCGAGGTTACAACACCTTTAAATCGAAATAGTAGTAGGAAAGCTACTTGAAATTGCTAGAACAAATATTCAAAATTAATATATAGGATAGATTCTATATCTCACCCCTCATTTATATGATTTCACAAATCGAGATGTCTGAATGATACCTACTAAAGGAGTGTTGCAAAAGATATATCGCACCCATGACTCATATAAATGCATATGGCCTCAATCTGTTTGATCAACGCTTTTTTCCCGCCACATGAGTTCGGTGGGGCAGAAAACTATGTATTTAGGATCGCGAAGGAACTGGTATCTGAAGGACACGATGTTTCGGTTATTGCGGCAAAACCCTTCGACGGGTCTTTGAAGGCGGAACACGCTAAATTTGAGGGAATAAATGTATACTACTTTTACCCAGCAAATATCTCCTATCGAGGAAACGGAACGGGGTCGAATCCAGTGGCGAAAGGAATCTGGCATCAGTTAGATACCGTCAATCTACATTCGAGATCGGTCGTTCGAAAGCTACTCAAAGAAATCGATCCGGATATCGTTCACACAAACAATCTGATGGGAATATCGACAGCAATTGGAAAGCCAATACAAAAGCATCGAAGTCTCCATGTCCACACGCTTCACGACTACAGCCTCATATGTCCAAAAAGTAACTTGCTCCGTGACAGGACAGCTCCCGATGACGAGTTGCAAGTTTGTAACGATCCACCTCTCCCCTGCAAAGGGTTCAAGAAACTCAAACAATCCACGTTTGGAACACCAGATATTGTCACAGGTCCTAGTAACCACGTAATTGAGATCCATAACCAACATGGATACTTTAGTGAGGCCGAGCAGCAACGGTTACAATTAGGTGTCGAAGCACCAGTTGATACCGTTCCGGAACGTTCACAAGAGCCGTCTGTTCTCTACGTTGGAAAACATTTGAAGGCAAAAGGGCTTGATACACTGTACGAGGCGGCCACTGAGCTACCAGAGGTGACCTTTCACATCTGTGGAACGGGTCCATACGACGAGGTGGCGAAAGAGAAGTCTAGGGAACACGAGAACATAGTATACCATGGGTATATAGACGACGACGAGCTCGATACCCTACGTCAGCGAGTATCCGCTGCAGTAATTCCCTCTATCTGGATGGAGAACTCTCCTCTAACCATCTACGAGAGCTTTCGAGTTGGACTTCCTGTTATCGGAAGCGACATTGGTGGCATTCCTGAACTAGTGAACGAAGGCAAGACGGGGTGGTTATTCACACCAGGAGATTCAAATGAATTGATCAAGACAATTCGTAAAGTAGTGTTTCAGTCTAATAAGGAAGTCCGGGAAAGCGCAATAAGCTGGGCGGAAAAACATACAATAAAGAATCACGTGGAGAAACTCACCGAAACCATATACAACCACTGATGAAGAAGAAGTTTGCTATTGCGGGATATATTTGCTTCGCCATCTATACTATCTCACTTCTACAAACATCAGCAACTAGGTATTATAACAGCATATATAATGCGCTCCCTGTCTGGGTGTGGGTTGTGTTCTCTCTCGGATTAGCGATCGGTACACTTATTCTCTATTTAGGAGTTAAAAACCACACTAGACGACTTCAGATCCACGGAATTTCGATTGTTGGTTGCTTGATTGGAGTCTTCTGGTTCTATGCTGAGTTGCTCGGATTGCGGTTCTGGTCAGCTCCAGGAGAAGATCTTCTTTTGCACTTCGGACAAGGTATAGCTATTGCAGAAACGGGCACAATTAGCTCCGAGAACATCTATCCACTCCTTCATACAACACTTGCTCAGTTGCATTTCATTACAGGTCTTCCTGTTGACCGATTTGGTCCTGTTCTCTCTCTCCTCTATTATCCCCTCTTGCTAGCCGGTATCGTGCTTCTCGTCCGCCGATATTCGAGCAAACGTATCGCATTGTTTGTTGGAGTAGCAGCCGTCCCGATCTTTTACTGGAAATATGCCCACCATCTCATGCCGTGGGTAGCGTACTTCGCATTAATACCCCTATTAGTATTAATGTTGTCAATTCATAGGTCAGAGGTCCGAAGTTCACAACGCTCATATATTGGAATGGGGATACTCCTCCTCTCCTTTGGTATTGGGATCGGACATCCGATGTCCGGCTTAGTTGCCATGCTTGTAGTCGCTACAATTATAGTTACCCAGCGACTTGCCGGACGATGGGGATTCGAAGAGGAGTATCAACAGCCGATGGAGGTGTTGATTCTTTCTCCACTTATCGTCGCTTATCCGATGTGGTATTTGATCAAATCAACATTCCAAGGATTTCTTTTTAGGACAGTAGCATCTTTCTATTCCGAAACAACCGAAGCAGGTTCTCAGGCTGAAAGAGCAGCAGAATCGGGTTACACGATATGGCAAATCATTCAGAGGTGGATTATAGAACAGTGGGGACCAGGATTGGTTATCCTCGCCATCGGGGCTGCCGTCGCGGTAGTGATCCTACGCCGAGTGATATTAAGGGAGGCGACAGTTGGGGAAATTATCATTCTTTCTGTATACTCTATTGGGATTATGGTAGCAGTATCAACCCTCACCTTTGATTTGGTGGTAAATACAGAAGTTTACCGACCGAATCAGATCACAATTGCGGCAGCGATCGTTCTATTTGGGTTCGCACTCTGGTGGACAACCGACCATTCCGAAGGCCGTCGAGGAGTTGTGCTCCGTTCCGTGATGGTTCTCATCCTCGTTCTTTGCGTAGTATGGGCACCGTTCACAATATATTATGAACCCCAACATATTTCGGAGCAAGAATTTGTTGGGTCCGAGCATCATCTGGAATACCGGGTTGAGGAGACGACGACCTATTCAGATTCAATGCCGAGACGGATTTCTCTCTATTTGGAAGGATTGCACGAGGTCTCTTCGTGGGAAAATCGTGCATTCGGTGGAACGAATTCAGAGCTACCGAAGTTTTTGGGATATGACAAAAATAGGACTGTTTCGGAAAGTCTGGAGAGAGAGGAATATTACTTAATTACAAAAGAACGTGACACTGAATGGTATAAACAAGAACCGACGAATCGCTACCCCTATCTCACATATTACACTGAAGAAAATGTCGACAGACTTCATGATGATCCAACAGCAAATAAGATATACACCAACAGTGGCTACTCTATCTGGCAGGGGTAATTTAGGTATGATCCCCGTACCCGAGTGCATCTAAATGCTCCATCAGCTCCTCATCATCAGCGCTTCGGGTTTCCTTTGGCTCCTCGGAGATTATCGTTCGTCGCTGTTCGTGAGTGACCTCAAACCAAGGGACGGTTACTAATTCATCATAATATACGCCAAGAGGGTGCCCATATTCTCTCATCCAGAAGGGAGGTTTCCGCTCTCCGAGCATCTCCCCGTGATCTGCGGATATAACGCTTTTACCATCTATTGTATTCAGAAGGCGACGCACTTCCTCGAGAACAGAATCGAGTGTTTCTCTGTATGCCCGTCTCAATAGGTCATTTGTTACCTCTGGGAGTTGAACGAACTCATTGACAGTGAGGCCAGGCATTTCTTCGAAATACTCACGGCCGCTTTGAATATATGGCGCATGGGGCTGGACGTAGTGGATGATGAGCCTTTTATTCGGATTTTCATTATGTGCTTCGATCGCCACATCTGTTACATCTTCAGGATCAACTGTCCCAGCCGAATTTCGGTATTCTTCGCCGGTAAGCCAATACGAATCATAGAGAGATGAGTTGATATCCTCACGGAGAGATTTTAGCCAACCGTTTGCCGTAACATACACGAGATCGTGTTCTTCACGCTCCTTAAATGTATTTCTGACCCATTCCTTCGTGGCAGATCCTAGTGATGGTTTTGATGATAGTTCTCCAGTTAAATCCATTCGGCCAATCGAATCTTTGAAGATATCGTACCGGCATGCGTCAAGTATTATAAGAGTGTCCCAGTCTTCATTTAGAAGGTTTACTCCTTCAGGCCGTGGTCGAAAGAGCGTATGTCGAAGCAGCTCATGTTGAACAGCTGATGGATTTTTGACAGCATGGGTTATTTCATCAATCGAATACATGATTAGCTGTTAATATTGGGCGATAGCAGTCCCGTCTTAATTAATATTTGGTCATCAGACCGATCCTTGACAACCCTACTTAATTTCATAATTAAATTGATTTGATTGGGTGCTATTTCCTGTTCATGAATTATAGGAACTAAAGGGGGTAAGGGCTCAACTAGTTTGAGGAAACACGCCTCCCGCTTAATCTAAAACCCATATATTTATTTTCACGCGTATATAACTAGTATATGTGTATGAATGAGGCTCTGGTGTCCATTATCATTCCAACCTATTATCGGAACGAGTCACTTACAGACGCTATCGAATGCTCTTTACGTCAAACGCACGATCGGACTGAGGTCATAGTAGTCGATGATTCGGGCGAAGCGCACGCCCGACCGGTCGTCGAAGAGTACGAGGAGGATAGTCTACAGTACATTCCACACGAGGAAAATCAGGGCGGAAATCCGGCCCGAAATACCGGATACGAGGCAGCACGTGGAGACTATATCCAATTTCTTGACGACGATGACGAGATATTCCCGAGCAAAATTGAAAAACAAGTCTCCGTTATCGAGTCATCGCCCGACGTTGGTGTCGCCTACGGAGGGATAGTCGATCGAGATGGCGCTCGACGGCTACCTCGTCCGTCTGAACAAGGCCGATCGCTCGAGCTGGCGCTCCAGTTTTTTTGGCCAACGACGATCACGTCCTCTTTATTGATCTCCGATGAGGTGTTGTCGAGCGTTTATCCACTCCAAAATCGTAGCGCCGCAGACGATATTGGAATGAAAATCGAACTCGCGAAACGGACGCAGTTCGATTATGTTGATGAGGTTCTCACTAGGATTGGAGATTCGACCGATAGCCGATCCGGAGGGATGGAATATGTCTCCGAACTCGAGGCCATCCTGGATGAGTACCAGAGGGAATACGACGAGTTTCCAGCTGTTGTGAGGCGAAACGCGCTAAGTGATACGTATCGGACGAAGGCTCGAGTATTACTTGACGAACGTATCTGGTCGGCTTCTGCAGTCTACTACTACCTTTTGGCGTTAACCAATAAACGAGAGTTCGACCCAATCCTTATCCTGAGTATCCTTGCGTCTTTATTCGGCAGGCCGGGTATAATAATATCGAGAAGAATATACAAAAGAGCAGTGTCTAGTTGAGTCAATTTGAGAAGTGAGTAGATCGCGAAGTTAAGTTGGATTGATACTCGCAGGCCTGCTCAGCGATAGTTACGCGGCGGATTTAGAAGAATCTTGGAAGAACGAGCGGACGGCGACGCCGTCGCGGGTCGTTGTCGACGAAACCGCTGTCAAGACTAACGGCGAGTGGTCTTGGCTGTATACTGCAATAGACCTCGAGGAGAAGTTGATTCTCGACGTTGCGTTGTTTAGTCGACATAGTACTGATCCGGCGGCTGCGTTTCTGCAGAAGCTCCGCGAGAAACACAATCTCTCCGAGACTGAGTTTCTTGTTGATCAATTTGACCATCGAACTGCTTTCTTCCGAGTCGACTGAGCGGCCGGGTCAACTATACCAAACGAAACCTCCTCGAAAAGTGGTTTCACACCCTCAAAATGCGAATCAACTGCTTCCATAATTCATGGGTAGGCAGTCGGGCGAGCGTCCGAAAGTGCCTTGAACAGTTCGCACATTTCTATAACCATCATAGACCGCATCAAGCTCTTAACGGAAAAGTGCCAGTTACGGAGGTGCAGAAATAGACAGTACCGTCGATAATCATATTCTCTCCTGACTAAATAATAGATAGATTATATGTGTAATTGTTGAAAGGGATTCTAAGTTGATGATGGCACAATACAGAAGATAGTTGCCAACTAATATATACGACCGTTCCGAAGTGAAGGTATGAAACTCCTCTATGTTGTTAACGCCTTTCCCAAACTCTCGGAAAGTTTTGTGATTAACGAAATCAAAGAACTCCATGATAGAGGGCATGATGTGTCTGTATTCGCAATGTCAAAATCAGAGGAAGAAATTAAACATACAGAACTCCAAGAGATGAACATTACTGTTTACTATAAGTACAAACCATCCCTCCAGGATTTTCCTGACTTGATCTCTAAGAAGATATTACATCCAAGCGTACTCCGACGTGCTCTGTTCATTGAGGAACCCCTACATCATGCATATTATCTTCATCTTGGAAGGCAAATTATTGAGGCAATTGAAAGAGAAGGAGGTGTAGATTTGATACATGGTCACTTTGTCACTCCTAACCGCTTTGCAGTTACGTATGCTGCAGCATATTATAATATTCCATGTACTGTAACTGCACACGCCCATGAGATATTTTCACCACCTAATCTCCGGCGGTTAAAACAGGTGTGCTCACGCTTTGACCATATGATTGTCCCGTCTGAATATAACAAACAGTACCTCCGAAAGGAAATTGGTATTGACACGGATATGTCAGTAGTCCCAGCAACGACAGACGTAAAAAAATTCGAGCCGAGTGAAGGATGTATATCTGGTCGGCTTTTAACTATTGGACGTCTTGTGGAGAAGAAAGGTTATAAGTATTCAATTGATGCAGTTGCGAACCTCATTAAACGCGGGTATGATGTAGAGTATCACATTATCGGTACTGGAGAGCAGAAAGATTCTCTTATAGATAGAGTTAAACAAAAAGGTATAGAGGAACATGTTGAGTTCTTAGGACATGTTCCCGATGACAAGCTTCAAGAAGAATTACATGAGGCTGAACTCTTCATTCTTCCATGTATTATTGCCTCAAATGGAGATCGGGATGTCGCACCTGTAGCCTTAAAGGAAGCAATGGCAACTAAAACAGCGTGCATCTCCACGACAATTTCGGCAATACCTGAATTGATCACTGATGGGCATGATGGTTTGCTTGTCAAACCGAACAATACACCGGCCTTAACTAATGCAATTACAGAACTATTAGATAATCCTGATCGACGACAAGAACTCGCAGCAAACGGTCGAAAAACCGTTCAAACTCAATTCGATATTTCAAATTCTGTTGATGATTTAGTTAAAGTGTTTTCATCTATAAGAAAATAAACTATTCATAATTTAATTTGCATATTCAATTTAATATCTCTTATTCACCCCGCTCTTAGGTTATTTGATGCAACTAGATGACTGTTACCGAATGCATAGGTGATCCTCAAGAGATTTCAGCAGTTATAGCAATAGCACTAATTCTTAGTATAACTCTATTCGTTAATAATCATCAAAACTTAAATATATGTCTAATTTGCACGTCTAGTCAATGAGATCCAACCTATAATAGTTCATCTAATCTATTGAAATTATCTTTCGCTAGTGATTGGAGCGAGCTCACATTAGATACTTGAGAAAATTGGAGGGGAATTTCTTTGTGGGGTCTATACCATGGAACTTCTAGACGCTCAGCAACGGCCTCTACTTTCGGTTCGTAGGCTAAAGGTAAGACTGGTTTCCCACAAATAGCTGCAAATATAAGAGAGTGATAACGCATTGTCACCATCTTTTCCATTTGACTGACACGCTTCAGAGTCTCTTCAACAGAGAACGTGTATTCTAGAACAGGAATGTCAAGATGCTCCCTAGCGAATTTTTCATCAATTGAGTGGAACGGAATAAAAATCGGATCTTCTATTTTATCACATATGTCTTTTATATTTCTCATATATGATTCTCTTGCATTATCTAAATCATCATAACCAAAGTAATATTTTAATACACTATCTGGCTTATCCTCCTGACTGAAGTAAGGTCGGAAATTCACACCAGTCCGTCCATTTGTTTCCATTCTTGGATCGTCGTAAAGGAATGCTGGGCAAGCAGTTACCGACACTTCGACATCACAGACCGATTCAATATTGCGTTTTGACCATTTATCACGAACAGTGATCAAATCTAGTTTAGGTAATATTTGAGAAATTAGGTTCTGAGCATCAGCTGATTGAAACCCAGGTGCGCCTACCCCAATAATAAATCCATTTTTACCGCTGCTTACATAAGTGAGACGCTTTTTTAAATGTTCTGTCCCATACCAATCATGTAAAACACCACCGCCACCGAGTACTCTGTTAGGTGTATTACTAGTTTCAGTGTGCCTGTCGAATATCCTAGCACTATGTCCTCCTTTCTCAAGTTGCTTTTTAAATTGTTTTCCTAATGCGCGGTCACCAATATTACCAGTTTGGTAACTACCTTGAATGCCAAAATCGTGAGGAGTCCGCTTCCGTACTTGATAATCAATTTCCTTTGGGATAAGAGAAGGGTTCCTCAACCCAACGAGTATTTCCTTCGGGGAATACATAGGATTGCTATTCGAGTGATGTTACTTTATTGTTTGGTCTTGATACCCCATATTTATCTCCTACCCGATAATATTAGATGTCTAAGGTCTCGGACTTTCCTTTTGAAGACGCTCTTCAGCTTCGTCTCGATCCTCCGGATAGCCGACGTCGATCCGCCATCCCTCGAGTCCGATCGCATCAATAGTTCGCCCGCTCTGAATCAGCAGGTCGATCGCCTCACTGATCTCGTACTCGCCGCGATTGGACGGCTGCACCAGATGACACGCGTGGAAGATCGCGGGCGTAAAGGTATAGAACCCGGTCATCACGAGATTCGACGGCGGGTCGTCGGGCTTCTCGACGACGTCCGTGATCTCGCCGAACTTGTTGGTATCGCAGACCCCGTACCGGTCGGCCTCGTCCCAGGGGACTTCCTCGACCAGGAACGCAGCGTCGGCGCGATCCTCCTGCTGGCGCCGCACGACGTCCTCAAGGTTCGCCTGAAAAACGTTGTCGCCCAGAATCAGCATGAAGTCGTCGTCGATGTGCTCCTCGACGGTCAGCAGCGCGTGGGCCAGCCCCTGCTGCTCGCGCTGGTGACTGTACGTGATCGGGACGCCCTCGTATTCGTCGCCGTAGTGGTCGATGATCTTCTCCTTGAGGTAGCCGACGACGACGATCAGCTCGTCGGCGCCCAGCGACACTAGTTGATCGAAACAGTGGGTGAGAATCGGTTTGTCGTCGACCTCGACCATTCCCTTGGGTTTGTCCTCGGTGAGCGGTCGAAGCCGCGTTCCTTCGCCCGCCGCGAGTACGACTGCTTTCATACGAATGAGTTATCCGCCTACCGGTTAGTAACGTTTTGCAATCGATACAACGAGAAGCCACCAACGAGTCACTGCGAAAGCGGTACTAGGAAGCCCTCCGTAAAGCAACATATCCCAAATAGGAAATTCCTTTTAGACGAGGGAGAATGCACAACTTATGGACGCAATCGTACTAGCCGGCGGCTATGCCACGCGACTCTGGCCGATTACACGACAACGCCCGAAGATGTTCCTCCCGGTCGGCGACACGACCGTGATCGACGGCGTGCTCGAGGACCTCGAGTCCGACGCCCGAATCGACGACGTGTACGTCTCGACGAACGAACGCTTCGCGGACGCGTTCGAGGCCCATCTCGAAGCCCACGACTACCAGAAACCCCAACTCTCGATCGAAGATACGACCGACGAGGACGAGAAGTTCGGCGTTATCAGCGCGCTCGCCCAGCTCGTCGACCGCGAAGATCTCACGGACGACACGATCGTGATCGCGGGTGACAACCTCCTCAGCTTCGACGTCAGCGAGTTCATCGACTGCTTCCACCAGCAAGCAACGCCGACGCTCGCCGCCTACGACGTCGGGGATTACGACCGCGCGACGTCCTACGGCGTCCTCGAGCTCGACGCCGACGGCCGCGAGATCGTTGCCTTCGAGGAGAAACCCGACGACCCGCCGAGCACGCTCGTGTCGGTCGCCTGCTACGGGTTCCGCGCCGACGACCTCGACCTGCTCGAGACGTATCTGGCCGGGGAGAACAACCCCGACGAGCCGGGCTGGTTCGTCCAGTGGCTCGTCACCCGGGAGCGCGTCGACGCGTTCACGTTCGACGGCGCCTGGTTCGATATCGGGACGCCCGAAAGCTACCTCGATGCCGTCGCCTGGCAACTCGACGGCGACCGCGCGATCCATCCCGACGCATCGCTCGAGGGGACGACGATCGGGGCGAACGTCCACGTGATGGAGGGCGCCCACATTACCGACGCGACCCTCCGGGACTGCGTCGTCTTCCCCGACGCCGAGATCACCGGCGGAACGGTCGAGCGAGCGGTCATCGGGACGGGCGCCGAACTCCGCGAGGCCGAGGTACAGTCAGCGCTCATCGGCCCGGAGCTGACGCTCGCCGACCCGCCGTCCGGCCGGTAACCCACTGAAACACAATCGCGACCAGAGACCCCTCGGCCGCGATACAGCTGATCATCGCGGCCGGAGTCGCCACTAGTATGCACTAGTAGTGGGACGCGGCGGGACGAGACTCCGTTCGCAGGGGCGGCGGAGCCGGGAACCGATTCGATTTCGCGGTAGGTCTCGTCCCGGGTGGCGCGGGCTGCATCGGCGCGCCGCTAACCGCCCACCGGAGTCGCTCCTACCAAAGATTAACTACATCTAATATATTACTAGCGGGACGGTCACAACGATCGCGTGGGACTATGTCACAGAGGGACTGGCAACACCTAGCCGAGACTGCACAGGACGGGCAGAGCCCGGGAACGTATGTTCAGAAGGCGTGTGCATACATTACGCGCGCGCCCGCGGAGCTCCTGGTGTTCGAGGGCCCGGAGTATGAGGGTCTGCAGATTCCGAAGGGACCCTCGAACGCGGCGAGACACCACGTGATGCCGTGACACGAGAAATCGAAGAAGAGAGCGGCCTCGAGACCCTGCAGACGGTCTCGCATCTGACGACAGACGTCTGGACACGCTCGCTCAAGCCCCCGAAGCACTACATCCGCCATTTCTTTGCGGTCACCGTCGACGACCCACGCGATCAGTGGACGCATACCGTCACCGGCGAGGGTGACGAACGCGGGCTCACCTACCAGTACACGTGGGAACCGCTGCCGCCAGAGCAGCCGTTCGCACTCGCGCTCGACGATTATCTCCACTTCGTCCGCGACTCGGATCCGGCAGAGCGACGCGGCTGACCCAGCCGTGGGCCACGGGGCTGGGCCCCAGCCCGCTTGGAACCGCTAGCCAAGCCGGGCGCCACTGTGCGCCCATCGGCCGCGGGACCTACTGTCCACCGCCCGAGTAGAGCCGCGACGGCGCGAGACCTGCCACGAAATCGAACCGTTTACCGTCCCCGTCTTCCCTGGAAACGTATGGACAACGAACGGATTCTCGTCACCGGTGGCGCGGGCTTCATCGGCTCGCATCTGACCGAGCGCCTCCTCGAGGCCGACAACGACGTTACGGTCGTCGATAACTGTTTGAACGGCCGCGCGGAGTGGGTCCCCGAGAGCGCGACGTTCGTCGAACGGGACCTCACCGACGCCGACGCCCTCGAAGGCGTTCTCACGAGCGATATCGATCGCGTCTTTCATCTCGCGGCCTCGAAAGCCGTCAATACCGACAGTCCGCGAGCACAGTTCGCGGCGAACACACAGATGACTTATAATGTCCTCGAGGCGATGGCGGACGCCGGCGTCACGGACCTCGCCTATACGTCGACGTCGACGGTCTACGGCGAGGCACCGCGGCCGACGCCCGAGGATTACGCCCCCCTCGAGCCGATCAGCGTCTACGGGGCGAGCAAACTCGCCGATGAGGGGCTCTGTTCGACCTACGCCCACTCCCACGACCTGACCGTCCGCACGTTCCGCTTTGCGAACATCGTCGGCGCCCGGCTGCGCGGCGCCGTCATCCCCGATTTCATCGAGAAGCTCCGGGCCGACCCCGAGACGCTCACCATCCTCGGCGACGGCCGCCAGGAGAAGTCCTATATGCATATCGACGACTGCATCGACGCGATGCTGCACGTCTGTGACCACGCTGAGGGCCCGCTGGCGACCTACAACCTCGGGACACGGACGACGACATCCGTAACGCGCATCGCCGACATCGTCAGCGAGGAGCTCGGGCTCGAGCCCGCGTACGAGTACACCGGCGGCGATCGCGGCTGGACCGGCGACGTGCCGAAAATGCGCCTCTCGATCGAGAAACTCGACGCCCTCGGGTGGGAACCGACCCACGAGAGCGATCGGGCGGTCCGCGAGGCGACACGGGAACTGTGTGCGGAGTCCGAGCTGCAGGAGTGATCGCCCGACCGCCGACGCGCTGGGACTAGAGCTGTCACGCGCGAAGACGCGAGCGAGCACCGATCGTGAGACGGCCCTGCTGGCCCGCGGCTCTGGCATCGGAACTGCCATTCTGCCCGTCGAGCCCCGCCACGACTCACGGCTCGAGACGCGGCCCAACCGCTGCGAACGGATCAATCCCGTCCGCGGCCGCGGAGAGCCATGCCCGGTCGCAACCGAGTACTGGTCCGGACGGAACGGACAATGTGCTACTGGGGACTCCTGAAGCATCCCTTCGGTCGGGAGTACGTGCGAGACCACTCACTCGCTGCCGGGACGGAGCGGAACGCGCCCGAAGCGACAGCGGTCGAGAGTCCTCGGTCGGCCCGACCCGGATGCGACGAATCGCCGGATCGAACACACCTACTAGTGGTGCGAGTATCCTACTAGTGGTTTGAATGTCCTACTAGTGGCGTAAGTATCCTACTAGTGGTGCAAATAACCGTCTGCCTCCCTCGAGTAGCCCTCACACAGTCATCCACCACCGGCAGTGGGTATGCGAGGATTCGAACCCCGGGCCTGCTGACCAACGCTGTCCGAACGCTCCCCCTGACTGCGAGGCGACGTGCCGCGCGGACTCACGCCCCTCGCCCGACTGTGTCGACGATGCAGCCGTGCTGGCGGGCTGAACGACATACCGACTCAGTGTACACCACAACCGACGTGAAAAAGTCAGCGCCCGCCGCGATTGCGCGCTATCGGTCGACCGAGCTCAGGAAGAACGACGAGAACACGGTCTGGAGACCGATGACGATCGCGGTAAAGGCGACCAGCGCCCCCATCGTGAACTCGAGCGCCGTGAACCCGTTCGAGACCCACTGGGCGACCAGACTCGCGGCGTACAGGCCGCCCGCGCCGAACACCAGGAGGCCGGCCGTCGCGCCGTGCTCGAGCGACAGCGACTGTGTCACCCGTTCCGTGATCGGGTCCTCGGGCTTCTGGATCGGGTCGCTCGTCACCGCGGCGAACACGCCCAGGCTGGCGACCTGGTAGCCGACGATCGTCAGCAGGCTGCCGGCGATCATCGAGTGGAGCCCGAGCGACACGTCGCCGAGCGACGCGCCGGAGTACGCGATCCCCATCACGGCCATCCCGAGCAGGCTCATCAGCAGGCCGGGCGCCGAGAACAGGTAGCCCGGCGCGTTCACGAGCATGAACCGGACGTGGCGCCAGCCGTCGCGGAAGCTCTCGAGGGTCTCCTCGCCCTCGCGCTCGTGGTAGATGATCGGCGTCTCCTCGATCACGAGGTCCTTCGCGCCGGCCTCCATGATCATCTCCGAGGCGAACTCCATCCCGGTCGTCTCGAGGTCCATCGTCTCGAGGGCCTGTCGGCGGAAGACGCGAAAGCCGCTGTGGGCGTCGCTCACGCCGGCCCGGTAGAACAGGTTCAGGAACTTCGTCAGCAGCGGGTTGCCGATATACTGGTGGAGTGTCGGCATCGCGCCGGGTCTGATCTCGCCCTCGAGGCGACTGCCCATCACCATGTCCGCGCCGGTCTCCTCGAGGTGACGGAGTAGGCGCGGGATGTCCTTGAAGTCGTAGGTCGTGTCGGCGTCGCCCATCGCGATGTACTCACCCCGGGTGCGCTCGAAGGCGTAGCGGTACGCGTAGCCATACCCCGGCTGGTCAGGTTCGACGACGATCGCGCCCATCTCGCGGGCGATCTCGGGCGTGCGATCCGTCGAACTGTCGCTGATGATGATCTCCGTCGGCACCTGCAGCTCCTCGACCGCCGATTTGATCCAGCCGATACAGGTTTCGATCCCCTCTTCCTCGTTCAGCGTCGGCATCACGACCGACAGCTCCGGTACGACGTCGCTGTCGCGGTCGACCAAGAGTTCGTCCGCCGAGCGATGCTCGAGGACCTGCTCTGCCTCCGACGCCTGCTCCGCCGCAACCGCACCGTCCGAGTGTGTTTGTGAAGCCATGGATAAGTCCGTCTCAGTTCCCTCGCATGATCTGTCTAATACGGGACCGGCCTCTTAACAGTAGCTATTCATATCCCATGAAAAACGACTAGGGTAGTAGAGGTGACCGGTAGCATACTCGTTTCTAGGACTAATACGCGGGAGTAGTAACCGCGGTAGAGCGCTCCAACGGGCCGAGTACGGGCCCTCGCTGGAGAAGAGCGATCCAACGGTCCTCGTTCGATGACTCTCTCGATCTGAATGTATTCGAGCTACTAGCCTGAAAACAAACTAGTTCTAACGTCGAAAGATACCGATTCGGAGCGAGTATGTCAAGAACGGTGTGTTCTAGAATCACAGTACGAGCGAATAAAACAAATAGTCGGAGGTAAGCGGAAATTATGCGTAGTGACCCGGGGATTTAACACGAACAGTTGCGAGGTGTAGGATGATATGCAAGAGTCCGTAGGCGCGAACGTCGCCACACATCCGGTAGTCGATTCACTCGAGGGCACGAGCTGTACCTTCTGCGACGACGGGGAGCTCGAGCGCGGCGTCTATAAGGGCAAAACGGCCGTGATCTGCGATTCCTGTGAGACCCCCGGCGCACAGCTCTGGTAGCGCCCGCCGACCGTCTCTTTTGTCGCGAACCCGGCGAACCGATCCCGACAGCGGTAGCACATCGCCGCGCGGGCACGCCTCGCGGCGCGCCGAAGACCGTAGCGTTCTCGTAGGTGGGACTCAGTCGTACTGACATGCAAAATCAGCGCATCCTCATCACGGGTGGGGCAGGCTTCATTGGTTCCAATCTGGCGAACGCGCTCGCCGACGAGAACGACGTCATCGCGATCGACGACGAGTACCTCGGGACGCCCGAGAACCTCGAGGCCGCCGTCGACTACCGCAACCGGAGCGTCCTCGAGGACGACCTCCCGACGGACGTCGACGTCGTCTTCCACCTCGCCGCGCTCTCGTCGTACGCGATGCACGAGGAAGACCCCACCACGGGGGCCCGCGTGAACGTCGAGGGCTTCGTCAACGTTGTCGATCAGGCCCGCCAGGACGGCTGTGAGACCGTCGTCTACGCCTCCACCTCCTCGATCTACGGGAGCCAGACCGAGCCCTCCCCGGAGGACATGCCGGTCGCGGTCAACACCGGCTACGAGGCCTCCAAGCTGGCCCGCGAGCGCTACGGCGAGTACTTCGCCAACCACTACGACATGGACGTCGCCGGGATGCGCTTCTTCTCGGTCTACCAGGGCTACGGCGGCGCCGAGGAACACAAGGGCGAGTACGCCAACGTGATCGCCCAGTTCGCCGATGACCTCGCCAGCGGCGACGCCCCGGTCCTCTACGGCGACGGCACCCAGACCCGCGACTTCACCCACGTCGACGACATCGTCCGCGGCCTCGAGCTCGCGGCCGACCACGAGCTCACCGGCGTCTACAACCTCGGCACCGGCGACGCCTACAGCTTCAACGAACTCGTCGGGATGCTCAACGAGGAACTCGGCACCGACATCGACCCCGAGTACGTCGAGAACCCGATTCCCGAGGATGTCTATGTTCATGACACGTGTGCGGACTCGAGCAAGATGCGCGAGGCGACCGGCTGGGAACCCGAGATCGACCTCGAGGAGGGCATCGAGCAGGTCTGCGAACCATATTGATAGTAGGATAGACGGACTGCAGATGGTCTAAGTCGACTTTCAGAGTAATTGTCCATCAGCGTTCGTTGCTGTAGTGGTTCTGAAAGAACAGATTGGCGTATTCCCTCCAATTCGACAGTAGGTCTCGTCGAGCGTCTTCGTACGTGTAGCTCTGACCAAGCCAGTCTTTTCGCTGATCAGGTTCGTACAGACGGTCGAAATGTGGTTCACCGTGTTCTGTGTCGATCCGAGCGACTTCGACGTGGCTTCCGTAGACTCGTCGGGATCGGGCTCGACGAAAATCGTCGCGAAAAAGTCTCGTCCGCCGTGTGGAGGGAGATTGAGCGTACGGAGTTTATCCGTTAGTACACGACGGGCTCGATGACGACGTGGTCGTGTTTCAGAACGGGGCGTTTCGGGGCACCGTCTCCTCCGCCTTCGTACTCGACAATATCGAGTTCAGCGAGTCGACGGAGATCCTTACTGACCGCACCCTTATCACGATCTAGTCGGCGAGCGAGATCGCTAACTGATTCGACATCCGCTCCGTGGCGCTCAAGATGCTGAACGAGCACGAGGCGACTATCGGTGAGGACATCGCGGCCGTTCTCTCGTCGGAGGAGGAGTAGGTCCGTATACCCTTGCGCATTGAGATCAGACGTGAACTTGTCCTGTCGGAGCAGACGTTCGGCTATGCGATCATCCGATGGACCGCCAGCATCGGAATTGGATCTTGACATGCCGTGTCCTATGACCTCAACGGTTATAGACCTGCAGGCACACTAGCTGGGACTGCCGAGATTACTCGGTCGACTACTTCCGGTCAGCGGCGGACACGACGAGCGCAACTACCTAAAACAGCGAGAGTCCCGCCGTTTACGGCGTTGGCGAGAGCGGAGCTCTCGTTCGCACATCAGAACGCGAAGCGTTCTGAGGACGGGCGTGAATCGCGTCACTCGACGACGCGAACCACCGGTTACTCCCCGGCCGGAGTCTCCAAGTCGTCGGCGGCGTGGATCAACATCCCGCGCCACGTCAGACCGTGTTCGTTTTTCACGCGTTTGATGCGCTCGTACTGTTCATCGTCGGGTACTTCGATGTTAACGTAGTTCGACACAGTATCTACGATAATCCGTAGGTTTACGTTAGTTACGCTCGTATACAGAAGTAGCGATGAAGCGCACCAACGAATTCGAAGTAGTTCCCCAGTCCGACGCGGACGAGGAGTTGCTTCGGCGCCTGTTGGACGCTTCAGCCGCCCTCTGGAACGAGATCAACTACGAACGGCGAACGAACTTCGAGAACCCGGACGGCGACGTTTGGGAGATCGACGAGTACCGCGGTCGGTATGGCGGTACTATCGGTGCGTCGACCGTTCAACAAATCGAACGCAAGAATCGCGAAGCGTGGCGCTCGTTTTTCGCACTCCGAGAGAAGGGCGAAGCCAACGGCAAGCCCGGCTTCTGGGGCAACCAAGACGAGGGCCGCAACCTGCGGACGTACATCCGGAACACATCATACTCGGTCGAGTGGGGCGAATACTCCCGACTCGAGATACTCGTTGGCCAGGACCTGAAAGAAGAGTACGGTCTTGGATACCGCGAGCGGCTTCGGCTCGAAGTTCGTGGCGAGCCGAACTGGAAAGGGTACGAGAAACAGGGCCGGTTGAAACTGTACTACGACGAGCGTTCGGACCAATTCAGGGCCTTTCAGCCAGTCACAATCGGCAATTCTCGACTGGCACAACCACTGGCGGACGAATCCGCCGCCCTGGATATCGGTGCGAACAATATCGTCGCCTGTACGACCACGACCGGAGAGCAGTACCTGTACGAAGGACGCGACCTGTTCGAACGGTTCCGCGAGACCACACAACGGATTGCCGAACTCCAGTCGAAACTCGGGGACGGCCGGTACAGTTCGAAACGGATCGATCGGCTGTCCCGACGTCGGACGCGACGGCGCGACCACGCGATGGACGCGCTCGTTCGCGACTTGATCGGCCGACTGTACGACGGGGGTGTTTCGACGGTGTACGTCGGCGACCTTACGGACGTCCTCGAGACGCACTGGTCGGTTCGGACCAACGCCAAGCTGCACAACTTTTGGGCGTTCCGCCGGTTCGTCGAGCGACTCTCGTGTACGGCCGAAGAGTTCGGTATCACCGTCGAAGTTCGAACAGAAGCGTGGACTTCGAAAACGTGTCCGAACTGCGGTTCGACTAAGGACACAACACGCCACCAGGACACGCTTACCTGTCTCTGCGGCTTCGAAGGTCACGCGGACCTCACGGCAAGCGAGATGTTCCTAAGGCGGCACGAAACGGTAGCACGGCCGATGGCACGGCCCGTGTGCCTCAAGTGGGACAGTCACGAATGGCTGGAGTCACCACACTCTCCCCGTCCCAACGAGGAGTACACGAACCCGCAAGTTGCCTCCGTGGACTCGGCATAGCCGAGACTCCCAGCGCGAGGAAACCCCGGCGTTCACGCCGGGGAGGATGTCATGTCCACGACACCTGCGCCGACTCGAGCAAGATGCGCGAGGAAACGGGCTGGGAACCCCAGATCTCCCTCGAGGAGGGGATCACACAGGGCTGCGCGCCGGACACGTAACACGGCGACTGCTCGCCGTTGCCGGCCGCGCTGGCGACCAGACCCGTCGGTCACACGCCACTGTGTCCTCGGATCGCTCGAGCCACTCGAGACGCGCGTGCACGCGCGCGATCCACCCGGCCGAGACCCGCGACCCGCTTGCACAGCCACTTGAATCGTGCACAGAGACACCCCAAACGTTATTCCGAATACATTCTATATCATGAGTGAATGGGAAACCAGATACTCTCGTGGCTCTGTAGACTCGTGGTGGGACTCGGCTGCTTCGTGGGGAGTCTCCTCGCCGTCGCGACGGTCGCCGGCGCGGCGATCGGCCGGCCGAAGCCGGCCCGCCGACGGGAGAGACGCGATCGCGTCCCGCGTTAGTCCCGGCCCGACCGCCAGTCGACGCCGCGTATCGCTCGCGGCCCCGCGACGGACGACCGGCTCCCGGTCGCTCGAGCCGCCGCTCTACCGCTGCTCACTCGAGCCATTCGCTCGTGAACCCGGCGATCGCCTCGAGCGTCGTGAGCGCGGCCAGTGCCACGAGCACGGCCGCGAGTAGCGACCCGGTGGTGACGTAGGCGACGAGCCCCCAGAGGAGCGACGCCACCGCCGCCGCCCCGCCCGGTGACCCCGGTGGGGCCAGTCGATCGCGGTCGTCGGACTCGTCCCGGCTCGGGTCACGGTCGCGTACGGGCTGCTCGTCGACCATACCGAAGGGTTCCAGCGCCACGCCAATGGCTCTGTGCTTGCGCGTCCGGTCGGCACCGCCGCGACGACGGGCGCGCTGCGCGGACACTCGAGTCGAGTCCGACCAGTCGGCTGACGGAATCCGGCAGCACCACGCCTGGCCGCTCGAAAAGACGGGGAAGTGCTGAGACGTGTGGCCGGCGGAGGTCGACACACTGATTGCGCTGTGAGCTAGCCAGCGAATGTGGGCCGTGTCGCTTGACGCACCGTTGTCGATCGACACACCACCCGACACGGCCCACGTTCGCGGTCCCGGGGGCGACTGACCTCCGCACGTGCCGGTACGCTTCTGTCGTGGATAGTCGTTCTGCCAAGACTATTTGGTGACAACGAGTCTCGTGACCGGCTAGGTGTCAGTGACTGCTCGACCCGAGAGCGCGAGTGGCGCGAGCGCGCGACGAGTCGATGCGCGGGCGGTGAGCGGTCAAAGAAAGTGGGGGTGTCCGGACACTCGCGGGGTCGCCGCACACCGCCGCTGCCCGCGAAGGGGCACCGCGGTGTGTCACAGGAGCTCATTCCCACCACGTTCGCCCGCGAGTGTGCCAGATAATATCACACACTAACGGAAAAACGATTCCCTTGAGATGTTGAACCGTTGGAGCGTCCGCCCGCCGCGATCCCCTCGAACTCGCCCGGTCACCAGGCAGCCCGAGTCGGGGACGTCACCGCGGTTGACACCCTCGAGAGCGGCGCCACGGGCCGCGTCGATGACCCACCGCTGGCCGTCCCGTCGAGCCGCGTGGACGTCGCGAGACTGACGCGTACGGCTTACCCTTGCAGGGTTGACAGTTACGCCGCTCCGCGACGCACGCTCATCGGTCTCGTCGAGAGCCCCATTCCCATGGCCCCCGCGATCGTCCACTTCCTCGTCGGCGCGTCGCTACTGCTCGTCCTCGCGACACCGGTCGCGTTCCGCGACGAGCGCGTCCGGCGGGCAGGGCTGTGGCTCGTCGTCGCGGGCGGTATCTGGGGGCTGGGGCCGGATCTCCACAACGTCGCGCCGGTGTTCGAATCGTCCCTCCGTGCGCTGCACGACTCGCTGTGGGCGACCGCGTTCGCCTTCCACTACGCGTTCGACAGTCAGGCTGTCCGAGCGCGTCCCCTCGCGGGGACCGCCGCATCGATCTGCCTGTTTTGCCTCGCCGTCGGCGGCTTCGAGACGGCCGATCGGGCCGACCCGGAGCGGTCTCGACTCGTGCGCCGGCTCGTCTCGCGGCTCGGGATCCCCGTCGCGGCCCTGCTCGCAGCCGCGACCGTCGGCGTGATGCTGGCCGCGACCGGGCGCTTCGCGGCCGCGGCCGCACTGGTCGGTGTCCACGGGACACTCGCCAGCATGGTGTTGCTGCTCGTCGCGGGCGTCGCGGGGAGTGTCGCCGTCGCGGTGGCCGTCCCCGACCGGCACGCACGCCAGCCGGTCGTCGGCTCGCTGCTCGGGCTCCAGCTGGGGCTCGTCGCCTGGGTACTAGGAATCGTCCTCGTCCTCCCGCTCTGGGCGCGGGTCGTCCGCGAGGCATCCCCGCCGGTGCCGCTCGTCGACTGGCCGAGCCTGGTCGCGCTCGCGGTCGCCGGGGCGCTGGTCGGCGCCTGCGTCACGACGGTGCGTCGGATCGCCCTGCCGACGCCAGCGGATCGCTGACCGGACACGCGACTCGAGAGCGTCGATCACCGAGCAGAATCCGCAACCCGACGCCTCGAGGCGGCCGTGTCGCAGCTGATCGGTCTCGAAGCGGCCACACCCGTCGCCGCGCCGTCGGTCACTGCCCGCGCCCCGGTGTCGGCTGCGAGGCGACTGACAGCTCACGCCCCCAGCCGGATGCGACCGCGGCCGACCCGTCGGCTCAGGTGTCCGAAGGCGGAATGTTCGCTCCGCAGGCGGTACAGATATTCGGTTGCCACGGAACGGTCTCTTTAATGGATGTCTCGTCGCCACACTCCGGACAGACAGCGGTCAGTTGCTCCAGGTTCTCCCCCATACTGACCAGTTAGTATAAGACCCCATGAATGTTTCTAATATTATATTTATCGCCACAGGGGAGTTAGAGCATCCACAGACGCCCATAATAGAGGACAGAGCTGTCGTAATCAGAAGGAGTTTGCAGTCCGAAAACTCCGAACGGAGGTTCCAACGCCCGGGATTGGAATCGCCGAGGTAATTCGCAGTTATGACGCTCCGCCAGTCCAGTTGCACGTGACACAACCGAGCGCGAAATCGCACGACGTATCGATGGTATTCTCGCAAGTCGGGTTAGGTGGACCCAAACTATGGCCGAGGGGGCGGATGTAACGAGCAACCCATCCGAGCATGGCAAGCGAATCGTCCTCGAGGAGCGACGTCCACGTATCGCCTAGCCGGTCCGTCACGATCCGCTGTGACGGCATCACGCACGAGTACGAGGGCCGATCCAGCTGGATCGGCTCCGGATCCGACCGATCGGTCACGGCGATCGAGGACGTCTCCCTCGAGATCGAGACCGGCGAGGTCGTCGGCCTGATCGGGCCGAGCGGCAGCGGGAAGTCGACGGTCCTGCACGTAATCGCCGGCCTGATCGTGCCCAGCGAGGGGACCGTCGAACTGCTCGGCGACGATCTGACCGCCTGCTCCGAGCGCGAACGCACCCGCATCCGCCGCGAGCGGGTCGGCCTCGTCTTCCAGCAGTTTCACCTCCTCCCGGCGCTGACGGCCGCCGCGAACGTCGCGCTGCCGCTCGTCCAGTTAGGCTACAGCCGAGCGGAGCGCCGCCGGCGAGCCGAACGGCGGCTCGAGCAGGTCGGACTGGGCGACCGCACGACCCACCGCCCCGGCGAACTCAGCGGCGGCGAACGCCAACGCGTCGCGATCGCCCGCGCGCTGGTGACCGATCCCGACGTGATCCTGGCCGACGAACCGACGGGGGAGCTGGACACGGAGACGGGGATGGCCGTCCTCGACGATCTCGTCGACGCCGCCGAAGAGCGCACGGTCGTCCTGGCGACCCACGACGAGCGGGCGGTCGACCGCATGGAGCGCGTGGTCTCCCTGCTCGACGGAGCGGTGGTCGACGATGGCCGATGAGGGGTCGCCCGACCGCTCCGCGCTCGGCCGCTGGCTCGCGATCGGTCGCTTCGCCGTCGGACGGATCGCCACGCAGGCCCGCCGAACGCCGCGCCGGACCGCCGTGACGGTCGGGCTCGTCGCACTGACGATCGCGCTGCTCGTGATCATCACCGGGATCAGCGTCGGGCTCGCGGGCGAGACGGCGGCCGACGACGACGGCGCTGACCTCCGCGTCGTTCCCCACGACGGCGGGACCTTCTCCCCGGTCGTCGGCGTCGAGGGGCCGCGGCTCAGCGACGTCCACGACCGCACCGCGACGATCGACGACCGGGACGACGTCGACTACGCGACGCCGGTTCTCATGGAGGTCGTTCGCGCCCGCTCGCCCGAGGGGAACGGGTCGGTGAACGTCATGGCCGTCGGCGTCGTCCCACGCGAGTCGTCCCCGCCGGTCGGGGGCGTCCCGACGGCGGCCCTCGAGCCGGGCGATCCCCACTACGCAAACGGGAGCTACGACGGTCCCCAGACCGGCGACGTCGTCCTCTCGCCGTCGGCGGCCGACCAGCTCGGGGCGTCCGAGGACGCGACGCTGGTGGTCTCGAGTGCGGGGATGAACGCCACCACTGGCGGCACCTACGAGGTGGCCGCCGTCGAGGACGCCGAGACCGCGAGCCTCTCGAACGGGCTCCCGGTGGTGGTCCTCCGGTTGAGCGAGCTCCAGTCGTTGACCGGCGCCGCCGACGGTGATCTGGCCGATCAGGTGCTCGTGGGGACGGAGTCGGACGCCGCCCGCGACGCGATCGCGGAGACGTATCCCAACGCGACGGTCGAGTCGGACACCGAGACCGGGCTGGCCGCGCTGCGGGACGACGACCTCGCGCTGGCGACCAGCGTCGTCACGCTGATCGTCGGGATCGGGATCTGTACGCTGTTCGTCACGACCGCCACGGGACTGCTCGTCGAACGCGAGCGCCAGACCCTCGCGGTCCTCTCGGCGGTCGGCTTTCCCGGTCGCTCGCGGCTCGCCATCGTCACCGTGATGACGCTGACGCTGACGGTTGTCGGCGCCGCGGTCGGGATCGCGCTCGGCTACGCGGGCGTCGCGATTACGAACTGGGTGGCGATGTCGACGGTGACGTCGTCGCCGATTGCGACGACCGACCCGCTGTTCGTCCCCTACGCGCTCGCGGTCGCGGTCGTCGCCGGCCTGCTCGCACTGCCCTACCCGCTGTATCTCACGCGGAAAACCGACGTCGTCGCCGAACTCAGACAGTAATCATGACACACAGACTCCGCAAACTCGCCGCGACCGCGCGCCTCTCGGCGGCCCAGCTTCGCCACGAGATCGGGCGCACCGTGTTGGTAATCGTCGCGATCGCGCTGGCCGTGCTCGCGGTGACCCTGCTCGCGGGCCTCGGGCTCGGCGTCCTCGAGACCGGGCAGGATCGCTTCGACGATGCCGATCAGGACGTCTGGGTCTCGGGCGGCGCGGTCGAGCTCACGGCCAGCGGCGGGATGGAGAACCCGATCGCCGACTCCCATCAGCTGGCGGCCGACATCGGGGCCCGCGAGGACGTCAAGAGCGCGTCGCCGATCGCGTTTCACGCGATCTACGTGGGCACGGAGCCGTCGGAGCTCGAACTCGTCTCGGGCGTCGGCGTCCCGAACGAACACGGCGGGATGACCCTCGAGGAGGGCGACGGCTTCTCCGAGGGGGACGTCCACTACAGCGAGGGCGACTACGACGGGCCGATGACCCGCGAGGTGATCGTGGACCCGCGGACGGCCGACCGGTTCGACGTCGGCGTCGGCGACACGATCTACGTCGGGACGAGTCCGTCGACCGCGGCGGAGGCGGAGTTCACCGTCGTCGGGATCTCGTCGTCGTACTCGCAGTTCCTGGGGACCACGACCGTGACGATGCCGCTGAGCGAACTCCAGGAGATCACCGGCACGACGGGCTCCGACCGAGCGGCCTTCGTGACCGCGACCGTCGCCAACGGCGCCGATCGAGACGCCGTCAGCGACGAGATACAGGGCGAGTATCCCGAGTACAACGTCCGGACGAGCGAGGAGCAGTTCGAGTCGATGTTCGAGGATCAGGTCCTGTTGCTGGCCAGCGGGACCGCCCTCGTCGTGCTCGCCGTCGTCGCGGGCGTGGTGTTGACGGTCAACCTCCTGGCGCTGGTCGCGTCGCGCCAGCGCGGAGAGTTGGCAGCGTTGCGCGCGCTCGGGCTCTCGCGGTGGCTCCTCACGGGGATCATCGGCGGGCAGGGCATCGTGCTTGGGATCTGCGGCGGCCTCCTCGGCCTGCTCGCGACGCCGCCGGCCGCGTTCGCGCTGAACCACCTCGCCGCCTCGCTGGTCGGTTTCGAGAACCTGTTGCGGACGCCGCCGATCGTCTACCTCGCCGGCGGGGCGATCGCGGTCGTCGTCGGCACGCTCGGCGCCGTCGTTGCCGGCTGGCGCACCAGTCAGTACGCTCGCTTCGAACAGCTCGCGGAGTGACCCGCGCCCGGAGCGATCGGCGAACCGCGGCCGATCCGCTCGCGGAAACGGACGCGGACGCCCGCGGAGACGGAGCGCCGGCTTAGAGTTTACCAACGCCGACGAACGTGTAGGGTTCGGACACGTCGAAGTCGCCATAGACGACGACCGGCTGCGATCGGTCGCCCTGAAGCAGGCGCTGGACCTGCCCAGGAACGAACTCGGCGCGGACGGTCTCGTCCGAGACGTCGACGCTGTCCGCCGTCGCGGCGTCGTCCGCCCACGGCGTCCCCGGCATCGGTGGCGAGACCGGCGAGTACGGGGCGAGCCGGATCGACTTGGGGTCGATATCCGCCGCGGAAACGAGCTGGTCGTCCGCGGCCAGCGAGAACGTCGCCGTGAACCGACCGCCGCCCCGTCCTCGCGGGGAGCTGAACGAGGGATCCACGGCGAGCGCGGCCGGAATCGGTCGCGCCTCGCCGGCGACCTCGAGCCCGTTGTAGTAGGCGTGGGTCACCGCACCGTTCAGGGCGCCGACGCCGATCCCCAGTCCGAGGACGACGGCGTCGCCGCCGAACCGGCCGGTGAGATCCGAGACGGCCTCGATACCGCCGGAAAACATCGCCAGCAGGCCGCCGATATTGTCGATCTCGAGTCCGGTACCGCCGAGCTGTCGCTGAAGCATCCCGAGGTCGAGATCGCCCACATCGAGCTCGACCGCACGCCAGCCGTCCATGGTCACTTCGTCCGAGACCGTCCGCGTCTCCCACGTCCCGGACCCCTCGGCGTCGGCGCCGCGGACCGCGACGGCGAACGTGGTCGGCCCCGTCTGCAGGAAGAGGAACGCCTCGTCGGGCACGCGGTGGGTCGTCTCCGCGTCCTTGTAGTAGTCGTAGGCGAGCGATGCGTCGCCGCTGACGTCGGCCAGCGTGAGCGAGTCCGCCCGGAGGTCGATCCCCGCGGCGACGTAGTCGCAGGACCGCTCGCCGTGGGACGTCACGTGAACGGCGGAGTCGCGGCGCTCGCCCGACGGATCGCCGACCAACTGCGTCTCGGTCGTGAACGTCCCGTTTCTGTCCGTATCGACGACGAACGCTTCGGTCCGCAGCTGGCTGAGAATCCGTTGCGGTGACGCTCCCGAACGATCGTCGTCGCCGTGCTGACCGGTCTTCCCGTCGTCCCCGTGCTGACCGGTCTTCCTGTCGTCCTCGTCACCGAGAGCGGTCGTTGCACCTGCGATACCGCCCGCACCGAGAACGAGCCCCCCGGCGCCGAGGAGCGTCGATCGGCGACTGAACCGTCGATCGGCGTCGTTCGCGTTGGTATCCGTCATCGATACCGACCCAGGGGGAAATTTCGCATAAAGGCCCAGTATCGTCGCGGGGACAGTCAGTACTTATGAAACCCATTCAGTCAAACCACTGTCATTCACGCCGATTATGACCGCTGTCCTGCCCGCTCAGAACCATGATCGCGGCTCTCGATCGACTCTGGACCGAAACCGTTCGACTGTCGGTAATCCGAACTTTGCGGCCGCGAACGGACCGAGAGATCGGCCTCTCGGATCGCGTCGCGAGTAATTTTCAGTTTCTGACGATAGTCCGGAACGGAACGAGGCGGCTCGAACCCGACGCTCGGTCGAGAACGCGACAGTCACTCGAGTGCCCGTCGCCGTGCTACCCAGACTCCGGTCGACTCCGTCACTCCTCGCTCACGTTGGCCCAGAGATGCGCGTGGTACTCCGTCGTCTCCGTCGACGGCGCGTTGGGCACGTCCCCGCCGGGGTAGAGCAACCAGACGATCCGGATATTCTCGCCGGTCATGGTCGGCTCGAGCTCGTGGGGGTGGTGCCAGCTCTCGTTGTGCTCGAGGTGGGTCTCGAACCGGTCGAGTTCGCGTTGCTCTTCGACGACCGTCTCGTTGCCCTCGACCGAGACCCGCTGTTCGACCAGGACGACGGTGTAGTCGACGGTTCGGTGTTCGTGGTTGTCGACACCGAGGACGATCTCCTGGCTCTCGCCCTGTGTGAACTCGGTCGGATAGTTATCGGCCGTGAGTTCGCCGTCGTCGTCCTCGGTGAGGTAGTAGATGGCCGAGAACTGTTCGCCGTCGGGCGGCACCGCGACCGCGTAGCCGACGGTGCCGACCGCGAGCAGCAGGGAGGCGACCAGCACGACGTTCAACGCGGCGTCCGCGCGGGTGTCCGGCTCGAGCAGTTCCGCGCGCCCGGCCGCGTACCACGCGCGGTAGGGGACCCGGAACCGCTCGTCTGCGGGGAGCTCCCGCCGCCGAACGGCGGCGACGACGGTCGCGCCGACGGTAAACACGCTGACGGCGAGCATGATCGGCACCAGCCGGATCCCCCACGGCGTGAAGTTCAACACGAGGCCGATCAGGGGGGTGACGGCGATGCTGAGGCCGAAGGAGAGCGCGACGCGTTCGATCCCGTCGATCCCCGAGCGATCGTCGAGGAACGAGCCGACCGGGAGCGGGCCGCGGTCCGTCCCCGCGACCGGGTCCTCGTCGCCAGCGCCGTCGGACGGCGGGTCGGCAGTCGGCTCGTCGCCGGCTTCGGGAAATAGCGCCGCGATGAACGCGTAGCCGGGCACGAAGAGGACGAAGGCGAGCCCCAGCGGGACTCGGAGCGGCGTCTCGCGGAGGACGGGCGCGAGCGCGGCGACGTTCGTCAGGACCACGAGCGCGAACACGGCGGCGAGGTCTGCCGGGAGTGTCCGAACGGGCCGCGGAAGCAGTGCCACCAGCGATCGCGTCTCGGTCATTGGAGTCCAGGTACTCTCGACGACCCCAAAAGGGAACCGATCATCGCGCGCGACAGGTCGCCGCGCCCGATTGGCGCTCGAGCTATCGGCGGCTGGCTCCCGCCCGCTACCGACTCTCGGACTCGATGGACTAGCACTAGCGACACGATCGCAGTAGCGATACTAGCGTACTAGTGACGATCACTCGAGCTAGTCCACTAGTACTAGTAGAAATGCTAGCGTGAGTGACAGGAAGAGAGATCCCGTCGCCGCGACTAGCCACGAGCCGGCGAGTACAGCGGGCGGAAACGTCCGTGAGTCAGGTTCTTAGATGGAGTTCGGCGCGTCCTCATCCCTCCCTGCGGCCGCACCGGCCGCGGTCACGTCCCGGAGCAGGCGCAACTCCTCCTCCTCGCTGATGCGATCGGAGTGGAGACACGCGTGGACGATTTTGTGTGCGAGTTCGGGATCGGCGAGCACCGACGGCGTAGTGGCTCCCTCGCGGCCGGCCGTGCCGTCCTCGCGGCCCTCGAGTTCGTGCTCGACCGCGGCCAGGCGGTCGGTGAGTTCGTCGAGTCGGTCGGCGAGATCGGCCAGTTGCGCGCCCTCGTCCGGCCGGTCAGCTGCATCCGCGGGCGCTCGGTCCGACCGAGGTGCGGACCGGTCGGTTCGCCGCCGCGTCCGGTCGCTCGGTTCGTCGCGTGACTCGTCGGTCGGGTCCCCGACAGTGCCCTCGTCACCGTCCCGTTCGCTCGAGTCGGCTCCGTTGTCGGTGTCGTCAGAGTGCGGCATGGGTTCTTCCTCCTCGCCGTCGCCGGAATCGAACAGCGGCGCGACGAGCGCGTCGCGGTTGGACCAGTCGAAGCCCTCGATCGAATTGACGCGCTGGCTGATCGTCGGGCTGCTCACGCCGAGTCTGTCGGCGAGTTCGGCCTGCGTCGCGTCGGGATGGTGGTAGATCGCTCGCAACGTCTCGTGTTGTTTCTCCGTCAGCGCCGATCGGTCCAGGGAGGCGTCGGTATCCCCGTCCCGGTCCGCGTCCTGCTCGGCCGGGATCGGCCCCTCGGCCGGCGAGTTCCCGGCCATACCGACGTCCGTGCGCTCCGAGGTCGCGCCCCCGTCGGCCACCGCACAGTCCGAATCCGATACCCGCCGGTCGCCGTCGTTCGATTTCGCGTCGCTCGTCGCCGCTTCGGCCTCGGACGTCCCCGTTTCCGTCGTCGAACTCTCGTCCCCCGTCTCGGCCGCCAAGTCATCCCCCGTGTCGGCCGCCGGATCGCCGTACTCCTCGAGAACGCGTTCGACGGTCGCCGTCGTCGCACCGCTGACGGCGTCGGCGATCGCTTCCATCGATTCCCCCGGGTTCGCTTCCGCGTGGTCGAGGATCTGTTTGTGAATGATCGCACGCGGCGCGTTCTGTTCGATATCGAGGGTTGCGTTCGAATCGGTAGTTTCACCCATCTACCCCGCCCCTATTCCAGAACGTCACTTATAGGTTTCCGGGGGCAGCGTTCCTATTCTTACCCCTATAACCTATGATAAATGATCCGAGAGCGATATATCGGGTTGAAATCCGCTAATCGTCCGCCGAACCGGACCGGGTCGCCTCGGGACACAGGTCGCGAGCGCGCTCGAGGATCGCCTCAGCCTCGCGTTCGGAGACGCCGTCGGGTCCGAATGTCGCCCGTTCGTACCCCTCGGTCACGTCCCGCAGCGACGCCGACTCCGGCTCCGGCTCTGACTCCGTCGACCGGTCGCTGTACCGTTGATAGAACTCCCAGTGGGTCAGGGCGCCGGACGCGGTGAACCGCGACTCGAGCGACCGCCGGACCGCGGCGTAGCAGTCCCGGACCGCACCGTTCGGATCGCCGCTCGAGAGCCGCTCGCTCGCTCGCGACAGGAGCGCACGGGCCGACGCGGAGTCGGGCGTCTCGGCCGCGGTCGGCGCGTCCTCGCCGGTCTCGTCTCGATCGACTGGCGCCGGCTTCGACGTCGACGCCGACTCGCGGTCGCGATACCAGTAGCCGCCGACGCCGACGGCCACGGCCGCGACGAGCAGCCCGAGCGCCAGCCAGGCCCACGTGGGCAACAGCGAGTCGCTGGGGGCGGGGAACGAGACCGTCGTCGTGGCCTCCGCCCGCGCCAGGTTCGTCCCCTCGTCGTCGTGGACGGCGTTCACCTGCACCTCGCCGGGGGCCATCTCCTCGGGAACCTCAATCGCGCCGCCGAACGTCCCGTCCGCGTCCGTCGAGAGCGTCTCGAGGACCGTCCCGTCGGCGACGATCCGAACTGATTGTCCGCGGACCCCCTCGCCGGCCGCGGCGAGCGTTCCGTTGACCGCTATCTCCCGCTCACCGGTGCGGCTCGCGGAGACGGAGAGGTTAGGGTCCGTCTCCGCGACGGAGATCGTCGTCGAGTCGGCGACGTTCGCGAGCGCCCGGTCCTCGAACGGGAGGGAGACCTGGAGTTCGCGCTCGCCAGCGGGGACGTCCGCCGGCACCGTCGAATTCCCGGTGGCCGTCCCGTTGCTGGCTCCGAAGAGTCCGAGCGGCGTCTCGTCGATCGAGAGGACCACCGGGACGTCGTCGACTCGTTCGTCGCCGACGCGGAGATCGTATTCGACGGCGACGGTGTCGCCGTACGCGACGGGGTCCGGCTCGGCGTCCGAAACCGTCAGCGTCGGCTCGACCTGTTCGATATCGACCGGGACGCTGGTCTCGCTCCCGAGGTAGATCGACTGGTTCTCGGGGACGTACTCGACCGTCACCGAATCGGCCGACAGCGGCATGGAAATCGGCCGGTACTCGAACTCGAACGAACCGGTTTCGTCGGTCTCGGTTTGGATCTCCTGATTCCCGACGTCGAGGCGGATCTCCTCGTTTGCAACCGGCGTCCCGTCTGCGGTTTCGATCGTACCGCCCGCGACCAGCGGATCAGTAAAGGAGATCTCGACGGTCGCCCACTCGATAGTCAGCTCCGTTTCGACGAATTCCTGCTCGCGAACCGTCTCCTGTTCGTCCTGCACCTCCTCGTTTACCGCCTCGATCTCCTCGGCGGCGTCGGTCAGGTTGAGATCGCTGTCGTTGCTGATCGTGTCGTAGTGGTCCTGGACGTTTTCACTCGAGTTTCCGATCTCCTCGGCCAGCGACTCGAGTTCGCGGGCGAGTTCGCGCGCGCGCTCCTCGTCGCCCGCCTCGCGGGCCGCTTCGTACTCCTCTTTCGTCTGCTCGTATTCGCTGACCGCATCGGTCATCCGCTCCTGCTCGTTCTGCGCTTGGTCGAAGGATTCAGCTTGTTCGGCGTTGCCGGTCACCTCGGCGTACTGCTCGAGCCTGTCGCTGTACTCCTCGCCAACGAACTGACTCGCCATGTCGTACTCGCCCTCGCTGAGCTGGATCGCCCCCTCCTCGAGCTGTCCCGACAGCCTACCGGAGAGCCACCGCTCGAGTTCGGCTTGATCTGCGTTTTCGTCGTATTCGTCGGGGTTTCGGTGGCGAACGGTGTCGTTGTCCGCGGCGTCGTCCCCGCCGTCCGGCGTCTCCTGAGCCGCGACGCTGGCGAGCGCCGAGCCGCTATCGGCGCTCCCCGCGGAAGCGGCGGCGGTTCCACCCCCCATCGCGCTCAGGGGGAGACAGACTAGCAGGAGGACGAGGACGAGCGTTCGGCCGACGGCGATAGTCACGGAATCCGATTTGCGGTCCATAGCAAAAACAGTTCCTTCCGCGACACTCGCTTCCCCCGTTCGGTCGACGCGATTGAATACTAGTACCGATCGGACACGTTCGCTGTAGTCGTCGGACACCAATACCTTCAAAAAGAGTCCCGGAGACGAACCGCACATGAAACCCACGCGTCGACTATGGGCGGTCGCGGCCCTCGGGATCTTTCTCGCGGGCGTCGCAGTCGTCACTGCCCGTCCGCTCTTCCTCGGCGGCGCCGGGCTGGTCGGCTCGTGGCTCGTCGCGCGCCAGTATCGGTTCTATCGCACGCTCGCGGGGACGGCCGACGCGCTAGCCGTCGAGCAGTCGGTCGCCCGCACCGACGTTCGAACGAGCGACACCGTTCCGGTCACCCTCTCGGCGAGGCTGGCCGCGCCGTCGCCACTCGCCGTCGCGATCGAGGCCGGACTCCCGACGGCGGCCGCGGTCGACGAGCCGCTATCGCTGTCCCTCGACCCGTCGACGTCCGCGACGACCAGCGCGGTCGACGTCGCGTGGCCGGTCGCGGGTCGGCACCGGTTCGATGAACCGACCGTGACCGCGACGGACGGCTTCTTCCGCGAGACCGTGTCGCTCGGGACGGCTCCCGCAGTCACCGTCGAGCCCCGCGGTCCGCGGACCGTCCACGTCGGCGAGGGCGGCGACCGGGTCGCGATGGCCTATGGCGAACACGAGGCCGGGCGCCTCGGTTCGGGGATCGAACCCGCGGAGCTGCGCGAGTACGTGCCCGGCGACACGGCCGACCGGATCGACTGGAAGGCGACGGCCAGACTGGTGACGCCCCACGTCCGAGAGTACGAGGCCGAGACCGACCGGCGGACGCTCCTGATCGTCGACCACCGCGCCTCGCTGGCGACCGGTCGCCCCGACGAGACCGAACTCGACTACCTCCGCGACGTCGCGCTCGCGACGGCCGCGAGCGCGCACCGCCTCGGTGACCCCGTCGGACTGCATACCGTCGGCGACGAGGGCATCACGTTCCGTCTCGAGCCGACGACGACGCCCGCGGCGTACGATCGGATCCGACGTCGGTTACTCGACCTCGAGCCGACGACCGATCCCTCGACGACGGAGGTCGGCCGGGCGAACCGCGGGAGTCGGTCCCGAACGCGCCGTACCGCCGGGTTCACCGCGGCCGACGCCCGATCGAAACGCGCCGGCCTCGGCGACGACGACGACCCGTTCGCGGCGACCCTTCGCCCGTTCTACGCCACGCGGGACGGCTATCGCGAACGCATCGACTCGGACCCGCTCTACGGCACCGTCAGGACGGCCCACAGCGGCCAGTCCGAGGGGCTCTGGACGATCCTCTTTACCGACGACTCGCGGCCGGCGGAGCTCCGCGAGACGGTCAAACTCGCCCGCGCAAACGGCAACTCGGTGCTGGTCCTGCTCGCGCCGACGGTGCTCTACGAGTCCGACGGCCTCGCGGACGTCGAGGCCGCCTACGAGCGCTACATCGAGTTCGAGGAACTGCGCCGCGACCTCGCCCAGATGCCCCGCGTAATCGCCCTCGAGGTCGGCCCGCGGGATCGCCTCTCGACGATTCTCTCGGACGGACGCGCCCGCGCTCGAGGTGAGCTCGCGTGAGCACGGTCACGCCGGCCGACCCCGTAAGCCGCCGGGAGCGTCGCTGGCCGCCACTCGTCGCGCTCGCCGTTCTCACTGCGGCGCTGGCGATCCTCGCCGGTCCGACCGGCGCGGTGGCCGGGCTCGCGACGGCGCTGACCTGGTACGGGCTCGGGACGCCGTACGCGCTCGCGGCCGGACACGTCGTGCTCGCGGCCGCGTTCCCGGAGGGGATCGACCCCGCGACGTTCCTCGTCATCGAACTCGCGTTCGTCGCGGTCCTGCTCGCCACCGTCGTCCGGTCCGCGACGGCGCTCCGCGACGTCGCCGTCGCCCTCGCCAGCGCGACCGCGTTCGTGGGGACGGGCTGGATCGTCGCCGAGTCGCAGCCCCTCTGGATCGCCGCGGGGACGCTACTCGTCCTCGTCGCGCTCGCGGCCTACGCCCTCCACCGGTACGAACTCGTCCGTCTGGGGCTCGTCCCCGACGCCGTCGAACCCGTCTCGAATGCAGACGCAGACACCGACGCCGTCGAGCCCACTTCGGATGCAGACGCAGACACCGACGCCGACGCCGATTCACCGACTCATGAGCAGCAATAACATCGACACGACCGACTCGTCCGCGTCTCCGGGCACCGCCTCGAGCGCCGCCGGAGACGCGGATCCGGACACGGACGCAGTCACTGACGCGGACGCGGCGACCGATGACGACCTCCGGGACCTCGCCGCGCAGGTCGAACTCCTCGCCGACGAGAACCAACGGCTGCGCGACGAGTACGTCCGCGCCCGTCAGTCTCGGTATCGGGCGACCGCGATCGGACTCGCCGCCATCGGGACCGTCGCCGTCCTCGGAAGCCTCGTCTTCGCGGACGCGCGAGAAGTGCTCGTCGCGCTCGGGGCGACCGGCCTCTTCGGCGCCCTACTGACCTACTATCTCACGCCCAGCCGATTCGTCGCGGCCGACGTCGGCGAACGCGTCTACGCCGCGTCGACCGCGAACGTCGCCGCGATCGGCGACGAACTCGGCCTCCGCGACGAACGGGTGTACCTCCCCGGCGAGACGGTGCCGGCCCGGCTCTACGTCCCCCAGCACGCCGACTACTCGATCCCCGACGAGCGCGCCGGACCGATCGTCGTCGATGACGACTCCCGCGGCCTCCTGCTCGAGGCGACCGGGGCCGAACTGTTCCAGCCGTTCGAACGGGCGCTGACCGGCGACCTCGCCGCGGAGCCGACGCCGCTCGCCGCCCAGTTGACCGACGGCCTCGTCGAACAGTTCGAACTCGCGCGGAGCGCCGAGGCCGACGTCGACGCCGGCGACGGACGCGCCACGATCGCGGTCAGCGACAGCGCGTTCGGGCCGATCGACCGCTTCGATCATCCGATCCCCTCCCTCCTCGCGGTCGGCTTCGCGGCCGGCCTCGAGCGGCCGATCCGCCTCGAGATCGCCGCCGGCGACGATCGGGCCGACTGGTTGGTCACCTGTCGGTGGGACCTCGAGTCCGACGCCGAAGGCGAGACGGCGGCCGCTACCGATGCGGAGACGACGGCGGAGTAAGAGACGAGACCGAACGGAGAATTAGAGGGACGTCTCGAGTTCGCCGACGACGCGGTCGGTATACGAGTCGGTCACTCGCCCTTGCTATCGCTGCCGAGTTTGACCGAATGCTGGCTCCGGACGACGTCACCCCGTTCGGGCTGCATCGCTCATCGCTCCTCGCCGGCTTCTCGTTCGCTCGGATGCGGCGTATCGGGGGCGGCCGCGTCCCACCTGTCGGGATCGCTGCCACCGTCCGATTCGTCGAGTCGATCAGTGGTCGCGTGGAGATCGTACGCGGCAGCGACGCGATCGCGATCCTTCGTAATCGCCCAGTACTCGCCCTTATGTCGCACGAGGTCGCGCTCTTTCAATCGCGAAAGGGCCGTTCCAACGGTGTTCGGGTCTTCGTCGATGGCGGTAGCGAGCTCCGAGCGAGTGAACGCTTTGTCCCGCTGTCCGTACAGAAACGTGACTACCTGCTCCGGAACGCTCGGTCCCTGTGGGAGGTCTCCGGATTCGAAATCGTCGATACTCAATTTCGTACTTAGCGTACCGGCGTAATGAGTGGGCTGGCGTAACAGGTATACGATGTAACACTCTCAGACGCACTGCTGTACTGACAGCCGAACGAGGGGTCGCAGCACTGTCTCGAGTCAGCGTCCGTGACCGCTTACTCTCGCCTACTCTCGAGTCATCCCGCCGTCGCTCACCGGCTGAAGCTCGATGGCCTCCGCGCCCGGCGGTGTGACCGAGTCGACGACGTCCGCGACGACGTCGGCGGGTTCCACGTCGCTCAGGTCGGCGTCGGTGCTCAACACGAGCCGGTGGGCCAGAATGGATTCGGTCAGGGCCTTCACGTCGTCGGGGATGACGTACTCGCGGCCGTGGATCGCGGCCCGCGCCTTCGCGCCGTCGAGAAACGCCAGCGACGCTCGAGGCGAGGCGCCGTGGGTGACGTCGGGATGGTCACGGGTCGCCGCGACCAGATCGAGGACGTACTCCTTGATCGGCCCCGCAACGTGGATCTTGGAGACGGCCTCTCGCGCCGCGAGGAGGTCGGATACCTCGACGACCTGCTCGACGGCGTCGGGGCCGAGATCGGGGTCGGCGTCGAACCGCTCGAGCAGCTCGCGTTCGTCCGTCCGACCGGGGAGGTCGACGGTGAGTTTGAACTGGAAGCGGTCGCGCTGGGCCTCCGGGAGCTCGAAGACGCCCTCCATCTCGATCGGGTTCTGCGTCGCGACGACGATGAAGGGCCGCGGCAGGGTCAGCGTCTCGCCCTCGATCGTCACGCGACGTTCCTGCATCGCCTCGAGCAGCGCCGACTGGGTCTTCGGCGTCGCGCGGTTGATCTCGTCGGCGACGACCATGTTGGCGAAGATCGGTCCTCGCTGGAGTTCGAACGTGCCCTGGGACTCCCGGTAGACGTGGGTCCCCGTGATGTCCGCCGGCAGGATGTCGGGCGTCATCTGAATGCGGTTGTACTCGAGGCCGGTCACGCGGGCGAACAGGTTCGCGAGCGTCGTCTTCGCGACGCCGGGAACGCCCTCAAGCAGGACGTGGCCCCGCGTGAACAGCGCGATCGTGAGGTGTTCGATCGCCGATTCGTTACCGATCAGGACGCGGCCCATTTCCTCGCGGACAGCGTCGGAGATACGCTCGATATCGCGGCCAGCCATGGATCTGCCATCGACGGGGTCGTCACCGCTCATTGATCGTCCAGTTCCGTGTCATCACGGTTAAGCGCTGCTATCACTCGCTGTACGCGATCCTCGTCCCAGTCGGGATGGCGCTCGCGCAGCGCGGCCGCTCGGCGCTCGTCGGCGTCGTCCATCGACGGGCCGACGATCGACGCGTCGGCCGGACCGTCCCGGCGCGAGAGCCGCCTCCGGACGCGCTCGAGCGACGGCCGGAGGGGCCGGCGCGACAGGGCCGCGATACCGACGATCCCCGTGGCGCCGAGGAGGACCTGCAACAGCGGCAGTTCGCGGACCGTCAGGACCGCGCTGGTCAACGGCGGGAGGTCCTCGGAGTGGGAGAGGTCGATCAGCACGTGGTCGGCGTCGGCGGACACGCCCCGGAGGAACGCCGCGTTGTCGGGCTCGTCGATCATCGCGTTGATAGCGATGCTCGGATCGCCGACGACGACGACCCGTCCGTCCGAGACGTTCTCGGCCGCCGCGACGGGGTAGGTATCGAGCGTCTCGTTGTCGTCGAGTTCGCCGTCGTCATCGACGTCGCGATAGGCGTACTCGCTGGTCCGGACGAGCACGGTCGCCTCCTCCTCGTCCGTCTCGAGCGCGGAGGCGTAGTTGAGCGTCAACTGATCGATTCCCTCGGTGTAGGTGTGGTTCTCGACGCCGGTCGCGATCGGCATCGTCGGGCCGCGGTAGTACTCCTGCTCGTCCCGGAGCACGGCGCCGTCGGTCCGCGTCTCGACGCCGACGTCGGCCAGCAGCCGGTTCCCGCTCGTCCCGAAGTTCTCGAGGACGACGAGCGTCCCGCCGTTGTCGACGAACCGTCGGATCCGTTCCACGTCCTCGTCCCCGTACGTCTCGTCGGGGGCGACGACGAACGCGACCGTCTCGTTGGGCTCGTAGTCGTCGTACCGAGCCGTGTCTCGCACCAGTTCGCTCTCGACGCCCGGCTCCGACGCGACCTGCTCTCGGAGCTCGGACGTGCCGTCCCAGGACGGGTTGTACGGTCCGAACGCCGCCGACGAGGTCGCGGCGGCGACGAGCAGTGCGATGAGAACAGTGGCCGACAGCGCGACGAGCAGCACGCGGGGCCAGTCGAGCCCCCCGCCGTCGCGGAGCCACTCGCGGAACGTCATCGGCTCACCTCCGCTGTGGCCCGCGACCGCGATCCCGGCGGCCGCGCTCGGCCGAGCGGCGAGCCGTCGTCGGCGATCGCTACCACGGCAACACCTCCGGCGGCAGGATCTCGAGGATTCGGCGGACGACGACGACCGCGAAGCCGACGAGGCCGAGTCCGATGAGCCACCGGAGACGGCGTCGCCAGTCGGGCGTGACCGCGAACGGCGCCGTCAGCTCGGTGACGATCAGCAGGCCGATCAGCGAGAGCACGAAGAACAGCTCGTAGGAGAACGATCCGAGCAGCGAGAGGGCGAGCACGGCCGCGAGCATCCAGGCGAGCTGCCCCCGGATGAATCGCATACGTCGATGTGTCGGCATCTAGTACCGGAGGCGACGCCGTCCACCGTAAACCCTCGGGGTTTCGTCGGCGAGCGGACGGACGGTCGCTTCCGTCGACTGATACCGGTACTGGCGGGGGCGTGAGCGCGCTACCGGTCCCGATCGACGCTCTCGCCGGGACGCGTCGTTGCGCCCGTCGTGAGTTTCAGCCCGGGCGAGAGACTCGAGTTGATGCCGGTCTTGACGCCGTCGCCCGCGACGACGCCGAACTTGCGCCGGCCCGTCGAGACGCGCTCGCCCTTGACGGTGAAGTCGATGTCCGCGTCGTCGTGGCGGAGGTTCGCGACGTTCGTCCCGGCGCCGAAGTTGACGTCGCGCCCGAGGACGCTGTCGCCGACGTACGAGAGGTGGCTCACCGACGTCCCGCGGGAGACGACGCTGTTCTTGACCTCGACGGCGTGGCCGATCTCCGCGTCCTCGCCGATCAGCGTCGCGCCGCGGACGTAGGCGTTCGGGCCGACCTCGGCGCCCGAGCGGATCAGTGCCGGCCCCTCGACGACGACGCCCGGTTCCACCTCTGCGCCCTCCTCGACGACCACGTCGCCCTCGAGGTGGGCGTCGTCACTGACCCGACCGTCGATGCGGCGGTCGAGGTCGGCGATCTTCCACTCGTTGGCCTCGAGCAGTTCCCAGGGCCGGCCGACGTCGAGCCACCGATCGAGCGTGACGGGCGTCACGTCGAACTCCTCGATCACGCTCGCCAGCACGTCGGTGATCTCGTGCTCGCCGCGCTCGCTCGCAGGCACCTCGAGCCACTCGCGGGCCCGTTCGGGGAACGCGTAGGCGCCGGCGTTGGCGAGGTTCGTCGGCGGCTCCGACGGCTTCTCGACGATGCCGGTGACCGAATCGCCGTCGGTGCTGAGCACGCCGTAGTTGCGCGGGTCGTCGACGGCGATCGCGCAGACGGCCGGACAGCGATCGAAGAGCCGGTCGATCGCCGCCGGGTCGTAGAGGTTGTCGCCGTTCAGGACGGCGAAGGGGCCGTCGATGTGCTCTCGAGCGGTGTTGACGGCGTGGGCCGTCCCGGCCTGTTCGGTCTGGACGGCGTAGGAGATCGGCGTATCGCGGTATTCCTCGCCGAAGTAGTCTCGGACGGTCTCGGCCTCGTACCCGATCACGAGGACGATCTCGTCGGCGCCGGCGTCGATCGCCGTATCGATCGTGTGGGCCACGAGCGGCCGGTCGGCCACCGGCAGCATCGGTTTCGGGACCGAATCCGAGAGGGGTCGAATGCGGGTACCCTGGCCCGCCGCGAGAACGACTGCTTTCATGTGTGCGGACGATTCTATGACTGGCCGGATAAGCGGTTCGCTACCTCGCAGCCAACTCCAATTCTCGCGTTGACACCCGCTCGCGCGGACGGGCTCGAGTCGAGGCGATCTCGACGATCGCGGTCACGGTCGCAGTCCGGTCATCCCGCGGTACTCGAGACGGCTAGTCATCCCGCGATACTCGAGACGGTCGGTCGGTCTCTCGTTCGAACTGGAAAAACGGTGAGCGGTGGCGCACGCTGCAGCGCGGTGAGCGAATAGCGAACCGCGCTCCGAACGCGTGCGAGGGATGAGCGAACGACTGCAGGGAGTGAGCGAATCGGTTGGGGAGGGCGTGGCGATTCCCGACTGCCACGATAGCAGAACGCTTTCATCCACGTTTCGTCGGTCGGTTTGACGGCGATTCCACAGACGTTCACGTGCGCAGTAAGCGAGAGTCACAGCTCCTGGCAACGATGACTTCGACATCCACCCCGACCGATGTCCCCTCACGGGTGCTTCGCATCCGTCTGCTCACGGGCGCGCAGTGTCCTCTGCTCACGGCGCGAAGCGCCGTTCGTACGGGATGCGAGACCTCCGGTCTCGCACTATTCGCACGGGATGCGGGATCTTCGGTCCCACGCTATTCGGCCGGTTCGCGGAACCTCCGGTTCCCCGCTAACGTTCCCTCACTCCGTTCGTCCGCGCATCCCTCGCACGGTATCAACGGCTGGCCGCACTGTCGTTCGGCCACCCGATAGCGCGCGCCACCGCAGACCGCGTTCCCTCGACTCGCGCCACTGCTGTCCTAGTCCTCGGAGGTCGTGATATCGGCCGACAGCCCCTGGGCCATCTCAATGTCCTTCGAGTTGTTCATCGTCCACGCCGTGCGCTCGGTGACGGCCTCGATGGCCTCGCGCGCGCTCGGATAGCCGTTGCCGGACTTCTTGACGCCGCCGAAGGGCAACTGGACCTCCGCGCCGATACACGGGAGGTTCGCGTACGCGAGGCCGAGGTCGGCCCGGTCGCGGAAGGCGTTGAGCTGGCGGTAGTCCTCGGAGATGATCGCGCCCGCCAGCCCGTAGGGGGTGTCGTTGTGGATCTCGAGGCCCCGTTCGATGTCGCCCTCGTACTCGAGCAGGGCGACGTGGGGGCCGAAACACTCCTCCTGCAGACAGCGCAGCTCGTCGTCGTCGTCGTAGTCGACCTCGTAGACGAACGGCCCGACCCAGTTGCCGTCCTCGTGGCCGTCGGGAATCTCGTCGTCCCCGAGTTCGAACCGATCGACGAGCACCTCGGCGCCCTCCTCCCGGGCCAGTTCGTTGTGCTGGCGGATCTTCTCGACGTGATCGGGCTCGATCGCCGGCCCCATGAACGTGTCCTCCTCGAGCGGGTCGCCGACCGCGATCTTCTCGGCGACGTCGACGAACCGCTCCTTGAACTCGTCGTAGATGTCCGAGTGGACGATCAGGCGTTCGCTCGAGACGCAGCGCTGCCCGGTGGTCTTGAACGAGCTCATCACGGCCGAGTGGACGGCGATGTCCAGGTCCGCTTCGTCGGTGATGACGATCCCGTTCTTGCCGCCCATCTCGCAGGCCGCGAGTTTGCCGGGCTCGTTGCCGACCTTGCCGGCGATCTCGTGGCCGACCTCCGCCGAGCCCGTAAAGAGGACCGTGTCGACGCGGCCGTCGTCGGTGATCGCCGCGCCGGCGTCGCCGTAGCCCTGGATCATGTTGAAGACGCCGTCGGGGATCCCGGAATCGTCCATCATCTCGGCGATGATCTGGCCGCACCACGGCGTCTGCTCGGCGGGCTTCCAGACGACCGTGTTACCCTCCACGAGGGCGATCGCCATGTGCCAGAAGGGGATCGCGACGGGGAAGTTCCACGGCGTGATACAGCCGACGACGCCCCGCGGTTTGCGGCGCATGTAGGCGTCCTTGCTGCCGATCTCGCTCGGCACCACGTCGCCGTGGGGGTGGCGCGCGTTGCCCGCCGCCCACTCGACCATGTGCCACGCTTCGGTCACGTCGGCCTTCCCCTCCGAGATCTCCTTGCCGCACTCCTTGGTGACGATTTCGCCCAGCTCCTCGTGGCGATCGCGGAGCTCGTGGTAGATGTCCCAGAGGTACTCCGCGCGGTCGATATACGACAGTTCGCGCCACTCCTCGAAGGCGTCTTCCGCGGCCTCGAGGGCGGCGTCGACGTCGTCCTCTGTCCCGCGCTGGAACGTCGCCAGCGTCTCGCCGGTGGCCGGGTTTCGGCTCTCGAACGTGTCGTCGGATCCGTCAGTCCACTCGCCGCCGATGTAGTGGCCGTACACCTGCTCGGTCGCTTGCTGGCTCATACGGTATCGAACGGCGAGCGCGGTGAAAACACTGATGGTGGTTCACGCATGCCGTGATAGTAGCACACATACTCCTGGCGCCCGCACGCGGAGGGCGGAGACTGCGGGAACCGACGCTACCGATCTTCTTCCTCGCCGCGCTCTTTGGTCACGGTCCGGTCGCCCTGTGGCGGGTTCTCCTCGCTGTCGGGATGGCGCTCCGCCCCCGCCTCCGTCATCTCGTCCGTCTCCGGCTCGAGGCCCTTCCCCGACCGGCCCTCGCCCGCGGCCGGCGTCTTCTCGTCTGCCGCCTCGCCGGTCTCGGGACCCATGCCGCGCTGCTCGGACCCGGTGTCCTCGTGGACGGTCGTCTCGTCGCGCTCGATCACGGGATCGGTTCCCTCCGACGACGACTCCGAGCCGGCGGAGACGTCGCGCTCGAGCCGGAGCGCGTTCGATCCGACGTCTCGGACGTCGTCAGCGTCGATCGGGACGACCTCGTCGGAATCGCCGTCCCAGTCGAGCGCCGCTTTGATCGAATCGATCGCCCCCGACTCGAGGTCGACGTACGCCGTGTCCGCGTCGGTCATCGCGACGACGCCGATCGGGTCGCCGTCGGCCGTCTCGACCCGTTTGTCGACGTCGTCGTCGGTGAATGCCGGACTCATATGCGCGCTAGCGGGACACGGCTGAAAGCGGATGGTGCCTGCAGTGGCCGGTGATCGACGGCCAGCGGTGACACGCTCGAGGAAGCGAAACGGACGGAGAACGACGCTCTCGAGGAACGGACCGAAAGCGAAGTCGGTTACGGCGGACCGCCGCCGGGCTCCCCATCGCTATCGGGCGATCCGGCGTCGTCCGGTGGTCCAGCGTCCTCCGGCGGGCCGCTCTCGTCCGATCCGTCGTCTTCCTCGTCGAACGGATCGACCGAGAACTCGCCGTCGTCGAACGGGCTGTCGTCGGGTTCCGGCACTTCGGGGTCCTCGTCGGGGACGTCCGGCGCGTCGCCGTCGAACGGATCGGACGGTTCCCCGTCGTCGAACGGGCCGGTGGGGACGTCGCCGTCGTCCTCGGCAGGCGGCTCGTCGTCGACGGCGGGATCGGTCTCGGGTTCGGTGTCGTCCGGTTCGTCGCCGGAATCGGGTGCGGGTTCGGCGTCGGAATCAGTCCCGGGCTCGTCTTCGGCGTCGATATCGGGCTCGGGTTCGCCACCGGAATCGGTCGCGGGCTCGGTATCAGTACCGGTCGCGGGCTCGCCGCCGGAATCGGTCGCGGGTCCGGCGGCGGTATCGCCGTCGGATTCGGGACCGGCATCGCCGTCGGACCCGTTGTCGGTGTCGGAGTCGTCGCTGTCGGCAGCGCTCGAGGACTCCGCGCTCGAGTCGTTCGACGCCGTCTCGACGTCGACGTCGTCCGCCTCGTCGGCCGACCGCGCCGCGGAGTCGTCGTCGTCCGGGCCGAGCGGACTTGGTCCGACGTCGGCGACGACCGCGAGACCGACCGCGAACGTGAGCAGAACGACTGCGAGGGTCACGAGCAGCGTCCGCGTCGCCGGCGCCGTATCGTCGCCTGAAGCCATTGGTCGAGCGCTCGTTGTGGCGCGACGGGCTTTGTTAATCTCACCCCACAGCCCGCGCGCCCGCTCGAGTCCCGTCGCTTCTCAGTTTCTCTATTCGTACTCGCGTCCGCGGGCGACGACGTGCTCGGCGGGAATCCGAACGATGACGCGCGGGTCGTCCTCCTCGTCGTGGTGCGGATACTCCTCGACGTCGAGGTACTGGCGGGCCAGCTCGTCGATGTGCTCGTCGGCTCCGTCCTCCGTGAGCGTTGCGCTGCCGCGAACGGAGACGTAACGGTACGGGTCGTCGGGATCGGTGATCGAGATCGAGACCTTCGGGTCCGCTCGAACGTTTCGCTCCTTGGTGCGGCCGCGGACCGTGTTGATCAGCACGGCCTCGCCGTCGTCGTGGTCCACCCAGACGGGACTGCTGTGCGGGTGGCCGTCCGAGCCGAGCGTCGCGATGTGGCCGAACGATCGCTTCTCGAGGATGTCGCGGTGCGATTCGGGGATCCGTCCGCTGTGCGTTTCGAACGCTCCCATCACCACTGCAGAGCGGCGGAGGCAGTTTCGGGCTTTCGATACGACCGACGCCCGATCGAAGTCGCGCACGTTGAGCCGCGAGGAGTCCGGGCGAAACGACGCGTCCGACGGTGTCGAACCGCTCGAGTCTGGGGCGACCCTCGAGACGAGTGGCCGAACAATGATATGGCCGGCACGCCCAGTACTCGGCAGGACTGCTCGCCACAATGACGACTCACTACGATCACGCGCAGGTCCAGGAGTTCTGGCAGTACGTCTGGGAGCGCGACGACGTCTACGCGCTCCCCGCGGACGCCGACGACCCCACGTACGTCTTGGGGATGTTCCCCTATACGTCGGGGACGCTCCACATGGGCCACGTGCGCAACTACGCGATCACCGACGCTTACGCGCGCTACCGGCGGATGCAGGGCGACGACGTGCTCCATCCGATGGGCTGGGACGCCTTCGGCCTGCCCGCCGAAAACGCCGCGTTCGAGCGCAAGACCGACCCCGAGTCCTGGACGCAGGCGTGTATCCGCCGGATGCGCGACGAACTCGAGACGATGGGCTTCGGCTACGACTGGTCCCGGGAGATCACCACCTGCGAGCCCGACTACTACCGGTGGAACCAGTGGTTCTTCAAGCGCTTCTACGAGGAGGGCCTCGTCGAGTACGAGGGGGCGTCGGTCAACTGGTGTCCCGACTGCGAGACCGTCCTCGCCGCGGCGCAAGTAGACGAGCGCGAGGTCGAGCGCAGCGAGACCTCGGACGGAGCGAGCGGCGACGTGGAGCGGGTCTGCTGGCGCTGCGAGACGCCCGTCGGCCGACGCGAACTCGATCAATGGTTCTTCACGATCACCGACTACGCCGAGGAGCTCCACGAGGGGTTAGACGACCTCGAGGGCTGGCCCGACGGCGTTCGCGAGATCCAGCGCAACTGGATCGGGCGACAGGAGGGCGCCCGGATTACGTTCGAAGTCTCCGGATCTGAGACCGACGCCACCGACGCCGTCGAGGTCTTCAGCACCCGCCCGGAGACGGTCTACGGCGCGACCTACCTCGCCGTCTCGCCGGGTCACGACCTCGCCGACGAACTCGCCGCAACCGACGACGCCGTCGCCGACTACGTCGCGGACGTCCGCGAGCGCGATCCGAGCGAGGTCGGCTTCTCGGGCGTCGAGACCGACGCGACCGCGACCCATCCGCTCACCGGCGAGGAACTCCCGGTCTACGTCGCCGGCTACGTCCTCGAGGACGTCGGCACCGGCGCCGTGATGGGCGTCCCCGCGCACAACGAGCGCGACCACGCGTTCGCGCTCGAGCACGACCTCCCGATCGAGGGCGTGATCGCGCCGAAGGACGCGAGCGTCGACGTCGACCTCGAGGCGGGCGCGTACACGGGCTCGGGAATCCTCGAGGACAGCGGCGAGTACAGCGGCCTCGAGAGCGAGAGCGCTCGGGAACGACTCCTCGAGGAGGTCGCGGCGATCGAGGCGGACGTCACCTACCGGCTGCGCGACTGGCTGATCTCCCGGCAGCGCTACTGGGGGACGCCGATCCCGATCGTCCACTGCGACGACTGTGGCCGCGTGCCGGTGCCCGACGAGGACCTGCCCATCGAGCTCCCGGAGTTCGTCCGGACGACGGGGAACCCGCTCGACGCCGCCGAGGAGTGGAAGCGAACGTCCTGTCCCGACTGCGGCGGGCCCGCCGAGCGGGAGACGGACACGATGGACACCTTCGTCGACTCCTCGTGGTACTTCCTGCGCTTCCTCTCGCCCGGCCTCGAGGACGCGCCGTTCGACACCGAGCGGGCCGACGAGTGGCTCCCGGTCGACGTCTACGTCGGCGGCGAGGAACACGCCATTCTCCACCTGCTCTACACGCGCTTCTTCACGAAGGCGCTGGCCGATATCGGGCTGCTCGAGGGGCGCGAGCCGATTCGGGAACTCAAGAGCCAGGGGACGGTGCTGTACGACGGCGAGAAGATGTCGAGTTCGAAGGGCAACGTCGTCGCGCCACAGGAGTACGGCGCGGAGACGACGCGGCTGTTCGTCCTCTCGGCGGCCCACCCCGAACAGGACTTCGAGTGGACCGCGAACAACGTCCGCGGCGCCTACGAGCTCCAGCAGACCCTCTACGGGATGGCCTCGGCGTTCGTCGAGGAGGGCGACACGCGCGTCAAGCGACGGCCCCACGACGGCTACCTCGCGCGCGAGATCGACCGCACGATCGTCGCGGTCACCGACGAGTACGAGCGGTTCCGCTTCCACCGGGCCGCCACCGAGATCCGGGAACTGGCGCAACTCCTCCGGCGCTACCGGGCGTACGACCGACCCCACGGCGAGGTCTATCGGCGAGGACTGCTGACGCTTTCGGCGTTGATCGCGCCGATGGCGCCCCACCTCGGCGAGGAGTGCTGGAACAAGCTCCGCGGCGAGGGACTGGTCGTCGAGGCCGACTGGCCGACCCCCGAGAACGACGTCGCGGACTATCGCCGCGAGCGCCGGCTGGTCGAGACGACGCTCGCCGACGTCCGGGACATCGTCGACACCGCGGCGATCGACGACCCCGAACGGATCGATCTCGTCGTCGCCCAGGACTGGAAGTACGAGACGATACGGCTGCTCCGCGACGACGTCGACGACTCGATCGAGACGGCCGACACCGATTCGCTCGTCGACCGCGTCCTCGAGGCCGGGCTCGCGGTCGACCGCGAGACCGTCGCCCCGTTCGTCGCCGACCTGCTCGAGCGCGGCGATCACACGGATCTCGAGGCGGTCTCCGACGCCGCGTCGGAACGGGCGATCCTCGAGCGGAGCGCCTGGCTGGTCACCGACGAGTTCGACGCCGACGTCACCGTTCGCCAGGCGAGCGACGGTGACGAACTGGCGGGGACCGCGCGGCCGGGCAAGCCCGCGATCCATATCCGGTAAGCGCCGGTTCACCCGGTGTAATCGTCTCACTAGTTCTCGCTGCCGAAACGGTGCTTCCGGGAGCGCTCGAAACTCCGCCGTCGAACGACGAGCGCCGAGAACCTTCGATATCGAAGGCTGACGGCCGAGTTTTCGCCGAGATTGAGAGTGAGAAGGACAGTTTTATTCCACCGGATTCGGTAGGGTAGTACTATGACGGAGGGGGACGGCGATAGCGTCGACACCTCGTGTCGGAGGTCGCCAAGCCGGACAGTCATCGAGGCCGTCGCCGAGGCCGAGGGGATCCCGCCCGAGGAGCTCCGGCCGCCGACGTACGCATCGCTCCACGACGTCGTCGATCCGGAGGCGCTGAATTCGCTCTTCGAACCGCGATCGAACGGGACGCCCCGCGCCGGCGGCGAGGTCTCGTTTCCGTTCTGCGGCTACCGGGTCACCGTCGAGGCGGACGGATCGATAACGCTCGAGGAGACGGACGATCGGATCGAGTAGCCGGTGCTGTTCCGGACGGTCGCGCCGAACGAACTGGCGGTGACATCCTCCCCGCCGTGAACGGCGGGGTAGTCGGACGGAAAGACTCTTTTCGGCGAAGTGCGGTAGTACGGATCGATGGAGAGCCACTACGAGGTCCTCGGGCTCTCGCCGACCGCCGACGAACGCGAGGTGCGGCGAGCCTACAGGACGCTACTGAAGCGACACCATCCCGATCAGGGTGGCTCTCGAGAACGGTTTCTGCGGATCAAGGAGGCCTACGAGGCGCTCGTGGGCGAACGGCCGCCGACCGATCCGGAGTCGGACGGCGGCGGGGCCCCCCGATCCGCCGAGCCGACGGTCCCGGAGGCGAGCGATCCGACGTACGATCCGGACGCGGTCGACGTCGACGAGCCCGGACGCGAGGCCCTGACCGTCGCCGGCGAGCGCCTCCGCCTGACGCTCTCGGGGCTCGTCCAGCGCGTCTCCCTCGAGCGTCTCGTCGACGGCGTCCCGGCGGCGACCGACCGGACGGTCGCGTTCTTCCGCGTCCGGAACACGGGGTCGACGGCGATCGCCTGGGACGGAGCGGCGAACGCGAGCTTCATCGGCGACGACGGCTTCCTCTACCAGGGGTCGAACATCGCGTCGCCGCACGCGGATCGGCTGCCGGAACGATGGAGCGTCTCCGCGACCGAGATCGGCCCCGGTCGGGCGCTCGACGCCGTCGTCATCGCGGGGGAGCTCCCCGCGGACGTGACCGTCGAGCAGGTCGTGTACACCCACCGCGGGACCGACGAGGACGGACGAGACGCGGAGACCGAACGCTATCTCTTCGAACTGCGGCCGCTCGTCCGCGAGCGACTGAACCGCCTGCCGTACCGTCGCTAGCGCGCTCCTCCACGGTCGGCGTCGCCGCAGACCGCGTTCCGGAATGGCAAGACAGATACGGGATTGCTCCCAACCGTCGACAATGGCAACCGCCGACGCGAGACGACGGCTTCGAGAACGGCCGATCGGCGCCACGATCTTCCTGACGATCGTCGGCTACGCGCTCGTCATCGGGACCTTCGTCCTCGACGTCCCGATCTATCCCGACCTCAGCCTCGAGCAGGTGAACCTGCTCACGGACCTGATCGCGGTCAACAACGCGATCGCGACGGTGGTCCTGGCCGCGGGGTGGTACTGGATCCGGGCCGGCGAGACCGAGAAACACCGACTCGCGATGATCACCGGGTTCGCGCTGATCCTGCTGTTTCTGGTCATGTACCTCCTCAAGGTCGGCGGCGGCGGGACGAAGGAGTTCGTGGGGCCGCAACTGATCAGATACGGCTATCTGATCATGCTCGCGATCCACATCCTCCTCTCGATCGTCTCGGTCCCGGTCGTCCTGTACGCGCTGATCCTCGGCCTGACGCACACGCCCGCGGAACTGCGCCAGACGGCCCACGCGCGGATCGGCCGTATCGCCGCCGGCGCGTGGATCCTGAGTCTCGTGCTCGGGGTCGTCACCAATCTGATGCTCAACCACATCTTCGGCTACGAGTTCGCGATGGTGTTCGCCCCGCTGTTCTGAGCCTCCCGTCGGGTTCCCGACCTCCGTGTCAGTATTTTGGTCGTGGCGGTCGGACGGACCGTATGCAGATCCGCGGAAGCCTCTCGCCGACGGCGATCGCGTCGTTTCTCGAGGAGTCGACGGTTCCGGTTCGCCTCTCCTGTCGAACGCCCGCCGACCACCTCTGGATGTGCTCGCTGTGGTATCGTCTCGAGGAGACGGACGCGGGAGCCGACTCGAGCGACCGCGACGGCTGGCGACTCCAGTGTGCCACGTCGGCGTCCGCCGACGTCGTCTCGTTTCTCGAGGCCGATCCCGAGGTCGCGTTCGAAGTGTCGACGAACGACCCGCCGTACGCCGGCGTCAGGGGCCGCGGCACCGCGTCGATCGAGCCCGATCCCGAGAAGGAGACGCTCCGAACGCTCCTCGAGCGGTACCTCGACGACACGGAGTCGGGACTGGCTCGGGAGCTGTTGCGGGACGAACGCGACGAGGTGGTGCTCACCGTCGAGCCGGCGGTGGTGTACGGCTGGGACTTCTCGGATCGAATGGGCGACGGGGCCGCGGACTCGTCGTAGTCCCGTCCGACGGCTCGGCGATACCGCTCAGTAGGGAATCACGTACAGCGCGATCGCCAGGAAGGGGATCAGCGCGAGCAGCATCGCGACGGCGTACCCGAACATCTCGCGGGCCCGGATGTCCGTGATCGCCAGCAGCGGGAGCGCCCAGAACGGGTTCGCCAGATTGGTGTGGGCGTCGCCGACGGCGTAGGCGATCGTCGCGTGACCGGTCTCGAGACCGAGTTCGTGGGCGGCCTCGAGCACCGACGGCCCGAGGACGATCCACTCGCCGCCGCCCGAGGGGACGAAGAAGTTGACGATCGCGCCGGTGATCCAGGCGACCACCGGGAACGTCTCGGGGGTCGAGATCGCGAGCAGTCCGGCGGCGATCGTTTCCGCGAGGCCGGAGCCGGCCATCATCCCCTGAATGCCCGCGAAGAAGGGGAACAGCAGGATGATGCCGGCGGCGGCCTCCGACGCCTCGCCGAACCGGTCCCGGTAGGCCATCGGGCGCGTGTAGATCGCCAGCCCGACGAACAGGAACGCGAAGTTCAGGACGTTCAGCGTCAGCGCGTCGAGCCCCTGCGAGTAGAACTCCCAGGCGATCACCGCGACGCCGGTCAGCGCGATGAGGCCCCCGAGCAGTCGACTGTTGTCGATCCGCTCGGCCGGGAGCGGACCGTCGCCGGTGTCGTCGCTTCCGCCCGAATCCGACGCGGACGCAGTCGTCCCCCCGTCGACCGCCAGATCGTCCGCGTCGTCGGTCGTCGTTTCGGCCGCCGACCCCCGCTCGAGCAGCGCGTCCTCGGAGACGTACGCCGAGATGTCCCGCGAGCGCGTCGGCGACGGCGACAGCAGGTAGAGGACGACCGCCGCGTAGGCGATCGACAGCGCGGTGAGCGCCAGCGCGTACGTGCTGAAGACCGTCGCGGACGTCCCGACGGTGTCCTCGACCACGCCGAGTTCGATGAACTCGTTGCCCGGCGTCGCCAGCAGGAGCGGCGCCGAGCCGGACAGCCCCCAGTGCCACGTGAGCCCGAGTCCCATGTAGCCGGCCACGCAGAGCAGCGGGTAGTGGACGTCGATACCCCGTTGATACGCGGCCTTCCCCATCTCTCGAGCGAAGATGGCGCCGACCACGAGGCTGAGTCCCCAGTGGATCCAGGCCAGCGTCATCGAAACGACGCCGACGAGGACGACCGCCTGCCGACCGCTGTTCGGCAGCGTCGCCAGCCACTGGAGCGCGTCGTTGACCCGCGGATGGTACGCGATTACGAACCCGGTCATGATGATCAACACCATCTGCATCGCGAACTCGAGGAACGCCCAGAACCCGTCGTACCAGAAGCCCACCATCTCCGTCGGTCCCTGTCCCTCGACGATCATACCGACGACGAAGACGACGTACGACAGGATGATCGCGAACAGGAACGGACTGGGCATCCACCGTTCGACGACGTCCGCGATCGCCTCCCCCGCTCGCTCGATGACGGTCCCACGTGCCGCCGGTTCCGATCTCCCGGACATGTGAGTGACGATACCAAACACCGTGATAAACGTTATGTGCGACGGCGTCGGCCTTCGGACCGAATGCGAGCCGACGACGGGTCGTCCGCCGAGGAGGGGCCAAGCGCCGTCCGCGAGGCCGCCTCGAGCGAGTCCGGGGTCTACCGCGGCTGGTACGTCGTCGCCGGCGGGTTCGTCGGCGCGTTCGTCGTCTTCGGGCTCTCCTACGCGTTCGGCGTCTTCCTCGAGCCGATCCAGCGGGACCTCGGCCTCTCGCGGTCGGGCGTCTCCGTTATCTTCTCCCTGCAGACGGTCGTGATCTACGTCGCCGCGGCGCTGCTGGGCGTCCTCGCGGACCGGTTCGGCGTGCGACGGCTGCTGAGCGCCGGCGCGGTCGTCCTCGCGATCGGCGGCGTCTGGACGAGTCGCGCGAACGGCTACGCCGGCCTCCTCGTCGCCTACGGCGTCTGTACGGCGATCGGGCTCGGCGCGATCTACGTCGTCTCGTACGCGACCGTCCCGCGGTGGTTCGACCGCCGCCGGGGCCTCGCGACCGGGATCGCGACCGCCGGACTCGGGATCGGGATGGTCGCGACGGCGCCCGCCGCGAGCGCGCTCGTGGCCGCGATAGGGTGGCGGGTCGCGATCCTCGCGCTCGTCCTCGCCGCGGCCGCCGCCGTCGCCGCCGTGGCGCCGCTGTTCGCCGACGATCCGGCCTCGAGCGACGCGCCCGTCGACGTCGAGCGGGAATTTCCCGACGGGGTGGCGAATCGCGAGCCGCCCGACTGGGCGACGTACCGACGCGAACTCTCCGCAGTCGCGCTCTCTCGACCGTTCCTGTTGCTGTTCGCGGGCTGGGTACTCACTTACGCGACGCTGTACGTCGTGCTCGTTCACGTCGTCGCCTACGCGAGCGACGCCGGCCTCGGCGACGGAACGGGCGCGATCGCCATCGCCGTCGTCGGGGCGACCACTGCCATCGCACGGATCGGGATCGGCGGACTCGCCGATCGGCTGGGCCGCGTCCGGACGTTCGTCGCGTGTTCGGCCGTCATGGGCCTCTCGACCCTGGGGCTCCCGTTCGCCGGGTCCGCGGTCGGCCTGTACGCCGTCGCCGTCGTCTTCGGCGTCGCCTACGGCGGCAACGGCGCGTTGCTCTCCCCGCTCACGGTCGATCTCTTCGGGTCGGCGAACCCGAACGCGATCTTCGGACTCGTCTCGCTTTCGTTCGCCGTCTCGGGGCTGCTCGCGCCGTGGATCGCCGGCCTCGCGTACGATCTCGCGGGGACGTACACGCCGGCGTTCGTCGGCGCGGGACTCGCGGGGCTGGTCGGGTCGGCGCTGATCGCGGCCGCGGCCGCAGACGCGTGAGAAACGGAGCGAACCGCGGGACCGAGGGGCGGAACCGCCGGCCTCGGTCTCAGTCCGTCCGCGGGATCGACCGCGCGCCGAGCGCGAACGCGACGACGGCGACGACCGTCAGCACGGCGAGGTTCGACAGCGCCGGATCGACGCCGGCGATTCCGGCGACGTCCGCCTCGGGGTAGGTCGCCGCCCGGACGCCGCGAGCGAAGTAGGTCAGCGGCGAGAGGTTCACCAGCGGCTCGAACCAGCCGGGCAGTTGCTCGAGCGAGACGAACGTCTCCGAGAGGAAGAGCAGCGGGAGACCGATGGCGTTGCTGGCGGCGACGGCGCCGTCCTGGGAGTCGGTGTAGCTGCCAAGCATCGCGCCGACGCCGCAGAAGGCGACGACGCCGACGAGGACGTAGGGGACCAACAGCGGCGAGAACGCGATCTCGGCGCCCGTCATGACGACCACCAGCGCGAGGATCAGCAGGCTCGCGAGACCGATGATCGCGGCGTTGACGACGGTCTGGGCGAGCAGCCACTCCGCGCGGGTCAGCGGCGTCGTCGCCAGCTTCTCGAAGCGGTTGCCCTCGCGGTGGCGCGCCACCTCGCTGCCCATCCGCGACAGCGGCGTGAAGAGGACGACGACAGCGAGATAGCCCGGCACGTAGTAGGCCGCTGGCTCCGTGAACAGCCCGCCGCCGGTCGGATCGGTCTGGACGAGCGCGCCGAAGATGGCGATCAGGATCACCGGGAAGAAGAACGTGAAGAAGACCGCCGTCCGACGGCGGACGAACGACCGCCAGCCCGCGCCCGTCGCCGCGCGGACGCGACCGACTCGAGTCACGCCGTCTCACCCGCTTGAGCGAGGTCGTCGGCGTCGCCGTCCGGTTTCCCGCCGGACCGGCCGGTCCGATCGCGTTCCGTCTCGTCGGCCAGCGCGAGGTAGACGTCCTCGAGGTCGGGTTCGGCCCACGTCAGCCCGGAGTACTCGAGGCCGCGGTCCTCGAGGTAGTCGACGACGGTCCCGATCGCGGCGGGGTCGATGTCGCGGACGACGAGCGCGCCGTCCGCCGTTCGGGTCCCGCTGGGGCCGCGAGCGCGCGCCGGCCGTTCGACCGGGTACTCGAGGTCGTCGAAGGCGGTCGGATCGGCCGCCGTCTCGATCGTGAGGCGACTCGAGCCGCCGTGTTCGGCGACGAGCGCCGCGGGGGTGCCGCGGGCGACGAGCGAGCCGTCGGCGAGCAGCCCGACGCGGTCGGCCAGCCGCTCGGCCTCGGCCATGTCGTGGGTCGTCAGGACGACGGTCGTTCCGCCGGCCGCGAGGTCCTCGATCAGGCGCCAGACGGTGCGTCGGCCGGCGGGGTCGATGCCGGTCGTCGGCTCGTCCAGAAAGAGGACGTCGGGGTCGTTGACCAGCGTCGCGCCGACGCAGACCCGACGCTGTTGGCCGCCAGAGAGGTCCTCGTACCAGGTGTCGCCGGCGTCCGCGAGGCCGACGTCGGCGAGGACGGCGTCGGGATCGCGGGGGTCGTCGTACAGCCCCGCGTAGTACGCGACGAGCTCGCGGGCGTTCAGCCGATCCGGCGGCGAGAAGTCCTGCGGGAGGACGCCGAGTCGGTCCCGGTCGATCGCCGCCGGCGACTCGCCGAGCACGCGTGCCGTGCCGGCGTCGGGCTCGGTCGTTCCCGTCAGCGCGCGCACGAGCGTCGTCTTCCCGGCCCCGTTCGGACCGATCAGCGCGAAGACCTCGCCGCCCTCGACGGACAGCGACGCCCCCGACAGCGCCGTCGTCTCGCCGTAGGTCTTCTCGAGGTCCGTCGCGTCGACTACGGCAGTCATACGGGCGGGTTCCGGCGCGTCGGGGGTAAGGGGTTCGATTCGCGACTCGGTCGCGGCGTCGATCCGCGTCGGTTCAATCGGTCGCGCTCGTCTCCGGCGCGGGGACCGTCTCCGGCTCGGGGTCCTCGACGACGTGGCGATCCGGCAGATCGGGGACGGGCTCGCGGCCGACCGTGAAGAACCGCTCGGTGCGCGTCAGTTCCTCCGTCGCGGGGCTCGGTTTCGTGAAGCGTTCGAACTCGACGGCGACGCCGGCTGCATCGGACGCGGTCTCGGTCTCGGTCTCGGTCGCCGACTCGGGAGCGATGCGAACGGCGGCCAGCTGGTACGACGGGTAGAACACCGGCGGGAGGATGCCGATGACGCCGTCGCGGCGGTGGAGGCGCTTGAGCCACGTGCCCGTGTTGACCAGCACGCCGCCGTCGACCTCCTTCAGCATCGGACGGTGGGTGTGCCCGAAGCAGAAGATCGTCGTCCCCGGCTCCGCCGCGAAGACCTCGCGAGCGCGCTCCTCGTAGGACGCGACCGGATCGACGGTGAGCTCGGTCTCGAAGACGCCGAACCGATTGATCGTCTTCCTGATGTCCCGGCGGATGAAGTACAGCGGAATCCCCACGAGCAAGAGCAGCCCGGCGACGGCGACGTTGAGCGTGAGGAGGAACCAGGCCGCGGTGCCGGCCCTGCCGAACTGCCCGAGGAACGCCTCCGTCTGGGTGACCGGTAGCGACCAGATCCCCGTCAGATGCAGCCCCGCCAGCACCGCGAGGACGGCGCTGATATTGAAGAGCAACAGGAACGGCACCAGCGAGTAGCGTATCAGCGGATTCATCTCCCGGTAGAAGTACTTCGAGAGGAGCCAGATCGGCATTCGCTCGGTCGGAGTGACCGCCTGCACGTCCTTGAGCCAGTTGTACCGGCCGCGATCGGAGAGCTGGCCCGCCCGGCTCGTCACGAGCGTGTTGTAGTAGTAGCCCAGCGGCGTCGCGTAGGGATTCCCCCAGTCCTCGATCCGGTTGTTGGCGTCCTGCTGGTGGCCGTGTTCGAAGTGGATCGCCTGGTCGCCTACCGCTCGAGTGATCGACTGGTCCTGGACGAGGTCCACGTTGTACTGCGCGAAGCGATCGACGTACTCGTCGTACGCCGCGAGTTCGTGGTCGTGATTGCCCGGCAGCAGCGTGATGGGGACGTTTTCCCCCGTCGCTCGCAGTTGCTCGAACAGCTCCGGATACGTCTCCTCCAGGACCTCGAACTTCTCGAGTCCCTCGACCGTCGTGAACTCCCAGAGCCCGAACGCGTCGCCGTTGATGATCAACTCCGCGTTCTCGTCGGTCCGTTCCAGTCGCTCGAGGAAGGAGCGCAACTCGGGGAGAAACTCGACGTCCTCGAGCTGTTCGTCGCCGCCGATGTGGAGATCGCTGATCACGTAGTAGACACGATCATCGCCGTCCGTCTCGGTGGCCATCGTTCCCAGCCTGTGGCTCCACCTCGAAAGCTGTTGCCGTCTGTGTCTCACAGCGTACCGCGGTCGGGCTCGCTCGCGACTCGCGGCCCCGAACCGGTCGCGGTCGGGATCGGATCGACGCGTTTCGGCGCGCTTCGACGGAATACGTCGTATTTATTCGGCGTATCGTCGCCGTACACGATACGGGGGAGGGGGAGGCGGCGGAAAATCTCCGCATAACGAAGGCCTATTCCGTCGATCACTAGCCGATGGCGCGGCAGGGCCAAACGGAGAGCACCGACGAGTACAGGGTGAGAACGTACGAGCGCGGGGATCGGGACGGCGTCCTCTCGTTGCTCGAGACCGAGTGGGGATACCGACCCGGGACCGACTGGTTCGAGTGGAAGTACGTCGACGATCCGTATCTCTCGCACGTCCCGATTACGCTCGCCGAGCGGGACGGCGAGATCGTCGCCGTGCAGGGATACGTCCCCTGTCGGGTCCGCCGCGGCGAGCGGATCGTCCTGGCGTGCAAACCGGTCGACGCGGTCGTTCACCCCGACCACCGTCGAAACGGACTCTACTCCCGAATCACCGAGCGCGGGATCAGTCGCTATCGCCGTCGAGAGTCGGCGCTGTTCTTCAACTTCCCGAACGGCGCGTCGCTCGGCGCACAGGAACAGCTCGGCTGGTCAGAGGTGACGGTCGTGCCGATGTACTACAGGGTGCAACGGCCCGGCGAACTGCTTCCGGACGAGACGGTCCCCGGCCCGATCGGGCGAGCGGCGGACGCCGTCACACGAACGGGGCTCGGCCTCTTCGATCGGTTCTCGCCGGCGGACGGGACGTACGACGTCGAGCGATACGCGTCGCCGCCCGCCGACCTCCTCGAGTCGATCTACGAGTCGCAGGTCCCGCGCGCGTTCCACGCCTATCGCGAGGCGCAGTACTACGAGTGGCAGTTCGACGCGCCGACGTTCGACCACACCGCGTACGTGGCCACCCGCGACGACCGCCCGGTCGCCGCGCTCGTCACGCGATCCGGCGGCGAGGACGGCGTGATCGTCTTCGATTCGCTGCCGCTGGCGTCCCACCACGACGCGTTCGCCGACCTGCTCGCGGCGGTCGTCGCCGACAACGCGGACGCCGACGTGCTGTCGGTGACCGACGGGACCCTCTCCCCGTCGCTGCTCGCCCGCTTCGGATTCGTCAGCTACGAACTCCCGCTCGTCTCGCGGTTCTGTCATCCCACGTATATGGCGGTTCGGCCCCTCCCGAACGAGGGCAGCGACGGTCAGTTCTCGCGGCGTGCGCTCGCCGATCCGGAGAACTGGTGTCTCTCCTTCCTCGAGGTGAAGGACTAGGAGCGCCCCGGCGCCGGGATAGCCGCCGCGGGCACCGGCGCCCGATTTCTTGCCCTCGCAGGGTCAACCATTACGCGCCGATTCGTGGTAGCCGTCCGGGAATGCCCCAGATCGGCTACACTCTCTCGAGCGAGGAGCACGGCCCGAACGAGCTCGTCGATATCGCCCGACGCGCCGAGGACGCGGGATTCGACTTCCTCTCAATCTCGGATCACTTCCACCCCTGGGTCTCCGCGCAGGGCGAGTCCCCGTTCGTCTGGTCGACGCTCGGCGGGATCGCGCAGGCGACCGACGAGATCGAGGTCGGCGTCGGCGTCACCTGCCCGACGATCCGGATCCACCCGGTCAACGTCGCCCACGCCGTCGCCACGGTCGACGAGATGTTCGGCGACCGCTTTACCTTCGGCGTCGGCACCGGCGAGAACCTGAACGAACACGTCACGGGCGAGCGCTGGCCGGAACACGACGTCCGCCTCGAGATGTTAGACGAGGCGATGGACGTCATGCGGTCGCTCTGGACGGGCGAGACGACGAGCCACCACGGCGAGCACTACACGGTCGAGAACGCGCGGCTCTACACCTGTCCCGACGAGCAGCCGACGATGATCGCGAGCGCCTTCGGCCCCCAGACCGCGCAGTGGACCGCCGACAACGCCGACGGCCTCTGGTGTTCCGGCCCGAAGGGAGAGCCCGTCGAGGCCTACGAGGACGCCGGCGGCGACGGCCCCAAGTACACGCAACTGCACGGCTGCTACGCCGACAGCGAGGAGGAGGCGATCGAGACGATCCACGAGCAGTGGCCCAACGGTTCGATTCCGGGCGAACTCGGGCAGGAACTGCCGACGCCGGCCCACTTCGAGCAGGCGGCCCAGATGGTCGAGAAGGAGGACATCGCCGAGGCCGGGACGACCACCGAACCCGACGCACAGGCACACATCGACAGCATCGAGGAAGCGATCGACGCCGGCTACGACCACGTCTACTTCCACCAGATCGGGGACGAACAGGAGAAGGCGATCGAGTTCTACGAGGAGGAAGTGCTGCCGTCGTTCCGGTGACCGAGAGTTGCCGTCCTTGCGCAACGGTGGTCAATTAGCCGATACGAAACGGCGGTCTATTCTCACTCGTGCTCTCGGTCGTCGGTCCCGGCCCACCGATCGAGTCGACGCCATTCCTCTTGCGGGCGGGTGAGGGCACGGTACGCCGAGCGGAGGTGAAAGAGGTGCCACTCGGGGTCGCCGAACTCGAGGTCTCGGTCCGCGAGGGCGGAACCGTAGTTCTCCGCGAGGAGCGTCGTCTGGTAGGCCGCGGTGAACATCGGAACGTAGCTGTCCGACGCGCGGGCGACCGCGAGCGCGATCGCCGGATCTTTCGCCCAGTCGGACGTTCGGAGTCGGGGTCGGGCGCCGCGGTCGTCGACGCGGAAGCCGCGGGCCTCGCCGTCGTCGCCATCGTCATCGTCGTTTCCGGACATGGCACGTTCGAACCCTCTGTTCGTAACGTACGGCGGATCGAGGTACGGACTCGGAACTTCCCAGCCGAGCAGATCGACGATTCGTTCGGGGTCGATTCCGTTGTTCGAGAGGAACTCGGACACCTCGGCGGCCATCGCCGCTCGGCAGGTGGCCCGGAGTACGACGGCCGCCTTGACGACGTGGCCGTTCCCGATCCCGTCGAAGAACTCGTGTTCGTAACTGAGCGCCTCGATAACCGGACGCACGCGTTCGTAGTCATCGGCGTCACCGCCGACGAACATCGTGTACGCCGGCTCTTGATCGTGCTGGGACTCGCCCGGGCCGTGGCGCGTCATGCCGCAGTCCACGTAGCCGGCACCGCGCTCGTGACACTCCCCCTGATAGTAGACGTCGAGGTCGGGCGTCGTGGTCCCAGTATCGACGACGACCTGCCCCGAGTCGAGGGCCTCAAGGACGCCGTCGGACCCTTCCATTACGGTTTCGACGGCTGCTTGCGTCGGTACACAGAGGACGATACCGTCGGCTCGAGTCGTGACGTCCGCCGGATCGTCGGCGGCGACGGCACCGCGGTCGACCGCGTCGGCGGCGGCCTCCGGGTCGGCGTCGAAAACGACCGTCTCGTACCCCGCCCGCGTCAGTTTCGGCACGAACCATTGACCGGCACGACCCGCTCCGATGAGTCCGACGGTATCGATGTCGGATGTCGCACTGTATTTGTCAACAGTTGATGTCATAGTATCAGTGCTATTAGCGTGCTCATAAAAGGAGTACCTCTCGTCTAGTTGCGGCGGTTCGAAGAGCCAATTGCCCCTACGGCAAGGCATACTCGATACTACCGGGATCGATCCCACGTGAACCATCGACGACTCGGTTCGACCGGACGCGACGTGTCGGCGGTCGGGCTCGGTACATGGAACATCGGCGGCAGTTGGGGCGACGTCTCCGACGAGACCGGCCGCGACGTCGTTCGCGCCGCCCTCGAGGCGGAGATCGACTTCATCGACACGGCGGACGTCTACGGCGACGGCCGCAGCGAGCGCCACGTCGGCCGCGTGCTCGACGAGCGCGACGCCCCCGACGACGTCTTCGTCGCGACGAAGGCCGGTCGACGGCTCGATCCCCACAAGGCCGTCTCGACGGTCATCCCGGGAACGACCTCGCCGGATCACGTCCGCTCGAACGCCGCCGTGTCAGGCCTCGGTTCGCTATCGAATCGGGCCCATGGCGCGGCGCGAGACGTCTACGAGGAGTACGTCGCGGAGCACTACACCACCGCTGGTAACGCCGCGGTCACCTGTCGCGCGGGTTCCGTATCCGGTCGTGCTTGCTGACGATTCGCGGTGTGTTTTTCACAGTCCAAACGGGTATCCGACCAATATGCCGGTCTCACTCGAGGATAAATTTCATGTCTACTACACGCGTCTGCGAAATAATGGTCAATCCGAACGAGGATCCGATCGAACTCGTTCCGTCCAGACGTGACGCATGGCGCGACCGATTCCGCGCCGAACGCGATCGGGTGTCCGACACGCTCCGCGAGGCGAGTCTCGAACACGCCGTCGAGCGGATCGAACACGTCGGCTCGACCGCGGTTCCCGACCTCGCGGCCAAAGACATCGTCGACCTCGATATCGTCGTCGCGGACGACGCCGTGCGTGACGTCTCGCGGACGCTCGAGTCCGAACTCGGCGGTGACAGGACCGAGAACGGCGACCGGTGGCACCCCGTATTTCGCCGCGAGGACGGCCAGCGGTTCAACGATCACGTCTTCGCGGCGTCGGCCGACGGCTGGAGGGTGAGCGTCGTCACGCGCGACGTCCTCGCCGCGCGGTCCGACCTCCGCGCGGAGTACGAGGCGCTGAAACGCAACCTGGCGGCCGACCACGACGACCTCTTCGCCTACTCGACGGGAAAAACGGCGTTCGTCGAATGGCTCCTCGAGGTCGCCCGAACGGACGACGAGTTGGCCTTCGCGTTCGCAGTTCCGACGCTCGAGTCCTAACGGAGGAGGCGGACGCGCCGAGCTCAGCAGGCCAGCGCGACGAACCGGTTGATCGCGTCGTCGTCGCCGGCGACGATCAGGACGTCGGCCTCGCGGACGACGAATTCGGGACCGAGGTCGGTCAGCAGTTCGTCGTCCCGTTCGACGGCGACGACGGTACAGCCGGTCCGCGCCCGCAGGTCCACCTCACCGAGGCTCCGGCCCGCGATCTCTGGGGCGGTCGTCCGGACGAGTTCGAACTGCGTCTCGGGCGTGAGGATCTCCTCGTCCTCGATCAGCACGGACGCGAGCATCCGGCCGGTCACCGTCGACAGCGAGAGGACGTACTCCGCCCCGGCGCGGTAGAGCTTCGGGATGTTCTCCGTCTCGTTGGCCCGCGCGATGATCTCGATGTCCGGGACGACCTGTTTGAGGACCAGCGTCGCGTAGATCGTCGTCGCGTCGTCGTTGACGGTGAGCAGGACCGAGCGAGCCTCGTCCACGCCGGCGGCCTCGAGGACGTCCTCGTCGGTGACGCTGCCGGTGACGTCCACGCCGGGTCGGTCCGCGAGGTCGACGACGGTGGTCGAGACGCCGTTGCCCGACAGCGTCTCCACCGCGGTTCGGCCGACGACGCCGTAGCCGCCGACGATCACGTTTTCCGGCCGGTGCTCGAGCGTCGAGACCGTCCGGGCTTTCAGCTCCGTGAGGTCGTCCCGCCGTCCCGCGACGAGCAGGATCGTGTTGCCGTCGATTCGCCGGTCGGGATCGGGAACGGGGACGAAGTCGCCGTTGAACCACGCGCCGATGACGGTGACCCCCATCCGATCCCGGATCCCCGACTCCGCGACCGTTCGACCGACGAGATCGCTGTCGTCCTGCACGAGCAGTTCGGTCACCGCGAGGTCCTCGCTGAGTTCGATCGTGTCCCGGAGTTCGGTCGACAGCGTCGTCGTCGCCTTCGTCGCGAGGCTCTGGCCGAGCACGCGCCGCGGGCGGACGGTCTCGTCGGCGCCCGCGTAGCGGTGGTAGCTCGCGACGTCCTCGTCCTCGACGACGCTGACGATCTCGAGGTCGCTCGAGAGCTCTCGAGCGGTGAGGATCACGACCGCGTTGGTCTCGTCGTCGACGTCGGTGACGAGCGCGCGGGCCTCGCCGGCGTTGGCCGCGCGCAGCGTCTCCTCCTCGTCGAGTTCGCCGTGGATCGCCTCGATCCCGTCCTTGGTGAGGTCGACGACGAGCTCCGGATCGTCGTCGACGAAGACGTAGGGGACGTTCGCGGCCTCGAGTTCGTCCGCGAGGACGTCCGATCGCGGCGAGTAGCCGCAGATAACGACGTGATCGGTGAGGTCGGTCGACTCCGGCGGTCGGTCCTGCAGCGCCTGCTGGAACAACGGGACGACCAGCAGCGGCAGGGCGAGAAAGACCAGCAGGACCCCCGTGAGGTTCATCGCGACCACGAACAGATTCATCGCGGTGCTTTCCCAGGGCGCGTCGCCGCCGAAGCCGGCCGTCGTCAGCGACTCGATCACGGTCTGGATCGCCTGCGCGAACGTCTTGGTCTCCCCCTCGAAGGCGGCCATCCCCAGCTGATAGAGCCACGCGTAAACGACCACGAGCGCGAAGACGGCGCCCAGCGAGAGCGCGAGCCGGCGCCACCAGTAGTTCATTGGCGCATCGTGCCCGTTGTGCCCCTATGTAACTTCTCAACTTTCTCCGTATCCGTCTAGTGCCCGTCACGAGGCGGGCTCACGCTCGAAGGCGACTCGGACGGTTCCCGGCCGGGGATTGCCACGAAGGCAAGGCATACCCGACGTCAGGGGCATCGGACACACATGAACCATCGACGGCTCGGTTCGACCGGACGCGACGTTTCGGAGGTCGGCCTCGGCACCTGGAACATCGGCGGCGATTGGGGCGACGTCGACGACGAGACCGGCCGCGACGTCGTTCGCGCCGCCCTCGAGGCCGATATCGACTTCATCGACACGGCGGACGTCTACGGCGACGGTCGCAGCGAACGCCACATCGGGCACGTCCTCGACGAGCGCGACGCCCACGACGACGTCTTCGTCGCGACGAAGGCCGGCCGCCGACTCGAGCCCCACGAGGCCGAGCGCTACGACTACGAACACCTCGCCGAGTTCGTCGAGCGCAGTCAGGAGTACCTCAACGAGGACACGCTGGACCTCCTGCAACTGCACTGCCCGCCGACCGAGGCCTACTACCAGCCCGAGACGTTCGATGCGCTCGAGCGGCTCAAAGCGGAGGGGGAGATCGCCCACGCGGGCGTCAGCGTCGAGAAGGTCGAGGAGGCGCTGAAGGCCATCGAGTACGACGTCGTCGAGACGGTCCAGATCATCTTCAACCCGTTCCGCCAGCGCCCGAACGAGCTGTTCTTCGAACGGGCCGAGAAGAACGATATCGGCGTCATCGTCCGCGTCCCCTACGCGTCTGGACTGCTGACGGGCGCGCTCGAGCGCGACCAGGAGTTCGCCGAGGACGACCACCGCAACTTCAACCGCGAGGGCGAGGCCTTCGACGTCGGCGAGACGTTCGCGGGCGTCCCCTACGAGACCGGCCACGACGCCGTCGAGGCGCTCGAGCCCCACGTCCCCGACGACCTGACGATAGCCGAGTTCACGCTGCGCTGGATCCTCGACCACGAGGCCGTCTCGACGGTCATTCCGGGCACGACATCGCCGGAGCACGTCCGCTCGAACGCCGCGGTCTCGGAGCTCGACCCGCTCTCGAATCGGGTCCACGGCGCGGCGCGCGACGTCTACGAGGAGTACGTCGCGGAGCACGTCCACCACCGCTGGTAACGCCGCGAACTCCACGCGGATTCCGTATCCGGTCGTGTCCGCTGACGGTTCGCGGAGTGTTTTTCACGCTCGAAAACGTATAGCTAACCGATATGTCCGTCTCGCTCGAGGCGTACTACGGCGCGATATCGTCGGAGACCGCGACCGAACTCGAGACGATGGTCTCCGAGCGGCGATCCCGCCGTTCGAGCGATCGACGCGACCGAGTGGGACGGATCGCGGCCATCGTGGATGCGGAGACCGCGGACTGAACCTCGCGGTTCGCCGGTTCCCCATCCGTTTTGCCGCTCGCGCCGGAATCGGCGCCCATGGAGTACACGACGCTCGGCAACACGGGCACGACCGTCTCGCAACTGTGTTTCGGCACCTGGCGCTTCGCGAAGGAGAGCGACGGGACCGTCGAGACCGACCGCGAAGAGGCCCACGACCTGCTCGACGCAGCGTGGGAGCAGGGGATCAACTTCATCGACACCGCGAACGTCTACGGCGATCCCAACGGCACCAGCGAGGAGTGGATCGGCGAGTGGCTCGCGGACCGCGATATCCACCGCGAGGACGTCGTCATCGCCTCGAAGGTCTACTTCCCCTTCGACGGCCGGGGCGAACCCGGACCGAACGACTCCGGGCTCGGCCGCAAGCACATCCGCGCCCAGATCGAGGGCACCTTGGAGCGCCTCGGCACTGACTACCTCGACCTGTACTACATCCACCGCTGGGACGAGGACACGCCCATCAGGGAGACCATGCAGACCCTCACCGAACTCGTCCGCGAGGGGAAGGTCCGCTACCTCGGCGCCTCCACGATGGCCGCCTGGCAGCTGACGAAGGCGCTGTGGACCAGCGACGTCGAGGGGCTCGAGCGGTTCGACGTCACCCAGCCGATGGTCAACGCGGCCCAGTACGACGAGGTCGGCGACTACCTCGACGTCTGCGCCGATCAGGACCTCGCCGTCTGCCCCTACTCGCCGCTGGCGGGCGGCTTCCTGACCGGCAAGTACGACCGCGCCGAGGACGGCTCCGTCGAGGCGCCGGACGGCTCTCGAGGGAGCCTCGACGAGATGTTCGACGAGTACTACGCGACCGAGCAGGCCTGGGACGTCCTCGAGGCCGTCGAGTCCGTCGCGAGCGAGGTCGACGCCACGCCGGCGCAGGTCTCGCTGCGCTGGCTGATGGACCAGGATCGCTTCACGTGCGTGCCGATCGTCGGCGCGCGAACGCCCGAGCAACTCGAGGAGAACGTCGGCGCGGTCGAGGTCGACCTCAGCGACGAGCAGTTCGAGCGGATCGACGCGGCCCGCGGGAGCGACGAGTAAGCTACGTAACTCGGTCGTATCGCGGTCTACTCGTCGTTCAGATCTTTTCGTCGCTCCGAACTCGCCGAGGGGAGAACGTACGACCGAGAGCGTCTCGCACCGCCAGTGCCGGCGTCAGAACAGCGACCCGGTCAGGACGAGCGCGTCGACGAGCACCGCGACGAGAACGGCCCCGAGGAAGGCGTTGGAGGCGTGGAACGAGCGGAACGCCGCGGCCTCGGTCTGCTCGAAGTGGAGTCTGACGGCGGTCCAGAGGAAGATCCCGCCGAAGACGACCACCGTCGCGGCGTACAGCGCGCCGAGATCGGTGATCCAGGCCAGCGCGATCGTGCTCACGAGCGTCGCCGCGAGGTAGTAGATGATCTGCTTTCGCGTCTCGGTCTCGCCGCGGACGACGGGCATCATCGGGAAGCCGCCGCGGGCGTAGTCGTCCTTGTACGCCAGCGCGAGGTTGTAGAAGTGCGCCGGCGTCCAGAGGAAGATCACGCCCGCGAGCGCCAGCCCCGGGAGCCCGATCTCGTTGGTGACCGCGGCCCAGCCGATCAGCGCCGGGAGCGCCCCCGCGGCCCCGCCGATGACCGTGTTCTGGACGGTGTTGGGCTTGAGGACGAGGGTGTAGACGACGCTGTAGAAGATGATCGCCGCGAGGCCGAGCGCGGCCGCCAGCCGGTTGATCGTCAGGAAGATCCCGAGCGAGGCGACGGTCAACAGCCCGCCGAAGGCCAGCGCGTTGGGCACGGGAATCAGGTCGGTCGCCAGCGGGCGATCCGCCGTGCGGGACATCTTCCGATCGACGTCGCGCTCTAAGACGTGGTTGAAGGTCCCCGAGGCGCCGATGGCGAGGACGCCGCCGCCGAGCGTCGCCAGAATCGTATAGCGGTCGAGCGAGGGGCCGGCGGCCAGCGCCATCCCCGCGGCGGCGACCAGACAGAGCAGCCACATCAGGCGCGGCTTCATCATCTTGAAGTACGCGAAGGCGGTGAGCCGGGCCCGAGCGAGTCCGCCCTCGGGCAGGGTGCGACCGCCGGCGGCGGCCGTTCCCTCGCCGTCGACGTCGTCGGTGAGCGGTTCAGGATCGATCGCGTCGTCGTCGCTCCCGGTGGCGAGCTCGAGATCCCAGGCGAGCGCGAGGACGATCGTCCCGAAGATCACGAGCCCGAGCGCGAGATGCAGGCCGGGCACGATCGCCTCGGGTCCGGACATCGCCGTCGCGGCGCCGACGCCGACCTGAACCACGTAGAGAACGGCGCCGACGACGATCGCCGTCGTGACGCGCCGCGAGACGTCGCCGAGGACGGCGGTGACGGCCGTCGCGGCGACGAGCAGGCCGACGACGACGGCCGCGATCCGGTGGCCCCACGCGACGACGAGTTGCGTCTGACTCAGCGGATCGACGGGCGCGTGACAGGTCGGCCAGGTCGAACACGCCGCGGTCGCGTTCGTCAGCGAGGTCGTCGCGCCGACGATCAGGAGGAGGTAAACGCCCAGCGCGGTCGCTGCCAGCAGTGCGGAGAAGCGCTGTCGAGTGCCGATCGGACGGGGAAACGACGCTGATTCGGTTACCACGGCTATTCTCGTCTACACCGTTCGACTCCGCGTATTTATCGTTCCCGCTTCGTCCCGCTTCTCGGGAATCGACGCCCGGGCGGACTCCCCCTCGACTTCGCTTCGATTCCCTCGAGTCGCGATCACTGAAACGAATGCGGAGGTCGATAAACGACGGTCGCGTAGGAGACGGTGTGCAACCGACCGATCGATCGCGGCCGACCGCGGACACCGACGGCGGGACCGCGAGTCACCCGGCGGCCGACCTCCGGGGCGACGACCCGACCGCGCGGTGTCCCTACTGCGATCGGCCGTTTCGCGAGCGACGACTCGAGGCGCTCCACCGCGGCTTCGACCACCCCGATCGGCTCTCCGACCGGGAGCGGGCCGCCTTCGAGCGGGCCTACCTCGAGGAGCAGACGGTGGTCCGCCGGTATCGGTTGCTCGCGCTCGGCGCGGTGGTTCTGGGGTACTTCTGTTTTCTGTTCGTCTACGCGCTCGTTCTCTGATGGTCACATCCCCATCTCGTCGGCCGTCGCCGGGAGGGGAAGCTCGTGGGGTGAGACGCCGAGCAACTCCGCGGCGTGGTTCAGGGCTACGGAGACCATCGACGAGACGGACGGAGCGATGTTCGGACGGATCCGTGCCGATCCGAGCACCGCCGGCGCATAGCGGAACGCATCGGTTAGACTGGTCTTTGACGCGACTCGCGAAGACAACGAGCTGGGGTTCCGAACCGATTCCACAAAACTAACGCAAATAGTGAGACGCTAGCAGTGAGTTCCTAGACAACTCTCGAAACGAGACGGATAGTTAGCATCCATCTCCGAACGTCCCATTGAGGGCCATCGAGTGATTGGCATAGTAGGAGTAGAGGTTTTTCGGCGCGACATATCTGCCGCCGTAGTACCCAGCAGGGCCGTTCGACTCGATACGGTTAGTCTCGTGATCCGTTGTAAATCTCAAATCTTGCCGGTCATAGATGAGCTCGCCATCGAGCCAGTACCGGATGACACCATCGGGGTTTGCCACGCCATCGTCGATCGTATTCACACAGATGTAATACTCGAATTCGTACCACCGACCTGGGACGAGCTCGGCTTGTCGTACGGTGTAGGGATTACTATCGATCAGGTAGTCGTGGTCTTGGTTTTGATCCATGTGGTAGGTATATGAGAGGAGATGGAACGGACCGTCCGGATCGGTTTCCCGAGTACTGACATAGAGTCGATTGCTCCACCCATTAGTACCATCGGGGACCCCACCGCCGGCACTTCCCTCACCGAAGGCCATTGCACAGTTCCAGATCCGACTGTGTGTTCGATCTCCCATCTCCCAGTTCGAGTTCAAAGCGAGATTGACACGGCCGTTGAGTTCGAGTAGCCCGCCATCGAAGTCGTAGTGCGTACTCAGCCCCCAATGCTGGTCTTCACGAACTCGTAGCTGGAGAGCGGTATCTCCGTCGTGTGTCGGGCTAGAAACGATTTCGAGGTTATCGCGCTCGCCGTTCGACATCCGATACATGTCCTCCCAGTTGTCGTACTCGCCGTAATCGAGATGAACGATGTCGTCCGGCCGGTTACAGCCGCCTCCAGATGCACTGTCTACGTCTGGCGCTGCCGTACCCTCCGCTCCGATTCCCGCCACTCCAATCAAACTACTTACACCCAAGAGACTGCCTGTACGTACCACCTGACGACGAGACATACCAGCATCACGTGTCGTCTCGTCTACACCGTTTCTATGATCTTCCGGGACTGTCCCAGTAGTGTGATCTTTTTTCATACGCGCTTGGTGAGATAAGATATTATGAGATAGTAATCCACCAACTATAGCGAAGTAGGTAGTATTTTATCGGATAGAATCCTTGTTTATGATATCTATATTACTGATATTAGATGGGTTATGCGATGAGCGGGCGCAAAACCTCGCCGTTTACCGCGGGGAGGATGTCAACGGTCCCTAGAGGAGTTTCCTAACGGAGTGAGTCCAGGGAGTGTCTTCGTACTCAGCAAGGACTCGCTCGAGTCGGCGTCTCTCAGTCGATCCTCGCTCGAAGAACGTATTACTAGCTGATAGGTCACAGTAGTTCCCTCTCGAATCGCTATCCAGAAGCGGTCTCTGAGAGTCGGTGAGATCCGGTCTGAAACCGGGTTTCGAGGCCGACTAAGAGAGTCTAGTAATCGCATCTCGAAGCGTCAGCACTTCGATGCCGCGATCGTCGATCATTTCGAGCGTGGTACGAATCTCCTCGGGAGAGACGACATCTTTCTCCGTGTGAGCAGCAAAGATGCCGAGGCTCCCGTTCCGTGCGATTTCGTCGAGATCGTCTTCAATAACGTCTCGAGAGGTCTCCTCGATGAAATAGCCACGCTTGGTCTCGAAGGGGTCAAAGTCAATCGGTGAGTTGACACGTCCTCTGGTCACATAGGCGTTAGCAACACCGATATAGTATTGTTTAGCGTGTCGGCGAACCCATTCGCCAAATGCATCGTACGGCGCGATCAAGGTATCGACAGTGAATCCCTCCTCTTCGAGAATAGCCTTCGAGTCACCGAGAAAGTGGTTCATTTCGCTGCTGGTATAGCGTTCGACGGTCGACTCAGCGTCGAACGATTGGTTGATCTCCTCATCGAGTTGAATATAGGATCCGGTACCGTCCGTTCCACCGCCGAGAACGGTACGAGTAACCGATTTCTCTCCGTCCGTGATCTCGAGTGATTTCTCAGCGGGGTCAGCATGAGTAGTTCGAGTCGGATAGATCCGGTCATCTCCGGGAACGATATCCTCAGTGAGGCGGGCTTGATCGAGATCAGCGTGACTGGTCGTATGAGATGCAATCTCCCAACCGTGACTCTGGAGAATACTGAGTTGATCGACGTTCATCCATCGTACTCCGTCGTCTCGATCTCGGGTCAGTGAATCTGTAACGACGCCAATCGTTGCAGGAGCGTCAAACTCCTGATGAACCGGAAATGCTTGCGTATAGTCCTGGAGAGGCGCATCATCATAGGTGATCACCACGGCACCGTTCTCACCGTGCCTACTGAACTGATCCTGATCGGAGGGCTCAGACGCCGTATCACTCGAGTCGTCGTCCTTACTCTCAGCGTTTGTCCCGGATTCGACGTCGAATCCGGACCGAGAACACCCTGCCATGAGCGCGGAGAATGATACCCCTGTAGCAGCGATGAATTTACGTCGGTCCATATTTTAAATAAAGTGCGTGCCGTATTTCAATGTGGTATGCAATATAAGCGATCCTCCCCTGTTCATGTCATTCGATTAGAGTTAGATCACATATATCTTCTGGAATCTCCAGGCCAGTTTTTTAGTTTATACAATATACTAGTGATATAAGATATTGTATTAAGTCCTGAGAGGGTGTAACTCGAGGGATCCTCCTTCAGCGAAACTACTTCTGGAAACTGAGTTTCAATAGGATCCTCTCCACGAAAACGCGAAGAACGGTGTGTGCCGATCGATATTCGGCGGGACTGGCATGTGACCGGGAGGACTGCAGGACGGATCGGTCGAGTCACCGTCGTTGATTCGCCCGAGCATCGCTGGACGTCCGAGACACCCAGTCTCGCCAGCGTCGCGACCTCGGTCGATGATCGGTCGCAGGTATTCCCCCTCGTCGCGCTTGAAGCCCGCAGGAACGTGACCGACCATTTTCCTTCGCGGTGTGCACGTCACTGTCCGGTCTCTCTGAACAGCAGTCGAGCGTGACTCCCTCGAACCGCACCGAACGCCCGACGCCGACCGTTCCGAGAGCGGTCGCTTCGTATCCGCACCGTCGACAATGCGACGCGAACACGCTCCCTGTAGCGACGATTCGGAGTGATCCGAGCGGCGTTGGGCGCTATCCTCGACCGCCCCGAGCGCCTCTCCGCGGACGAACGGGAGGCGTCGAGGCGATCACATCCCCATGTCCTCGGCCGCCGCCGGCACCGGCAGCTCGTGGGGCGAGACGCCGAGCAGCTCCGCGGCGTGGTCTAAGGCCATGTCGAACCCGTAGTAGCGCTCGAGTTCGTCGCCGTCGACCGTCGGTCGCACCTTCAGCATGGCGTACCCCTCGATGTTCTGGGCGATCGCGGCGGTCGTCCCGACCAGGGCCGTCCCGGCGTCGTCGGTGACCTCGAACGCGATGCGGCGTTCCGACTCGGTCTCCGTGTACGTCGCCCTGATACCGTTTTCCGCGGCCGTCCGATCGTCGGTATCGTCGGTCATGGCCGATACTCGCGGGTCGAGGACCGGGAAGCTATCGGTTTCCCTCGCGGTCGCGCGCAAAACAGGACGTCGAATCGCTCGAGCGCGGGAACCGGTACCGATTTTTCGGTCCCGCGAGAGGATTCGGTCGTGAACCGGACGGAGCCTCGCAGGTCCCCGCAGCTGATCGCGACGTTCCGACGCACGCGGGCGGTCGCAGTCCAGTGGATCGTCGTCTCCGCGGTCGGTTTTTTCGGCTTCGCCTACCTGTTCGGCCGCGTCCGCGCGGCGATTCTCGGGACGTCCCTCGAGCCGATCGTCGTGCCGGTGTTCGCACCGCCGGACGCGCTGCTCTGGCTCGTCGCCTCGGTCGGCCTCGTCGCGCTCGTCGTGGTGCCCCACGAACTGCTCCACGGCGTCTTCATGGCCCGCTACGGCGGCGACGTCGGATACGGGATCGGCGTCTCCTACTTCGTCCTGCCGTACGCGTACGCGAAGACGGAGGGCGCGAGCTACGCGCGCGATCAGTTGCTCGTCGCCCTGTTGGCCCCGTTCGTCGGCATCACGGCCGTCGGGCTAGCGGCGATGTTCGTTTACCCGTCGCCGCTGGTGATCGTCCCGCTCGCGGCCAACGCCGCCGGCTCGATCGGCGACCTCTGGATGGCCGGCGTCCTCCTGCAGTACCCCGCGGACGTCCGCGTCGGCCCGCTCCCCGACGGCGACGCGCAGGGCTTCGGCGTCTACGGCTCGCGTTCGAACGCCGGCAGCGTCGGTCGCCGGCCGGGGATGCGGTTCCTGTCGCGGCTCGTCGCCGGTGCCGTCGGGACGCTGGCGCTGCTGGCGACCGCGCTCGTCGCGACGGTGTTCGGCTCGCTCGTCGTCGGCTCCGGGACCGTCGTGATCGGCGAGCCCGGCAGCCAGTGGTTCCTCTTTCGCCACGAACTCGATTCCCGCGCCGGAGCGGTCCTCCTCGAGATCGGCGCCGTCGCGGCGGTCGCCCTCGCGGCCGTCGGCGGGCTCGCGTGGGCGGGGCTCCGGGAAGGCTATCGCGCGGTCGCGGCCGATCGGTCCGAGCGATGAGTCGCCCGCGAACCGTAACGTTCGAGCGGTCGCGCCGCGGGAACCGGAACATGACCAAGTGGCTCCGAAGCGGTCGCCGCCGCGACATCTGTTTCCTGCTGGCCGCCGCCGAGGACGGCGAACTCCGCGGCCAGCAGCTGAAATCGCGACTCGAGTCCCACTACGACGACCACCTCGATCCGCAGTCGTTCTACGGCTCGCTGTCGGCGCTCGAGGACGCGGGGTTCGTCGAGAAGCGAACCGAGGGGCTGTACGACGTCTACGCGTTCACCGAGGCCGGCGAGCGACGGGTCCGAGAGCACTACGACTGGGTGCGGGAGTGTCTCGAGGGCGACTCGGGACCCGAATAGGCCGCCTCGGAGGTCCCGGGCGGAGAACCGCGCACCGCTGTCGCGTCCCGTGAAGCGATACCGTCGACTCGTCGCGAAGCGGTCGTCGTTCCCCGCGGATCTGACTGCCGTGCCGAGTACTGTCGGCGGATTCGATTCCGTCGTTCGTCCCGCAGTGCCACTGGATACCGACTGCTGCGGTGGGGATTCGCCGACCGGCGATTGCCGCCGAGACGATCGTCCGAGAGCCGTCGTTATCGACCCCTTCATTTCAGTGTCCGTGACTGCGTAAAACCTATCTTGTAAATCAAATCTAAGCTAGATTTAATTCACCTAGTCCGAAGTATAGACTCTGTGGGAAAAACAGGTAAGGCGAACTGATCCGTCGGATCGGCCTTCAACGGGTTTCTCTGATACTGTAGCGGCGGTAGTCAATTCATTAGAAATCACGGACCTCGATCGATATACTAGATTCAGCACTGGATCAGTGTCTGAATATTTTTACTAATTCGTAGAGAAGGTTTATGGTTCGGTAGAATACTCCGCCAAATACTGAAATGGTCCGAAACCCAGGCCGTCACTCCCTCCCTTCGGTCGATCGCTCCGGCGGTTCGCAGCCCGACGAGCCCTGCGACCTCTCCCAGGACGAGATCTTCCATATCCTCCAGACGAATCGCAGACGGGACGTCATCGTCTATCTGTTGGACAAAGAGGATCCCATCAAGATGCGCGATATCGCCGAGATCGTCGCGGCGAAAGAGAACGAGACGACCGTCGCGAACCTGACGTCCGCCCAGCGCCAGCGTGTCTACATTCCGCTGTACCAGAATCACCTCCCGAAACTGGACGAGGAGGGGATCATCGAGTACGACAAACCTCGCGGAATCGTCCGACCGACCGATCGGTTGGAAATCTTTCGCCCGTATCTCGACGCAGCGAACCCGAACGACAGATCCGACCGACCGGACGCTGAGCCCGATCGGTTCCCGAACGCGCGTGCCATGGACGACGCTGCTACCGACTACTACGTCGCGGCGGTCGGCGTGAGCGCCGGTCTGCTAACGGCCTCCGCGTCCGGCCTGCTTCCGATCCCCGGACTGGCTCTCGCGACGATAACCAACGCGCTGTTCGTACTGGCTATCATCGCAGCGAATCGCTCCGTCTCACTCGCAGACGGCACCGAGGACGAGGCTCGTCCGCTCTAGTACCCACCGAGGGTGATCCGGGACGCTCGAGCGTTACTCCTCGAGCAACTGGTCGCCGATCGTGTTCCGCAGCACCTCACTGGTGCCCTCGTAGATCTCGTTGAGTTTGGCGTCGCGGTAGAACCGCTGGGCGGCGAAGTCCTTGGTATAGCCGTAGCCGCCGTGGATCTGGATGCCCTCGTTTGCCACCTCGCGGCTCACCTCGGAGGCGTACAGTTTGGCCTGCGAGGCGTCCTTGATGTAGTTCTCGTCGCGGATCTTCTTGTCTGCGGCCTTGTGCATGAGCATCTTGGCGGCCTGAATCTTCGTGTCCATGTCGGCCAGCTTGTGCTTGATCGACTGGAACTCGCCGATCGGCTGGCCGAACTGCTCGCGCTCGTTGGCGTAGTCGCGGGCCTCCTCGAAGGCCGCGCGGGCGATGCCGACGCCGCGGGCGGCGATGGTGATCCGGCCGCCGTTGAGCGTCTTCAGCGCGTGGACGAAGCCCTCGCCCTCCTCGCCGAGCCGTCGTGATTCGGGAATGCGCAACTCGTCGAAGCGAAGTTCGGCGGTCGGACAGCCCTTGTCGCCGAGCTTCTCCTCCGTGCCCTCGACGATGAAGCCGTCGTCCTCTTCGGGACGGACGATGAAGGACGAGATACCCTTGTTGCCCGCGTCGGGATCGGTCTTCGCGAAGAGGGTGACCGTATCCGCGACGGAGCCGTTGGAGATCCAGAGCTTGCCGCCGTCGATCACGTACTCGTCGCCCTCTTTCTCCGCCCGCGTCTCCATTGCGGGAACGTCGCTTCCGGCCCCCGCCTCCGAGAGCGCGAACGCGCCGATGTCCCGCCCCTCCGCGAGCGGCGTCAGATACTCCTCCTTCTGGGACTCGTCGCCGAACTCGTAGAGCATGTTCCCCGCCAGCGACGTGTGGGCGGCGACGATCGTCCCGAGGCCGCCCGAACCCCGCGAGATCTCCTCGAGGCCGATCGCGTAGGAGTGGTAGTCCAGCCCGGCGCCGCCGTACTCTTCGGGGAACGGCATCCCCATCAGCCCGAGCTCGGCCATCTCGCTGACGAGATCGGCGGGGAACTCGTCCTCGTGGTCGATCTCGTCGGCGATGGGAACGACCTCCTCGTCGACGAACTCCGACACCATGTCGCGAATCTGTTGCTGCTCGGCTGAGAGCGCAAAGTCCATAAACGATTATACGATTCCGTTCCCTTTATTGTTCACTCTTTCGTCTCGGGTGTGGACCAGTAGCACCCTCGGTGCCAGCAAAACGGGCTCTCGTCCGCGTGGTCGGTCGATGGTCGCGGTCTCCGCGTCTCGACGACCGAATCGGATCGCGGTCGTTTCAGTCGCGATCCGGCGCGGCGTCTTCGGGAACCTGTCCCTCGACGAGAGACTGCTCGGCGTACTCCTCGCGGATGTCCTTCTTCGAGAACTTCCCCGTCGCCGTCTTGGGGACTTCCTCGATGAACTCGATCTCGTCCGGCAGCCACCACTTGGGATACTCGTCGGCGAGCAGGTCGTTGATTTCGGCGACGATCGTCTCCCGATCGGCGCCCTCCGCGGGAACGATGAACGCGACCGGTCGCTCTTGCCAGCGCTCGTGGGGGACGCCGACGACGGCCGCCTCGGCGACGTCGTCGTGAGCCATGATCGCGTTCTCGAGTTCGACCGACGAGATCCACTCGCCGCCGGACTTGATCACGTCCTTCTCCCGGTCGACGATCTTGATGTAGCCGTCCTCGTCGACGGTGACGACGTCACCGGTCTTGAGCCAGCCGTCCTCGAAGTCCGCTTCGTTGGCCTCGGGGCGCTTGAAGTACTCCTTGGTCACCCACGGGCCACGGATCCACAGTTCACCGAACTCCCGTCCGTTCCAGGCGATCTCCTCGCCGTCGTCGTCGATGACCCTGAACTCGAGGCCGGGAACCACGAGTCCCTGCTTGCTGCGCTTTTCGACCTGCGTATCGTAGTCGGCGTTCCGCAGATCGGCTTTGAGGTGAGACACCGAGCCGATCGGTGCCATCTCGGTCATCCCCCAGGCGTGAAGCACTTCGACGCCCTGCGTGTCGAACCACTCGACCATCGATTTCGGCGCTGCCGACCCGCCGACGATCACGGTATCGAGCGTCGAGAGGTCCACCTGATTCTCCGAACAGTACTCCATCAGCCCGAGCCAGACGGTCGGAACGCCCGCGCTGATAGTCACACCCTCGTTTTCGATGAGGGTCGCGAGGTCTTCGGGGTCCGGAGATGGGCCGGGGAAGACCTGTTTGGAGCCGCCCGCCGTCGCCGTAAACGGCATCCCCCAGGCGTTGACGTGGAACATCGGTACGACGGGCATGACGACGTCGTCGTCGGCCATCGGGATCCCCTGTGGCGTCTGGGACGCCATCGTGTGGCTCCAGAGCATCTGTTGGGTGTATTCGACGCCCTTCGGGTCGCCGGTCGTTCCCGAGGTGTAACACATCCCCGCGGGCTGTTCCTCGTCGACGTCGGGCCAGTCGTACTCGCTCTGGTGGCCCTCGATGAACGACTCGTAGGGCGTCGCCTCGAGGTCGTCGGACTCCTCGCTTCCCATGACGACGAAGTCGACGTCGTCGAACTCGCCGTCGGCGTCGGCGACCGCGCCCGCGAGCTTCGGGGCGAGCGACTGATCGACGAAGATCAGTTCGTCGTCGGCGTCGTCGACGATATACTGAATGTGCGCGTCGGGGAGCAACGGATTGATCGTGTGGAGCTGGGCGCCGATCGACGGCACGGCGAAGTACGTCTCGAAGTGACGCGAGTGATTCCAGCAGAACGTCCCGACCCGATCGCCGCTCTCGATCCCGTATTCGTCGAGGGCGTTCGCGAGCTGGCTCGTTCGATCCTCGTACTCGCCGTAGGTGTATCGCTGCATCCCGTCGTGATTTCGGGAGACGATCTCCGTATCAGCGTATAGCTTACTCGCACGCCACAAAAACGGTCGAAGTGTTTGGTCCGTTCCCGTCGGCATATTCACTACTATAATAATGAACAATACATCACTCTTTCCATACGGCTGTCGTCGGCGGCGCCGGACGGTTCGCGTTCGCGCGGGGCGGACTCGAGGGGCCGGTGGTAGCCGTCCGCCCGCCCTGACCGACGAGGACGACGGCGGGGTACGCCGCGGCGTGGTCGGCGAAGCCGACGCGCTCCGGGGGCACTGGCGGCCGCTCCGGGCGGGATCGACGTCGCGGTCGAGCGCGTCGGGGAACACGACGTCCCGCGGGAGACCGGTCGACGCCGCGCTCACGCCGCGTCAGAGAATGACGCTCGTCATCGCTGCCGCGATGGTCGCGTCTACGGGACGGCGCGAGTCCGACAGTCCGTCATCGCGGAGCGATCGTCTCGAGCGCTTCGTCGATCGGTTCGTCGCCCGAGAGGAGTTCGAACGTCTCCCCGACGAGTTCGTCGTGCTCGAGCGCGACCACGAGCGTCCTGGCGACGTCCTCGCGGGGAATGTCGCCGGCGTCTAGCCCGATGTCATCTCCGACTTCGATCGTCCCGGTTCCGGAGTCGTTCGTCAGTTCGCCCGGGCGGACGATCGTGTACTCCAGTCCGCTCTGGCGGAGGTACTCGTCGGCCTCGGCCTTGGCGGTCAGGTAGTCCTCGAGCGCGTCGGGGCCCGACTCCGGGTCGTCGGCGCCCATCGAACTGAGCATGACGAAGCGGTCGACGCCGGCGTCCTCGGCGGCGTCGATCAGGTTGATCGCGCCGTCGCGGTCGACGTCGTAGACGGCGTCGCCGCCGGAGCCGGCGGCGAAGATTATCGCATCAGCGCCCTCGACCGCGTCCGCAACGTCCTCGGTTAGATCAGCGACGACGGGGTCTCCGCCCAGCGCTTCCATCTCGTCGGTCTGGTCCGGGTCGCGGACCATCGCTCGAGCGGTGTGATCGCGCTCGGCGAGCAGTTCGGTGACGTGTTGTCCCACCTGTCCGTGTGCGCCGGCGACGAGTACGGTCTGAGTCACGGTCGCCCTTGTCGGCGCGCCGGGAAACGAATTGCGTCGGGAGGTGCCGGGCCGCCGTCGTCTCGATTTCGACCCCACCGGAGACCGGGCTCGGGCGCCGATTCTCGCGTCGACCGGAAGAACACGCCGCGACCGGGGTGTTTTTCCCGAGAGAGGTCGAAAAGGACTCGAGTAGATGACCACGGGCCAGCCCGAACCTCCAACTGACGCCGACCTGGATTGGTGTTACGACGCGGTTCACGGCGTTTCGCGGACCTTTTCGATCACTATCGATCGGCTCGAGGAGCCGATGGCGCGACACATCTGTCTGGGGTACCTCCTCTGTCGAGTCGCCGACACGATCGAGGACGCGGGACACATTCCGCCGGAAACGCAGACGGAACTGCTCACCGAATACGACCGCGTGCTCGATCCGGACGCCGACCGGACCGTCGCGGAGTTCATGGACGACGTCGAACCGTGGCTCCCCGAGGAGCGCAACGACGACTGGGAGGTCGTCGCCCAGACGCCGCGGGTGCTGCGGACGTTCGAGTCGCTGGACGCCGAGCCCCGTGAGATCATGCGCGAGCCGGTTCGGGAACTCGTCGACGGCATGGCGATGTTCACCGACCGCTACGCCGACGAGGGCGGCCTGCGCTTACAGACCGTCGAGGAACTCGAGGAGTACTGCTGGTACGCCGCCGGCACCGTCGGGACGCTGATCACCGGGCTGGTCGCCCGCGGCACCTCCCAGGATCGGGCCGACGAGATGCGGGAGAACGCCCGCTCGTTCGCGCTCCTCCTGCAACTGGTCAACATCGCGAAGGACGTCGAATCGGACTACCACGAGGAGAACAACGTCTACCTCCCCGCCGAGTGGCTCGCGGCGGAGGACGTCGACGTCGAGGAAGTCACCGACGAGGCCCACCACGGTGGCGTTACGAACGTCATCAAGCGGGTGACAGGCCGCGCCGAGCGCTACCTCGACGACGCCCAGCGCTACCTCGAGGTCGTCCCCGAGCACAACGGCAACCGGCTCTCGGCGTGGGCGATTCCCTACCTGCTTGCCGTCGGGACGCTCCGCGAACTGCGCGAGCGCCCCGAGGACGTCGTCCGCGAGGGCGACGTCAAGGTCTCGCGCGCGGAGGTCTTCGCGCTGCTCCAGCAGTTCGAGGACGGCGTCTCGCGGTCGAACCTGGCCGAACTTCGCAAGGAGATGGCGGAGAAACCGTTACACCACTGACCCAGTTCTCTCGGTCGTCCGTTCAGTGCCCGTCCGGCGGCGCGATGCCCCTCTCGAGTGGCCGTCCGATGACGACGCGTTCAACGGTAAGTTCGGCCCGCTATCGCTCCGTTCCCGCTATCCTTCCCCTTCGGACTGGTATGGCTCGCCGACGGCGTGGCGGGGGAGGAGGTTGAACACTTCCGATTCCAGATCGTCCATCGACGAGAACTCGTCACCGCCCGACTCGGCGACGAGGTCGCCGAGGTTCTCCTCGCCGTCGGCTAAGACCAGCGTGACGTCGTCGCACTGGTCGGCGACCGCGTCCCGAGAGATCGGGTAGTCGAGTTCCTCGAGCACCGGTTCGATGTCGTTGAGGTGGACGCTTCGACCCATGACGGACCCTTCGACGCCGGTCCGCTTACAGCTACGCATGTATCACTGTGCGGGATCATCCGTGCGAACGGCTCGTTCGTCCCGTTCCGAGCATCGTATCGCCAGCGCGTAATCGGGGCTGGTATCGTGACGGAACGTGACTCGAGGGGCGTCTCCGTCCGTTGCTGTTCGTTTCGGTTCCGACCTCGCGCGGTCAGTCGACGCCGAGCGCGAGCCGTCGACCGAGCAGCGCGAGCGGGTAGCCGAAGGCGGCGACGGCCGCGACCCACGGTAACAGGAGGAGGCCGTACAGGGCCGGTCCGTAGCCGAACGCGGAGACGGGAGCGACGCTCGCGATCGCGGCGATCGGCGCGAGCGCGGCGCCCGCGACGAGCGCGACCGGGAACCGTCCGCGCTCGGCGGCGTACCCGATCGGGAGACAGAGCGCGGTGGCCGCGCCGAACCAGAGCGGGACCGCGTACACCGGCGGGCCGGCGATCAGGAGGGCGATCCCGCCGGCGACGACCGTCGCGAGGAGCGAGAGCCCGAGGAGCCCGCGGGTCTCGAGCCGGCGGCCGAGGCGGCGCGCCCCGCCCCCCAGCAGGGCGTACCCGACCCCGAGCGAGGCCAGCGCGACGGCGCTCGGCGCGAGGCCGGCGTCGGTCGCGGCCACGCCGACGACGAGGAAGCCGACCGCCCCGACGGCGCCGACGGCTGCGATCGATCGCTCGAGCGTCGCGGCGTCGAAGACGGCGATCCCCAGATCGGTTCGACAGACCGCGACGCCGACGAATCCGACGAGTAGGCCGAGCGCGGCGCCGCCGCGTACCCCGTGCTCGAGGGCCGTCGGACCGACCTCGAGGCCGATCGTGGCGTAGCCGGCCGCCGCTCCGAAAACGCCGCCGCTGCCGTAGGTAACGTACGTCTGCCTGTCGAACTCGGCGTCGTCCGTCCACGTCGCGGTGTTCCCGTCCACCGCAGCGTCGGCGGGGCGGTTCGTGATTTCCGCCCCCTCGGGCGCGTGGATCGTCACGCGCTCGGCCGTCCGTCCGTAGCGAGCGTTCGACGTCCCGACGGCGAAGTAATCGACGATCCAGGCGTCGCCGGCGCCCGGCCTGGCGACGTCGTCGACGGTGTACTCGACGACCACCGTCTCCCCCTCGAGCGTCGACTCGACGGTGCCGACGTCCCCCTCGGCCGCGTGATAGGGCGCCCACGCGTCGTCGACCGCGGCCTCGAGCGCGCTCTCGTTGGTTCGGTATCGCTCGACGGCCGACGAGTCCACGGGAACGCGGGCCCGCCACAGCGAATCGCCGCTCTCGTCGACGTGGATATCGAGCGTTCCCGGACCGGTCGCGCCGTCGATCCCCGCTCCGTCGGTCATCTCGGAACCACAGACCCCGCAGAGCTGCGTCGGCGGCGGTGCGCCCGCGACGACGATGATTCCAGCGGTGCCGACGAGACAGAGGAGGGCGACGATCGCGAGGCGGGGAACGCGCATATTTCTATATACTCATATAGGATATAAAAACACTGAGGTGGGACGGAGTGTTCTCCACGGGCAGTCACAGCACGGACGCGGCGTGCCCGCGATCACTCGGCGTCCAGTTCGGTTCGAACCAGTTCCTCGAGTCGATCCAGTCCCAGTTCGAGTCGGTCGCGGTCGTTCGCGAAGCTCAGCCGGAGGTGTCCCTCGCCGCCGGCGCCGAAGGCCCGTCCGGGCGCCGTGACAACGCCGCCGTCGTAGAGGAGCCGCTTCGCAATGTCTACGCTCGAGCCCTCGAGTTCGCTCACGTCGACGAACGCGTAGAAGGCCCCCTCGGGTTCGGCGACGGAGACGCGGGGGATCGACTCGAGGCGGTCGACGACGTAGTCCCGGCGGGAGCGGAAGGCGGCGGCCATTTCGCGGAACGGCTCCTGCGGACCGGTCAGCGCCTCGAGCGCGGCGTACTGGGCGGGCGTGTTGACGCAGGACGTCGTGCTCTCGTGGATCTTCGCGATCTGCGAGACGACGTCGGCGGGGCCGGAGAGCCAGCCGACGCGCCAGCCCGTCATCGCGTAGGTCTTCGAGAAGGAGTTGACCGAGAGGACCCGTTCGTCGCGATCGGTGACGCTCGCGACGCGGGGCGGAATCTCGTCGTACGTGAGCTCCCTGTAGACTTCGTCCGCGAGTACGTAAGCGCCGTGTGCAGCGGCGGCGTCGACGACGCGTTCGATGGCGTCCGCGGAGAACGCCCGTCCGGTCGGGTTCGAGGGCGAGGTCAGCGTGACCGCCGCCGTGTTCGGACCGATGGCGTCGACGATCCGCTCGGGGTCGGGTTCGAATCCCTCGTCGGCCGGCATCGGCACCTCGACGGGGACGGCGTCGGCGAGCTTCGCCTGCGAGATCGGGTTCGGCCACGCGGGCGTCGGCACGACGACCTCCTCGCCGGGGTCGGCGACCGTCTGGATCGCGAGGTGCAGCGCCTCGACGCCGCCGTTCGTGACGACGAGTTCCGACTCGGGATCGACCGGTAGCTCGCCGTCGGCGGACAGCTTCTCGGCGATCGCCTCCCTGAGCGCCGGGAGGCCCGCGTTCGAGGTGTATCGGGTCGCTCCGTCGCGAGCGGCCTCGAACGCCGCGTCGACGACGTGCGCCGGCGTGTCGAAGTCGGGTTCGCCGAACTCGAGGTGGACGAGATCGGCCTCGTCCCCGCGCTCGCGCTCGTACTCGGCGGCGAGTTCGAACATCACGCGGATCCCCTGGGGCTCGATTTCGCGGACGCGGTCGGAGAGCCGATCGCGCTCGGTCCCGCGTTCGGTGTCGGATTCGGAGGCGGACGATCGATTCATTGCGCGAAACGACGTCCGTAGACGGGAAGAATATTCGGTGTCAGAACCGACGTGAGGGGCCGTCCGTGGACTCCGGTAACTCGCGTCTCCGGACTCGAGGTGAAACCGCCGACTCGAGGACGCTGCTCGTACCGGCTGCCGACTCGAGGACGCTGCTCGTATCGGCTCCCGACCCGGGGCGTTACTCGTGGAGCTATTCGTACTCGTAGAACCCTTTTCCCGTCTTCTTGCCGAGGTCGCCGGCCTCGACCTTCCGCTTGAGGAGGTAGGCCGGTTTGTACCGATCCCCGAGTTCCTCGTGGAGCGTCTCGGAGGCGTGCAGACAGACGTCCAGCCCGATGTGGTCGGCCAGCGTCAGCGGCCCCATGGGGACGTTCGTGCCGAGTTCCATCCCCGCGTCGATGTCCTCCTTCGTGGCGACGCCCTCGTCGAAGGCCCGGATCCCCTCGTTGATCCACGGCATCAGGATGCGGTTCGTGACGAAGCCGGGCTTGTCGTCGGCCTCCCAGGTCGTCTTCTCTAACTCCTCGGCGAGGTCGTGGGCCAGGTCGGTCGCCTCGTCGGTCGTCTTCTCGCCGACGACCACCTCGACGCCCTCCATGATCGGGACGGGATTCATGAAGTGCAGGCCGATCACCCGCTCGGGGTGCTCTAAGTCGCTCGCGATCGAGGTGATCGAGAGCGTGCTCGTGTTCGTCGCGAGCAACACGTCCTCGTCGCAGACCCGCTCGAGGTCGGCGAAGACGTCCTGCTTGACCTCGAGTTCCTCCAGCGCGGCCTCGACGACGAGGTCGCAGTCCGATAAGTCGTCGAGAACCGTCGTCCCCTCGATCCGGTCGCGGATCGTCTCGGGGTCGTCCTCGAGGGCGTCCCGGCTCTCGAGTCGCCCGAGACTGTCCGCGATCGTCTCGAAGCCGCTCTCGACGAACTCCTGCTCGATATCGCGCATCACGACGTCGTAGCCGTGCGTGGCGGCGACCTGTGCGATTCCGCTGCCCATCGTTCCCGCGCCGACGACGCCGATCCGATCGATTCGGTCGCGAACCATGCCTCGAGTTCTACGCTCCGACTGGTAAACGTGGGGGCGGGAACCGAGAACTAGAACTATAAGTCATCGGGAAATTCGGTTGAACTATGCAACAGGATAACATCCAGTTCCACAACGTCGGCGATCGCCGACCGATCGAGGGTCGAGACGGGGAGTTGCTCCAGCGCGTGCCGGAATCGGTGCGGCGCGAACTCAACGACGGCGCGCAGTCGCGGATGCGCCACCCCGCGGGCGTCGAACTCCGGTTCGTCCCCGACGGCACCGCGACGGTAACGCTCTCGACCGTTCCCGGCGGGAGCGCCGAGGAAGGGACCGTCCGCGTCTTCTGGGGCCCGATTCAGGGCTCGACCGAGGTCGTCGTCGGCTCCGAGCCGACCGAGATCGAGGTCTCGCTGCCAGAGAAGCTCGCCGACCTCGAGCCGTCGGCCGTCGAGGACCTCGCCTTCGATCCCCAGGTCTGCCGGATTCAGTTGCCGGGCGAGCACCGCGGCGGGCCGATGGTCTACCACGGCCTCGAGGGCGACGTCCGCCCGCCGCGCGACGAGGAACTCCCCGACCGGCGCTACCTCGCCTACGGCACCTCGATCACCGAGGGCGAGGCGCCGCTGGCCGAGCACCTGACCTACGTCAGCCAAACGGCGCGCCGGTTGGACGCCGACCTCGTCAACCTCGGCTCCTGTGGGACCGCGTACTGCGACGCCGCGATCGCCGACCACATCGCCGAGCGCGACGACTGGGACGTGGCGACGCTCTCGGTCTCGGTGAACATGGTCGGTACGTTCGATCCCGAGGAGTTCCGCGAGCGGGCCGCGACCCTGATCGACCGCGTGGCGAGCGCCCATCCCGAGAAACCGGTCGTCGCGATCACCATCTTCCGCAACTCCCGGGACGTCTGTCGGAGCAACTGCGAGACCGAACGCTGCGAGCGATTCCGCGAGGAACTCCGCGAGGTCGTCGCCGAAACGACCCACGACAACGTCCACCTGCTCGAGGGCCCCGAACTGCTCCCCACGATCGGCGGGCTCACCACCGATCTGGTCCACCCCGGCGACAACGCGATGATCACGATGGGCGAGAACCTCGCCGCCGAACTCGAGGCGCTGCTCGAGGACTGATCGCCGGGCCGTCGACGAGGCGCGAATCGAACCGTTCGGTTGAGGATACATTCAGCTCGAGGGTAACCTTCAAGGATGGAGGGTGTGAGCTATCGGTAACTGGTGAACCGTGTGAACAAGAACGACGCCGTCAGCCAGCCGGGAGCGAAGGGGGGAAGCGAGACCGACGCCGCGACAGACACCGACAGCACCGACGAAACCGTCGATCTCGGGATCGGTATCTCGGTCGATATCGACGTCGGCGACGTCGACGAGGAGACCGACCACGTCGAACTCGCGTTCGACGAGGACGACTATCTCGAGTCGGCCGACGAATCGGGACGGGATCGGGCGGACGATGGGGAACGAAGCGACCGCGACGGTCGCGGCCGCGACCTCGAGTCCGGCGAGCGCGAGCGCCTCGAGAGCGCGGGCATCGAGCCCGACGCGGTCCGCGAGAAGGAGTACTCCTACCGGCTGTTGCTCGACGCGGGGCTCGACGAAGCGACCGCGGACGCGCTGCGACGACGGTTCTCGCTGCCGTGGTCGTTCGAGGGCGACAGCGACGGCGACCTCGAGCGCCGCTCGAGCGAGGTGCGGGGTCTCGGGGCCGCCGAACGCGAGTGGATCGCGGTCAGCGGGGACGAGGACTGGCAATCGTTCGAGTACGAGCACTCGCCGATCGCCGCGGTCGAGCGCGAACGGCCCGCGGAGCGTCCGTATCCGAAGCCGACGCCGGTGACCGCCGTCACGGGCGTCGGGCCCGATAACGCCGACGACCTGGCCGAGGCCGGAGTTCGCTCGGCGGAGCGGCTGGCGACGGTGAGCGCGTTCGCGGTCGCCGACGCCCTCGGTCTGGACGTTCTGCACGTTCGAACGTGGCGACACAACGCGCGGGAACTGCTCGCCGACTGACTCGAATCGCTCGGGCTCTCGCGGCGACTCGATCGGCGCTCCCGGACCTAATAACTACGAATGTACGTAATTTCGATAATCCGGACCATCAGAGATATATAGCGGCCTAGTGCACCGTCTAACAGATGATTCCGATCGACGACTCTCCGATCGTTCGCGACGGCAAGTCACTGATTCTCGCGATGGACCACGGGTTAGAGCACGGCCCGGTCGACTTCGAGGACGTCCCGGAGAAACTCGACCCGTCGACGGTCTTCGAGACGGCGACCCACGACGCCGTCTCCGCGATGGCCGTCCAGAAGGGGATCGCCGAGGGCTACTATCCCAGCTACGAGGACGACGTCAACCTCCTGTTGAAGCTCAACGGGACGTCGAACCTCTGGATGGGCGAACCGGACTCGGCGGTCAACTGCTCGGTCGACTACGCCGCCGAACTGGGCGCCGACGCCCTCGGCTTTACCGTCTACGGCGGTTCGAACCACGAGATCGAGATGGTCGAGGAGTTCCGCGACGCCCAGGAGAAGGGCCGCGAGTACGATCTCCCGATGGTCATGTGGTCGTACCCGCGCGGACAGGGACTGAAAAACGACACCAAACCCTCGACGATCTCCTACGCGACGCGGCTGGCCCTCGAGCTCGGCGCCGACATCGCGAAGGTCAAGTATCCCGGTAGCAAGGACGCGATGGCTCACGCGGTACAGTGTGCCGGCGACATGAACGTCGTCATGTCCGGCGGCTCGAAGACCTCCGACTACGAGTTCCTTTCGACCGTCGAGGCCGTAATCGACGCCGGCGCGACGGGGCTGGCCGTCGGCCGCAACGTCTGGCAGCGCGAGAACCCCACGCAGCTTCTCGACGCCCTGGAGAAGGTCATCTACGAGGAGGAAACCGCCGACGCCGCGCTCGAGCAGACCGAGTAGTGATGACGGTATCGGACCCAACGGTCGAGGACGTCGTCGCGACCGTCAGCCGATCAGCGACCGAGATCAAGCAGGGACTCATCGGTCGGCGCGGCACCGTCGACGAGGAGAACCCGAGCGGCGAGCGACAGGCCGAGGCCGACGTCTGGGCCGACGAGATGCTGGGAGAGCGACTCGCTGCGATCGACGGCGTCGGACAGTACGCCAGCGAGGAGCGTCCCGCGGTCGTCGACTGCGGCGGCGATCCGGACGCGGGCGACGCCTACGCGGTCGCCGTCGACCCGCTGGACGGCTCGTCGAACCTCAAGTCCAACAACGCGATGGGGACGATCTTCGGCGTCTACGACGCCGCGCTGCCCGCGCCGGGCGAATCGCTCGTCGCGGCCGGCTACGTCCTCTACGGGCCGATCACGACGATGGTGATCGCCACCGAGGAGACCGTCGCCGAGTACGAGATGACCGGCGGCGAACGCCAACTCATCGAACGGGACGTCACGCTCCCCGAGGACCCCGTCGTCTACGGCTTCGGCGGCCGCGTCCCCGACTGGCCCGCGGACTTCGAGGCCTACGCCCGCGAGATCGAGGACGAACTCAAACTCCGCTACGGCGGCGCGATGATCGCCGACGTCAACCAGGTGCTCACCTACGGCGGCGTCTTCGCGTATCCCGGCCTCGAGTCCCGCCCCGAGGGCAAACTGCGGCTGCAGTTCGAGGGGAACCCCATCGGCTACATCGTCGAACGCGCCGGGGGACGGTCCTCGGACGGCGACGGGTCGCTGCTGTCAGTCGAGCCCGACGCGTTACACGACCGGACGCCGGTCCACGTCGGTAACGCCGAACTGATCGATCGACTCGAGGACACGCTCGAGTAATATCTGCACCGCTTTTAGCGGCGAGACGCTCGAGTCCCGGCCGTTCGTCGGTTCGTCAGTCCGCTTCGTCGGTTCGGTCTCGGCGCCACGCCGCCGTCACGGTGACGTAGACGCCGATCCCGGCGATGAGCAGCGCGTAAAACGCCCACTGAGGCCAGCCGATCTCGAGGAAGAGCAGCGTCAGGAAAACGACCCAGACCGTGGCGACGAGCAGGTCGATGAGGAGTCGAACGACGGTGCCGACGAGGCCTCTCACGGTTCGGCCGTCGCGGTTCGATTCGTGATTCGAGCCGGAGGCGGTATCAGTTGCCATGGATTCGGTGCGTGCGGTCGGTGATAGCGGACGCGGACGTCGCGTTCGTGTGGTCGTGAGCGATCATCGGTACAGCGTCGGTCAGAAGTAATAGCCGTGCTCCTCGGTCAGTTTGTAGGCGCCGACTCCCCAGACGTAGCTCTGGCCCGGCCACCAGGTCCGCGCGTTGTTGAACCCGGCGATGAGCACCTCGTCGTCGTCGCCCTCGGGGTCGGCGTGGAAGCTCACCGAACCGCTGTCGCCGTCGGTCAGGTCCATCTCGCCGCCCCAGCGGATCTGGCCGTAGCGACAGAAGTCGTCGGTGAAACAGGTGACCGCGTCGATCCCCTGAATCTTCCCGACCGTGTGGCCGGTCACCGCGCCGACCTTCTCGAGTTCCGCGTCGCGAGCGACGAGATCGGCGAGTCCGAGCCGCGTGAACTGGCCGCGGACGCGGGCCGTCGACGAGGTGTCGATCCTGTCCGACGGCTCGACGGTGCCGTTCGGCTCGACGGCGACGACGTCCTCGGCCGGGTGGGCGCGGTCGACGGTCCCGAGTTCGATCGAGTCGTCATTCTCGAGGGGCAGCGAGAGCGCGTCGGTGTATTCCTCCGCCCCGCCCTGGAAGGCGTGTTCGGCCGTCACGAACAGCTCTCGTTCGGTGTCGGGATCGTACAGCGTGGGGCCGAGCGTCGCGAGGCTATTGGCCGTTTCGCAGGCGACGCCGGTCGGCACCTCGTCGTTCACGACGGAGCCGGCGAGCCGCGGATCGAGGTCCTCGGGGCCCTGTTCGATGTCGTCGATATCGATGATCGTCTCGATATCGAGCGAGACGCCGTCGGCGAGGCCGTCGAGCGCCTCGCGGATCGACCCCGCGTCGCTCGAGATACCGACGGAGACGGACGCGGTGGCGCTGTCGTACGAGCCGGGAACGACCGCACTGCCGAGGTAGCCGGTAAACGCCGTCCGCGCCAGCAACTCGTTCAGTTCGAACGCCTTCTCGACGGCGGCGTACCACTCCGCCGGAACGTACTTCGTTCGCTTCTCGAGCGACCAGGGGTCGTCGGGATCGGGTCTGACGAGCGCGGTGACGATCGGAACCTCTCCGTCGTCGGCCGCGAGAAAGTCGTCGACGCCGAGCAGTCCGCCGACGCCGATCGCGTAGCCGCCGGTAATCAGGGTCCGGAGAAACTCGCGACGGTCCATGCCTGCCTCGATCCGATCTCGAATCGTCGCGAGACGGTGGCCGAGATGCTCGGTATATGTACGTTCCATGCCGCTACTAGGAGTTCAACTCGGATTCTCCCCGTGGCGTCAAAGCTAATGTTCACGTACACGGGAGGGACGGTCCGGATCGGATATAACGTCGAAATCGTCGAAAGCGATTCTGCCTGCATCTGCCGTTTGCCGTCGCGGACTCGCGTCACGCGCCGCTGATCGGATTTCGAGTCCGGTGCCGGTCGGCCACCTCGATCGCCGCCCGTCCGCTCGAGGTGTCAGCGGTCGCTACCGCCGAGCCGGCGGGCGATCGCGCGCACCGGCCCCGATATAATAGCTGGACGACTGAACGCGAGCGTTGGTGTCGATCGGCCGCCCAGCGTACGATGTCTCCGTGCTGGTGACCACGGAGGCGGTACGGCCAGGCGAATTCGGAGCGACGTCGGTCGCATTTTCCGCGACCGAACGTCGAATCCGTCCGCCGGCCGTACGACTCACTCCCGATCGGTTCGCGTCCCACGACACGCGATCCTCCTCATCCCTCGCGGCGAACTCCCAACGATCGGTGGCGGTCTGTCGACGCGAACCGTCTCCTCTCTTTCCCGTTGTGTCGCTCCCGACGTAGTCCAGTAGCCGCTGCGACCGTCGTGATCGACGCTCGGCGTCTCGCTCGAGCCTCGGTATCGTTCGATTACCCGCCGGAATACGGCTGCTACCGCCGGAACGCTTCCCCGTAGCCGAGGCACGCCTGTGAACTGTTAACGGTCATACTGGACCGATCAGCGTCTGCTACGTGAATCGTGCAGACTGTTGGCAGTTACCTCAACTACGGACACCGCCGCCGAGCGATCGCGCCGGTGCCGCGAGTCTCTCCGACTCGCTCCCCGGACCGTTCGACGACGTTCGTCACCGATTACCGGCGTGTTACGCAGAGAAAACGGTGTCTACGGCTTTCATAACAATACCCCGAGTCGTGGAATCGTCGCGTGCTCGTGACGCGCTCCCGACGGTCGACGGCCCCGACGACCGGTTCGACTCCGGCGGGGAGCCTATGAGTTCCGACGGCGCCTACCCCCGGTTCCAGCTCCCGCTCGAGGTCTCGCCGATCGCCCTCGAGCGCGCCCTGTGGGTCCTCGTCGGCCTCTCGCTGGTCGGGGACGTCCTGACGACGTTCGCCGGACTCCGTCTGGGACTGGTCGAGTCGAACCCGGTCGCTCGCAGCGTGATCGACGGCTACGGATTCGTCGGGATGTTCGCTCTCAAGGGGCTGGCGATCGGCATCGGACTGGTCTGTCGTCCGTTGCTACCCGCGGCCTATCGGTCGATCGTTCCCGCCGGACTCGCCGTCCCCTGGACGATCGCCGTCTGTATCAACCTCTACGTGATCTCGACGGTGCTGTAGCGACCGTCGCTCTCTCGACGGTACCGGGGTGACCGTCGTTCGAGGCCGTCAGAAGGGACTCGGCAACGGAGCTCAGTTCCGCGAATCGCCGTCCTGTGATGTCGGCTCGGTCGTCGATTCGAGCATCGGTTCGGCGTCACAGGGTGACGATAACGAGTCACCACTCTCGAGACGAAAGCGCCGCTCGAGGAGGGCCGGCCGAGTGCGGCGGAACCGACGCCGCTCGAGCCGTCGAACCGCCGGTACTCGTCTCGACCCGTCCGACGGCTGAGACATCGCGATCGTCTTACTCCCCCCATACCACGTACCTTGATAACGAATGACGTAGTATCGGAAACTGACCCCGTATTTGAGGGGAGAACCGGACGATGCCACTGCCACCGGAGCCGATGTTGCTGTACGTGACGGTCGCCTCGGCCAGCTACGCGCTGGTGTGGCGATGGTGGTGGCGGACGTTCGAGGACGACGGCGTCGAACTCAGCTACAACGAGGACCGGTTCCGAGACGCCGAGGACTGACCTACTCGACCATCTCCGTCTCCTCTCCCGCGTCGCCTTGCACCCAGATCGTCTTCCGGTTGACGAACTCCCGGATGCCGTCGCGAGCGAGTTCGCGGCCGTATCCGGAGTCCTTCACGCCGCCGAAGGGCAGCCGCGGGTCGGACTTGACGAGTTCGTTCACGAACGCGAGGCCCGACTCGAACTGCCGGGCGACGCGCTCGCCGCGCTCCAGATCCTCCGTCCAGACGCTGGCGCCGAGACCGAACCGGGTGTCGTTGGCCTTCTCGATCGCGGCCTCCTCGTCCGGCACGCGGAAGACCGTCGCCACTGGGCCGAACAGTTCCTCCTGATCCGCGGGCGCGTTTTCTGGGACGTCGGTGAGGACGGTCGGCGGGTAGAACGCGCCGTCGCGGTCCATCGGCTCGCCGCCGATTCGGCACTCGCCGCCCTGCTCTACGGTCTCCTCGACCTGTCCGTGAAGCTCCTCCATGAGGTCCTCGCGGGCCTGCGGGCCGATATCGGTGTCCTCGTTCATCGGATCGCCGACCGTCTGGGCGTCCATTTCCTCGGTGAAGCGCTCGACGAACTCGTCGTAGACGTCGTCGACGACGACGAACCGCTTGGCCGCGATACAGGACTGGCCGTTGTTGATGAGACGGGCCTGCACCGCCGTCTCGACGGTCTTGTCCATCGGCGCGTCCTCGAGGACGACGAAGGGGTCGCTCCCGCCGAGCTCGAGGACGTTCTTCTTGAGTTCGCTGCCGGCGGTCTCGGCGACCGCCCGGCCCGCGCCGTCGCTACCGGTGATGGTGACGCCCGCGATCCGGTCGTCCGAAATCACCTCGTCGATCTCGTCGGAGCTAATCAGGAGGGACGTGAAGGCGCCCTCGGGAGCGCCCGCCTCCCGGAAGACGTCCTCGATCGCCTCCGCGCAGCCCGGGACGTTCGAGGCGTGTTTCAGCAGACCGACGTTGCCCGCCGCGAGGTTAGGCGCGGCGAAGCGGAACACTTGCCAGAACGGGAAGTTCCACGGCATGATCGCCAGGATCGGACCCAGCGGCTCGTAGGAGACGAGCGTCCGTGCATCGGGCTCGCTCGCGACGACGTCGTCGTCGAGGTGCTCGGCGGCGTGTTCGGCGTAGTAGTCACAGACCCACGCGCACTTCTCGACCTCGTCGCGGGCCTGCCCGATCGGCTTGCCCATCTCCTCGGTCATCAGTTCGGCGTACTCCTCGCTCCGATCGCGGAGGACGTCGGCCGCCGCCGACAGGAGTTGCTGGCGGTGCTCGACCGAGGTCTCGCTCCACTCGTCGAAGGTCTCGGCCGCGCGCTCGAGGTGGGCCTCGCGATCGTCACTCGAAGTCTCGTCGAAGGTGCCGACGACCTCGCCCGTCGCCGGGTTGGTGCTTTCGATGGACACGCGGTTCCCGACCACGAGGAGTCGCTTCAAACGTGGCGTGGCGATGGAAGGGACGCGACCGACGCGCCAGCAGAGTACAGCGCGCGGTGCGGAGACGGGACTCGTACGCCGACGCAGACGAGTGCAGTGCCAAGGGTTTTGCCTGGGGTCCGGCAAGGACCAGATCACGGATCCCTCGATTCTACTATGACAGTCGCTGATTCACAGTCGGAGCCCGAATCGGAGAGCGCCGTCGAAACGGCCCGCCACCAGCTCGAGCGCGCGGCGGCCCACCTCGACGTCGACGAGGGAATCGTCAACCGCCTGCGCCACCCCACGAGCGTCCACCGCGTGACGATTCCCCTCGAGCGCGACGACGGCTCCCGCGAGATGTTCACGGGATATCGTGCCCACCACGACAGCGTGCGCGGGCCGTACAAGGGCGGGCTGCGCTACCATCCGGAGGTGTCCGAAGAGGAGTGCGTCGGCCTCTCGATGTGGATGACCTGGAAGTGCGCCGTGATGGACCTCCCCTTCGGCGGCGGTAAGGGGGGAATCATCGTCAATCCGAAGGAGCTCAGCGCCGACGAGAAGGAGCGCCTCACCCGGCGCTTCGCGGAGGAGCTGCGGCCGGTGATCGGACCGATGACGGACATCCCCGCGCCGGACATGGGAACGGATCCGCAGACGATGGCGTGGTTCATGGACGCCTACTCGATGCAACAGGGCGAGACCACTCCCGGCGTCGTCACCGGCAAGCCGCCCATCGTCGGGGGCAGCTACGGCCGCGAGGAGGCGCCGGGCCGCAGCGTCGGGATCATCACGCGCGAGGCGATGGCGTACTACGACTGGGACGTCGAGGAAACGACCGTCGCCGTGCAGGGATTCGGTAGCGTCGGCGCCAACGCGGCACGGTACCTCGAGGACCTCGGCGCCTCCGTCGTCGCCGTCTCGGACGTCGACGGCGCCATCTACGACCCCGACGGGCTCGACACGACCGATGTCGAGGACCACGACGAGAGCCCGGGCATGGTCTCGGGCTACGACGCGCCCGAGACGCTCACGAACGAGGAACTGCTCGAGTTGGACGTGGACGTGCTCGTCCCCGCCGCGATCGGCAACGTCCTGACCGGCGAGAACGCCCGCGACGTCGACGCGGACATGATCGTCGAAGGGGCCAACGGCCCGACGACCACCACGGCCGAGCGCATCTTCGAGGAACGCGAGATCCCCGTGATTCCGGACATCATCGCCAACGCCGGCGGCGTCACCGTCTCGTACTTCGAGTGGCTCCAGGACATCAACCGGCGGGCGTGGACGCTCGAGCGGGTCAACGACGAACTCGAGAGCGAGATGCGTACGGCCTGGAACGACGTTCAGACGGAGTACGACGCCCGGGACGTGACCTGGCGGGACGCGACGTATATCGTGGCCCTCGAGCGGATCGCATGCGCCCACGAGACCCGTGGACTCTGGCCGTAGCGAGACGGTGCGTCGCGCGAGGGCGACGAGGACGTTCCGTCGCAGGCTGGTGACGACAGATGTCGAGACGCGTACCAGAATTGTTGTTAGTCCGCGGCGCTAGAGTTACCATCGAATGACGACTGGACGCGATACGGTCGCTCGACGGAACATCCTCCGATTGGTCGGCGCGGGATCGGTCGCCGCGCTCGCGGGATGTACGAGTACCGACGGCGACGAGTCAGACGAAGAGCCCGCGCCGGAGCCCGAAGCGGTCGACGTCAGCGAGGAGGCGACCTGGCGAACGACGGCGCTGACCGACGTGACGACCGGCGAGGAGTATCGCATCGAGGAGTTCGACCGTCCCGTTATCGTACACACGTTCGCGACGGGCTGTGCCGTCTGTCAGTCCCAGCACAGCGACTTCGGTGATTTCTATCCGAACGCTGACATCGAAATCGTCGACCTCACTATCGATCCGAACGACGAACCGGAAGATCTCCGGAACTACGCGGACGAAGAGGGCTACGACTGGCGATTCGGAACCGCGACTGACGAGGTCACCAGCGCTCTCGCCTCGGACTTCGGACAGGAAGTCTACAGCAGCGCGTCCTCGCCGGTCATCCTCGACTGTGGGGACGGCAGCGAGGTGTACACGCTCGAGAAGAGAGTCGACGCCAACCATCTCGAGTCGATCCTCGCGGACGTCTGCGGATCGGCCGACTCGAGCGCAGATTAGACGGATGAGTGGCGTACCTCGAGCGTTCCAGTGCAGTCGGTCGGCGCCGCGCAACGAGTGCCGTAACGGATCGCGACGACCGGCGACTGCACCATCGACGTCGACCGCGAGGACGCGATGACGTCGACGACCGCCGCCCTGCTCGAGTTCTTCCTGCTCGGTCTCGCGACGCCGCTCACCGCGACGTGTGTCGTGCCGCTCTACCCGGCCTTCATCGCCTATCTGGCGTCGGCCGGCGAGGGGGACCGCGAGACGCCCGTCGCGGTGCTCGGCGGCCTCGTCGTCGCGGGCGTACTCGCGTTCGTGACGCTCGTCGGCCTCCTGTGGACCGTCGTCTTCGAAGCCGGAATCTCGAGCGCCGTCGATCTGGTTTCGCCCGTCGCCTTCGCCGTCCTCGCCGTCGTCGGCGCGGTACTGGTCGTCTCGCCGAGCGGATTCGCCCGAGTACCGACGATCGAACCGCCGCACACGCGGTATCCGACGCTGTCGGCGTTCGGCTACGGTTTCTTCTTCGGGGCGACCGTGCTCCCCTGTAATCCGGGGCTGATCGCGCTGTTTTTCGGCCGTTCGACGGTCGCCTTCCCGGCGTTCGACTCGCGACTCGAGGTCATGCTCGGCTTCCTCGCGTTCGGGCTGGGGATCGGGGCCCCACTGCTGGCGTTCGCCCTCGTCTCTCAGCCGGTCGGCCGACGCGTCACGCGGACGCTGGCCCGCTACAGTCGGCCGATCAATCGGCTCGTCGGCGTCGTGTTGCTCGTCGTCTCGCTGTACTACCTGCTGTTCGTCTTCAGCGTCGTTCCCGGAACCGAGGGACTGGAGCCCCCGTTCGATCTCTATCTGGGATGATCGCGGCGCTCGCTATCGCTCGCCGTCCGTTCGGAGCGAACGCTGGGACCCCCACCCCTCGTTCAGAGTGAAAGGCGTCCGGAGCGGGGGAGGGTGGATCGAGGCTCGAGTCGGACGTGGTCGCCAGTTGAACGACGAGCGGCCAGTGTCGCAACCGTCGTCGATCGACCGATGGGAAAGTGGCGTCGCGACCGCGGTCAGTCGAACGAGGAGAGGTCGGTATCGCGACCGCCGGTCGCCGGTCCGGTCTCGGTGAGCCGGCCGTAGGTCGGCAGCTCCTCGAGCGAGGCGTCGCGGCGGACGGCCTTGACGATGTGCTTCGGATCGGTGACCAGTCGGTGGAGGAGGTAACTCCCCTGCGAGCGGCCGCCGCCGGTCTTCTCGGACTCGATGACGCCGAGGAACGCCTGTTCCTTGAGCTGTCGGTAGAGGCCGTTCTCGGTGATCGGATCGGTCGCGACCAGATCGCAGATGCCGACGTAGCGCTGGTAGATCTCCCGCGTCTTGTACGTCTCTCGCTCCCCGGTGATGATGTGACTCGCCAGGGCGTAGAGCGCGAGTTTCGCATGGACGGTCGCGCCGCTGGTGAGTTCCTCGATCCGGTTGATCTCCGCGACCTCTTGGGCCTGCTTGATGTGGTTCTCCGAGACGGTCTCGCTCCCGGTGCGACGGGCGAGTTCGCCCGCCTCTTTCAGGATCTCGATGGCCTTCCGAGCGTCGCCGTGTTTCTTCGCGGCCAGCGCGGCGCAGAGTTCGATCGTGCCGTCCGCGAGGACGTCGGGTTGGAAGGCGTCCTCGCGGTTGCGCATGATCTCCCGGAGCTGCGAGGCGTCGTAGGGATGGAAGAACAGTTCGCGGTGGCCGAAGCTACTGTCGATTCGCTCGTCGAGCGTCTCCCGGTACTTGACCTTGTTACTGATCCCGATGACGCCGATGTAGGCGTCGGTCTTCCGGGCCTCGCGAGCGCGGGAGAGCTGCATCAGAATGTTGCTGTTGTCCAGTTTGTCGATCTCGTCCAGGATGACGACGACCGCGTCGAAACAGTCCTCGAGGATCGCCCAGATGTGCTGGTAGTACTCCATCGTCCCGACGCCCCGAACCGGGATGTTCTCCCGGTAGTCGGTCCCGTCTTTGAGACTGAGCGCCAACTGGCGCGTCGTCCGGGTCTCCGTGTTCGCTTCCGAGCAGTCGACGTAGAGCACGCCGCAGTCGATCCCGTTGTCTCGAGCGGCGTTCCGAGCGCGCGTCGCGACGTGACGAGAGATGAGACTCTTCCCGGTTCCGGTCTTCCCGTAGATCATCACGTTGTTCGGCGGATCGCCGCGCGTGATCGCGCCGATCTCGGCGGCGACGGATTCGATCTCGTCGTCCCGCCCGACGATCCGATCCTCGTCGGGGACGTGTCCGACGTGGAGGAGTTCCTTCCGATCGAAGATCGGATCCTGTGATTGAAAAAGCGGGTCCCCTGCCTGATCAGCCATGTCTCCGTGCTCGGAGAGCGACCTAATAAATCTGTGGAAGGTAGTTCAGACTGATAGACCGACTCGAGACGTTCTCAAAACCATCGTATCGGTCGGAACGACTCGAGAAAATCTCAGTCCCGAATCAGACTGAAGGCCGGACGAAGGCCGACGGACCGTCGCTTCGATCGAGGGACCCGGACCCCTCATTCAGAGTGAAACGGTACACTGATGGGACGGGAGTGGCTCGGTGTCGGAATGGATCACGCAACGCCAATCGATCGACCAGCCCGATGTCGCTCGATGTCCTTCGCAGTAAAGCGTCCGTTCTGGCGATTTCGTCCAATAACTATCGAGCTATTTCGAGTTCTTCCGTCTACGTGTCTTCTTACCTTCAGACCTTCACTTCTACTCTACTAGTCTAGAAATAGGCTAGATATAGTAGTATTATATTTTATGGTAGGAGAACCAATCTCCTATGAAGAAATAAATATATGGCACAAATATCCTTTCGCGCCAGAAGGCGCAATCTCGTTTCCCACCCGCCCCGCTATCAGCAGCGAGTGCAAGGTCCCCCGTCTCGAGCCCCCGTTTCACTCTGAACGAGGGGAGTCCCTCCCAACCAACTCCATCTCGGCTCCATCCCGCTCTCGAATCTCATCGATCCGGCATCATCCCGGAGAGTCATCTTCTCAGAGAATCGTTTACCCGGAAGGTCACCGTCTCTTCCGCTCCGTTCGATCGCAGATTCGCCGCTTCTCTCGGAACCGAATCGGGAGGCCCCCCTCGTTCAGAGTGAAAGTCATCTCACTGTCAGATCCGGAGCGGACACCGTCGACCTCGTTTCACTCTGAACGACGGGCCCGTCCCCGCCCGAACCGGTCCGCCACCGATCGCCCGGCGATCCGACGCTACTTTCACTCTGAACCAGGGGTGTCCGTGGCTACCGCGCAGTGAGTCGGACGGCAGCCGATCAGCTACGGACAGTGTTCATCTCGATAGCTACGGTCGGCACTCGTCTCAGTGACCACGGAGTCTCGGTAACCACGAACGTCGTTCGACACGTGCGACTGCCACACCCATTCCTATGGGCGTGGCTCGAGGACACACCGTATGGTCCGCAGAAGCGTTCTGTTCACTCCCGGCGACCGTCCCGAGATGCTTCGCAAGGCACCCACAGCGGGAGCGGACGTGATCGTGTTCGACCTCGAGGACGCCGTCGCGCCACAGCGGAAGGACGAAGCCCGCGAGACGGTCCGCGGGGTGCTCACCGACCCCGAGTTCGATCCCGACTGCGAGGTCTGCGTTCGCGTCAACGCCGCCGACTCGGCGCTGTCGGCCGACCTCGAGACCGTTCTCGAGCCGACGGAATCGGGCGACCGCGGACTCGATAGCGTAATGGCTCCCAAAGTCGCCTCGGCGGCGGACGTCCGCGACCTCGAGGACGAAATCGCGAAGTACGACGCCACGCTCCCCGTCTTCGCACTGATCGAGAGCGCGGCCGGCGTCCTCGCCGCGCCGGAGATCGCCGCCGCGCGGGCGACCGACGCGCTCGTCTTCGGCGCCGAGGACCTCTCGGCGGACATCGGCGCGACCCGGAGCGAGGAGGGGACGGAAGTGCTCTACGCGCGCGAACGCGTCGTGATCGCCGCCGCCGCGAACGACTGTACGGCGATCGACACGCTCGTCACCGACTTCGAGGCCGATCAGCGGCTCCGCGACGACGCCGCGTTCGCGGTTCAGCTCGGATACGACGGCAAGTTGGCGATCCACCCGGCTCAGGTCGATCCGATCAACGAGGCCTTCACTCCAAGTGAGGCGGATCGGGAGTGGGCCGAACGCGTCCTCGAAGCCAAACGCGAGGCCGACGCCGAGGGGCGAGGGGTCTTCGAGGTCGACGGCGAGATGATCGACGCACCGCTGATCGCCCAGGCCGAACGGATCGTGGAGCGAGCGTCTGCCGCTACCGATAGTATCTGAACATTCGTCCAGAATACAAGGATATCTTACTGACCTGAATGGACGGGGGATTATGAGGTGTGGTAGATATTCGCTACGCTTATCCTCCCGTCGCCAAAACCAGCGAGTATGGCCGAAGAAGCGAACCCATTCGAAAGCCTTCAATCGCAGATCGACGACGCCGCCGCGTACCTCGACGTCGACGACGACGTCATCGAGCGGCTCAAGCACCCCGAGCGCGTGCTCGAGACGAACCTCACCGTGGAGATGGACGACGGTTCGCTCGAGCGGTTCACGGCCTTCCGCTCGCAGTTCAACGGCGACCGTGGCCCCTACAAGGGCGGCATTCGCTACCATCCGCAGGTCTCCCGGGACGAAGTCAAGGCACTGTCGGGCTGGATGACCTACAAGACGGCGACCGTCGACATCCCGCTGGGCGGCGGGAAGGGCGGGATCATCATCGATCCGGCCGACTACTCCGAGAGCGAACTCGAGCGAGTCACCCGCGCGTTCGCGACGGAGCTCCGCCCGCTGATCGGCGAGGACCGGGACATCCCCGCGCCCGACGTGAACACGGGCCAGCGGGAGATGAACTGGATCAAGGACACCTACGAGACCCTGGAAAACACCACGGAGCCGGGCGTCATCACGGGCAAGAACATCTCCAGCGGCGGTAGCGAGGGCCGCGTCGAGGCGACGGGCCGCTCGACCGTCATCGCCGCCCGCGAGGCGTTCGACTACCTCGACAAGGATCTCGAGGGCGCGACCGTCGCCGTGCAGGGCTACGGGAACGCCGGCTGGATCGCCGCGAAACTGATCGACGAGATGGGCGCGACCGTCGTCGCCGCCAGCGACTCCTCGGGCGGCATCTACAACCCCGACGGCTTCGATCCGGTCGCGGCCAAGGACCACAAGAACGAGACCGGCAGCGTCGTCGGCTACGAGGAGAGCGAGGAGGAGATCACCAACGAGGACGTGCTCACCCTCGACGTCGACCTCCTGATTCCCGCGGCCCTCGAGAACGCCATCGACGCCGACCTCGCGGAGGACGTGAAGGCCGACGTCATCTCCGAGGCCGCGAACGGACCGCTGACGCCCGACGCCGACGAGGTCCTCGAGGACAAGGACGTCTTCGTGATCCCGGATATCCTGGCCAACGCCGGCGGCGTCACCGTCTCGTACTTCGAGTGGGTCCAGAACCGACAGCGATTCCACTGGACGGAAGAGCGCGTCAACGAGGAACTCGAGGCCCACATCGTCGACGCCTTCGACTCGCTGGTCGAGACGATCGAGGAACACGACCTCGAGAATCCGCGGACCGCGACGTACGTGGTCGCGATTCAGCGCGTCGCCGACTCCTTCGAGGAAGCCGGATCGTTCCCGTGAAACGCTTCGGAACCGACAGTTCGTAATCCGCCGACTCGCGGTTTCGACCGACGCCGCAGTCGGTTCCGTTGCACTCCTTCCGACCGGGAATTTATCGGACGTATGAGAATAGAACGCCGCTCTCGGTATCTTTTTGTTCGCCGCTGGTAACCGACGCACAGAGCGAATGGTTCGGGAACGGCTCGCCAGCTATCGTGATCGCATCCGCCGGAAACTCGTCGCCGCGTTCCGCGAGGAGCATACCCCGCATCAGATCGCCGCGAGCTTCGCGATCGGCGTCTTCGTGACGGCGCTCCCGACCGGCGGGCTGGGCGTCGGGCTGTTCTTCGTCCTCGTCGCGCTGCAGGCGTGGATCAGCAAACCCGCGATCTTCGCCTCCGTCGCCGTTCTCAACCCGATGGTGAAACCCGCGGTCTACCTCTCGAGCTTTCGGCTCGGCTCCCTGCTGCTGGGAGCCGACTCGGTGGGCTCTCGAGACGCGATGACGGGCGAGACGGCGTGGGTCGCGATCCGGCAACTCGTCCTCGGAAACGTCGTCGTCGCCGTCGGGCTCGCCGGCCTCGGCTACGTAGCTGTTTTATATTTGACACTCATTCATCGGCGCCGATCGGAGCGATTCGACGTGGCGTCCGATGCAGACGTCTTCGGTCTGTTTCGCCGCTGAAAATCGGTTGGTGAGTTCGGAACTGTGAGAGCCGAACACCTTGTCAATTCGACAGACTCTCAGAATTCCGATACACACATATGAACCGAACACCCATTGACTCGAAAATGAATCGGAGAACACTGCTCGGTGGGCTCGGCACTGCGGGGCTGGCGAGTCTCGCGGGCTGTCTCGGGCTGGTCGGAATGGACAATCACGAGTCGTCGCCGGCCGGCGTCGACTCGGCCGTTCGCGGGGAGACCGGCTACGAACAGACGGCCATCGACGACGTCGTCATCGAAACGGAGGTCGGGATCAGCGCTTACTCCGAGACGATCTCCGTCACGAACTACAAGACCGAACACGAGAAATCCGTGGAGATCCCGCCGATCGGGAGCCAGCGCGCTGCCATCTTCACCGTCTTCACTTCCCCGAAAGTCGGGATCGCGGGCCGGAACTTCAATCCCCTCGAGGATATGTCGACCACGGAACTGATCGAGAAGGTCGGTAACAGCTACGACAACATCGGCGACATCTCCCACGAGGCGGACGCCGAGATCACGATCCTCGAGGAGACGACGACGCGGTCGCGGTTCAGCGCCAACGCGACGTTCAACGGTCACGACCTCGAGGTCGACGTCCACGTCACCGAGGCCGTCGAAGCCGGCGACGACCTGCTCGTGACCATCGGCGTCTATCCGCAGCGGGCCCGCGGACAGGAGGAAGAGAACGTTCTGGCGCTCATGGAGGGAGTCGACCCGGACGCCGCCGACGACGGCGGAAACGAGAGCGACGGGAACGGCGACGCCAACGAATCCGACGGGGGCAACGGCGGTGGTTCCAACGAATCCGACGACGGGACGAACGAGAGCGACGACAGCGACGACGGTCCGCTCGGAACGCTCGAGTAGCCTCCGTACTTCACGGTCGTCACTCTCCTCTCACGAGACCGATCAGAGCCCGAGCTCTCGACCGATGACGAGGTGCTGGATCTCGCTGGTGCCTTCGCCGATCTCCATCAGTTTCGCGTCGCGGTAGAACCGCTGGGGCGCGAAGTCGGTGGTGTAGCCGTAGCCGCCCAGCACCTGCACGGCGTCCTCGGCGACCTCGCGGGCGGCCTCGCTGGCGTCGAGTTTCGCGAGGGCGGACTCGCGGGTCACGGGTTCGCCCTTGTCGTACGTCCGCGCGGCGCGATAGGTGAGCAATCGCGCCCGTTCGGTCTTCCGGTGCATGTCGACGACCTTGTCGCGGACGGCGTCGAACTCGCAGATCGGCTGGCCGAACTGCTCGCGCTCTTTGCTGTACTCCTTCGCGTGCTCGTAGGCGCCCTGCGCCAGCCCCGTCGAGAGTGCGGCGATGGAGATGCGACCGCCGTCCAAGGTCTTCTTCGTCTGTTCCCAGCCCTCGCCCTCCTCGCCGAGCAGGCGGTCTTCGGGGAGCCGAACGTTCTCGAGTCGAATCTCGCAGGTCGGCGAGGCGTTCAGCCCCATCTTGTCCCAGATCGTCGTCACCTCGAAGCCGTCGTCCTCGCGGGGGTCGACGATGAACGTCGAGATGCCGTCGTAGCCCGCGTCAGGGTCGGTGACGGCCTTGACGAGGATCGAGCCCGCCTCGCTGGCGTTCGTGATGAACTGCTTGGTGCCGTTTAGCACCCACTCATCGCCCTCTTTTTCGGCCGTGGTCTCCATGTCCGAGGCGTCGGAGCCGCTGTCCGGTTCGGTCAGCGCCCAGCCGCCCAGGTGCTCGCCCTCCGCCAGCGGCCGCAGCCAGCGTTCCTGCTGTGACCTCGTGCCGAAGCGCTCGATGGGCTTCGAGGCCAGCGACGTGTGGGCGACGTAGGAGAGCCCGATCGATCCCGAGACGCGACCGAGTTCCTCGGCGACCAGCGTATACATGAGCGTGTCGCCGCCGAGCCCGCCGTACTCCTCGTCGATGGGGACGCCCATCATGTCGAGATCCGCGAGCTGGTCGAAGATCTCCGCGGGGAACCGGTGTTCGTCCTCGATCTCCTGGGCGATCGGCTCGATCTCGGTCTCGCAGAAGTCCCTGACGGTCTCCCGGACCATTCGGTGTTCGTCGGGTAGCTCCGTGTCCATACGCAATTCTTGCCGGGGTGAAGATTGAATGTTACCCCGCGCAGGGTGGTGCGGGGAATCCTACTCTCACGAGAGCAGGCTTCCTGCTTCCACGACGTGACTTGCAGACACGCGCTGAAAATCAGCGGTGTCCGTAGCGTTGACGAGAGCGAAGCTCTCGTTCGCACACCAGAAACGCGAAGCGTTTCTGGGGACGGTTACAGTCTCTACAGGCGTATCTTCGGGCCATCCCAGCCCTAGTTCAGAAAACCCTCTTTGCAACACGTTCATCGCCGCGTTCGCGTCCCTGTCCGTCTCGAACCCGCACGACGGACACGAATGTTCACGTATCCAGATGGGTTTTTCCACTTCCACACCACACTGAGCGCACTCCTTCGTTGTTCCTCGTGCTTCAACCTGTACGACGTATGTGCCGTATAACTCGGCCTTGTATTCGAGGAGCGTGACGAACTGTCGCCATGCCGCGTCTTGCTTGTTCCGAGCATTCCCGTCTCCCTGAAGCATCCCGGCAACGTTGAGGTCTTCCACAAACACGGCATCGTACTCTTTGACGAGCCACGTCGTCAACTTGTGCTGGTAGTCCAGCACCTTTCGACGGATGTGCCGCTTGGCCGTAGCGACCTTCTTCCGTTGTTTCTCGTAGTTTCTGGACCCGTGTTCTTTCCGCGAGAGTTTCCGTTGCTCCCGGCGGAATCGCTCGTACTCGTCTTTGAGGTCAAGCCACTCGACGGTCTTTCCGTCGCTGGTGTGGATGTAGTTCTGGATACCGAGATCGATACCTACGCTGTTGCTCGCGTTGAGCGTGTCCAGCGCGGGTTTCTCTGGAATGTGTTCGTCGTCGGTTTCAAGATTGAACGTGACGAACCACTCGCTAGTTCGCTCTTTCTTGAACGTGGCTTCCTTGATGGAAGCGTTGTCGGGGACCGGGCGTGAGTAGCGGATTTTGAGCCACCCGACCTTGCTGAAGCGCACGTAGGCGAACTTGTCTTAGCCCCTCTTTTCATCGAGGTCGAAGCCTGACTGGTTGTACGTGACGCTCCGGTAGTCGGCGGGTGATTGCCTCTTGAGCCAACCGACGTTGTACCCCTTCTCTTTCTTCTTGCGAAGGTTCGAGAGGTTGCGGTGAAAGCGTGCAACAGTAGCTTGGGCCGCTTTCGAGTGTGTGTCCGCAAATAGCGGCCACTTCCGTTTCCAGTCGGGAAGGTTGTTGTTCTGGTCGTACTCACTCGGCTTGTCGTTCTCAGGACTGTTTCCGTAGTCCCAGCGGACGTGGTTGTAGAGTTGGCGATGAACGTCGAGTTGATGGTCCAGTCGCTCCGCTACCGCTTCTGTCGGGTAAGCACGGTAGCGGTGACTGTATTTCATCGCTGCCTATTGGTTAGATCTATGTCAACTTAATAGTTTAGATCACCGAGTGTCAGCTTCATCCCCGGCCACAGTGGGCCGGGTATTCGCCTCGCTATCCAGTATAAACGCACCGCCGGATCGAGGCGTGTGTGACGAGTGACTCCGGGACTCGAGCGCTGCGCTACCAGGTTCGATCGTCGTCGCTGGTATCGTTCGATCCGTTCGTCTCGTTCTCCGAGTCGGTCTCGTTGGACTCGGACGGCTCGTCCCACGGACCAGTGTTACTCGAGTCGTCCGTCTCGCTCCACGGATCACTCTCGTGGTCGGAGTTCGACGCCTCGCTCCACGGGTCGTGATCGGTGCCGGAACCGGAGTCAGCACCGTCAGAATCGTCCCACAAGTCAGTGCCGTCAGCGTCGGTCCAGGGATCCGTTTCTCCAAACGGATCGCTGTCGTCGCTCGCTCGCTCGTCGCTCGAGGGGCGATCGGCTCGCCGCGACGGACCGCGGTCGACGCCGGCCCAGTCGTCGTTCCGGCCGACTGTGGCTGCGCCACCGTCCCCTCGAATCGCCGCTCGCTGGTCGGGGATGAGATCGAGGTCGTCGTCCGTATCGCCGAGCAACAGGAGCGCGTAGTACTGGAAGACGGTCGTGATCGGCGCCCAGACGACACCCATGAACAGCAGGACGGCCGCGAGCGAGAGCGGGCCGACGACGACGAACAGCAGGATCCCGACCGGGCCGAGAAGGGTCAGAACGAACGACACGATCACGATGGGAATCAGGAGTAGAAAGAGGCCGATGCCGACGACGATCCAGGCGCCGATCAGCACCGCGAAATAGAGGATCCAGGCCAGCAACAGGTAGACCGCGTACTCCGTCCAGTTCTCGGCCAGTACCTCCCGAAACCGGCCCCAGGCACCGAGCACGCCCCGATCCTCGAGGAGCATGATCGGCGCGACGAACTCGTCGGTGAACCGGCGGACGATCGAGTAGCCGAGGTACAGCGCGAAGCCGTAGATCGAATAGAGTCCGAGTAGCCCCGGTGAGAGCTCGGCGAGACTGCCGCCGCCGGCCGTGACGAAGGAGGCGGGTGCCGCCCCGAGCCCGCTGGCGACGAGCAGGAGACCGAGGCGAAAGCAGAACAGCCGGACTCCCTTCCCGACGTTCGCGGTGAAATATCGCCGCACGCGGACCTCGTTCGACCGCAGGGACTCGAGGAAGACGAACTCCATGACGCCGGCGACGAAGGCGTAGCACAACCACACTAACAGCACGAGCCCGACGAGGGCCACTCCGACGGCGACGAGTTCGTCGGTCGGAACCGCTCCGTCGACGTTCTCGATCTGCCAGCCGCCGGCCGTCGGATCGTCGGTGACGGTCAGGAAGTCGCTCCCCGGAACCGACGTACTGAACCCGAATCCGAGCGAGCTCACGAAGACGACGACGAACGCGAGCTTGACCCAGGCGCTCAGGCGTATCGGCGTCAAGAAGTTCCGACTGGCCTCGATCGCGTCTCCGAGGTCGTCGATCGCGTCCATACCTATCGTCTCGTTCCGTCGCATTGCTGATAACAATACTGTTCCCAAGTCCGAGCGAGCGGTATCGGATCGCGTCGGCGGACGTTCGACCCGGTAGCCGACGGTCCGGCGGTCATTCGCCCCCGATACGTCGCTCCGGAAACAGTTCGGGACGCATTTAACCTCGAAGCCCCCACATGCGAGGTATGGACATCCGCCGGCTCGCCCGAGGGACCGTCGAGTGGGATCGCCTCGAGCGCGTGATCCGGACGCTGGCGGATCGCTACGACCGCGAGGCGGTCCGCGTGGAGTTTCTCGAGGCCGACAACTGGCTGTCGACCCCCTGTGTCATCGACGACGAGTGGTTCGTCAAGATCGTTTCCCGACAGAACGCGCTGGTCCACGCGCTGTTGACCGCCGGGCGCAACGTCGGCGCGGTGTCGGCGGGCACCGGCGGCTTCTTCGGCCGGTTCGATACGCCCCGCGCGATGGTCGAACACGAGTACGAGGCGACCGAGCGCATGCGCGAGATCGGAATCAACGCGCCCCAGCCGATCGACGCTTTCGAAGTCAACGGGCTCGGCGTGCTCGTCCTCGAGTACCTGCCCGAGTTCCGTTCGCTCGACGATACGCCCGACTGGCTCGTCGCCGAACGGGCACCGGAACTGTTCGAGATGCTGGCCACGCTGCGCGATCACGGCATGGCTCACGGCGACCTGCGCGCCGAGAACATCCTGCTGTGTGACGGCGAGTTCTACTTCATCGACGCCACCAACGTCCACGAGGATCGCGTCACCGAGACCACCGCCTACGATCTGGCCTGCGCGCTGGCCGTCCTCGAGCCCCGGATCGGGGCCCACGACGCCGTCAGTGCGGCCGCGACGGTCTACGATTCCGAGGAGTTGCTCGCGGCGCGGCGGTTTCTGGACTTCGTTCGCCTCCGTCCCGACCACGAGTTCGACGCCACGCGGGTGCGCCTCGAACTCGAGCAGGCGGCAGAGCTGCGCCAGCAGTAGGCACGAGTCGCGCCTCGTCGGTCCGTGAGAACCATCGACCAGTGGGACCGTTGCCGATTCGCCAACCGCAATGGAACGCCCGCACTTCGGGAACGATCCGTGTGGTTGACGCGGGTGAAACGGGTTATCGACCGCATTGGAAAAGGCGATGCCCACCTGTTCTCGAACGTGTTGACGAGCGGTGTCTCGAGACAGCGGTGGGGACGACGCTCCGGTCGACGGGCCGGGCGGTCCACGAAGACTGTCCGAGTACCACGACTCGAGGTCCCGTTCGTCCGGTTTCGACGTGGTTGTCCCCTGAATCGGGCAGCGAAACGGCGAGCGGTGATTCGAGAACGGGGGATCCGACCGGGTTCTCTCCTGCCGCGGCGGTCGGAAACAGTCGCCATAATTGTAGCCAGCGAAATAGTTTATGAGACTGATAGCGGCGCTTAACAGAGCCATAGTGAACCGTCGGTAGCCGAAATGAACGGGTAATGCACCCTGCTGGTCCCGCCTCCGGTCCCCGACCGCTGTGGTCGGGTTCGACCCGGACGCCGGAGTGGTATTCGGCGGATCGAGCCGTAGAGACAGCCTCGGCGATCGATCGGGCGAGACCACTCGGTCCGTCGGTCGACGATCGGTCGCCGTCGTCGGCGCCGAGAACAGGGACGACGAGGAACGCGTAACGAGACCACCGTCAGTAATTACTATGAGACAAAATCAGAGCGCGGAGGGTCGAACGGTTCAGCAAAACGTCCAGATCCTGCTCACCGTCTGTGGTATCGTGTTCCTGGCACTCGGGCTGATACTCGCCGTGAGCGGAACGTCCGTCAGCAGCGCGATCGGATCGGTCACCGACGAGTTGGGCAATTCCGACGCACCCGACGACGGGGGTCCCGCTTCGAGCGACGATTCCGACGCGTCCGGCGACGGGAACGACACGGCAGCCGACGACCCAGCCGGTACGAATGAGACAAACGGCACCGACGAGGCCGGTTCCGACGGAGGCGACTCCACCGGAAGCGATAGCGACGACACCGGCGACGGCGATTCGGATGGCGCGGATAATAGCAACGACGGCTCCGACACAGACGATGACAGCGGATCCGACACGGGCGACGGAAGCGAGACGCATACGCTGACGACGACCGTCGAGGGCGATAACGGCGAGCGAATCGATAACGCAACCGTCACCGTCGCTCCCGAAGGCGGCTCGAACGAGAATCGGAACGTCAACAATCGTGGCGAAGCGACGTTCGATCTCGAGGACGGGTCGTACACAGTCACCGCCGAGGCAGACGGGTATCAGTCGGCCACGACGGACGTCGAAATCGACGGCGACGACAGGTCGGTCACGCTGGTTCTCGAGAGTCAATCCACCAACGACGGCTCCGGCGGAGACGACGGCTCCGGCGGAGACGACGGCTCCGGTGGAGACGATGGCTCTGGCGGAGATGACGGCTTCGGCGGAGACGACGGTTCTGGCGCAAACAACGGTGGCAACCAGACCGACACAAACGAGAGCAACGGGACGCACACGCTGACCGTGACCGTCGTGGACGACGACGGTGAGGCGATCAATAACGCGACCGTCACGAGCACGGAGTCCGACACCTTCTTCGGCTCGAGCGAGAGCCGGAACGTCAACAATCGCGGCCAAGCGACGTTCGACCTCGAGGACGGGTCGTACACGGTCACCGCCGAGGCAGACGGGTACGAGGAGGCCACGACGGACGTCGAGATCGACGGCAGCGACGAGTCGGTCACGCTGGTTCTCGAAGAGGACTAGCAGCGATTCATCGTATTTCTGGTCCTCACACCGCGTCACAGACGCGTTCGTTTGCCGGACGCCACTGACAGTCGATAGTAGCGCGGTTTCTTTTTCAGAACGTCTCGTGAAAATCACGGCACGGACAGAGCGCGTATCCTCCGTAGAGAGAATCCCCATAAGAAGTCGTTCCGTTATAACACCCTGAAATCACCAAAGAATATGGCTGCGTTCCATCGCATTGTTACGCATGGCCATCCCTAGCGGAGGTAGGGACGACTATTTCTTCCGACGAGTCGACGAGGGGTTCGGATAGCTCGTGGACCATCGTCGCACTGATTCTCTTATTCCTCGCGTTTATCGCGATTCTCTACATCCGCTGACTCGTGAACTGACCCTGTCCTACCCGCTCACAGTGGCCGTTCGTCGAGGACGGGGCGTAGCGCCCTCTCTTTCAGCTACCGATGCCAGATGCACACACGTACTTACCGGATCAGGCGATCCAGTTTCGGTTTCTACGTTGAATCACGAAATCGGATCGCTAACTACCGGTAATCGAAGCGAGCGGATACGCAATAGTCCGTTCTCGAGAGGGCGCTCGGTCAGTAGCGACGGATCTGTGCGAGCTGGTTTCTGCGTGCGATCGACTCTCGACGCTCGATTTCCGGCGCCCGCTCGAGAGTACCTCCCCTGTCTCCGCCGTCGCGAACCCGTGTCTCTGTCGTCGACGACGACCGGTGGTCGTACGCCCGGGCTCGATCTCAGTCGATCGCCGAACGATCGCACCGGTCCACGCGGACCGACACGGGACGAACTCGAGGGCGTGCCCGACCAGAAAGTGGTCTCTCGACCCCGAATCGGAATCACTGAAACGGCGACTGAGAACGGACCGAACGACACCCAGCGTACCGACGCGCGAACGGAGGCCACACTATCGAATCGACGATTCAGCGGGTCGATAGAGCTTCGAAAAGACGTCAGTCAGCGAGCGAACCGTTCATTCGACCGTCACGCTCTTCGCGAGGTTGCGCGGCTTGTCGATCGGCCGATCGAGCAAGGCGGCGGCGTGGTAGGAGACCAGTTGCAACTGGACGTTCGCGAGCAGCCCCGCCCAGACGGGATGCGTCTCGGGGATCGACAGCTGCCTGTCGGCGGCGGCGGCGAGCGGGTGGTCGTCCGGCGCCACTGCGACGATCGGAGCGCCGCGCGTTCGGGCCTCGATCGCGTTCGTCTTCGTCTTCTCGTCGTCGCCGGTGGCGACCGCGAACACCGGCGTCTCCTGGGTCACGAGCGCGAGCGGGCCGTGTTTCAGTTCGCCGGCGGCGAACCCTTCCGCGTGCTCGTAGGTAATCTCCTTGAACTTCAGCGCGCCCTCGAGGGCTACCGAGTGGCCCAGGCCGTTGCCGATGAAGAAGTAGGAGTCGCTGTCGATGTACTCCCGGGCGAGGGCCTCGGCGTCGGTGGTCTCGAGGACGGTCTCGACGTGTCGGGGGAGGTCCTCGAGCGACTCGAGCATCGCCTCGCAGTCCTCGATCGGCGTCGCGGTCGGCACGTCGGCGGCGATGCGCTGGGTGAGCAGCGCGAGCGTCACCGCCTGCGAGGAGAACGTCTTCGTCGCGGCGACGCCCACCTCCGGACCGGCCCGGATGTAGATTGCGTCGTCCGCCTCGCGGGCGGCCGTCGAGCCGACGACGTTGGTGACGGCCAGCGACCGGGCGCCGCGATCGGTCGCTTCCCGGACCGCGTCGAGCGTGTCTGCGGTCTCGCCGCTCTGAGTGACCGCGACGACGAGGGTGTTCTCGTCGACCGGCCCGGCCGTTCGCGAGTACTCGCTCGCGCGGATCACGTCGGCCCGTACGCCGGCCGAACGCAACAGCTGATTCCCGTACATCGCCGCGTGATAGGACGTCCCGCAGGCGACGAACTGGACGGTTTCGACGTCGGCGAACGTCCCCGCCGGCAGTCCCTCGAGCGCGACGTCGCCGTCCTCGACGCGGCCCTCGATCGTGTTCGAGAGCGCCGTCGGCTGCGTGTCGATCTCCTTGGCCATGTAGTGGTCGTACTCACCTTTCCCCGCGTCCTCCGGATCCCAGTCGACGGTGTCGACCGACCGCTCGATCGGGTTCCCCGCGATATCGGTGATCCGGTAGGAGTCGGGTTCGAGGACGACCAGGTCGCCGTCCTCGAGGTAAATTACCTCGTCGGTGTGCTCGAGGAAGGCCGGGACGTCGCTGGCGAGGAACCACTCCTCGTCGTCGAGTCCGAGGACGAGCGGCGACCCCTTCCGGGCCGCGTAGACCCGTTCCTCGCCGTCGACGATCGCGGCGATCGCGTAGCTGCCTTCGAGCGTTTCGACGGCCTCGCGGACTGCCTGTTCGGTGTCGCCGGCTTCGTCCCGATACTCGTCGATGAGATGGGGGATGACCTCCGTGTCGGTGTCGCTGTCGAACTCGTGGCCTCGCTCCTGGAGCTCCGCGCGGAGCTCGTCGTAATTGTCGATGACGCCGTTGTGGACGACGGCGACGTCGCCGGCTGTGTCCGTGTGTGGGTGGGCGTTCTCGTCGGTCGGCGGGCCGTGGGTACTCCAGCGCGTGTGGCCGATTCCCATGTTTCCGTGGAGTCCGCGCTCGAGCGACGCCTTGAGCTCGTCGACCTCGCCCGAACACTTGCGGACCTTGACGCCGGAGCCGTTCTGGACGGCGATTCCCGCCGAATCGTAGCCGCGGTACTCGAGATTCTCGAGCCCCGACAGCAGGGTCTCGGTCGCGTCGCCGTGGCCGATGCGGGCGATGATCCCACACATCAGCCGCTCACCTCCGCTCGAGCGGGAGTCGAACCCCACGCCTCGCGGCCGGCCGCCCGTCGAAGCGCGAACCGGGACGTCGTTCGGACGGTCGTCGCGACGCAATTCGAGCCAGTAGTCTGGAGGATCGGAGTGCGTGTCATTGTTTGCGATCACCCGATCCGTCCGTGCCGGCGGCGGACCGGGTCACTGTTCGCTCCAACGTCAGTACGGGCCATTACTATACCACGAATAAGATACCGGTTATCGGTTGTATATGGCTGAATTCCGTTTCGGTCGCTGAAATCGTTTCCGCGTTCGGGTCAAAATAGCGCTAAACACTCGGCATTCGTTCGGTTCTCGAGTTCGGGTCGCCGAGGTGTGGGTATCGGACCGCGGACCGATCGGCACGGTCGGCACAACCGTGCCGAGGAATCGAGCGGAACCGACGTGACCGTACCGAACGCATCGGATCGCTTATCGGTGTGATAACTGGCGGCTCAGCCGCTCTATGATCGAAGTAGCGGAAGGGAGAAGTCAGCCGGTGCGATCGGTTCGACCCGGTTTTCGGTACGGGTCCGTATCGGTGGGTGCCGTCGGAGCGACTACGCCAGTGGGTTCTCGACGTCGTCCGTCCCGGTCGCGTCGTCGATCGCCGGATCGGACAGGGTGATAACGTTCTCCCGGCCGACCGATACTTTCTCGATGATTCCGTCGGCGTCCAGCTGCGAGCAGAGCCGACTGACTTTCGACTTCGACCAGTCAGTCTCGTCAGCGATTCGATGCTGACGAAGCTGCCCGTCGTTCGCGACGAGCAGACGGACGACTTTCCCTTCGTCGCTCAGCAGTACGGATGGTGTGTCGGGTGCGATGTACCGGTCGAACGACTGATGATCAGCGGTGGGTGAGCGGTCCGTCCCTCGCGTTCGATCCGATTCTGTCGACCCCGTCGCAATCATCGATCGCGACGGGAGCGCAACCAGATCGACGTCTCGGTCGGACAATGCCTCGGCGATGCGGATCGCGACGAGGCTACTGACCAGCAGGAACAGAACCGTAATCAGAGCCACTTCCAGGGCCGACGAGAGCCCCCAGAGTGACGTCCCGGGCGAGAACACATCGCTCACACCGACCTCGAAGGCCGAGACGATTGCGGACGCATCGGGTCGGTGATCCGACGCGCGGATCGCGTCGATCCGAACTGGCGCGTGAATCGACGCGAGCGGGACGGAAACTCCGATCTGGGGCAGTGAGACCATGGGTGTTCGGTTCTGTGACGATCGGCGGTGGTCTGTCGACGGTGGAATGGCGATGGCCTATCGACGTTGGAATCGCCGACCGCATCGAGACATCGGACTACTCCCCTTTCATTATAGATCCGTATAAGCTCGTTTAACACCATTCTAAGCGACTGTCGTCGCAATTTCGTCGATCGGTGGTTCATCGGTCCAGAGGACACCCAGCGGTCGGGTTGTCCGTCGAATTCGTCTGTTGCAATCGTTTATCTCGGCTATAGTAAACCGCCCCAGTCGTCTCGATGGTTCTCGAGGACTAAGAGCGGAACAGATCGGACAGTCACCGTTGCATACGGTCGTGTAACGGCCCAGATCCCGTCTCAACCATGACTACGACATTGAGCGACACGAAGAACCGAGCGGACGAGCGGCAGAGCGAGTACGCATTTCAGTCTGACAACGAGGGCGCGACCCAGGAACACGCCGACGAACAGTCCGGCCAAGCGGCGACGATCTGCGTCGTCGGCCTCGGCTACGTCGGCCTCCCACTCGCGGTCGGGTTCGCGCGGTCGAACTACCGCGTCATCGGCTACGATGTCGACGAGTCGACGGTCGAGCGGCTGCAATCCGGCGTCGACACGACCGGCGACCTCTCGGACGAGGCGGTCCAGGACGACGACATCTCCTATACGAGCGACGCCAGCCAGATCGGCGACGCAGATTACGTTATCATCGCCGTCCCGACGCCCATCGACGAGGACGATCGGCCAGACCTGAGCTATGTCGAAAGCGCCGCCGCCACCGTCGGTTCGAAGATGAAACCCGGGACGACGGTGATCCTCGAGTCGACCGTCTACCCGGGGACGACCCGGGAGGTCCTCGTTCCCGCCCTCGAGGAAGCCTCCGATCTGACCGCGGGCGACGGATTCTTCGTCGGCTACTCGCCGGAGCGCGCGACGCCCGGCGACGAGGAACACGGTCTCGCGGACGTCGTCAAGGTCGTCGGCGCTCAAGACGAGAAGGTGCTCGAGGACGTGGCGGCCCTCTACGAATCGGTCGTCGACGCGGGCGTCCACCGCGCGCCGTCGATCGAGGTCGCCGAGGCCAGTAAGGTCGTCGAGAACACCCAGCGCGACCTCAACATCGCCTTCGTCAACGAGCTCTCGATGGCGCTCGAACGGATGGACGTCGACACGCAGGCGGTCCTCGAGGCCGCGGGCACGAAGTGGAACTTCCACGACTACCAGCCGGGACTGGTCGGCGGCCACTGCATTCCGGTCGACCCGTACTTCCTGGCTCACCGCTCGGCCCGTGAGGGGTTCGAGCCCGAACTCGTGCGCACGAGCCGGTCCGTCAACGAGTCGGTACCCGACCACATCGCCGATCTGACGATCAAGGCGCTGAACAGCTGTCACAAGACGCTCCGGGAGAGCCGCGTGCTCGTTCTGGGGCTGTCGTACAAACCGGGCGTCGGCGACATTCGGAGTTCGAAGGTCGCAGACGTCGTCGATCGGCTCGCGGAGTTCGACATCGACGTCGCCGGGTTCGATCCGTTCGCGGACGACGACGCGGTCCGAAACGCCTTCGATCTGGACGTCCAAGAGACGCTCTCGTTCGATGGGTTCGATGCCGTCGTGGTCGCGACGCCACACTCGGAGTTCGAGCAACTCGACCTCGAGGCAGTGGCCTCCGAACTCGCGGCCGACCCGGCGCTGGTCGACGTGACGGGAACCCTCGACGAAGACACGGCCTGCGAAGCGGGGTTCGTCTACCGACGGTTATGACGGCATCCTCCCACCCGAGCTCGACGGAGACGAAGCGAGTCGTCGTGACGATCCAGCATCCGGGTCACGTCCACTTCTTTCGCCATCCCATCGAGGAGCTCCGGGCCCGCGGCCACGAGGTCTACGTCTTCGCCCGCGAGAGCGACGTGGCGATCGACCTCCTCGAGGCCTACGACATCGATCACGAGGTGCTCGCCGGTACGTCCGACTCGCTGGTCTCGATGGCCGCGGTTCAGGCGACCTACGAGGCGAAGCTGCTGCGACGGGCCCGCCGGATCGATCCGGACGTCATCACGGCCATCGGCGGCGTCGCCGCCGCCCACGTCGCGTCAGTGCTTCGGACGACGAGCGTCGTCTTCTACGACACCGAACACGCGACGCTCGTCACGAAGCTCGCCTACCCGTTCGCGGACGTGATCTGCACGCCGTCGTGCTATCGGGGGGAGATCGGCTCGAAACAGGTGACGTATCCGGGCTATCACGAACTCGCCTACCTCCACCCTGACCGATTCGATCCGGACCCGGCCGTCCTCGAGTCGGTCGGACTGGCTCCCGACGATCGGTTCGCCGTCGTTCGACTCAGCAGCTGGGAGGCGTCCCACGACGTCGGCCACGACGGGTTCGACGATCCCCGCGAGGTCGTCGATCGGCTCGAGGACGCCGGCGCCGAGGTCCTGCTCTCGGCCGAGGGCGAACCGCCCGCGGCGCTCGCGGAGTACGGGTTCGAGACGGCGCCAGAGCGGCTCCACGATCTGCTCGCGTACGCCGACGTCGTCCTGAGCGAGGGCGCGACGACCGCGGCGGAAGCCGCCGTCCTCGGAACGCCGGCAGTCTACGTCAATCCGCTCTCGCTGGGATACACGACGGAGCTCGACTCCGAGTACGGCCTCCTGTTCGAGTACACCGGCGAGCGGCGACACGACCGCGGGCTCGATCGGGCCGCGTCGGTCCTCGAAGAGCCGACCGAAACGTGGGCGCAACGCCACCAGCGACTGCTGTCGGAACGGATCGACGTAACCGACCTCGTCGTCGAACAGATAGAAACACACGCGCGAACATCCACACCGGATCGCCCGCCGTCCGCAACGAATCCGACCGAATCATGAACGTACTCCAGCTGGTCACCTCGCCGCGACCGTTTTTCGACCACCAGGTATCGGTCCTCGAGGAGCGCGGCATCGACTGTACCGTCCGCACCGTTCCCGGAGCGGACGACGCCGGCGGCCGATCGCCGGCGGACTACGCCCGGTTCTACCCGGCCGTCCTCTCGGAGATTCGCTCGGCCGAGTACGATCTGGTCCACGCGAACTACGGACTCACGACGCCGTTCGCGTTCGCCCAGCCGACCCGCCCCGTCGTGGTGAGTCTCTGGGGCACGGACCTGATGAGCGACCGCTCGTGGCTCCGGACGATCAGCCGATACGCGGCTCGCGGAGCCGACGCCGCGATCGTTCCGAGCCGACCCATGTCCGAGGCACTCGAGACCGACCACCACGTAATCCCCTTCGGCGTCGACACCGAGCAGTTCAGGCCGATTCCCCAGGCGGAGGCCCGCGAGCGTGTCGGCTGGGAGACCGACCAGCCGATCGCGCTCTTCCCGTACGACACCGAGCGTGCGGTCAAGGACTTCCCCCGCGCGCGTCGGCTCGTCGAACGGGTCGACGTCGACCTCGAGTTGCGTCCGGTCTCCGGCGTCGACCACGAGGAGATGCCCTACTACATGAACGCCAGCGACGTCCTCCTCGTCACGTCGAACCGCGAGAGCGGACCGATGGTCGTCAAAGAGGCCGCCGCGTGTAACCTGCCGATCGTCTCGACCGACGTCGGTTTCGTCCGCGAGACGATCGGCGACGTGGCCAATTGCGTCGTCAGCGACGACGACGAGGCGCTGGTCGCGGGCCTCGAGCGGGTCGCCACCGTTCGCGGTCGGTCCGACGGCCGCGACGTCATCGACGGACTGCGCCTCGAGGAGCTGGGCGACCGGCTCCACGAGGTGTACCGCCGCGTCCTCGAGCGCCCCGACTGCTCGAGTCAGCCGACGGGGGTGGGCCATGGGACGTAATCCGGCCGGGAGGCTCTCGGACCTCCGCCCGCTGCGACTCGACACCGTCGCGGCGCTCGGCGGGCTCCTGATCGCACTGGTGCTGTTTCCGCTGCGATTTCTGGCGTCGCAGGTCTATCTCGATACGGTTCCGGTAATCCTCGGAACGGCGTGTATCCTGTACCTCGTCTGTCTGTATCAACGACAGCAGACGACCGACGACGCCCGCCTGACCCTTCCGTCGCAGGTAACGATGTCACTCCCGACGCTGGTCCTCCTCGGGCTCGCGGGACTGATCGTCCTGACGGTTCTCGAGGGCTCCCGAACGGTCCGGTTCTTCGCCCTCGCGAGCGTCGTTGGGACCCTGCTGGTCGGCCAGATCCTCTTCGCGAGCGACCGCGATTTCAACGCCCGACTGTTGTTGCTGCAGGTCGTCCTCTTCGCGCTCGTCTTCCGCGGGACCGCGCTCTACGCGACGCCGGGGTTCATCGGGATCGACGTCTGGACGCACATGGGGCTGACCGAACAGATCGTGACGGAGGGTCGAGTCGGTGCGATCTCACACGACAAGCACTACGCCTCGCCGTTCTACCACCTCCTGGTCACCGCCTCGTCGATGCTGTTCGACGTGTCGCTGCGCTCCGCGCTGTACCTCACGCTCGGCGTCGTGATGCCGATCTCGGTCCTGCTCGTCTACGCCGGGGGGAACCTGCTCGTCTCGCAGCGGTGGGCGACGCTGGCGGCGGCGGTGTACGCGCTCGCCAGCCACGTGTCGATGTGGGGCCTGCATCTCATCCCCACGAGCATGGGGCTGGTCTTCTTCCTCGCGATGGTGTACGCGTTGCTCCGGGTGATGCGCATCGAGTACACGACCCGTGACTTCTCGCTGTTGCTCCTCTCGAGCGTCGCCGTGATCCTCACCCACCAGGTGTCGACGTTCATCATGCTCGTGTTGCTGCTCGCGGCGTTCGTCGCACAGTTGGTCTTCGAGATCGGTCCGCTCGGGCTGGCGCGACTCGACACGAGCGTGTTCCGGACGAAGAGACCGGTCAACCTCGTCGGCCTCGTCGTCTTCAACGTCGGGCTGACGATCTTCGTCTGGTCGCTGACACCCTACCGCCAGCAGTCGTTCCTCGCGACCGTGCTGAGCTACTTCCGCCAGACCGTCGAGGAGAGTGCCGGCTTCCTCAACATCGCGAGCGGCTCCGGCGATGACGCGGCCGAGGCGGGAGCCGCGGAGGCGGCGACGACGCTGCTCGACCAAGTCGTCCCCTACGTCGAAGAGGTGGGCTTTCTCTTCCTGCTCGGGGCGACGTTCGTCGGCTGCCTGTACATCGTCCACCGGCGCCGGGCCGAGCAGTCGGTGTTCACGCTGCTGCTCGCGGCGGCGTTCATGCTGGTGTTCGTCATGGGGTTCCCGATGTTCGGGATCCACACGTTCATCCCGAACCGGTGGTTCGCGTTCCTCTACGCGCCGATGGCGATCCTCGGCGCGATCGGGCTGCGGACCCTCGACCGGGGACTCGCGCCCGCGCTGGTTGTCGTCGTTCTCCTCCTGTTCACGCTCGTCTACCCGGGCGCGATGATCGTGGCCTCGGAGAGCAACATCGACAACCCGGTCTTCGAGGACCACCACGAGCAACTCGCCTACGAGGAGTCGGAACTGGCCGCCGTCGGGTCGATCGGCGAGATGACCGGCTCGCCCGACGGCAGCGAAATCAGACCCTACCAGGGGCTCTACACCGACCATCCCTATCAGACGCTGTTCAGTCGGACCGGTGCCTATCCGTCGACGGACATAGCGACGGTCCCCGAAGGCGGGACCGCCGACCACGACTACGTGGTCCATCGGACGACCGCCGCGAACCAGGCGGTCTACTTCAACAACGCCGACGGAGCGGGCCGGATCGAGCAGGCCACCGCCGACCGGCTCTGTGGGCCGAACCAGGCCACGGTGTACACGAACGGTGACGTGACGATGTGTACGCCTTCACCGTCCACCGACTAGGTGAGAGCGACACCGCGACGCTCTCCGTCTCTATTTCTCGCACGGAACGGAATCGACGTCTCGAGGCCGGCGGGTAGCGACGACTGCTTCTCGAGGTGAGGATCGGTACAGTTGCTTCTCGGATCGAGGACCGGGTGCGACTGTATCTCGAGGCCGACGAGCGGCGACACCTCCCTTCCGAGGCCGAGGAACGCTGGTGACACCGCGACCGTGACGAGTGCGTTCCGTAGCGGTGTGATCCGATAGCCACGACCATCGGGCGTCGATCCGCGAACCGCTCTCCGTCCGAACGCCCGCTGGTCACACCGTCCGGTAGATCGAACGGGACTGCCGAGGGAGGGCGTCGAACGCGATCGGTATGGGCCGACGTGCTGGAACCGCGAACACCGTCCTGAACAGTGGGACCTCGAGGACGGAGCGAGCGGGCCGATCCGATGGCATCGAGCGCGGTCAGCGCTTCCTCGACGATCGACGGTGCGGCGTCGTGTACGCTGCGAGACGACGTTGCAACCGCCGCCAGACGTCGGTGACGATCGATTGCCCTTGGACAGCCAGCACTGCGGCAGCGATCGTGACTCCGATCTGGAAGAGAATCCGAAGCGTCAGTCTCGGGACGACCTGGCTCACGAGCGCGCGATCCGGTCGCGTCGGATCGGACACATTGGGTAGGCGGATCGCGTACGCGAGCACAACAAGTCTCCGCGACCGGCCAGTTCTCGACTCCGCGTCGGCCGACTGTGATGCCGACGAGCCAGCGCAGCGGGATGACGACAGCGAGTGGACCCGCTGGTCAGTGATGCCGACCGTCCAGAAAGGGGTTCATCGATGAAATCGGGTACCGGGGAACCGACGACAGCGATCGCCTCTCGAGCCGACGGCGACCGCTATTCTACCACGACCGGGAGGTGCATAGTCCGGTAGGCGTTCTCGGACGTTGGCTCCGACGGCGGCTCGCCCTCGTAGAGCAGCACCGTCAACCGGAGGTCGTCGCCCGTCATCGTCGGCGTGATCTCGAGCGTCTGCTCGCGCGCCTCACCGTCGGCGATCGTCACGGACGCTCGGGCGAGTTCGTCACGTTCCGCGACGGTCACGTTGTCACCGTCGCCCTCGGTTCGCTCGAGCAAGACGACCGTCGTGTAGTCGCGTTCGGCGTGCTCCTGATTCGTGATCGTCACCTGCAGGTCCTCGGCCTGGCCGGCGGTGTACGTCGAGTTGTACAGCGTCTCGGTCTCGTCCGTGACGTTCGTGACGTTCTCGGTTTCGACCGAAAGCTCAGTGAAGCCGTCGCCCTGTGGCGGGTTGATAGCCGCGAACCCGGCACTCGCGAGCAGCACCACCAGTCCGACGGCGATCGCGAGGTTGTACGGTCGCGGATCGAGTCGCTCGTAGGCTCTCGGTCGCTCCCGGGAGAAGAATAGCGACCCCGCCGATACCGACGGCGAGAACCGTCGCTCCGACGGACACCGGTAGCGAGCCACGATCGCGATCAGTGACAGGACGACGGTCAGCGATGCAAGCCCGAGGAGTACCGTTTCCGCGGTGATACCCCGAGGGGTAACGGACGCGAAAAGGGCAACCGTCGGAACGAGGGCGATGCTAAACACGACCGACAGGACGAACCGTTCGATCGACTCGAGTCCGCCGGTCACCAGACGCGGCGTCTCGAGTCCGGTCTTCTGCCTGTCGAACGGCTGGTACTCGTCAGCCGATTCGGACGGAAACAGGATCGAGACGAACGCATATCCGGGAAGACAGAGAACGATCGGGAGCGCTATCGCGGTTCGTATCACGCCATCGATTCCGGAAACGATGCCGAACGTGAGGCCGCCGGTGAACGCGATCACCGCTGCCAGATCGAGAAACCACCATTGACTGTCGCTCATTACCGGAAATATCCGGTCGGCGTGCGGTTTATTATCGTCCCGATAAGCCGGTTTGACCCGGTCGATAGGGCGGTCTCCTGTGGTTGATTTACCAGAAATGAGACAATATTTCCTCGTAAGTACCTTTCGTTTGTTCTAGAGCGTTCCGAACGCTCCAACGATAGGAAATTTAGTATAATTTACTCACTATTATTACCTTCTATGAAAATAGAAATAAAACAATCAGTGATTCGTGAATCACGCGTATTGGGGCCTCATCGGCGAGATATTGCAGTTTTAAAATAAACTAAAAGGATCGAGCTCGTTTGTGAAAACACTTAAAATGAGTTTGTCTGAGAGATACGGTTTCAACCCTTTATTACACACTTCTGATTAGGGGAGATTGGCGCAATGAAAGCAGCACATATCAGCTCCGAAGGTGATACTGAGCAGGATATGGCCGACGCAGACGACCAGTCGGCTGACCCGGACGAGCAATCGGCTGATTCGGCCTCGCTCTCCAAGGACGAGATCTTCCACCTCCTGCAAAACGAACGCCGTCGGTTGGTCCTCAGGTACCTTCGCGGCACCGAAGACCCCGTGCGTATGCGCGATATCGCCGAACAGGTCGCAGCGTGGGAACACGATACGACTGTCGAGGAGCTCACCTCGAAGCAACGTCAGCGCGTCTATATTCCGCTCTACCAGTCCCACCTCTCGAAGCTCGACGAAGCGGGGCTCATCGACTATCAGAAGAACCGCGGCATCGTCGAACGGCAACCGCGCGCAGATAAGGTCGATCAGTACCTGCAGGACGGCCCCGAGACGGACTCGAGCGACGAGGAGGAGTCCGACGCGGGCCTCGACGATTACTACGTCGGCTCGACGGTCCTCGGCTTCGCGCTGCTGCTCGGTGCGGTACTCGAGCTCCCGTTCACGTCGTTCCTCTCGGGAATCGCGCTGAGCGCGTGCATTCTGCTCATGTTCACGGTATCGACGATCAAACGACTCCTCGACTGATATGTGACAGTACGTTACAGCGATGCAGTAGTTTCTCGAGACGGCTCAGACGAGCAGCGCAACGCCGACGAGCGCGATCGCCAGTCCGGACGTAACCAGTACGGCGAGTCCCGCGAGCCGAAGCATTCTCTGGAGTTCGAACCCGCTCGACTCGCGTCTGGTGACAGCGTCGGTTTGGACCGTGCGGCGATCGACGAGTCCCTGTTCCGCGTCGAACTCGACGTGGCCCGTCGTATCGAGTTCCGGAAGGCGATACTGGTAGAGCCGTTCGTGAACGGACGCCCACGTCTCGACCGACGGTCGAGCCGGGTGGATCAGTTCGTCGGCGACCTCGTCGACGGTGACGGGCGTCTCCATCTCGTCCAGTACGGACAGCAACTCGGTGTTGGAGTCCGGGACGAACTCGGCCGCGGATCCCGAAGTCGAGAGATCGGTCGACGGGTCCCGATAAATGGTGACACCCGAAACCGTCTCGGCGTCGGTATCGTCGGAGCCGTCCTCGGACTCGGACGAATCCGACGGCGTAGCGAACAACCAAGACGGCGTCAGACGCATATTCCGCGGTAATCCTGCGCGGTATATAAGTATTGTTACGGTTGATCTGGGCAAACGATTTGTCCTGGGATTAAACAGGTTGAAACTACCGTTCCGGTCATCAAAAGTGACTGGTATTCCGACCGCAATCGGGTCGATATATCAAATCGCTGCGAACTCCGGCGGGGCGAGCCACGGCAGCGACGCCTCGGAGGACGCGGTCCAGCAGTCGAGCCACGTCCGGAGATCGACGAGCCGCAACTTGTGTCTGACCGGCAGGTCGTGGACGTGCTCGAGGTCATCTAGGTATCGCCGGTCGAAATCGTAGCGGTCGAACAGCGTCCGGCGGTCGGGCCACGGCGGCTGAAACGACTCGAGGAACGGGGTCTTCCGCCGAACGAAGCGCTCGACCTCGTTGAGCAGCGTCTCGTCGTGTGGACGGTCCGGCGGCCTGTACCGCAAGATCTCGTCGTCGACCCGCGTACAGGCCTCGAGGAATGTCTCCGTCGTGCGGTGTTCCGGCGGCGTCCGGAGGTGCCAGTCGAGCAGTTCGCGGTCGACCGCGGGAAACGACGTCACGAACTGATCGGCCAAATGTGCGTGAAACGGCATCGAGGGCTGGTTGGAAATACCGACGCAGGTGAGCGCGTTCTGTACAGTGTCCGCACGGGACGACCGCGCGTCGAGCTCGTCGGCGATCGCGTCCCTGACGAACGACTCCGGATCGACGCCGAACGACGTCCGTTCGGCGAGGTCGCGACTGGCGTCGCGGCTGTAGCCGAAGGTCTCGAGCAACTCCTCGACGGGATCGGGATCGGGATCGAGTCTCCCGGTCGGGATCCGCTTGTCGAGGACGTCGACGGTCTGCTCTGCGGTGAAGTGACCCCGGAGGAACGTATCACAGAGCAGGCCGTGAAACATCGTGTCGACGTCCATCTCGTCGGTGTAGCCGGCGTGGTGGATGTGCAGCGATTCCTTGATACCCTGCGAGTAGCGCACCTTCGACTCGTCGGGGCGGAGATATCGCTCGTCCGGCGGAAACGCCGTGTGACTCGCGCCGTACTGTTCGGCGAGGCGACTCGCGACCTGTACTTCCTGTGCGTCCGGATCGCCGACGGTGAAACTGCGCTCGATTCCGGGAATCCCCGCGAGGAGGACCCGCGAGTCGTAGCCCGCCGACAGGAGAACGCCCTTGGTCCCGGACAGCGTCGACCGCCGCCGAAACGCCCGCTCGAGGCGGTCTGCGAGCTCGGCGACGTAATCGAACGACTCCGGGCGGTAGACGAACCGCTCGAGCGAGTCGATGGCGTCGGCCCGGAGTAGGCTGTCGATCGGCAGTCGGCTGAGTTCCGTGACGGCGGTTTTCTCGCCGAGGGCAACGCCGAGGTGGAGGAACTCGAGGACGCCGTCCCGATCGATCGTCGGCTCCGGAACCGTCCGTCCGACCTCGGCGGCGTCGGTCCCGAAGACGCGCGTCCCGGGCTCGTCGGTGTAGAAACACTCGCGGGATCGGGCCGGATCCGTCGCCACGAACGCGTCGTCCGCACCGACGTCGATGACGGCCAGATACGAGCCGTTGAGCGCGTCCAGGGCGTCGCGGCCCGCCGTCTCGTAGCGTTCGAGCAGCCAGCGCGCGGCGTTGGACTCCTCCGACGACTCGTCGTTGGGGACGTACGCTTCGCCCCAGACGACACACCGGGCGTCGCCGTCCGCGTAGCTGGCGGTCCAGCCGGGCGCACCGAGCGCGTCGTCTCTGATACCGACGGTGACGGACGGTCCCGTCAGTACCTGATCGAATTCGTCGCTCGCCCTGTATCGCTCGAACGTCTCTCTGTCGCCGAATACGCCGAAGAGTTCCCTATTCATCGAAGACCACCGTCGCGACGTGCGATCGAAGTGGACCGGCGACGATTCGACCGATCGATAGCCGACCGACCACCGATCCCCGATCGCGGACGCGGCCATCGTCTCTCCGAGCGATACGACAATTACTATGCCATTGTTAAGACCTGGAACGGCCGTATAGTGCCGATTCGAGCGACGGCTGATTCCGGCCTATCGGATCTATAATAATGTCCCGACTGTCAGTAGCTTCGGGTCGTCAATGCCACAGCAGCGACCTACCCGCCGACGAGTTCTCGCACTGTCGAGCGCAACCGCGATCGCCGGTCTCGCGGGGTGTACCGATCAGCTCAGCTCCGTCCTCGGCGAGTCGGACGACGATTCGAAAGAAGAGAAGAACGAGACGGACGACGAGTCGACCGAACAGGCGGCTGCACTCGCTGACGGCGTCCCGCCGCTCGAGACGGAGTACGACAGCCGCGAGAAGTACCGCCAGCCCGGCGAGTCGCTCGACGACTTCAGCGACCTCTCCGACTGGGAGGTCACCCGGGGGTCGGGAACCGCCGATCAGGACGTCGTCTTCGACGGCGACCAGAGCTTCAAGCTGGAATCGAACGGCCAGGAGAACATCGTCGCGCAACGGGGCATGATGGGCGAGGACCTCACCGAGACGGACCTCTCGTTCGCGATCCGGACGACGACTCCACAGAACATCACGATCAACCTGCGGCTGGTCGACCAGTTCGGCAGCGAGAGGTACTTCTCGCTGCGGGAGATCACCTGCCGGAGCCCAGACGTCGCCTGGTTCCGCGCGAGTCCGGGCGTCTTCTCAGAAAGCGAGTACGAACCCGCACTGGACTCCCTGGAGCGCCTCGAGATACAGGTCCTGCACACCATGGACAAGGCCGAGGTCTGGGTCGACGACCTGCGGACCCACAAGAAGCCCGACCAGGGATACGTCATGCTGACCTGGGACGACGGCACGAGCGACTACTACGAGGCAGCCGCGCCGCTGCACGACGAGTACGGTTTCCAGACGGTCCAGGCCCCCGTTCCGCGCTGGGCACAACGGGGCGAGGACGGTTACATGACGATCTCGGAGCTCCAGGAGCGACAGGACGCGGGCGACCAGATCGTCGTTCACGGGACACACTCTCCCATCCACGAGGAAGACAACGAGGAGGTAGTCCGAACCCGTCTCGAACGGGACAAGCAGTGGTACCTCGACAAGGGATTCGAAGGAGCGGACTACATCGTCTACCCGCACAACAGCTACGACAGGCTGAGCCTCGAGTGCACGACCGACTACCACTACTGCGGCGGCTTCAACCAGTCCGGTAACGTCAATACGACCAGCGTCTACGGCTTCGACCCGCTGGCGTTACCGCGGACGATCGGCCACGATCTCGACATCGCGAAACAGTGTGTCAATCTCGCCGCCCAGCACCGACAGTGTACGATTCTGAACTTCCACGCGTTCTCCGACCAGAGCACGATGTCCGAAACCGACTACGCGGAGCTGCTCGACCACATCGATAGCGCCGACGTCGAGGTCATCACGTTCGACGACCTCTGGAAACTCCGGACGGCACAGCATTACTGAGCCGATGGCGTTTCGGTGGCTCGCGCGGTGACGAACGGTTCCGACCATCCCAGCCGAGAAGCGATTTCTCAGTGAGCGCAGGTGTGAGACTGACCAGTCCTCGAGGCGATCAGGCCATCGAGAGCGTGATCGATTCCGTGTCAGTCGCTCCGTCGGGGTGGTTACGCGCAACACGACTGTGTTGTGGGCATTCGCGCCGCCGTCACCGTGATCGTCTCGCCGGTGTCGTCGAGCTTCGCTGTCTGCCCGACGTCCCACTCGTAGCGGACGATCTCGCCGCCCCGGGCATACGATCCCGATACGTCGAGTTTGACCTGCTCTCCGGCCTCGAATGTCACCGGGCGGCGTTCGCGGGGCAGCTGTCGCTCGATGTGACGGGTGTCTCCGTCGTCGTCTCGTCTTCGTCGGCCGACTCGGCCTCGTCAGTCTCGGCCTCGTCAGTCTCGCCTTCGTCGGTCTCTTCGGCAGTCTCGCCTTCGTCGGTCTCTTCGGCGGTCTCACCTTCGTCGGTCTCTTCGGCGGTCTCGCCTTCTTCAGCCTCCTCGGCGGTCTCGCCTTCTTCAGCCTCCTCGGCGGTCTCGCCTTCTTCAGCCTCCTCGGCGGTCTCGCCTTCTTCAGCCTCCTCGGCGGTCTCGCCTTCTTCAGCCTCCTCGGCGGTCTCGCCTTCTTCGGCCTCCTCGTCTCCGTCGGCCTCCTCGCCGTCGGTGTCCGACTCGTCGGAATCGCCGCCCTCGACCGCCTCCAACTGGAGTTCGTCCGTCAGCAGCCGCTCGACGATCGCCGAGTGCCACTGCACGCGAGTCTCGAGGGAGACGTTGGTCGAGAGCGTCTCCGCGAGGAACGCGTCGGCGCCGAGATCGCGGGCGGCCTTATGGACGAGTAGCCCCGTCGGATCGGTGTCGGGGCCGGTGAACGGTCCGGTCTGGAACGCCAGCGAGGAATCGTCCACGTAGTTGCGGGTGACGTACTCGGCCGCATCGGTCGCGGCCGCGGTGGCCTCGTCGGAGTGGAAGATTGCCTGTCCGACGCCGTCGACGGGATCGTTCGCGTAGATACCCGTCGACTCGTGAAGGTCGATCACGATGTCCGGATCGTACTCGGTGATGACTCGCCAGAGCGCCCGAGCGAGGTCGGTTCTCGGCCGCTCTCCTTCGGGAAACTGTCGGTTGAGGTCGGCGCCGTCGTCGGCGGTCCGCGTGCTGCGATCGATCGCGGCAGCGTTGGCCTCGGGGACGGTGACGAGCGTTCCCGCGCCGATCTCCCAGTCGGCGATCGCGCTCGCGGCCGTATAGCCCGCGACCTCGTTGCCGTGGACGCCGCCGATGACGACGGCCGTTGGTCCGTCGGCGTCCGCGGTGGTGACGTACACCGTCGTCTCTTCGGCCGTTCCCTCGCGAATCACGAACGACTCCCGAGTCGATCCGTTCTCCTGTGCCCCACTGACTGTAGTCGCGCCAGCGCCTGCGGCTACACAGGCGCCCGCGAGTGATAATACCGAGCGTCGTGAAAGCGGATTCCGCTGCATTCCACTCCCCCACTTGGGGGGTGGATGTATTTACTATCACGAGAATAACAGCAGAATCGATTCGCTTGCTTCGCTCGAAACCGTCGTGAAACGGTTGTAGAGAGTGAATCCGCCCCTTTCTGATCGGCGACCGTCCGCGGCAACGCCCCACGACGAGCTACCGAACGCCATGTCGTTCGTAGAACCGACGGACGCGGTCGTCGGCCAGCAACGGCTCGTGGACCTGAATCGATTTGAGGCCTGGGTAGCTGTTCGCTTCGATGACGGTGAATCCGCCGTCGTCGTCGGTCACGATGACGTCCCAGCCGACGTACGGAACGAACGGGCAGGCGTCGGCCATCTCGAGGACGGTCGCTCGGATCCGCTGCCAGCCCGGGATCCGCTCTCCTTCGACGGCCATCTTGGTGTCCGGGTGAGTCGAGTGCCACTCGACGCCGTCGCCGTCGGGGGGACGCGCGCCCGGACCGAGTTCGCCCGTCTCGAGGTCGATCGCCGCGGAGAGGCCGCCCTGCGTGAAGTTGTCCAGCGGTGCGGAGTCCGTCGTACCGATCCGCTGGATCGCCGCGGCGACGAACGGTTCGCCGAGCTCGTCGTCGTACATCGTGATGAGCCGGATCGTGTTCGGCGTCGCCGGGTACAGCGCGGTCGGGAACGGCCCCTGATCGACGAACTCGCAGACGAGGTACTCGTCGAGGTCGGCGACTAGCGATCGGAACGCGGACTCCGGGTAGCGATCGCCGTTGACCCGGTAGCCGTCGCCGGTACGCGAACACAGCAGAACGTTGTTCCCGCCGCCGCCGCGGACCCACTTGAGGACCAGCCGATCCTCGACCTCGAGCCGGTCGATGACCCGCTGGGCGGCGTTTCCCGTCTCCCGTGGGTGCGCCGAGGACTGTGGCGGCTCAGACGGCGGTCCGCCGGTGCCGATCGGTCCCGAAGCCGCCGGCCCACCGTCGGTCACCTCGCGCCGGTCGCGTCGGTCGTCGATCGGGTGGTACGTCCCGTCGCGGATCAGGCCGTAGACCGTCATCCGCTCGTCGTCGAACGGCTGCATGAGCCGGTGAAAGAGCAGCTTGTTCGAGAGGGCCACCGACCACGTCCCGTTGATACGCTTCGTGCGCACGAACCGCTCGTAGTCGCTCACGTAGTCGCGGTACGTCTCCGGATCGAGGTCGTAGACGGCGTCGGACCGGCTCACGAAGCCGCGCCGCCAGAGCCAGAGCCGTCGTCGGAGCGATCGCGAGACGTCGGATTCGCGCTCGGTCGCGACGAGCTCCTGTACCGCCCTGGCAGTGTGATAGAGCGTTCTGACGTTCACGGATAGGCACGCCACGGGGATCGTGTTAGTTATCGAACTGCCAAGACCGTTGCAGTCGCGGTGCCGACGATTCGAGCTACGGAAATCGTGTGGCCCGCGAAAACCGGATCGTTGAGTCTCTCGGGAGAGACGTCGCTACTCGGTCAGTATGCGACGAGCGATCGTCGTCCGCTCGAGCGCCGCCGCAACGAAGACGACGAGAACGAGTACGGTCGTCGCGACGATCGGCATCGGTCGCCGTCGGACACCGCTGCCGGCGGCCCAGCACAGGCCGGGATACTGTCGCGGGGACGCGGCGGCGTCGCGCAGATACCACAGTCCGCGGAGGAGACGACCCTCGGAGAGGTACGCCTTCGCGACGACGAGCCGGTGGGCAGCGCGAATCTCGTGTCCCTCCGCTTCGAACCGTTCGACCTCGTCCTCGTACATCGAGAGGTACTGCTCGCTGGCCGAGCGGATGACGTCCGCCGGCGGCTGGCCCGTTTCCTCGCGAACGACCAGCGGCTCGTCGACGTACGCGAGCTTGCCCGCCTTGAGCACCCGCAGACAGAATTCGGGGTCCTGGAACCGATCGAGCTCCTCGTCGAAGCCGCCGATTTCGCGAGCGACGTCGGTCCGGACGAGCAGGGTCGAGCCGGCGTCCGGCTGCACCTCGTCGGCCATGATCAGGCCAATCAGCTCCTCGCCGCCCTCTCGCACGGGCTCGTCGTCCGATCGCGCGAGCGCGGACGCGGCGGCCCCACGGAGGCGGTCGTTCGTCCCCGACAGCTCGTAGGTCGAGTCGCAGTAGACGCCGACCCACTCGTCGGATCGCCCCTCGAGGGCGGCGAGTTGGCGCTCGAGCTTCTCGGGGCGCCACTCGTCGTCGGAGTCGAGGAAGGCGATGTACTCGCCGCGGGCGTGCTCGATGCCGGTGTTCCGGGCCACGTTGGCCCCCTGGTTCGTCGCGTGGACGACGGGTCGGACTCGGGGGTCCTCGTAGTCGGCCAGCACGGACGGCGTCTCGTCGGTCGACCCGTCGTCGACGACGACGACCTCGAGATCGTCGGTCGTCTGTGCGAGCGCGCTGTCGATCGCGCGCGGAAGCGTTTCGGCTCTGTTGTAGGTCGGAATCACGACGCTGACTCGGGGCATTTCTCGCAACTCTCGACGGGCGAGCCATTATTATCGCGTCGCTAAACGCCCGGAACGGCGGTTCGATCGGTCGCCTCGAGTCTCCCGCTCGGAACTCGCGGCGGGCGACGCGGCGATCGTCTCGCTCCGAGGCGGCGCGGCTCGCGCCCTAATAGCTGTATAAGAAAGGCCGAACGCTTCGTCGACGCGACCACTGATGCATCGGAATCGACGACAGTTCGTGCCACCCGGTGGCACTGCAAGGACGATCGGGCGTGTCGAGGAGTTCGACGCGACGGGGCGGGACATCGCTCCGACCGATCCGCTGGAGGGACGGTAATGTACCGCGAGGCGACCGTCGGCGTCGTGATGCCAGCGTACGACGAGGAGGGGTTCGTGGGCGACGTGATCCGCGAGATGCCCGACTACGTCGATCGGATCTACGCGATCGACGACCGATCGACCGACGGGACCTGGGAGGAGATCCTCGAGGCAGCCCGCGACGACGCCGACGCGAACGGGGGGGTCGACGCGACGGACGACGCGCCGATGGTCACCGACGGCGGCGCGTCCGCGCTCGTTCGACGGGCGTCCGTCCAGGACCCGATCGGACGAGTCGTCCCGATCCGGCACCGCGAGAACCGTGGCGCCGGCGGGGCGATCAAGACCGGCTATCTCGCCGCGCGCGCCGACGGCGTGGACGCGACGGTAACGGTCGACGCCGACGGGCAGATGGACCTCTCGCAGATGTCCCGGCTGCTCGACCCCATCGTCGCGGACGAGGCCGACTACGCGAAGGGGAACCGACTCCTCTCGCGGGAGTATCGCGCGGCGATGCCGCGGTTTCGGTTCGTCGGGAACGCGATCCTGTCGTTCCTGACCAAGGTCGCCTCCGGCTACTGGAAGACGATGGACCCCCAGAACGGCTACACGGCGATCTCCGGCGACGCCCTCGAGGCGATCGACCTCGAGAACCTCTACGAGTACTACGGCTACTGCAACGACCTGCTGGTGAAGCTGAACGTCCGCGGGATGCGCGTCGCGGACGTGGCGATGCCGGCCGTCTACGGTGACGAGGAGTCGAGCATCACGTACTCCGAGTATATCCCGAAGGTGTCGACGATGCTGCTGCGGAACTTCCTGTGGCGGCTGAAGACGAAGTACCTCGTGTTGGACTTCCACCCGCTGGCGTTCTTTTATCTCGTCGGCGCGGGACTGGCCGCGACCGGCGTCCTCGCCGCCGTCGTGACGCTGTTCGCGACGCTCTCGACGATCGGCCCGTCGGTGCAGGGTTCGACGACCGCGGTCCTGCTCGTCGCCGGCGTCGCGTTCCTGCTGTTCGCGATGCTGTTCGACATGGCCGAGAGCGAACACCTCGAGCGCCAGGTCCACTAGTCTCGCGTTCGCCGGAGGTATCGTTAGATCACGTCACAACGCTCCCAGTTCCGCCACAATACTGTCAGTTCCGTCACTGCCGTACTCCGGTTCTCCGTAGTCAGGTCCGTCTCTGTCGGGGGCTCACCGCTCGCGAGTTCGCTCTCTGATCTACTTCCGCTCTACCGGCTCGTCGTGTGACCGTCCCTCGAGAAGATGTGACCAGTCAGCGCGTCGGGAATCCGCGTACTGGACTCGACGACCGCAATCGACCGCGTTCCCTCGAGCGACCTGCGCGACGAACAGCGGATGGCCGCGATTCCGCCGGATCGGGTCCGAACCCCGACGTCGTCGCGGTCGACCGCCGATCGCTCAGGGAACGATGCTCTGGACGCCGGGGCCGAGAATGCCCAGCGCGAGTCCGGAGACGAGCAGCGACAGGCCGGCGACGAACAGCAGGTTCTGGAACCAGCTTCGCTGTTCGCCGCCCTCGCCGTCCTCGGCGTTCTCGAGTGACACCTGTATCGCGGCCGCCCGGGAGCCGATCGGATCGGGGAACACCGAGAGGATCTCGAACGGTTCGGACGGATCCAGTGCGCCGACCAGCAGCGCGAACCCGAGGAACACCGCGAACCCGACCGGGGGAACGACCGCGAGCGCGAGCCACGGACTCGAGATCGCCGTCGCGAGAGCGATGATGGGACCGGCCGCGAGGACAGTCGTCAGGGCCGCTCGAGCGAGTCGCGCGTCGGCGAGCGGATCGAATCCGACGCGACGGGCGCTCCAGCAGTGACAGACGAACATCGTCCCGTAGCCGATACTGGTCGCGACGGCCGCACCGTGCATCCCGTACCGGGGAATGAGCGCGGCGTTGAGGACGACATTGAGCAGCGCCGCCACGCCGGTGGCAGCGATCGGATACCGGAGCGTTCCCTCGCCCTGCGAGACCGCGAGGAGCGGTCGAGCGAGCGCGAACCCGAGCGCTCCCGGGAGCAACAGCAAGAGGGGTTCGATCGCCGGGATCGCCTCGTCACCGAAGTAAATCGGCACGGCGACGTCGGCCAGCGCCGCCAGCCCGACCGCCATGACGGCCGTCAGGAGGAACGTGTACCGCGTCGCCCGCGACGCGAGTTCCGAGATCCTTCGATGGCGGTTCTGGGACCACAGCTCCGACGTCGAGTGGACGAAGACGGTCTGGATCGCCAGCGGGACGAACCAGAGGAACTCGGCGAGCGTCAGCGCTGCCTTGTAGTTCCCCACGTCCGCGCTCGCCCGGAACCGCTGGAGCATCACGATGTCGATGTGGTACAGCGACATCAGCAGGAACACGAGCACGATGCTCATCGAGTTGAACGTGAGCATCTGCTTGCGCGGGAACCGCTCGCTCGGCGTACTGGTGAGACACGACAGCGGGACTCTGCGATTGACGATGGCCAGCCCGACGACGGCCACGAGCAGGCTCGCCGTCAGGTGGCCCGCGAGTACCCCTATTACGCCGACCCCAACGTACGCGAGCGGGACCGCGACGGTGATGAAAGCGACCGTATCGAGGATCTTCAACGGTTCCGAGTAGCGCTCGAGGCCGAATCCCATGAGCGTCTTTCGGGCGTAGTCGCGGAACTGCGCCGTCACGACGAGGGCGGCGAGCGCGTAGAAGTAGATCGCGAACCCGTCGCCGAACGCGCGGTCGACGATCCCGAACCAGGCGGCGAGTATCAATAGGACGGCGCCGACGGCGGCGAGACCGATCGCCAACCGGAGGTAGAAGCCGACGACGTGTTCGCTCCAGTTCGCGTCGTTGCGATCCTCCGCGAGGAACTTCCGGACCCCGTCGGTGACTCCGGAACTCACGAAGATCATGTAGATGGCAAATACGGACAGCAGAAACGCGTAGTCCCCGTAGCCCGACGGACCGAGAAACCGGTAGAGGAGCGGCGTCGAGAGGGCAGTGAGGAGCTGCACGACGACCTTCACACTGACGACCGAGAAGATGCCGCTCGCGATACTTCGATTCACGCTCTCACCGGGGAGCGTCCGTGCCGAGGGTCGGCGGCTCCCCTCGCCGACGTCCGTTCAGCATCCAGCGTGCTCACAGTAGTGAGACGTGGCGACGTCGAGGGGTTATTATGCGGGTGTTAAACCCCGGTGAGCGGCCGATACAGTCGATCTCCGTTCTCGTAAGGGTGCCCGTCTCGACTATTCGATCGTGTTCTTCCAGGTCGTGACGCCGCTCGCGCCGAGGTCGCGGATCCCGCCCGCGAGGCGATTCTTCTTGAAGGTCGGATTCTCCGCGGACGCGTAGAGGCAGACGGCCGCCTCGTCCGTCGACTCGAGGTCGGAGTCGCGAACGAGCGCGTCGGTCCCGACGTCGAGGTACGGATACTGGCTGGCGCGCAGGTCGCTCCGATAGACGGTCAGGTCCGCGCCCGTGTTGACGATGGCGTTCCGGTCGGTCCCGTCGCGGCCCACCTGGGTGACCGAGATGTGGCTGAACCGGCAGTTGTCCCGTTCGCAGCGGATCCCGTCGCGGAAGCCGCTGGCGTCGCCGGATCGGCCCGAGATCGTGAGGTGTTCGGCGAGGATCCGCTCGGATCTGTCGCTGTCGCGGATCCACAGCGGGTAGCCGCCCGCGGTCTCGTGGCTGATCGACGTGTCGGCGATCGTCGTCTCGCCGCAGTCGGGCGAGAGGACGATGCCGTGGTTGACGTTCGACCCGCGGATCTGAACCTCGGTGTTCTTGATCCGAGCCTTTTCGCAGGTGTTCATCACCGAGATCGCGTGGCTCGTCGGCATCGGCGAGGTGATATCGACGAGTGCACCGTAGATTTCGATATTTTGACTGTTCTCGATCCGGATCCCGCGCTGGGTTCGGTCCTCCGGTCGCGTCTCGTCGACCTCGACCGTCGGCCAGCGGATCTCGCTGTCCGTGCCGCCGACGCGGACGTTCGCTCCGTTACTGTTCCGGTAGAGACCGCCGCTGACCACGATCCGTCCGTCGCCGCCCGCCGCGTAGAGACCGTTGTTCGGGAAGCCGCCGAGCCAGCAGTGTTTGAACTCGAGCGTGCCCGCGTTCTGGTTGGCCTCGATCCCGATCGGTCCGCGCCAGCGGTTGCCCGCGTTGGGCGTGTTCTCGACCCATGCGCCGCCGTCCGGCGCCCGGAACCGTTCGACGATCCCCGTCCCGTCGGGGTCGGTGACGTTGAACAGTCCCGGACCCCACGTACCGCTATCGTGCTGGCCACGAACGGTGATGTCGCGCACCTCGAGTCGATCGGAGACGTAGGCCTCGATCGCTCGAATCCCCGTGTCGGGGGCCGTCTGATCGACGTCGAACCCCTCGAATCGGAGGCGACTGCCGGGGTTGTAGGTGACGCCGAGACGGAACAGTCTGAACTGCGGGCCGTCGAACGCGTGGTAATCCGCCGGAACGAGCGTCGCGTCGCTGCCGACGAAGCCGATGTTCTCGAAGCCCGTGTACCGGAACTGCTCGTCCATGAAGTACCGCCCCTCGGGGAAGACGAACAGCGTGTCGTCGGCTCGAAGGTCCTCGAGCACGGGCGTGATCGATTCCGTCCCGGTGTTATCCGCACCGGCCTCGACGACGTTGACGACGTTCTCGTAGTCGTCGTAGTACTCTTCGTACAGGTCCGTCGAGGTCGAGGCGCCGACGGTCGACGTCACGCCGATAGCGGCCGCGCCTGCGGCTGCGATTCCACCTAATACCGTGCGTCGCGTTCGTCCCGAACGTGTCGTGTCGTTCGCAGTCGATCGATCGGCACCGGTCCCTTCCGAGCGCGGTCGAGAAGAGTCCATCCCATCCGAACACTGCAAATCACTTCGTTCCACCATTGATATTCACTTTGTTGTGAATGATGACGGGGTCGAGTAGCTATGGGTTCGGATAGCAAGTTTTTAAGTTCGGAAGCGGCCGGGGTAATTATCGATTACTCAACACTTGCAGCTGGTGCAATCGAGTGTGGTAGTATTAATTCCGGCTCAGAGCCACATACACTCCGGAATTCGACGATTTCCTGAGTCGTCTGACCTATCGGAGAACGTTTCAATAATATATCCAAATCGCGTCTGACGCCCGTCCGACATCGACGAGGCGCGTGCTCGAGACGGATCCCCCTCGGTCCGATCGCGGTCATTGGTTCGGCATTCGATCGTTCTCGATCGTCGCCGCGATCAGTTCCGTGATGGCGCGTCGGAGCCGCTGTGAGACCGCCGAGTCGGAGATGCCGAGTCGTTCGGCGAGATCGTCCTGCGTGATACCTCGTGGAATGTCGAAGTAACCGCCGTAGTAGGCCATCATGAGGATCTCGTGTTGCTGATCGGTCAGATGGAAAGTCCCGCTGTCGGAGACCGACGTGTCGTACAACTGCGTCACGCGAAACGAGATCCCGCGGTCGCGACATCGCGCTCGAAACGCGATCAGTGCGTCCCGGTTCGGCAGGTAGACGCGAGCGACCCAGCCGCGTTCCCCGCTCGTGATCGTGAACACGAACAGTCCGTGCTCGCCGCCCCAGTCGGGGAGAACCGCGTGCTCGGTCTCGAGTGCCACGCGGAAGATCGTCCGGTTCTCGAACGTCGCGATGCGCGTCGGGTTCGAGACCGTCGGATCCGACGCCATCGAATCGGCGATCGCCGCGTCGTCGTCGCTGAACACGGAGACAAACTGGAACCGACGGTCGTCGGTCGACGTCTCGTACTCGTATCTGAACGTCGTCTCGGGATGGTTCGCGATCGTCGGTGCCAGCGCGAGCTCGTCGTGAACGAGATGAACTTCGGCGATAAATCCCATGCAAAGCCCGTTTCCTATCGCGTGGTCGGGGACGGCGTCCAAACCTATACGGACGATAATAGATCGTTGCAGCCACCGGGACGACCCCGGATCCATCGGCGATCAGTTCAGATACCCCAGATCGGCCAGCCGGTCGGTCACGTCCTCGTCCGGTTCCGATCGATCCGGATCGACGCCGTCGCCCTCGTAGTCCGCGTACGACATCGGATCGATCGGGTCGACGACCGGCGCGACGCTCCCGTCCATACGGTCGCTGTGGGGAACCCCCATCGCGGCCATAACCGTCGGCGCGACATCGAAGAGGTGGACGCGCTCGAGCGACGTCGTCTCGTCGATCCCCTCTCCCGCGGCCACGAAGACTCCGTCGAGCTTGTGGTTCCACGGTTCGGCCGGGCCGAAGTACTCCCCGCCGCTCAGCTGTTCGGAGATCATGTGATCGAAGCCGTTGGGGATCGTCACGATATCGACGGTGTCGTCGTCGTAGTCACCGTGGAAGTAGCGCTCGCCCGGCGCGACCGTCTCGAATAGCGGCTCGCCGTCGGGGGTCTCGACGGCCTGCAGTTTCCGGATCAGTTCCTCGCGGAACGCGTCGTACTCCTCGGACGGGACGACCCCGTTCGGATCCCGTCCCTCGAGGTTGATCCGGACGCCGAGTTCGGTCCGCGCCCGGACGTAGGCCGCGGACTCGGTGAAATCGACCTGCTCGTTGGCCGTCCGCGAGACGCCGTTCGGCGCGTACTCCCTCGCGAGGTCGGCGAGGCCGACCCGCTCGAGGGCGGCCCTGATACGACTGGCGGTGATCCCGAACCGGGCGGCGACCGACGCCGCGCGCGCCGTCGCGCCGGGCTCCCAGGACTCGCACTCCTCTCCCTCGCGGAGCCGCCTGCGCATCGGCGTCCACGACGGCATCCCCTTCCCACCGGTCGTCGTCTCGAGGTAGCCCTCGTCCCGGAGGAACTCGTTGATTCGGAACTCGTAGCCGTCGTACGGTCCCATCCCGTGATCGCTCACGAGGAAAACCCGATCCGGATCGCAGGCCTCGAGTACCGCCGCGAGCTGGTCGTCGGTCGCCTCGTAGACCCGGTTGACGAGTTCCTCGTCGCCGGCGAACTCGTGGAAGACCGTGTCCGTCTTCTGGAACTGGAGGAAACCCAGGTCCGGCTCGAACTCGCCGACGAGGTACCGAAACGCGTCGCCGCGCATTCGGATCAGATTGCGGTACTCCGCGATCTTCTCCTCGTTGGACAGCGAGTCGTCGCCGCGCGTGTAGTCCGGATAAACGCGGTACTCGCCGATCTCTTCCCGGACCTCCTCGAGGAGCCCGTCGGGATGACAGGGCGGATCCTCCGGCCCCAGAAAGCCGGGGATCACTGCTCCGTCGAACTCGTCGGGCGGGTGCGTCACCGGCGCGTTGACGACGACGCTCGAGCGGTCGTGTCGATCCAACAGCGTCCACAGCGGGTGCTCCCGAACGTCGTCGTTGCTCGTCACGTGCCAGTCGTAGCCGTCGTAGCCGACGAAGCCGACCACGCCGTGTTTACCGGGGTTGACGCCCGTGTAGATCGACGGCCAGGCGCTCGGCGTCCACGGCGGGATCTGGGACTCCAGCGGCGCGGTCACGCCCTCAGTGCAGAGCCGCTCGATGGTCGGAATCCGGTCCTCCTCGAAGAGTCGCTCGAAGACCGGCAGACACCCCGCATCGATCCCGATGAGAAGCGTGTCCAGCCCGTCCGATTCACGCTCGGTACTCCCAGTCGCTGTCGAATCCTCCCGGCCAAACGTCGAAGTCATCGTTGTAGTTGTTTGTTTGCAACCCGTGTTCCCGTTCGACCGCTGCCGACGTACCAGGGCAGCGGCGTTGTTCGTTGCACCACGTATCTAGACCCATCTATTGGGACAGCGCACTTCATTATCTCTCCGTTAAACCCGCCACTGAGCCCTGACTAGCCAGAATCTGACAACCGCGAGGAAACTCGACGGGTTCGAGACGGTGGGACGGACTGATCGGCCGGCCGCGTTCGTTCGGTCCGGACCGGCCGGCTTTCGCTCCGACGTACACATACCCGATTCACGATCGGATTCCTCCCGAATGTGGGCGCACTGTGATCGTCGCCTCTATAGAACCTGTTCTCCACGCGGTCTCAGGGGCGAGTCGGGACGGGGGACTCCCCTCGCTCGAGCGAGACGAGAGCCACTGGACGCAGGTAGCCAGATGCGGGGTTCGAAGGAGCCCTCGAGGCGACGCTCGTCGCAGATCGCAGTCACCCCGACTCCGCATCGCGTCGAGTCGGTCGAACGAGCGCGGCTCGCGACCGGTCAACGCGAATTCACAGGTGGCGTTCCATCTCGTGTTCGCCGCGATTGTGGGATGTCGTTTCGAACCCGGCCGATCGATACAGGTTCATCGCGATACGATTGGTTCGAGCGACGGTCAGCCAGACGTGGTCGAGCCCGTTCGCCTGCCCGTGTCCGAGCAAGCACTGTATGAGTTCCGTTCCGATTCCCGCCAACTGATACGCCGGGCGAACGAAAATAGCCAGCTCTGCAGTGTCGTCGTACGGGATCAACACGGCGTGACCGACCGCGTCGTCTCGATGCCTGACGACGACGTTCAGACCGTCCTCGAGGTGCCCGTCTACCCACTGGCGGATCCGGTGTTCCCCTCGAGGCGGCACCCCCTGTGACCGCGATTCGTCGTCGAACTGCGCGTACATCTCCACCAGCGGGTCGGGATCACCCGTGTACGTGCTGACCGTCATCGTTCGCCCCTCGCGATCGGTGAACGTCGACGGCGGACGCCGAAATTGCGACTGCCGGTCTGACGAGAGTGCCATATGACTACTCACCGGAGCGCGATCCTAAGCCTACCCCGCATTCCCGGTTGCTGGGAGCGACGATCGAACCTCCCGACAAAAGCGATTCGTGTGTCTTCGGATCCGGGACGTGTCGTCCGGTCCTGCCGTTGATCGGCACTGACGTGCAGGGATCTGCGCGCTCAGACTGGCCAGGGATCTGACTGGATCCCTGAACACCGACCGGGGAGAGTCGACTATCCGGATCTACTGATCGTATTCGTCGCTCGCGGGTTTGCTCGCGACAGAAGTAGTCGCGGGCGGTGCAACGGACTAATCGCGACTAAGCTCTCGCCTATGCTCCTCTAAGGAGTGCTCTTCCAGGTCTTTCCGGGAATCGAACTCGTCACCACAGATGGGACAATCGTGATTGCCGGACATGGGCGATGTTCCCTCCGCCAGCAGCAAATGCTTCAGCCTTTCACACGCTGATAATCGTAGAAGGCGGATGGCACCCGTGATTGGTGTGTTCTACATCATCTTCCGCTTGCCAATATGTGACAAGCAGTGCGCGTCCACTCGATCTGCTCGTGCCGTTGACTGTTCATGGTAGCGTGTTAGTCTGAAAAAGAGTATTCACACCAAACTGGGTATCGTCCCGGGCGGATTCGAACCGCGAGGACTCGAATCATCTCGTCCTCTGGGTTCGAACCACCGAGGATACGCTCACGGAGTTGTTCTCGCGAAAATAGTCCCGGGCGGATTCGAACCGCCGTCATGGGCTCCAAAGGCCCATATGATTGGCCACTACACCACGGGACTTGATCGGCAGGTGTGAGTTAACGACAGAACGGCTTATGAGTTATTGTTTACTCCTGCTCGACTGTCGAGATGCTGTCGATTAGTTCAATTTCAGCGTATCGATGACAACTGCGACAAAGGCAGGTCACGTTGTCGAGCGTATGAGCGAGTTGCGGATTGTTAAATTCTCGTACCGGTGTAATATGATGAACATCCGGCTCGTGGCCGATCTCTTCACGGGTTATTCCACAGTTCTGGCATGTATGATCGTCTCGTTCGAGCGCTTTACGTCTCACCGATCTCCACTTCCCGTTGTAGGGATTGTTGGCGCTTCCCCACTGTTCAGACAACCAAATCCGAAGACAGTTCTGACTGCAAAACCTTACCGGCTCCCGTTTTGCTTTAGATTTGAGAACAGTTCTAATCCTTCCGCAGCTCTCACAGACACGTTTTACGCGCTCGATATCGTGGACTTCGTAGTATGGTGTTCCAAGAAATTTATCGGATTCTTCGACACAGTCCGGACAGTATACCCCGGATTTGTCGGACGGATAGTATTCGAACGTGGAATCGCACCGTTTACACGCAGTCGTTTCGGTTCCACCTTTCCAGTTTCCGTTATATTTCCCGCCGTTTGGATTACACTCATCGTAGAACTCTCGTCGTGATTTCGGATCATAAAAATCAGTTCCACATCCTTTGCACGTCCGGTTCGGGAGCGATTCACCGTGGATTTTCGTATGATGTTGCCGCATTCCCTGTTCCGTATTCAATGACTTCCCACACGTCGGACAGTCCATGCACGCGTTGGCCGCGGCGTCGCTGATAAACTCGAGGCTGGTCTCGATCACGTGACGACCGTCGCAACGGCACGGGTACGACTCAGTCGCGGCCCGTCTCGAGGAATCGTCCCGCTGTCCCGCTCGTCTCGCTTCCGAGACCGCGCACACGATCTGTCGGAACGGCCGCGAACGAGATCGCCGCTGCAATCGCTCGCACCCGATGCGAAAACAGAATCGAAATCGAACTCGGCGGCGAACCGACGGCTTAGAAGTAGCCTTCGTCGGCCAGCCGCTCGATCCCTTCCTCGAGTCGCTCTTCGCTCGCCGCGTACGAGATCCGCGCGTAGCCGGGGGTGCCGAACGCGCTGCCCGGAACGGTCGCGACGTGGGCGTCCTCGAGTGCCCCTTCACACCAGGCCTGATCGTCGTCGTCGACGGGGACCATCATGTAGAAGGCGCCCTCGGGCTCGGCGACGTCGACGTCGTGCTCCTCGAGCAGGTCGATGACGAGGTCGCGGCGCTCCGCGAAGGCGTCGACCATCTCGGTGACGGCGTCCTCGGTCTCGAGGGCCTCGAGACCGGCGTGCTGGACGAAGTTCACGGCCGAGGAGACGGAGTGGCTGTGGAGCTTGCCGGCCTGATCGATCAGTTCCTCGGGACCGGCGAAGTAGCCGAGCCGCCAGCCGGTCATCGAGTAGGCCTTCGAGAAGCCGTTGACCGTCACGGTGCGGTCGGCCATTCCCTCGAGCGTGCCCAGGCTGGTCGGCTCGACGCCGTAGGTGATCTCCTTGTAGATCTCGTCGGAGATCACGGTGATGTCGTGCTCGACGGCCAGATCGCGGACGCCCTCGAGCGCCGCGTCGGAGTAGACGGCACCGGTCGGGTTCGACGGCGAGTTGACGATCAGCAGTTCGGTCTCGTCGGAGACCGCGGCCTCGAGGTCGTCGAGCGCGGGCTCGAGCTGGAAGTCCGAATCGGAGAGGTCGACGCGGGTCAGGTCGCCGCCGGCCATCTTGACCATCGCCTCGTAGGAGACCCACGCGGGGTCGAGCAGGGCGACCTCGTCGCCGTCGGCGATCAGCGCCTGGATGATCTCGTAGAGCGCCTGCTTGGCGCCGGGCGTGACGATGATCTCCTCGGGGCCGTGGTCGAGGCCGTCGTCGGCGAGTTTCTCCGAGATGGCCTCGCGGAGGTCGATGATCCCCGCGGAGGTGGTGTAGCCGGTGTGGCCGGCGTCCATCGCGTCCTTGCCCGCTTCGACGATGTTCTCGGGGGTCGGGAAGTCGGGCTCGCCGACGGAGAGGTCGACGACGTCGACGCCGTCGTTCTCGAGTTCGGTGGCGAGCGCGGAGATGGCGAGCGTTGCGGACGGTTCGACTCGGGTCAGACGATCGGTGAATTCCATGGTCATCGCTGGTATTACGCTGAATCTGAATCCGGATCGGAATCGGGAAGCTGGTCGACGAGGTCGAGCGCGCCGTCGACGGCTTTCGCCGCGTTCTCGACGCGCTCCCGGGCCTCGGCGGCGGACATACCGGGGCCCGTCACGCCGAGGGTTACGGGAGTGTCACGCTCGAGACTGACGTCGGAGAGCCGCTGGGCGGTCGCGTCGGTGATCACCTGATCGTGGTCGGTGTCACCGGTGATGACCGTCCCGACGACGGCCACGGCCTCGACCGCGTCGCGGCGGGCGAGCCGATCAGCGGCCAGCGGCGCGTCGTACGCGCCCGGGACGCGGACCGTCTCGTACACCTCGGCGCCAGCGGCCTGGGCCGCCTCGAGGGCCTCCTGCTCCATCTGCTCGGTGATCGGCCGGTTGAACTCCGCGACCACCAGTCCGAGCGTGGTCATACGCCAGCGGTGGAGAGGGGGCCTAAAAGAGGTACCGTTCTCTCGTGGCCACGCTTCCCGAACCGACCGCCTCGCGCGACGGTCGATTCCGATCGCGCCACGACGGGATCGACGAGGCGCGATATCGTCCCGGAGCGTCCAGTGTGCTCGTCCGTCGACGAGCTACCGGGACAGCCCCGAAGTGTCCTCGTTCGTGAGTATATCGAGTGAGAATACACCACGTGGTGACCACGATCGTGCCGTAAAGTGAGAACCCTTAAGCGGCGGCATAGACAAGCGGCGCGCATGACAACGCTACGGACGCCGGGACCGACGCTCGGGGTCGTCGGCGGCGGACAGCTCGGACGAATGCTCGCGGAGGCGGCGTCGCCGCTGGGAGTCGAAGTCGTCGTCCTCGATCCGACGCCGGACTGCCCGGCCGCGCCGGTCGCTCGCGATCAGATCGTCGCCGACTTCGACGACGAGGCGGGAATCCGCGAACTCGCCGCGCGCGCGGACGTGCTCACCTTCGAGATCGAACTCGCAGACCAGGACGTCCTCGAGCGCGTCAGCGAGGACTCCGGGACGCCGGTCCACCCGAAGCCGTCGACGCTGCGGACGATCCACGACAAACTCGTCCAGAAGCGCGAACTCGAGGACGCGGGCGTTCCGGTGCCGCCGTTCCGCGAGGTCGAGGACGCCGCCGACATCCGCGAGGCCATCGACGACTATGGCGCGCCGGTAATGTTGAAGGCCCGCACGGGCGGCTACGACGGGCGCGGAAACGTTCCCGTGGAGTCGAAAGAGGAGGCCGAGCAGGCCCTCGAGTCGGTCGCCGGCCCCGCGATGGTCGAGTCGTTCGTCGACTTCGAGCGCGAGGTCTCGGTCATCGCCGTCAAGGGAGACGACGAGGTCGCGACCTTCCCGCTGGGCGAGAACGTCCACGTCGACGAGATCCTCCGGGAGACGATCGTGCCCGCGCGCTCGAGCGAAACCGCCGCCGAACGCGCCTACGACGTTGCGCGGGACGTCCTCGAGGTGATGGACGGCCGCGGCGTGTACGGCATCGAACTCTTCGAAACGAGCGACGGCGAAATCCTGCTCAACGAGATCGCGCCGCGCCCGCACAACTCCGGCCACTGGACGATCGAGGGCGCCGCGACCTCGCAGTTCGAACAGCACGCGCGGGCGGTGCTCGGCTGGCCGCTCGGCTCGACGGAACTGCGGTCGCCGACCGTGCTGACCAACCTGCTCGGCGATGTCGACGAGGAACAGCGAGCGGAGCTGGGCGATATCGACCGTCTTCTCGAGACGCCCGGCGCGAACCTCCACTGGTACGGCAAGCGCCAGGTCCGACCGCTGCGCAAGATGGGGCACGTCACCGTCTCGGCCGCGGACGAGGGCGCCGACGTCGAGGACCTGTTGGAGACCGCGCGCGAGCTCGAGGACGCGGTCACGTTCCGGAACTGAACCCCCGTTCGTCTCGTTTACCACCGTTTCAAGTCATCCGCCCGCTCATCACCACGCATGAGCAACAGCGTCAGCGACCTCATCGACCGCCTGCACCGCGAGGCCGATCAGGACCGCCCGGCCGAGGAAACACCCGACGTCGGCATCGTCATGGGCAGCGACTCCGACCTCGAGACGATGATGACCGGCGGTCGACGTCGCGGCGCCTACGACGCCTTCGTCGACGAACTCGGCTTCGCCGAACAGACCGATTACGAGGAGCCGCCCGAAGAGCGCTTCACCTTCGAGACCTACGTGACCTCGGCTCACCGGACGCCGGACTTAATGACCGCTTACGCCGAGACGGCGGAGGAGCGCGGCCTCGAGGTCGTCATCGCGGGCGCGGGGGGGAAGTCGGCCGACCTGCCGAACATGACGGCCTCGATCGCCTACCCCCTGCCGGTGATCGGCGTCCCGGTCCAGGAGAAGTCGGTCGACAGCGTCATCGGCATGCCCACCGGCGCGCCGCTCGTGGCGGTCGACGCCGGCAAATCGTTCAACGCCGCGCTGTCGGCGGCCCAGATCCTCGCCCGTCAGCACGAGGCCGTCCGCGAGCGGCTCGTGGACTACCACGACGGGCTCCGCGAGGGGGTCGGCGACGTGTCGCGACGGCTGCACGACCAGGGGACCGCGAACTTCTCGAGCGAGTAATCGGCGACCGAACCGTACATCAGTCATTACGATCGATATCGCGTTCGTTTTTCCGCCTAGTTATAATTTAACTATCAGCTAGGCGCCATACTAGTGACCGTTCTGTCGCCTTTCGAACCGATCGTCGGCCGCTGGCCCCATCGAGAACGACGGTGCTCTCCCTCGAGTACAGCCCGTCGTAATCGGTTACTACCGATGCGTACATCCTTCATATGGCGAACTATCACGTGCGGTTCCGATTCGCGGTCGGAATCGATCACGAAAGTCGATGGAGTATGCTGATATCGCCGAAAAACGAACAATCAACCCTTATATGCGTGCGGTTGGAAGCCTCGAACGTTACGGAGATGAATGACTGGATCGCTATCGGGGCGCTGGGACTCGTGGGACTGTTGATACCGCTGGGCATGATGGCGGTATCCTACCTCCTGCGGCCGACCGTCCCCGAAACGAGCAAACGCGCCACGTACGAGAGTGGCGAGATCCCCACCGGCGGGACGCGCGTCCGGTTTAACATCCAGTACTACACGGTTGCACTTCTGTTCCTCGTCTTCGATATCGAGACCGTCCTCCTGTTCCCCTGGGCGGTCGTGTATCTGGATGCGCTGGACGCGGGCGTTCCGCTGCTCGAGATTCTCGGACCAATGCTGCTGTTCGTCGCCGTCCTATTGGTCGGACTCGCGTGGGCGTGGCGCAACGGCGCAGTACAGTGGGCACAGACACCCCGTCAGGCAGCGGCCGACTCTGAGCGACAATGAGTAGCAACAATCCACGGCAACAGATCCACGGCAGCACTGCACCATCGACGGACACCCGCGACTCGCGGATCGGTGAGGGTCCCGACGATCGGTTTAACTCCAAGCTCCGGGAGGCGTTCGGTTCGACGCCGTTCATCCTCACGAAGTTCGATAAGTTCATGAACTGGGTGCGGGGCAACTCGATGTTCATGCTGCAGTTCGGGATCGCCTGCTGCAGCATCGAGATGATGCACACCTACGCGATCAAACACGACCTCGATCGCTTCGGTGCCGGCGTGCCCCGAGCGTCGCCGCGACAGGCCGACGTGATGATCGTCCCCGGGACGATCGTCTCGAAGTTCGGCCCCCGCATGAAGCGGGTCTACGACCAGATGCCCGAACCCAAGTTCGTCGTCGGAATGGGATCCTGTACGATCTCCGGCGGCCCCTTCCAGGAGGGATACAACGTCGTCAAGGGCGCCGAGGAGATCATCCCCATCGACATCCACGTCCCGGGCTGTCCGCCCCGTCCCGAGGCGCTGATCTACGGCGTCGCCAAACTGCAAGAGCGGATCCGGAACGGCGAGTCGACGCCCGTCGTCGTCAAGCCCTACGAGCTCGAGCAGTTCGGCGACCTGCCGAAGGACGAACTCGTCCAGAAACTGGCCGACGACATCGACGAGGACGACCTCGTCATGCGCTACAACTGGGCTGATTCGCCATGAGCACGGGACTCGAACGCAGCCAGCCGCCGGTCGAGGTCTCCGAGGACGAACTCGAGGCGCTGCTCGGTGACCGCGCGCTCGCGCGGGACGATCACCTGAACGCGCCCGGATTCGTCGTCCGACCGGACGACGTCCAGAGCGTCCTCTCGGACCTGAAAGAGCGGGCCGGGTTCGACCACCTCTCTAACCTGACCGCCCAGCAGTACGAGGATCGGTACGAGTCGATCTACCATCTGAAGAAGTACGCCGATCCCACGCAGGAGGTCTCGATCGTCGTTCCGACGCCGATCGACGACCCCGTCAGCGAGTCGGCCGCACCGGTGTTCTCCACGGCCGACTGGCACGAGCGGGAGGCCTTCGACCTCGTCGGAATCGACTACGAGGGCCATCCCGATCCGCGACGGATCCTCCTGCCGGAAACGTGGCAGGGACATCCGCTCTCGCTGGATTACGACCAGGAGAAACCCCAGCTCGTCACCCTCACGGACCACGCCAACCCGATCCAGCCGGACCACCACGACGCCGAGTCGGACACGATGTTCCTGAACATCGGGCCACACCACCCGGCGACCCACGGCGTGCTCCACCTCGAGACGGTGCTGGACGGCGAGACGGTCGTCGACGTCGATCCCGACGTCGGCTACCTGCACCGCTGCGAGGAGCAGATGTGCCAGAACGGCACGTATCGCCACCAGATCATGCCCTACCCGGACCGCTGGGACTACGTCTCGGCGGGCCTGTTGAACGAGTGGGCGTACGCGCGCGTCGCGGAGGACCTGGCCGACATCGAGGTCCCCGACTACGCGCAGGTCATCCGGACCATGGGTGCCGAACTCTGTCGGATCGCCTCCCACATGCTCGCGCTCGCGACGTTCGCGCTGGACGTCTACGGCGACTTCACCGCCATCTTCCAGTACGGGATGCGCGACCGGGAAGTCGTACAGGATATTCTCGAGGACCTCACCGGCCAGCGGCTCATGTTCAACTACTTCCGGCTGGGCGGGGTCGCCTGGGACCTGCCGGAGCCCCGCGAGGAGTTCATCGCGAAGACGCGGGACTTCCTCGACGAACTCCCCGCCAAGGTCGACGAGTACAACGACCTGCTGACGGGCAACGAGATCTTCCAGGTCCGCTGTCACGATACGGGGGTTCTGGAACCCGAAGCCGCCAAGGACTACGGCTGTACGGGCCCGGTCGCCCGCGGCTCCGGAATCGACTACGACCTCCGGCGGGACGACCCCTACGGCTACTACGACGAACTCGAGTGGGACGTCGTCACCGAACCGGGCTGTGACAACTACAGCCGCGTCCTCGTGCGGATGCGGGAAGTCGAGGAGTCGGCCAAGATCATCGAGCAGTGTCTCGACCTCCTCGAGGACTGGCCCGAAGACGAACGGGAGATTCAGGCCAACGTGCCGCGAACGCTCAAGCCGGACGCGGACACCGAGGTCTATCGGGCCGTCGAGGGCGCGAAGGGCGAACTCGGGATCTACATCCGCGCCGACGGCACCGACAAGCCGGCCCGGTTCAAGATCCGCAGCCCCTGTTTCCACAACCTCTCGGCGCTGCCCGAGATGGCGAACGGGGAGTACGTCCCGGACCTGATCGCGTCGCTGGGTAGCCTGGACATCGTGCTCGGGGAGGTGGACCGGTAAGTATGGTCGACGGATACACAGCGGTCCCGCTGCAGAGCGACGACACGGTCTTGCTCCCCGAGCGGATCGGCGAGCTAACGGGACTGGACGGCTTCGGCGTCGGGGGCGAACTGCTCGCGACGTTTATCGCCGCGTTCGTCATCGGGAATCTGATGCTGGCGATGACCGGCGTCGCCGGCCCGTGGGCCAAGCGGAAGATCACCGCCGCGTTCACCGACCGGATCGCGGTCAATCGACTCGGCCCGGGGGGGATCTTCATTATCCTCGCCGACGCCGTTCGCCTGCTCTCGAAGGAGTTAGTCGTTCCCGAGAACGCCGATCGGCCGGCCTACGACCTCGCGCCGATCGTCGTCGCGGGCTCGGCCCTGCTGGGCTTCGCCGTGATCCCGATGGGCAGCGGCGTTCACCTCGCCGATCCCGAGGTCGGACTGGCGTACGTCTTCGCCGTCTCGGGAATCGCGAGCCTCGGTCTGGTGATGGCCGGCTACGCGTCGGCGAACAAGTACTCGCTGATCGGCGGCCTCCGCGCGGTGGCACAGAACATCGCCTACGAGATTCCGCTGGTCGTCACCGGCATGTCGGTCGTGATCTTCGCCGGAACCCTCCAGCTGAGCGATATCGTCGCGGCGCAGGCCGAACCGCTGATTTCGTTCGCGGGCGTGGAACTCCCGCGCTGGTACGCGCTGGTCAACCCGTTCGCGTTCGTCCTCTTCCTGGTCGCGAACTTCGCGGAAGTCGGCCGTAATCCGTTCGACACGCCGGAAGCGCCGACCGAAATCGTCGCCGGCTACCAGACCGAGTACTCCTCGGTCTACTTCGTGTTGATCTACCTCGGGGAGTTCCTCCACATCTTCCTCGGCGGTGCGATCATCGCGACGATCTTCCTCGGCGGCCCGGCCGGACCCGGCCCGGCGGAACTCGGCATCGTCTGGTTCCTCGTCAAGATCTGGGCGGTATTCTTCCTGACCCAGTGGCTCCGCTCGGCGGTGCCCCGGGTCCGGATCGACCAACTGATCGAGATCGGCTGGAAGGGACTGCTCGTCCTTTCCTTTGCGAACCTGATCCTCACCGCAGTGATCGTGGGGGTACTAGCATGATCGGCATCCTCAAATCCATGGCCACGACGATGAAGCACGCACTGGACGGGTCGACCTTCACGGTCGAGTATCCCGAGACAGCACCGGACGTCTCCCCGCGGTTCAGGGGCGTCCACAAGTTCAGCCAGGAGCGGTGTATCTGGTGTCGCCAGTGTGAGAACGTCTGTCCGAACGATACGATCCAGATCGTGACGAACGACCAGCGACAGGGCGAGCAGTACAACCTCCACATCGGACAGTGCGTCTACTGCCGGCTCTGCGAGGAGGTCTGCCCCGTCGACGCCATCCTGCTGACCCAGAACTTCGAGTTCACCGCCGACACGAAACACGACTTCGTCTACAACAAGGAACAGCTGAAAGCGGTCCCGTGGTACAAGGACATCGACCCGCTCGAGTCGCGCGAACCCGACCGGGGCGCGTGGATTGGCGAGGGCGAAGGGGAGGTCGATTACCAGTAACCATGCTCGAAACGATCGCATTCGCGGCCTTCGCGCTCGTGACGCTGCTCAGCGCGCTGGGCGTGGTCCTCCTCGAGGAGCCCTGGCACGCGGCGCTCATGCTCGGCGTCGCCCTGATGAGCATCGCGGTTCACTTCGTGATGCTCGCCGCCGAGTTCGTCGCCATGATGCAGATCCTCGTCTACGTCGGCGGGGTGCTGGTCCTCATCACGTTCGCCGTGATGCTCACCCAGCGCGACGAACCGACGTCCGAAGAGGTGGTCCAGACATGACGAACCGACCGAGACTCCGACTCGGGAAGACGCTCGTCCCCGGGTTGTTGGCCGTCGGACTGTTCGCGCTGATGGCGCTGGTCGTCCTCAACACGCCGTTCGAGCCGATGGCCGACGGCGGCTTCGAGGCCGAATCGATCACCGCCGCCATCGGCTACGCGCTGTTCGACCTCGAGGCGCTTCAGCAGGACGCGGGCGTGATGGGAACCGAACCGTTCCTCGCGGCGTTCCTGCTGGTCGCGGTCGCCCTCGACGCGGCGCTGGACGCCTCGCTGGTCCTCGCGAAACACGAGGAGGCGGGCGAACCCGTCTCGCCGCTCTCGAGTACGGGCCCCGACGACGCCGGCTCCGGCGCCCGTCCGGCCACCGACTCGAGCGGCTTCGGCCGCTCGGAGCCGACGGCGACCGACGGCGGTCGGTCCGAGACCGACGCTGACGCGGACTCGAACTCGAACGGAGGTGACCGTCAGTGACGGTCGCCGTCGAGTACTACGTCCTGCTGTCGATGGCCGTCTTCTGTATCGGCCTCATGGGGATCCTGACGCGTCGGAACGCACTGCTGTTCCTGATGTCCGTCGAACTCATGCTGAACGCGGCGAACATCAATCTGATCGCGTTCGCGTTCTATCACGGCAACCTCACCGGGCAGGTGTTCGCGCTGTTTACCATGGCACTCGCCGCCGCGGAGGTCGCCGTCGGACTCGGGATCATCCTGGTGCTGTATCGCAACTTCCGTGACGTCGACGTCACGGTTCCAACGACGATGAGGTGGTAAGATGGTAGGAACAGGTGCAGGCCCATTCAGTTACGCTCCGGCGATCGCACTGTTCCCGCTCGCGGCGTTCGTCATCTCGCTCGTCTTCGGCCGACAGTTGCCGAAGAAGGGCGCGATTCCGGGTATCTTCGCGACGGCAGCCTCGCTGCTGTTCTCGCTGTGGATGTTCGCGACGGTCGCGGGCGGCGAAACGTATCACGAGACGCTCTACGAGTGGTCGGCCGGCGCGGTCACGACCGAGGTCGGCGCCGAGGAGATCGCCTTCTCCTTCGGCCTGCTGATCGATCCGCTGTCGGCGCTGATGCTGATCATCGTCTCGCTGGTCGCCTTCCTCGTCCACGTCTTCAGCCTCGGCTACATGAACGACGAGGGCGAGACCGGGCTGCCGCGGTACTACGCCAGCCTCGGTCTCTTCACCTTCAGCATGCTCGCGTTCGTCTACGCGGACAACCTGCTGATGGCGTTCATGTTCTTCGAACTCGTCGGCCTCTGTTCGTACCTGCTGATCGGGTTCTGGTTCCGGACGAAGTCGGCCCCCTCGGCCGCGAAGAAGGCGTTCCTCGTCACCCGCTTCGGCGACTACTTCTTCCTGATCGGCGTCGTCGCCATCGCGTCGACGTTCGGCACGGTCGCCTTCGCCGGCGAGGAGTCGTTCGTCGTCGCCGCCGAGACGGCCATCGAGGACGGGACGACGCTGTTCGGCTTCGACGCCCAGACGTGGGTGACGATCACCGGACTGCTCGTGCTGGGCGGCGTCATCGGTAAGTCCGCGCAGTTCCCGCTGCACACGTGGCTGCCCGACGCCATGGAGGGCCCGACCACCGTCTCCGCGCTCATTCACGCGGCGACGATGGTCGCGGCCGGCGTCTACCTGGTCGCCCGGATGTTCGGCTACTACGCGCTGTCCCCGACCGCGCTGGCGATCATCGCCTTCGTCGGCGGCTTCACGGCGCTGTTCGCCGCGACGATGGGCGTCGTCAAAGACGACATCAAGCAGGTGCTGGCCTACTCGACGATCAGTCAGTACGGCTACATGATGCTGGGGATGGGCGTCGGCGGCTACGTCGCCGGAGTCTTCCACCTCATGAACCACGCCTTCTTCAAGGCGCTGCTGTTCCTCGGCTCCGGCGCCGTCATCGTCCTCATGCACCACGAACAGGACATGTGGGAGATGGGCGGCCTGAAGGACAAGGCGCCGGTCACCTACTACACGTTCCTCGCGGGCGCGCTCGCGCTCGCCGGGATCGTCCCCTTCTCCGGCTTCTGGTCGAAAGACGAGGTGCTGTTCGACGCGCTGATCGTCGGCCTCGAGCAGCCCGTGATCCTCGCGGCCTACGCGATGGGACTGCTCGCCGTCTTCTTCACCGGGTTCTACACCTTCCGGATGGTCTTCCTGACCTTCCACGGCGAGCCCCGTTCCGAGACGGCCGAGAACCCACACGGCGTCGGCTGGTCGATCAAGACGCCGCTGGTCGTGCTCGGCCTCCTCGCGGCGCTGGCCGGCTTCGTCAACCTCGCGCCGATCGCCAAACTCGCCGGGACCGACATCACGTTCCTCGAGCACTGGCTCGACGGCGAGTACGGCTACGTCGAGGGACTGACCTACCACCACTACCACGAGATGGTGGCCTTCGAAGAGGGGTACATCGGCTCCGAGACGACGACGATGCTGCTCAGCGCCGGCCTCTCGCTGGGACTGGCGCTGGCCGGTGCCTTCGCGGCGCACACGCTGTACAACGTCCCCGAACCGAAGCGACACACGACGAAACTCGGCGGCGCCTACAACGTCCTGCGGCACAACTACTACCAGGACGAGTACCAGGTCTGGCTCGCCGAGGGGCTCACGCTGCCGCTGGCGCGGGCGGCCGACCTGTTCGACCGATCCGTTATCGACGGCGCCGTCGACGGCGTCTCGGACGCCAGCCTGTTCGGCAGTAGCTGGGTGAAACGCATCCAAACAGGGCTCGTGACGAACTACGCGGCGCTGATCGTGGCCGGGTTCGTCGCGTTGCTCCTCGGTCTCGGACTCTACGGAGGGTGGTTCTGATGATGATCGAAGCACTGATCGCGGTCGCACTGATCGGCGCGCTCGTCACGTTCGTCGCGCCGAATCGCGTTGCGGGCAAACTGGCCTTCGCCATCAGCCTCGTGCCGGCCGCGCTCAGCCTGTGGATGTTCACCGCCTTCGACGGCAGCGGCAACGCCTTGCTCGACGGCGACCTCGCCTTCGAGTCCCACCTCGAGTGGATCCAGTTCGGGGACTACTCGATCGAGTGGTTCGTCGGCCTCGACGGCATCAGCCTGCCGCTCGTGGTCATGACGACGATCCTCTGCTCGCTGGCGATCCTGAGCTCGTGGACGCCGATCGATCGGCGCGAGTCCCAGTTCTACGGGCTCGTGCTGTTCATCGAGGCGAACCTGATCGGCGTCTTCTCGGCGCTGGACTTCTTCGTCTGGTTCATCTTCTGGGAGGCCGTCCTGATCCCGATGTATCTGCTGATCGGGGTCTGGGGCGGTCCGGACCGGAAGTACGCCGCGATCAAGTTCTTCGTCTACACGAACGTCGCGTCGCTGCTGATGTTCGGGTCGTTCATCGCGCTCGTCTTCGGCCTCGGCGACGCCGCGACGAGTTTCGCGCTGCCGGAGGTCGCCGACGCGATGGTCAACGGCGGCGGCGTCCAGTCGAGCGTCTTCGGTATCGATCCGGGGACGTTCACGGCGCTCGTGTTCATCGCGCTGTTCCTCGGGTTCGCCGTGAAGGTGCCGGTGGTCCCGTTCCACACGTGGCTGCCCGACGCCCACGTGCAGGCCCCGACGCCCGCCTCGGTGCTGCTCGCGGGCGTACTCCTGAAGATGGGGACCTACGCCCTGCTGCGATTCAACTTCACGATGTTCCCGGAGCAGGTCGCGACCTACGCGGTCCCGATCGCGGCCGTCGCGGTCGTCAGCGTCATCTACGGCGCGATGCTGGCGCTGGCCCAGACTGACTTGAAGCGGATCGTCGCCTACTCCTCGGTTTCCTCGATGGGGTACGTGATCCTCGGACTGATCGCCTACACCCAGTTCGGGGTCGGCGGGGCGACGTTCCAGATGGTCTCCCACGGGCTGATCTCCGGACTGATGTTCATGTCGGTCGGCGTCATCTACAACGTCACGCACACCCGCAGCGTCGAGGAGATGTCCGGGCTGGCCGACCGGATGCCGATCGCCGTCGGCATCCTCGTCGCCGGCGCCTTCGGCTACATGGGGCTGCCGCTGATGAGCGGCTTCCACGGCGAGTTCACCATCTTCTTCGGCGCCTTCCAGGCCGACTTCGCCTACGCGCCGCTCTTTACGGCGCTGGCGATGTTCGGCATCGTCATCGTCGCCGGCTACCTGCTCTTCGCGCTCCAGCGGACCGTCTTCGGCCCGTATCACCTGGAAACCGACTACGACGTGGGCCGCGCGCCGCTGCACGACATCGCGCCGATGTTCGTGTTGCTCGCGCTCATCATCGCCCTCGGCGTGGCTCCCGAACTGATATTCGACATGATAACCGACGCAGTCGATCCGATCCTGAACGGAGGTGACCTGTGATGGCGATCTATCAACTGCCCGAGTGGGCCGCGCTGGCCCCGGCGCTGATCCTGGCGCTGACCGGACTGGTGTTGTTCCTCGTGGACAGCATCTCGCCGCGGTCGACGAACCGCACGCTGCTGGCCGGCACCGCCGCCGTCGGCGCGCTGGCCTCGCTGGCCGTCGCCGTCTGGTTCACCGCCGCCGGCGTCGGCACGCCGACCATGGACGGCGGCGAGGGCGTCATCGAGATCTTCGACGGCCAGTTCGTCGTCGATCAGCTGGCGCTGTACTTCACGATCATCGTCGCCATCGTGACGGCGCTGATCGTCGTCGCCAGCTACGACTACCTCCGCGATCACACCTACCAGGCCGAGTACTACTCGCTGGTCGTCCTCGCGGCGACCGGGATGGCGACGGTCGCGGCCGCCAACAGCCTCGTGACGATCTTCATCGCCCTCGAGCTGACGAGTCTTCCCTCGTACGCGCTCGTGGCGATCCTGAAGGACAACCGCGGCAGCGTCGAGGCGGGCCTGAAGTACTTCCTGATCGGCGCGCTCTCCTCGGCGATCTTCGTCTACGGGATCTCGCTGGTCTACGGCGCGACCGGCGTCCTCCAGCTGGACAGCATCGCAACGGTCATCGCCGACGGCGGCGCCGACGGCTTCGGCGGCCTGCTCGGACTGGGAATCCTCATGTTGCTCGGCGGGATCGCGTTCAAGACCGCCAGCGTGCCGTTCCACTTCTGGGCGCCCGAGGCCTACGAGGGCGCGCCCGCGCCGATCAGCGCGTTCCTCTCCTCGGCCTCGAAGGCCGCCGGCTTCGTGATCGCGTTCCGCGTGTTCAACGTGGCCTTCCCGCTCGAGGAGATCGGCGGCGTGATCGGCTTCGACTGGACGGTCGCCTTCGTCGTGCTCGCGATCGTCACCATGACGCTCGGGAACTTCGCGGCGGCGACCCAGGAGAACGTCAAGCGGATGCTCGCCTACTCGTCGATCGGCCACGCCGGCTACGCCCTGATCGGGCTGGCCGGCCTGTCGGCCGACGGCGGCGAACTCGTCATGGGCGCGGCGCTGATGCACCTGCTGGTCTACGGCTTCATGAACACGGGCGCGTTCTTGTTCGTCGCACTGGCCGAACACTGGGGCGTCGGCCGCACCTTCGAGGACTACAACGGCCTCTCGACGCAGGCGCCGGTCGCCTGCGGTGCGATGGCCGTCTTCCTCTTTAGCCTCGCGGGGATCCCGCCGTTCGGCGGCTTCTTCAGCAAGTACTTCCTGTTCACCGGCGCCCTCGAGGCGGCGACAGCGAATCCGGCAATGCTGGCCGTGGCCGCCGCGCTCGTGGTCAACAGCGCGCTCTCGCTGTACTACTACTCGCGGCTGGTCAAGGCGCTGTGGATCGAGGAGCCGCCGGCGACGCGCGAGCGGCTCGGACAACCGACGGGGCTCTACGCGGCGATCGTCGTCGCCGCCGTGATGACGATCGTCATCCTCCCCGGCTTCGGTCCGGTCGCCGAGGCCGCCACCGGCGCCGCGGAGGCCCTCATCAACTGACCGCGGGGCCGGGGCCGTCACTGGCGACCCGGTAGCTTTTCCCGCTCGGAATCGCAACTGCGATACATGGTTTTCCGGCTCGTGCTCGGCTGTGGGACGGTCGGCCGTCAGGTCGTCGAACGGTTCCCCGAGCGCGACGCACGCACCGGCGATCGCCTGCTCGTCGTCACCGACGACGAGAGCGTCGTCGAAACGCTTCGCGACGAGAGCCTCCCGGCGCGGCGGGCCGACCCGACCGATCCGTCGGTGATCGCGAACCTCGAGACGCCGGACGTGATCTTCGTCGCCGGCGATCGGACCGACCGGAACCGGCTCGCGCTCGTTGAGGCCCGGGAGCGGTTTCCGACGAGTTCGATCGTCGCCTACATGGGCGGAAACGCGACCGAAGCGGACCGAACGCGGTTCGAGGAACTCGCGGATTGCGTCGTCGACGCCAAGCAGTCGATGGTCGAGCACATCCTCGAGGGGACCGTGAGCCCGTCGGCCGGCGCCGCGATCGGGCTCCGGCAACGGCTGTCGACGATCGACGGCCGACTGGCGGTCGTCATGCACGACAACCCCGATCCGGACGCGATCGCCAGTGCCGTCGCGCTGGTCGATATCGCTGCGGAGATGGACGTCGCGGCCGACGCCTGTTACTTCGGCGAGATCTCTCACCAGGAGAACCGCGCGATGGTCAACCTGCTCGATCTCGATCTGCGGAACCTCTCGCCGTCCGACTCCCTCGAGGAGTACGCGGCGTACGCGCTGGTCGATCACTCCCGGCCCGGCGTCAACGACCAACTGCCCGAGGAGCTCCACATCGACATCGTCATCGACCACCATCCGCCCCGCGGCCCGGTGCCCGGCGAGTTCGTCGATCTGCGCGAAGGGGCCGGAGCGACCAGTACGGTGTTGACGGAGTACCTCGACCGGTTCAGCCTCGATCCCCGATGGGAGACGGCGACGGCGCTGCTGTACGGGATCCGGATCGACACGAACGACTTCACCCGCGAGGTCTCTCCGGCGGACTTCAACGCCGCCTCGCTGCTGTGGCCCCACGCCGATACGTCGATGCTCGAGCAGATCGAGCAGCCGACGATCGAAGGGGAGACCTTAGAGACGATCGCCCGGGCGATCAAGAACCGCATTCAGCAGGACTCGGTCGCCGTCGCGAGCGTCGGCGAGATCACCAACCGCGACGCCCTCCCGCAGGCGGCCGAGCAGCTACTGTCGATGGAGGGCGTCGAAACGACGCTCGTCTTCGGCTTTCGAGACGAGATGGTCTTCCTCTCCGCGCGCTCGCGGGCGGCCGACGTCGACTTAGGCGAGACGGTCCGGGACGCGTTCGATCGGATCGGCAGCGCCGGCGGCCACGCCGACATGGCCGGCGCCCAGCTCGAGCTCGGCATCCTCGGCAACGCCGACGACGCCGACGAGGTCGAGTCGATCGTCAGCGTCGTCGAGGAGGTCATCACGAACCGATTCCTCGAGGCGATCGACACCGGTCCGGGGACGTCCGTCGGGGCGTACACCCAGACCAGCGAACGGCTGTTCTCGGTCGACGACGAGTCGGAGTCCCCGTCCCGGGACCGGACGGCGGCCGACGAGAGCGGGGAGTCCGTCTAGGCGGGGCCGGTGTCGTTCAGTTCGAGAACCGCGTGCCGCGATTCGGCGAACGCGCGACCGTAGAAGACACGTTTTTGCGCGCGCGGCCCATTGGCCCGTCCATGGAGGTCGTGTCGGACCGGAGCAAGCCTCGGGTCAAGGAGTACATGACGCGCGACGTCGCGACGGTCGCCCCCGACGAAACCGTCGGCGACGTCGCCACGCGGATCGCCGAGAGCGACGAACACAGCGGATTCCCCGTCTGCGAACGGCGCCGCGTGGAGGGCTTTATCAGCGCCCGCGACCTGTTGCTGGCCGACGACGACGATCCGATTTTCAAGGTGATGGCCACCGATCTGCTCGTGGCCCACCCGGACATGAAGGTGACCGACGCCGCCCGCGTCATCCTCCGGTCGGGCATCCAGAAACTCCCCGTCGTCGACGACGCCGGCAATCTCGTGGGGATCATCTCCAACGCCGACGTCATCCGCAGCCAGATCGAGCGCGCCACGCCCGAGAAGGTGGGGAAACTCGTCCGGACCTTAGAGGAGATCCACGACACCGAACTCGAGCAGGAACGCCGAACCGTCGCACTGCGGGAGCTGACACCCACGCAGGGCCGGGTCTACGCCGACGAACTCGAGGGCCGACGGTACGAACTCGAGCACGGGCTGGCCGAGCCGCTGGTGGTCATCGACAACGACGGCACGCTCCTGCTGGCCGACGGCCACCACCGCGTGCTCGCGGCCGATCGGCTGGGAATCGACGAGATGGACGCCTACGTCATCGTCGTCGATCGCACGATCGAACTCGGGATGGCCAAGACCGCGGAGAAAGAGAACCTAGAGCGGATCGACGACATCGAGGTCGTCGACTACGCGCATCACCCGCTCGTCCAGACGACCGAACGGTTGCAGTCCAACGACTGAGTGCGGGGCCGATCGGCTCGGTTCGTCGTGCCAGTTCGCACGCGGAACCAGCCGTCGGTGACCGCAGTCCCGAGTATCGACGAGACCGGTATCCGGCCTGAGAGAGCGAACGCCGTGGGGGTCGCCCCCGAAACGATTCACCCGGTCGCATCGCGCAGAACGAGCGTATCGTCTGCGAGGTATCGATCGAGGACGTGCGCGTCCGCTTCGAGCGTCTTCAGATGGCGGCGCAGGAGTTCGTTCGTCGCCGCATCGCCGAGCCGGTCCGCCAGTTCGATATGTTCGCGCCACTGCACCGCGAGCGTCGCGTACCCGTCGAGATCGCGCTCGAGCGACGAGCGGACGTCGTAGTGATGGGCTTCTTCGATGGATATCGGCGCGTGTTGGCGGATCCCCATCGGCCCACAGGCCGGAACGCCGCCGAGCGCGGTGATCCGAACGGCGATGTCGTCGGTCATCTCCGTGAGCCGGTCGGCGGCGTCCTCGAGGAAGCCACTGATCGGTCCCCATTCGGCCCCCTCGGCGAGCCAGTAGTGCTTTCGCACCTGATTGAAGAGGATGTACAGCCCCGATATCTCGCTGTTCAAGGCCGTGATCAACTGTTCAGCCGCGTCCCGCTCGAGACGGAGCGCGTTGTCGGTTACCGTCCCCCACTCTTGGCGGACGTGAGACGGGTCTGGTCGTCGGAGATGCGGTGTACTCGTCATCGTTCCTGCAGCACCTCCGCTCGAACGAGCGTGTCGGCTTCGAGTAACTGCTCGATGACGTGGGCGTCCTCTTCGAGGTCTTCGAGGCGGTCGCGGAGCAGTTCGGCCGTGCCCGGATCGCCTCGTTCTTCCGCGAGAGCGATGTGGTCGCGCATACTGACGATCAGGGTCGCGTACCCCTCGAGATCACCGTCCAGGGAGGTCCGAAGGTCGTAGAGGTCCTCGGCCTCGAGGTGGACGTCGGCCCGTTCCTGAAGCGTCGGCGGCGTGTTCGGCGGAATCCCCCCGAGTTCGACGATCCGAATCGCGAGCTCGTCGTTGACCTCGCGCACGCGTTTGTAGGCGTCCTCGAGGAAGTCAGCGACTTCCCCGTGTTCGGCGCCTGCAGCGGTCCAGTAATGCTTGCGAAGCAGGTAGAACAGGTTGAACGATCCCGCGTGGTCGACGCTCAAGGCGTCGACGATCACCTCGGCGTCGGCGGGGTCGATCCGGAGCGCGTTTGCCGCGATGGTGCCCCACTCCTGACGGCGCTCGCCCGTCTCGGGCTCCCGAACGAGTCGCCCTTGTTTCTGTGCCATTCGGGTCACCCGTTCAGTGAGTGGCCTCTTCGAGGACGAGCGTGTCGTCTTCGAGGTAGTGTTCGAAGTGGTGGCCGTCCTCCTCGAGGTGGACGAGGATCTCGCGCAGCAGCTCGCCGGTGGCGGGGTCGCCGAGGTTCTCGGCGAGTTCGATGCTGCCGCGCATCGACTCGATGATCTCGCCGTACATCTCGAGGTCGTTCTCGAACATCGTGCGGACGTCGTAGACGTCCTCGCCCTCGAACTCGACGGTGGCGCGGTCCTCGAGGTTCGACGGGCCGGAGACGGGGACGCCGCCCAGTGCCTGGGCGCGCTCAGCGATCTCGTCGGCGCCCTCCTCGACGTGTTCGTAGGCCTCCTCGAGGAACTCGTGGAGCGGGAGGAACTCGGCGCCCTCGACGACCCAGTGGTGTTTCTTCAACTGGTGGTAGAGGACGTACGAGTTCGCCAGTTCGGAGTTCAGTGCCTCGACGATCTGTTCGGCTTTGTCCTGATCGAGCCGGAGCGCGTTTTCGTCGACGGTCCCGGCCTGTTGACGGACGGTCGTCTCTTGGGAGCTCATCGCATGGGTGTTAGTCGCTCGACGACCATATACCTTTCAGGTACCACACATTTTTTGGGAGGCCTAAATTCGTCTCGTAGATCGGGGAATCTCAGCCCGTATACCGGATCAACGGGACCTTCGGCGCAGCGAAACTGGAAGCACCTCTGTATTCATCGCGCCGTTTTTGGCAGCTATCCGAGAGGTAGAGGGCCGCTTCGGTAACGCCTTCGTCTCCACTGACTGTCTCGAGCGCGGACCCCACATACGTTGGAAACGGGTTCAACACCGAACCCGCCCTCTGATCGACTACGATGAAACGCGCAAACGTTCAGCGGAAGACCGCCGTCCGATGCGACGACTGCCAGGCCATCTTCACGGCCGAGATCGAGAACGACGGCGACGTCTTCCTGATCGGGATGGGCGACCGCTGTGGCTGTGGCGGGACCGAATTCCGGAGCTTCGCCTGATCGGCCCTTCCTCACCCGAACGCGTCCGTTCCCCGATCGCCGTCGCGCCTCCTTCGTCACACGCTACCATTCCCCGGAATCCTTAATGCCGCGTCCGGCAAATCGTGTGCGTATGTACGACGAGGAGGACCTCGAGTCGATCCGCGAGGCCGCCGACGAGTGGGAACGGGAGACGCTCGAGCCGGCCCTCGACGCCCACGGTGAGCGCAAGGACCGGTTCGCGACCGTCTCGAACCTCGAGGTCGACCGGCTCTACACGCCCGAGGACGTCGCCGACCTCGACTACCTCGAGGAGCTCGGCTTTCCCGGCGAGGAACCGTACACCCGCGGGCCGTACCCGACGATGTACCGCGGACGGACGTGGACGATGCGCCAGTTCGCGGGCTTCGGGACGGCAGAGGAGACTAACGAGCGCTTTCACTACCTGATCGACGAGGGCCAGACCGGGCTCTCCACCGCCTTCGACATGCCGTCGCTGATGGGACTCGACTCGGACGACCCGATGAGCGAGGGCGAGATCGGCCGGGAGGGCGTCGCGGTCGACACGCTCCGGGACATGGAGATCCTCTTCGACGGGATCGATCTCGAGGAGATCTCGACCTCGTTTACGATCAACCCCTCCGCGCCGGTGATCTACGCGATGTACGTCGCGCTGGCCGATCAGCGAGGCGTTCCGCGCGAGAACCTCCGCGGCACCCTCCAGAACGACATGTTCAAGGAGTTCATCGCCCAGAAGGAGTGGGTGATCCCCCCGAAGCCCTCGCTGGATCTCGTCACGGACGTCGTCGAGTTCAGCACCCGGGAGACGCCGAAGTTCCACCCCATCTCGGTCTCGGGCTATCACATCCGCGAGGCGGGGTCGACCGCCGTCCAGGAACTGGCGTTCACCCTCGCGGACGGCTTCGCCTACGTCGAGGACGCGATGGAGCGGGGCCTCGCGGTCGACGAGTTCGCGCCCCGACTCTCCTACTTCTTCAACTGCCACAACTCCTTCTTCGAGGAGATCGCGAAGTACCGGGCCGCCCGCCGGATCTACGCCCGCGTGATGGACGACTGGTACGACGCCGAGGCCGACGAGTCAAAGCGGCTCAAGTTCCACACCCAGACCGCGGGCCAGTCGCTGACCGCCCAGCAGCCGCTGAACAACGTCGTCCGGGTGACGATCCAGGCGCTGGCCGGCGTCCTCGGCGGCACGCAGTCGCTGCACACCAACAGCTTCGACGAGGCGCTGGCTCTGCCCTCCGAGAAGGCGGTCCGGGTCGCCCTGCGCACCCAGCAGATCATCGCCGAGGAGTCCGGCGCGGCGGACATCGTCGACCCGATGGGCGGCAGTTTCGCCGTCGAGGCGCTCACCGACGAGACCGAGCAACGCGCCATGCGGTATATCGAGGAGATCCGCGAGATGGGCGACGGCTCCGTTCGGGACGGCGTCCTGAAGGGCATCGAGGACGGCTACTTCCTCCGGGAGATCCAGGACGCCTCCTACGAGTACCAGGAGCGCGTCGAGCGCGGCGAGGAGGTCGTCGTCGGCGTCAATAAGTACACCCTCGAGGAGGACACCAGCCCCGACACCCTCCAGATCGACGAGACGACCGCCGAGCGCCAGCTGGCGCGTCTGGAAGACGTCAAGGCCGATCGCGACGACGCGGCCGTCGAAGCGGCCCTCGAGGACCTCCGCGAGGCGAGCGAGCGCGGGGAAAACACGATCCCGTACATCGTCGACGCGGTGAAGGCGTACGCGACGATGGGCGAGATCATGCAGGTGTTCGAGGACCAGCACGGCGCCTATAGCGAAGAAATCGGATTAGCGTGAGAACGGACCGCAGTTACGCGGCGGTCTCAGTTCGTAACGGAGCGGCCGTCCTCGAGTTGTACTCGTAGCTGCTCGGATCGCTCGCTGTGTTCTCGCAACGAGACCGCATCCCGTTCCTGACTGTAGTGGACGTACGCCGCGTCCGCCAGTTTCGGGACGTGCACGTGGTACAGCGAGAGATAGATGCGTTTCACCGCTTCGGGAGAGATCTCCGAAAGCGGCGCGTCGCGCTCCCGGACGGCGACTTCGTCGGCCAGATCGGCCAACGGCAGCGGATTCTCGTACTCTCGCAGACACTCGAGGGCGTAACGGCGACGGCGATGTGAGAGGAGTTCGAAGACGGTGTTTGCGGATTCGTCCGCTTCTCGTGGCCCAACCATACGAGAGCAAGCCGTCCCACATGGAAGAGAGACCGGGTTGTATACACCATGAGCAACGACCAAAATGCCGACGAGCGCGCTGCTCGGAGCGTCAGAACACGAGCGTCGACGCCAGTCCGACGAGTCCGGCGAGCGTGAATCCCAGCCCCGGAATCGCGAGCAGTCCGCCGAAGATCACGTAGAGCGACCCCGACCGGTGTCGGTCGGGGATCACCGTCGACCGGTCGCCGGCCGACACCTCGAACCAGTCGCCGCCGCCGACGGTGACCGGGGCGCCGTCCGCGGGGCTTCGAGTGTCGTCGACGACGGACCCGCCGAAGACGTTGACGTCGGCCCCCGGCTCGAGGCGCAGTTCGCGATACTGGGAGACCGTCTCGCTCGAGGCGGACGCTCCGTCGGTCGGGTCAGCGTCCGCACCGGGCAGCCCGACCGCGGCGAGCCGATCGCGCACGTCTCCGGAGAGGTCGGCCCGGTCCGTCCACGCCGTCGCGTCCGGCTCCCAGTCGGCCAGCGAGAGGACGGCGTCGGTCGGATCGACCGCGACGCGGGCGTCGCCGTCGTCGACCAGGAAGGGGACGCCGGCCGACGCCCGCCCGTCGTGGGTCCACAGTTCGTCCGCGTCCGCGTTCGCGTCGACGTCGGCGCGGTTTCGGGTCCGCGACTGCACCGCGTAGGCCAGACAGGCCCGTCCGGAGATCGGGGCCTCGAGCGTTCCCTCGTCGCTCGCCCGCGCGGTCCCCTCGAACGCGACGAGCCCGGTCGCGTCGGGCACCTCCTCGAGCGGCGTCGGGCCGGCCGTCCGGAGCCGTCGAGCGAGTCGAACGCGACCGACGCCGATCGAGGCGACGAACAGGCCGGCCCCGAGGATCGCCAGCCCGACCAGCAGCGCCCCGCTCGTGACGAGCAGATTCGTCGGCGGCATACCGACCGATTGCGGACCCGGAAGGATAATTCCCGCGAACCGTCAGCTCTCGCGGCCGCGCGCGGCGTCGGGGCGGTCGGCGGGCGCTCGAAACCGCCGGACGGGATGCCGATAGAGGAACGTTTATCCCGATCTTGTCCGATGATAGCAGTGAGTATGAGCGACGATACCGGTGAGCCGGAGGTCGAACTCGAGGCCCGCCTCGAGGAACAGGAGACGTTCGAACCGCCCGAGTCGTTCGTCGAGCAGGCGAACGTCTCGGATCCGGGGATCTACGAGGAGTTCGAGGAGAACTGGCCCGAGTGCTGGGAGCGAGCGGCCGACCTGCTGTCGTGGGACGAGGCGTACGATACCGTCCTCGAGGACGGCGACGCGCCCTTTTACGAGTGGTTCACGGGCGGAGAGCTGAACGCCGCCTACAACTGCCTCGACCGCCACGTCGAGGAGGGCGCCAAGAACCGCGCGGCGATCAAGTGGGAGGGCGAACTCGGCGAGACCCGGACCTACACGTACGGCGACCTGTTGAACGAGGTCGAGGCGTTCGCGGCCGCGCTCCGCGACCTCGGCGTCGAGGAGGACGACGTCGTTACGCTGTACATGCCGATGATTCCCGAACTGCCGATCGCGATGCTGGCCTGTGCCCGCATCGGCGCACCCCACAGCGTCGTCTTCGCCGGCTTCTCGGCCGACGCGCTGGCGACGCGAATGAACTCGGCCGACAGCGAGTACCTCGTCACCTGCGACGGTTACTACCGCCGCGGGGACGCCCTGAACCACAAGGAGAAGGCCGACAAGGGGCTCCGGAGCGTCGAGAACGACGTCCAGACGGTCGTTGTCGACCGACTCGGCGACGAGCTGACCCACTTCCTCGGCGCCGACGCCCGCGACTACGACGAACTCGTCGCCGAGCACGAGGGGGCGAGCGTCGAGCCGGTCTCGCGGGACGCCGAGGACATGCTGTTCCTGATGTACACCTCGGGGACGACCGGCGAGCCGAAGGGCGTCAAGCACACGACCGGCGGCTATCTCGCCTACACGGCGTGGACCTCCCACGCCGTGCTCGACGTCAAACCCGAGGACACCTACTGGTGTGCGGCCGATATCGGTTGGATCACCGGCCACTCCTACATCGTCTACGGCCCGCTCGCGCTGGGCACGACGACGATGATGTACGAGGGGACGCCCGACTATCCCGAGAAGGACCGCCTCTGGGACATCATCGAGCGGAACCGCGTCGACACCTTCTACACGGCGCCGACGGCGATCCGCTCGTTCATGAAGTGGGGGACCGAGTATCCCGAGCGACACGACCTCTCCTCGCTGCGCCTGCTCGGAACGGTCGGCGAACCGATCAACCCGCGGGCCTGGAAGTGGTACTACAAGCACATCGGCGGCGAGGAGTGTCCGATCGTCGACACCTGGTGGCAGACCGAGACCGGCGGGATGATGATCACGACGCTGCCCGCGATCAACGAGATGAAACCCGGTTCGGCGGGCCCGCCGCTTCCGGGCATCGACGCCCGCGTCGTCGACGCCGCCGGCGAGGAGATTTCGGCCGGCGAAGCCGGTTACGTCACGGTCAACAACCCGTGGCCGGGGATGCTCCGGACGCTGTACGACAACGACGAGCGGTTCATCGAGGAGTACTGGACCGAGTACTCCGACCCCGATGCCGACGAATGGGTCTACTTCCCGGAAGACGGCGCAACGGTCGACGACGACGGCTACGTGACCGTCCTCGGTCGGGTCGACGACGTGATCAACGTCTCCGGTCACCGGCTTGGCACGATGGAGATCGAGTCGGCGATCGTCGGCGTCCCCGGCGTCGCCGAGGCCGCCGTCGTCGGCGGCGACCACGAGATCAAGGGCGAGGCCGTCTACACCTACGTCATCCTCGAGGACGACGCCGAACCGAGCGAGGACATGCGCGAGCGGATCGTCGCGGCCGTCGAGGACGACATCGGCCCCATCGCTCGCCCCGAGGAGGTCCTGTTCACGCCGGAACTCCCCAAGACGCGCTCGGGCAAGATCATGCGCCGCCTGCTCGAGGACATCGCCAGCGGCAACGACCTCGGCGATACCTCGACGCTTCGAAACCCCGAGATCGTCGACGAGATCGCTCGACAGGTCAGCGGGGCGGACGCCTCGGACGACGCCACTGCCGATGCGGATGCGGACGCCGATACTGACGCTGCTGCTGACGCCGACGCTGACACCGGCGCAGACGCTGCCGGCGAATCGGAAGGCGACGACTGATCGCATCGCCGCCCGCCGCCGTCACACCGCGTTTTCGTCGAACCGCGAGATGGCCTGAACGACCAGGAGGAACGTCACCAGAAAGACGCCGACGGTCACGCCGCCGTAGAGGGCGAACGTGGCCGGCGTGACGGGAACGGCCGTTTCGAGGACGGTGACCGCCTCGAGGCCGGTCACGACGGGGAGCGCGTAGCCGAGGACGGCGCCGAAGGCGGCGGTCGCGACGACCAGTACGAGACAGAGGCCGCCGACCACGCGGCGCCCGCCCAGTTGTCGATCGGCAGTCACGAGCGTCCGTTCGCGGCGCACGTCCGAGGTCCTTGCGTTTTCGTCTCGCGCGGAGCGGTCGCGTCCCCGCCGTCGCCCCGAGACCGATTCGTTCTCGCGGTTCCCAAAGTCATTTGGCAGTACTTGTTTCGGCGATATCGCCGTACGAACGCGTACGGCAGGTCGTCGACACCGGGCCTCTCTCCGTTCCCTGCCGTCGCACTCCCAATCCCATCCATCTCCCCACTGCCCGTGTCGCGCCGCCCGCTGCCGAGCGCGACACCGCTGACCCGCGCGAACGACGTCGGCGCGTTCGCGCGCCACCGCCCGTTTTTTATCGGACGTCGTCGTACTCTCGAGGCAGTATCACCGTGGTCTCCGAACCGACCGATACCGACGCCCAGGAGTCGTCCCGACGACTCGCCGAGAAAGAGCTGTTTCTGTTGCTACTCGTCGGTATCGCCCTCCTGATGGCGCTGCTGGGGTTCGTGCTCATCGTTACCTGACCGACTCGAGTCGAGAGGACGGGAACGGAGATATCGGCCGGCGCGGTCAGTTCCGCTCTCGCTCGCTCGTCGTCGACTCGTGGCGCGTGCGGTCGTCCCCTTCGATCACGCGCGCCGCGTAGTAGGTGACGAAGCCGAGGGTCGCGATCATCGACAGCAGGATCGCGAACTGGATCGTCGACTGCAACGGTTCGATCCCCCACGGGTTGAATATCGCGAAGAGGGCGACGAAGAACACCATAATCGCGAGGGGGATCAGGTTGACCGCGAGATCGAGCGTGACTTCGGCGTCGAATGCGGGTCGGCTCATGGATATCTATCGATGGTAGCGGCGTCGGTAGTGGACGATCACGGTACCGACGACCGTCACGATGCCCGCGATCGCGATCGCGAGGCCGCGAGTGGTCAGGCCGGTCAGTCCGTCGACCGCGGCCGGCGCGACGGTGTCGGTTCCGAGCGCGTACAGCATCCCGCCGCCGAGTGCGAAGACGGCGCCGAAACCCATCGCGACGGGCAACGGATCGGTGACGTGGTCCGACTCGGCGAGGATTCCCGCGACGCTGGCGGCGAACAGCACGAGTCCGCCGACCGCGACCGGGAAGAGGTCGACGACGATGCCGACCTCCGACCCCGCGAGTCCGATCGCGATCAGGACGGGCCACGGGCTCGCGGTCGGACGCTCGCGATCGCGGTCGCGGTCGTTCGCGCTCGAGTGATCGACCATCGCGGTCGGCTACCACGTCCCGTCAGTAGTAGCTAGGGTCGGCCGTCGGTTCGGGAGACAGTCATCGGGACAGACAGAACGGACGGCCGGTCGACGGCGTGGACCGCGCCGCTCGGCGCCGGTCGCTCGCACTCGCGATCACGCCTCGCGTTCGATAACGAACTCGGTGAACTCGTGGAGTTTCCGGGTCGTCTCCGCGTCGAACTCGAGGCGATCGATCGCCGCGCGGGCCTGGGCGGCCAACTCCTTTCGAGAGGGAGCGACGTGAAAGGGATTCCCAGTTTGTCGTATCAGTTTCGAAAGCATGGTAAATTGTCACCTCCGCTCGCGACGAATCGCGGCGCGAACGGTACAGTTTCCCGGCCGGCAGTCCACAGCGGAGGTATGACCGACTGGATCGGTGACGTCTTCACGAGCGACGCCGGGTGGACCCACCTCGAGACCCTCGTCGACATCGGAAACCGGATGGCCGGCAGCGACGGCGAGCGCGAGGCCGCCGAGGCGACTCGCGACGCGCTGGCCGACGCCGGCGCCCGAAACGCCCGCCTCGAGGAGTTCGACATTCAGGGCTGGACGCGCGAGGAGAGCGCGATCACCGCGGGCGGGACGAGTCAGAACTGCATCGCCTTGCCGCGCAGTCCCGCCGACCGCGTATCGGCGCCGCTGGTCGACCTCGGCTACGGTCTCCCCGCGGACTTCGAGGAGATCGACCTCGAGGGCGCGATCGTCATGGTCCGCAGCGACGTCCCTGACTACTACGATCGCTACCTCCACCGCCGGGAGAAGTACTACCACGCCGTCGAGAACGGGGCCGCGGGGTTCGTCTACCGGAACCACGTCGAGGGCTGTCTGCCGCCGACCGGGAGCGTCGGAACCGACGAGGAACCCATCGGCGAGATCCCGGCCGTCGGCGTCTCGAGCGAGGTCGGCGCGCGACTGGCTCGGCGGTTCGACGGCGCGGAGATCGAACTGACCGTCGAGGCCGACGTGGGTCCGGCGACGAGCCAGAACGTCCACGCCGAACTCGGTCCCGACACCGACGAGCGCGTGCTGGTGACGAGTCACGTCGACGCCCACGACATCGCGGAGGGCGCCTCGGACAACGGCGCCGGGACCGCAATGGTCGTCGAACTCGCCACTGCGCTGGCCGCCCGGGAGGACGCCCTCGAGACCCGCGTGGAGTTCGTCGCCTACGGCGCCGAAGAGGTCGGACTGGTCGGCTCGAACCGCCACGCCGAGCGGGCGGACCGCGAGTCGATCACGGCCATCGTCAACAACGACGGCGTCGTCAGCGACCGAACGCTGTCGCTGACGACTCACGGTTTCGACGACCTCGAGGCGGCCGCCGACGCGGTCGCCGACCGATACGACCACCCGGTCGAGACGGTGCCGAAACTCGGCCCCCACAGCGACCACTGGCCGTTCGTCCAGTGGGGCGTCCCCGGCTACCACGTCAAATCGACGTCGGACGAGGTCGGCCGCGGCTGGGCCCACACGTTCGCCGACACCGTAGAGAAGCTCGAGCGGCGAACGCTCCGCGAGCAGGCGGTCCTCCTGACCGACCTCGTCGTCGAACTCGCTCGCGAGGACGCGACCGTCGAGCATCGCGACCCCGACGCGATCGCCGCCGACCTCGAGGCGCAGGACCTCGCCGAAGGAATGCGGATCACCGGCGACTGGCCCTACGACGACTAGAACCCCACGTCTTTTTTCGGACCCGCGCTAACGGCCCGACATGGACGCCGCGTGGTCCGTCGACGAGCAGCCGGTCGTCGGTATCGTCGACGCGAACGCCGACACGGGATCGAGAGCCGACGCCGACGGCGAGTCGCTCGCAGACGCGCTGCAACCGACCGTCGCGGCCCGCGACGCGACGGCGGTCAGCGGCGACGTCGACGCCGTGCTCGCGGCGACGCCGTCGGTTCTCGTGGCGGCCGGCGACGACGGCCTCTCGGCGATCGCTCGCGCCGGCGCCGACGTCCCCGTGCTCCCGGTCGGCGACGTCACCGGAATCGACGCCGTCGACCGGACGCGGGTGCCGGCGGCGCTCGAGGCCGTCCTCGCGGGCGAGGCGACCGTCGATCGGCACGCGGTTCTGGACCTCGAGGTCGACGCTCCCGGCGGCGGGAGCGGCGCCGCCGGATACGACGGCGTCGATATCGACGTTGACGTCGACGGCGACGCCGTCAGTGCCGGGACCGGTTCCGAGGCCGACGGGACCGATTCCGACGCGAGCAGCGGCGGTACCGAGGACAGCGCGGGCGATTCCGGACCCGCCGACGGCGGAGGCGACGCCGAAACCGGCGAGACGGTCCGCGACCGCGCGCTGTTCGACGTCGCGCTCGTGACCGACGAACCGGCTCGCATCTCCGAGTACGGCGTCTCGAGCCGCGGGGACTCGATCGCGACGTTCCGGGCCGACGGCGTCGTGGTCGCGACGGCGGCCGGCAGTCACGGCTACGCCGGCACCGTCGACGCGCCCCACCTCTCGGAGGCCGTCGGCGCGGTCGCCGTCGCGCCCGTCGCCCCCTTCGTCACCGACACGCGCCGCTGGGTGCTTCCCGACGACCGACTCGAGCTCACGGTCGAACGCGACGAGGGCCCGATCGCGCTCGTCGCCGACGGCCGGCGCGTGACGTCGGTCGGCGTCGACGCGCGGATCTCCGTCTCGGTCGACGACTCGCTCGAGACGCTCTCCGTGTCCGACGGCGCGCTCGAGGGTCGATAACCGCAGTCGAGAAAGAGTAGTCGTGGCCGTTTTCAGGCGCGCGCACCGACTCGGTCGGGCGCGTCCGCCTTGTTGTTCGCGTAGGCGTTGTACGCCGAGAGGACGGCGACAGCCAGCCCGGAGGCCGCGGTCCCGGTCGCCAGCGTGCTACTTCCCATGTCGATCACGGCGGGCGAGACGAGCAGCCAGAGGCCGAGCAGTACGGCCAGCGACGCGACCCCGACGCTCGCCAGTCGATCCCGCGAGAGGCGGACGAAGTTATAGCCCGCCAGCAGGAAGATTCCCGTCCCGACGAGCGTGTCGTTCCAGATCGCCTGGTCCGTCGCCTCGAAGATGAACGGCGAGGCGACGACGTAGAGCCCGATGATCGCGACGAGGGCGCTCAACCACTGCATCATGTCGGTGTTGAGCGTGTTGTTGTGGTCGGCTCGCCTGGTGCTGTCTCGGTTCGTGTCAGTTGGTGTATCGCTCATGTCTCCACCGACGATAGCCGATTCCCGTGCAAAGCGGTCGTGCCTGCGGTTGTCTGCATCCACGGATACCGACGTGTTTCCGGTCCAGATGCCCCGCAATAACGCTCCTCCAGGCCGAGCTATTCCTCAAGGCGGGCGGAGATGCCACTCGAGGCGAGTCGGAAAAAGACGGCGAGTACCGGCGGTGACGGCGGGTCGTCGCGATCGAGACCGCCTCGCGGTCGGCAACGGCGAGGCGCTCGAGGCGGAGGGTTGGTGCCTAGCTGTTGTACGGCTCTTCGTCCCGGTGGTGGTCCGGGTTCTCCTGCTCGAGGGCGTCGTCGACCCGGTCGTCGGACTTGTGTTCGATGTCCTGGCGTCGCTGCTCTTCGTCCTGCTGCTCGCGGGCCTCCTTCTCTTCCTCGGTGAGTTCCTCCTCGTCGTCCTCGGCCTCGGTGTCTTCGTGAGCCAGTTCGACGTCCCGCCCGTGTTCGTCTTTGCCGGTCTCGTCAGTGTTGTCGGACATACTGATCCCGACTGGGGCTACCGTCGAATCGCGAAAAGGCGTTGGGCTTGCGAAGGTCGGCCGGAACGAGTCGGTTCGTTCGTCGGCGATCGTCTCGGTGATCGTCCGGTCGCTCCGATGAGAGACCTCGAGACGACGGTGATCGCTCTGCTATCGTGGCGACGGGGATTTCCACTCCCTCCCCAGCCGATTCGTTCGCTATCCGAGGGGCTCACTTCGTTCACCCTCGCACCGCTCACTCATCCCTCGCACAGTGTCGTCGATCGCCCTCACTGGCGTTCGGACGATCGACAGTGTGCGCCACCGTGGATCGGTGGATCCGAAGCGCGACCGACGTCGCCCCTCACCACGCCTCGCCCGAGGCCAGATCGATCTCGCTGTCGCCCTTTGCAGAGGGGCAGATGTCGGCCAGCACGCAGTCGCCGCAGTCGGGGTTGCGGGCGGTACAGGTCGCGCGACCGTGGTCGATACAGAGGTGGGTGAACTGCTGCCAGTAGCCCTCGGGGACGATCTCCATTAGATCCCGCTCGATCGCCTCCGGGCGCTCCTCCTCGGTCAGGCCGAGCCTGCGCGAGAGCCGCTGGACGTGGGTGTCGACGACGATCCCCTCGACCACGTCGTGGCCGTGCTGGAGGACCACGTTAGCCGTCTTCCGGCCGACGCCCGACAGCTCCGTCAGTTCGTCCATCGTGTCCGGTACCTCGCCGTCGTGCTCCTCGAGGATCGTCTCGCAGGTGCTCTTGATGTAGCCCGCCTTGCTGTTGTAGTACGTGATCGAGTTCAGGTCCTCCGCGAGCTCCTCTTCGGGCGCGTTGGCGTAGTCCTCGGCCCCGTCGTACTTCTCGAAGAGGTGTTTCGTCTCCGCGTTGACCCGCTCGTCGGTACACTGCGCCGAGAGGATCACCGCGATCAGCAACTCCAGGCGATTCGAGTACCGCAGCGAGATCGTCGAGTCCGGATACGCCTCCTCGAGGCGATCGACGACTTCGGCGGCCTGCTCCGTCCGCGTCTCCAGTGGGGTTCCCATGTGCGTCCGATAGGAGCGTCGTCTGTTGAGCGTTCGGATTCGGCGTTGCGGCGAGCGGCCGGATGTCGCGTCCGTGAGTCAGTCTGCCGAGAATAGTAGGGCCTCCCGTCCGCGAACCGGTTCCCGCGCGGGATGCCGTGACCTTTAAGCGGCCTTCATCCACCTATCTGGATATGAAAGCGACCGCCATGGCCCATCCGATTCAGGGCTTGGTCAAGTATCACGGGATGCGAGACGATATCGAGCGCCTGCCGTATCACGACAGCATCAGCCTCTGTACGGCCCCCAGCCACACCCGCACGACCGTCGAGTTCTCGATGGACTACGAGGAGGACACGTTCGTCGTCGACGGCGAGGAACTCGACGGCCGGGCCTACGAACGCGTCGAAGCCGTCGTCGAGAAGGCCCGCTCGAAGTCCGACGCGGCCCACACCGTCTACCCGGTCCGCCTCGAGAGCGAGAACAGCTTCCCGTCGAACGTCGGCCTCGGCTCGTCCTCGTCGGGCTTCGCCGCGGCCGCGATGGCGCTGGCCGAGGCCGCCGAACTCGACGCCTCGCGCCAGGAGATCTCGACGATCGCCCGCGTCGGATCGGCCTCGGCCGCTCGCGCGGTCACCGGCGCGTTCTCGCAACTGCACACGGGCCTGAACGACGAGGACTGTCGCTCGCGGCGCATTCCGAGCGACCTCCACGAGGACCTCAAGATCGTCGTCGGCCTCGTCCCCTACCACAAGGAGACCGAGGACGCCCACCGCGAGGCCGCCGACAGCCACATGTTCCAGGCTCGCAACGCCCACATCCACGGCCAGATCGCCGAGATGCGCGACGCCCTGCGGAACAACGAGTTCGACCGCGCGTTCGAACTCGCCGAACAGGACTCCCTCTCGCTGGCCGCGACGACGATGACCGGCCCCTCGGGATGGGTCTACTGGCAGCCCGCCACCCTGAAGATCTTCAACCGCGTGCGCGAACTCCGCGAGGAGGAGGACATCCCCGTCTACTTCTCGACCGACACCGGCGCCAGCGTCTACGTCAACACCACCGAGGAGCACGCCGACGAGGTCGAGGAAGCGGTCTCGGACTGCGGCGTCTCCACCACCGTCTGGGACGTCGGCGGCCCCGCGAAGCTCCTGGACGAGGACCAGCACCTGTTCTAGGCCGGCGGTCCACCGCGTCGCTCGCGCTTCGCTTCGTGCCGCCGAGCGACCGACAGTTCGCGCGAGTGAAACGCGTTGAAAGAGTCATATACTGCGTCGGGCTAGTACACCGGTAGTGAACCCGATGGTCGATCTCGACAGGGACGACATGGCGATCCTTCACGTCCTGCAGGACGACGCCCGGAACGCGACGACCGAAGCGATCGGCGCGGACGTCGGCCTCGCGGCGAGTACCGTCGCGTCGCGGATCAACGACCTCGAGGACCGCGGAGTCATCACGGGCTACACGCCCGAAATCGACTACGAAAAGGCCGGATTCGAACAGCGGACGTTGCTCGTCGGAACCGTTACCGACGAGGCCGACGAGGCGGTCGTCGCCCGCGTGAGCGAGGTCGAGAACGTCATCAGCGTCAGGCGACTGCTGTCCGACGAAGCGGACCTCCACATCGAACTCGTGACCGATACCCAGAAACGAGTGGAGGCGGTCACCGACGAGTTGCACGAACTCGGGATCGAGATCACGCGGACGAGCGTTATCGTCGAGGAGCGCACGCGGCCGTTCGATCACTTCGGGGAGAAGTATACGACCGACGGCTGAGTTTCGGAATAATTGCGCCGAAACCGGGCCGATTTCCGACGAGTGTCGCGAGGGGTTGAAGGGAATCCGGAAAAGCGTCCGGTCAGCGACGTGTTTTAGGGTCGGTGAACGATAGCCGGACTCGATGTCCGATCAGTCGCGCCCTCCCGACGATCGCCGCCCGCCGAGCGAGAGAGTCGTCGAAGCGGTCGCCGCCGCGTTCGGTACGTCTCCGCTGGATTTCGAACCCACGCTCTACGAGACGGTCGATCCCGAGGCGCTCGATTCCCTCGTCCGTACCGGCCCGGAGTCCCTTCGGATCCGGTTTCGGTACGGAGAGTGTTCCGTCGTCGTCACCGGAACCGGTCGCGTCGACGTCTCGCCGCCCGACAAGGAGATCTCTACGAACGACGAGCGCCTCTAACGAGCGAATCACGTCGGACGAGCGATGGGGACTCGCGGACGGCTATCGAGCGTCCCGAATTCGTTCGACGCTCGCCGTGAACCTATACTCCTCGCGGCCGTAGCCGCCGCTATGCACGTCGTCGTCCTCGGCGCGGGCTACGCGGGGCTGACTCTCACGAAGTTGCTCGAGTCGTCACTCCCGTCCGACGTCGACCTCACGCTGGTCGACGAGTCGCCGGACCACCTCGTCCAGCACGAACTCCACCGGGTGATCCGCCGGCCGGGAGTGGCGAACGAGATCCGGATCTCGCTGCCGGAGGCCCTCGAGCGCGCGACGGTTCGCGTCGCGCGCGTCGAGGATATCGACCGGGACGAGCGCGCGGTGTCGCTCTCGGACGGTCGCCTCGAGTACGATCTGGTCGCGATCTGTCTCGGCGCGCGGACCGCCTACTACGGTCTCGAGGGCGTCCCCGACCACGGACTTCCGCTGAAGCGGCTGGCGGACGCGCGCCGGATCAGGTCGCGGGCGCTCGAGGTACTGCGGGACGACGGCGGTCGAATCGTCGTCGGCGGGGCCGGCCTCTCCGGCGTGCAGGTCGCGGGCGAACTCGCCGCGCTGGCCCGCGAGGAGTACGGATCGGCGTCGATCGCGATCCTCGAACAGCGAGCGCGAGTCGCGCCGGGGTTCCCCGCGGACTTCGGGGACGCGATCGCACGCGCGCTCGAGTCGTCCGATATCGAGATCCGGACGGGAGCGACCGTCGCGGGAGCCGACGCGGCCAGCGTCCGACTCGAGTCGGGCGAACGGCTCCCCTCGGACCTGTTCGTCTGGACCGGCGGCATTCGAGGCACGGACGCCGTCGGCGAGCGACCGACGGTCGAGGCGGATCTGCGACTCGACGACCGCGCGTTCGCGCTCGGCGACGCCGCGCGGGTCGTCGACGCCGACGGCGAAACGGTGCCGGCGAGCGCGCAGGCGGCCGTCCGCGAGGCCCGGACGGCGGCCGAGAACATCGGGCGACTCGTCGACGCGCGCCGAGACGGCGTCGAGACGTTCGAGCCCGACCTCGAGGCGTTCCGGTTCGAGTCGCCGGGCTGGGTCGTCAGCGTCGGCGACGACGCGGTCGCGACGGTCGGCTCCCGCGTCCTCACGGGACGGCCCGCGAAGGCGCTGAAGGCGAGCGTCGGCGTCGGCTACCTCTCCGGTGTCGGCGGCGTCGGCAATGCGGTCGGCTTCGCCTCCCGGGAGTTCGTTCCGGATCGGTTCCGGCGGGATCGGTGACGGTCGGCCGGTCGAGCGTTACTCGAGCGAGATCACGACCTTGCCCTGGTGCTCGCCGGCCTCTACGTACCGGTAGGCCTCGCGGACCTCGTCGAAGCCGAAGGTGCGGTCGATCACCGGCTCGAGGTCCGCGGCTTCGATCGCGCTGTTCATCCGGTCGAACATCGCGCGGCTACCGACGCCCATCGATCCCTTGACGGTGAGCCCCTTCAGGAGGATCGGGTTGGGGTGAACCCGACCGTCCGGTCCGGAGAGGACGCCGATGAGGTGGACGTGTCCGTCGAAGGCCGCGGCCTCGATCGACCGCTGGAGCGTTCCCGAGCCGCCGACCTCGACGACGTGGTCGACGCCGCCGACCGCCTCCTGGACGGCCTCGCCCCACTCGGGCGTCTCCTCGTAGTTGAGCGTCCAGGTCGCGCCCAACTCGCGGGCGCGCTCGAGTTTCTCGTCGCTCGAGGAGGTGACGAAGACGTCGGCGCCCTGCATCGTCGCGAACTGCAGCGCGAACGTCGAGACGCCGCCGGTGCCCAGTACCAGGACGGTCTCGTCGGCGGTCAGATCGCCCTCCTCGTGGAGCTCGCGCCACGCGGTCAGTCCGGCGCAGGTGAGCGTGGCCCCCTGCTCGTACGAGAGGGTGTCGGGGAGCACCGCGAGACTGTCGGCGGGGAACGTCGCGTACTCGGCAAGCGCGCCGTCGGTGTTGCCGCCCGTCGTCCGTTCGATCTTCTCGGGCGCGACCGGGCCGTCGACCCAGTCGGGGGCGAATGGGGTCGCGACGCGGTCGCCCTCGGAGAGGCGCTCGACGTCGTCGCCGACCGCGACGACCTCGCCGGCGCCGTCGGACAGCGGGACGACCGGCAGTTCCGTGCCGGGGTAGACGCGGTCCTCGTGGGCGATCGACAGATCGCGGTAGTTGAGCGAGGCGGCGCGAATCTCGACGAGCGCCTCGTCGGCCGCCGGTTCGGGACGGTCGCGTTCGACTTCGACGATGCCGGAGTAGTCACTCGTGGCGTCCTGGACTTCGTAGGCCTTCATCGCTCGAGCGGAGGGACGCTCGATCTTTTAACCCTGCGTCCGGCAACCGTGTTGCCGGAACTAGGTGCTACCGGCAAGCGACGACGGCGCGTCGACCGCCGCCGGCGGAATCGCGCTCGGCGGTACAGACCTTTTAGTCGTCGACCGAGTATGGGGGATCGATGAGCAACGAGGTCGAGCGAAACGACCGGCGACGCGCTTCGGACCGACGGACGGGACTCGAGGCGTCGGAACGGAGTACTGTGTTTCGCGACCCGGTCGAGCCGACCGACGATCACGACCACTCGGGCGACCACCTCGCGCTCCTCTACGAGAGTCGGCGCGAGCAGTTCGACGCCGTGATTCCGTTCGTCCGGGAGGGGCTCGAGGCCGGCGAGCGGTGTCTGTATCTCGCCGACGAGACCGGCCGGGACGAGATTCTCGAGGCGCTTCGCGACGCCGGCGTCGACGTCGACGAGGCGCTCGAAAGCGGTGCGCTGGTGATTCACGACACCGAAGACGCCTATCTCCGGGACGGCTCGTTGGATCTCGAGGGATCGCTGGAGCTGCTCGAGACGTTCGCCGAGGAGTCGACGGTCGACTTCGAGGGAGCTCGGGTGACCGCCGAGGAGACGTGGCTGTTGCGGGCGTCCGAAGCGGCCGACGAGTTCATGGCGCTGGAAGCGCGGGTGAACGAGCGCCTTCGCGGCGAGAACTGCGCCGTGCTCTGTCAGTACGACCGGAAGCGGTTCCCCGCGCCCGTTCTGGAAGACGTCATCAAGACGCATCCACGGCTCGTCTCGGACGGGGCGATTTCTGAGAACTTCTACTACACGCCCCCCGAGACGTTCTTCGACGGCGAGGACCCGGCGGCGACGGTCGACCGGATGATACGGACGGTGAACGAGCGTGCCGACGCGAGGGCAGCAGTCCGCGAGCACAGGAACTACCTCCGCGAACTCTACGAGACGACGGCCGACGCCGACCGCTCCTTCGAGGAACGGGTCGAACGGCTGCTGGAACTGGGCTGTGAGCGGTTCGACCTCAGAGGCGGCGCGCTGGCCCACCTCCCGACCTGGGACGACAACTTCCGGGCGGAAGTGACGGTCGGCCCCGACATGGGCGACCTCGAGGGCGAGTTGCCCATCCAGCCCACCGAGGGGAACTTCTGCCGGCAGGCGATGGCCTGGGCCGAGCCGACCGCCGTCCCCGACGTCGTCGACGCCGGCTGGGACGACGATCCCGTCTTCGAGGAGTTCGGCTTCGCGACCTACTTCGGCATTCAGGTTACCGCCGGCACCGAACCCTACGGCACGTTCTGGTTCTACGATACGGAGCCACGAGATCGGCCGTTCACCGAGGCCGAGCGGACGTTCCTCGAGTTGATGGGCCAGTGGATCAGCACCGAACTCGAGCGCCGACGGCGCGAGGCGTTCCTGCGAACGAGCTACCAGATCACGTCGGACCCCGACCTCACCTTCGCGTCGAAGATCGAACGGCTGCTCGAGCACGGCCGGGAGTGGTTCGGCTGCGACGTCGGCTACTTCACCGCCATCGACGCCGAGACCGATCGCTTCGAGATCGTCGAAGCCGTCGGCTCGCACGACCGGATTCGGACGGGCGGCGGCGGCTCGCTGTCGGGAACGTACTGCAAGAAGGTCGTCGAGGCGGGCGAGTCGATCAGCGTCGCCGACGCCGCCGACGCGGGCTGGGAGGGCGATCCCGCCTACGACACGTACGGGCTCGACGCCTTCCTCGGGACGACGCTGGAGGTCGACGGCGAACGATTCGGAACGCTGTGTTTCGGCTCGGAGACGCCCCGAGAGGGTTCGTTCACCGAGACGGAGTACACGTTCATCGACCTGATCAGCCAGTGGGTCAGCACCGAACTCGAGCGCCGGCGGGACGAGCGGACCCAGCGCGAACTGTACGAGATCACCGCCGATCCGGACCGGTCGTTCGACGAGCAGCTCGAGGCGGTCCTGGAGCTCGGCTGTGAGCGGTTCGACATGGAACTGGGCGGTATCGCGACGGTGGATCCGGAGACCGATCGGTTCGAGGTCGAGACGACGAACGGCGACCACGAGTACCTCACGCCGGGCGAGCCGTATCCCCTCTCGGAGACGTACTGCCGGGCGCCAGTAGACGAGGAGGGGACCTGTACGATCACCGATCCCGTCGAACGGGGATACGACGGCAAACTGTGCTACGAGCGCTTCGGCGTCCGGGCGTATCTCGGCACCCACCTCGAGATCGAGGGCAGCCCCGATCGGACCTTCTGGTTCGTCTCGACCGAGCCCCGCGAGGAGTTCTCGGAGGCCGAACGCACGCTCCATCACCTGATGGGCCAGTGGGTGAAGTACGAACTCGACCGCCAGCAGTACGAACGGGACTTAGAGGAGACGGTCGAACGACTCCAGCAGTCGAACGATCGGCTCAAGCAGTTCGCCTACGCCGCCAGCCACGACCTGCAAGAGCCCCTGCGGATGGTCTCGAGCTACCTGCAACTGCTCGAGAACCGATACAGAGACGACCTCGACACCGAGGCCCGGGAGTTCATCGACTTCGCGGTCGACGGCGCCGATCGGATGCGCGAGATGATCGACGATCTGCTGGCGTTCTCCCGGGTCGAACACGCCGACGGCGAGTTCGAGCCGGTCGACTGTACCGAGGTGCTGGATCGCGTTCAGGACGACCTACAGGTACGGATCGATGAGAACGACGCCGAGATCCTCGTCGACTCGCTACCCACGGTCAGCGCCGACGTCGAACAGCTCGAGCAGCTGTTCAGCAACCTCGTCTCGAACGGGATCAAGTACAACGAGAGCGCGGTTCCGCGCGTCGAGGTGACCGCCGCAGATCGGGACGATCGCTGGGAGTTCGCGGTCGCCGACAACGGGATCGGCATCGAGTCGGAGAAGACCGACCGCATCTTCGAGGTGTTCAAGCGCCTCCACCACGACGACGAGTATCCGGGCACCGGGATCGGCCTCTCGCTGTGCCAGGAGATCGCCGAGAACCACGGCGGCGAGATCCGGGTCGAGTCCGAACGCGGCGCGGGGTCGACGTTCTACATCACGCTCCCGAAGCGGGACGCCCGGTGAATCGAGACGGACGCGACCGCGACCCCGAGTCCCGAACGCCGCTCGACTCGAGTTCGGGACGCGGTCTTCGGCGGACTCGAGGCACCGTCGGTCAGTTCAGGTCCAGCGGTCCAGTCCCGTCTGCGAGACGCTCTCCTCGATGCGCTCGAAGCCGCGCTCGACCTCGCTCTCGGTGACCGCCCACTCCTCGCAGACGTACTCCCGGGCGGCCTCGAGGTCGGGGTCGAGGTCCGTGTCGAACTCGTACTCGTCGGTCACGTCGGGGTCGCGGAACAGCTGCCGAACGCGGTCGCCGTACTCGATGTGTGCGCCCCGATCCTCGAGGACGCTCCAGAGATCGCCGTGCTCGGTGATCGCCGAGATCGCCGTCTTCGGGCCGATCCCGGAGACGCCCTCGTTGAAGTCCGTCCCGATGAGGATCGCCGCGTCGATCAACTGCTCCAGGGTGAGGTCGTGGTGGGCGAGCGTGGCCTCGAGGTCCATCAGCTCCGGATCGCCCTTGCTCGTCAGCTGGCGCAGCGTCCGGGGCGAGCCGAAGAGGAGGGCGTCGTAGTCCTCCGAGCCGACGTAGTCGGCGTCGCCGCGACGGACCATGTGGGCCGCCTGGGCCTCGCCCTCCGCCGGCGCCTCGACGACCGGGACGTCGAGCAGTCGGAGGAGTTCGCGGCTGGTCTCCTGTATCGTCGGCGTCAGCCGCTGGGTCCGGGACTCGAGTTGCGCGATGGCGACCTCGTCGCCCTCCTCGCGGGCGACCTCGAGTTGCTCCTCGTAGGTTCGGCGCTGGTCGCGGCGGGACTCGATCTCGTCGTCCTTGAGCTCGGAGGGGCCGCCGTCGAAGACCATCACCGGCGTGATGTCGTTCTCGAAGAACTTGGGGAGACCCTGCACGATGCCGACGAGGTTAGCGACCTCGGTGCCGTCGGCCGTGGTGTATTTCGAGCTATCGGTCCACTTGACCGTCGTCGTCAGGTAGCGGTAGAGCCAGTTGTGCGCGTCGACGGCGACGACGCCCTCGATGTCCGAGAAGGGGATCTCCTCGATGACGGCGATGTCCCGCAGTGCAGCGTTTCCCATTACCGCTTCCTTGGGCGGACTGGGATTTGTATCATTGGCTTCCGAGCGGATCGCTCCGCGCTCGTCCGACTACTCGCGAACCGATCAGTACCGACCGAGAACAGCGACTCGAGACTGCGAAACCGGCGTGCGGTGGTGCGCGCTGTCGATCGGGTTCGAGGAACGCGAGGGACGAACAGCGTGAGCGCCTCGAGGGTGAATAGCGCGGACCTTCGGTCCCCGAACCGTGAGAACGGGCGGGGAACGCCCGTGAGAAGACGGTGAACGAAGTGAGCCGTGAACGAAAGCGAGGATCGATCGATACCGTCGTGCGAGCGAATCGATTGGGGAGGACGCGGCAGCTCCTTCTTGCCACGGTCACAGAACGTTTCGAGTCGAATCCGGTCCCAGCAGTTCTGATCCCGATACGCGTGTCTCCATTCGAAATTGCGCTATCGGGACCTCACTACCGTGCAACGGGGATTGCCACACCCTCCCCAGCCGATTTCTGATCGCGGGCCGTCGGCCCGCGAGCATGGTTCGCGGAACCTTCGGTTCCGCGCTAACGCTCACTCGCAGGCTCGTTCGCTCATCCCTCGCGATTCGTGCTGCGTCTCGCTCACGCTCGCCGCAGCCCCGCGCGCCGAGAGTGAAAGTGAGGCGTTCCGTTCTCTAGTCGCGCGACTCGAGGCCCGGCGGTTCGCTTTCTTCTCGAGACGCGAGGAACTCCTCCTCTTCGTCGGAGAGGTCGCGCTCGCGGAACTCCTCGAGACCGGCCTGGTAGCGCTCTCGCGCGTCCGGTTCGCCGCCGGGATCGGCCGCGTCGTCGACGGGCGACGGGTGCTCGAGGACCAGTTCGGCGATGCCGGTCGTCTCCGCGGTGTAGGCGAAGCCGGACCGGTAGAGGGCCTCGTAGGCGAAGGGGTTGTTGACGGCGATCCGGAGGCGCTCGTAGCCCCGCTCGAGCGCGCGGTCGCGGACGCGAGCGAGCAGTTCGGGACCGATCCCCTCGCCGCGCCGGTCGCGGGCGACGGTGACGTAGCGCAACCAGAGCGTCGACTCGTCGGTGCGGTCCTCGTTGAACGCGACGGCGGCGACGAGTTCGCCGTCGTCAGTTCGGGCCACCGCCTTCCCGGTGTTGGTCATGACGAACTTACCGGCGTAGCTGAACCGCTCGTGATCGAGTCGGAGCTTGGGTCCGTCGGACGGCCAGCCCAGGAGGTCGTACTCCACGCCCGCCAGTTCGAACGCCAGCCACTAAGGGTTCGTCGACTGCGTACCGACGTTCGCTCCGTCCACACGACGGTTCCGCCGCTCGCGTCCGCTCCGCAATCGGCAGTGCCCCGTCTCGACCATCGTCCCCTGACAGTGGCTATTACCGACACAAACAGGGGAAAGAGCTAACACGGCAATCACGAGTAACATCTACGAGCATGGATCGCGAACAGTCGTCGGCCGATCCGACCGTGAACCCGGGCCTGCTCGACGACGCCTTTCTGGCGCTTCGCGAGCGGGATCGCCGGCTCGTCCTCTACTTCCTGCTCGAGCACGAGACGGCGTCGCTGTCGGAGCTCGCCGACGTGGTCACCGCCTGGAACCACGCCACCGACGGACGGGTCATCGAGCCGCGGTGTCGGAACCAGCGGTATCTGCGACTCAAGCAGCTCCACGTCCCGCACCTGGTCGACGCCGACATCGTGATCCACGACGAGGAAACCGATCGGGTCTCGCTCGAGTCCTGCCCCGAACCGATCCGGGAACTGGCCGCGCGAGCCTGCGCGGCGGAGACCGGCCCGTGAGCGGGCGACGCCGGGACGGTGCCTCGAGACCGCCGACGCTACCGTTCGAACGCCACCAATGACGCTCTCGGACTACTTCGACCGACTCGAGGCGCCCACGCGGACGGTTACCGTCTACGCGCCCCCGCCGCGACCCGCGATCGTCGACCGAATCGAGACGGAGACGGGGGTCGACGCCGTCGACTACCGACCGCTTCCGGCCGCGGCGGCGGCCGATCAGGGGTTTCTCGTCGTCCGCGAGAGCGAGCAGCGATACGCGAGTCGCGAGGACGAACGGGGAGTGACCGCTGGAAATCGACACGCGAGCCGCGAAACCGGCGATTTCGTCGCCGCGATCGGACTCGAGGCCGCCCGCGAGTTCCTCGAGCCGCCGATCGTCGCCCCCTGGGACGAGACGGACGCCGACGCCGCCTATCGCCGCGTGATCGAGGTCTTCGAGGCGACGGTCTGGCGCGCGCTCGACCGGCGACAGTTGCTCGCGATCAGCCGCGAGATCGAGGCCCGCGCCTGGCGCGTCGGCGGCGGCACCCTCCGGGTCAGCTTTCAGCGAGCGGCCGCGCTCGAGGCGATGGCGCCCGTGTACGTCCGCCTCGCCGGGGAGTCGGCGCTGGACGTCCACGTCTACATCGCCGACGACTGGGAGCGACCGGCGATCCCCGGCGTGACGATTCACGCCGACGCCGGACCGGAGATCGGCGAGTTCTGGGCGATCACCTTCGACGGGGACGGTGACGAACTCCGGACCAGCGGCCTGGTGGCGCGAGAGCGAGCGGACGGGACCTTCGAGGGCTACTGGACCGACGACGCGGCGCTCGTCGCGGAACTGGAGGAAGCGCTTCGAGACAGCGTCGACTGACGGCTCGATCGTCGCTGGACGACTCGAGGCGATTCCGAGTGGACGGGCTAGAACCGATTCCGCCACCGCTGGGTCCGCAACACCTCGTCTTTCATCGCCGAGCAGAGCTGTTTCGCTCGCTCCTCGTCGAACTCGTCGGTCAGGTCCGCGGTACACGCCTCCCAGGAACCGCCGATCGACGACCAGTACTCGAGGACGCTGTCCCGATCCCAGCCCGCCGGCAGGTCGTCCAGCCCGGTGACGTCCTCGTCGACGACGTCGGTCAGCGCGTCGCCGTCGGTCGGTTCGGTGGCGTCGGCGTCCTCGAGGGCGCTGGCTTGCAGGCTCGAAGCGCGGTAGACGGCCGAGCCGACCGCCTCGAGGCCGACGACGTACGCCGGACGGTCGTCGCTGGCCTCGACGGTCGCGTAGTCGTCCTCGTCGCCGTTCTGTGGGAACTCGAAGTCGTCCGTGAGTACTGCCGCGACGACGCCGCGCCCGTCGGGCGTCGCCACCTCGTCGCCCTCGGCGTATCTGGTCGCGGACTCGCTCATATCCGTCGCTCGAGCCGTCAGTCAGGTAGGAGCAGTGCACGAATTCGCAAGGCGCGTCTCGCGCATCGGTTCATTTCATCTCGAACTATCGACCTGAGTGTACTGAATCAATTTTTATACAAATAATAGTCATTCATTACGTTGGGGATTTGCCCTCCTTTAGCGATAAGAATCATTTTCGAACCGACAGTAGGGACGCTCTCTCTGTTGACTATTGATAGTTTATAATAAACAGGCTTAGCGAAGAATTTCCAGTATTAGTTTCACCCCATACCAGGTCATATTTATAACTAATAATTCCAATTCGAGATATTTTGGCAGCAAGAGCACGGATATTTCCTGTCAAAAGTAGCGATGAGAACTCTCGATAATGTTGCCGAAACGAGGGGAAATTCTTCTATATCGGCAGTGAAACTGAATCTAAATCGATAAACAGAGCTATCGGCCGCTCTAATCTCAGGGTTCAATCGAAACTACTTGCCGGATTCAAATAGATCTCCGGTGACGGTAATAACCGGGCAACACGCCACAAAGGGAAATTGCAACTCCCTCGTGATGAGCAACAGCACCGTCATACGAGGGATGTTCCCTACTATAGCCTCTGTTGCCTGACACGGTGATTGAACAATGAAACGTGCACTCTCGATTGTACTGGCAGTAGTAGTGATCGGTAGCGTGCTGTTCGCGGGCGGCGTGGTCGCACACGACTACGACAACAAACACGACAAGGACAAGCACGACAAGGAGAAGTACGACGATAAGGACAAACACGACGACAAGCACGACAAAGACAAACACGACGACAAGGACAAACACGACGACAAAGACAAACACGACGACAAGCACGACAAAGACAAACACGACGACAAGGACAAACACGACGATAAGCACGATAAGGAGAAGTACGACGACAAGCACGACGATAAGCACGACAAGGAGAAGTACGACGACAAGCACGACGATAAGCACAAAATCGACTTCGGGGACGACTTCCCCTTCAACGACAAAGATGTCGAAATTGACTTCGGAGACGACTTCCCCTTCGACGACAAAGATGACGACATGCGAACTGGATCCGGCATGTGATCCCGTCTCTAATTGACAGACTTACTCATTCGCGCCATTTTTTGATGCTCTCGTTGTCACTGGTCAGATTCATAATTATAACACGTAGTCCTACTTCCAGCGGTGAAATCGGTCGATATGGTAGGTGACGTTTCGAACGGTCTGCTCTGCGTAGCCTTCACGCTTCTTTGGATTCTTCCCGACAGTCTCGAGCCACTGGATAAGCCGCGCTTGTATTCGCAGTAATCAGTTAGCTTTCGATCCGTACGCACGTTTGCTGTCGGCTCGGTCACGACCGGAATGTCCGTCACAGCTGCCCTCCGGGAATGAGCTTGGCAGGTTCTCGAAATCGCTATACACCGTCGGAATCGGTGTGGGGAACCCACGGACTGAGCGTTCGGACGCATGTCTGTTTCATCCGTGAGTCAGCCGAAAAGTGCTGTCCGCGGCGAAGTCGCGGGATGCGCGGACCGGGATTTGAACCCGACTGCGAGACGGTCGCTCACTACGTTCGCGCTGCGACTCGCGTGCTTCAAATCCCTCTTCCGATTTCTGCCGCTCGCGGTCTTGCTCGCAGCAGAAATGCGCGGACCGGGATTTGAACCCGGGCCATGAGCTTGGAAGGCTCAGGTCCTACCACTAGACCATCCGCGCGCAGTCTCCCATTCCGGCGCCTCGTTTATGACTCTTCCTTTTTCCTCGTCTCGTGGTGGTGACTGGCAGGCCACCGAACGAGGGCCTACTCGCTCGAGCGATCGAGAACTCGGACAGCGCAGGTCTAAAAGGAGGACCGACAGTGAAAACGAAATCGAGGGAATCGAGGGAGCAGTCGGAAGCGTGGGGACGAAGCGGACTACCGCTCGAGGACGGTCCCGCCGGAACCGACGGCGATGGCGACGGAACCGTCGGCCACGGCCTGCAGGTTCTCGCCGACGGGCGTCTGGTTCAGGGTCCATTCACCGCCAGACAGTTCGAAGATGACGCCGCCGCTACCGACGGTGTAGCCGGTATCTCCGTCGGTCTCGACGTCGACGAGGTCGGCGTCGCCGAGGCTCTCGGGGACCCACTGCCCACCGTCGGACTCGGTGCCCTCGTCCGACGAGGTTCCGCTCGCGTCGCTCGCGGAACTACCGTCGTACTCGAAGATCGAGGCGTTACCGCCGCTGACGGTGACATCGTCGGCGGCGTCGCTGTCGAGGCCGTAGAACGTGGCGTCGGCGTCCTCGATACCGATGGGGTTCCAGGTGACGCCGTCGTCGGTGGCGAACACGCGGCCGTTGGTATCGATGGCGTGACCCGCGCGGTCGTCGAAGAACTCGATGGCCTTGAGGCCGGAGCCGCTGCCGGGGACGACATACTCCCAGGTGCCTTCCTCGCCGTTCTGGAAGCTGTAGTGGATCGAGCCGGAGTCGTCGGCGACGTAGACGTCCGCGTCGCCCGCGGGGCCGGTGACGGCGATATCGTTGAAGTTGGCCGTGTAGTCGTTCGGCGCGGAGCGATCGACGAGGTTGCCGGTGGTGACGTCGTACTCGCCGATCGCGCCGCTGGCGCCGACGATCCAGAGCCGCTCGCCGCCGTCGGACTCGTCCGACGAGCCTCCGCTCGCGTCGCTCGCGGAGACGCCGTCCGTGACGGCGACTCCGTAAAGGTCGTTCCCGTTGCCGGTCGGACCGCCCTGCAGGACGACCTCCCAGCCGGTCTCGGTCCGCTCGAGCACAGTGCCGCCCTCCGCGACCGCGTGGGCGTTCGTCACCGTGTACGCGACGTCGTGGAGAGTGCTGTCGACGGGGGTCTCGACGGCCGTCCAGCCGTCTTCGGATGCCGACGCGGCCGCGGGGACGGTAGCTGCGACGAGCGATGCGCCTGCGAGCTGCAGCGTCGAGCGTCGCGTGAGTCGCGTCATAGCGCGTCCGGGGCTGGGGACGAAGGCCGTATAAAGCCAAACGGCGATTCACGGAATTACGGATCGAGCCACAGTTTCGTTCGCTCCAAATTTTACACAGACGACGTTCAATGAAACCGTAATCTCTACCGTGCTGTCGGGAACGGCCCGATTTTCCGGATTCCATGAGGAGTATTCACAATCGATTTCGAGCGGCGATAACTACTGGCGTTCCGCCGAAAACCGGACCAGAGATAGTTCATCGACCGACCATAAACGGACGATCGGCGGCCGTACCGGCCGCTCTCGGCCGATCGTGTTCGGGCTACGGTGATTCGGCGGCGGCCGTCACCGTCGCGTAACAGTTTCCGCTCGAGAGCTCCCAGTCGACGACCTCGAGCGCGCTCGCCTCGAGGGCGGCCTCGAACTCGTCCGGAGCGTAGATGTGGTAGAAGCGGTCGACGGTCTCGCCGCCGGGAAGCGTCCACTCGACGGTCGTGTCGAACCCCTCGTCGGCGTCGAAGCGGTCGTGGGCGGTCGACCACGCGCTGACGAGGGCGCGGCCGCCCGGCGCGAGGACCCGCGCGAGTTCGTCGAGGCTGTCGCGACGAGCGCGCCGGGTCGGCAGGTGGTGCAGCGTCGCGACGTAGACCGCGACGTCGATGCGATCGTCGGCCAGCGGCAGCCGCCCGGCGTCGCCCTGGCAGAGCGCGACCGCGAACGCGCGCTCGCGAGCGCGTTCGCGACCGGTCTCGAGGAGGCCCCGGCTGGCGTCCAGGCCGACGACGGTCCCGCAGTGGCCGGCCAGCAGTTCGGCGTGCCGACAGTTGCCACAGCCGAGGTCGAGGCCGACCGCGGAACCGCTCCCGTCCGTCTCTGCCTCGAGGTCGTCGGCGACCGTCTCGACGAACGCCTCGACTTCGGGCCAGGCGTACTCTCGAGTGGACGCGAAGTGGTCGGCGATGCGGTCGTAGGTGTCGCGGACGGCCGCGCGTCGCGGCGCGTCGTCGGCACCCTCGAGTTCGGACTCCCGTTCCTCGGCCATCGTCGGCTTTCGTCGGGGAACGCGCAAAAACCGTTCGCAACACGAACGCCCCTGCCACGCTCGACCGTTCAGGATCGAGCGTGGCAGCCCCTTTCAGTCCCACCGAAAGCCCTGAGCCGCTGGCGCCGGCGCCAGCGGCTCGCCCCTTTCAGTCCCGCCCGTGCCGGCTGACTGGTCTGGCCACCGCGGACGGGCCCGAAGCGGCCGCCGTTGGGCGAGAGCAACGCTTCTGCGAGGACAACGAGACGCCGTCTCGTCAGAATTTCAGACCACGACGGCGAAGAGGAGGATCGACAGGCCGACCATGACGGCGGCGTGTTTCGCTCCGCTCCCGATATCGCCGGTGCTCAACTGGCCGGCGATCAGCCCCGAGAACAGGCCCTGAACGAGCGTCGCGTGGTAGAACACCGCGTCGTAGGTCGCGCGGTCGGACGCCGAGAACCCACCGAGTCCGTCGACGGTGGACCTGCCGGTGTCCGTCGCGGCGTCGGCCCCCTCGGCGGGCAGGTTCGGCAGGAGGAACGCCGTGAGCACCGTGATGATAAACAGGAACACCAGATACGAGACGTAGACGACGATGGTGTACTCGACCATCGTCTGCCTGCGCTCGCGCTCGAGGCGCCGGTCGGCCGCGGCCTGCCGGGCGGCGATCCGGAGGACGGTCGCGAGGTTCCCGCTCGCGTTCATCGCCTCGGTGAGCAGGGTCACGACGCGGGCGGTCGTCCGGGTTCGCACCCGCCGCTCGAGTCGGGCGAACGCGGTCTGGAGGTCGGCGCCCCACTGGACGTCCGCCCAGACGCGGTCGACTTCGATCCCGAGCGGCCCCAACTCCGAGCCGCGGACGTGGTCGACCGCCGAGACCAGCGACGCCCCGGCCTCGTTGACGCTCGCGAGCCGGTCGAGCAGGTCCGGGACGGCCGCCTCGACGGCGTCGATCCGGCGGCGGCGGAACTCGTACGGGATCGCGAAGCCGACCAGGACGACCAGCAGCCCGACCGCGATGGCGTCGTCGACCGCCGCGACGTCGACGCCGTCCTCGAGCGCCGCCGGCAACTGCCAGAGCGCTCCCGCGAGGGCGATCGGGACGGTGATCGCGAGCGACAGCGCCGGGCGCTCGCGGATCGTTCGGATCGGGTTCCCGAACCGCTCGCGGAGGCCGCGGAGCCGGCGGTAGTACCGAAGCCGTTCGACGTTCGGGTGAACGTCGGAACCGGCGCTGCCGGAGCCGACGGTCCCGCCGTCGGCCCGCGCCCCGCGACCGACGTCTCCCGGAAACGCCGGTGACGGAGCGTCGCTCGAGTCCGTCGCCGTCGAGTCGGGCGTCAGTTTCTCCGTGACGACGCCCAGGTAGATCACGAACGCGAGGTTCCCGAACGGCAGGACGAGGTAGATCAGCGCCCGCAGCGGCTCGAGCGTGTCGCCGACGGCGATTCCGATGACGACGAGGATCGTGATGAGGAAGAGCGGGCCCGCGACCAGCACCGTCACGTAGGCCTCGGCGAGCGTCGAGAGCAGTCCGAGCGTCCGTTCCTGCTGGGATTGGGCGTCCTCCTGATAGGCGCGGTACTGGCGCTCGAGGAACGCCGAGAGGCTGTGGCCGCTCCGGAGGACGCTGACCAGGTTCTCGGTGAACTCGCGGAACTGGGGACTCGGCGACCGCCGGCCCATCGTCTGGAGGGCGGTGACGACGTCCACGCCGAAGGTGTCCATGTCGCGAACCGCGACGTCGAACTCCGCGGCGGCCTCACCGTAGGTCGCCTCGTGGGCGGCGACGATCCGGATCGCCTTCGGGAACGCCATGCCGCTGCGCGAGAGGGCGTAGAGGAAGGCGACCGTCGAGGGCAGCGCCGTCTCGATCCGTCGGGCGCGCTCGTCGGCGACGTAGCGCGGGTACCACCAGCGGGCCCAGTACGTTCCGCCGGCGGCGACCGCCCCGAGCGTGAGACAGGAGGCCAGCAACAGGCCGAACAGTTCGGCCGGCGACAGCGTCGGGAGGCCGCCGAGGTTCGCGAGGAACGCGAGGGCGCTCGGCAACGCCGTCCGGAGCGTCTCGGGGTCGACCGAGAGCGCGAGCAGCAGTCCCCAGCCGACGTAGATGCCCAGTACCGAGCCCAGAATCGCGAACAGCCCGGCGTACAGAACCGTCTTCGCACCGTACTCGCGGTAGGTCACCGGCACGTGGGCGGCCCGGAGCGCCGCCTGCCTATCGGGGTGTTCGTCGCGGAACTCGTCGACGTAGCCGCCGAACAGGCCGATCGCGGCCCGCGTCAGCCGACGGTCGACGCCGTCGTGGCATCCGGCGGCGAGGATCGGCGCACAACAGAGCGCGGCGACCGCGAGCGGCAGGAAGTTCGACGGAATCACGGTAGTCAGGGCCCGTCGGTCTCGATCGGTCGGTCGGTATCGGGCCCGGACAGCCGGCCCGCGTCGATTCGAGACGGTCGATCGGTATCGAGTCCGGACGGCCGGTCGGAGTCGGTCTCTGTTTCGACATCGACGTCCGCCGCGTCGATCCGCTCGAGGATCCCCTCTCGGTCGGCGTAGTACTCGTTGACCAGCGCGGTAAAGCGCCGGTAGTCGGTGATCCCGTTCGCCTGCAGGTACTCGAGGAAGCGTTCGCGGCGCTCGAGTTCTGCGAGGAGCTCTCGTTGGCTCCAGCCGCGGTCGTCCCGGATCTCCTCGAGAACGGTGCTGCCCGACGACCGGAACGTGTCGGTGTCGCCCTCCCAGGTGAAGGCCGTCGAGTAGTCGAGTTCGCCCGTCCGCTGGTCGACGCCGTCGATCTCGGCGAGCACCTTGTTCCGGCGGACGCGGCCGTCGTCGAGGCGAGTCAGCGTCTGGACCGAGAGGATGTCGAGGCTGCCGACCATCGGGCGCGGGACGCCGATCGGCTCGTTCTCGAGGCGATTGATCGCCGTCTGGACCGAGTCGGCGTGCATCGTCGAGTAGGTGGTGTGGCCGGTGTTCATCGCCTGAAAGAGGGTGATCGCCTCGTCACCGCGGACCTCGCCGACGACGATGTACTCGGGGCGGTGGCGCAGGGCCGATCGCAACAGGTCGTACATCGTGACGTCCGTCCCCTCGTGGAGCCGCTCGCGAGTGACCGAGGAGAGCCAGTTGTCGTGGGAGAGCTGGAGTTCGCGAGTGTCCTCGATAGTCAGTATCTTCGCGCGCGGCGGGACGAACATCGAGACGGCGTTCATGCTCGTCGTCTTCCCCGAGGCCGTCCCGCCGGCGAAGATCAGGCTCTTGTTGTGTTCGATCGCCAGCCAGAGGTAGGCCATCTGTTCGACGCTGAAGGTGCCGTACTCGAGCAGATCGATCGGCGTGAACGGCTCGTCGGCGTACTTCCGGACGGTGAAGGCCGAGCCGCGCGGGGTCACCTCCCGGCCGAGCGCCAGTTCCGCGCGCGAGCCGTCGGGCAGCGTCGTCTCGACCATCGGGTCGCCGATGGAGATGTGCCGCCCCGAGTGCTGGGCGAGGCGCACGACGAAGTCGTCGAGTTCGTCCGCCCCGAAGGAGACGTTCGTCTCGACGTCGGTGTGCTCGTCGTGGTAGACGAAGATCGGGAGGTCGTAGCCGTCACACGAGATATCCTCGACGTGGGGGTCGTGCATGATCGGCTCGAGTCGCCCGTACCCCCGGAAGTCGCGGTGGACGTAGTAGAAGAGCCGATAGAAGGTCGCCGTATCGATCTCGGCGCCGTAGCGCTCGAGGTACTCGCGGATCGTCTCCCGTAGGAGCGTCTCGACGTCGTTTTCTCGGGTCGCGTTCCGCGTCCCGCTCGCGTGATCGGCGCCACTAGCACAGCCGACTCGTCGCTTCGCGGCTCCGCTCCGTTCGTCCTCGCGGTAGATCAGGGGGTCGCGAACGTCCTCGAACAGCGTCTCGAGCAGGCTCGCCTCGTCGTCCCGCAACGCGGGCTCGACGGTGTGGTAGCGGTGCTGGTTCGCGTCCGGATCGTGGCCGATGGTGACGAACGAAAACGGCGCGTCGACCCAGTACCGGTCGACCTCCTCGAGGCCGTCGATTCCGTCGAAGGCGACCAGCGGGCCGTGCACCGACGGGTCGTAGTTCGTCAGCCTGATCTCCGAGCCCTGCAGCGTCTCGCGGAGTCGACGGAGCGTTCGGCGCGCGCTCGCGAGCGTCGACTCGAGGCGACCGCCGCCGCCGTCGCTCCCGTCGGATGCGGTCGGATCGAGCGGATCGGTATCGCGCTGGTCGGACATGCTGTCTGCTGTGTTCGACTCGCGAGCGGGCTCGGGGATCACGCGTCGACGCGGCTCGCGAGCGGGGTCGTTCTCGTGGCATGTCGCGCGGCGAGTGGCATAAGTGAGACGGCCGTTCGATCCGCGCTCGAGCGACCCGGTGGCGGCACGCTCACCGCTGCCGTCACGGGATCGATCCGGACGAATGGTCGACCAGTCGTGCGTTACGTTGATACGGTGTGAGTGCGAAGCGACGGGTACGGAATGAGGCGCGAGCATTTCACGTTAAACGTTAGCAATATCGACTGGGTCGAAACCGACGGTGAGCCGAGCAAACCCTCGGTGTCGATCGACTTTACCGGCCCGGAGACGATGCTTCGCGAGCGCCTTACCGGCCCCGACGGCGACGTTCTCGAGGCGAGGGAGACCGACGTCGCACTCCGACTGCAGGAACCGCTGGGTACCGATACCGCGGGCGTCGTCAGCGTGACCAACCGGGTCACCGGCGAGTTCATCCTCGAACTCAACGAGGACGCCGACGACGTCCTCCAGTTCATTCGTGCGGCCCGGGGCTACGGGGAGGACGCGACCGAGGACGACGGCCGCTACGAGGTCGAAATCACGCTGGACGGCGACAGCTTCGTTACCTACGACAAACGGACCTTTCTCGTCTACGACGACGAAGGCAACCTGCTCCGCCAACACAGCCTGATCCCCAGCGGCGTCGAACTCTAGCGGTCGGGAGTTCCGATCGCTCGGAACTGACCGGCAGCTATAAGTGTTTTAGGGACGCCTAAACCGAACAGACACCGGCGAACGCCGGAGGGTCGAACTATGGCGAACGGACACCTTCTCACGACGGCGGCCGGAGAACAGCGATCGGATCCCGCGATCAACGACGCGGTGCTCGAACTCGACGGCGTCGCCAAGCGCTACGGCACCGAGGAGGTCATCGCTGACCTCTCGCTGTCGGTCCGCGAGGGCGAGATCCTGACGCTGCTCGGCCCGTCCGGCTGTGGGAAGACGACGACGCTCCGTCTCATCGCCGGCCTCGAGAAGCCCGACGCCGGCCGGATCGATCTCCAGCGCGATCGCGTCGCGGGAAGCGATCGGTTCGTCCCCCCCGAAGAGCGCGACGTCGGCGTCGTCTTCCAGGAGTTCGCGCTGTTTCCCCATCTGACCGCCCGCGAGAACGTCGCCTTCGGTCTCCGGGACTGGGACGAGCGAGAACGCGACGACCGCGTCGACGAACTGCTCGAACTCGTCGGCCTCGAGGCCCAGGGCGACGCCTATCCGGACGAGCTGTCCGGCGGCCAGCAACAGCGGATCGCGCTGGCCCGCTCGCTGGCGCCCGAACCGGAGCTGCTGTTGCTCGACGAACCGTTCTCGAACTTAGACGTCGACCTGCGCGTCGAGATGCGCGAAGAAGTCCGTCGGATCATCACGGAGACCGGCGTTACCGCGATCTCCGTGACCCACGACCAGGAGGAAGCGCTGTCGATCTCCGACCGCGTCGCCGTGATGAACGACGGCGACATCGAACAGGTCGACACGCCACAGGCGGTCTTCCAGCGGCCCGAATCCCGCTTCGTCGCCGGCTTCCTCGGTCACGCCAGCTTCCTCGCGGGCGAGGTCCGCGGCGACGGCGTCGACACCGCTATCGGCCGCGTCCGCCGCGACGACGTCAACGGGCTCGCCCACCAGTACGACGACACCACCGTCGACCTGCTCGTCCGTCCCGACGACGTAACGGCCTCTCCGGCCGCCGACGGGGAGGCCGACGGGCGCGTCGTCTACCGGCGGTATCTCGGGCCGACCGTGCTCTACCGCGTCGAACTCGACTCGGGCGAGACCATCGAGTGTATGCACAACCACGCCGACCGGATCGACCTCGACGAACGCGTCGCCGTCCGCGTCACCGCCGACCACGCCCTCGCCTGGTTCCCCGCGGATCACCGCGACGGCGCGGCCGAGGCCACCGACGCGGCCGGTTCGGGGGAGTCGACCGACGCCGCCGCGGACTGAGCCGCGACCGCCGCTACCGTCGATCGACGCACCGTCGTTTCTCGCCGCCCTCCCTCGAGTCGGAATCGCCCCGCCGATTCCGTCTGCGAGGGACAGTTTGATGTCCGTCTCCCGTAATCCCGAAACGATGGAGGCGCCATCTCGGCGACGGGTCGCGACGGCGTGCGGGCTCGCCGCGCCCGTCGTCGCCCTCGGTGCGATCGCGCTCGCGACGCTGCTGGCACCGCCGCAGACGTTCACCTGGCGCGCTCGAGCCCTCTCGGACATGGGTCGCTACGGCACCCGGACCTTCCCGCTGTTCAACGGCGGGCTGATCCTCGGCGGCCTGCTCGGCGTCCCCTTCGGCTGGCGGCTCTGGTCGGCGGCCCGGAACGGCCTCGAGCGCCTCGGCGTCGCCCTGTTGTGGACGGCCACCGCCGCGCTGGTCGGTGTCGGCGTCTTCTTCCTCGGTCACGACGCGTTCTACCTCGGCACCGAACTCCACACACCGGTCGCCCTGCTGTTCTTCGGACTCGCGCCGTTCGCACAGTGGACCTACGGGAGCGGACTCGTCCTCGAGGGCGACGCCCGGCTCGGGCTCGTCTCCGTCTGGCTCGGCATCGCCCATCCGCTCTGTTGGCTCGGCTGGCTCGCGAGTCGGGCCGGCGCCGCGGACCCGTCGGCGTGGTTCGCCGTCCCCGAGTTCGTCGCGGCCGTCGCCTTCGGCGGCTGGGTGTTCGCGCTGGCCGCGCGGCGGTATCGACGCGACGCCCGTAATCGGGAGAAATCGACGGACTGAGCGCTCCGTTCGGGTATTGTACCTGTCTCGCACACAACGCTTAAGCCCGAACCCTTCCTATACGCGACCATGCATAAAGACGAACTCCTCGAGCTACACGAAGAACTCGTCGTCATCATGGAGTACTTCGCCCAGCGGGAGGACGTCGATGAAGAGCTGTTCGAGCCGTACCGCCAGCTGGACGTCGATCCCTCCCACGTCCACAAATCGAAGAGCGAGCACAAACACGCCGTCTTCGTGCTCGGTAACGCGCTGGCGAAGGGGATGAGCGAGGACGAGTTCTCGAGCGCCGGCCGGATCGGCAAGCGCATGAAGGAGCTCGCCGAGGACGCCGAGTCCAAAATCTGAGTGCGAATCCGCCGCGGTCGAGACGCGGCGAACATCGAAGAAAAATAAACACTCTCTAGGCGAAACGTATTTGGTGCGGTTCCCGCTTGTTGTGGTATGGAACCGCGCACGCAAGAGCGCGTCGAACGATGGGATTCCCGCCCGTTCAGTGGCGGCTACGACGGTCTCTCCGATCTCGCTGACGCCGACTTCTCCGGAGCCGTCGCCGCCGCCGGGACGTGGCTGTTCATGCTAAACGGCCGCGTCGTCGGGGTCGTCGATGGCGCTATCGAGGACTTCGAGGCCGCGTCGGGCACCCGCTACGAGGCACCGGATCCCGCGCTCCCGCTGCTCTGTACGATGGAAGAGCACGGCGGCGAGACGCGAGCGAAGTATTACACCAACGAGACGCCGCTCCGGGAGGTCGACGAGACCCTCCAGAGCGGCTCGTTTACGGGCTACGTGGAACTGAGCGAGAACGTCCTCAGCGGCGACTACTACGCCGTCTACTACGGCGGTCGCCGGATGGCGGCCGCCTACATCGGGAACGCCGACCGCCTCCTCACCGGCGACGAGGCGTTCGAACGGGCCGCCGACGAGGTCGGGATCTACGAGGTCCGCGACGTCGAGATCGAGGTGACCGACGTTCCGGGGACGGGAGCCGACTCGAGCGACGCCGGCGGCACGACCGACACCGCCGCCGACGGCTCGAGTCCCGCGACGGAACCGGACCCCGCCACCGCGGACGGGACGCGGGCCGAGCCGAGCACCGATCCGACCGAATCGGCTATCGACTCGATCGATATCACGGAGTCGAAGTCGGATTCCGGCTCCGCCGAGACGGAGATCGAGGCTGACGGAACCGCGAGCGCACCGCTCGAGGACGTCGCGATCGGCGACGCGTCGATCGACGACATCGCGACGGACGCGGCCGACGGCGAGGCGTCGACCGACCCGTCCGGTATCACCGCGACCGACGAGGGAACGCTCGACTCGGATCCGGCCTCGAACGGGATCACCGACGCGGAGCCGACCGAGGCGGCCGAGTCGGTCGGTGCCGTCGACGATCGATCGACCGCGGAGCCAGCGGACGCGGGCGTCGGCGAGGAGCAGACGGACGCGACTGAGCTGGTCCACTCGGAGCGAACCGATTCGACCGATGCGACCGATTCGGGTGACGAACCCGATCCGGTCGACGCGGCCACTGCAGCCGATCCGGTCGGGTCGACGGAGCGACCGGCCGCCGAGCCGGACCGGCCGTCGTCGGACGATCGCACCCAGCCGTCGGCGACCGAAGCTCGAGGCGAGACCGTCGAATACGACGAGCGGACGTCGACGTCCGACGACGAGTCAGAGACCGATACCGACTCCGAGGCGGGGAGCACCGCCGGCTCCGGACCCGACCTCGCCGAGGTCGAAGCCGCCGCACAGCAACTCGAGCAGAACGACATCTCCTGGACCGAAGAGGACGTCGCGGAGTCCGCTGCCGACGGCGACTCGGCGGCGGCCGACGCCGGAGCGACGGCGGACGCACCGACGGCGGCGGATACGGCCGAACCCGCGACTTCGGGCCCGGAGCCGACGGGAGCGACGGCGGCAGCGACCTCGGAATCGGAACCCGACGGCTCGGAAGCGACCGACGAACGGTTCGACCAGGAAGCGCAGTGGCGCGAGACGCGCAGCATCCCGTCGATCGATCCGGACAACAGCCAGTCCGCCGACTCGAGTCGGGCGTCCGGTCGTTCCGAGACGACCCAACAGGCGCGCACGCGCCGCGAAGCGGAGGCCGACACGGACCGGAACGGACAGCGGCGACAGGCGTCCGGAGAGTCGACGCGACAACAGTCGACCCGTCGGCAGCGAGAGACCGACGCTGCCCGGCAACGCCGGCCGCAGCGGGCGGAGCGATCCGACGCCGCCGGCGCCGGGTCCGGCAGCGACGCCGGACCGGCGTCCGGCGAACCGAGCGGCGCCGGCGCCAGTGACGACCGAGTGGCCGAACTCGAGGCGCGCGTCGAGACGCTCGAGGAGCAACGGGACGAACTCGTCGCCGCGGCCGAGGAACTCGAGGCCGAACGCGACCGGCTGCAGTCGGAAAACGAGGAGCTCTCCTCGACGATCGATCGGCTCCGATCGCGGATCGAGGAACTCGAGGCCGAACTGGAGCGGGCCCGCGAGGCCGACGCCGGCGACGCCGAATCGACGCCGTCGGCGAGCACGCAGCTCTCGCCCGACCGAGCGCTGGCCGAGACGAACCTCTTCGTCCGATACGCCTCGAAGAGCCAGCCGACCCTCGAGTCGGCCCACGGCGGCGAGAGCGACCGTTCGGACGTCGCCGCGAACCTGCGACTCGAGCATCACACCGGGTTCGACGCGGCCGACGCCGCCGTCGACGGCCGGCCCTACGAGGAGTTCCTGGCCGGGACGATGGAACACCGGTTCGTCGACTGGCTCACCGACACGGTCCTCTTCGAGATCCGCGACACCGGCAACGCCGACGGACTGGGCGACCTCTACGACGCGATCCCGCAGATCGACCGCGCCGAACTGGACGCGACGATCTCGCTGCGGGACGACGAGACCGAGGACGTCCCCGATCAGGTCCGCTTCGACGTCGTCGCCTTCGACAAGATGGGGAATCCGCTGCTGGTCGCGAACCTGAACGACTCGCGCGAGCCCGCGACCCAGGACATGCTCGAGGAGATGGAGGAGGCCGCTTCGGCGGTCAAGGCGAACTATCCGGACCTGGCGGCGGCGGTCGTCGTCACCTCGAGCTACTTCGAGCCCGGTGCGCTCGAGGTAGCCGAGCGGGCGACCAGCGGGGGCCTGCTGAGCCGCGGCTCGAAGCTGAGCTACGTCAACCTCTCGCGGAAACAGGGGTATCACCTCTGTCTGGTGGAGTCCCGTTCCGAAGGATTCCACGTGAACGTTCCCGAGCTATAGGCGAGTCGCCGCGACGCGTCGCCGTTTTCACACTCCGTGTGCTCCGTCACCCGTCAGGCGCGTATCGACGGCAGTCTCGATCAGTCCGGTAGTACTCTGTACCGACCGGTCCGGCGGTGCTGCTGACGGACGACGGCGTGACTCCTCGCGGCGCGAGACTGCGCGGAAAAGGAGGGCAGCCGATCGGTCCGGACCGGTCGGTCCGTCGCGGCCGGCGTACCGTGGTAGTCAGACGGCGACTCGCGTCGCGAGACGCGGTTCTCCGGAACCCTCGAGGCGACTCGAACGGTTCGGGCGGCGCGTATCGAGAGCGTGGAGAGAGACTAGCCTTCGATTTCGGCGACGTCTTCGATCTTCATGCCGTCGAGCTTGTCCATGATGTCGTCGAGCTTGTCGTCGAGCTCGTCGACGAATTCCGCGGTGCGCTCGGTCTTGATCGCACCCTGGCTGGAGGGCTCGATGAGGTTCTCCTCCTCGAGGACGCGCAGGGAGTAGCGGACCTTGTGGTGGGGGTAGCCCGTCTCGTTGGACATCTTCACGATCCCGATCGGCTCGTTCTCGATGACCATCTTCAGGACCTGAAGATGTCGTTCCAGCATATCAACTTCCTTCTCAAGTCGGTCTATCATGGCATTTGTTAACTTGTCTTTGGACCTTTTAAAAGTTACTCTCGGCGACTGTCAGGCCACTCTCAACTGAACGATCGTTCCTGTCAGTAGTTAACGCTTCGGGTTCCGGTGGGGGTCTGCGCTCGAAACCCCGAAATCGTTAATGACTGTTCGCAACGCGTCCGGATTCGAATCGGACGTCGATCCCCCGATCGGGCGCGACCGGCTACGAGGTGTGGTCTCGTGGCCACCGGGAAGAGCGTATCGTTCGAACTCAGATCGTCGCCGCGTCCGTCCTCACGGCCGTGTATATCCCACCGCGCAGCCCTGCCAATACCGTAATCTGTTTATCGGCCCGGCAAGAACCCGCCGCTGTTATGACCGTCACTATCGTCGGGTCGCAACTCGGCGACGAAGGCAAGGGCGGAGTCGTCGACGTCTACGGCGACCCCGCTGACGTCGTCGCCCGGTATCAGGGCGGCGACAACGCAGGCCACACCGTCGTTCACGACGGTGAGGAGTACAAGCTATCGCTCGTGCCGTCGGGCGCCGTCCGGGGCAAGGTCGGCGTCCTCGGCAACGGCTGCGTCGTCAATCTGCGAACGCTGTTCGACGAACTGAACACGCTTCGAGAGAAGGGGCTCGATCCCGACGTCCGCATCGCGGAGCGCGCCCACGCCATCCTGCCGTTCCACCGCGTCCTCGACGGCCTCGAGGAGGACGTGAAGAGCGAGTCCGACCAGGAGGTCGGGACGACCGGTCGCGGCATCGGACCGACCTACGAGGACAAGGCCGGGCGCCGCGGCGTCCGTATCGGGGACCTGCTGGACCCCGACGTGCTCCGCGAGCGACTCGAGTACGTCGTCCCGCAGAAGCGCGCGCTCGTCGAGGAGGTCTACGACATCGACGTCGACGACCTCGACGACCCCGACGCGTTCGACGTGGACGCACTCTTCGAGGAGTTCCGCGACTTCGGCCGCCGCCTCGAGGAGGAGAACATGACCGTCAACGCCGGCGCGTTCCTCTCGGACGCCATCGCCGACGGACAGAACGTCATGTTCGAGGGCGCACAGGGGACGCTCATCGACATCGACCACGGCAACTACCCGTACGTCACGTCGTCGAACCCGACGGCGGGCGGCGCCGCGACGGGGACGGGACTCGGTCCCGGCGTCGTCGGCGACGGGGAGATTATCGGAATCGTCAAGGCCTACCTCACGCGCGTCGGGAGCGGTCCGCTGCCGACCGAACTCGGCGGCGTCGTCGGTGACACGCCCGGCTACGACGAGGAGACCGAGGGCCGAAACGAGGACCTCGCGACGTACATCCGCGACGAGGGCGGCGAGTACGGAACCGTCACCGGCCGTCCCCGCCGCGTCGGCTGGCTCGACCTCCCGATGCTCCGCCACTCTACCCGCGCGAACGGCTTCACCGGTCTCGCGGTCAACCACATCGACGTGCTCGCGGGGCTCGACGAGGTTCAGGTCGGCCACGCCTACGAACTCGACGGCGAGGAGGTCCGGACGATCCCCTCGACGACCGAGGAGTGGGGTCGGTGCGAGGCGAAATTCGAGTCCTTCGACGGCTGGCCCGAGGTCGACTGGAGCGAGGTCGCCGACGAGGGATACGACGCCATCCCCGAGAACGCCCAGACCTACCTCGAGTACATCAGCGACGAACTCGACGTCCCCATCTACGCCGTCGGCGTCGGTCCCGGCCGCGAGGAGACCGTCGTCGTCGAGGACCCCTACGAGTAGCGCGACGGAGACCCGGAGCTCGGTCGCCGGGCTACGCGTCGCGTTTCCGAAACCTTTTGCTGGAGGCGGCCGCCGTTCGTACTATGCAAGAGTCGTTGCTGGAGATCCTCTGTTGTCCGCTGGACAAGCACGATCTGGAACTCGAGGACGCCGACCGCGACGATGACGACGACGAGATCATCGGCGGCGACCTCGTCTGTACCGAGTGTGGCGAGCGCTATCCGATCGAAGACGGCATTCCGAACCTGCTGCCGCCGGACATGCGCGAAGAGACGCCGGCCTGATCGGTCAGATTCACCCGTGTCTCAGGAAGTCACCGTCCACGTCAACCGCGGCTCGACCGACTCGCTCGAACCGAGCGTCGACAGCGTCGCGACGCGCGGCTCGTTCGACTTGCGTCTGGTGAGTCACGGCTCCCCCGCGCACGTCCACTGCCGGCTGGACGGCGACCTCCAGCGAATCGCCGCGCTCGAGACGCCGAACTACTACGTCGAGGGGGGCGGCGAGACGATCGTTCCCGTCAGCGTCTCCGCCGAGGCGATCGACGAGCCGATCGACGGCGCGCTCGAGGTGCTGATCGGATACGGGTCCGAATCCGTCGCCGTTCCCGTCACCGTCGCCCCCGTCCCGGCCGCGGTCGACGTCGACGAATCACTCGCCGAACCCGGACGCGGGGACTCGAGTCCGTCACCGACGGCCCTCGACCGGGTTCTGGCCACGAGCGGACTCGATCCGGGGACGCTCGCGATCGGCGTCCTCGGCCTCGTCGCCGTCGGAATCGGCACGCTGACCGCGGCCGCGATCGGCGGTCCCGTGGCCACCGCCGGCGCCGTGATCGTCGTCGCGGGCGTCGTCGCGGCGCTGTTGCTGTTAGCGCGGTAGGACGGTTCTCGTCGATCGGAACTCACTCGCGGACTCGAAACCCCGTTACTCGACGGTCACCCGCGAGCGATAGATCGTATCGTCGTACCGACTCGGCGTCTCGAACGTGGTCTCGCGAGCGACCGTCGGATCGCGGCCGACGTGGCGAGCGATCAGCTGGATCACCATCCGGAACCCTATCGTGATTCACGTCCGGCTCGGCAGGGAGTCCCAGGTGACGCCCGCCTCACTGTACGATTCCGTCCGGATCGCCTCCTCGTCGATCGCTTTCTGACTCCGCGGCAGTCCCGACAGCTCGTACTCCAGTATCTCCGCCGTGGTTCGATACGACTCGAGTATCGCCGTTCGGTTCGCAACGACGCTCAGTCGTCGACCCGTCGCGCCTCGAGGTCACCCTCCTCGTCGAACCGCTTGGCCCGCAGGTAGCGCGCCCGGAAGCGGTTCGCGCCGTCGTTGACGTCGGCCTCGCGGATCTCGTCGGTCCGTCCCTCGGCGACGGCGTCGATCAGCTCCGCGAGCTGGTTGTACTCGCTGGTGGTCAACTCGAGTTCGTAGGTGTGTTCGTCCTCGGACTCGAGGATGGTCCACTTGCGGGCGGCGGCGACGACCAGCGAACAGGGCTCCCGGCAGGGGAACGGTCCGTCGCCGCCGTCGACGTCGAGCGCCTCGTCCTCGTCGAACTCCCACTCGCGTCGGCGCAGACACTGCGAGTCGACGCAGCAGGCCTCGGCCATCCACTCGACGGCCTCGCGGGGCATCTCGTCTAAGACGTCGTAGATGCCCGTCTGGCGCTCGGCGGTCTCGCTCCAGTGGTCGACGTCCAGCGTCCCTCGCAGTTCGCGGTGCCAGTTGGCGACCGTCGCAGGATAGAAGAACTCGACCGTCTCGACGAGCTCTCCGCCGGAGAGACCGGTGAAGGCCCATCCCGAGGGGAGCGTCGGTGCCGTCTTCAGCGGCCGATAGCGACCGTCCTCGTCGTAGGTCGAGATCTCGCGGGCGTCGCGCGGGTCGTCGTAGACCTCGAGCTGGGTGAGGTCGCTGTCGGCGTCGTCGACGTGCCACAGGTCGTAGACGCGCTCGCCGGCGGGATCGTCGTCGGCGTCGTCGACGAGTCGGGCGGTGAGACACAGCTGGCCCCACTCGCGGTCGAGCCCTTCACGCAGGGCCGCGTAGCGCTCGGGGACGGACAGCGGTTCATCGACCGACGGGTGAGCGCCGGTCTCCGCGTCACCGTCATCGCCGTCGACGTCCGCGAGCGGCGCCCGTTCGCACCACCGGAGGAACGCCCGGCGGGCGGTCCCCTCGCCGCCGACGGCCCGCTGCCAGTAGCGCCAGTTCGTGACGTAGTCGGAAAGCGGCTCGAGGGCGTCCGCGAGGTCGTCGGCGTCGAGACCGGTCCACTCCTCGTCGGGCGTCTCGAGCGCGTAGCCGTCCTCGGCGCGCTCGATCCGGAGGCCGTCGAAGGCGACTGCGCCGCCGTCGTCGACCGCCTCGAGCAGCGCCTCGACGTGGTTCGGTGCCGTCGTCACGATCAGTCACCCGGCTCCGCGCTCGGTTCGAGGTCGGCCCCGGTCTCGAGGCTGAGTTCCTCGCGGACGGCCGCCACCGCGTCGCCGATATCGGCGCCGGCGTCGGCCGCGCGCTCTAAGATGACGTCGGCCATCAGCCCCTCCGTGCCGACGGCGCCGGCGTACCAGATCCGGTGGCCGTCGACATCGGCCGGGACCTCCCAGCCGAGGCGGTAGTCCTCGGTCAGCCCCATGTCCTCGGGGATGTCCTCCTGGGTGTGATAGCCGTCGGCGATGAACAGCGGCACGACGACGATGTCCTCGGTCTCGAAATAGTCGGTGACGTCGTCGACCTCGGGCTCCTCGTCCATGAACAGCGCCTTCGCCTCGTCGAACCGGTCCATCTCGCGGATGCGCTCGGTGTGGTACTCGATGGCCTTCGCGGAGTTCTCGTTGCGCTCGGTGCCGTGGCCGACGACCGCGAGGCCGAACCCGTCGCCGACGTTCGGGTCTTCGGTGACGGACTCGGCGCGCTGGACGATCACGTCCGTCATCGCGTCGTGGGTGCCGACGGGACCGCAGTAGTGGATCGTCTTGCCGACGTCCTCGGCCTCGAGGGTGACCTGCGAGGCGCTCGTTCCGTCGGAGTCCCACTTGTCGGGGTCCCACTCCTCGAGGCGGAGCTCTCGGGGGATGACCTGCTCGGTGAAGTAGCCCTCGCTGATGAAGAGCGGGACGACGAACACTTCGTCGGACTCGAGGGTCCGGATCACCTCGCGGAAGTGCGGTTCCTCCTTCCAGAACGCCTCGCGGACCTCGTCGAACGCGCCCGTCTCGCGGACGGTGTCCGCGTGGGCGTAGGTGGGGTCCGAGGCGTCGGGGTTCAGGTGCGAGCCGTGCGCCGCGATGACCAGCGCTTGCATGGGCGACCGTTCGGACGGAACCGATTTATACCCTATGGAGAAGGCCAATAGTTCTACTCCGAAACGCGAACGAGAGTTGCATAGTTGGGAAAACTGATTTCAGAAAGAAGAAGCCAGTCGAGGGAGCGATCGATCACTCCGGGACGACGATCGACGTTCGCGCCTCGCAGGAGGCCTCTCGCGCTCGCAGCTCGGCGGTGACGGTGTACTCGCCCGCCCGCGGCCGCTCCCACTCGGCCTGGTAGGTCGACGACTCGGCGGGCGCGAGCGCGTCCCGACTGAGCATCTGGGCGAACATCCGCCCCTCAGTAAAGCGCCACACCTCCCGGTCGCCGTCGCGAACGACGAACTCCGCCTTGCACATGTCTGAGAACTGCAGTTCGACAGGCACGGAGCCCGCGTTGGTGACGGTGAACGCGAACGCGACGGCGTCCGGTCTCGAGCCGTCGTCGCCCGTCGATACGTCCGCTTCGAGCGTCCCCTCGAGTGTCATACCCACTGATTAGGGGGTGGGCGGGATAGCTCTTCGCTCGCGACGCGGCCGGTCACCGGTCGCGTCGAGGAATCGACCGACTCGAAGCCGGCTGTGTCGACGAGCGACTCGAGGCCGGTCGAGTGGCCTACTTCGTCAGGACGACGTTGTCGAGGTAACTGGTGTCGTCGCCGGAGCGGTACTCGCCGCGGATGCGAAGCACCTCGAGGTCGGCGAGGACCTCGCGGAACCGCTCCTCGGTGGCCAGCGGCTCCGAACTCGTCACGTCGATCCACGTCGCGTCGGCCGACAGCGGCACCTCGTAGGACGTCCACTCCTCGCCGGGGTTGTCGTCGACGCCGCGGAACTCGTAGACGAGTTTCAGGTCGCCGCTCTGCAGCAGGACGTCGCCGCCCTCGACGGGCTCGGCGTCGAACTGCCGGTCGGTCGGCTCCTGTCGGAGGTCGAACGAGAGCGTCCCGCCGTAGAACGCTTCGCGATCGCCGAGGTACTCGAACGGCGCCTGATAGTACCAGGCGACGCCGCCCTGGTTCTCCGCGTCGCCGATGTGGCCGCCGGAGTTGCCGCCGCTCCCGTAGTAGACCGGTCGGTTGCTCCCGCCGTTCTGGGAGACGAGCCACCCCTCGGCGTCATCGTCGAAGGCGCTCTCGATGCGGTCCGGTCGCTCGGGATCCGCCGCGGCGTCGATATCGTCCGTGCGAATCGTCTTCTCGAACTGCTCGGTCCCGTGCTCGTCGTAGACGCCGATCGTCAGCGTCTCGCCCGACTCGTCGACGTCGACGGTGGCGAAGTTCCGGTACTCGCCCTTCGCGAAGAACTCCGTCGGGTTGAGCGCCGGGTAGAGGTCGTCGGGTTCGCCCGCGGGTGCACCCAGCGGACCGGCGACGGCCTCGAAGAACTCGAACTCGCCGTCGTCGTCCGGGTCGTACGCGCTCACGACCGACTTGTGGACGTCGCCCGCGACGACGACCAGGTTCGAGATCGGCTCCGTCTGGACGTGTTCGACGACCTCGAGCAGTTCGGCCTCGTAGCCGGTCCGATCCGCCTCGGTCGCCCACGAGTCGGAGGGGTAGCCCAGCGGCGCCGGCGAGGCGAGGAGCTTCCACGTCGCGTCGGAGTCGGCGAGCGCTCCCTTCAGCCACTCGAGTTGCTCCCGCCCGAGCAGCGTCTTCGAGTCGAGGTCGACGTTCGGGTCGCGGTACTGGCGCGTGTCGAGGACGAACAGCTCGACGTGTTTCCCCCAGCGGAAGGAGTCGTAGAACCGGTTCGACTCGCCGGGTTCGGCGTCGTCGTCGCGGTCGAGCGGCCAGTACTCGCGGAAGGCCCGCCGGCCCTCGGGCATCAGCGGCTCGATCGGTCCCGCGAAGTTGTTGATGACCTCGTGGTCGTCCCAGACGGTGTACACCGACGTGGTCTCGAGCAGTTCCAGCAAATTGGTTCGCTCGGCGACCTCGGACGGCGGATCGCGCATCTCCTTGTACTTCCCGCGGTAGATCTCGAGGGCCTCGTCGATCGGGGTGTCCTCGGTGATCTTGCCGGCCGGCGTCAGCGCGTCGGCGTAGATCGTGTCACCGTGGTAGAGGAAGAAGTCCGGATCGCGCTCGGCGATCGTCTCGAGGCCCGGAAACGGCGGTTCGACGGGATCGTCACCGTACCCCCACGTGTCGCCGCTCCAGGCGAAGGAGACGGCCGCCTCGTCGTCGGGCGCCGGCGCCGTGACGAACGTTCCGCTCTCGACCGCCTCGGGGATCGCGTCGTCGATCGAACCGCCGTCGTCGCGATCGCCCTCGCCCGGTCGCTTCCGCGGCCCGCGGCCCTTCCCGGGGTGGTCGTCGTCCCGATCGGACCGTTTCGGTCCGCGTCCCTTCGAGTCGCCCCGCCGATCGTCCTGCAGCCGGTAGGCGGTCTCCCCCGCCGTGGCCCAGACGTGATACCGGTAGCGGGTGTTCGACTCGAGTCCCTCGAGTCGGAGCTGGCCGGTGTTGTCGGTCTCGGCGTCGACGGTCGTCCGATCGTATCCGACGCGGTCGAACGACTGATCGGGACTGTACGCGACGTGGATCGTCGCCTCGTCGGCCGCTCGCGCCCAGACGACCGCCGTCGTGGCGGTGACGTCGCCGACCGCGACGCCGTGCGAGATCGATACGAGGTCCGCGTCGCTTCCGTCGGTCGTCGATTCGTCCGAATCCGATTCCCCCGCCGCGGTTCCCACCAGTCCGGTCGCGGTCGCCGCCAGCCCGATCGTCTGCAGAAACGTCCGTCGATTGTCCGTCGCCGTTTCGGCCCGCATATCAGCGTGTGTGTCCGTCATGACTGCGATAGAGTCCGCATCGAATGAAGGTAATAGCCTATATATTTCGTATAAATTAGCGTATGTGTGGTCCGAACGAGAGGGGTCAGTGCCGTACCCGTACGTAGTCAGCGCGTGTCCCACGAACCCGTATAGAGCGACACCGACTGCGGTCGCGACCGGGAGACTTCGGGACAGATCAGCGACAAATCCGCTCGGCGACGAGCGCGAACGGGATTCGCTCGAGGCCGGGAGCGCTACGCCTATTTGCGCCCGGCCCGAACCCGCGGGCGTGCAACTGGTCGGCTACGAACCGAGCGGCCGCGGATCGATGCTGCTGGTGAGCGACGGCGACGCCGTCGAGGGACGGTCGCTCGAGGCCGGCACCGACCTCGCCTACGCGCTCGGCGACCGCCACTGCGCCGGGACGATCGACGAGGAGGGCGACCACGTCGCCTGCGACCGTCCGCGGGCACCGTACTGCGAATTTCACACGAGCACGTGGGTCTGCGCCCGCTGTACGGGCACCTGTCTGAAGGACGAGATGGACTGTTACGAGGAGCACGCCGTCTATATCGCCGCCTTCGCGCCGGACACGTTCAAGGTCGGCGTCACGAAGTCCAGACGGCTCGAGACCCGTCTCCGGGAGCAGGGCGCCGACCGGGCGGCCCACGTCCACACCGTCTCGAACGGCCGGATCGCCCGCGAGCTCGAGGCCGACATCGCCGAGCGGCTGGTCGATCGCGTTCGGACGCCGACGAAGGTGGCCTCGCTGGCCGCGACTGTCGACGACGCGGCGTGGGAGGGCGTGCTGGACGAGTTCGACGTCATCCAGCGGTTCGAGTTCGATTACGGACTGGGCCTCGAGACCCAACCAGTTCGCGAGACGATCGCCTCCGGCACCGTCGTCGGCGTGAAGGGGCGACTACTGGTACTCGAGACCGGCGGGACGACCTACGCCGTCGACATGCGCGATCTGGTGGGCCACGATATGACGGTCGGGGGGACGAGTCGGAACCTGCAGTCCTCGCTCGGCTCGTTCGACTAGTCGGTTCGTCCGACGTGTTCACCGTGGCTGTTCTCGAGGTCGCTTCGAGATCGGACTGCGCTCGGATCCAACGCGGAACGAACCGGACTCGAGTTCACTGAGACCGAATCGCTCTCGAGTCCGCTGCCGCTCGTGGCAACAGGGAGTGCCACACCCTCCCCAGCCGATTCGCTCGCTACGCTCACGGTTCCCGCCGGTCACCGTTCGCTTCCGAGGGATTCACTTCGTTCATCCCTCGCCCCGCTCGCTCATCCCTCGCGCGTTTCGGACCGCGCCTCGCTATCGCTCGTCGCGGTCCAGCACGCGCCACTGCACGCCGAGAAGTAGTCTGCCGGCGAAGAACTCGAGGACGCTCGTCTAGTAGACCAGTTTCACGTCGCCGGTGTCGCCCCAGCGCTCGAGTCGGTCGTCGTCGACCCCGTACTCGATGCTGTAGGGCGTCTCCGTCTCCCACCCCTCCCCGGCGAGGTGAGCGGCGGCTTCGGCGGCCGCGTCGCCGTAGCGGTCGCCCCGGTGGAAGTGCGAGGCGGTGAGATCGACGACGTCCAGGTGGCTGTGGATCGCGACCCGGTCGTCGTCGACTTCCCAGACGTGGACGTGGTTCCACCCGTCGCCCAGTCGCGGGTGCCGAAACGAGTGGTCCGGCTGGACGAGTTCCTCCTGTTCGCTGTCCCACGCCCGTGCGGTCGCGTCGGGGAAGACGCGCGTCCACTCGAGGTTCCCGAGTCCGGTGAAGCCGTCCTCGACCGTCGACAGCGCCGCGCCGTCGCTCGCGTCGCGGGCGTGGATATTGATCGGCAACACGGGGTTCCATCCCCCGTCGCCGTCGGGCTGGTAGAGACAGCGCGGATAGTCGGTATCGCCGTCGCGCTCGAGGTCGATGACCGCGTCGGCGGGCGAGTCCGATGCGCTCGCGAGGCCGGTCGCGCTCCCGACGGCGACCGCACTGCCGATTCCGGCCACCGCCTCGCGTCTGGTCAGTTTCGGTGTCACGGTCGCTCACCGACGGGGGCGGCGTCGACCGCGGTTCCGTCCAGCGATTTCGGAGCAGTCACGACGGTCCGTTGGGCCACACCCGCTACAAGCGTTCGGCCTTGATACTCGTGGTCCGACCGCCGGCGGTGTGCCTCGTGCAGCGGACACGCGACTCCCGTACGCCGCTCGCAGCGGCGTCGTTACGGGCCGATCCCCTCCACCGGGACCTCGGTCTCGCAGTTCGGGCAGGCCGCGTGCTCGTCGCCCCCCGTGTAGGTCCACGTCTCGCCGCAGTCGTGGCAGGTCAGTTCGGTGCCGTCGCCCGACGCCGTTTCCGTCCCCGTCCCCTCGGGATCGGTCCGCATGTTTCGAGCCCGCGAGAGGACGGTCGCGGCGTCGTGAAGCGTCGCGTCCTCGAGCGGAACCGCGTGGCCGCCGTCGTCGGTGACGAACCAGTAGTCGGCCGCCTCGGCGTCGTCGGCGGCGACGACCGCGTACCGCCCTTCGCTGACGATCGGCTCTCGGTCGGCGATGGCGTCGTCCGGGGCCATAGGCAACGTCCGACACTGTACCGGTTCCCTCTTGTGCACGCACCAGCCGACCGCGGTCGATCGATCGGCGACGTCGAAGTCGAAAACATGGCAATCCTTTTCCCCGGCGGACCTGAATCCGAGGGTATGTCCGACGAAAACGAACCCGACGCCGATGGCGACGAGGGCGAGGAGAAGTCCTTCCGGGAGCGAGTCGAGGAAATCCGCGAGAAACGCGCCGAAGAGGGCGAGGGTGAGGGCGACGCACCCGAGAGCCCGTTCGGGGGAGGCGGCGGTCCCGGCGGCATGGGCGGCGGCGGCAACCCCTTCGCGCAGATGATGGGCGGAATGATGGGCGGCGGTCCCGGCGGCCCCGGCGGTATGGGCGGCGGCCCCGGCGGTCGCGAGGAGGAGAGCGTCGGCAACGAGGAACTCGTCCGCGAAGTCCGCCAGCTCCGCGACGAGATGCGCGACCAGACCCGCGCGCTCAAGCGGATCGCCGACGCGCTCGAGGACGACTGAGCCGACGCCCGACTATCGACTCGAGACGCTCCGGTTGTTTTTGGCGCCGACTGCGGTGCCGATCAGTCCGCTACGTTCACCAGCGACGCATCGGACGGTAGGCCACAGCGCCATCGCTATCCGGCTTCGCAGTGTTCAGAGGAAATCAGCGTCCCAACCGGTCGGAGATCGCGTCCAGCGAGTCCTCGTTCAGGCGGTCGCGGAGGTCCGCCAGCGACCAGCGGCCGACGAGCATGTTAGCGAGGGTGACACAGACCACCGCGAGGAGCAACCCGAAGAAGACGTCGGTCGCCCAGTGGATCGCCAGGTACATCGTCGAGATGATGACGCTGACCGCGATGAGGACGGCGACGGGGAACCACTTCGGATACTCCTCGCGCGTGTAGTAGGCGAAGATGCCGACCGTCGCGGAGAGCGAGGTGTGCAGCGACGGGAAGACGTTGGTGTTGCGGTTGACCTCCCCGGTGAGGTACTGGTACTTCGGATTGTTGTCGTACAGCATCGTCTCGGAGACGAACTCGGGGAGGATGTTCCGCGGCCCGTACGCGATGACCAGCACGTACAGGACGACGCCGAGCGCGTAGTTCAACGAGTAGGCCGTCAGCAGCCGGCGGAACATCGTGGTATCCGAGAGCGCGAAGTACGCCACCGGCGGGAAGAGCAGCAGGAACGTGTAGCCGTAGATGTAGCTCGCCGTGAAGTACTCGTTGAGCAGCGGCGTGGCGATGTCCTGGAAGATCAGGACGAACTCGCCCTCGATCGAGCGGATCGTCCCGGTCATATAGAAGCCGAGATTCGTCTCGTTTTGCCGCATATACCGGTTGAACAGCAACACGGCCCCGAGGACGACGAGGACCGGCGCCGACCTCCGAAGCCGCGGGCGAAACTCCGAGACCGTCCGTGACAGTCGCTCGCGGCCGATGAATACTCCGGCCGCAATCGGGAGGACGAGCCCGACGACGATCGCCACTTGCGTCAGTACCTCGGCTAACATCAGTATCGCCCCTGCAGTCGATTCTCGTCGTCAGTGTAGTAGCCGGCCGCCTGGAACGCGTCGCGCGCCGCGTTGACGTTGAGCGTCCCGTCAGTGCCGGCGAACGGCGTCTCTGGGTCCGCACCGTCCCACGCGAGGTCGTCGGGCGTCCACTCCTCGGTCACCGGCGCCACGAGCGGGTCCGCGTGACCGCCGAAGACCTCGCTGGCGACCCACTCCTTGTCGATCAGCCGACAGACCGCGCGTCGGAAGTGGAGGTTGCTACACGGCGGCACCCGCGCGTTGAACCCGATATGGTAGAACGTCCACGAGGGCGACTCGAGGCGCTCGACGTCGGGGTCGTCCTCGGGAATGTCACCGAGCGAGTACGCCGCGAGCATCGACGACGTGACGTCCGCGTTGCCGCTCGCGACTCGCGAGATCGAGGACGGACTGCCGGGATCGACGATAAACCGGAGTTCCTCGACGAGCGGTGCGAGGAGGTGGTCCCCCTCGACGTCCTCGCGCAGCGTGAAGTGATCGTCGAACCGCTCGAGGGTGAGGTGGTTTCGTTCGGACTGGCTCTTGAACTGGTAGGGGCCGCTCCCGGTCGGGTCGACCGAGTCGCTGGTAACCAGGCCCCACTCCCCCTGTGGTGCCGTGAACTCCTGAGAGTCGCCGAGACGGTCCTCGAGTTCCGCTCGCCAGATGTGCCGGGGGAGGATCGGCACGGTGAACGCGCGTTTGCAGACGTCCTCGCCTGCGCCAGCGGTGATCCGGAGCGTGTACTCGTCCTCGGTCTCGATCTCGTCGATCGCGCTCGCGTGGCCGCGGTAGCGGGGCGGCGGCGACGGAAACGCCGCGTGGCCGAGCACGGTGTCCTGGAAGAACTGATAGGTGAACTCGACGTCGTCCGCGGTAACGGGTTCGCCGTCGTGGAACCGACAGTTCTCGCGGAGCGAGACTCGTGCGGTCGTCGTCTCCCGGGTCGGTTCGGCGGTCTTCTCGCTTTTCGTCTCGCCCGTCTCGGCGTCGGTCACCCACTCCCACGACTCCGCGAGCCACGGCAGGACCTCGCCGTCGACGACGGTACCCAGCGAGTCGTACAGCAGGTCGATGACCGTCCCCCGCTCCCGGACCGTCGCCGAGATCGGATTGATGTTTTCCGACGGCCGAGCGTCGGTCACGAGCGCCTTTAATCGCTCGACGCCGGTGTCCGGTTCGAGGCCGAGATAGCCGCGTCGAGTCGCGAGGTGGCCCTCGCCCCAGCCGTCGAAGCGGGTGGTGTTAGCGACCCGGTACTCGGCGGGGCGACAGATCGGATCGAACGGCTTCTCGTCCGCGAGCGCCCGAAGAACGTTCGTCATGCGTTGCCTTCGCTGCTCACCGTCGGCCCGGCGCTGATCCTCCAGGAGGGTGTCGAAGGCCATACTGTCGAACCCGAAGGGGTTCTGCCAGCCGGCCTCGTTGGCGTACGTGGAGTGGAGGGCTTCGTAGAGGAAGTCCGGATCGTAATCGGCGGGATGCTGACCGACGTAGATGTCGAAATCGTGGTCGATCAGGATCGCTTTGAGGAAGTCGGAGCGCGAACGCACCTTGAGGGAGACGTCGACGCCCATCGCCTCGAGGTGCGACTCGAGGTGATAGGCGATCCGGATGCTTTCCCGATTGGCGTCTGCGGGGACCGTCACGATGGAGAGCGACAATTGGTCGTTACCGTCCCGATCGACGACGCGTCGGACCGTATCGATACATCCGCTCAGGGAGAGCGAGACCCCGGCTGCGCCCGCAGCCAGGACGGAGCGTCGGTCGACGCCGTCGACGGAATCGGTTGGATTACGATTCATTCAGTCTATTACACCTCTTTGCTGTTGATATATAACAATATTGCGTACTACAATCGGCTATGGGGCACGGTCAAAAACTTTTCCAATCGGCCGTATTTCCGGCTGAACGATGCGTTGTGTGGCAATTTATGACGCAGTATGCGCTCAGAGCGACGGATCGAGTTCGGGCCGACGACGCGAACCCGGACGGCGGTCGCGGTCGTCCGGGACCGCCGACTGCGAGAACGCAACATCAATAGGCGAACCGCCGAAAGAGACGGTATGGACGTCGCCGCCGAACGGATCGAGCGCCTCCACGAACTGGCTCGAGCGGCGGCCACCGACGACGAACACGACCGGGCCCGCTACTACGTCCGCCTCGCGCGCCGCGTGGCGGAACGGAACCGGCTCGCGCTGCCGCGGGAGTTCCGACGCTTCACCTGCGATCGCTGCGACGCGTATCTCCGGCCCGGACGGAACGCTCGCGTTCGACTGCGGGACGGTCACGTCGCGATCACCTGCGACTGCGGGGCTCACACGCGGTATCCGTACGGAGAGTGATCCCCCGCAGAAGTCGACACCGCGTCGCGTTCGGTCGGAGTTCGAGAGTGTCCACAGCCCGTGGAGTTCCGATTCGAGAAGATTCAAACGGCTCGGATGGTTACGGAGGGTTATGGATACACAAGAGCTCAAACAGCAGGCACACGATCTCGACGTCACCGTCTGGGTCGGGAAGAGCGGCATCGACTCGGTCGTCGACGAACTCGACGACCAGCTCACCGATCGCGATCTCGTGAAAGTCAAGCTCCTCCGCGCGGCCCGCGCCGGCAGTTCGACCGACGAGAAGGCGGCGGACCTCGCCGACCGCGTCGACGCCGAACTAATCGAGACGCGCGGGCACACCGCAGTGTTCTATCGATGAGTCCCGCGATCGGTCTCACCCCTGTTCCCGGCCAGAACGGGCTGGGTCCGATCGGTCGCACGCTCGAGGAGACGGGAATCGCCAACGGGGCCGTGGCGGCGAGCGCGGCGAGCGTTCTCCGGTTCGCGGTCGCCATCGTCGCTATCTGGCTCGTCGGTCGCACGGTCGTCTTGCCGCTGATCCGACGGGCCCTCGACAGGCGGGGCCTCGACGAACACGCCAAGAACCCGCTGTTGATGCTGTCGCGGTTCGGCGTGCTCTTTTTCGGACTCGCCGTCGCCTTCGGCTTCGCCGGTTTCGGCAACTTCCTCGTGTCGATGGCCGGCATCGCGGCGGCCGGGGCGCTCGCGATCGGCCTCGCGATGCAGAACGTGATCTCGAACTTCGTCGCGGGCGTGTTCATCTACACCGACAGGCCGTTCCGGATCGGCGACTGGATCGAGTGGGACAACGGCGACTACGCCGGCGTCGTCGAGGACATCAGCCTCCGCGTGACTCGCGTGCGGACGTTCGATAACGAACTGCTGACGGTGCCGAACTCGGCGCTCACCGACGACGTGCTCAAGAACCCGGTCGACGCCGACAAGCTCCGACTGAAGTTCGTCTTCGGGATCGGCTACGACGACGACATCGAACGGGCGACCGAGATCATCGTCGACGAGGCCGAACGTCACCCCGACATCATGGACGACCCCGCGCCCTCCGTCCGACTGACGGAGCTGGGCGACTCCGACGTCGGCCTCCAGTCGCGGTTCTGGATCGCGAACCCGTCTCGAGCGGACTTCGTTCGAACGCGCGGCGAGTACGTCACCGCGGTCAAGCGGCGCTTCGACGAGGAGGGGATCGACATCCCCTACCCGGTCCGCACGCTCGAGGGCGGCCTCCGACTCGAGGAACGGCAAAGCATCGGTCAGCCGGCCGAGTAGGCGAACCGGCTCGAAAACGGACTGACGCTACTCCGACGGGAGTTCCTGGACGACGGCGTCTTCCGGCGGCTCGAACGTGAACGTCTCGTCCTCGAGCCCCTCGTTGAACGAGACCGTTTCGTACTGGTGGACCAACTCGTGGCGCTCACCGTTCGGGCCCTCGTAGACCAGTCGTTCCTTCAGCGGGTAGTCGTACTCGGTGTCGATCCAGATCTTCTGCTCGACGATAGTGAGATCGTCGGGCGACTCCACCGTCTCGACCGCGTAGACGTATTCGGTATCGCCGACGAGAAGCGAGATGCCGCGTTCGACGGCCTCCGCTTTCGCCTCGACGTCGAGCACGTGGGCCTCGCGGTCGGCGATCTCCTCGGTCCCCTGATACTCGAGATCGTACCACTGGAGGTACTCGTCGGCTCGCTCGGCGCGATCGGCGCGCACCGCGTCGCTGTCGAAGGGTTCGTCCTGCTCGACGTACTGTGCCATCCCCGACTGCGGGTAGTACCACCACGTCATCGACGCGTTCGAGACGTACTGGTCGCCCACTCGGCCGGGGGTCGTCGACTCGAGGACCTCGTCCCGGTAATCGACGTACGGTCGTTCGGCGACGCGAAGCCGCTCGGTACTCGTGCCGTTGGTGCCGTTCACCGTCACCGTGACCTCTCCGGTGACGTCCTCGAGGTCCTCGCCGTAGACGAACGCCGATTCGAAGAGGGCCTCGGGCTCGGGGTCGTTCGTGGGCGGTGCGACGGCGACGCAGCCGCTCGTGAGGACCAGCACGAGCACACCGAGAACGGCCGCGGCTCGACGGGATTCCATGTGATCAGTCACTCCCAAGCACGGGCCTAAGCTTTTCCATCCGGTCGGAGGCGAGCGGCGGCCGTCCGGCGGCGGAGTCGGTAGCGGACGAATCGGTAGCGACCGAACCGTTAGCTATCGCGCTCCGGCCGCGGAATCGACGACCGGCCGCGAAACGATCCGGTTTCGCGACTGTCAGCGCCCGCGTACAATACGTCCGAGACCCCCAATGTGATTTGGCGATGCTGCAAAGAGTCAGCAGTCAGAACAACCGACTGGGCCGAGCCGATACGCCGACTGGACCCATACATTCGAGAACCTATGAGCAGTAACTGTCCGGACTCCGACGCCACCGATAGCACGGTAACGGGAACGCCGAACCAGCAGTGGTCGAGCGTTTCGAAACACGTCGTCAACAGCTACGTCGAGGCGAACAACGCCGTCCTCGCCGCGATGGGCCTGACCTCGTCGTCGGACGCCGAGGGGCCGACCGCGGACGGCGAGCCGGGGACCGGCGAGGCACCGGTCGTCGAAGTCGCGTACAGCGACGACGCGTGGGTCATGGAGCGATCGACCGACAGCTACGGCGACCTCGGCGTCGGCGACTACGTCCGGTTCACGAAACCGATCGACGAGACGGACGTCTCCGCGTTCGCACAGGTCTCGGGCGACACGAACCGCCTGCACCTCGCTGACGAGTTCGCCTCCCAGACCCAGTTCGGCGGCCGGATCGCCCACGGCACGCTCGTCGCCGGGACGATCAGCGCCGCCCTGGCCCGGTTCCCCGGACTGACGGTCTACCTCTCGCAGGACCTCGAGTTCCAGGCCCCCGTCGAGATCGGTGAGACCGTCACCGCCGCCTGCGAGATCGTCGAGGAACTGGGCGATACCCGCTACCGCCTGCACACGACCGTCGAGAACGCCGACGGAACGACGGTCATCGACGGCGAGGCGGTCGTCGTCATCGACGAGCAGCCCGACGCCTGAGCCGTTCTCGCGTTCGACTCGTTCGACACACGGGACCGTCGCGGCAGCGGTACCGCCGCGTAGCCCCGGAGCCGGCACCACTTCGAGGAACCGGCGGCGACTCCGGACGCGAGCGGCGACGGGAGCATCCAGCGGTGGCACCGGAGACCGGTAGCGACGGGATCTACAACGTTCCGGAGCGATACCTGTTCTCGTCGCGACGCCCCAGCTATCTGATTTTCCGATATCGCCTCGAGAGTTCGTCTCGATCCCTCTTTCGGCCGCTTCGAGTCTCCGATGTCGGACAGAGCCAAAATAACTTGGAGCAATGATGATGCACCACCGGCCCGTTTTCGTACTCGATGAGCAGGTCAGAATCCGGGACGAGAATCGTCGCAGTGTGTCGGTCCTGTGAATCGGTGTTCGTCTCCGAACAGCAGCCGGACGGCACGATCAGACCGATCGGTGTCTCGGAAGAGTGCACCTGCGGTGACGGCGACTTCCGTCGGATCGCACCGTCGGAGGACACCGCGCCGACGGCCGCCCCGCCGTCGGACTGAACCGATCCGAACTGGAACGGAAAACGGTACCGCGCGGACGACGGATCACGACGGTAGCGGATCGCCCGCAGTGACCGGTTTTTCGCGAGGAGACGGTCCACATCGAGAGCGTATCGATAGTCGCGACCGCGTTGAGACCCTCGTCTCTCCCGTCCGTCGCAGCCGAAGCCCTTTCGCCCGTCGCTCCGTGAGAATCGGGCGTGTCTCGACGCGGCCGGCGCTCGACGGACTCGCTGTCGGTGACCGTCTCCGGCGGCTCGATGGGCGGGCTCTTCGCCGCCCTCGCCCTCGAGGAGGCGGGCCACGAGCCGACGGTCTACGAGCGGTCGACGGGCGACCTCCGCGGACGCGGGGCCGGGATCGTCGCCCAGGAGAACGTGCGCCGGTTCCTCGAGCGTCGCGATATCGCCGATCCCGAAGCGATCACGACGGCCTCGAGCGAGCGACGGTTTCTCGCGCGTGACGGCGACGTCGAAACGTCGCGTCCCGACTCGATGGTGTTCGCGTCGTGGGACGCCGTGTATCGGCGGCTGCGAGACGCGTTTCCCGACGACCGGTATCGGATGGGACGGGAAGTCGTCGGCGTCGATCCCGGGACGGCGACCGCGGAGTTCGCGGACGGGACGGACCGCGACGCCGACCTGCTGGTCGTCGCCGAGGGCGGCCAGTCCGCGACGCGTCGACAACTGTTCCCCGGCGTCGGCCCCGAGTTCGCGAGCTACGTGGCCTGGCGCGGCGTGATCGACGAGTCCGATCTGGCATCCGACGTGGCGGACCGATTCGACGACGCCTTCGTCTTCTTTCAGGGACCCCGCCTGTTGATGCTGGCCTACTTCATCCCCGGCGACGACGGCGGAACCGCGCCCGGCGAGCGGCGGCTCAACTGGGTCTGGTACGACACGCTCGAGGGTCGGGATCGATCCGCCGTCTTCACCGACGCGACGGGCACCGTGCGGGAGATCACGGTCCCGCCCGGTTCGCTTCGCGGTCCGGTCTGGGATCGACAACTCGAGCGCGCGCGAGACGTCCTGCCGCCCGTGTTCGCGACCGTCGTGGAAGCGACGCCGGCGCCGTTCGTCCAGGCGATCTTCGACCTGACGAGCCCCGAGATGGTCGTCGACCGCGTCTGCTTGCTCGGCGACGCCGCGTTCGTGGCTCGACCGCACACCGCCGCCGGGACCGCGAAGGCCGCCGGCGACGCCGTCGCGCTCGAGCGGGACCTCGAGCGCCGCGACTCGCTGGAGTCGGCGCTGTCGACGTGGAACGACGCCCGCACCGAGTACGGGGAGCGACTCGTGGCTCGCGGGCGACGGATGGGCGACGAGCGGTTGAACCTCGCGCGCTGAGCGGCGGTGCTCGTCCTCGAGTCACCGCCCGCGGTCGCTACCCTCGAGTCGCCGCCTCAGTCGTCGGCCTGCCGACCGCCGACGTCCTCGGGGTCACCGCCCTGCCCCTCGAGTTGGCCCGGCGTCGGGTGAACGTCCGCGCTCACCTCCTCCGGATCCTTCTCGAGCGGCGAGATACGGACGCTCGTCACCTTGTACTGCGGGATGAACGACGTCGGGTCGAGTTCGTGCTGGGTGAGCTTGTTGATCGCCCCCTGCGGGAAGTGCATCGGGATGAAGACGACGCCGGGATCGGAGGTGTCTTCGACGGTGGCCCTCACGACGATTTCCCCCTGTCGCGACTCGACGCGGACGTACTCCCCGTCCTCGACGCCCAACTGATCGGCCATCTCGGGGTGGATCGTCACGAAGCTCTCGGGGACGTGATTCATCAGCGTCCCGACCCGGCGGGTCATCGTGCCGGTGTGCCAGTGGTAGAGCACCCGGCCCGAGGAGAGCGTGATCGGATACTCCTCGTCCGGCATGTCCGGCGGCTGGGCGTAGTCGGCGGGGACGAAGCGGGCCTTCCCGTCCTCGAAGTTGAACTCGTCCTCGTAGAGGTAGGGGGTGCCGGGGTGGTCCTCGTCGAAGCAGGGCCACTGGATGCCCTTGGTCTCCTCCTCGAGTCGCTCGTAGGTGACGCCGCCGTAGATGGGGACGAGGTCGTTGATCTCGTCCATCACGTCGGCCGGACCGTCGTAGTCCCAGTCGTAGCCGAACCGGCGGGCGAGCTGGATGAGGATCTCCTGGTCCGGTTTCGCCTTTCCGGGCGAGTCGACCGCGGGACGAACGCGCTGGATGCGCCGTTCGGTGTTCGTGAACGTGCCCGACTTCTCGGCGGCGGAGGCGGCCGGGAGGACGACGTCGGCGTACTCGGCCGACTCGGTCAGGAAGATGTCCTGTATGGCGAGGAAGTCGATATTCTCGAGCCCCTCCTCGGCGTTGTCGACGTCCGGTTCCGAGAGGACGGGATTCTCGCCCATGATGAACATGCCGCGGAGCTCGTCGTCGTTGATCGCGTGGAACATCTCCGGGAGCCGGAGCCCGATCTCGTTGGGCGGACGCTCCCCCCACGCGTCGGCGAACTTGTCCAGCACCTCCTCGTCGCCGAGGTCCTGGTATCCCGGGAGCGTGTGCGGGGCCGGTCCCATGTCGCCCCCGCCGCCCTGGACGTTGTTCTGTCCGCGGAACGCCGAGAGGCCGGCCCCGGGCTTGCCGAGGTTGCCCGTCAGCAGCGCGAGGTTGGCGATCGACATCACGTTCCGCGTGCCGGTGTTGTGCTGGGTCAGCCCCATCGCCCAGCCGAAGATGCAGGTGTCCGCGGTGGCGATCGTCTCCGCGGCCTGCTTCAGTTCCTCGGCGGGGACGGCCGTCAGCTCCTCGACCTTCTCGGGCGTGAACGGCTCGACCTTCTCCTTCAGTTCGTCGAAGTGCTTCGTCCGCTCCTCGATGAACTCCTCGTCGTGGAGGTCGTTCTCGATGATGTACCGCATCATCCCGTTCATCCAGGCAACGTCCTCGCCGGGCGTCGTCCGGATGTACTGGTCGGCGTGCTCGGCCAGCCCCATCTCGCGGGGATCGATGACGATGAGGTCCGCACCGTCGCGGACGTTCTGCTTGATCCGCGTCGCGAGCACGGGGTGGGACTCGGTCGTGTTCGAGCCGGTGATGAGATAGCAGTCGGTCTCCGCGATGTCCTCGTTGATTCGGTTGGTCATCGCGCCGTAGCCGACCGTCTGCTGCAGCGCGGCCACGGTCGAGGAGTGACAGAGCCGCGCGCAGTTGTCGACGTGGGGCGTCCCGAGAATCTGCCGAGCGAACTTCTGACAGAGGAAGTTCTCCTCGTTGGTCGTCTTCGAGGAGGAGATCACCGAGAGCGCCTCGCTGCCGTGTTCCTCGCGGACCTCCGAGAGCCCCTCGTAGACGCGCTCGAGGGCTTCCTTCCACGTGGCCTCGCGGAAGCCCTCGCGTCCGACCGGGCCGTCCGGCGCGTCCTCCTTCCGGATCAGCGGTTTCTCGAGTCGGTCGTCGGCGTCGACGTAGTCGTAGCCGAACTTGCCCTTGACGCAGGTCGAGAAGTCGTTCGCCGGCGCCGAGTCGGGCTCGGCGGGGCGGACGCCCAGCACCTCGCCGTCCTTGCCGTAGAGCTCGAATCGGCAGCCGACCGCGCAGTAGTTACAGGTGGTCTCGGCCTTCTCGATCCGCGAGAGGCGCGCGTCGCCGATGGTCGTCGCGACGTTGAACAGCTGGCCGGCCGGCATCGCCTCGCTGGCGATCCCCTCGGAGAAGTGCTCGAACTCCTCGAGCGCGCGGTCGCCGACCTCCTTTAAGGTGTGTCTCATCTGGCGCTTCGAGTCCCCGGCGCGCGCTCTCGCGATCGACATGAAGCGGGCGACGCCGGACAGGTCCTCCTCGGGCTCCCCTCGCCCGTCCACGTCGTAGGGGAGGTCCCGGTTCGGCGCCTCGGTCTGATCGGCCGTCTCGGCCTTCGGGCTCTCGAGGACCTTCCCGATGGAGTTCTCCTGGGTGAAGCCGGGCAGGGGAATCGTCGCGGCGTCGGTCAGCCCCTGCTCGACCAGCGCGCCGGTCGGGCAGACGGTCGCGCAGTGGCCACAGGAAACGCAGGTCGACTCGTCGAAGGTCTCCTCGCCGTTCTGGAAGGCGATGCGGGTGTCCTGGCCGTTGCCCTCCATCCGGAGGACGCCCTCGACCTGCACGTCGTTACAGGCCTCGACGCAGCGGTTACAGAGGATACACTTGTTGCGGTCGATCTGAATGGCCGGCGAGGTGTCGTCGAGCGGTTCGTACTGGTCGCGGTCCTCGAAGACGCCCCAGCGGGGCTCCTCGACGCCCTGCTCGATGGAAGTGTCCTGGAGTTCGCAACGGCCGTTCTGACCACAGGTCGTACAGCGGAGGTTGTGGTCGGAGAGTTGGAGGTCGAGGTTGACCTCGCGCGCTTCGGCCGCGTCGTCCTCGTCAGTTCGGACCGTCATCCCCTCCTCGACGGGCTGTGAGCAGGACGTCACGAGTCCGTGCTCTTCCGTGTGGACGGTGCAGGTCCGACACTCGCCGCGCGGACCGATCGCGTCGGCCTGTTCGGTGTCGCGGTCGTAGTAACAGAGCGCGGCCAACTCGTCGGCCGGTTCGACGGACTCGATCGCGTCGATGATCGTCGAGCCCGGCGGCACCGAGACGGGCGTCCCGTCGACCGTAAGCCGGGTCATTCCGTCCTCGCCGTCTCCGGAGCGCACGTCCGGATCGTTGGCGGTGCCGGTCTCGAACTGCTCCGTGAGGGGCGTGCTCGGCCGCGGATCGGTGACGGCCGGCACCGAGGGGAGTCGCTCGACCGCGGTCGGCCGCCGTTCGGCCTCCACGTCGTCGACGTGACTCGCCACGTCGTCGCGCTCGCTGCTCATCGTTCTCCCCCGCGATGGCCGGCGGTCTGGGTCATCGCGGCCTCGCACTCGCCGCTGGGACAGCGCCCCTCCGCGTGCGCGGCCACTTCGCGCTCGAACTCGCGCATCCCCGTGACGGCCGGCCGGATCGCCGTCCGGCCGAAGTGGCAGATGCTCGTCTCGCCCATCACCCGCGTCAGTTCGCGTATCTTCGCGTCTCGGTACTGACCGTCGTAGATGTCTCGAAGCATGTTCGTGAGTTCCTGGCTTCCCTCGCGACAGGTGACACAGCGCCCGCAGTTCTCCTCCATCGCGAAGTTCGCGCGCCGCCCGGCCGTCGCGAGCACGCAGTTGTCCTCGTCGAGCAGTTCGACCACGCCCTCCGTTCCGAGCCCCGCGCCCTCGAGGGCGGGCGCCGACGGGGACCGGGAGAGCGACCGCGTGAACCCGCCGAACTGGCCGCCGACGCAGGCCATCTTGAACCGGCCCTCGAGGGTGACGGCCTCGCGGGCGTCGGACAGGTCCCCGCCGGTCGGCAGCTCCACGGTCGCCGCCGCGTCGACGTCGCCCGTCACGGTCACGAGGCGAGTTCCGGGATCGGCGTCGTCGGCGTCGAACTCGTCGGGGCGGAGCATCGCGCGGCGGACCTGCGCCATCGTCCGCGGCGTGTGAATGACGGTCGGCCGCCCGTAGAGCCCGTGTTCGGCCGGCGACGGCGGTCGGAGACGCGCCTCGAGGCGGTCGTTGCCCTCCATGGCCTCGAGGGCCATCGTCGGCTCGCCGGCGATGTACCGATCCGGCCCGACGACGACCTCGGGCCCGCTCTCCAGATCGAGTCGTTCGGCGAACCGCTCCTCGGCGTTTCGGGCGGCCTCGTGGACGCGCTCGCGGGCTCGGTCGTCGTTCTCGTTGCAGTAGACGACGACGTCGTCGGCGCCGACCAGCTCGGCGACGGCGAGGGCCCCGTCGAGCACCTCGCCCGGCGCGGCCTCGAGCAGCGTCCGGTCGGTCGCGTTGCGGTCGTCGCTCTCGTTGGCGTTGACGACGACGACGGGTTTCTCGTCCTCGTCCTCGGACTCGTCCCGACTCTCGGCGGCTGCCGTATACGCCAGTTCCCACTCCTCCGCGACGGGATCGTCGACGCTCCAGTCTCCCCGACCGCGGCCGAGCAGCCCCACGTCGCGGACCCGCGAGAGGGCCTCCTCGGGGTCGTCGTCGGCCAGCTCGGCCGCCGAATCGTCGGGAACCGACGCGGGATCGATCCAGCCACAGCGGCCGAGGACGCGGCGCCGACCCACCGCGAGCGGCCCGTCCTCGGGCGTCGGGAGCGACGACGGCGCCGGCTCGTGCTCGACGACCGCCATCGCGTCGTCGGTCGGGAGGTCCCCGCGCTCGAACGTCTCTACCAGCGACCCGAGTCGGCCCGTGACCGAGCCCGGGTAGAACGCCGTCCGGTCCTCGCGGGTGAGGAGGACGAGCGGCTCGAGAGCCCTGACGCCGGTCGGTCCCGTCTCGACGACGGGCGTGTCCGTGGCCACCGAGCGGATCTCCTCGAGGGCGCGGCGTTTCCGCCGTCGGCTCCGCGATCCGGCGGCGACCCGGATCACCGTCTCTTCGCCGGTCGGAACACTCCGTTCAGCCATTACCCCCGACGACGACACCCCGGTCCGAAAAGGCACGGCCTGAAAGGGTATGGAACGGTTCGCCGGTACGTCGGCCGTTCGATGGGATCCGACGCGCGAATCGGCGGCCGAACCGTGGTCCCGATACTCGAGTCGATGCGAGCGCCGCGTTCCGGCGACGCTCGTCGCCGCTCAGAACGGCGGTTCCAGCTTCGGCGCGGCGGTGCGACGGCGCCAGAGAACCAGTCCCGCGAGCGTGATCGCGATCGCGACGAGGGTCAGAAACACTGGTCGGGTGCGTCGACCGCGCTCCGATTGCGACTGGGACGCTTCGGACGGTGTTCGATCGTCGAACATGGGTCAGCGTTCGCCGGCGCGCCGGATAGACCTTCGGCCGGTGACGGCCGCGAACGCGGCCCGCGGCCGAATCGCTGATCAGTCGGTCGCCTGTTCGGAGGGGCGCCGACTCGGTTCGCCGCGCTCGTCACGGACGGCCTCGATCCGGTAGTAGAGGACGGCCACGGCGGCCAGTCCGACCACCAGCGCGCCGACGATGATGTAGAACGCCATGACGTAGCTGTTGGTCCGCTCGACGATCTCGGAGACGAGCATCGGTCCGGCGACACCGGCCGCGCCCCACGCCGTCAGGGTGTAGCCGTGGATGGCGCTGAGTTCCTTCGTCCCGAACAGGTCGCCCAAGTACGCCGGCAGACAGGCGAATCCGCCACCGTACGCAGTGATGATGAGAAACATCAGGCCCGAGAACAGCCAGAGGTGGCTGAGCTGGGGCATCAGTAGGAACGCGGCGATCTGAAGGCCGAAGAACACGCCGTAGGTGCTCGTCCGGCCGATGTAGTCGGAGGCGGTCGCCCAGAAGATTCGGCCGCCGCCGTTGAAAACGCCGATCAGCCCGACGACCGACGCGGCGGTGGCCGCGTTAACGTCGGCGATGGCCTGAGTCATCGGCGACGCGACCGACAGCAGCATGATCCCGGCCGAGATGTTGATGAACATGATCAGCCACACGAGGTAGAACCGCGGCGTCCGCAGGGCCTCGCTGCCGGTGAGTTCCGCGAGGTCGGTGTTTACCGAGACGCCCTTCGCGTTGTCCGAGGTGTCGATCTCGCTCTCGTCGGTTCCCTCCGGGACCCAATCGACCGGCGGCTTCTTCAGATAGCTCGCGCCGGCGGCCATCAGGAGGAAGTAGCCGATGCCGAGTGCATAGAACGTGACCGGAATATTCACGGTCTCAATGATGTAGTTCGCGACCGGACCGGTCACGAGCGCGCCGGCGCCGAAACCCATCACCGCCATTCCGGTGGCCATCCCGCGGCGGTCGGGGAACCACTGGACGAGCGTCGAAATCGGCGTGATGTATCCCAGCCCGATGCCGATCCCGCTGATCACGCCGAACGTCAGGACGAACGCGGCGTAGCTCTCGAGTTGGACGCTCACGCCGGCGCCGATGATCCCGAGGCCGAACGTTCCGGCGGCGATCAGTCCCGAGGTCCGCGGTCCGTGGTTTTCGACGAATCCCCCGAGGAACGCCGCCGAGAGCGCGAGGAAGACGATCGCGACGGTAAAGGCCAGCGAGACGTCGGATATCGCCCACCCTAACTCGTCTCGAAGCGGGTTCTGATAGACACTGTACGCGTAAATCGATCCGATGGAGAGGTGGATCGCGACCGCCGAGAGCGCGATCAACCAGCGATTTCTGTTGGCTTCGGTTCGGACCATCACCGCTGAGTACCGGATTAGCGGGTAAATGCTCGTGGCGCGCGTTTGCACGGTGGGCCCGCCGAGCCGCCGTTAGCGCAGGATAACATCACTCATTTGACTTGTATTGGTGGATCGTCCGTCGCCGAACGAACCCGAAGTCGAGCGCGGTCGGTCACAGCGGGACTACGAGCCCGCCCCCGTCTCGTTCGTACGTCGTCTCGAACGGCGCGGACCGAGCGCGCATCGTCTCCCTGAGCCACGCCGCCGCCTCCTCGCTGGCGCGGGAGACGCCGTCGTCGATTCCGATCGGAACGAGCCGTATCTCTCGGAGGTCTCCGTCCTCGAGCGTCACTTCGAAGAGGTAGCTGCGGTCGTTCCGGAGGTCGCCTTTCACCCCGAAATCGTCGACGAAATCGCCGGTGTCGTGGAGCACGACGCCGTCGCCGTATCGCTCGATCCCCTGGACGACGTGGGCGCTGTGACCGTGAACGAGGTCGACGCCCCGGTCGACGAGCCAGTGATTGAACGCGACGAGCCGTTCGCTGGGCCGCTCGACCCAGTTCGGCCCCAGATGAACGGAGGCGACGAGGAGATCCGGATCGGTCGCCTTCGCGCGCTCGATCGCGTCGCCGACGACCCGCCGGGTTTCGGCGTCTGACGGATCCGGAGCGATGTGGGCGATTCCCGGCCCGTCGTCGGTCACGGCGTAGCCCACGTATCGGTCCGCGAACGAGACGACGGCGACGTCGACGTCGCCGACGGAAAACGTGGTCGGCGCGCGGGCCGCCGCCGGCGTCTCGCCGGCGCCCGCGACGGCGATTCCCGCCTCGGTGAGCGCGTCTATCGTGTCGGTCAGTGCAACCGATCCGAAATCCATCGCGTGATTGTTCGCCAGCGATGCGAACCGAACGTTCCCCGCGCTCAGCGCGGGGACCGCCCACTCCGGATCGCCGCGAAAGTGATACGTCCGTCCGGGGGCCGGTTCGCCGCGGGTCGACAGACAGCACTCGAGGTTACAACAGACGCCGTCGAGGGACTCGAGCCGGGGGTGGAGATCGCCCCAGATCGCCGCCGGGTCGACGTCGGACCGCCCGTACTGCCGGTTGAGCTCCCGCCCGACCATCGTATCGCCGGCGAAGCCGATCGTCGTTTCGGTGCGCCCGCTGCCGTCGCGATCGGCAGTGGAATCGCGGTCGTCGGTGACGGTCGGATCGGCTCTGGGGACGGCGCAGCCGGCGACTGCGACCGCTCCGGCGGCCGCGAGGAACGTTCGCCGGTATCGGCTCATTGGCTCGCTGGCGTCGGGTGTGCGAGTCGGTTGCGCCCCCGGATCGCAACTGTTCGGGTCCACTGTGATCGCCACATAGGCCAGTTGTCGAATGGCCCGATCAAAAGTTTGCTCTTATCCTGCCGATGACGACGAACGAATCCTTGCCGCGAAAACGGACCACTCGACCGGTCTGCCGTCGGCGACACTTGCGGGCCGTCGTTTTCGTCCCGATCAGCTCTTTTAGGGAAATGGCAGTTCTTGACCTCGAACGACAGCACAGTTCAGTACGCCCGGACTTCGCTGTCCGGACACGAGATGGGACTGGATAGCTCCTGCCTGTCGAATGCAGTTCACTGAGTACTCGGTATCGTCGCAGAGAAGTGGGTGCTGCAGGAGTATGAACCACGCCGAGACGGTCGCCTCGCGTTGCTCGGCGCTGCGTCTCGTCTCGTTCAAATCCTTCGCGGTTCAGTTTTCACTCCTCACGGAGTTGTTCGTCGTGAAAACATGGGCGCTGCAGGATTTGAACCCGCGACAGCTTGGTCCGAAGCCAAGTACTCTGTCCAGACTGAGCTAAGCGCCCTCACCACTGAATTTCCGGCGGCCCCGTATAAGTCACTCGATTTGCACCGGTTTCGACAGCCACCACCACACACACCTCGAGTCGATCGCCCTCGCCCCGAACTTCTCAGTCGATGAAAATTGGCTCAGGGGGTCTTTGTCGTAGACAGTCAACGATCACGTGTCCAATGACGGTAAACGAGACCCCCATTTCCGACGACGCCCAGGCCGCAGCGACGCCGCTCGAGCTGCTCACCGACGAGGAGGACGTCTGGACGGCCGTCCCCGCGGATGCCACCGGTGACGAGCGCGTGACCAAGTGGCTCTCGGTCGACGTCGACACGCTGTGCGATCTCGAGGAGTGGCAGTGACGGGCCGCGCCGGCCCCACAAGACGAATCCGCTCCGCGTCACGGACCGACGCTTACCCACGCTCTCGTCCTCGATTGCTGTAGTCGCCCGCCACAGTGGAGACCGGGGGACTCGAGACGATCTCCGACACCGTCGCACGGCGACGGCGGATCGCACGCTTTATCCACCAGTATTGAACAATCCAGCCTATGACAGCAGGCGAGACGGGCCGCGGTCTCCTCGAGTTGACGCGGCCGGTGAACGTGATCGCGGCGAGCGTCCTGCCGTTCATCGGCGCGTTCGTCGCGGGCGGGGTCGTCGACCGGCCGCTGCAGGTCGCGACGGCGGTCGCCGCCACGGCGCTGGCAGTCGGTGCCGGAAACGCGATCAACGACTACTTCGATCGGGAGATCGACCGGATCAACCAGCCCGACAGGCCGATTCCCCGCGGCGCGGTGAGCCCGCGGGGTGCGCTCGCGTTCAGTCTCGTCTGCTTCGCCGGGGCCGTCGCCCTCGCGGTGACGCTCCCCCCTGCGGCGCTGGCTATCGCGGGGATCAATCTCGTCGCGCTGGTTGCTTACACGGAGGTCTTCAAGGGGCTGCCCGGACTCGGAAACGCCCTGGTCGCCTACCTCGTCGGGAGCACGTTCCTCTTCGGGGCCGCCGCGGTGGGCGATATGGCGCCCGCGGTCATCCTCTTCCTGCTCTCGGCGATCACGACGCTGACTCGAGAGATCATCAAGGACGTCGAGGACGTCGAGGGCGACCGCGAAGAGGACCTGAACACGCTCCCGATCGCGATCGGCGAGCGCCGCGCGCTGTACGTCGCCGCGGGGCTGCTCGCGATCGGCGCCGCGGCGAGTCCGCTCCCGTACGTCCTCCTCGAGGACTTCGGCATCGCGTACCTGGTCGTGGTGGTTCCGGCCGTCGCGATCATGTGTTACGCGGCCTACGAGAGTTTCTCGGATCCGACGGCCGGACAGGGACATCTCAAGTACGGGATGTTCCTCGCGGCGCTGGCGTTTATCGTCGGACGGGTGGCAGCGATGCCGACCGCGCTGTGAGCGTTCTCGCGCTGTCGTTCACCCAGATCGGGATCAAAACCAATAGAGATTACTAGCGGTTGTGGCCGTACAATCAAAAGTAATATAAGCTGGATACCGCATTCTCATATCACACGCCGGAGTAGCCAGCGACCCCGCTACGGCTGTATGGATGTGAGCATTTGGCATGTATGACCTCGCAGACGCCCTCCCGGACGCCGAAATCGATCCCGGGACGAACCTGCTTATCGCGGGCCCGCCACTGACGGGAAAGCGCGAGATCGCCTTCGACATCCTCGCGAGCGGCGCCAACCGCGGCAACGGGTCGATCGTCGTCACGACCAAGGACAGCGCCGATAAGGTCCTCGAGACGTTCACCGACTCGCTCGATGCGGGCGTCGAGCCGGACATCGGGGTCGTCGACTGCGTGACGAAACAGCGCGGGATCGGCACCGTCGACGACGATCCGCGGATCAAGTACGCCTCCTCGCCGGTCGACATGACCGGGATCGGGATCAAGCTCTCCGAGTTCCTCCAGGAGTTCTACGAGGGCCACGGACTGACCGAGAACCGCGTGCTGTTGCACTCGGTGTCGACGCTGCTCATGTACTCCGACCTCCAGACCGTGTTCCGATTCCTCCACGTCTTCACGGGGCGCATCCAGAGCGCCGACGCCATGGGACTGTACGTCATCGACTCGACGGCCCACGACGACCAGACCATGAACACGCTCAAACAGCTGTTCGACGCCGTCATCGAACTCGAGGAGCCGACCGACGGCGAGGAGCCCGAGATTCGGACGGCCGGCCTCTCGAGTTGAACCGCGCGGTATTGGTTCGCTCGCGGCCGCTGGGTACCGCTTTTCGTTTTTCCGACTCATCGCCGTGAGCAGCGGGAGTCGTTGCTGCGACGGCATCGATCGCAGCCGCTCTGGCGACTGGGATTGCCAATCCAGATCACGCGGCGTCGGAACTCGAGTTGCTCCCCCGTGATAAGCGACCCCGAAACGTTTCAGCGCCGAGCGCGTATGTTCGCGTACCATGCCAGTCGACACCGCGGAGGAGATCGCGGAGATCCTCGAGTACGAGACGATCGCCGTCGTCGGCTGCTCGAGCACGCCGGGGAAGGCGGCCCACGACGTGCCGAAGTACCTGCTCGAGCGCGGCTACGACGTGATTCCGGTCAATCCCTACGCCGACGAGATCTTCGACCGGGAGGTCTACGACTCGCTGGACGACGTCGAGGAAGCGATCGACGTCGTCTGTATCTTCCGGCCGAGCGAGGAGGTGAGCGGGATCGTCGACGCGGCCCTCGAGCGCGACGACGTCGAGGTCGTCTGGACCCAGCAGGGGATCCGCGACGACGAGGCCGCGGCTCGTGCCGAGGACGATGGCCGACGTGTCGTTCAGGACCGGTGTATGAAGGTCGAACACCGGCGGACCACCGCCTGAGGCGAGTCCAGAGGGACGACGAGCGATCACGACCGCGGCGCGACCGCGCCGCTCGAGGCCGTCGAGCGCGTCCGACGGCGACGCGCTCAGCACGCTGTCATCGATCGTCGCGACGTGCGTGTCCGTGACGCGAGTCGTGTACTCAGTGACCTGACCGCTGTCGGTCGATCCGGGATCGACGTCAGCCCTCCCACTCCTCGAACGATCGGTAGATTCCCTTCGAGAGGTAGCGCTCGCTCGAGTCCGGAAACACCGTCACGACGGTCTCGTGGGGCGCGTCGATCTCGCCCGTCGAAATCTCCCGTGCCACCCGCTTCGCGGCGACGCTCGCCGCACCGGCGCTCGAGGCGACGAGGTGGCCCTCCTCGCGGGCCAGTCGCCGGAGTTCGTCGTGGGCGTCGCGGTCCGAGATCGCGTAGACGGCGTCGACGAGGTCGGGATCGAACAGTTCGTTGGTCTTGAGGTCGTGGGTGCCGATCCCCTCGATCTTGTACTCGTCCTCCGCGCGGTCGTCGCCCAGCGCCTCGCCGTAGATCGAGCCCTCGGGTTCGACGGCCGCGACGTAGGTCGAGTCGTCCCGCTCGAGGGCGTACTCCGCGATACCCATCAGCGTCCCTGCGGTGCCACAGCCGGCGACGACGGCCCCGACCTCGCCGTCCAGCGCATCGTAGATCTCGGGCGCGGTGGTCTCGGAGTGGGCCTCGACGTTGAGGGGATTCGAGAACTGCTGGGGGACGACGGCGTCGTCGAGTTCCGCGGCCAGTTCGTGGGCGCGCTCGATCGCCCCGCCCATCCCCGCGTCCGTCGGCGTGTTGATGATCTCGGCGCCCAGGGCGGCCATCAACTGCTGTTTCTCCACGCTGAAGCGCTCCGGGACGACGAAGATCGCCTCGAGACCCAGCTGTTCGGCGGCGATCGCGAACCCGATCCCCGTGTTTCCCGCGGTCGGCTCGATGATCGTTCCGCCCTCGGAGACGTCCCCGCGCTCGAGCATCGCTTCGAGCATGTACCGGCCGATTCGATCCTTGACGCTGGCCCCTGGGTTGAACGTCTCGAGTTTCGCGTACAGATCGACGTCCGCCGGCCCGTCCTGCAGGGCGACCAGCGGCGTCCGACCGATCGTCTCGAGCACCGAGTCGACCGGCTGCTCGTGGCTCGTCATCGACTCGAGAAAGGGCCGCCGTCGCCGTATGGCTTTCCCCGACGGTCCTGCCACGGCTCGTCACCTGCGGCAGTCCCCCTTCGGCCCCGCCGACGGGGAATAACCGCTCGGCCGACACAGGGAGAACTGAAGAGGAGTGGAGAGTTTCCTCTCTGTAAACTCGATCCGGGCCAGAAACCGGTCTCGAGCGGATTACTCGGCCGTCGCGTCGCTGGCTTCGGTGTCCGTCGATTCGCCGGTCGTCCCGTCCGCCGTGTCTTCGCTCGCGTCGCCCTCGAGTTCGGCCTCGTCGATGGCCGCGTCGGCGAGGATCTGCTCGCCGTCGATGCCCTGCTCTTCGGCGATGGCCAACAGGAGGGCGCGCTGTTCGGTCAGCTGGTGGTCCATCCGGTTGACCGTGTCGTGCGTCTCGTCCATCTCCTCTTCCAGCGAGATGATCCGCTTCTGGAGTTTCTGAACCTGCTTGTACATCGCCTCGGCTCGCTCCGAGAGGCTCTGAATCTTCTTTGCGGTGCTGCCAAGTCCCATAGCTACTAGAGGTGTCGGGGAACTAATGGGCCTTTTCCTCTGTCGTACGCGTCCGGAGCTACCGGTCGCGGATCATGGTTAATGATAGCATACACCATGAACCGACAGATTTTTTCCGAACCGCGCACAATCATCTACTGAACTCGAGGTGAACAGCGATGGTGCTCCGACCGACGCCAAGCACCTGGACGCAGAGCCTCGACATGCCGTCCCAGCTGTTCGGTGATCGAGGGGGCAACGACTACGAACTGTACGAGGAGGACGACGAGTTCGTCCTGACGATCGACATGCCGGGCTTCGAGACCGACGAGATCGGGCTCTCGTGGGACGACGGCGTCCTCAACGTCGCCGCCGAACACGTCGACGACGAGCGCGGCCGCAAGAAGACCTACCACCGGCGGTTCCGATTCCCCAAGACCATCGACGAGGACGCCATCAACGCCGAGTACACTAACGGCGTCCTCGAGGTCGAACTGCCGGTGGCCGACGCCGTCACCCGCGGGAAGGAGATCCCGCTCGAAGGGTGAGCGTCGGTCCCGCCTGCGGTCGCCGCTCGCGTTCGAATTCCGCCCCCGTCGGCGAACCGACTCCCGGCATCGGCCGGTGAACCGACCGCCGCCGACGCGTGTCCGTCTCGGATCGCGTCGGCCGGGTCGTCCGCCGGTCGCGATCCCGTCGTTTTCCGCGCGCGTCGGCGCCACGCCCGACGTTCGAGTTCGAACACAGGACCATGCGACTCCGCGTCCGACCGCTCAAACGGAAAGACGCAGGCAGTGGCCTCGCCGCGATCGATCGCGACGCGCTCGAGGAGCTCGGCGTCTCGAGCGGCGAGTTCGTCGCGATCGAGGGTCGCGACGGTCGGGTGATCGCCCGCGTCTGGCCCGGCCGTTCCGAAGACCGAGGTCGGGGTATCGTCCGCATCGACGGCCAGCTCCGGCAGGCCGCCGGTGTTCGAATCGACGACCGCGTGACCGTCGAACCCGCCGAGGTCGAGCCCGCGGAGCGCGTCACGATCGCGCTCCCCGAGAACGTCCGCATTCAGGGCGATCTCGGCTCCTATCTCGGCGACAAACTCTCGGAGCGAGCCGTCAGCGCCGGCGATCAGTACTCGCTCTCGCTGGGCTTCGGCCTGCTGTCGAGTCGCTCGGGTCGACGGCTCCCGGTGACCGTCGTCGACACCGAACCCGACGGGCCGGTCGTCGTCGACGCGAGCACCGACATCGAGGTCGCCGAGCGCGAGCCCGATCGGCTCTCCGTCGAGGCCGAGGGACCGCTCGAGGAGGGCGGTGCCGCCGGTCCCGGTGCCGCCGACGCCGAGTCCCCGAACGTTACCTACGAAGACGTCGGCGGGCTCGACGACGAACTCGAGCGGGTCCGCGAGATGATCGAGCTGCCGATGCGCCACCCCGAGCTCTTCCGCGCGCTCGGCATCGAGCCGCCGAAGGGCGTCCTCCTGCACGGCCCGCCGGGCACCGGGAAGACGCTGATCGCCCGCGCGGTGGCCAACGAGGTCGACGCCCACTTCCTGACGATCTCCGGCCCGGAGATCATGTCGAAGTACTACGGCGAGAGCGAGGAACAGCTCCGCGAGGTGTTCGAGGAGGCCGCCGAGAACGAGCCGGCGATCGTCTTCATCGACGAACTCGACTCCATCGCGCCCAAGCGCGAGGAGGTCCAGGGCGACACCGAGCGCCGCGTCGTCGCCCAGCTCCTCTCGCTGATGGACGGGCTCGAGCAGCGCGGCGAGATCACCGTTATCGGCACCACGAACCGCGTCGACGACATCGATCCCGCGCTGCGCCGTCCGGGCCGGTTCGACCGCGAGATCGAGATCGGCGTCCCCGACGCCGCGGGCCGCGAGGAGATCCTCCAGATTCACACCCGCGGCATGCCGTTGGCCGACGACGTCGACCTCGAGCGCTACGCCGAGAACACCCACGGCTTCGTCGGGGCCGACCTCGAGAACCTCGCCAAGGAGGCCGCGATGACGGCCATGCGCCGCGTCCGGCCCGAACTCGACCTCGAGGAGGCGGAGATCCCCGCGACCGTCTTAGACGAGATCGAGGTCACCACCGAGGACTTCAAGTCCGCGCTGCGGGGGATCGAGCCCTCCGCGATGCGCGAGGTCTTCGTCGAGGTCCCCGACGTCACCTGGGACGACGTCGGCGGCCTCGAGGACGCGAAGGAACGACTCCGCGAGAGCGTCCAGTGGCCGATGGAACACGCCGACGCCTACGAGCGGGTGGGCCTCGAACCCGCGAAGGGCGTCCTGCTGCACGGCCCGCCGGGAACCGGCAAGACGCTGCTCGCGAAGGCCGTCGCCAACGAGTCACAGTCGAACTTCATCTCGGTCAAGGGGCCCGAACTGTTCGACAAGTACGTCGGGGAGAGCGAGAAGGGCGTCCGCGAGATCTTCAGCAAGGCCCGCGAGAACGCGCCGACGATCGTCTTCTTCGACGAGATCGACGCCATCGCGAGCGAGCGGGGCAGCGGCGTCGGCGACTCCAACGTCGGCGAGCGGGTCGTCTCCCAGCTGCTGACCGAGCTCGACGGCCTCGAGGAGCTCGAGGACGTCGTCGTGATCGCGGCCTCGAACCGCCCCGAACTGATCGACGACGCGCTGCTCCGTCCGGGTCGACTCGACCGCCACGTCGCGGTCGGCGAACCGGACGAGGACGCCCGTCGGGAGATCTTCGCGATCCACACCGACGGGCGGCCGCTGGCCGACGACGTCGACCTCGACGACCTCGCGGCCGAGACCGAGGGCTACACCGGCGCGGACATCGAGGCCGTCTGCCGCGAGGCCGCGACGATCGCGGTCCGCGAACACGTCCGGGCCGAAGCCGAGGGCGAGGACCGCGACGTCGAAGCCATGGAGTTGACGGCCGAGCACTTCGAGCGGGCGCTCGAGGAGATCTCGCCCGACGGCACTGACGAGTTCGAGAGCGGCCCCAGCGCGGGCGAGTTCGACGAGGTCCTCGAGGGCAGCGAGAGCGAGGCCTGAGCGTCTCGCGACTCGAGGACACGGCGGACCGCCCCGGTCCCGTCGGCCCCAGTCGGCGATCGCTCCGGTCGGAATCGCCCGGTCCCGTCCTCGGATCGGAACCGTTCCGGCCCGATAGCGCGGTCAGCCGAGACGGAGCAAAGCGGTACGCCTCCGCGCGGACCCCCACGTTCGTCCCGCTTCCGACCGAGGCAGATCTGGCGGTCGCCGAACCGAGCGACGACGCCCTCGAAGAACTCACGGACCAGGACGGCGAGCGGCGCGACGCCCCGTGGAACATGACGGGCAAACGGAGTTGGTCTCGACGGTTTTACCGCCGCATATGAGTGACGGAGATTCCGAGTTCGACCCCGAGGCGAAGGACCAGCGCGAGATCGGTCGCGAAATGGTCGACCAGAGCACCGGCCTCGGCTCGGTCGCGGCCCACCTCTACCGGGGCGAGGTCGAACGGGCCGTCAGCTGGCGCGGTCGGCTCGACACCACGACCAACTGGGCCGTGACGGTCATGTCGGCGATCGTCGCCTACGCCTTCTCCGGCGACGTCTCGCACGCGATCATCCTCGCGGGCGTTCTCATGGGCACCGCGTTCCTGTTCATCGAGGGGCGGCGGTTCCAGCAGTACGACATCTGGCGCTCTCGGGTCCGCGTGTTGCAGGAGAACCTCTTCGCCAACGCGCTCGACCCCTCCGCCGGCGTCGAGCGGCGGGCGTGGCGCAGGGAACTGAGCGAAGACTACCGGGATCCGACGACCAACATCGGCTACCGGGGCGCGTTCAGCCACCGACTTCGCCGGGTCTACCTCCCGCTGATCACCGCGATGCTGGTCGGCTGGCTGTTCCACCTCCGAGCGTTCGGCCCGGACGAATCGTTCCCCGCCAGCGCCGCGGTTCCCGGTATCGACGGCTGGCTGGTCGCCGCGGCTGTCGGCGTCTACTACCTCGTTCTACTCGTGCTGGCCGTCCCGCTCTCTGACAAGGAACGCGGCGAGTCCGGCGCGGCCGATCACGGCAACCTCGAGGAGGAGTGACGCCGGTCCGGAGACGGATACCGCCCTCGACTCCGACGACCGACGCCAGCGGAATCACCTACCTATATATTCTCTCAGTATATATTCGAGATAATGAAATTCACTAAAGAAACAAGAAACGCCGGTCGCGGCCGCCGCGATCTGCTCTCCGTAGCGGGGGCGGCGTTGGCGACCGGACTGGCGGGCTGTTCCGGCGCGCTCGAGCGGGACGGTGACGGGAACGGAAATGAAAACGAGGACGGGAACGACGGAGACAGCGACTCCGGATCCGACGGGGATTCGACCGATGCGGCCGAACTGCGGGAGACGCTGGCCGCCGCCGATCCGTACCGGATGCACCAGTACGGGCCGAGCCACGTCGGGAACGCCGGCGGCGCCGGACCGACTTCCGACGTCGACGCCGTCTGGACGTTCCGCGAGGGTGCCGACGACTCACACTACGAGATCGGAACGCCGGCGGTGGTCGACGGGACGGTCTACGTCCCCGAGAATCACTCCGTCGGCGACGACGGCGCGGAGACGGTCGTCTACGCGTTAGACGGCGCGACCGGTGAGATCGAGTGGGAGTGGACCTATCCCCGCGGCACCGCTTTCGGATCGACCGTCGTCGCCGAGGGTGCGGTCGTCCTCGGCCTCGGCGGGTCGGTCGTCGCGCTCGAGGCCGACGCGGGAACCGAACGCTGGCGACTCGAGCGGGACTTCTCCGACGCGGTCACGGTCGCCGACGGAACGGTCTACGCGATCAACACCACGTACGCCGATCCGCCGACGCTGGTGGCGATCGATCTCGAGACCGGACGCGAGCGCTGGACGGAACCCCTCGCCGACGAGCGGATGTTCTGGCCGACGCCGCCGGCAGTTGCCGACGGGACCGTCTATCAGGGCGGCGTGGAACTCACCGCGCTCTCGACCGCGGACGGCGAGCGGCTGTGGTCGAAGGACTTCGGGAACGCGGTGACCGGACCGCCGACCGTCACCGACGACGCCTGCTACGTTCCGCTCGGCGACGGTACCGTCGCGGCGCTCGAGAGCGACGGCACGCTCCGCTGGCGCCAGTCGGTCGAACGCGGCGGCCGCGGCTCGGGGCTGCACCCCGTCTCGTCGCCGGCGGTCGCCGACGGAACGCTGTACGTCACGAGCGCGTGGCGACTGACCGCGCTCGACGCCGATGACGGCGCGCAGCGCTGGACGACCGAAACGGCCGGCGACCGACCGCCGGTCGTCGCCGACGGCGTCGTCTACGCCAGCGGGCTGAACGTGATGGAAGCGTACGACGGCGCCGAGGGCGATCGCCTGTGGCGGTACGAGACCGATGCCTCGAGCAGCAGCGGCGACAAGGTCGCGCCCGTCGTCGGCGAAACCGCGTTCTTCCCCAGCGCGGGACTGCACGCGTTGCGCGGGGCGGACGCGACGTCGGACTGATCGGACGCTCGAGTCGCGTATCGGACGGATTGCCTCTCCGATCCCCGCGCTGTCGGGCGATCGGAGAGACGAAAGGTCCTTAAGTCACCTTCCCCTACGAGGAAATGGATAGGTCGGGCAGTTAGGCCCTGCTCATTACCCGCGATATGGCCTTTAGCGGGGACCAAACACCGCGGGCGTCCGGTCAGACCGGCCGGGGCCCCGGGAGCCAACGCAGAAGCCTCGTCCGTCGGGGACAGCGGTCCGCGATGGCCGTCCGCAGGGACGTCCCATTGCGGTTAGTCGGCGACAGCCCATCAGGCGCGGAAGCGAGCAGTGGACCGCCGGACACCTGTCGCTCGACGGGTCGCGGGGTGGAGGAGGCAACCGGGATTCCCCCGGCCGGAACGCCGGGCAATCGCGGCTTCCACATTCATACCGACCTTTTACCGAGTGAGCAGCGGCGCTACGGGCCGCTCACTCGGTAAAAGGTCGATCAAAAGCACTCCTCCTTCCGTTACGGCCCCTTCGGGGCCTTCACATCAGTCGTCGGCCCGCTCGCTCAGCCGGTCTCACGGCCTACGGCCGTTCGACGTATCGCTGCGCGTAGCGCCGCGCACGGCTTCGCTCGCGGTCGATTACGGTGACTCGACTAGCCCTAACCCAGCCGGTCGGGCCTACGCAGCGCTCGCCGTCTCGAGGAACGTCTCGCTTGCGGTGTTAAAGGCGTTCGGGCGGTCGAGGTTGACGAGATGGCCCGAATCGGGCAGTTCCAGCCGTTCGGCGCCGCCGACCTCCGAGACGAGTTGCCGACCCTGTCGTTTGACCAGCGGTACTTCCTGTTCGCCGTGGACGACCAGCGTCGGCGTCTCGACGTGCGAGAGATTCGACGGCTCGTACCGGTAGAGCGCGTCGAACACCTTGCGGAACTCGTCGCGACCGATCTCGTCGACGGCGTCGATCGCCTGCGACTGAATCTCGGGGTTCACCGTCAGCCAGCGCTCGCCGGTCGTCGCCCGGATCGAACACAGCATCGACCGGAACGTCGTCTTCGATCCCGTCAGCGACAGCGACGTCGTCAACGCGGGCAGCGGCGACATGAAGGGCTTTAGCCCCGACGGCATATCCAGCGGCGGCATCGAGCGCACCGCGCCGCCGAGGATCGCTCCCGCAGCGCGGTCGGGGTGGCGGTCCATGAACTCCTGGACGACCATCGAGCCCAGCGAGAGGCCACAGAGGATCGGCGCCTCGAGGTCGAGGTGTGCGAGCAGCGCCTCGAGGTCGTCGGTGAAGAGTTCGACCGAGTACTGCTCCGGCTCGGTCGCCCCCGTCTGGCCGTGGCCGCGAACGTCGAAGGTGACGACCTCGTAGTCGTCGGCGAAGCGGTCGACCTGCGGGCGCCACGCCTGTCCGTTCATCCACCCGCCGTGAATGAACACCAGCGGGTGACCGTCGCCGCGCGTCTCGTACCAGAGCGTACCGTCCTCGAGGGGGAGTTCTGCCATCACGGTTACTGTAGGCTCCCGCACACATAGGTCGCCGGGTTGCACTGTGGCCCGCGAGAAATCGAGTGGACGCCGCTCAGTCCTGGCGTTCCGCGCTGACCGCGGCGTTGTCGTCGGCCCCGAGCCAGCGGTCCCAGAAGGTCTCGAACTCGGACTCGTCTTCCGTGATCCGGTCCCAGTGGGCGAGGCCGCGCTCCTCGCGGCTGCCCGGAATCGTGTTGTCCAGTACCAGCGCCGCGAGGCCGCCGACGGCCATGCCGGTCGAGCCGATGATGTAGACGGTGTCGGCGACGGCCTGGACGGCGGCCTCGGCCCAGACCGGGAGCGATGCGAGCGTCGCCTCGAGGCCGATCGCCTCGCGGAACGCGATCGTGCTCTCGAAGTTCCCCATGTAGGCCGGAATCGACAGCCCGACGAACAGCGCGAAGCCGACGACGAAGGTGTTCCTCGAGGAGTTCAGATCGACGTGGCGGAGATTCGAGACGCCGACGGCGACGATCTGGGCGAACATGGCGATGAACAGCCCGCCGACGATCGGGTCCGGAATGGTCGCGACCAGTTGCCCGAAGTACCCGATGAAGCCGAAGACGATCATAACGACGGCGCCGAACTGGACGACGTACCGCGAGGCGACGCCGGTCAGTCCGATGGCGCCAATGTTCTCGGAGTAGGAGGTCGAGCCGCCGGTCCCCATGATCCCGGAGAAGACGTTCATCAGGCCCTCCATCCCGATACCGTGGTTGATTCGCTTCTCGCTCGGTGCTGCCGAGCCGGTGATGTTGGCGACGGCGTAGTAGTCGCCGATGCTCTCGACGATCGACGCGAGCACGCCCGCGAACATCCCGACGACGAACGCGGTCGTGATCTGGGGCGTCCCCCACTGGAACGGGTAGATCGGCAGGAGCGGCTGCGTGTCGGTGACGTCGCCGAGCGGGACGTAGCCGGGGTGTGCGTCGGTGATGACGCCGCCCGCGGAGAGCGCCGCGGCGACGACCCACGCGATCACCAGCGCCAGAATAACGGGATAGAGCCGGAACGCGCGGGATTTGACGTCGAGATACTGCGAGAACAGCAGGATCAGGCCGAGCGTCAGCCCGAGCAGCGGCCAGCTCTGATCCGAACCGGTGATCTGACCCGCGTTGAACAGCGCGAGGCCGATGAGCATGATCGTCGGCGCGACGACGACCGGCGAGAGGAAGCGCCGGAGTTTGCCGACGAGGCCGAGATAGCCCATCGCGACCTGCACCGTCGCGGCGACGATGATCGCGCCCTGTAACTGGAGTAACGCGGCTTGCCAGTCGGAGCCGCCGCCGACGCCGCCGGCGGTCACGACGGTGATGATCGCCAGCGCCGGCGCGAGCATCGAGAACGGCGCTCCCTGCACGATGGGGTAGCGGTTCCCGAAGGTCGTCTGGGCCAGCGTCGCGATCCCCGAGACGACGAAGAAGGTGCCGATGAACCGGGCGGTCACGTCGGGTGGCATCTCCATGGCGCCCGCCAGAATCAGCGGCACCGCGATGTTCGCCCCGACCATCGTCAGGTAGTGCTGGATCCCGAGGACGAACGATTCGCCCAGCGGCGGTTTGTCGTCGATCCCGTACTCGATATCCTCGCTGACGGTGACGTCGGCGCCGGCGTCGGCCCCGCCACCCCCGTCAGCTACGTGGTCCCCCTGTTCGGTCATCTCGTCGGATAACGAGCGAGGGGGCTCATATCGATGTTGATCCGTCGTCACCGATTCCCTCGAGGCGACGCGAACGCGACTCGAGTCGAGTCGGCGCCGGGGACCGATTTCGGTCCGGATCAGGGGCCGGTCCCGGACCGAACCCGCTCAGAAAACGACGTTCCAGACGTGTCCGCAGTCCTCGCACTCGAAGGTGCGCTTCGGTCCGATCTCGAGCGATTCCCGGCCGGTTTCGGTGCCGCCGTCGGTCAGACACGATGGACACGCGATTTCCCGCATTCCGTTCACTGCTGTTCGGTAGGTGCCGGGGGTACCTATCGCGATCGCCCACCTAGTTCGGTAACGGTGATGTCACTGCCCCTCCGACGCGGCGCGATCGGCCGCCGCGCGGACCGTTTCGGGCGACAGCGCCGAGAGGGGGACCACGTCGCCCCCCGTCTCGCCGGCGACCAGTTCCGAGAGTCCGGCGCGGGAGTCGTCGCCCGCGTCGACGACGATCACGGTCGCGTCGTCGTCTGCGAGCCCCCGAGCCGCCCGTCGCGTCGCCTCGGTCGGACTCCCGTCGGCGACGTTCGCCCGGCCGTCGGTCACGAGGACGACGACCGAGGCGTCCGTCTCCGCGCGCTCTATGACCCGTCGCGAGGTCTCGAGGCCGGCCGGGAGGGGCGTCCGGTCGCCCGAGGGCAGTTCCTTGAGGTGGCGCGCGGCCAGCGAGACGCTGTCGGTCGGCGGCAGCAGTACCTCGGCGTCCTCGCCGGCGAAGGCGACGAACGCGACCCGATCGCGGTGTTCGTAGCTGTCCCGCAACAGGTCCAGCACGACGCCCTTGGCGGTGCGCATCGCGGGGCGCATGGAGGCGCTGGCGTCGACCGCGAAGACGATCGTCGCCGAGGCGTCGCCGCGCCGCACCGACTGCCGGAGGTCACGTTTCTGGACTCGAGACTCGCCGCGGGCCGCGGCGGAGCGGACCGACGCCGCCGCGTCGATGGGGCCGTCGCCCGACGCGGATTCGGTGCGGACGCGGGCGCCGCGGTTGTCGACGCTCGGCGCCGTGTTCGTCCGCGAACCGCTCGCCGTCGCCGTCTTACTCTCTGCATCGGGGGTCTCGAGGTCGGGCGCCGTCGCCTCCCCGACCGCGGCGACATCGGCGCGTTGCTGGCCGGGAACGAGCGGCTGGGCCGTCTCGTCCTCGCCGCCGCCACCGCTATCGTCTTGCCCGTCACTGTCCGTCGAATCGGACTCGCTCGAGTCGCCGTCCGCTGGGTCGCCACCGGCCTCAGCGGGCGACGGCTCGCCGCCGGTCGGATCGTCCGCCCCGTCGGGTCCGCGTTCGGGACCTGAATCGCCCGGTCCGTCGTCACCGTCGTCGCCGTCACCGTCGTCGCCGTCACCGTCGTCGCCGTCACCGTCGTCGCCGTCACCGTCGTCGCCGTCACCGCCGCCGTCGCTCCCCTCTCCGCCGGACTCGGTTCCCGAACCGTCCTCGTCGCGCTCCGTCTCCGGCTCGTCGTCTCCCTCGGTGCTCTCCTCCTCGTCTTCCCCGTCGCGGTCCCCCTCGCTCTCGTCGGACGATCCCTCGTCGTCGAACCGATCCTCGAGCAGGTCCTCGAGATCGGGTTCGTCTTCGAAGGGCGTGCTCCGGAGCCGGTGGGGCAGGGTGTAGCTCGCGGCCTCGTAGACGTCGGACTCGATGACCGTCGTCCGGCCCTCGAGCGCCGCGATAGTCATCGCAGTCCGGGCGGTCGCCACGTCCCCGCGGTGGCCGTCGACGCCGGCCTCGAGGCAGAGGTCGGCGATCTCCGCCTTGAAATCGTCCGGGAGCGCCACCTCGGCGAGGCGGTCGCGGGCCGCCGCGAGGTCCTCGCGAAGGGTCGATATCTCGTCGGCGTACTCGGTCCACGGGTCCGACCCGTCGGACCCGTCGGCTCCACTGACGTCGGTCTCGAGGGCCCGGTCGATGATCTCGACGCGGTCCTCGATCTCCCGACAGCCCTCGACGGTCGCCTGCAGGGCGAAGCGGTCCCGGAGTTGGGGGCGCAGATCTCCTTCCTCGGGATTCATCGTCCCGATCAGAGTGAAGTCGGCGGGGTGGGAGACGCTGATTCCGTCGCGCTCGACCGTGTTGACGCCGCTGGCGGCCGCGTCGAGGATGACGTCGACGAGGTGGTCGTCCAGCAGGTTGACCTCGTCGACGTAGAGGATGCCCCGGTGGGCGCGGGCGAGCAGGCCGGGGTCGAAGTCGGCCTCGCCGGCCAGCGCGTCCTCGACCGAGAGCGTACCGACGACGCGGTCTCGAGTCGCCCCCAGCGGGAGCGTTACGAGCGGGACGGGACGCGTCTCGACCGGTAGCTCATCGCGGTCGCGCTCGCGGCAGTCGTCGCACTGCAGACTCGGGTCGTCGGGCGCACAGCCGTACGGGCAGTCCGCCACGGCCCGCTGTTCGGGGAGGAGGTCCACGAGTCCTCGCACGGCGGTCGACTTCGCGGTCCCCTTCTCGCCGACGATCAGGGCGCCGTCGAGGCCGTCGTTGGCCGCGACGGCGAGCAAGACGCGCTTCAGCTCGTCCTGTCCGACGATCGCCGGGAGGGGGAGTGACGACAGCTTTTTGTCCTCGGACTCTGCAACCATAGTTGCGCTAATACAACAGAGGTTTAAAAACGCGATGACTACCATCGGGATCTACACTGCCACGGAGAACGAACTCGGCTCGATCGGCCGGGCCGCCGAGCGACTCGAGGACGTCGACCTGGTCGTCCGCTCGGAGAGCGATCTGGACGAGGAGGCCGACGTCGAGGAGTTCGTCGAGGAATTGACCGACGCCGCGGCAGCGATCTTCTGGCTGCACGGCGCCGAGGACAGCATGCCGGGCTACGACTACGCGACGGGCGCCCTCGAGGAGGCGGGCGTGCCGCTGATCGTCAAGTCGACCGGCGACGCCTTCGCCTTCGAGGACACGACGGTCACGGAGGAACATCGCGACCTCGCCTACGAATATCTGGAGAAGGGGGGGACGATCAACGTCGCCAACCTGTGTCGGTTCTTGGTATCGGAGTACGAGGGTCGCGACCTCGCATACGACGAGCCCACCGAACTGCCGACGGAGGGCGTTTACCACCCCGACCACCCGGGGATCGAGTACGAGGACCTGCTCGAGACCCACGATCCCGACCTGCCGACGGTCGCGATCTGGTTCTACGAGTCCCACTGGACCCACGAGAACACCCGCTACGTCGACGCGCAGGTCCGCGCGCTCGAGGAGCAGGGCGCCAACGCCCTCCCGATCTTCTGTAACCCCGCCACGGATACCGACGAGCAGGAGGACGCCGAGTGGGTGACCGACAACTGGCTCATCGATGACGCAGGCGAGCCGGTCGTCGACGCCGTGCTCTCCTCCTTTATGTTCTCCCTCTCGATGGACGAGCGCGGCCGCAGCGCCAGCGACGAGGGCGATTCCGCGGAGGACGTCTTTCTCGACCGCCTCGGCGTCCCGGTCCTGCAGACGGTCACCACGATGCGCTCGCGCTCTCGGTACGAGTCCAGCGACACGGGCGTGATGGGTTTCGAACTCGCGCTCTCCGTCGCGCTGCCGGAGTTCGACGGCAACGTCATCACCCACCCGATCTCGGGCAAGGAGCGTACCGACGACGAGGCCGGCATCGGCTCCGCGCCGAAACACCACTTCCCGATCGAGGACCGCATCGACCACGCGACCCGACTGGCGGTCAACTGGGCCGAACTGCGCCACACGCCCAACGAGGACAAGCGAGTCGCCGTCGTCCTCCACAACTACCCGCCGAGCGACGACGGGATCGGCACCGCGTTCGGCCTCGACAGCCCCGAGTCGACGGTGAACCTGCTCGAGGAACTCGAGGCCCGCGGCTACGATCTGGGCGACGACATGCCCGACAGCGGACAGTCCCTCGTGGAGAAACTCACGTCCCAATTGACCCTCGAGGACCGCTGGGTCGCCCCGGAGGACGTTCGCGACCTTTCGGTCGACGTGGTTTCGCCGGATACGTACGAAGACTGGTTCAGCAACGCGGACGAACGGTTTCAGGAGAACGTCATCGAGGAATGGGGCGAGGCCCCCGACCGCCCGTTCGCCATTCCGGGCGTCGAGTTCGGTAACGTCCTCGTCACCGTCCAGCCTCCGCGCGGGTTCGGGATGGACCCCTCGAAGGTCTATCACGATTCGGACCTGCAGCCGCCACACGACTACTACGCCTTCTACGGCTGGCTGCGCAACACCTTCGAGACCGACGCGGTGGTTCACCTGGGGACCCACGGCAGCCTCGAGTGGCTCCCCGGCAAGACGGTCGGACTGAACGGCGAGAGCGCGCCGGATCAGTTGATCGACGACATCCCGAACGTCTACCCGTACATCGTCAATAATCCAGGAGAAGGGACGCAAGCGAAGCGCCGCTCCTACGCCGCCATCGTCGACTACCTCACCCCCGTGATGCGGTCGGCGGGCACCTACGACGAACTCTCGGAACTCGAGGAACTCGCCAACCAGTACCGCGAGGCCGGGATGGAGGACGCTCGTGCCGACGACGGCGACCACCTCGAGGCCCTCATTCGGGGGAAAGTCGAGGAACTCGACCTCGCGGTGGAGCTGGGAATCGCGGGCACTATCGACGAGCAGGCCGACGTCCGCGGTCCCGACGAGGCGGGATCGACCTTGGCTGAGGGCGACGTCGACGGCGACGAGGTCGACATCGACGAACTCGTCGAACGCGTCCACGAGTACCTCACCGACGTCAAGACGACCCAGATCCGACTCGGACTCCACACGATGTCCGAGCCGCCGGCCGACGAGCGCCTCGTGGAGTACCTCGTCGCGCTGACGCGCCTCGAGAACCCCGGTGCGCCGAGCCTGCGCGAGAGCGTGGCCGGCGCGCTCGGTGTCGACTACGAGAAGATGCTCGACGTGCCCGGCGAGTACGACGACGATCTCGGGATGACCTACGCCGAGGCCGCCGATGTCGTCCACGAGACCAGCGTCGACCTGATCGAGACGCTCGCGGAACACGACTTCGACGTGCCCGAGTCCGAACGCGAAGCGGGACCGGACGACGAGGTCAACATGAATCTGCTCGTGGTCGACCTCGAGACGATCGGCGACGCGCGAGCCAAATCGCGCGCCCACGACGACCTGCGAGAGGTCCTGGCCTACATCTGCGAGGAGGCCCAGCCCCGCGTGCAGGGCGCCGAGAACGAGATTCCGCGCACCGCGGACGCGCTCTCTGGCGAGTACGTGCCCCCAGGCGGATCGGGCGCACCGACTCGCGGCGGGGTCGACCTGCTCCCCACGGCGCGGAACTTCTACACGCTCGATCCGCGGAAAGTACCTGCAAAGGCTGCCTGGCAGGTCGGGAGCGAGGTCGCGGAGGGCGTCCTCGAGCGTCATCACTCCGAAAACGGCGAGTACCCCGAGGAGATCGGCGTCGTCGCGTGGGGAACCCCCACTGTCCGCACCCGCGGCGAGACAATCGCGCAGGTGCTCGCCATGATGGGCGTCGAACCCCAGTGGACCGACGCCGGTCGGATCGACGACGTCGAACCGATCCCGCTCGAGGACCTCGATCGACCCCGAATCGACGTGACGACCCGCGTTTCGGGGCTGTTCCGGGACGCCTTCCCCGCAGCGGCGGGGGTCATCCACGACGCCGTGGACGCGGTCGTCGACCTCGACGAACCCCACGAGATGAACTACGTGAAGAAGCACGTCGAGGAAGAGCAAGCGGAACTCGAGGACGAGGAAGGTCTCGACGAGTCCGACGCCCGTAAGGCCGCGAAACACCGCGTCTTCACGACCAAACCCGGCGGGTACGGCGCCGGTACCAATAAGGCCGTAGATGAGGGCAACTGGGACGACCGCTCCGATCTCGCCTCCGTCTACGTCCAGTGGGGCGGCTACGCGATGGGCTCGCGCGGCCGCGTCTCGGACGCCCACGACGCCTTCGAACGGCGCCTCTCGAGCGTCGACGCGACGGTCAAACTCGAGGACACGATGGAGCAGGACGAGTTCGACTCCTCGGACTGGTACGCCTTCCACGGCGGCTTCATCTCCGCGGTATCGGAAATATCGGGCGAGGAACCGGCCTCCTACGTCGGCGACTCCTCGGACCCCGACAACGTCGACGTCTACACGAACGAGGAGAAGGTCCGCAAGGCGATGCGCTCGCGCGTGCTCAACCCCGACTGGCTCGAGTCCATGGAGGAACACGGCTACAAGGGCGCGGGCGACCTCTCGACGACCGTCGACGTGACGCTGGGCTGGGACGCGACGACCGGCGTCGTCTCGGACACGCTCTGGGCGGAGGTCGCCGAGAAGTTCGCCTTCGACGAGGACCGACAGGACTGGATGCGCGACGTGAACCCGTGGGCGCTCGAGTCCATCACGGACACGCTGCTCGAGGCGATCGAGCGCGATCTCTGGGACGCCGACGAGGAGACCGCCGACCGTCTGCGCGATCTGAACCTGGAGGTCGAGGGCGATCTCGAGGCCCGAACGACCAACGAGGCCGTCGGTTCGGATACCGATGCGGAGGTGGCTCAGGATGATTAGCGAAGACGTTCGGCCGAGTATCGATACGCGAGCCGCGGAGAGTGATGACCGATGAGTGACGGACAGCAACGGGACTTCGAGGAGGAGTACGCCGACCTGGGAGCGACGACGCAGAACGCGATGGACATCGCCGAGACGAGCATGGACATCGTCCGGCAGTTCGTTCCGGACGAGACGCTGGCCGACCGCGTGCGACAGAAGTCCGTCCATTCGATGGGCGACATCGAGTTCCAGCACCTGCTCGAGTTCACCGGAAGCGACGACCGCGGCGACGACGAGGACGCCCCCGTCCGCGCCGGCGCTCGAGCGGTGCTCGACGAGGCGACCATCGTCACGGACATCACGATGTCCAAGGCCGGAATCACCGGCCGCGGCCACAACTGCGAGAAGCGCAAGGCGATCGGCAACGGCGCCGAACTCGCGGAGGAGACGGGGATGACCCGGACCGCGGCCTCGGTGCTCGAACTCGACAAGCAGGGGGTCTACGACGGTGCCATCGCGACGATCGGCAACGCGCCGACGGCCGCCTTCGCGCTGGCCGACTGCATCGAGAACGGCACCCGACCCGCCGTCATCGTCGCGACGCCGGTCGGCTTCGTCAAGGCCGAGGAGAGCCGCCAGCGCATCCGCGAGGTCAGCGAGGAATACGACGTGCCCGCGATCACCAACGTCGGCCGGCGGGGCGGCAGCGGGCTGGCGGCCGCGCTGACGAACGAACTGATCCACGTCGCCAAGGACGTGCGGACCGACGACCTCGAGTTGGAGTCGACGGCCGAGGCTCGAGCGGCCCAGTCCGCGGGCGAGGACGGCGAGGACGAATGAGCGACGAGTACGACCTCGAGGCGGGGCCCGACCCGGCGACGTTCGCGGCCGCGGCAGCGGAACCGGACATCGACGAGGAAACCGACGAGCCCGTCTACGCGGTCGGCGTCGGGCCCGGCAATCAGGAGTATCTCACGCCCCGCGGCGAGCGCGCGATCCGCGAGGCCGACGTCGTCGTCGGCTTTACCACGGTCGTCGAGTTCGTCGAGGACCTGACGGATGCGGACCTGCTGACCTGTGGGTACAAGGACGAGGCCGCGGCGCTCGAGGCGTTCGGACGCCGCGTCGCCGACGGCGAGTCGGGAACGGCCGTCGCGATGGGCGATCCGAATCACTCGGGATACCAGTTCGTCGGGAAGGTACAGGACGCGGTTGAACGTGAGGACGCCGAAATCCCGGTGCGAGTCGTTCCCGGCATCTCCTCGCTCCAGATGGCCGCAAGCCGCGCCCGCACGCCGATGGAGGACACCGAGTTCGTCACGCTCCACAAGAGCGGCGACCTCGAGGGCGACATGGACCGCCTCGCGACCGCGGCGACGGTCGACGAGCGACACCTGCTCGTGCTCCCCCGGCCCTACGATCGGATGCCCGGCGACATCGCCGCGTTCCTGCTCGAGGAGGGCGCCGATCCGGACCTCGAGGCGCTGGTCCTCGAGAAGCTGACCCACGACGAGGAGGAGATCCACCGGTTCACGCTGGCCGAGTTGTCCGAGCACGCCGGCGGGAACGGACGGGAGGACACGCCGTTTTCGGATCTGATCGTGCTGGCGGTCAGACAGCCGGTGTAGCGTCCGCGGTCACATCGGTCCCGCGTTTTCAGCGCGAAGCGACGATACGATCGTCGAGACCCGGAACGTCCGGAGTCGACGGGGAATTCGAGCCGAGTCCGCGATCGTTCTCGAGCGTCGCGGCGACCGTCAGTCCTCCACCCAGTAGTACAGCTCCTCCCGCGGCGCGACGCAGCCGGGACAGGTCTCCGGCAGATCGTCCTCGAGGCGTCCCATCTCGCCGCACGTTCGACAGCGCCACATGGCGGACCCGCGGCTCTCGGGCTCCCGGGCCTCGCCGATCGGGACTTCGGTCTCGTTCTTGTTGCGAAGTTCGCTGGCGACCGACGGGTGATCGTTTTCGGGCCTCATCACAGTCGACCCTACGCTCCGTGGTATGTTAAAACACACCTCGGGTCTGGGGGGCCGAAGATCACTCGAGATCGGTCCCGCGAGGGCCGACTCCCGCGGCCGCCACGACGGATACCCGACCGCGGCTACTCGTCTTGCTCGTGTTCCCGCAGTACCGTCGACACGGTGTTTTCGACTTCCTCGAGCGCGACGGCGTTGGTCTTCCGGAGGTCGTCGGCGTCTCGAGCCTCGCTCAGGTGCCGTAGCGCTTCCCGGAGATGCTGCTCGGTTTCGGTGTCACTCCCGTTTTCCCCACTCATAGTTCGACCCGGCGGTCGTAACCGACTCGAGCGGTTAAGTTCGTCGGTGGTTCGAACCGACCGCGGGAGGCGTCACTCGAGCGCGTCCCGAACCGCGGCCCGCCGCTCGGCGAAGGCCGCGTCGTCGAGTACCGGGAGCGCTGCCTCGGCATCGACGTCGACGTCGTCCTCGAGGTCGATCCACGCGCGACAGCCGCGATAGCTGCCGCGCTCCTCGATGAGTTGTGGCGACACGAGCGCCGCCACGCGAAGCAACAGCACGCGCAGGTCGTCGTCGGGGTCGTACTTGTCACGCAGGCCGTCGGGCGTGTAGACGTAGTGTCGCGAGAGGGCCTCGAGCACGTCGCTCGAGACGGTGTACTCCTCGCGGACCTCGGCGACGGCGCGGATCGGCACGCCGGCGTCGGGTTTGGCGCTCGAGCGGTGGTAGTAGTGCTCGTACTGCGACTGATACCGCGCGGGGTCCTGATGGCTGTACGCCGGATAGAGCGCGAATTCGCCGTCGATCGTACCCGGGTCGAGCGTCGGGTGACGCACGAGCACCGTCTGGGCGCCGTCGAGCAGGGCGTTGACGACGCCGGCGCGCTCCTTCAGCGCCGGTATCGTCTCGGCGGTCGTCGCGTCGCTCATTGCTGTCGGTCCTCCGAACGCGGACGAGTCCCAATTCGGTTTCGGTCGGCGGCCGCTCTCGAGGCGGGCGCTCTCGAACGCTGCCCGCGCGCCGACCCTCACAACCAGCGGCGAGCGACTTCGTGTGTGACTACCATCGGGACGAACACCCAGGCGAGGACGAAGCCGATCACGTCGGCCGACGGCGCCGAGTCGACCAGCGCGCCGTAGAAGAAGAGCCCGCCGGTCGACACCGTTCCGGCGACGGTCGCGAGATACTCCGGATCGCGGAGACCGACTGACGAACGTGACTCACTCACGAGTATGCAGAGTTCGGATGTTCGATAAATAACAGTACCGGAGTCGCGACCGATCGGACGCTGGGGGAGCACGGGTCGGTCGCGTCGGCGACCCGACGATCCGTCGGCCCGACTGCGGCCGACCGCCGCCACCGACGGATTCAAGTTCAGTTGTGCGAACGCAATCACAATGATGAACGGATTCGTCCTCGGCGGCGTCAGTTCCGGCGTCGGGAAGACGGTCGCGACGCTGTCGATCGTGCAGGCCCTCGAGGACGCAGAGTACGCGGTCCAGCCGGCCAAGGCGGGCCCGGACTTCATCGATCCGAGCCACCACGAGGCGATCGCCGGCCGGTCCTCCCGGACGCTCGACCTATGGCTCTGCGGCGAGGACGGGATCCGACGGAACTACCGGCGCGGAGAGGGCGACATCTGCGTCGTCGAGGGCGTCATGGGCCTCTACGACGGCGACGGCTCGAGCACGGCGATGGTCGCAGAAGCGCTGGAACTCCCCGTCGTCCTCGTGGTCGACGCCAAGGCGGGGATGGAGAGCGTCGCGGCGACCGCGCTGGGGTTCAAAGAGTACGCCGACTCGATCGGCCGCGATATCGAAGTCGCCGGCGTCGTCGCCCAGCGCGCCCACGGCGGCCGCCACGAACGGGGGATCCGCGACGCGCTTCCCGACGGCCTCGAGTACTTCGGGCGGATTCCGCCGAACGACGACCTCGAGATTCCCGACCGGCACCTCGGTCTCGAGATGGGCGAGGAGGCCGCGCTGCCGAGAGACGCGCTGCGGGAGGCCGCCGAGTCGCTCGAGGCAGAGCGGCTGGCAGACGTGGCAACGGAGCCGCCGGTTCCGTCGTCCGACGAACCAGTCCAGTTCGCCGAGACGGTCGACGCCACCGTCGCCGTCGCCAGCGATTCCACCTTCTGCTTCCGGTATCCCGCGACGATCGAGCGGTTCCGCGAGCGCGCCGCGGTGGTCACGTTCTCGCCCGTCGCGGGCGATCCCGTCCCCGACTGCGACGGCGTCTACCTGCCAGGGGGCTATCCCGAACTCCACGCCGCCGAACTCGAGTCGAGCGACGCGCTCGGCGAACTCGGACGGCTCGCGAGCGAGGGGCTGCCCGTCCTCGGGGAGTGCGGCGGACTGATGACCATGAGTCAGTCGCTGACGACGGCCGAGGGAGACACCCACGAGATGGCCGGGATCCTCCCCGCCGACGTGACCATGCACGACCGCTATCAGGCGCTCGACCACGTCGAACTCGAGGCCAGCGAGGGGACGCTCACCGCCGACGCGGGTGAGACGATCCGGGGCCACGAGTTCCACTACTCGAGCGCGGAGGTCGACGGCGACGCCCGCTTCGCCTTCGAGACCGTGCGGGGCGACGGGATCGACGGCGACCACGACGGGCTGACCGAGTACGACTCGCTCGGTACCTACGTCCACGTCCACGCCGAGAGCGGCGCGTTCGATCGCTTCCTCGAGGCGATCAGCCGCTGACCGCAACGATCGTCTGCACTTCCGATAACCTATCATTTGATCATCAGCTGGGTCGATGGGGTGGGTATGACGGATCTAACGCCGATCAGCGTCATTCTGCCCACGACGGGATGGAACGACGCCTGTGAGGAGATCGCCGCGCAACTGCGTCCGGGGGACGAACTCCTCGTGGTCTGCGATACGGCGGTCGAGTCGGTCGTCGAGCGAATCGAGGACCGTCCGGACGCCGTCAGGTTGGTGGTCGCGGGCGAACCCGAGGGCTGTTCCGGGAAGGCGAACGCGATCGCGGCCGGGATGGAAGCGGCCGAACGCGATCGACTCGTCTGGTCCGACGACGACTTTCGCCATCCCCCCGGCTGGCTCGACGGGTTACGACGCGACTACGAGCGGTACGGTCCGACCACGGAAGTCCCGATCTTCGTCGGACGGGATCCGCTCGCGGTGCTTCTCGAGCCGACGCACGTTATCAGCGGAACGCTCGCCGTCTGCCACGCGGGCGTTCCCTGGGGCGGCTCCCTCGTCTTCGAACGCGACGATATCGACGAGGCGGCCTTCCTCGCGGACCTCCGGCGGACGGTGAGCGACGACGGTCTCCTCATGGAATACGTCGACGTCACGAGCGTCGAGCGGACCCGCCGCGTCGAAATCGGGGGGTCGTTCCGCGACACGCTCGAGAACCAGGTCCGATTCGCGAAGATCGTCCGGTACCACGAGCCGGCCGGAGCGGTCGGCCAGTTCGTCCTCGGAACCGTACTCGCCGTCGGATGCGTGCTGTTTCCGCTGCCCGCGCTGGCACTACTGACGGTGGCGATGGCCGGTGTCTACGCCGCGCTCGGCGTTCGTCGATGGACGTTCCTCGCGGCGTATCCGGTCGCAGTGGCGGCGATTCCGCTGCTCGTGTACGGTCTGGTTCGGCGGACGTTCGTCTGGGGCGGACGGCGCTACCGGTGGCGCGGCAAGTTCGACGTCTCAGTCGAGCCGGAGTGAGACGGACGCCTCGAGCGCATCGAGGCTCCTCGAATCCGACCGTCCGGATCGGAAACGAATCACAGCGTGGTATTCACGGCTGTTGATAAGTAGTCAAATAGTTAACACGAATGCCGGTGTACTGACGATCGCATGTCCGAAACCGTCCACCGACTCGAGCCGCTGGAGCGCAGGCCGCTGACCGACCGCACCTGTCTCGTCACCGGATCGTCCCGCGGTATCGGCCGCGATATCGCCTTTGAACTCGCCCGCTGTGGAGCCGACGTGGCCGTCAACTATCGATCGGCCGAGGATCGCGCCCTCGAGGTCACGGAAACGATCGAGGAGAACGGCGAGACGGCGGTTCCGGTACAGGCCGACATCTCCGACCCCGAGCAAGTCGAGCGGATGGCCGCTGAGGTTCACGAGGAACTCGGCGAGATCGACGTCCTGGTCAACAACGCGGGGATCACGATCGACCGGAAGTTCGAGAACATGACCTACGAGGACTGGCAGACCGTCATCGACGTCAACTTAACCGGGACGTTCAACTGCACGAAGGCGTTCTACGAGGACATCAAGTCGTCCGAACACGGCCGACTCATCAACATCTCGAGCGTCGTCGGCCAGCAGGGCAACTACGGACAGGCCAACTACGCCACCTCGAAGGGCGGCCTGTTCGCCTTCACACGGACGCTCGCCCTCGAGTTGGCCAGCCACGGCTCGACGGCCAACTGCGTCGCGCCCGGCTTCACGGAGACGGACATGCTCGAGAAGGTTCCCGAGCGGGTCCAGGAGAAGATCCGCGGGGACATCCCGCTGGGTCGGTTCGCCACGACCGAGGACATCGTCGGCATGATTCGGTTCCTCACCAGCGACCACGCGGAGTACATGACCGGCCAGGTCATCGGCATCAACGGCGGAATGGAGTGGTAGCGCGGTACGCCGTCGATTTTCGGTTCGAACTCCTGAGGGCACATCTTCGCCCGGTTCCACAGACGGACTCGAGCCGATGGTCTCGCGTCGGTGAACAACCTCCCTTGAACTACTCCAAGCACAACTGAGCAAGCGAACTTGCCCTACACCAAACAAAATTGTTTTAGGGGAGGCTGCTGTTGCCACGGGTGATGCCACCCATCGCGCTTCCACACGACGCGAAGGCCGGACCGACGAAGTCGGAGGTCCGGGCGGTCGTCCGCTCGAAACTCGCGCTCGAGTCGGACGACCACTTCGCGGAGGTCGGCTCCTGTACGGGGGCCGTCACTATCGAAGCCGCACAGCGGGCCGGGCGAGTGACCGCCGTCGAGCGGAAGGCCGAACGGCTCGAGACGACCGAGAAGAACCTCGCGGCCAACGAGGAGTCGGTACGGGCCGACGTCGACCTTCGGAACGCGGAGGCGCCCGAGGGGCTGCCCGACGACGCCGACGCGCTCTTTCTGGGCGGGAGCCGGAACTTCGAGGCCGTCCTCGACCACGCCGTCGAGACCGGCGTCGACCGCATCGTGATGAACGTCTCGCGCCTCGAGGTCGCCGGCAAGGCGACGGAGGCCTTCCGCGAGCGCGATATCCTCGAGGAGGTCGTCCAGTTCCAGGTGAGCCACGGCTACGAACTCGCCGGCGCGACGAGCTTTAACTCGGATAATCCGGTCTACATGCTGGTCGGGAGCGCGACGGCCGACGAGAACAGTGAGAATGAGGGCGAGAAAGTCGCTGCGGACGGAAGCGGAGGGGACAGCCAATGACCCTCTACGGCGTCGGACTCGGCCCCGGCGAGGCCGACCTCGTGACCGTCCGCGGGAAGGAGGTCCTCGAGGACTGTGACGTGGTCTACTCGCCGGGCCGCCTGTCGCGGACCGTCGCGCTCGAGCACGTCGACGAGTCGAAGATCGGCGACCTCGATTTCCCGATGACGAGAGACGAAGAGAAGCTGCGAGCGGCCTGGAAGGAGGCCGCGGCGGAGATCGCCCCGAACGCGCGCGACGGCGACGTCGCCTTCGTCACGCTGGGCGATCCGAACGTCTACTCGACGTTCGGCCACCTGCGCCGGACGATCGACGCCTTCCACCCCGACGTCGAGCTGGAGATCATCCCCGGCGTCAGCGCCGTGACGGCGTTCGCGACCGCGATGGGGGTCGAGATCGAGGCCGGCGCCGGACTCTCGCTTCGCGAAGCGGCGAGCGGGGCGAGCCCGACGGGGCCGGACCGGATGATCCTGTTCAAGGTCACCGACGCGCCCGCGACCCACGAGGGACTCGCGGACGCGGGCTACGACGTGACCTACGGCCGCCGCCTGTTCATGGAACAGGGCGAGACGATCGTCACCGACGACCCCGAGGCGATCGACGAGCGCGACTACTACACGCTCGCCTACGCCGAGAAGGAATCCCTCGAGGTCGAGCAGGCGACCGCGACGTTCCTCGAGGACGACGAGAGCGATGGGACCGACGACGTAACCGCGAACGACCGCGATTCGAGCGGCGAGCCCGTTGCCGATGGCGGGAACCGAGTCACACTCGAGCGCGCCGAGGGCTGTGAGGGCGGCGACTGTGAGGGACACCGATGACCGACGACACGCAGAACGATCCACAAGACGCGATCGACTCGCAGGGGGAACGCCGCCGCGAGGAACTCGACGACCGGATCTTCGAGCACAGCGCCGGCGACGAACAGGAGGGAATCCCCTTCATCGGCGCGGGCCCCGGCAACCCGCGGCTGCTGACCGTCGCGGGGAAGGAACTGCTCGAGGACGCCGACCTCGTCGTCCACGCGGGCTCGCTTGTCAACAGCGAACTGCTCGAGGAGTACTGCGGCCACGCCGAGTTGGTCAATTCGGTCGGGAAGGACCTCGAGGAACTGATTCCCCTGATGCGAGACGCCTACGAGGACGGCGACAACGTCGTCCGCCTGCACAGCGGCGATCCGGCCATCTACGGGGCCGCACTCGAGCAGATGGACGCGCTGGAACACGAAGGGGTCTCGACCTACTTCGTGCCGGGCGTCACGTCGGCCTTCGCGGCCAGCGCGACGCTGCGGACCCAGTTGACGTTGAACGAGGTCTCCAACCACGTCGCGTTCACCCGACCGCAGGGGAAGACCCTGAGCCCCGAGGAGGACCACATCTCCGACTTCGTCGAGATGGGCGACGTGACGACCTGCATCTACCTCGGGACCCACGCGGTTCGGGACACGATGGATCGGCTGCTCGAGGACGGCCGGGACCCCGAGACGCCGGTCGCGGTGATCTACCACGCCTCGTGGCCGGACGAGGACGTGATCATCGGAACGGTCGACGATATCGCCGATAAGGTCGAAGAGGCAGGCTATCGGGCCTCTGCGATGGTGGTTATCGGTGATGCGGTGACCGGTGCAGGCTACGAGCGCTCCTTCCTCTACGGCGACTGGGCGAATCGAGGATCGGACTCGAGCGACGCGAACGACGCGGACGCACAGGCGAACGAAACCGAAACGCAAGCGGGAGACGATTGATCATGAGCACGGACAACGTAGACAACGCGAACGAGGATTCGGGATCGGACTCCGACGGCGGCCACTGTTCCACGCCGGATTCGGACGGCGAAGTCGCGGAGGAGATCGCGATCATCTCCTTCGGGCGGAAGATGGACACCGCCGAGGAGATCAAGGCAGAGATCGGCGATCGCTACGAGGCGATCGACATCATCGAGTACCACGGCGACGTCTTCGAGGAGCACTGGGGCGAGTACGACTGCTTCGTCGGCCTGATGGCCTCGGGAATCGCGATGCGGAAGACGGCCCACCTGCTCGACGACAAGTGGGAGGACCCCGCGATCTGCGTGGTCGACGAGGAACTGACGTGGGCCATCCCGATTACGGGCGGCCACCACGGCGCGAATCAGGTCGCACAGGATCTGGCGACGATGGGTGCCGTCCCGGCGATGACCACCGCGAGCGAGGCGGCCGGGAAACAGGGCGTCGAGTCCAAGGCCAAGGCGATGGACGCCCACGTCGTCAACGGCGACTCGACGGTGAAGACGAACCTCGCCGTTCTCGACGACGAACTCGGACCGGTCGCCCGACTCGAGGGGCCCAAAGCCGTCCTCGTCGGCGACGATGTGACGGTGCTCAAGCGCAACAAGGACGACGGCGTCGTCCTCGGTACCGGCAGCGTCTCCGGCGCCGACAAGGAGGCCTTCCTCGCCGCATGGGAGGAAGCCCTCGAGCAAACCGACTACGACCTCGAGGACGTCGAGTTCGTCGGCACCGCGACCCGGAAGGAAGACGAGGAGGGCCTGCTCGAGGCCGCCCGGGAACTCGATCTCGGCGTCGTCGCCTTCGACAAGGAAACGCTGCTCGATCACGAGGGGCCGACGCCCTCGAAATCGAAGGAGCTGATCGGCTGGCCGGGCGTCTCCGAGGCCTCCGCGATCGCGGGCGGTCGTGAACGGGAACTGGTCTTAGAGAAGATCAGTTACGAGAACGAGGTCACGGTGGCGATCGGTCGATGAGCACTGAGGAGTCACCTGCCGGCACCGGCGACGGCACCCCCGACGACCACGGCACCCTCTACGTCGTCGGTATCGGCCCCGGCCTCCCCGACCACATGACCAAGCGGGCCAAGGAGGTCATCGAGTCCGCGGAGGTCGTCATCGCCTCGAGTCTCTATCAGGAGTTCCTGCGCGACGACGGCACGATTCCCTCGGAGGAACAGACGGACGAGGACGGGATCGCGACTCGAGACGACGGCTTCGAACAGGAGATCGTCCGCTCGACGATGGGTCGCCAGATCGAACTCGCCCGCGCGGCGTTCGACTACGTCCGCGAGGGAAAGGACGTCGCCCACGTCTCCGGCGGCGATCCGTCGGTCTACGGCAAGTCCGACCTCATCTTCAAGATGGCCGAGGAAGAGGACGCCACGGACGTCCCGATCGAGATCGTGCCCGGCATGACGGCGGCGCTGGGCGGCGCGGCCAACGTCGGCGCGCCGTTGTGCAACGACTTCTGTACGGTCTCGCTGTCGGACAAGTGGCGCGGCTGGGACGAGATCGAGGAGAAACTGCGCGCCGCGGCGATTTCGGACTTCGTGATCGTCCTCTACAACTGCTGGCGCAACTACGAGAAGGCGGTCGAGATCGTCCGCGAGGAACGCACCGACGACGCCCGCGTGGCCATCGTCAACGACGCCGGCCGCGCCGACGCCGGCCGGAACGGCGAGAGCCAGTTCATCACGACGCTGGGCGAGGCCGCCGACCACGACGACAAGGTCTCCGGCATGGGCACCTCGCTGATCATCGGCAACCACGAGACCGAGACCTGGCGCAACGACGACCGAACGTACCTCGTCACCCCGCGCGGCGGGCGTGACGTCGACGACTTCTGAAATCAGGATCCGACCATGAGCACTGACACCGACTCCGACGCCGACGGCGAATCGACTTCGAAGTGCGGCGCATCGACCGACACTGACACCGAGACTTCGAGTACCTCCAAATGCGGAGCCTCGAGCAGCAGTACCGAATCCGAGACCGAGAGCGCCGACTCGGGTTCCAAATGCGGTGCTTCGAGCAGCAGCGACGACTCGAGTAGCTCCAAGTGCGGCGGCTCCTCGAGTTCGTCCTCGTCCTCGAGCGGCTCGAAATGCGGGGCCTCGAGCTCCGACGACTCGGGCAGCAACGAGAAGGAGGTCGGCGCGACGATCGAGGACTTCGACGCCGAGCCCGGCCAACTGATCGCCGTCGGCCTCGGTCCCGGCCACCCGGAGGGGATGACCGAGCGCGCGAAGACGGCGCTGCTCGAGGCCGACCACATCGTCGGCTACACGACCTACATCGAACTGATCCCGGACGAGATCACCGAGCAGGCCGACGAGATCTACGACACGCCGATGTGCGGCGAAGTCTCCCGTACCGAGGAGTCGATCGATCGCGCGCTGGCGGGCAACGACGTCGCCATCGTCGGCAGCGGCGACCCCAACGTCTACGCGCTGGCGGGACTGGCGCTCGAGATCCTCGAGTCGAAGGGCGCGACGGCCTCGATGGTCGACTTCGAGGTCGTACCGGGCGTCCCCGCGGCGCAGTCCTGTGCGGCCCGCCTCGGTGCCCCCCTCGTGAACGACACCGTCTCGGTCTCGCTGTCTGACCACCTCGTGCCGATGCCCGAGATCGAGTCCCGACTGCACTCGGTGGCCAGCGAGAACTTCACGATCACGATCTACAACCCGTGGAGCCGCAAGCGCCGCGAGAACTTCGAGAAGGCCTGCGAGATCCTCCTCACGCATCGGGACCCCGACACGCCGGTCGGGATCGTCCACGGCGCCGGCCGCGAGGACGAGCAGGTGATGATCACCGAACTCGGCGAACTCGAGGAACTCGGCGAGAGCGAGATCATCGACATGACGACGACCATCGTCGTCGGCACCGAGGACACCTACGTCTGGGACGACCGGATGGTCACGCCTCGAGGCTACGAGACGAAGTACGACTACTGAGCGGCGGTTTCCCAGATTCCATACCCATGCCACGATACGAAGTCACCATCGAGAAGGACGCCTGCGACGGCATCTTCGCCTGTCTGACCCGCGACCCCCGGTTCGTCGAGGGTGAGGACGGCCTCGCGACCGTCGACCCGGACGCGGACCCGGTCTACGACTGCGAGGGCGCGGTCACCGACGACGCCGAGCGGGTCGTCGCGACGTTCGACGACGACCGCATCGACGAGGCCCAGCAGGCCGCGGCGGCCTGCCCGACGGACGCGATCGTCGTCGAGGAGGTGGGCGAATGAGCGAGACCGAACCGAAAGCCGACGGCGAGACCGACGCGGATCCGCTCGAGATTACCGTCCCGTCGGACCCGCTCGCGGGCCATCCCGCGACGGCCTACTTCTGGGGCCACGTCGCCGGCAGCGGCGACGTCTCTGATGACGGCATCGAAGTCGTCACCAACGACGAGGAATCCGCACAGGTGCTGGCCGCGGTCGGCGGCGGCGACCTCGAGCACGAGACGACGACTCGCGACTACGCCCACGACACGTCGATCACGCGGACGGAGGACGAGTACACGCTGTCGATCGACAGCGACGACTCGGGCCTGCTCGGCCGCAGCGGCGCGCTCGGCCTCCCCGTCGACGGCCGCGGTAACTACCGGTTCGGGGCGTTCTCCGAATACGATCGGGAGCTGCTGCGGGGGCTGCTCGAGGGCTGTGGCACGATCTGCTTCAAGTCGAAGAGCGGCACCGTCGGCATCTCGTTCGTCCACGACGACGAAGAACTGCTCGAACTCGCGCAGGACCTGATCGCTGACTGTCCCGTAGACGCACCGTTCGACGATCTCTCAGAGACCTCGTCGGGCGGCTACTGGTTCGGCGTCGACGACGACGCCGCGCCCGACTTCGGCACGTGGCTCTACGAGGACTGCGAGGCGACCGGTCTGTTCGCGCCGAGCCGGCGGCGCAAACTCGAGCGCAGCCTCGAGCAAGCCACGGCGTACGACGAGTAACCGACCGATCCCCATTTCGAACTCCCAATCGATGAGCACACCCGACGAAGCCAGATCCACGGCGTCACCGACCGCGTTCGACGACGAGGCGGTCCTGCTGGTTGGCCACGGCTCCCGCCGCGAGAAGTCCAACGAACAGGTGCGGGAACTGGCCGCCGGCCTCGAGTCCCGACTCGGCATCCCGGTCGACGCCGCGTTCCTCGAACTCGCGGAGCCGGCGATCGACGAGGCGTTCGCGGGGCTCGCGCCGGTCGCCTCGCGGGTGACGGTCGTCCACTGCTCGCTGTTCGCCGCGAGCCACGTCAAGAACGACGTGCCGCTGGCGATCGAGCAGGCCCGCGCCGAACACGACCTCGAGATCGACAACGGCGCCCACCTGGGTATCCATCCCGCGATCCTGGACCTACTCGACGACCGCGCCGCCGCGGTCGAGTCGAAATTGGGCGTCGACCGCGAGGAAGACGACGTGGCCGTGGTCCTCTGTGGCCGCGGCTCGAGCGATCCGGACGCCAACGGCGACGTCCACAAGCTGGCCCGCCTGCTCTACGAGGGTCGGGCGTTCGACCGCGTCGAGGCGACCTTCATCGGCGTCACCGAGCCGACGCTCGAGGACACCCTCCACGGGCTCTCGAAGCACCGGCCCGACGCCGTGGTCGTCCTGCCGTACATGCTCGGTGATGGCGTGTTGACCCAGCGGATCCGCGACTGGACGGCCGACTTCGACGACGACTACCCCTACGTCGACGCGCTGGCGGGCGATCCGCTGGGGACCGACTCCCGGCTGCTGGACGTCTTCGCCGACCGCTGGCAGGAGGCCCGGACCGAGAGCGTCGAGATGTCCTGTGACACGTGCAAGTACAAGGTCGACCTCGAGGGCTACGAGGAGGACGTCGGCGGCGCGCGGGCCATGCTGCGCGCGCTGGCCCACCAGGAGGCCCACGCGGACCGGGAGGACGTCGACGACGAACCGCACAGCCACGACGCGCCCGAAAAGCACGTCGCGGTCTGTATGAACCAGACCTGCGCCGAGATGGGGTCGCCGGCGGTCCTCGAGCGCCTCCGACAGGCGGTGCGAGATTCGGACCACTGCGACGCCCGAATCACGCGCTCCTCGTGTCTCGGACGCTGCGGCGACGGGCCGATGGTCGCCGTCTATCCGGACGGAATCTGGTACGGCGACGTCGCGAGCGAGGACGCCGAACGGATCGTCGGCGACCACCTCGATCGGGACCGTATCGTCAGCGACCTCGTCGATCAGACGCTGTAACGGACCGAACCGACGATCGAGACGAGCGATCGAAAGACACGAATCCGATACTTCACTACGTACACCCATGAGCTGCCACGAAATCGAAGCGCTACGACTCGGACTGATGAACGTCCTCGGCGTCGGGGACGACAGTGCCCGCGAACACGCGGAGAAGGAACTCGAGGGCCACCTCGAGGGGCCCATCGAGGGGCTCGCGAACGCCGAGAGCCTCGCGGAGGTCGAACGCCACCTCGACGCGGCCCTCGTCGACCTGGAGGAAGAGGTCGCCGCGATGGACGGCGACGACCCCGAGTACGACTACACCCGGGGTCGACTGCTGGCGGTCCGCGACGCCGAGCGCGCGGTCCAGCGGCTGCGCACGCAAGGCGAGGACATCGTCGACGGCCTCGGCGAGGCTCACGACACCCTCCACGAGACCTTCCCGGTAGAGGACTGACGATGGCCGAAACTGCAGACGTCGAACGCGGCGACGACCGGGACGGCGACCGCGAGGTCCGATCGGTCCCGCTCGGCGAAATCGAGACGGCCCGAAGCCGTCACATGTGGACCCGTTCCGCGGTGCACGTCGCCGAAGCCGGAGCTCTCGTCGTCACCGGCGAGTGGGACGGGACCGTCACCGCCCGCGAGACCGATTCGGACTCGCTCGAGGCCCGCTGGACGGTCGACCATCCGGACCACGCGATCGGAATCGCGTCGCTCTCGAGCGATGGAGCCGAGGACGACAGCGAGGAGTCGATCGTCGTCGCCGGCCGCGGCGAGACGGGCACCATCGCGGCCTACGACGCCGCGACCGGCGAGCGGCGCTGGCGGTACGATACCGTCGACGACCTCGGTGAGGCCGTCAACGACACCGTCTTCTACCTCCCGTACGTGGTCGACCTCGAGGTCGACAGCGACGACGGAACCCTCTACGCGGCCGCGCGACGGTACGAGCGCGACGGCGACGTTCGGCAGTGGCACAGCACCGTCTACGCGTTCGCTCCCGACGGGGCGGTGCGCTGGCGCTACGAGACCGACGGCTCGCCGATCGCGCTCGATCTCGACGCCGACGGCGAGCGACTGGCGGTCGGCTACAACCGCTGTATGGGCGACCACGACGTCGGACTCGTCGTGCTCGAGACTGAGACGGGCGACCTCGCGTGGACCTGGGACCCCGGCACCGAGGGCGACCGCCGCGTCGGCGACGTCTCGTTCGACGGCGATTCGATCGCGGTCTCGAGCCACGGCGACAAGCGCGGCTACCTGCTCGGTCCCCGCGGCGCCGAACGCTGGCGCGTCGATCTGGCGGTCGAAACCGAGATCGACGGCGAGACGCTGTACGCCTATCCGAACCACGCGTACGCGAACGACGGCCGCGTGACGTTCGTGACCGGCAACACCTACGCCGTCGAGAGCCGCGAGACCGAGGGACGGCATCCGAACGAGCACCGAATCGCGACGTTCGAGGCCGACGGCGAGTTGGCGTGGGACGACCAGGTCCGGGGCTTCGTCCACGCCCTCGCCGCCGACGGCGAGACGATCGCCGCGCCCTGCGCGCAGAACTTCCGCGTTCGCGACCCCGAGACGCACGCCGTACGACGATTCGACCTCGAGTCGGGACCGCTGGGTGTCGAACGCCTCTCGGGCATCGCGACCGCCGCCGCCGTCGCCGACGGGACGCTGGCGGCGATCGAAGAGCCCGTCGAGTACCACGACGAGGGCGAGACCCGCGGCGAGTACGCCCTGCACGTGGCTTCGATCGAGTAGCCGAACTGTCACACCCGACTTGAGACCGTCGCTCGTTCACCCGTTTTCTCGGTCGAAGTCGGCCTCGAGTGGCCGATTCGGCCAGCAGTCGCATACGCAAGGGAAATTACCACAACGCTCACTCGCATGAGTTTCGCGTATAATGACAACGGGTCTAGAAGATGATGGTTCCGAGGAGTGTTCGGATCCCATGGAGGTCGCAGAGCACTCGAGCCATCGTCACGACGGTGAGCACGCGGAGCGAGCGGACCGCAGGATTATGACCGATGGCGGCCAGGCAGAGATGGCTGAGGAGAGTGACGACGAGGACTCGAGTGGTGATGCCGACGAAGCGTCGGCAGACGACACGGAAGGTGCTGACGCTGAGGAAGAGGAAGCAGAGGACGAAGAGGCTGAGGAAGAGGAGGAAGCAGAGGACGAAGAAGCTGAGGAAGAGGAAGCCGAGGACGAGGAAGCTGAGGAAGAGGAAGCCGAGGACGAGGAAGTGGAAGAGGAGGAAGCAGAGGACGAAGAAGCTGAGGACGAAGAGGCTGAGGAAGAGGAAGCGGAAGAGGAGGAAGCAGAGGACGAAGAGGCTGAGGAAGAGGAGGAAGCTGAGGAAGAGGAAGCAGAGGACGAAGAAGCTGAGGAAGAGGAAGCAGAGGACGAAGAAGCTGAGGAAGAGGAAGCCGAGGACGAAGAAGCTGAGGAAGAGGAAGCAGAGGACGAAGAAGCTGAGGAAGAGGAAGCAGAGGACGAAGAAGCTGAGGAAGAGGAAGCCGAGGACGAAGAAGCTGAGGAAGAGGAAGCAGAGGACGAAGAAGCTGAGGAAGAGGAAGCAGAGGACGAAGAAGCTGAGGAAGAGGAAGCAGAGGACGAAGAAGCTGAGGAAGAGGAAGCCGAGGACGAAGAAGCTGAGGAAGAGGAACAGGACGTTGGAGACGATACCGGTGACCTCACCGAGGACAAGCGTGAGGAAGGACACGCCGAGGACGCCGAAAAGGTCTACGAGGGCGACGACGCTTCCGGCGTCCTCCACCTCGACCTCGACGGTCTCTTCCTCGATCTGCTCGGCCTCGAGGTCAACCTGAACCCGCTCCAGCTCGACGTGTCGGCCCGTCCGGGCGGAAACAACCTGCTCGGGAACCTGCTGTCAGCGGTGACCGGACTGCTGGACGGCCCCGGTGCGATGATCGACAAGGCGAAAGAACTCCTGAGCAAGCCGGTCGAGCTTCTCAAGAAAGTCCCCGGCAAGGCGAAAGAGCTCCTGAGCAAGCCGATCGAGCTTCTCAAGAAGATCCCCGGCAAGGCGAAAGAGCTCCTGAGCAAGCCGATCGAGCTTCTCAAGAAGATCCCCGGCAAGGCGAAAGAGGTACTCAGCGGATTGTTGAGCAAGCCGAAGGAACTGTTCAACAAGCTGCTGGGGATGCTGGGACTCGGCGGCGAGGAAGAAGCCGAAGGCGAGGAGGCCGAAGGCGAGGAGGAGGCCGAAGCCGAAGAGGGAGAAGAAGCGGAAGAAGCGGAGTCCGGTGGCCGGATCTCCTCGGCCATCAGCTGGGTGAAAGGCATTCTCGGCAAGCCGGTCGAGTGGATCCGCGGGCTCTTCGGCGGCGGAGACGAGGAAGAAGCGCCGGACGAGGAAGAAGCGGCCGAAGCCGAAGAAGAGGAAGCGCCGGACGAAGCGGAGGAGGGAGAAGAAGGCGAAGAGACACCGGACGAAGCGGAGGAGGGAGAAGAAGAAGGCGAAGAGACGCCGGACGAAGCGGAGGAGGGAGAAGAAGAAGGCGAAGAGACGCCGGACGAAGCGGAGGAGGACGAGGAAGCGACCGAATCGCCGGGGCCGATCTCCGCCGCCAGCGACCGGGCAAAGGAGGGGCTCGCCGGGCTCGTCCCGAGCTTGCCGGTCGAGGAGTTCGTCTCGACGGTCGTCAGCGAGGTGCTCGAGCAGTTAATTGAGCAACTCGAACCCGACGAGGAGCAAGAAGGGGGCGGTGACCAATCCGACGCCACAGCGGAGGCAGCCTAACGATGAGTGGAGAATCCGAATCCGAGTCCGAGTCAATGGCACAGCGAATCGACTACGGGAAGATCACCGAGAACATCGACGTCAACGAGCTGATCGAGGGCACCCAGTGGGAAGACGAGATCGACGAGGACCAGCCCCTCGGCGAGGCGCTGGGCGCCCAGATCGGCGCGCTCATCGGCCGGAAGATCGGCGAATCCATCGGCCGAACGATCGGTGATATGGTCGTCGAGGAACTACTCGGCGGCAAAGAAGAGTCCGAAGAGCAAGCGACCGAAGAAGAGGCCGAGGCCGAAGAGTCCGAAGAGGAAGAGGCCGAGGACGAAGAGTCCGAAGAGGAAGAGGCCGAGGACGAAGAGGCTCAGGAAGAAGAAGGCGAGGCCGAAGAGTCCGAAGAGGAAGAGGAGGAGTCCGAGTCCGAATCGGAGGACGAAGAGCAGTCGGAGGAACCGACGGACGACGAGTCGGAGGCGTCCGACGATGAGGACGCCGACGATAGCCAGGCCGACGAGGGCGAGGCGGACGAAGCCGAGACCGACGATGAGAGTAGCGACGAGTCCGACTCCGAAGCCGAGGAGGAGGACGCCGTCGAAGCGGAGGAGGACTAGCCATGAGCGGGAGTCAGATTCACGGCAGCCGATCGCCGATCCCGTCTCGAGGTGAGCGCCATGGCTGAGAGCGGACTGCGGAAGCTGGTCGCCCAGGAGGTGAGCGACCAACTTGACGTGGCCGACATGCTCGGCGACGGCAGCATCGAGGACAGCATCGACGGCGGCGAGGTCGGCGCGGCGGTCGGTCGCGAACTCGGCGAACAGGTCGGTCGCGAACTCGGCGGAGCGATCGGTCGCGGCATCCACGAATCGATCGCCGAAGGCCTCGAGGAGGGCAAGGACCGCAAGGAGATGCAGTCGACCCTCACGGCGGCGATTCGCGACGCGCTCCGGGAGACGGTCGAAGAAAACGACGCGAAGGAGTCGGTCCAGTCGCTGGCCCAGGGCGTCTCCGAAGGCGGCGGTCTCGAGGGCTTACTCGAGAGCGATACCGACGACAGCGAGGCTGAGAGCGACGAGGGCGAGGAAGCCGACAGCGAGGGCGGCGGCACGCAAGAGACCATCGAGTCGGTCGTCGAGAGCATCGGCGAGGAGAGCGGCCTCGGAGACGTTCTCGAGGGCGAGAGCGAAGAATCGGCGGGCGAATCCGAGTCGGACGAAGAGGGCGACGAAGGCGGAGGAGAAGACGAAACCGAATCGGAGGACGAAGACGCCGAGGAGGAACCGGAAGACGAGGCCGAATCGGAAGACGAGGCCGAATCGGAGCCGGACGCTGAAAGCGACGAAGCGGCGGAGGCGGAGGACGAATCCGAAGCGGACTCCGAAGACGAGACCGAGGAGGCGGAGGACGAATCCGAAGCGGACTCCGAAGACGAGACTGAGGAGTCGGAGGACGAATCCGAGGCGGAATCGACCGACGACTCCGAGCCGTCGGTCGAGGATATCGAGGACCTGCGCCGGGACACCCTCGAGGACTTCCTCGGCATCATGTCCTACGACGACCTGCAGTCGGTCGCCAAGGACGTCGACGTGAAGGCGAACCTCAGCCGCGACGAGATGACCGAGCAGATCATCGCGGCGGTGACCGACGAGGGCGAAGACGAAGACGGGGCCGACGACGAACCGGAAGCCGAAGCCGAATAATCGCCGGCCGCCCTCGAGCGAGAGTCCGGACGGAAGCGAACGGCGGACGGCGAACCGCGGTCGCGGCGCGGACAGCGAGGGAACCATGAGTCAGGACAGTCAGGACCTCCACGACCGGGTGACCGAGATACTGAACGCGGCCGAGGACTCGAGCGGATCGATGCTCGGGGACGGGGACGGCGACTCCGACGGCGCGGCCCTCCTCGAGACCGCCGCGGCGGCCAGCGACCTCCTCGAGTCCGCGGAGCCGGACGAACTGCTCGCGGCGGTCGGACTGGACACGCTGCCGGACGGCAGCGAGCCGGACTCGATCCCGGAAGCGATCGCTCGGGGCGATCCGGAGCAAGTCGCGGACCTCCAGCGGCTGTTGCACCTCTCGAACCTGGCCGATGACGACGACGAGAGGGCGCTCGAGGGAGCCGTCGACGCACTCCAGTCGTCGATCGGCGACGGCGAGGAAGCGACGGCCGAATCGGACGCCAGCGACGAGAGTGAGTCGGACGGCGAGGAGCAGAGCGACGCGGCGGCCGCAAGCGACGACGCGGCCGAGGACGATGAGACCGAAGACGACGGACTGCTCGAGTCCGTGATCGGCTCGAGCGACGAGGACGGCGAGAGCGACGCCGAAGCGGAGGCCGGCGACACCGGATCCGATGAGGACGACGCCGATGCCGACGGCGAGGGCGGCGCTCGAGAGATGGTCGAGACGGCCGCCGAGACGGTCGGCGAGGCTAGCGGACTCCTCGAGGGCGATGAGAGCAGCGACGACGGCGGTACCGAGGCAACGGCTAGCGACACCGAATCGGACGGCGATGCCGACGACGCCGACGACGCCGACGACGAGGGCGGCGCGCGAGAGGCGGTCGAAGCGGCCGCCGAAACGGTCGGCGAAGCCAGCGGGATTCTCGAGGGCGACGACGGAGCGGACGGAGACGCCGAGGATGACGCCGGCTCCGATATCGGCGACCGGCTCCGATCGGCGGTCGAGTCCTCGCTGACGGACGTCGGCGACGATCTGGAGGGACTCCACGAGCGACTGCAGGAACGGAGCGCCAGTTCCGTCGGTGGCGAGGGCGAAGACGAGGCGGCCGCCGACGAGGCCGAAGGCGAAGAAGAGGAGGACGACGGACCGCTCGGCACCGACCTCGGTTCGGGCGACGAGGGAAGCAACGCCGGCGGCGACGGCACGCGCCACTCGACGATGGCACCGCCTCCCTCGCAGCGCGCGGACATGGGCCGATCGACGCGTCACTCGACGATGCCCAAGCGGCACTGACGGGCTCCGCGCGTCAGGGGCAGTGGCTCGAGCAGATCGGTTTCGGCGGTCCTCGCGATCGAAACGACGGGAGCAGGCTGAACAACGGCGGACGTTTATCCCGAGTCCGACCGTCGCTCCGGTATGACGAGACACGTTAGCGAGACACAGGTCCGCAACTGGTTAGACGAGACGGCGATTCGAGGCGTGACGGCCCATGCCGACGAGGACACCGCGTTCAACCTGCAGGTCGAACTCTCGCGGCTGCCCGTCCACGTCATCAAGGAGGCGGAGTTCGGTCCCGTCCGAATCGTCGGTCGAAGCGGGTTCGACACGGAGCGAACGAAGGAACTGCTCCGCGACGATCAGCGCCGGAGCGAACTCCTTCAGTACGTCGGGCCGATGCTGGCGGCGACGCCGGGATTCTACACGTTCCTCGATCCGGCCGGAGAGTCCTGTCAGCTCCGACGTGCGGAGACCGTTCAGGTCGAGTATCGCATCTACCCCGAGAGCGCCTCCCAGCAGGCCCTGATGGACGGAATCATGTCGATCGCGACGAGCATGCGTTACGTCCGAAACGTCGTCGCGACGATCGGCGCCCGAGTGGAACCGAACGCAGACGAGTGACCGTCGTCGACGGCGAAGCGGTCGTTCTGCCGTGTCTACCCCGAGGAATCGATTCGCGGCGCTGCCGACCGCTTCACCCGTTCGGTGGAGGCCGAACATTTACTTCGGCTGTCGTGTGACATAGCCGTATGACGCTACTCGTGCCCTTCGATGGCTCGAAACTGGCGAGAAAAGCGCTCGAGAAGGCCGCGACGTTCGGGGACATGCTGGACGAGGAGGTCGTCGTACTGACGGTGATTCCCGACGACGCCGACTACGCTCGAGACCGCGGCTGGATCACCGAGGGGGAGCCGTTCGATCCGGAAGCCATCGAATCGGGCATCGAGAGGCGAGCGTCGGACGTCGCCCCGGAAGCGACGTTCCGAACCGAACGCGTCAGCTCCGACGAGCCCACCGCGACGTCGACGAACAACGTCGTCCGCGCGATCCGACGGGTCGCCGGCGAGATCGGTGCCTCGGTGGTCTTCATCGGCTCCGAGAACGCCGGCTCGGTGATCGCTCCCCAGTCCAGCGTCGGCAGCCCGGTCGCCAACGACCAGCGCTACGACGTCTACGTCGTCCGCGAGCCCGGCGAGGACGTCGATCCCGAGGACATCACGGACATCGATTCGACCATCGAGTGATCGGGTCCGCTGTGCACGACGGCGGTCGGTCCCGATCGATCGCGGCCGATAGCGTTCGCGGCGCGAAAATCGGAGCCAGTTTGTAGTCAGTCGAGGCCGTCTCGAGTAGACGCGTGTTCGCACGGAGTTCGGAACCGACGAGAATCGAAGGACGACGGCGGGATCGACCGCGGAGGCGCTCGTGACGCCGGCGGCGTCGATCCCCGTCGAGGACCCGATCCTCATCTTCGGGCTGGCGATGACCGTCTTCCTGATCGCGCCGCTGGCGCTCGACCGCTATCGGCTCCCGGGGATCGTCGGCGTCATCGTCGTCGGCGCCGCGATCGGTCCCAACGGGTTCGGCGTCCTCGAGCGCGGCGAGACGATCGTCCTGCTGGGCGAGGTCGGGATCGTCTACCTGATGTTCGTCGCCGGCCTCGAGATCAATCTCACCCAGTTCATCGCGTACAAGGACCGGAGCGTCGTCTTCGGCGTCCTCTCCTTCGCGGTTCCGCAGGCGATCGGGATCGTCGTCGGCCACTACGGCCTCGGACTCTCCGTCGGCGCCGCGGCGCTGTTCGCCGCCATCTTCGCCTCGCACACGCTGCTGGCGTATCCGATCGTCAGCAGGCTTGGGATCGCGAAGACCGAGAGCGTCACGGCGACGATCGGCGGGACGATCATCACCGACACCCTCGCGCTGCTCGTCCTCGCGGTCGTCATGGCCGGCGAGGCGGGCGAACTCGGGCCGATATTCTGGCTCTCGCTGGCGGGGAAACTCGCGCTCTTCTTCGCCGGCGTCTGGCTGCTCGTCCCCCGACTCGGCGAGTGGTTCTTCCGGACGGTCGATCAGGAGAGCTACTTCGAGTTCCTGTTCGTGATGGCCGTGCTCTTCGGCTGCGCCTATCTGGCCGAACTCGCGGGCGTCGAGTACATCGTCGGGGCGTTCCTCGCCGGACTGGTCCTCAACCGGTTGATCCCCGAGAGCGGCCCGCTGATGAATCGGATCGAGTTCGTCGGTAACGCGCTGTTCATCCCCTTCTTCCTGCTCTCCGTGGGGATGCTCGTCGACGTCTGGGTCCTGACCGAGGGCCTCGAGACGCTGACGATCGCCGCCGCGTTCGTCGGCCTCCTGCTCCCGACGAAGTACGCCGCGGCGTGGCTGACCGCGCGGCTGTACGGTTACTCCCGCGACGAGACGATGACGATGTTCGGCCTCTCGCTGGGCCAGGCCGCGGCGGCGCTCGCGATCGTGCTCATCGGCTACGAGGCGGCCCTGTTCGGCGAGGCGATGCTCAACGCCACCGTGCTGATGATCCTCGTCGTCAGTGTGGTCAGCCCCGCAATCGTCGACCGTTACGGACGGGGCATCGTCCGCGCGTCCGAACGCGTCGAGTACGATCCGCGGGCCGCTCCGCAGCGGATCATGGTTCCCGTTTCGCGCGAGTCACAGTACAGCGAACGGCTGCTCGATCTCGCCCTACTGGTCCGCGAGTCCGATGAAGGTCAGCCGCTGTACTCCCTGAGCGTCGCCGCCCCGGGTACCGGCGCCGAGGCCGACGTCGCGGACCTCGAGTCGCGACTCGAGGCGAGCGAGGCGTACACGGCCGGCGCTGAGGTCCCCCTCGAGAGTCAGACGCGCGTCGACGCGAACGTCGCCTCGGGGATCGCCCGGGCGACCCTCGAGAACCGGATCACGACGCTGGTCATCGGCTGGGACGGCGCGGCGCGCCACCAGCGCGTCTTCGGTCACGTGATCGATCAGGTGCTTCGCCGGACGAAGCAACTCGTCTTGGTCTCGCACGTTCGCCAGCCGCTGAATACCACCGACGAGGTCGTAGTCGTTCTCCCACCGGGGATCGACCACAACGACGGGTTCTCCGAGGCCGTCCACACGGTCAAACACCTCGCGGACCAGGTCGGCGCCCCGGTTCGCGGACTCGTCGTCGGCGGGAACTCGGACCAGTTCGAGCGCGTATTCGAATTGATCGACCCCGACGTGCCGGCGACGTTCGAACGAGTCGACGACTGGGACGCCCTCGAGGCGCGCCTCCGAGAGGACGTCGACGAGACGTCGCTGGTCGTTCCGATGAGCGCCCGCCGGGGGACGATGGGCTGGGATCCGGCGCTGCGGACGCTACCGACGACCGTCGCGGAACTGACCGACGGGAACTTCGTGGTGGTCTATCCGGCGGTCGGCGAGCGAGGCGACGATCGGCAGTTCCTCCAGTTCCGGTGACTGAGCCACCTGAATCTCCAGAGACGTTCTGAGAGAGGACTTCTCGAGACTTAATCAGAGTAAAAGTCGAGCATACGGCGCGCTCGGCGTTTTTTCATCGAAGTTTTTTGACGGGGGTTGAGGCTGGCGTCTTCGACGCCAGCCGATGCCCCCGTTAAAAAAGTTCGGTACCTAACGCTTATTCCACTGTCTGCCGTCGGTTCGAACGAGAATGGTCGATCGGAACGGGTGGGAACGGGAGCAGCCCGTCCTCACCGGGTCGCCCCGAAGCCCACCGTCGTCGTTCGTCGAGCAGGCGAACGTTTCGGAGCCGGGGATCTACGAGGAGTTCGAGGCGGAGTGGCCGGAGTGCTGGGAGCGGGCAGCCGACCTGCTGTCGTGGGACGAGGCGTACGATACCGTCCTCGAGGACAGCGAGGCCCCGTTCTACGAGTGGTTCTCCGGCGGGAAACTGAACGCGTCGTACAACTGCCTCGATCGGCACCTCGAGGCGGGGCGGAAGAACCACGCCGCGATCCGCTGGGAGGGCAAACAGGGCGAGCGCCGGACCTACACCTATCGCGATCTGTACGTCGAGGTCAACGAGGTCGCCGCGGCACTGTGCGAGCTGGGCGTCGAGGAGGACGACGTGGTGACGATCTACCTCCCGATGATCCCGGAACTGCCCGTCGCGATGCTGGCCTGCGCCCGCATCGGCGCGCCCCACAGCGTCGTCTTCGCCGGGCTCTCGGCCGACGCGCTCGTCACGCGGATGGACGCCGCCGACAGCGAGTACCTGCTGACCTGCGACGGCTACTACCGCCGGGGCGACGCCTTCAACCAGAAGAGCAAGGCCGACAACGCCCAGCTCAAACTCGAGCAGGACGTGCGGACGGTCGTCGTCGACCGGCTGGGGGAGGATCTCCCCCACGTGCTCGGCGACGAGGAGTACGATTACCACGACCTCCGCGAGGAGTTCGCCGGCGAGACCGTCGAACCGGTCTCGCGGGACGCCGAGGACATGCTGTTCCTGATGTACACCTCCGGGACGACCGGCGAGCCGAAGGGCGTCGTCCACTCCACGGGGGGCTATCTCGCCCACGTCGCGTGGACGAGCCACGCCGTCTTAGACGTCAAGCCCGAGGACACCTACTGGTGTGCGGCCGACATCGGCTGGATCACCGGCCACTCCTACATCGTCTACGGCCCGCTCGCGCTGGGGACGACGACGGTGATGTACGAGGGGACCCCCGACTACCCCGACCGGGATCGGCTCTGGGAGATCGTCGATCGCAACGCTGTCGACGTCTTCTACACGGCCCCGACGGCGATCCGCGCGTTCATGAAGTGGGGCGAGGAGTACCCCGCGGAACACGATCTGTCGTCGCTGCGCCTGCTCGGCAGCGTCGGCGAACCGATCAGTCCCCGCCCGTGGAACTGGTACTACGAACACATCGGCAACGAGGCCTGTCCCGTCGTCGACACCTGGTGGCAGACCGAGACGGGGGCCGTGACGATCTCGACGCTCCCGGCGATCGACGAGATGAAACCCGGCGCGGCCGGGCCGGGACTCCCGGGGATCGACGTCCGCGTCGTCGATAGCTCCGGCGAGGCGGTCGATCCGGGCGACACGGGCTATCTCACGATCGCCCGCCCGTGGCCGGGGATGGCCCGGACGCTGTACGACGGCGACGACCGCTTCCGCGCGGAGTACTGGGACCGGTTCTCCGACCCCGACGCCGACGAGTGGCACTACTTCAGCGGCGACGCCGCCCGGATCGACGAGGACGGATACGTCACCGTCCTCGGCCGGGTCGACGACGTGATCAACGTCTCCGGGCGCCGGCTGAGCACGATGGAGATCGAGTCGGCGATCACCGACGTCGCCGGCGTGGCCGAGGCCGCCGTCGTCGGCCGCTCGAGCGAGGTGAACGGCACCGACATCTATGCCTACGTCAGCACCGAGGGCGGCTACGACGACGAGACCGCCGTCCGCGGGGCGATCGTCGACAATATCGAGGCCGCGATCGGACCGATCGCCCGTCCCGAGGCGGTCGTCTTCACCCCCGAACTCCCCAAGACGCGTTCGGGCAAGATCATGCGTCGGCTGCTCGAGGACGTCGCGAACGGCGAGGAGTTGGGCGACACCAGCGCCCTGCGAAACCCGGAGATCGTCGGCGAGATTCAGGCGGAGATCGACGAGGAGTGAGTCGCCGCGGTCGTTTCGCGCTTTCAAATTACGCGAAACGAAATGGCTGAATCGCGATGCACACGATTCCCAAACAGAGCGTGACAGCGCTGAGGATGCCGACACAATTATATTCGCGCCATTAGAATGAGCGAAGCATGAGTCTCGAGGGGGTCGACGCGTCGACGCTCGCGCGCGAAGAATACGAGGTCCTCCTCGATGCCGCCGAAACCTACCGGGAGGCGCTGGTGGTCCGCCTCTGTGGCGACGTCGGGCTTCGGCCGCGGGAACTGACCGAACTCACCGTCGACGACGTCGAGCAGGTCCGGATCGAGCCGCCCCGCTATCTGGTTCGCGTCCCGGCCGTCGACGGGGGAGCGGCGCGGACGGCGTATCTGCCGACCCGCGTCGAGCGGGAACTACGCCGCTACGCGCGGAGTAACGGGCTGACGACCGACGACCGGATCTTTCCCGTCACGGCGCGGCGCCTCCAGATGCTCGTCTCTGACGTCGCCGATCGGGCCGCCGAACTGTTCGACCGACCGGGCCTGGCCGACGTCTCCACGAGCGACCTCCGGCGGTACTTCGCCCGCCGGGCGCTGGTCGACCACGGCGTCAACCCGCGGGTGGTCAAGGCCGCCGGCGGCTGGCGGAGCTTCGAAGCCCTCGAGTCGTACCTGCCGGAGCCGACCGACGCCGAGATCGTCGACTCCTTCGACGCCGTCGAACGGCCGTCCGGACCCGGCAGCGACCGAAGCGACGGACCGATCGTGGACGACGACGGCGTCATCCGGCTGTTGCTGGCCGCCAGCGACCGGTACGCGCTGTTGCGCCTGGACGCCGACGGCTACGTCGAGCGCTGGAACCGGAGCGCGGCCGCGATGTTCGGCTATCGGGCCGGCGAGATCGTCGGTACGCACGTCTCGACGTTCTACACCGACGACGCGGTCGACGAGGGCGTCCCCGAACGCGCGCTCTCGACGGCCATCGAGGAGTCGGGCTACGAACACGAGGGGTGGCGCGTCGGCGAAGACGGATCGCGGTTCCGGGCGACCGAAGTCATCTCGCCGCTGCGGGACGATCAGGGGCGTCACCGGGGCTTCGCCGTCTTCGTCCGCGACGTCTCGCCCGCCCACGAGGAACTCGAGGAACACCGGACGCGGCGGAACGAACTCGAGCGCCGGTACGCCGTCGCCCGGGCCCACCGCGGGGTCACGCGAGCGCTGCTCGAGGCGACCGACCACGAGGAGATCGAGGCGAACACCTGCGCCGCGCTGACGGCGGGCCGGGCCTACGAGTACGCTTGGATCGATCGGGCGACCCACGCGGACCGGCGGACGGACTCGCGGGCCGCCAGCGGGATCGACCCCGACGCCGTCGATCCGCTGGTCCCGGACGAGTGGCGAGACGACGATGGCGGGACGACCGACGCCGCGACCGAGCCGTCGACGATGGCCGTCGCGACCGACGTCGCCCTGGCAGTCGACGGCGACGCGGTCGACGCTGCGGCGGACGGAGACGACGCGACCGGTGCTCTCGCCCGCATTCCGCTGCGCTACGGCGACACGGTCTACGGTACCCTCTCGGTCGCGACCGACGCGGCCGCGGCGTTCGACGAGGAGGAACGGAGCTGGCTCGAGACGATCGGTCGACAGGTCGGCTACGCCATCGCCGCGATCCGGCGGCGGAACCTCCTGCTGTCCGATCGGGTCGTCGAACTCGACGTCGAGTGTCGCGACGACGACTCGTTCTTCGTCGCCGCCTCGCGGCGACTGGGCTGTCGGTTCGAACTCGACTCGCTCGTCCCCGTCTCGGAGTCGACGCAGCTGTACTACCTGCGCCTCGAGGACGCCTCGCCGGCCGACGTCTTCGACCTCGCGGCGGACGAGTCCGGCATCGAGGACTACCGGCTGGTCGAGACCGACGCCGAGGGGTGGCGCGTCGAGTTCGTGATCGATAGCTCCTGTCCGATCGTCACGCTCACCGAGTACGGCACCACCGTCCTCGAGGCGCGCTTCGAGGGCGGAACCGCGACGATCACCGCTGAGTGCGCCGCCGACGCCGATATCCGGACGATCGTCGACGGGCTTCGCGCCGTCTTCCCCGACTCCGAACTGATCGGCAAACGCGAGACCGAGCGGACCGTCCGGACCGCCCGGGAGTTCCGCGAGGGGCTCGAGGACCGACTGACCGACCGCCAGGAGGCGTCGCTGCGGGCGGCGTACTTCGGCGGCTACTACGACTGGCCCCGCGAGAGCACGGCCGAGGAGATCGCCGACGCGATGGGGATCTCGTCGCCGACGCTCCACAACCACCTGCGGAAGGGTCAACACGAACTGCTGCGAACCTTCTTCGACGATCCGGCCGGCGACGAGTCCCACGAGATCGGCTGAGCGCTGTCGCGACGGACGGCTGATGCGTGTCGCGACGGACGACTGACGGCACGCGACGGACGATCGCCGGCCGTTACGAGCGGAGCCGGCCGGTCGTCGTGTCGTCCGATCGGATACTAACCCTCTAGATGAACACCCTGCACATACAGGGTCCGGCGACGACTGAGCCCGGATCGACTCGCGATCGCTCGTCGCGCGACCGCCTCAGCCGGGGACTCGAGGCGATATAAGCGGCTATATGCTCCTAATATAGTCAATATTCCCTAGCTATTTCCCCCTATATCGGGTCGATTTTGCACAACTAGATGGCGGCTTTACTATGCCAGTTGTGTTTGGGTGTGGTGTATCATGTCACAGGAGGACGCCAACCTCGAGGCCCGCCTCGAGGAACAGGAGACGTTCGAGCCCCCCGAGTCGTTCGTCGAGCAGGCGAACGTCTCGGATCCGGGGATCTACGAGGAGTTCGAGGAGAACTGGCCCGAGTGTTGGGAGCGAGCGGCCGATCTGCTGTCGTGGGACGAGGAGTACGACACCGTCCTCGAGGACGGCGACGCGCCCTTTTACGAGTGGTTCACCGGTGGGGAACTGAACGCCTCGTACAACTGCCTCGATCGGCACGTAGAGGAGGGCCGCGGCGACAGCGTGGCCATCGAGTGGGAGGGCGAACTCGGCGAGACCCGGACCTACACCTACAGCGAGCTGCTGGACGAGGTCGAGGCCTTCGCCGCGACGCTGCGCGACCTCGGCGTCGAGGAAGACGACATCGTCACGCTGTACATGCCGATGGTCCCGGAGCTGCCGATCGCGATGCTGGCCTGCGCCCGTATCGGCGCACCCCACAGCGTCGTCTTCGCCGGCTTCTCGGCCGACGCGCTGGCGACCCGGATGAACTCCGCGGACAGCGAGTACCTCGTCACCTGCGACGGCTACTACCGTCGCGGCGACGCCCTCGACCACCTCTCGAAGACCAACGAGGGCCTCGAGGGCGTCGAGCACGAGGTGTCCGACGTCGTGGTCGTCGATCGACTGGGCGACGACGTAGAGCACGAGCTCGCTGACAACCAGCGCGACTACGACGAGCTCGTCGCCGACCACGAGGGCGCCTCGGTCGAACCGGTCACTCGGGACGCCGAGGACATGCTGTTCCTGATGTACACCTCGGGAACGACGGGGCAGCCGAAAGGTGTCAAGCACACGACCGGTGGCTACCTCGCCTATACGGCGTGGACCTCCCACGCCGTACTCGACATCGAGGCCGACGACACCTACTGGTGCTCGGCGGATATCGGCTGGATCACCGGTCACTCCTACATCGTCTACGGCCCGCTCGCGCTGGGCACGACCAGCGTGATGTACGAGGGCACGCCGGACTATCCGGACAAGGACCGGCTGTGGGAGATCGTCGAGAAGAACGAGGTCGACATCTTCTACACCGCGCCGACGGCGATCCGCGCGTTCATGAAGTGGGGGGCCGAGTACACCGAGAACCACGACCTCTCCTCGCTGCGCCTGCTCGGCACCGTCGGGGAGCCGATCAACCCCCGCGCGTGGAAGTGGTACTACAAACACATCGGGAACGAGGAGTGTCCCATCGTCGACACCTGGTGGCAGACCGAGACCGGCGGCATGATGATCACGACGCTACCGGGCGTCAACACGATGAAGCCCGGCTCCGCCGGACCGCCGCTGCCGGGCATCGACGCCCGGGTCGTCGACGCGCAGGGCGAGGAGGTCGACGCCGGGCAGGCCGGCTACGTCACGGTCAACAACCCGTGGCCGGGGATGCTCCGGACGCTGTACCAGAACGACGAGCGGTTCATCGAGGAGTACTGGGACGAGTACTCCGACGCGGACGCCGACGAGTGGATCTACTTCCCCGAGGACGGCGCGAAGATCGACGAGGACGACTACATCACCATCCTCGGCCGGGTCGACGACGTGATCAACGTCTCCGGCCACCGGCTGGGCACGATGGAGATCGAGTCGGCCGTCGTCGGCGTCGAGGGGATCGCCGAGGCCGCCGTCGTCGGCGGCGACCACGACGTGAAGGGCGAGGCGGTCTACGTCTACGCCATCCCCGAGGACGGCTACGAGGACCGACACGACGAACTCGAGGAGAAGGCCATGGAGGCCGTCCTCGACTCGATCGGCCCGATCGCCAAACCCGAGGAGATCGTCTTCACGCCCGAACTCCCGAAGACGCGTTCGGGCAAGATCATGCGCCGCCTGCTCGAGAACATCGCCAGCGGCGACGAGTTGGGTGACACCTCGACGCTCCGGAATCCGGAGGTCGTCGACGAGATCGCCGATCAGGTCACGGACGACTGAGCACCACCTCGGTTTTCGAACGATACCACACGATCAGCGACACACTGCATCAAAATATGGCAGACAATAACAGCCACGACACGGACGACGGATCGAACAGTTCGACGAACGACGCCGAGGTGAAAGCCGACGGCGGGGTGGCCAGCGGATCGCCCGCGCGAGCCCACCAGAACACCGACTATCTCAGTTCGGAGGTGAACCTACTGAACCCGAGCACGCAGTTCATGCGGGATCACCTCCGGCTCGTCTGGAGCGGGTTCGCCGTCTGGTTCGTCGTCGTCTTCGGTCCGGTGACGCTGACGCGGTTCGCACCGGACCTGATGACGACGCAGATACCGATGCTCGGCTTCCCGCTGCATTACTTCCTGGTCGCGATCGGCGGACCGACGGGAGCGCTGCTCCTCTCGTTCTGGTACGCCCGCAAGCGCGACGCGCTCGACGCGAAGTACGGGATCGACCACGCCGCCGTCGAAGAGACCGGCCGCGGCGATAAAGGAGCCGCGGCGACCGACGGAGGTGTCGACGAATGATCGGTGCCGCGACCGTCCTCCAGACGGAGGAGCTGCTCCCGGAGGGGCTGGACATCTCGTTCAAGATCGCCCCCTCGGTCCTGGTCCTCGGGATGCTCCTCCTGTTCCTCGCGATCGGCTACGTGTTCCGCGTGGCCGACACCGAGAACATGTGGGTCGCCGGCCGCTCGATCGGGAACGTCGAGAACGGGATGGCGATCGGCGCCAACTGGATGTCGGCCGCGTCCTACCTCGGGATGGCGTCGCTGATCGCGCTGTCGGGCTTCTACGGCCTGGCGTTCGTCGTCGGCTGGACGACGGGATACTTCATCCTGCTGATCTTCATGGCCGCCCAGCTGCGGCGGTTCGGGAAGTACACCGCCCCGGACTTCGTCGGCGACCGGTTCAACTCCGACAGCGCACGCGCTATCGCAGCGGTCACGACGTTCCTCATCGGGTTCGTCTACGCGATCGGGCAGGCCCGCGGGATGGGGCTGGTCGGTCTGTACATTTTCGGTGACTTCGGCGGCGTGATCCCCGGTCTGAGCGGCTACCAGGTCATGGTCGTCGCGATGATGACCATCACGGTCGGCTACCTGACGCTGTCGGGCATGCTGGGCGCGACGAAGAACATGGCCGTCCAGTACGTCATCCTCATCGTCGCGTTCCTCGCCGGCCTCTACCTCGTCGGCTTCACGCAGGGGTACTCGACCGTGCTCCCGCACCTCGAGTACGGGACGCTGATCACCGAACTCGGCAACGAGTTCAGCGAGCCGTTCACGAACGAGAGCTACTACCTCTGGATCGCGACGTGTTTCTCGCTGATCGTCGGTACCTGTGGCCTCCCGCACGTGCTGGTGCGGTTCTACACGGTCGAGAGCGAGCGGACGGCCCGCTGGTCGACCGTCTGGGGGCTGTTCTTCATCTGCCTGCTGTACTGGAGCGCCCCCGCGTTCGCGGCGTTCGGGACCGACCTCTTCGCGGAGAACGTCGGTCCGGTCTACGGCGACCCCGGCATGAGTTCGGAAGCAGGTGACGTCATCGTCGTGCTGGCGGCGCAACTGGCGGAACTGCCCCAGTGGTTCGTCGGCCTCGTCGCGGCGGGCGGTATCGCCGCGGCCATCGCGACGACCGCCGGCCTGTTCATCGCCGGCTCCTCGGCGATCTCCCACGACCTCTACACGAACATCATCAACCCCGACGCGACCCAGCGCCAGCAGGTGCTCGTCGGTCGACTGAGCATCGTCGCGCTGGGCGTGCTGACGACGCTGGCCGCGCTGGACCCGGCCGCACCGATCGCCGCGCTGGTGTCCTACGCGTTCTCGCTGGCCGGCGCGGTGCTGTTCCCGATGTTCTTCCTCGGGATGTGGTGGGAGAACACCAACCGCCAAGGCGCCCTCGCCGGGATGCTTACCGGCCTCGGGATCTGGTCGCTCGCGATGATCAACGAGGTCCTCCCGGCGTACCTGAGCGGCAGTGAAGCACCGCTGCTCTCGGAGTGGCTGGCCACGTGGGTACCGGCGATCGGCGCGGCGCTGGTCGCCGTCCCGCTCGTCTTCGCGATCACCATCGTCGTCTCGATGGTCACCGACGAACCGCCGATGGAGACCAAGCGCATCGTTCGTCAGTGTCACAGCCCCGAACCCATGGGACAGCAACAGACCGCCGAAGACGTCGTGACCGACGGCGGCACCGACGAGACCCCTGCTGACGACTGACCATGTACGACCGAATACTCGTTCCGACCGACGGTAGCGAAACGGCCAAGGCGGCCGTCGACCACGCGGTCGACCTCGCCGAGCAGTACGGGGCCGACGTTCACACCCTGTACGTCGTCGACACCGACTCGATGAGCCTCACCCTCGGCGGCGAACAGCTCGATCGCATCGAACAGGGTCAGTACGACGAGATGGAGGACGTCCGCGAGCGCGCCGACCGCGCCACCGGCTACGTGGCCGACCGCGCGGCCGAACGGGGCCTCGAGACCGTCGAGCACGTCTCGGCGGGACGACCCCACTCGCTGATCGCCGACTACGTCGACGACAACGACATCGACCTGGTCGTAATGGGATCCCACGGTCGCTCGGGCATCAGACGAGCGCTGCTGGGTAGCGTCACCGAACGGACCCTGCGGTCGACCCACGTGCCGGTGCTCGTCGTCGACCTCGAGGAGTAGTCGCGATTCACGGTCTGTTTTTCGCCGACGGACTGACCTCGACCAGCGGCGACGCCGTCGTTCCGAACGGACGGTGCGAGCGCTGGCCCTATCGCTTTCGGGCCAGTTTGAGACTCGCGAAGAAACCGAAGTAGGCGACGATACCCGCGAGCATGAACATGTAGTAGGCCCAGTCCGGGCCCTCGAGAGCGCGGAAGATGACGTCGACGACCGTCACCCAGATGACCGCGAACGCGAGGTCGGCCAGCAGTCCCCACCGCTCCTCGCGGATGGTCTCGAGTCGCTCACCGAGTCCCGTCATCGGCCGCTCACCCGTCCCGAGTCGAATGTATCCATGCGAGCGTATCTCGTGCCCTGCGAAAAAAGGCTATCGTCGGCCGGTCCGACGGCGCGTTCGGCTATCAGTCGTACGTGGCTCGCGGATTCTCGACTTCGAGACCGTCGATCCGACCGAACCCTCCGTCCGACGTCACGACGGGGATTCAGTATTTCCCACGAACGCCACGGTCGTCTTCGCTTCCGACGCGGGTTCCGTTATCGCGTCGTGAGCGAAGCGCGAACCCTCAGTCGTCGTCCGATTCGTCCCCCTCCCAGTACGGAACCTCGTCGTCGATCCGGTAGTAGCCCTCGAGCGTCCGCTCCTCGCGGCCGCCCGGCGGCGAGCCGGCGTAGACGCCGAACCTGTTCGTCTCGGGATAGACGGTGATATCCGGCTCGTTCATCGTCGAGACCAGCAGATATCGCAGGGGGTCGTCGCCGTCGTTGACGATCCGATGGCCGCCGTCTTCGTTCGCCGGGAAGGCGGCGTAGTCGCCCGCCGTCAGCCGCTCCTCGCCGTCAGCGGCGACGAGCAGGCCCTCGCCCGCCAGCACGTACAGCGCCTCCTCGTTGGCCGTGTGGTAGTGATAGGGCCACGAGCGCATCCCCGGCGGGAGTTCGTAGAGGCTACAGCCGAGGTCGTCGGCGTCGACGGCCGTCGCGAGCTCCTTGCGGCGAAACGCCACGTCGTCGGGGTCGGGGTCGTATTCGCTCCACTCGAGCTCGGACTCGTTGATCTTGTCCATACGCTGACCGATATACGTCAGTGGTAGAAGGGTTTTCGAGGGGCTCGAGTCGCGCCGATCATTCGCGGCGAACGGAATAGCCGCGCGACTCCAGGTCCGACGGCCGATCGGAGTCCGCCTCGATCGCCGGCACCGTGAACGAGAAGGTCGCTCCGTCACCGGGTTCGGAGTCGACCCAGATCTCCCCGCCGTGGCGTTCGACGATCCGCTCGCACAGCGCGAGACCGATTCCGGTCCCCGAATGCTCCTCGCGGTCGTGGAGCCGCTGGAACACCTCGAAGATGCGCTCCTGATACGCCGGTTCGATGCCGATCCCGTTGTCGGTGACGGACACCGTCCACTCCGCACCGTTCCGTTCGGCGGACACGTGTATCCGCGGTGGTTCCGCACCGCTGTACTCGATCGCGTTCGAAACGAGGTTCTGAAACACCTGGCGCAGTTGCCCTTCGTCGCCTCGAACGCGCGGGAGCGACTCGGTCGTGATCCGGGCGTCGTGCTCCTCGATTTTCACCGTGAGGTTCTCGCGGACGTCCGCGAGAACGGTCTCGAGATCGACCGGTGCGAACTCGTCGCCCCGCGTCTCGACGCGCGAGTACTGGAGCAGCCCCTCGATCATCTCGCGCATCCGATCGGCGCCGTCGACGGCGAACTCGAGGAATTCGCGGCCGTCCTCGTCGAGTTCGTCGCCGTACCGACGGTCGATGAGTCGCAGGTAGCTCGAGACCATTCGCAGCGGCTCCTGGAGGTCGTGAGAGGCCGCGTAGGCGAACTGTTCCAACCGCTCGTTGGACTCCTCGAGGTCGGCGATCAGCTCCTCGAGTTCCGCTTGGTACTGCCGGCGCTCGATCGCCTCGGCGAGGACGTTCGCGACGCTCTGGACGAAGTTGACGTCCTCGTCGGTGAACGTCTTGGCGTCGGTGTCGTGAGTCCCCAGGATGCCCCACGGCTCGTCGATCGGACCGATGACGGTGCTGATACCGCTGCGAACGTCGTGGTCCGTCAGCAACGCGGGCCCGCCGAACCGCGTTTCCGTCTCGAGATCCTCGACGACGACCGGTCGATCGGTCGAGAGGGTGTAGGCGGCCTGGGAGTCCGACTCGACGGCGGACACCGTCGCCTCGCCGACGATACCGTCCCGCCACCCGACGCCCTGGCGGAGCAGGAGTTCCTCGCGCTCCCGGTCCAGGTCGAGCACTTTGCAGTACTCGTTGTCGAGCACGTCCGCCACTTGCCGAGCCGCTTCGCGCATGAGTTCGTCGAGGTCGTCGGTCTCGAGGGCGAGCTGGCCGAGGTCGGCGACGACCTGTTGCTGGCGGGCCCGTCGCTCGAGTTCCCGCTCGCGCTCCTCGCGTTCGGAGATATCGCGCCCGATGCCCGCCAGCACCGACTCGCCGTCGGGCGTCTCGAGCGACGAGGCGGCGAACTCGTAGGGAATGGCCTCGCCGTCCTCGGTGACCAGATCCGCCGCGAGCTGCAGACTCCCGGTTTCGAACCCGTCCCTGATCGCGTCCGCGGCCGCCTCGCGGTCGTCGTCGCCGACGAAGTCGACGGCGCTCATCGACGCGATGTCCGCGTCCGAGTAGCCCGTCACCTCACAGAGGCTCTCGTTCCAGCGCTGGAGCGTCCCGTCCTCCTCGAGGACGTAGAACACGTCGTGGATGGCGTTCAGCACCTGATCGGTGTACTCTCGATAGTGCTCGAGGCGGTCGTTCGATTCCGCGAGCTGGGTGTTCGCCACCTCGAGTCGTTGCACCGTTTCCTCGAGCTCCGACTGCGTGCGTTTCAGCTCCCGGTTGCGCTGTTCGAGCTCTCGCGTCCGGGTCTTGGCTTCCGCATCGTGGAGGCCGGCCGCGAGGCCGGCGACGCTGGCGAGCGCCGTCAAGATGAACACCGTCGACGAGTCGTCGACGGCCTCGCCGGGCTGGAGACTGTACAGGACGAGGACGCCGAGCATCACGCCGAAACCGCCGAGACACCACTCCGCGACGAACGAGTGGAATTCGCTCCGGATATCGAACGCGGGTAACCGGTATCCGCAGTAGAGGAGGACGAGCCCGGGGCCGGCGATGAGAACGGTGATGATGAGGACGTTTCCCAGCGGTCTCCCGGCAGTAATTCGTACGAGACCCCGTCCCACAGCCAGCGCGAGATACAGCGCTCCGAGAGCGATGATAATGCGTCTCCCGCCGATGGCGGAGATGGCACGGTTCTGGACAGACACTACCGGTCCTATGCCGACCGCTACCATGAGGATTTTGCTGCAAAGCGGGAGTGTCGTTCCCGCTCGGTTTCGAGAGCCGAGCGTTCGACCGGGAAGCGCCCGGTCCATCCCGATCGGCGAACGAGGCCGAACGAGCCGACCGGCGCTGGCCGAAAACGAAACCCCCTAACCTCGTCCGAGAGTGAGTTCGAGCATGCACGACGACAGCGAGGTCGCCGTCCTCCGGCTCGGCCACCGGCCCGGCCGGGACGAGCGGATGACGACCCACGTCGGCCTGACCGCGCGGGCGCTGGGCGCCGACCGCGTCCTCCTCCCCGACAACGCGGGCCAGTCCGAAGAGACGGTCGCGGACATCACCGATCGCTTCGGCGGGCCCTTCGGGGTCGAACGCACCGATTCGCCCCAGGGCGTGATCCGCAACTGGGACGGTCGAGTCGTCCACCTCACGATGTACGGCGAGCGGGTCCAGGACGTCGAGGACGAGATCCGGGCCGCCCACGGGGACGACGGCGAGCCGATTCTGGTCGTCGTCGGCGCCGAGAAGGTCCCCTTCGACGTCTACGAGGAAGCCGACTGGAACGTCGGCGTCACCAACCAGCCCCACTCCGAAGTGGCCGGGCTCGCGGTCTTCTTAGACCGGCTGTTCGAGGGTCGGGAACTCGAGCGCGACTGGGAGGACGCCGACCGGCGCGTGCTCCCGATGGAGACGGGCAAGCGCGTCGAGTCGATCGACGAGGAGTAGTCGAATCGGGCCGGGTTCGCGACCGACGTCGGAGCTCAGCCCGCCGGCCGAAAGAGCCGGAACGGACGGAGGAGGCGGCCGCCGACCGTGCGGACTAGATTTCGAACGAACGCCGCGGGACCGAGTTCGGTCCCGTCGATCGCGTAGCCGTTGCCGACGCGTTCGATCGGCCCGGACTCGCCGTGAATCTCGAGGAGACGCTCGAAGTCGGCATCGGTGAGCCCCGTCCGCGACCGGATCTCCGCGGCGGTCAGCGGGCGATCGGCCGCGCGGAGTTCCTCGAACAGCCAGCGATTGTACTCGCCGTAGCGGAATACCTCGCCGTTCGACATGTCCTCGTCCTCGTTCGCGTCACTGGGGCCGTCGCGGTAGCGCCACCGGTCGATCCCGTCGAGGAGGATCCACGCACCGATCGCGATGGCGCCCCAGCCGACCCAGCGGTCTCCGTTGAGATGGACGTAGCCACCCGCGGCGACGACCAGCGCCCCGAGGACGACGCCGGCGGGACCGGGCTCGAGGTCGAACCCGATGGCGTCGAAGAGGGCGGTGACGAACGGGACGCCGACGAGCAGTCCGAGGGCGACGCCGATCGCAGTCGACTCGTGGCCCGACAGCGAGAGGAGGGCGGCGAAGATACCGGCAGTCACGACGTCCGAGCGGTCGATCTCCGCCCGAAACTGAGACGCGAATCGCCGAAACATCTCATATATAATCCTACACTATCGCAGTTAATACTATCGGTCGATCTGATTTCGGGTTCGTCGAGCGGTCGGCGGCCGTCGCGGTTCAGGTCGGCCGTGAGGGTACCGCCGGTCGAGCCGTCTGCCGATCTCTCGCCGAAGCTGTTACTGACGCGAAATTTTATGTGCGATCCTAGGTACCATCCACCATGGATCTGGACGACGTCGATCCGGCGGCGCGCGAGGGGAACGTCGCGACGCTGTTCGACGAGACGGCGACCCGGCACGGGGACGCACAGGCGATGGAACATCACGGGGAGCGGACGAGCCACGCCGAGTTGCGAGAGCGGACCGCCGCCTTCGCCGGGGGGCTCCGCGAGCTGGGCCTCGAGCCCGGCGACCGACTGCTGCTCTTTCTACCGAACTGTCCGGAGTACCTCGTGACCGCACTGGGCGCGTTCAGGGCCGGGGTCGTCTTCTCGCCGGTCAACCCGCAGTACAAGCGCCGCGAAGTGGCCTATCAGCTCGAGGACACCGAGGCGAAGGCGATCGTCACCCACTCGTGGCTCCGGGAGGTCGTCGACGAAGCCCTCGCGGACGCCGACCGCGAGGCGGAGGTTATCACTATCGAGAGCGAGGGGACGGATCGAACTCCCGACGACGTCTTCTTCGAGGACGTCGACGGCGAGCCGACGCTGGTCGAGCGGGCCGACGACGACGTCGCCCTGCTTCCCTACACCTCGGGGACGACCGGCGATCCGAAGGGCGTCCGACTCACTCACCGAAACACGCGCGCACAGCTGAGCTGGCCGCTGACCGCTTCCACCGTCGACGCGGAGGGCGAAGACGTCCGCAGCCTCATCTGGCTGCCGCTGTACCACATCACCGGCCTCACCCACACCGCGCTCCAGCCGCTGGTCGGCGGCGGGAGCCTGTACTTCCGAAGCGCCCTCGAGTGGGACGCCCGGGAGTGCATGGAGCTCATCGAGGAAGAGGAGATCACCCACTTCGTGGGCGTGACGACGATGTACGCGGACATGGTCGAGGCCGAGGCGTTCGGCGACTACGACCTGACGAGCCTCGAGTCGGCCTCGGAGGGCGGCGCGAAGCTCTCGACCGCAGTGCAAGAACGGTTCGAAGAGACCGCCGGCGTCGACATCGCCGAGGGGTACGGGCTCACCGAGACCCACGGCGCGACCCACACTCAGCGGGGCTCGTCGTTCGGCCTGAAACACGGGACGATCGGCCAGCCGCTGCGGATGACCGACTGCAAGATCGTCGACGAGAGCGGCGACGAGGTGGCTCCCGGCGAGGAAGGCGAACTCCTCGTTCGCGGCCCGCAGGTGATGGCGGGCTACCACGGACTGCCCCGGGAAACCGAGCGGGCGTTCACCGAGCGCGGCTATCTCCGGACCGGCGACATCGCCCGTCGGGACGAGAACAACTACTACGAGATCGTCGACCGGAAGAAACACGTCATCGTCAGCGCCGGCTACAACATCTATCCCAGCGAACTCGAGAACCTCCTGCTCGAGCACGAGGCCGTCGCGGACGCCGCCGTCGTCGGCGTCCCGGACGAACGCCGCAACGAGGTGCCCAAGGCCTTCGTCGTTCCCGCGGCCGGCGTCGAGCCGGGTACGGACGCGACCGCCGAGGAACTCAAACGGTACTGCCTCGACCGCGTCGCCGAGTACAAACACCCGCGGGCGGTCGAGTTCATCGACGAACTGCCCCGGACCGCCAGCGGCAAGGTACAGAAGTACGAGCTCGAGGCGGACGAGACCTGACCGGAACTGCCGAGGCGCCGCGTGACCCGATCGTCGATCGCGACGGCACCGGCGACCGCGAACGGCTAGTTTTTCACCCCTCGAGGTCGCAGATCGGGTATGGATTCGGACGCGCCGCTACAGCGGACGCCGATCGAGTACTACATGTTCGCCGCGGTGCTGGTCGTCCTCAACATGGTCGGCCTGCTCGCGACCGGCCACACCCTGCCGGCGTCGTTCTCGATGGGGCTGTTCTTCGGGCTCTTCCAGGCGATCATGCTCTTACTCATCGTCGTTACGCTGCGTCTGGTACTGGGCAGAACGGGACGGTCGGACGACGGCCCGGCCGAGTAACGGAACCGACTGCCGACTCGAGCGACCCCTCGTCCGGGCACCTGCGCGCGGGGCAGTTAACAAGACTTAATGGCCACATGCCGTTACACGTAGGTAATGGCTTTTGAGGACCTGCTCGAGGATCCGGTCATCCAGAAGTACTTGCACGAGCTGGTCGGTCCCAAGGGGATGCCCGTCGCGGCGGCGCCGCCGGACGGGGAAGTGACCGACGAGGAGCTCGCGGAGGAGCTGGATCTCGAGTTGAACGACGTGCGGCGGGCGCTGTTTATCCTGTACGAGAACGATCTCGCGACCTACCGACGACTGCGCGACGAGGACTCGGGGTGGCTCACCTACCTCTGGACGTTCGAGTACGACAACATCCCCGAGAATCTCGAGGACGAGATGTACCGCCTCCACGAGGCCCTCGAGGAACGCCGGGAGTACGAGCGCAACCACGAGTTCTATCTCTGTGAGATCTGCTCGATTCGGTTCGAGTTCGGCGAGGCCATGGACTTCGGCTTCGAGTGTCCCGAATGCGGCTCGCCGCTCGAATCGATGGACAACGATCGGCTCGTCAACGCGATGGACGACCGCCTCGACGCCCTCGAGGACGAACTCAACCTAGAGGCCTGATGGTCGTACTCGCAACCAAACTGTACGTCGAGGGCGACGCCCGCGAGCGGGCGCTGGACTCGCTTCGCTCGCTGGTCGACAACGAGATCGGCGAGCTCGAAGTCGAGTTCGAACTCGGCGTGCGACACGACGACTTCCCCTCGGTGACCGTCGAGGGCGCAGACGCCACCGTCGCGCGCAACGTCCTCCGCGAGGAGTTCGGCGAGATCGTCCCCGATCTCGAGCCCGGCGAGACCTACGTCGGCACCCTCGAGTCGTGGGACGACGACGGCTTCGTCCTCGACGCGGGGCAGGGCGAGGGCGTGCGGATCCCGACCGACGAACTCGGACTCGGTCCGGGGTCGCCCGAACAGCTCCGCGAGCGATACGGGCTGGTCCAGCACCTGCCGTTGCGGTTCGTCTACGGTGCGGGAGACGCCGGCGAGGACGGCGGCGAGCCGTCCCGACTCGCCGACGAGGAACGTGACCGCCTCTACGACTGGACCCGCGGCGACGGTCGGCTCAACGTCAACAGCGCCACCCGCGCCGAGGTCAGGGCGACGCTGAACCGCGCCGGCCACGCCCAGGACTACGTCACCGTCGAGCGGCTGGGCCTCCTCGAACAGAGCGTGATCTGCACCGAAGACACCGACCCGCCGGGACTGCTCGCGAGCGTCGGCGAGTACCTCCCGGCGGAGCTCCGCTGTGTCGTTCCGTAACATGAATCGACGGCTCGTTCTCGCGGTGATCGCGGTCGGGTTGCTCGTTACCACGGCCGGCTGCTCGGGCGTGTTCGGCGGAATTTCCGACGAGGAACTCGATCGAGACCAGGAGTACGACGACCTGCGAGGCAACGCGTCCGACGCCGACGTCACCATCGATGTCACGGGCAGCAACATGCTCAACAACGGCGAGTTCCGCGCCGTGTACGACCTCGACGGCCGGGAGGAGCTCTCGCTCTCCCGATCGACACTCTTCAGCGAGCAGGCGCTCGACATCCACAGCGTCCGCTACTGGTACCCCAACGGAACCGAAGTGACGGGGTCGGAGCTAGACATCGAGCAGGGCCGCTCGAGCACCGATATTCGCGTTCCCGACGGCGACGGAACGCTCGCGTTTTCGGGCGAGGCGGGCCGGAAGACGTTCAGCCTGCCGGCGTACGTCGAGGGCTCCTACGAGGTCCGGCTCCCCGAGGGACACCGGACGTCGAACTTCCTCTTCGGCGACGTCAGTCCGAACGGGTACGAGCGGGAGATCGTCGACGACGAGGAACGGCTCTACTGGGAGGAAGTCGATAGCGCCATCTCGATTCGCTACTACCTCTCCCGGGACATTCCCCTGTTCGTCGGGCTGATCGGCACCGTCGCCCTCATCGGGGGCGCCGGAATCGCGTACTACTACCGAGAGGTCAAGCGACTCCGCAGGGAGCGCGAGGAGATGGGGCTGGACGTCGACATCGACGACGACTCGAACGACGGACCGCCGCCGGGAATGGGCTAGACCGGCTCGAGTCCCTCGGCTATCGGATTTTCGCGTTCGTCGAGCGATCGAAACCCGGCGTCAGCCGTGGATCGCTCGTTCGTCGAGCCAGACGACCTCGTCGCCGTCGATCTCGAGCCGTCCCTTGACGTGGGCGATCCGGCTGCTCGTCGGCGTCGGCTCGAGGTCGCTCGCCCGGACGGTCCGCGTGACGTCGACGTCGTCGACGAGCCAGCCGACGTACGCGTCGTCGGCGTCGGTCAGCCGAAAGACGAGCAGTTTCGGTTCCTCGACCCGGCTGGTCGTCCGGACGGACGAGGCGAACGCTCGGGGGAGGTCGACGACCCGGATGCGGTCGCCGGCGACGGAGACGGTTCCGGCGTTCCACGGATCGTCGGCCGTCGCGACGGACCGGTCGTCTCCGACGCCGAGGACGGAGGCCACGGAGGCGGCCCGGACGCAGTACCGGTCGCCCTCGAGGGTAAACGTGAGCACGGAGATTCGATCGTCGTCGCCGTCTCGGTTTACGGACGATGCCATACTGCTGGGAAATTTAACCGTGTACTGGTAAGGATTTCGGTAGGAATCCGGATAACAAACGACGAACACCGGCAGCGTGTCTGTCGCGGCGACTCTCGACGCAGGGAGTCAACGTTTTAGTGTTGGAATGTGATGCTCGAGCAAGAACATGACCCCGGATCTCTCCGAAAAGCTTCTCGGAATCGATATCGACGACGCCGACGGGAGTCGGCGACCGGACGGCAGCGAGACGGACGAAACCCAGGACGAACTCGAGCAGTTCGTCGTCTTCGGACTGGGTGACCACCGGCTCGCGGTACCGGTCGCGGCCGTGCGGACGCTCGCGGAAGTTCCCGACGAATTCACCCGTGTCCCGCGCGCGCCGCCGGCGATCGAGGGCATGGTGGACCTGCGCGGGGAGATCACGGCCGTGATCGATCCGGGCGTTCATTTCCCGGACGTCGAGCGCGCGGCCACCGCGGGGCGCGAACGATTGCTCGTGCTCGACCGCCCGTCCGACCAGCAGTCCGCCGCGGTACACGTCGACGACGTGATCGGCGTCGAGACGATTCCCGAGAGCGATATCGTCGACGAGACGACCGTAGAGGAGAGCCGACTCTCCGGCGATGCGCTCGACCACCCGCTGGTCGTCGCGCTCTTCGAAACGGAGCGAGAACCCGCCGACGTCGGCCGGTCCGTCGCTGGGGCCGGGACTGAGAGCGGATCGCAGGGTAGCGCGACGGCGATCGGTGCCGACAGCGGCGGCGGAAGTAGTACGCTGTCGGCCACACGAGGGACGGTTCCGGACGGAACCGATGACGCGGCCGGGAACTCGTTCGCGCTCGAGTCCGCGGAGTCGGAAGCGACGGACGACGCCGACGACGGAGACGCGGACCGAACGGCGGACGCGGAGTCGACGCGAGAGGTCGTCGTCGAGGCGACCCCCGTGCTGGACGTCGAGAGCCTCCTGTTGGCGTCCGGACAGCGCGAGTAGGCCGAGCCGATCGGTATACGGAGTCTACCGGGGTCGACGACGTCGTCTTCTGAGCGGCTTCACCGTCCGGAACACGTCAATTATCATGACTGATAATCGAGAGACAGCATTTATGGTAGTTGTATTTCTATCAGCGGTTGGTGTACTACTGAATGTCGACAGGGGTGCTCATCGTGGACGACTCTCATTTTATGCGGAACTTACTGCGCCAGATATTGGAACAGGATTACCGCATTCTCGGAGAAGCGTCCAACGGCGCCGAAGCAGTCAAACTGTACAAAGAACACGACCCCGATATCGTCATGATGGATATCGTGATGCCCAAGTGTAACGGCATCAAGGCGACCGCGGCGATCAAGAAGATCGATCCGGACGCCCGAGTTATCATGTGTACGAGTGTCGGACAGCGTGAGAAAATGAAACTCGCCGTGAAGGCTGGTGCGGACGGCTACGTTACGAAACCGTTCGAAGAACCCAGCGTCAGAAAGGCCCTCACCGACGTCGCCGCTGCATGACGCGAGTACTCGTTGTCGACGACTCGGGGTTTATGCGGACAGTCATCGGCAACGCGCTTACCGAGGCTGGCTACGACGTGGAGACGGCCACGAACGGTTCGGAAGCGATCGAAGCGGTGGCGGCGTACGACCCGGACGTCGTCACGATGGACGTCGAAATGCCGGAGCTCGGCGGTATCGATGCCGTCGAGCGGATCATGGCGACGAATCCGACGCTGATTCTCATGCTCAGCGTCCACACTGAGGAGGGCACGGAAGCCACGCTCGACGCGCTCGAGCGCGGCGCCGTCGATTTCCTTCACAAACCGGACGGAGCCGACGGGCGAACCGTCTCGCACCTGACCGACGACGTCGTCGCGAAGGTCGACGAACTCGCCGACGCGAACGTCTCGTCGATCGCACTCGCCCGCGCCTCGGCCGCCGCCTACGCGACGAGATCAAATCAAGAGGCCGCGACCGGCCGGGCGGTCGCCGGTTCCGGAAGCGATACGCGGGTCGGATCCGGCGGCGGTCCCCGGGCATCGCCGGACGGTCCGGCGGTCGGTCGTCGCACCGGGACCGAACTCGACGACTTTCCGCCGGTCGAACTCGAGGGCGACTACGCGGCCGATCCGACCGTCGTCCTCGGCGCCTCGACCGGCGGTCCGAAGATCGTCGAACGGCTCTTCGAACAGGTACCGATCGAGCTCGATGCGAAGGTGCTGGTCGTCCAGCACATGCCCGCCGGCTTCACCGAGCGCTTCGCCGAGAGGCTCGATACGCGAAGCGAGTACGACGTCCGCGAGGCCGCCGACGGCGAATCCGTCCGTCCCGGCGAGGCGGTGATCGCTCCCGGCGACGCCCACATGGAGGTCCGAAGCAACGTCAACGGGCGCCTCCGCGTCCGACTCGACGACGGGGAGCGGCTTCACGGCGTGCGTCCGGCGATCGACGTGACGATGCGAACGGCCGCCGAGCGGGTCACTGATCCGCTCTGCGGCGCCGTCCTGACCGGAATGGGACGGGACGGGGCGGACGGAATCGAAGCGATCCACGCCGCTGGCGGACGGACCATCGCACAGGACGAAGCGACGAGTCCGGTCTTTGGCATCCCCTGTCAGGCGATTCAAACGGGCTGTGTCGACGAAATCGCGCCCGCCCCGGATCTCGTTCAGGCGATCGTCGACGCGTTCGATACGGACGGTGAGACCGATGACTGACTATCTAACCGACTTCGTTCAGGAGAGCGAAGAACGAATTACGGAACTGAACAACGCGTTGCTCACGCTAGAGCGTGATCCGACCGACGACGACGCGATGGAGAACATCTTCCGCGTCGCACACACGCTCAAGGGTAACTGTGGCGCGATGGGACTCGAGTCGGCGAGCGATCTCGCTCACGCGATCGAGGATCTGCTCGACGCCGTCCGACGAGGCGACCTCGAAGTGACGCCCGAACTGATGGACGTCGTCTTCGACGCCGTCGACGAACTCGAGACGATGATCGACGAGGTCGCGGCCGACGGCGAGATCGAGACCGATCCGTCCGCGACGATCGCGGCCCTTCGGGACCAGCTCGAGGACGGCAGCGGCCCCGCCGTGATCACGACGCCCTCGAGCGACGAGATCGATGCCGTCGTCGAGCGGTTCGATCCGCCGGCCGACGACGACCACCGCGCCTACCTGGTACGGCTCGCGATCGCCGAACGCGACGGGGTCAACAGCGGCACACTCGTCGTCGACGCGTTGATCGACGCGTTCGATTTGATCGGTACTCGGCCGTCGCGAGACGAGATCGAGGCCGGCGAGTACCCCGGCACGTTCGACGCCGTCTTCGGCAGCGCGGTCGGGAAGTCCGCGATCACGTCCGGTCTCGAGCCGGTCGAGGAGGTCGCCGACTTCGAACTCGTCGACATCAGCGACCGGTTCGACGCCCGCACCGACGACTCGGACGCGGCCGCCGAACCGGGCGACGATCTCTCCGCGGAAGACGCCGCGGACCTCGAGGTCGACGATCTGCTCAACGAGTTCGACGAGTTCGACAACTTAGACGAGATGGTCGAGGACGTCGACGACGACGAACTCGAGGCCTTCGAGGAGATGGGCGAGGCCGGCTCGTTCGACGACCTCCTCGACGACGACGAACTCGAGATCGACGGCGAACTCGGCGAGCCGGCGGTCGACCCGATCGACGTCGACGACGGCGACGAGGCGGCTTCCGACGACGATGCGTCCGAGCCGGCCGACGACGCGTCGGCCGACTCCGACGAGGACGACGTCGACGATGCCAACGCCGTCTTCAACGAACTCAAAGACGAGGTCGAGATGGTCGGCTTCGACGAACTCCAGGACGAACTCGAGGAGCTCGAGTTCGACGAGTTCGACAACGACGACGAGGTCGATATGGACGAACTCCTCGGCGAGGACGCCGACGCCGACGACACGTTCCTCGCGGGACCGGAACCGACCGACGACGCCGTCGACGACATTCTGGTCGACGCCGGCGACGAGGGCGAATCGGAAGCGGCCGAGACGGTAACGGACGACGACCTCGACGAGCTGCTGGCGGGCGACGAAGAAGCGCCCGCCGAGACGGTGGCCGACGAGGACGTCGACGAGTTGCTGGCGGACGACGAGGACGCGCCCACTGACGCGGCGACGGACGACGACCTCGACGACCTGTTCGCGGGCGGCGACGACGCACCCACTGACGCGGCGACAGACGACGATGGACGCTCGGCAGTCGAGCCGTCCGAATCCGAACCGGCGTCCGCCGACGAGACGGCCGAGGAGGACCCGGTCGATCCGGAGTCGGTGACTGTCGATTCCGACATCGATCCCGAGGACGGGACGGACGAGGTCGACGAGCCGTCGACGGACGACACCGTCGAAGCGGCCACGGAACCGGAGCCGACCACCGAATCGGAACCGGTCGAAGCCGATACGGAACCGTCGACCGACGCGGTCGACGACGGACTCGAGTCCTCGGCTGCCGCAGAAAGCGATCTCGCCGACGAGGACGGAGACGCGGCGCCGACGGACGGCGCGGCGCTGCCGGACGAATCCGCGGTCGACGACGACCCGTCGACGCCGCCGGCGTCGGACGACGCTATCGGATCGGAACCGGAATCGGAGTCGGATGACGACGGCGACGGTATCGCGGCCGAGCCGAATGCCGATCCGGCCGACGTCGAGACGGCCGATGCGACTGCCGAGACCGACGGCACGGACGACGAATCTGTCGAGGCAGGTACTGAACTCGAGGAAGCGGCCGACGAACTCGAGGAGACGACCGCTGATCTCGACGAGACGACTGCTGACCTCGAGGAGACGACCGTCGACGATACCGCTACGGCCGAGCCCGCTGCCGAAGGACGGACCGCGGCCGACGCCGAGAGCGATTCCGACGACGCACTCGAGACGACTGTCGAGGACGAGTTCGGCTCGACGGCGTCGGCCGACGAGTCGACTGACGACCCGTTCGCTGCTGCCGACGACGATCCGTTCGCGGACGACGATCCGTTCGCAGACGAGGATTCGTTCGCCACCGACACGGACGACGGTGCCTTCGGAGCGGACGACTCGTCCGCGGACGATGATCCGTTCGCGGACGAGTCGTTCGATACCGAGTTCGGGTCGCCGGACGACGACTTCGACGACGTCGCTGCCGCGGCCGACGCCGAAGCGGAGTCCGTTGACGACGTCGACGGCTTCGACGACACGTTCAGCGACGAGAGCAGCGAGACGACGACCGACTCGAGCGCGGACGCGCCGTCGTTCGACGACGCGGCCGGGGCCGACGCCGGCGACGAATCGACCGACGATGTCGTTCGCCGGATCGAGGAACCGTCCTTCGAGAGTCCCGACCTGACGATTCCGGAGCCCTCGGACCGACCGGACGCCGACCAGCAGACCGACGAGATCCAGTCGGTCAGGGTCGACATCGAACAGATCGACTCGCTGCTGACCCTCGTCGAGGGGCTGGTCACGAGCCGCGTTCGGCTCCGCCACGCCGCGACGGAAGGCGAAGCGACCGACGCGCTCGAGGCGGAACTCGACGACCTGGAGGACCTGACGACGGACCTCCAGGAGACGGTGATGGACATCCGACTGGTCCCCTTGCAGACGGTCGCGAGCCGACTGCCGCGGGTCGTCCGCGACATCGCGCGCGATCAGGACAAGGAGGTCGCCTTCGAGATGACCGGCGAGGACGTCGAACTCGACCGGAGTATCCTCGATCGGATCGGCGACCCGCTGATCCACCTGGTTCGCAACGCCGTCGACCACGGGATCGAACCGCCGGAAGCGCGCGAGGCGGCCGATAAACCGCGCGAGGGGACCGTCGAGGTTCACGCCGATCGGTCTCGCGATCAGGTGACGATCACCGTCGAAGACGACGGGAGCGGCCTCGATCCGGATCGGCTTCGCTCCGAAGCCGTCGATGCCGGCGTCCGCTCCGATGACGAGGTCGCCGACATGTCCGACGACGACGCGTACGAACTCATCTTCCATCCCGGCCTCTCGACGGCCGACGAGGTGACCGACGTCAGCGGCCGCGGCGTCGGGATGGACGTCGTCAAGCGGACGATCGAGGACCTCGACGGGACGGTCGCGATCGACAGCGACGCCGGCGAGGGGACGACCGTGACGATGACGCTGCCGGTGTCGGTCGCGATCGACGACGTCCTGTTCGTCGAGAGCGGCGGCGAGGAGTTCGGCCTGCCGACGAAGGCCGTCCAGGACATCGAACCGGCCGCCGCCCTCGAGACCGTCGACGGACGATCGGTCCTCACCGACGGCGATACCACCTACTCCGTCATCGAACTCGACGACACGCTCGAGACGCCGCGGGACGGCGCCAACGGCGACGGAATGGTCGTTCGAATCCGCGACGAGGTCAGGCCGGTCGCGCTGCACTGCGACCACGTGTACGGCCAACAGGAAGTCGTCGTCAAGCCCTTCGAAGGCTTCATGAGCGACATTCCTGGACTCAGCGGAGCGACAGTGCGAGGACGGGGGGAAGTGGTCAACATTCTAGACGTGACATCACTATGACAATCAACGACTACCCACACCCACGGAGGAACCCATGACGCTAATGGTCGATATTCGGAAGCTGAGTTTCATCAACGAAATGGCGAAGGTCGGGACGAACGGCGTCGCCGACAACATGAGCAAACTGACCGGCGAAGACGCCCAGATGGAGGTGACGAAGACGAACTTCATCGACGTCGACGATATCGAGTCCCAGCTGGACTCGGGCAAGCGCGTCGGCGTTCGCGTTCGGCTGCTCGATCCGCCGCACGGCCACATCCTCATCCTCTTCCCGGAGGCGAGCGCGAAGAAGATCACGGCGATCATGCTCCGCGACGTCGTCGACGACATGTCCGACGTCTCGGGCAAGATGGCCAGAAGCGCCGTCGAGGAGATGGGTAACATGATGGCCAGCGGATTCATCGATGGCTGGGCCGACGTGCTCGGGCGCGCGATCGACATCGCCGCTCCGCAGTTGGTCTACGCCCCGACGGGAGAGATCGTCACCCGGACCGCCGGGCTCGGCGGCGACGATCTCGCACTGTTCTTCGACTCGGACCTGACCGTCCCGAGCTACCAGATCGAGGCCGAGATCTACGCGTTCCCCGACCTCGAGGAGTTCGTCGAAATGGTCAACGGCATCGAAGTCCAGCACGCATGAAACTCGACGTCAACGCACTCGGGACGTTCTACCGAATGGCCCGGGAGGGCGCCGGACTGGCCGCGGGTCGGTTGACCCACATGACCGGGGTCGAAACGCAAGTCGGCGTCACGAAACTCAACTTCATGCGCGGCCGAGAGATCCAGCGGGATTTCGAGGATTCGACGGAGAAAGTCGGCGTGCGAGTCAACCTCACCGGCGCCATCGAGGGCTACTCGATGATCGTCTTCGAACGCGAGAACGCGTTCCGAATCGTCGAGACGCTGCTCGCCGAATCCGACGACGCCGAAATAGACGTCGACGACGGCGAGTTCGACGAGATGACCCGGAGCGCCGCGACCGAGGTCGGCCACATCATGAACAGCGGTTTCATCGACGGCTGGGCCGACGTCTTGGAGACCGTTATCGACGTCTCGACGCCCGAGTTCGTTCAGGGGGCGACGGCCGAACCCTTCTTCGGCGACGTCAACGAGGCGCCCGACGACGACGACCTCGCCTTGCTCTTCCAGAGCCAGATCGAGACCGTCGGCACCGAAGTCGGCTTCAGCCACTACCTCTTCCCGAAACGGGAGTCGATGTCGGCGCTGCTCGACCGCCTGCGCACCAGCGGCGGCATCGAGTACGACAAACTCGACGGCTTCGACCGCATGGCCGAACGCGGCGCCGAGGAGGTCGCCAAGACGGCGACGACGCTGACCGGTATCGACACCAGCGTCGAGATCCGTCGGCTGAACTTCGTCTCGCTCGAGGCGATCCCCGAACAGGTGGCCGACGAGAAACTCGTCGGCGTCGCTTTCGAGTTCGACGGGATGCCCAGCGGCTATCTCCTCTTCCTGTTCGACGAGGAGTCGGCCCACGAGATCGTCGACGCGATGGTCCCGATGGAGGTCGACGAGGACGGCTTCGGCGAGATGGGCACCAGCGCGATCAAGGAACTGGGCAACATCATGGCCAGCGGCTTCCTCGACGGCTGGGCGAACGTCCTCGATACGACGATCGACCACTCGACGCCGGAGTTCATCCACGACATGGGCGCCGCCGCCGTCGATCCCGTGATCATCCAGCTCGGGGAGAACCAGGAGTTCGCGTTCGTCTTCGATACGGTCGTCGTGGCCGACGGCCGGGAGTTCGACTGCGAGGTGTACGCGATCCCGGACGAATCCGACCTCGAACGCGCGCTGAACAACCTCGACGTCGATCGGATCGAAGAGACGCCGACGACGGCCGAGTTCCAGGAAGTCAACAACTCATGAAGACGTACGGAACCGAACCGGGCGCGCCGACGCCGGTCCAGGTCGGAATCTCCGAACTGGTCGTCAGCGACGGCGACGATACGCTCAAATCCTACGGGCTGGGATCCTGTCTCGCGATCGCGCTGTACGATCCGGGCAGCGATATCGGCGGGCTGGCCCACATCATGCTCCCCGACGGCGACGCCGCCGACAACAGCGATCGGAAACCCGGCAAGTACGCCGACACCGCGATTCGGGCGCTGTTGCGACGGATGGTCGAGCAGGGCGCCAGCTACACCACCGTCGAGGCCAAGATCGCCGGCGGCAGCGACATGTTCGAGTTCGAGAGCTTCGGCGACGGCGTCGGTGAGCGCAACATCGCCGCCGCCAAGGAGGAACTCGAGAAACTCGGCGTTCCACTGATCGCCGAAGACGTCGGCGGCGAGTACGGCCGTACCGTCGAGTTCACGCCCGGAACGGGTCGGCTCGTCGTCAAAACGGCCAGCGAAAGCGCCGAGAACGGAGTGACGGAGCTATGAGCGACGCGGCGTTCGACGAACTCCTCGCGTTCGTCGAGGACGAACTCTCCTTCGCGACCAGCCACTACAACGACAGCTACCTCGATCGACGCGTCTCCTCGCGGATGCGCCGGACCCAGTCCGAGACGTACGCGACGTACCTCGAGACGCTCCGGAACGATCCCGACGAACAGACGGCGCTGCTCGAGGCGATGAGCATCAACGTCACCGGCTTCTTTCGCAACCCCGACGTCTGGGACGGCATCCGCGAGGTCCTGCGACGGCTGACCGCGACCAACGAGACCGTCCGGGTCTGGAGCGCAGCCTGTGCCGACGGACGAGAGCCCTACTCCGTGTCGATGCTCGCCCGCGACGACCCCGAGATCGACGAGTCGTCGGTCTGGGTTCTGGGGACCGATATCAGCGAACCCGCGCTCGAGACGGCTCGATCGGGCGTCTACGAGGAGTCGCGGACCGTCGACTTCGCCGATCAGCTCGGCTACCTCAACGATTACTCCGCGTACGTCCAGCGGGACGGTCGAACCTACCGGATCGACTCCGACGTCAAGCGGAACGTCGCGTTCGAACGCCACGACCTGATCAACGACGAACCTAAGACCGGGTTCGATCTCGTCATCTGCCGGAACCTGTTTATCTACATCGACAACGAGTACAAGCAGTCGATGTTGGCGACGATCGCCCGATCGCTTCGACGGCAGGGATACCTCGTCATCGGAAAGGCCGAGACGATCCCGCCGAACCTCAAATCCGCGTTTACCGTCCGCGACGCTCGGCTTCGCATCTATCACCGAGAGGCGCTGGAGACGACCTCGTTGACCGGCGAACAGCCGGAGTCGAACCAGGGCCTCTAGCGCCGCGAGCCGACCCTTCCGGTCGCTGCGACACACACCGACGCTTACATATCGGGGCCGCGAAGGGGGAGTCGAGATGAGTGCATTCGATCTCGACGCGTTCGTCGGTCGCGCTCGGGCGCTCGTCGAGTCCGCGCCGCCCGCGACGCGCCGGGAAACGCGCGCCTGGCTCGTCGACCCCCTCCTCGAGACGCTCGGCTGGGACGTTCACGCCGATAGCTGTCTGCGCGATCCGACCGTCGACGGCACGCGACTCGAGTACGTCACCGCCGTCGACGGCGTCCCCGCCCTGTTGGTCGCCGTCGAACCCTACGGCGAGTCGCTGGACCGAGACCGCGCCGTGTCCCTCCTCGAGACGATGGCGTGGACGGGGATCGACCGCGCGATCTACACGGACGGTCGAGACTACCTCCTGCTGGCCGGGACGACCGACGCCGACCGGCTGGCCTGTCGACTCCCCGCGTTGCCCGACCACGAGTCGGCGCTCGCCCACTACACGCGCGAGACCGTCGGCCAGCGACTCGAGCGCCACGCTCGGCCGTTCGTCGCTCGCCAGCTCGCCGTCGCACGCGACGATCTCGTCGAGTCGATCGTCGACGAACTGACGGCCGTGACCGATCGGAGCGACGCCTACCGGTCGGAGTTCGACTCCGCGGCCGACCGATTCGTCGAGCGGCTCGTCGCCGCCTTCACCGACGACGGACAGCGGCCCGTGTCGGGCGAGCTCGAGGCCGGCGGCGCCGACGTTTCGTTCGAGTTCTCCGAAACCGACGCCTCGAGCGACGAGAGCGAGGCCGCCCAGCGAGTGGACGAGGCGACTCCGACCGACGAAACCGGGGCCGATGGTGACGCGGGCGCCGCACACGATAGCGAGTCACGACCGAGCGCGGCCGACGGCGACGCCGCTCGCGCAGGTGCCTCGAGGCCCGAACAGAACGATACCGCTGATATCGACGATGCCGACGACGGCGAGTACGTCGTCCGCTTTTTCAACGAACGCGGGTCGATCGGCGCGATCGGTCACTCGCAGTCCGATCAGGCGCTCGTCAGCGCCGCGGAGTACCTGTTCGAGCGCGGCCTCTCCGGCGTGACGGTCCCGTGGAGTCCCGAGGACGGCGACGACGCTCGAGCCGTCCTCAACGAGTCCCCGACGCATCCCGACGGGACCTCGATGACCGCTCCCCGGAAGCTCTCGAACGGGCTCTACCTCGAGACCGCCGGCGACGCCGGCGACCGAGCCGATCGCGTCGAGGCGCTGGTGGCTCGAGCCGGGCTCCGGGCGATGCTGACCGGCGACTGGGGATAACGACGGAATAGAATTGACGACTCGAGTCCGTTCGCTCAGTACTCGATATCGGCTTCGACGAGCGTGACCACGACGCGGCCGTCGCCCCCGAAGTCACCGCATCTCCCATCGTCCCCGTTCCATCCTGCGAGGATGTCGGTCCACGCGTCCTCGTATGCAGCGTCGCCCTCGGTCTCGATCGTCACGTTGTTGACGCCAGTATAGACCTTACTGCTGCGGTTTTCGACGGTCATCGCGATTCCGAGTCCGCTGCTGGTCTGGATCGAGCGGTCCTCGGCCGAGACGGCGACCAGCGAGATGATCGCTGTGTTCCGTCCCGGATTGCACCGTATCTGTGGCTCCCGGAGGACCACGCTCCCGGTCTCGTCCCCGCGAACGAGACTACCGCCCTCGTACGCGATCGAACCGGCGTCCGATTCGTAGGCGAACTCGCCGAGTTCGGCGGTGACGCCGTCACCGTAGCCGACGAACCGGTCGTCACTGATCCCGAGCGTCTCGTTACTGCCGTTTCGGTGTATCGTGATATTCAGCTTCGTCCCGCCGTCCCCGGTCGCGACTCGCCCGTCCCGCAGCGAAAGCTCCCCGTATCGCTGGTTGACGCCGTTGTTCCGCAGCACCTCGTTGAAGTTGTCCGTCAGTGAATCCATCGCGCGCACGGCGTTGGTATCCTGTTCGGCCTCCTGATAGTCCATCATCGCCCCGAACGCGGTCGTGTACAGCAGGCCGACCGAGCCGAGGATGATCGCGAAGGTGAGGATGAACGCGATGACTTCGGATACCCCGCGGTCGTCGCCACCGAGTCCGACCTGGAGCGTCGGGCCGGATCGTCGATCGCTCATCGGTCCGCCTCCGTGATCTCGATGTCGCCACCCGTATAGGTGATCTCGAGCGAGCCACCCGAAACGGACGTTCCGGTTTCGATCCCGTTGTCGACCCTGATCGGTACGTGAACGGTCACGTCAGCGCTCGAGGCGTCCAACTCGAGGCAGGGATTCGAGTCGTCGAGTAGCGGAGCCCGGTCTGCACAGTCACTGGCCGACAGCGTCGTGACGGTATACCCGGAGTTCGCGACCGTCCGCGGTCGGTCGGAGACGAGCGACACGTCGTCGCTGTCGTTGGCCATCCGATCGACGTTGTCGATATCGCCCGCCAGTCGCTCGCCGACGGTCTCGAGGGCGGTCTCGGTCGATCGTTCGGTCTCGGAGTCAAGCATCGTGCTGCCGGCCAGCAGCAGCATGGCGATGAGGATCGTCGTGATCCCGATCGTCAGGACGTGGGTGAGCGCGATCGACAGCCCGCGGTCGGACGTGCGGTCGGGTCGGCGGATCACGATGGACACCCCTCGGAACTGATGGCTATTGTCCGATCGTAGCTCTGGTCGTTCGAATCGAAAGAAACCGTGACGGTCACATTCTCGATATCGACCTCATCGGCGTCCACGGTGATTTTATCGATCAGATCGTCTTCGTCGTTGATTTCGACGTGCACAGCAGTCGGCTGCGAGTGAGCCGTCGCGTTCCGATACAGCGTCGAGTAATTCTCGATCTCGTCTGCTAAATTCGATTCCACTGACGAAGAGGTAATCACTCCGCTCTCGTTTAGCAGCTCATCGTTAGCCGTCTGATTGCCTTCGTATTCCGCGATCAGACAGCCGATTCCCTGCCTGACCTCGAGTTCGGTCGCCTCGGCACTGCTCGCGCTCTGACCGGTGTTGGCCGACGATAACGTCTCGGTGTAGAGGACGCCGTTGAAGACGACCACCACACCCAACACGATGAACGCGAGCGCGACTGCGCCGATGAGGATCACCTGTCCCCTGTCCCGTCGGTCGTCCGATCGATCACCGTCTCCGCCTCGTCGGCCGCGAGTTCTGTCAGTTACCATACTGCGACGCGCACCTCCACGACGTTGTAGATCTCAGACTCGTCTTCCCCGGTCGCCGGCGGAATCGGATACCTACCGTCCTCGTGTGCCTCCCTGATCGGAATGTCCTCGTTATTAGGGGCCGTCAGATTGTCCGACTCGAGCAGCGTCACCGTGTAACTCGAGATCACCGCCTCTGATTCGCCCTGATAGACGAGATGCGTGCTGTTCTCGGTATCGAACTCGCCGCGCTCGTCCTGATAGACGAGTTCGACGTTGTAGCTCAGTCCGCGATCGGTGAACCGATCCGTGAGCACCTCGCCGAGGACGAACTCCTGATAGAGCTCCGTGCCGTTCGACGCGTCGTAGTAGAACTCCACGTCGCTCTCGCTCGCGTTGTGGAACTCGTCGGTCGAGTCGTTCCAGTATCGGACGAGCGTCGTCAGATCGCGCTTCCCCTCGCTCTCGTTCGCCGTCGCACTGATGACTAACGCGTCCTGTGTCTCCTGTTCGAGCTGGGCCTTGGTCGTCCGATCGGCGAGCCCCCCGGTCGTCGGCGTGATGACGACCGACTGCAGCGCGAACAGGACCGCCATCAGGACGATCATCGCCGAGACGAACCCCTCGAGGGTGTAGGCCTGTCCGCGTTCGGTTTCGGATTGGGTAGTCTCTCGCATCGTCTCACCACATCCTCACGACGAGTCGGCAGGCTGGGTCACAGTTCGGTTCGTTACCGTCGAACGAGCCGTCCGCAAACGTGACGATTCGGGCGGAGCTGGCCGCCGACTGATTGTCGTACCCGTCACCGACCTCCCACTCCGCTCCGAGTCTCTCGCTTTCGTTGAGCGGCTCGAGACGGACGTTGATTCGATCGTAGCGGGCGTGGTCTTCCCTGAGGCCGAGTCGTTCGGACAACCCATCGCTGTCGTTGACGAAGGACTCGAACGCAGCACCGTCGAGTTCGTTCTCCGGTCCGGCCTCCGTCGACAGATTGTGCACGGCTCGGTCCGCGACCCGATCGGCCTGGGCCGTCTGCCCGCCGGAGACCGACGAGTCGAACGGCGTCAGGATCGACGGCAGAAACGAGAAGACGAAGGCGACCGCCAGGATGAACACGCCGATCCCGATAGCGAAGTCCTGTGTCGTCTGGCCGCGCTCGCGCAGGGAGATCGACACCGTCTTCGGGCGCCGGTCGCGGTCGGTTCGAGTACGGTTTCGGCTCATGGTTATGCCACCAGTGTCCACCCGACGAGCGCGATCGTCGCCAGTATGACGGCGTACTTCAGTCCACTCAACAGGTCCGCATCGCGGATGTAGCCACAGATGATCCCGGAGAGGATCGCCTGCATCGTCACGGCGTGGAAGAACAACACCGATAGCATATTCACGTCGATGTTCTCGCTCAGATTGGCGTCCGAGAGTCCGCCGCCGCCGGCACCGCCTGCCCCGCCACCGCTACCGGTTTCGGCGCCGGCCGTCGATTCTCCGAGCCCGGCCATCGTGTCGATGAACTGCGTCTTGAGGATCGCGATCACCGCGAGCACCGTCATGAACGTCATGATGATGATCACGACCTGCATCCGGGTGCGTGACTTGCGCTCGCGCTCGATGTCGTCGTGGTTCTCGCTGGCGCGGGCGGCCGTCCGGAGCACGTCGGAGATCTGGTTCGAGGCCTCCTGAGCTTCGGTGATCAGCCGCGTCGTCCGGGCCAGTCGCGGGATGTGGTACTTGTTGTTGAACTCGATGAGCGCCTGCTTCAGGCTCGTCCCGTAGTTGACCTTCGTGTGCATCATCTCGAACTCGCGGGCCAGCTTCCCGCTCGTGGTGTCCGAGACGGCCTTCAGCGACTCGAGCAGCGTCAGTCCGGTGTCGTTCGAACTCGAGAGCTTCCGCAGGTCCTCGGACAGCTGACTGACGACGGAGTTGCGGTACCGAACGTTCCACTCGCGGAAGACCGCCAGGGGGATCGCGATGACGTACAGCGGGACGTAGACGTAGATGAACGTCCCCCAGACGGCGTTCTCGAGGAGGCCGTCCCACGAGGTGGGTGCCGATCCGTTCATCATCGCCGTCGTAACGATCACGAGCGACGCGGGCACCGTCAGCGCGAGCGTGAACAGCGGGTTGTCTCGGAAGAAGAGGTGGGGATTCCGAAGGACCTCCACCGTCTCGTAGGTTCCCTCGCGGTTCTTGATCCGGTCGAAGACGCTGTGCTCGCCCGTGAACTTCTCGATCAGACCGAGGTCGAGCAGGCCCTGCTCGCCCTGGTTCTCGAGGCGCTCGTCGGTGTCCCCCATCGAGAGGTAGCCGTCACCCGGCTCGTCCTGTTTGACCGTCGAGACCATGACGAGAAAGCCGATCCCGGTCATCGGGATCAGGGCGTAGACGGTCATGTACAGCATCGTGTTCGTCACGCTCGCCTGCGGGATCATCTGCATGACGACCATGATGATGATCAGCAGCAGCGGGAACAGCGACAGCGTCATGTACATCTCGCCGAACAGCTCGAGGGTCTCGAGGGTCAGCTCCTGTTCCTGCTTGGCGGTCCGCATGTGCTTTTCCTTCTTGTCCTCGAGGAAGCTCTCCATGTCACCGCCGCTGTTGACGATCGAGAGCATGTCCGTCAGGAACTGTGAGAGTTCGTCGCTGGGCGTCTCCAGGGCCTGCTTTCGAATGGCGGTCCGGTAGTCGATGTCGAAGTACTCGGTCTCCTTGACGATGCTCTGGAACTCCATTGCGACCTCGCCGTAGGTGTCGTCGGCCTGGGCCATCGCCTCGATGATCTCGAGTTGGTTCAGGCCGCCGACCGACAGCGCGTACATGAACGAGACGGAGTCGGTCAGGAGCATGTTGATCTCGCGCTTGCGGGTCGAGGCGCGCGAGTAGGGGATCGCGACCAGCGACCCGAAGCCGATGCCGAATCCGATCGAGCCGAAGACGAGCCCGGTGGTGAAGACCAACGCCGGGATCCGGAGCGTCTCGATGATGTGGAGCACCAGGTCGCTGCTGACGGGGAATCCGATGATCTCGTCGACCTGAATGATGCCGGTGACGAACAGCGTGTAGCCGAGCAGCAGTCCCAGCAGCCACAGCGCCATCCCGCTGATGAAGCCGATCCCCAGCGCCCGGGAGAGGTAGAGTTCGACCGTATCGGTCATCCGGGCTTGGGCCAGTTTCGTCTCGACGTCGCCGGCGAACTCGCTGTCGTCGCTGAACAACCGATCGTACAGGGGATAAAACGTCTCGCCGAGGACGTCGGAACCCCCCGAGAGCCCGCCGGAACCGCCGCCGCTGCTGTCGGTCTGGAGGCTCATGCGTCGCTATCCTCGTTATCGTCGGTCGGATCGGTTTCGTCGCCGCCCGTCCGCCGATCTTCCTCGGTCGCGGTCGGTTCGAAGATGGAATCGTCCGTCTCGGCCTGCGTCGGTTCGTCGTCGAACAGCGATCCGTCGTCGGCGTCGTCGACCGCCGAGTCGTCGGAGAAGATCGAATCGGATTCGCTACCGAAGATCGACTCCGAGTCGTCGGTCTCGGCGCCGTCGGTCCCCGCGGTCTCGGCGCTGTCAGCCTCCACCTCCGTACTGTGGTCGTCGGTCTCCGTACTGCCTTCAGCGGTCTCCGTACCGGCATCGTTCTCGGCCGGTGTGCGCTCCGTGATATCGTCGCTATCGGCCGCGACGGGTGTGCTGTCCTCGCCAGAGTCGCCGTCGTCGGTCGACTCGGTCTCCGCCTCCGCCGGTCGGTCGCTATCCTCACCGGGGGGATCGGCCGTGATTTCCGTCGGTTCGTCGCCGGCCGGCCGATCGACCGGAGCGTCGTCGCCATCGAGGGGCTCGGCAGCTTCGCTTCGTTCGGCCGACTGGGGCGCAGCGCCCGATTCCGTCGAGTCGTCGACCGGTTCGTTAGCGACGATACTGTCGGAGCTCTCGAGAGCGATTCCATCGTCGCTGCCGTCGTCGATGATACTCGACGACTCGGCGTCCGCTTCCGACTCGTCACCTCCTTCGGGAGGGGCGTCGTTCGTCGCGGCGGGGTCGTCGGCCGAGTCCCCGAGGTCGATCGTCGGTGCATCGTCGGTTCCGTCGGCGGTCTCGAGTCCGTCCTCGACCGGCTCGAACTGATCGCTGAAGTCGCCGGCCGTCTCAGCGTCCGATTCGGGGTCGAAGATCGACTCGAGATTGTCGTCGGGGAACATCGAATCGAAGCCGGACGTGTCGGGCTTGGCCGGCGAGCCGGCGTCGGTCTCCGCGGCCGACTCCGCCGACTCCGGCTGGCCGTCCGCGTCGAGGGTATCGATGGTGTCGCCCATGTCGTCGAACAGCCCACCGAGATCCGCATCGTCGGCGTCGTCCGTCGGCATGACGGTCGTCTCCGTGTCGTCGGCCGCTGGCCCTTCGGCCGCTGGCTGTGTGGACTCCGGTTCCGCGCTCGCCGTCGGCGCAGGCGGGCCACTGTCGCCGCTCGTCTCGTCGGTCGTCTCGAACTCGTCGGTCGTCCCGTCCCCGGTGCCGAGCTCGGGAGAGTCGCCGGCGATTCCGTCGCCGGCCGTCGCGACAGCCGTTCCGTCGTCGACCGACTCGGCGGCGGTCTCCTCGCCCGCGCTCGCGGCCGTTCCGGCGCTGCCGGCGGCGCCACCGCCCTCGTCGCCGCCGATATCGAAGCCGGTATCGTCGCTGAGCCACGCCGGTTCCCCGGCGTCCTCGCCGGCGTCGAACGCGGTCGAGCCGTCGCCGAGCTCCCACTCGTCGTCCTCGACCGACTCGTCCACGTCGCCGGCGAAGTCGAACTCGTCGGCGTCGGCGCTGTCGACTTCGATCGTCTCCTCCGGCTCGGTCTCTCCGAGAGTGCTGTCCAGTCCGCTCGGGGTTTTGCCGCGGTACTCCTCGAACAGCGACTCCTCGGCGCGTTCCAGGAGGTCCATCGAGATGTTGTACGTCTCGTCGGTCGCGTCCGGTCGCGGGACGAGCTCCTCTTTCTCCGGGTCGACGTCGATCAGGACGCTCTCCATCTCCCGGAGGTCCTCGAGGCTGTCCTCGAGTTGGCCGTTCGCGATGAGCGTGAGGATCGTGTCGGGATCGTTGATGAACGCCTGGACCGTGGCGGCGACCTCCGCGTACGTGTTGAGTCCGTTCTTGATGAGGTACGCGAGGATCACCTCGCGTTTGAACAGTTCCTCCTCGAGTTTCTCGCGGCTCCACCCGCGGTCGAACTGAATCTCTTCTAAGGTGTTCGAGTCCCCCATCTTGAGGAACTCGTCGGTCTCGGCCTGCCACTGGTAGACGTCCTGAACGTTGATCTCGTCGTGCTCGGCCTCGTAGTGGTTGATCTCCGTCAGGGATTTGTTCCGGCGGACCTTCCGCCCCTGGACTCGCGTCTGGGTCTGGATCGAGACGAGGTCCAGCGCGGTGAACATCGTCTTCGAGACGTTGATCGGGTCCGTCGTGAACCGCTTGAGCACCTCGTCGACGGAGTCGGCGTGGAAGGTCGTGTAGGTGGTGTGACCGGTCGACATGACCTGGAACAGCGTCCGACCTTCCTCACCGCGGATCTCACCCATCACGATGTAGTCGGGCCGCTGGCGCAGTGCGGCCTCGAGCAGGTCGAACTCGTCGACGTCGCCCTGTTCGTCGTCGGCGAACGACGGCCGAGTGATGGAGGCGATCCAGTTTCGCTGCGGGAGTTCGACCTCCCGGGTGTCCTCGATGGAGACGATTTTCGCGCTCGAGGGGATGAACAGGGAGACGGCGTTCAGCGAGGTCGTCTTCCCGGACGCGGTACCGCCAGCGAAGATCAGGCTCTTGTGGTTCTCGATGCAGAGCCAGAGGAACGCCATCTCGTCGAGCGAGAAGGTGTTCCAGTTGATGAGGTCGATCGGCGTGAACGGGACGTCCTTGAACTGACGGATAGTGTAGTTCGTCCCGTGGTCGGACACTTCCTTCCCCAGGGTCAACTGGGCACGCGATCCGTCGGGGAGGGTGGCGTCGACCTGCGGCAGCCGTTTGCTGATCCCCTTCCCGGAGCGCTGGGCGAGTTTGACGACGAAGTCGTCGAGCTCGTCCTCGCCGTGGTAGACGTTCGAGATGATCTGTTCGTACTCCGAGTGATAGACGAAGACCGGCGAGTTGTAGCCGTCGACGGAGATGTCCTCGACGTTGATGTCGTGTTTGATCCCGTCGATGCGCTCGTAGCCGATGAAGTTGCGCTTGAGCAGGTAGAGCAGTTTCTCGACCTGATACTCGCTTAACGTGTCCGGATCGTCCTCGAGGATCGCCGGTTCCGGTCGGACGGAGAGCCCCTCGAGCGGCTCGGGACCGGCGTCTTCGTCGTCGGCGTCGTCCTCGTCGTCGTCGAGGAGATTCCGCAGCGTATCGAGGACGCTCTCCTGGGACGCACCGGAGGTCTTCTCGAAGAGATCGTACCGTTTGAGCAGCTGTCGGGTCTCGTCCTCGATGACCGTCCGACGGCCGTCCTCGGTCGCCTTCTCCTTGATCCCCTCGTCGGAGTACTTGATCGCGGTTCGCAGTTTGCCCGAGAGGAACTCCTGAAGCTCCAGTTCGATCTCGGTCAGATAGGGCTCGATCAGGTAGTACTTCTTCTCGTTTTCCTTCTCGGAGTGGAAGATGACGACGCAGGCGTAGGGTTTGTTCACCCAGTAGCGCTCGACCTCCCGGAAGTGGGTCTTCTTGTCCAGTGGAACGGCCTTTTCCAGATCGTAGCGGTTGGTGACGGTCGTGTTGCCCGCGGCCGTCGAGAAGAACTCGTCCTCGTCGAGATCCTCTTGGACGTCGACGGTTCGCTCGTCGACGAGTTCGTCCAGTTCCATCGCGGCCTCGTCGGCCGCGTACAGGCGCTGTTCCAACGTCTCCGGATCGAAGCCCAGCGCCTCCTCCTCGTCGTGGCGGACGATCTCGCCGTCGCCGTCCCGCGGTCGGGAGCCGTCGTCCTCGTAGTAGTACTCCCACTTGTAGTGCTCCCAGGTCCAGGTGTCTTTGACCACCGGCGTCGTCTCCGGATCCGCGTAGTCGAGAAAGACGTCCCAGAGCTCCTCGGCGTTGTCGCCGGCGGTCGGCACGACGGCCGATTCCAGATCGTCGGGGTGGTAACCGAGGTAGGACTCGGGATCGAACTCGACCTGGTTCCAGTCGTCGCCGATCGGAACCTCGTGTTCGGGTCCCTCGTCGGTATCTAACCCCAGTTGGTCGTCCGGTTCCGTTTCGACGGGATCGTCGGGATACAGCACCGACGCGTCGTCGCCGTATCCGTACTCTTCCATGAAATCTTCCCACGTGTACTCGCCGACACGAACTCCCTCGTTCGAGTTCGAATCGCCGCCTGACCCGTGAGATCGGTTCTCCTCCGACGCAGACTCGGATGCCTCCCCTTCAGAAAAGTCCCCGGCATCCGACTGGTCGGCCTCGTCAATAGCCATTGACTTCACCCAAACCCTCATCCTTCAAAAAATTCATCCATACATTACCACTTCTGATAATCTCCCGTACACAGTTCCGTTACCGTCGTATCCGCAGATGTCGACTCGATCCCAGACGTTCATTCACATTACTATCACTCTCGGAGATGGTCCTCTTTTCATATCTAAACTGCGTATATTGTGAGATCACATCGCGTTTTCATAACGCAGAGGCGTCTCTCCCGCGGTGACTCTCGACTGTGGCCGTCCGCTCGGGAGAACAGCTATGGGTTCGGCGCCAGTATCTGCCTGGTAATGAGTCGCAGAAACCGATGGCAGCGAGAACGGCCGAGGTTTCCGTGCCCGACAGAGAACGGTGGCGAACCCGAAACGGGGGCCAGCGGTCCCCCGACACGATGAGCGACCAGTTCGGTCTCGAGGACCGCGTCGCGATCGTTACCGGCGGCGGGCGAGGTATCGGACGCGCGATCGCGATCGAACTCGCCGACGCCGGGGCCGCAGTCGTCCCGTCGGCGCGCTCGACCGACGAGATCGAGGCGGTCGCCGACGAGATCGAAGCCGCGGGCGGCGACGCGATCGCCGTCCCCGCGGACGTGACGGACCCCGATGCGGTCGACGACGTCATCGATCGGGCGGACGACGCCTTCGGCGGGGTCGACGTCGTCGTCAACAACGCCGGGTTCAATCCCGACGACGCGCTCGGACGGCCGGAGGACGTCGACACCGAGAGCCTCGAGCGCGTCCTCGAGGTCAACCTGAACGGCGCCTACGAGGTGACGCGGACGGCGGCGGCCCACCTCCACGACAGCGGCGGCGGTTCGGTGATCAACGTCGCGAGCGTCGGCGGACTGGTCGGCCTGCCGCGCCAGCATCCCTACGTCGCCTCGAAACACGGTCTCGTCGGCCTCACGAAGAGCCTGTCCCTGGACTGGGCGCCCGAGGTCCGGGTCAACGCCGTCGCCCCCGGCTACGTCTCGACGGCCCTGACCGACGACCTCGAGGCCGACGACCGACTTCGACAGTCGATCATCGACCGGACACCCCTCGAGCGGTTCGCCGAGCCCGCGGAGATCGCCGGCCCGGTCGTCTTCCTCGCGAGCGACGCCGCGAGCTACGTGACCGGTTCCTGTCTGGCCGTCGACGGCGGTTGGACCGCCCGATAGTTCACTCACGTTCGGTCGCTGGCCCCACTCGGATTTCCATCGGTACCGATATTCCACTAGTTCGCTTCTTCCGGAACGGAAACTCGAAACTACGGTGCCGATCGTAAATACCTTTGGTAGAGTTCCACAGCCACGGAAGTTTCCGCCGCAACCTATCGCTCCATCGGTCCCAATGGGCGCATGGACTACGCCGACTCCGATCGCGCACGGGAGCTCGCCGACCGCGCCAACGAATTGATGGAGGAGGTCGTCCTCCCGCTCGAGCGGGAGCGAGCCGGCGGCATGGCCGTCTCGAGCGGGACGATCGCGGACCTCCGGGAAGTCGCCCGCGAGTACGACATCTACGCGCCCCAGATCGCCGCGGAGTACGGCGGCATGGGAGAGGACTTCCGCGACGTCTTGCCCGTCTTCGAGGAGGCCGGCCGTAGCCTGCTCGGTGCCGCAGCGATGCGCGTCGACGCTCCCGACGAGGGAAACATGCACCTGCTCGAACTGGCTGGTGACGAATTACAGAAAGAGACCTACCTCGAGCCGCTCGTCGAGGGCGATATCAAGTCCGGATTCTCGATGACCGAGCCACTACAGGGGGCCGGCTCGGACCCGAAGATGATCCAGACGACCGCGGAGAAGGACGGCGACGAGTGGATCATCGACGGCCACAAGTGGTGGACGTCCAACGGCGTCGCGGCCGACGTCCTGATCGTCCTCGCGCGCACCGATCCCGACGCCCATCCCTACGAGGGCTGTTCGCTCTTCCTCGTTCCCGCCGACGCGGACGGCGTCGACGTCGTCCGCGACGTTCCCCACATGGGCGGTGGCACTCGCGGCGCCTCTCACGCCGAGATCGTCTACCAGAACGTCCGCGTCCCCGAAGAGCACCTGCTCGGCGACCTGAACGAGGGCTTTGCTCACGCTCAGGCGCGACTCGGTCCGGCCCGTCTGACCCACTGCATGCGCTTTTCCGGGATGGCCCGGCGCGCCCTCGAGATCGCGAAGGCGTACCTCGACGAGCGCGAGGGCTTCGGCTCGACCCTGTCTGACAAACAGTCGCTTCGCCACCGGATCGCCGACGCGGAGACGCGCCTCCACGTCGCCCGCACCGCGATCCGCGACGCGGCCGACCGGATCGACGCCGGCGACGAGGCCCGCGTCCCCGTCTCGATGTGCAAGGTCTTCGCCGCGAACGTCACGCAGGACGCCGTCGACCTCGCGGTCCAGTGCTGTGGCGCCAACGGGATCGGGAAGGACCTCCCGCTGGCGGACTTTTACGAGGCCGTCCGGAAGTTCCGCATTGTCGACGGCGCCGACGAGGTCCACCGCCGCGTCATCGCCCGCGACGCCTTCGCGGACGTGAATCGCGAGGAACTCGAGCCCCTGACCCGCTTCGGTGAGCCGAACACGCGCGGCGGTCAGTAACCGAGTGCGGACGGCGTCTCTCCTCCCCGTTCGCCGTCGCGTCGCTCGAGGGCCGTGTAGTTGTCACCGACGCTCGAGTCATAGCCGATCAGAGGGACGGCCCTGAACGAGCGAGTCTCGCTCGAGAATCGTGACGAAAGCAAACGCGTCCGAAAACCGTTCGCGATAGAGAACAGCCGCGGCGAGAGTGCGAACTGAGTCCGATCGGGCGTGGGATTCGAACCACGGTCGTTCCGCTTCGCTTCACTCCCTGCTTCGAATCCCGCCGTGCCGGTGCGCTCGCCACTTCGTGGCTCGCTGCACGGGCGTGGCGGGATTCGAACCCACGATCAGAAGGTTAGGAACCTCCTGCCCTCTCCGCTAGGCCACACGCCCTTGAGAAAAACCTCAGTTGGTCTCGGTTTCCGTCTCCGTCGCCGTCTCGCCCTCCTCGGTGACGGGCTCGGTGTCGACGAAGTCGTCGTCGTTCTCGTTCTCGATCTCCTCTTCGAAGCCGGATTCGCGCATCTCCTCGAGTTCGGTCTCGACCTTTTCACGCCCCTTCTGGAACTCGCCCATGGCCTCGCCGGTGGACCGTGCGAGCTTCGGGATCTTGTTGGCCCCGAACAACAAGATTGCGACGAAGAGGATGATCAGGAGTTCTGGTGCCCCCGGGGTAGGGACGAACAACGGTGCGGTTTCGATTGCCATCTCTATACGTGGCTTACCCGCTGGCAATTATAACCTTTTTGGACCACTAAGTATAGCAAGTTTCAGCGAAATTCCAGTTACGGGCCATGAGTAGGCTAAGAACAATAGTCGTACAGAGAGAAATGTATCGGCGGCGAACGGACGGTACAGACGATACTGAGACCGTACTCACATCGACGCTATCCGCTCACCTCGAGTCCCGCACGTCGGTGTGACCGTCGTCCGATCGTCTATCCGTCCGCGAACGAAACTGTCTTTCCCGGTTACCGACAACTGGTAGGTGATGCCAGCAACTGGAGACGCCGCACCCGACTTCACGGCACCGCTCGCAAACGGCGACATCGAGGAGTTCACGCTTTCCGACCGCCTCGAGGACGAGGCGCCGATCGTTCTCGCCTTCTTCCCGGGAGCGTTCACCAGCGTCTGTACCTCCGAGATGTGCGCGTTCCAGGACCGCCTCGCCGGCTTCAACGACCTCGACGCCAGCGTCTACGGCGTCAGCCGCGACTCGCCGTTCACGCTCAACGAGTTCCGCGCCCAGAACGACCTCGAGTTCGGACTCATCAGCGACTACAACAAGGAGATCACCGACGACTACGGCATCGAGATGGACTTCGACGATCTGGGCGTCTACGGCGTCGCCAAGCGCTCGGTGTTCGTCATCGACGGCGACGGCGAGATCACCTACTCGTGGGTCAGCGACGACCCGGGCGTCGAACCCGACTACGACGAGGTCGAGGCCGCCGTCGAGGAACTGGCCTGAACGTCCGTCGACACCGCAATCGACAGCAGCGCCGACTGCCACTGACGGTTGACTGGCCGTCGACTGCCGGTCCGCGATCGACGGCCCCGGACGCCGCAGGGCTTTTTTAGCACGCAGGCGATGGTCACTTATGAGCGATTCTACCAGAGACGACTCCGTTCGCCGCGTCTATTCTCCCGGCGCCGATCACGACTTTCCGGACGAGAAACTGAATCGCGTCCTCGAGTTCATCACCGACGACGAGGAGATCCAGACCTACCTCGAGGCCCAGAACGTCAATGCCGTCGATCGGATGCGGTACAACGACCACGGTGCGAAACACATCGAGATCGTCCGCAACCGCGCGCTGTGTCTCTACGACCTGCTCAAGGCCGGTGGGGTCGACTTCAACGGCGCCCGCCAGCAGGACCTCGAGGAAGCCGACGAAGCGGTCATCATCGCGCTCGCGGCGACGCTCCACGACGTCGGCCACGTCGTCCACCGCGACCAGCACGCCTACTACTCGATCCCGCTGGCCGCCGACATCTTGGACCGGATCCTCCCCGAGTTCTACGACGTCGCCGAGACCGTCCGCATGAAGGGCGAGGTCCTCCACGCCATCCTCTGTCACCACCGCTCGGAGACGCCGCTGACGACCGAAGCGGGCGTCATCCGCGTCGCCGACGCGCTGGACATGGAACGGGGTCGCTCGCGGATCCCCTACGAACACGGCGGCCGCGGGATCAACACCCTCTCGAGTCAGGCGATCAACAGCGTCTCCCTCCAGGAGGGCGAGGACAGCCCCGTCATGGTCGAGATCGCCATGACCAACGCCGCCGGCGTCTACCAGGTCGACAACCTGCTCAAGGCGAAACTCGAGGGCTCGGGCCTCGAGGAAGAGATTCGCATCGTCGCCGTCAACACCAACGAGAACCGGGATCAGTTGGTCGAGCGGATCGAGCTCTAAAAACAACCTTTTGCTCTGCGTGCGGTCGCGAAGCGACCGCACTCGGCAAAACGTTGATGAAAAGCACCGGAAGACGCTTCGCGTCTTCCGAGCCCTCGTTCGCTTCGCTCACTCGCGGTGAGTATCAGGTGATGGCCTGCCCTCCCCCGGGTCGCGGGTTCGCCGAAAATTACGGCGAACCCGCTCCCGGCCGTTCAACTGCGTCGGATAACAGACGGTCGCAGACTCAGGCCAGTCGAAACCCGGAGTCGGTCCGCTCGAGGAAGCCCCGATTCCGGAGCGTACTGGTGATCGAGAGGATCGTTCCCTTCTGGACGCAGAGATCGTCGCAGAGGCGTTCGGCCGTCGCGGTACCGCTCGCAGCGACGTAGAGATAGACCAGTTTCGCTTGCGCGGAGTCCAAGCCCGCCGGTATCGACACGTCGATCCCCTGTGGTGACTGTGACGCCATACGCCAGAGTCTATATTTCGACGATAATAAATCTCGGCTACAACGATCGTCGAAATACAGCGGCCGTCGCGAGGTCGATCCGCGATCTGGTGGTCGTACTTCGACCGAATACGCCCTGAAATCGCAGATTCTGGCCGTTCTCGAGGTGAGACGATCGACGTGATCGACAATTCGAGTGCGGATCGTCAACATACGACGTAAAGTGGCGAATACGGGCGCTCAGGCGCATTGCTTTTGTAGATTCCCCGAGCAAATCAGCACGGAATGTCGACCCAGCTCACCGTCCTCGCCCTGCTAACCGGAGTGGTCACCGGTGCGCTCTTTCGCTTCCTCAACGTCCCGATCCCCGCGCCGCCGGAGCTTCCCGGGATCATGGGTATCATCGGTATCTACGTCGGCTACAGGGTGATCGATCACTTCGGCGTCGGCATCGATCTCCTCGAGGCGCTGGGTCTGTGACCGCCGTCCGAGACGGCGCTGCGACGATCAGGAGTTTTCGCCTATCGTCTCGATCTGAGAGAGCAGCCACGTGAGGGTGATGAGGCCGGCAAAGACGCAGTATCCGGCGAGAGGAATGAACATGATCAGGGTGATCGAGTCGCGCAACAGGTAGCCGCCGACCACGAGCACCGGGAGGAGAATCAGATTCAGACGGACGAATCGTTCGAGACCCATTAGGTGGAAGAAACGGGACCGAGCATATAGGATTACTGTTGTCTGACGAGGTCGAAACCGCAGTGGGGCCGTCAGTAACTGCGTTCCTTCGGCTCGTAGGTCTTGTCCTGACCCTCGAGGATGACCGGCCGGTAGAAGATGTCCGGCTCGCCGTCGTCCCAGGAGATCAGGGTGTGCTTGAGCCACTCGTCGTCCTTGCGCTCCTGGTGCTCTTTGCGCCAGTGGGCGCCGCGGAACTCGTCCCGGACGAGCGCGCCCAGCGCGATCGTCTCGGCGACGTCGATCAGGTTGCGCGTCTCGATGGTCTGCTGGAGGTCCGTGTTGAACGTCCGCGACGGGTCGTCGACGTAGACGTTCTGGTACTCCTCGCGGCACTCGCGGATGATCCGCAGGGCCTTCTTGACGCCCTCCTCGGTGCGGAAGACGTTGACGTAGTCCGTCATCGCGTTCTGGAGCTTCTGGCGAATCTCCGCGTGCTGGACGCCGTCGTCGCGGTCCATGAGCGTGTCGACGCGCGTGCGGGCCCGCTCGACCGCGCGCTCGACGAGTCCGTCGGCGTCGGTCGCGACGCCGCCGTCCGCTGCGACGCCGCCGGACGACTCGAGACCGGCCGAGCCGGGCTGGACCGGCAGTTCGGTCTCGGTCTCGTCCTCGACGTCGTCGCCGTAGCCCGTTCGGATCTGGGGCTCGCCGAGGTCCTCGCCGGCGGCGTGGCGACCGGCGCGCTTGCCGAAGACGATCAGTTCGGGCAGCGCGTTCCCGCCCAGTCGGTTGCCGCCGTGGACGGAGACGCAGGCGCACTCGCCGGCCGCGTAGAGGCCGTCGACGCAGGTCTGGCCGTTCTCGTCGACCTCGATGCCGCCCATCGCGTAGTGCTGGCCGGGCTTGACCGGCATCGGTTCGACGAGCCCGTCGACGCCCTCGAAGTCCTCCGCGAGGTGGAGGATGTTCTCGAGGCGGTCCATGATGCGCTCCTCGCCGAGGTGGCGCATGTCGAGGTGGACGTACTCGTCGTCGACGCCCCGACCCTCGTTGACCTCGGTCAGTTCGGCGCGGGCGACGACGTCCCGGGAGGCGAGCTCGCCGGAGTTGTTCGCGTAGCCGTACTCGAACATGAACCGTTCGCCGTTCGCGTTGTAGAGAATGCCGCCTTCGCCGCGGACGCCCTCACTGATGAGGACGCCCGTCGAGGGCAGCGAGGTCGGGTGGAACTGGATGAACTCCATGTCCTCGAGCGGCGCGCCCGCGCGGTAGGCCATCGCGTGGCCGTCGCCGGTACAGGAGACGGCGTTGGTGGTGTGGTCGAAGGCCTGCCCGGGGCCGCCGGTCGCGAGGACGACGCCGTCGTTGGCCTTGAAGCCCTCGACCGACCCGGTCTGGACGTCGTAGGCGACGACGCCGTGACAGGAGCGGTCGTTGGGGTCGTCCTCGTCGGAGGTCGCCAGCTCCATGACGTACCACTCGTCGTAGACCTGAATGCCGCGCTTGACGACCTGCTCGTACATCGTGTGCAGCAGGTGGTGTCCCGTCTCGGCGCCCGCGTACGTGGTGCGGGGGTAGGAGAGGCCGCCGAACGGCCGCTGGGAGACGCGACCGTCCTCCTCGCGCGAGAAGGGCATCCCCCAGTGCTCTAAGCGCATCGTGTCCTCGGGAGCGTCCTGGGCGAGGGTCTCGACCGCGGGGGCGTCCCCGAGGTAGTCCGACCCCTTCATCGTGTCGTAGGCGTGGAGTTCCCAGTCGTCGCCCTCCTGGAGCGCGGCATTGATGCCACCCTCGGCCGCGCCGGTGTGGCTGCGGACCGGGTGGAGTTTCGAGACGATCGCTACGTCCGATCCCGCTTCGTGTGCCGCGATCGCGGCCCGGAGGCCGGCGCCGCCGGCACCGACCACGATAACGTCGTGTTCGTACATGGTTACCAGAATTTCAGGTTCTTCTTGACTGCTTCCCGCTTGAGCTCCTGAATGTGCTCGGTGAGCGGAATGTCTTTCGGACACACCTCGGTACAGGAGAACTGGGTCTGGCACCGCCAGACGCCGTGTTCCTGCTCGAGAATGCGGAGTCGGTGCTCCTTGATCTCCTCGCCCTCTCGGTCGTCCATCGCGAACTTGTAGGCCTTGTTGATCGCCGCCGGCCCGAGGTAGTCGTTGTCGCCGGCCGCGATGTTACAGCTCGACATGCAGGCGCCACACCAGATACACCGCGAGGACATCTTGATCTTCTCGCGGTTCTCGGGACTCTGGCGCTGCTCCTCTAAGTCGGCCGGATTCGGCGTGTCCTCGTCCTGGAAGTACGGCTCGACGGTGTGCATCTGGTCGTAGAAGTGGTCCATGTCGACGACCAGGTCCTTGACGACCTCCTGGTGGGGCAGCGGCTCGATGCGGATCGGCTGCTCCAGATCCGCGATCTGAGTCTTACAGCCCAGACGCTGTTTCCCGTTGACGAAGAAGGCGTCCGAGCCGCAGACGGCCTGCCGACAGGAGTGTCGGAAGGTCAGCGACGAGTCGTAGGTGTCCCGCGCGTACATGACCGCGTCGAGGACGGTCATCCCCTTCTCGAAGGGGACGTGAAAGTCGTCGAACCGCGGTTCCTGTTTCCCCTTGACCTCGGGGTCGTAGCGGAACACCTTGATGTGTACCGTCTCCCCCTCGAGTTCCTCCTCGGGCGTCGTCTGCTGGTCGATGTCGCCGCCCTGCTTTTCCTTCTCGTCGACGGGCGACTCGGCCCCTCGCATTTCGGGGTCTTCCGGTGCCTCTTGACTCTGCGGTTCCTCCGGTTGTTGTTGTTGTGTACTCATATTAGGTCCACCCGGCCATAGTGGTCGCAACGTAGGTTCCCTGCGCGATGAGTGCAAGGCTCGCGATAACAAGCACTGCAAGCACGACCTTCTTTTGCGTTCCGTCGAGGCCCTGGTTGATCAGGGCGTTGTAGACGCCGTTCACGCCGTGGAAGGTGCCCGCGATCAGGAACGACACCATGGTCAGGAAGTAACCGACGTTCTCCATGCGGGCCTGCGTGCCGGCGAACTCGATCTCCGCGGCGTGGTTGACGAAGTGCAGGAGGAAGAAGTGAAAGGCGAGTACGACGACTAAGAAGGCCGCCGTGATTCGCTGGAGAAGCCACCCGGTGCCGCCGGGCGCGAAGGAGGAGTATCGTTCCGCCATCAGAGCGTCACCCCGTCGAGGAAGGTCGGCACGCTCGCGACGGTGATGATCGCCGTCAACACCAGCGAGGCGTAGAAACTCTTGTCCTGGGCCTCCAGACCGACGCCGAGGTCGACCATCAGCAGGCGCAGTCCGTTCAGGATGTGGAAGACTGCGACGGCGAGCAGTCCGACCTCGAGCACGCGGACGATGAACAGCGACTCGAGTCCCCCGATCGTGTTCGTGTACGCCTCCGGTCCGGTTAGCGAACTACTCAACACGGCGATGTGGGTAAACAGGTAGCCGATCAGCATCCACCCGGTGAACTTGTGGAAGATCCACGCCCACATGCCGGCCGAGAACTCCTTCCAGCGACCGAAGTCCTCGACGAGACCGCGATTGTAAGACTGACTCATGCGCTCATGTGGACCGTTAGACCGCGGGGGTATAGAAGTTACTTTTATCGCTCCCGATCGCCCCTCCGCCCGACAGAGAATACACAGAAATGAATCAATTTCCCTGACGAACCCCGAATCGGTTCGGGTCTCGGTAGCCGTCCGTCCGCTCGTCGTACCGATCGTCGAACCGACTGGATTACTCCCGGGCTTCGCTCGTCCCCGCGCCGCGCAGTTCGGACCGCGAACTCGCCGCGGTCTGCTCGCGCTCGAGCGCCGTTCGCGTGTCCGCCGAGAGCCCGACCAGGTGACAGAGCGGGTTCCCCGGATAGACCACGGGGTTCTCGAGGACGCCGACGATGAGGCCGGTAAAGGGTGCCTCGACGGTGACGATGTCGTCTTCCTCCTTGAACGGGTTGGTGATCGTACAGATCGTCTCGCCCTCGCGGACGAACTCGCCGCGGCCGCGTTTCATGTCGACCATGCCGCCGGCGTCGGCGCGGATCCAGGTCTTCTCGTTGTCGTCGTCGATGACGGTCCGCCAGCCGGGCCAGTGGACCGACGAGTCGGGGTGACAGCCGAACTCGGCGAGGACGCTCGCGACGCCGGTCAGCGCGCGGTCGATCAGCCGGCGCTGGAACCGGTGGGCCTCGCCCATCTCGACGGTGATCGTCGGAATGCCGGCCAGGGTCGCCTCGCGGCGGAGCGTCCCCGAGGGACCCTCGCCGGCGATGATGACGTTCGAACTGAACGCCTTCGCGAGTCGGCCGACCGTCGGTTCGTCCATGTTGGCCCGCACGTGGAGCATGTTCGTTCGCCCGCGCGTGGACGTGTGAAAGTCGATGCCGAGATCGCAGGGATCGATGAAGTTCGTGAAGATCTGGTGGGCCATCCGCCGGGCGCTCGTCGACCCCTCGCGGCCGGGAAACGACCGGTTCAGGTCCCGGTCGTAGATCGGCAGGTACCGCTCCTGGGCGAGAAAGCCGGGGACGTTCATCACGGGCAGACAGACGAGCGTCCCGTGCAGTTCCGAGTGGTCCCAGTCGTGGGCCACCTCGCGGACCACCTCGATGCCGTTGAGTTCGTCCCCGTGGGCGGCCGCGGAGAGGAACACCGTCGGCCCGGGTCGCTCGCCGTTGACGACCGTGACCGGGATCCTGACGGGGTCGCCGAGATACGTCTCGCTGATTCCGTAACGGATGTTAGCCGACTCGCCGGGGTCGACCCGGCCGCCGTTGTAGGTGAACGGCTCGGCCGCGCGGTCGGACGCACCGTCGTCGGGCGGTTCGTCCGTAGCGTCGCTCATATCGATGGCTCGGCGGGTGGCAATGTGAATCTTCCCCTCGAGACCCAGGGGCAGTCCCGGACATCGCCGGTGTCGATTTTACGTCGAAACGGCTCGTTGCACTGAACTGAAGACGGGGAAAATCTCTCCCCGTGGGCATACGTTTTGTATGAAGACATGGTAGCATCAGGCATGGAGATTCGCGAAGCGACAGCCGACGATATCGACGCCATCCGGTCGATCGCCCAGCGCTCGCTCGAGTCGACCTACACCGAGTTCCTCGACGAGGAGACCGTCGCGGACGCGATCGAACAGTGGTACGGCGACTCCTTCGCTGACGATCTCGAGGACGACCACTCGCTGATCCTCATCATCGAGCGCGACGGCGAAATCGCCGGCTTCTCGCAGAACGACCTGATCGGCCAGCGCTACGACACCGGACGGATCCTCTGGCTCCACATCGATCCCGATCACCGCGGCGGCGGCACGGGCGTTCGGCTGCTCGTCCGCACCCGCGAGCGGTTGCTCGACGAGGGCGCCGACCACGTGCAGGGGCTCGTCCTCGAGGACAACGAGGGCGGCAACGAGTTCTACGCGGACAACGGCTTCGAGCGGGCCGGCCAGCGGGAGGTCGAGATCGGCGACGAGACGTTCACGGAGAACGTCTACGCCGAAGACGAGATCGGCGAGGAGGGATGGGGCGCCGTCGACGAACTCGAGACCGACGGCCAGACGATCTACGTGAGTTACGGCGAGGCCGCTCGCGGCGCCAAGGCGCCGTTCTACAGTGCCTACGAGGGCGAGGATCGCGAGGAACTGTACGGCTGGTTCTGTGGCAACTGCGACTCGCTGGAGAACACCATGGACACGATGGGACGGATCGAGTGTAACAACTGCGGGAACCGGCGGAAGGCGACCCGCTGGGACGCCTCGTACCTCTGAGGATCGGCCCGTCGCTATCTCACGCAGTCAGTGAGGTCGGACTGCGACGTCGACCGACCCACTGACTCGAAATGGTCACAGCGAAGATACTATCCGGTCCATACCCGGCCGGAGGGTCGTTCGGGAGCGGCGAGCCGACCGCTCGCCGCGGTCTCCGTCGGCCGAGTCCGCCCCGGAGATCTCGCTTTAAGGTCCCGTTTCAGCGCGGGTACCGGGACGTTACGCGTGTTGTCTCCGCATTACAATTGCCGGCTCAGTCGACGGCGTAGATACGTCGGCGTTCCCACGGTCGAGCGTCCGCCGGTCGAGCGGTCGATCGACCGCCCAGAGCTGAAGACTGTCATCGATATCATATGAGTCGAGAGGACCACATCGTCCGCGGGTTCAAGGCAACGCTGCTCGCTCGAGCGATCTACATGCTCTCGAGCGCGCTCTTGATGTTCGTTCTGGCGCGCTATCTCCTCGATCCCGACGGCTACGGCACGCTGTACTGGGTGATCGGGGTGCTGGCGATGATTCGGCTGGTCGCGGATCTCGGGATCGGTAAATCCGCGGCGCGGTACTTCTCGGAGTACAGAGAGAACGATCCGAGCCAGATTCCCCACCTGATCAGATCGACGATCACGTTCAAGATCGTCGTCATGACGCTTGTCGGCTACCTCCTCCTGTTGTTTCACGAGCAGCTCGCGGCCGCCCTGGGTCGACCGGAGGCCGCGCCGTTTCTCGCGGCCGGCGTGCTCTACGTCGCCGTGTTCTCCTTTAGCACCTTCACGGAGGTCGCCTTCCAGGGGTTCAACCACCTCCCGTACAGCGCCGCTATCCGGGCGATCAGCGGCTTCTCCCGGCTGGTCTTCGCCGTCGGGTTCACGCTCATGGGACTGGGGGCGCTGGGCGCCTTCTTCGGCTACGTCGTCGGCTACGCGCTGTCGGCCGCGGTCGGGTTAGCAGTCCTTTACTACGCGTTCTACGCGCGGTACGACGCCGCTGAGACCCACGAGGAGGGGCTGACGCGACGGTTGATCGAGTACAGCGTGCCGCTGACCGCGACGCGCAGTGCGAACGTCATCGACAAACAGGTCGACACCGTTCTCGTCGGCGTCATCCTGACCCCGACCGCGGTCGCGTTCTACACGCTCGGCAAGCAGATCACCGACTTCGTGCTCGCACCCGCCGAATCGCTCGGCTTCACGATCTCGCCGAACTTCGGCGAGCAGAAGGCCTCGGACCAACTCGAGCGATCCCGGCGGATCTACGAGACGGCGCTGACGAACACGATGATGGTGTACATCCCCGCGGCCGCCGGGCTGGTGATCGTCGCCGATCCGTTCATTCCGATGGTTATCGGCGCGAACTACGCGGGTGCGGTGCCGGTCCTGCAGGTCCTGGCGGCCTTCATCGTCCTCCAGGCGATCACGAACCTGACCAGCGACAGTCTGGACTACCTCGGGCGCGCCCGCCACCGGGCGATCGCGAAAGGGGGAACGGCCATCGCCAACTTCCTGTTGAACCTCGTCCTCATCCCGACGATCGGCGTCGTCGGCGCGGCCATCGCGACCGTTGCAACGCACTCGGTGTACGTGGCGGTGAACCTCTACATCGTCCACCTGGAGCTCGACCTCCGGCTCAAACGGCTCGCCCGATCGATCGGCGTCATCTGCGGGATCACCGGGGTCATGGCCGGCGCCGTCTTGCTCGTGACGCCGCTGGTCTCGAGTCTCGTGATGTTGGCCGGCGCGATCGCGCTGGGTGCGATCACCTGGGCCGTCCTCGTCGTCGCGAGCGGACTGGTCGATCCCAACGAGGTCCGAGCGGCGATCACGTGACGGCGCGGCGACCGTGAATCCGACTCGTGAGAGGTGCGGTCCGACGAGACGGGGTGTCCTCGAAGTGACAATCGAAAGCAGGCGCCGCCTGCTGATGACAGTATCCTTTTGCCCCCAGTGGTCGTGTGTTTGAGTATGGCTGTTGTCGATCCTGTCACTGTCGGGGTACTGAGTCTACACACGAGCAAGGAAACGAAAGCTATTCTCAACGCCGTCGAAGATCTGGGCCACGATACCGAGTGGCTCCGTGCCGAGAACACGTCGATCAGCGTCACCGACGGGAGCGTCGTCTTAGAGCCGGAGGTCGACGTCATCGCGAACCGGATGCTGCTGTCGAACACCGAACAGCCCGCCGAGGAACTCGGGCTCGCGAACACGTTCGCACAGCTGGTGCCGACGCTCAACGAGCCGTCGACGGTGTTGACGGCGATTCACAAGCTCTCGACGGCGGCGACGCTCGCGGCCAACGACGTTCGAACTCCCGACGTGACCCTCGCGCTCAGCGGGAATCAGCTCAACGCGGCGCGGGATCGGTACGGCGAGGAAGCGGTCTACAAGACGGCGATCGGGACCCACGGCGGCGGGACCTGGAAGGTCGGCCCCAACGATCCGATCAACGCGAAGGTCGGCAACCGCTACGCCTTCCTGCAGGAACTCATCGACCGCGACGGCGTTCACCACCATGACGCCCGCGTCTACGTCGTCGGCGGCGAGATCATCGGCGCGATGTACCGCTACGCGCCGGACAACGACTGGCGAACCAACGTCGCGCTCGGCGGGAGCGTCGAGGACGCGACCGACGACCTCCCCGAGGAGGCTCGCGACATGGCCCGCCGGGCCGCCGACGCCATCGGCCTCGACTACGCCGGCGTCGACTTAGTCGAGGGCGACGAGGGCTGGTTCGTCCTCGAGGTCAACCCGACGGCCGGATTCAAGGGTCTCTACGAGGCGACTCAGGTCAGCCCGGCCCCCTACATCGCGAAGCTGGCGATCGAACGCGCCGGCGGCGAGGTCGACGAGGACCGCGTCCGCGACCTCTCGAGCGTCCTCGACGACTCTCGACCGACGGCCCAGCCGGTCGAGGCGACGTCGTCGGACGCGGAGACGCGCGTGATCGGCTACACCGAGGAGATCGTGCTCTCGGGCACCAGCGGCTCGAAGACCGTCCTCGCGAAGTCCGACACGGGCGCGACGCGGACGAGCATCGACACCGCCCTCGCTGCCGACATCGGCGCCGGACCGATCAAGTCCATCACGCGCGTCCGCTCTGGCAGCAGCAAACAGTCCAAGAGCCGGCCCGTCGTCGACGTCGTCGTCGGCGTCGGCGGCAATCAGCACACCGTCACCGCCAGCGTCGAGGACCGCAGCCACATGGACTACCCCGTCATCCTCGGTCGGGACATCCTCGGCAATTATCAGGTCGACGTGGGCCGCCGCGCCGATCGTGACGCGCCGGACACTCCCGAAGAGGAGGAGTAACTGTCTCAAGGTCGCTCGAGCCGGTCTCGCTGCGGTGTCCGGTCGTCCTCGCTTCTCGCTTCGGTCGTCACGCGGACCGGAGTCACCGGTGATCGAACGCTCTCGAATCCGGCCGCTCGGGAGCGGTCCCGAGCGATAAATGAGATTCCGTTGTCGAGCGAATCGCAGTATCGAGAGGCGTACTGTTCCGCATCAGCGAAGAAAGTCAGAAAAGAGCCTATAGCGGCCATTGCGACCCAATTTTCGCTCCGTCGTAGAGGGACACCATACATTGTTTCCTGTATCGAAAAGTATCTACGGGGAAAGCAAAAAGGGAACTTGCATTCGGTACATATATTATTCTCCAATCCGTTTTCCAAACTGTACGAACCACACATGAGCGACAACAAACGGAAGCGGAACCACGAGTGGTGGCCCGACCAGTTGAACTTGGAAATTCTCGACCAGAACGCCGGAGACGTCAGTCCCTACGGGGAGGACTTCGACTACGCCGAGGAGTTCCAGAAGCTCGACCTCGAGGAGGTGAAAGCCGACATCGAAGAGCTGATGACGACGTCCCAGGACTGGTGGCCGGCCGACTACGGGCACTACGGGCCGCTGTTCATCCGGATGGCCTGGCACAGCGCCGGCACGTACCGCACCACGGACGGCCGCGGCGGCGCGACCGGCGGGACCCAACGGTTCGCGCCCCTCAACAGCTGGCCCGACAACGTGAACCTCGACAAGGCGCGCCGACTGCTCGAGCCGATCAAGCAGAAGTACGGCCGCAAGCTCTCCTGGGCCGACCTGATCGTCCTGGCCGGGAACGTCGCCCTCGAGTCGATGGGCTTCGAAACGTTCGGCTTCGCCGGCGGACGCGAGGACGACTTCAAGGCCGACGAGGCCGTCTACTGGGGCCCCGAGACCGAATGGGAGGGCTCCGAGCGCTTCGACGACGAGGGTAACCTCGAGGACCCCCTCGGTGCCACCGTCATGGGGCTGATTTACGTGAATCCCGAGGGCCCCGACGGCGAGCCGGACCCGCTCGGGTCGGCCGACCGCATCCGAGAGGCGTTCGGCCGCATGGCGATGAACGACGAGGAGACGGCCGCGCTCATCGCCGGCGGCCACACGTTCGGCAAGGCCCACGGTGCCCGCGACACCGACGACATGGGCCCCGAGCCCGAGGCGGCCCCCATCGAGGACCAGAGCCTCGGCTGGACCGACTCCGGCAAGGGCTCCGACACGGTCACGAGCGGCATCGAGGGCGCCTGGAACAGCACGCCCACCATGTGGGACACCTCCTTCCTCGACACGCTGCTCGACAACGAGTGGGAGCTGACGGAGAGCCCCGCCGGCGCGAAGCAGTGGGAACCGGTCGACGAGTCGGCCCACGAGACCGTCCCGGACGCCCACGACTCCTCGAAGAAGCACGCGCCGATGATGATGACGACGGACCTCGCCCTCAAGCGGGATCCGGAGTTCCGGGAGATCATCGAGCGCTTCCGCGAGAACCCCGACGAGTTCCAGGAGGCCTTCGCGAAGGCGTGGTACAAGCTGATCCACCGCGACATGGGGCCGCCGGAGCGGTTCCTCGGTCCGGAAGTGCCAGACGAGGAGATGCTGTGGCAGGACCCGATCCCCGACGCCGACTACGACCTGATCGGCGAGGAGGAGGCCGCCGACCTCAAAGCGGAGATCCTCGAGTCCGAGCTGACCCGCTCCCAGCTCGTCAAGACCGCGTGGGCGGCGGCGTCGACCTACCGCAAAAGCGACAAGCGCGGCGGCGTCAACGGCGCTCGCATCCGCCTCGAGCCCCAGCGCAGCTGGGAGGTCAACGAACCCGACGAGCTCGCGACCGTGCTGGAGACGCTGGAGGGCATCCAGGAGGAATTCAACGGCTCGCGGTCCGACGAGACGCGGGTCTCGCTGGCCGACCTCATCGTGCTGGGCGGCAACGCGGCCATCGAGCAGGCGGCGGCCGACGCCGGCTACGACGTCACGGTCCCGTTCGAACCGGGACGGACGGACGCCTCGCAGGAACAGACCGACGAGGAGTCGTTCGAGGCGCTCAAACCGAAAGCGGACGGGTTCCGTAACTACTACGAGGGCGAACACGACCAGCCGCCCGAGGACTTGCTGATCGACAGGGCGGACCTGCTGACCCTGACGGCGTCCGAGACGACGGCGCTGGTCGGCGGCATGCGCGCACTGGGCGCGAACTACCAGGACTCCGAGCTCGGCGTCTTCACCGACGAGCCGGGGACGCTGACCAACGACTTCTTCGAGACCCTGATCGACATGGGCTACGAGTGGGAGGAGTCCTCGGAGGCCGAAGACGTCTACGTGCTGCGCGACCGCGAGACGGGCGACGTCGAGTGGAAGGGCTCTCGCGTGGACCTCGTCTTCGGCTCGAACTCCCGGCTTCGGGCCATCACGGACGTCTACGCGGCCGAGGAAGAGACGTTCGTGCAGGACTTCGTCGACGCGTGGCACAAGGTCATGACCAACGACCGCTTCGACCTCGAGTAACGGACCGAGCGCACTCGAGGCCGCGACGCTGACTCGTCGCGACCGCCATCGTTTTCCCCTCCGTTTTCGACGCGACCGGATTCGCGCCGAGTAGTCGCGAGTACTACAGTTCGTCCGTGGCGTCCTCGTCGCGGTGCTGGACGATCACTTCGCTGTCGGTGATCTCGTTGATCTCCGACGCCTCGATGGGGTAGTCCTCGTCGTCGTGGCCGCCCCAGTTCATCCGCGCCTTGAGTCGATCCGTCAGCCCCGGTTCCGGATCGACGTAGGCCGTCTGTCCCTCGACCTCCGCGACGATACCGATCTGTTCGCCCGTCTCGTCGACGACGTCCTTCCCCTGATCGTCCTCGGAGAGTTCGATCCGCCCCATTTCGCCCGCGTCGGCGGTCGATCCACCGGTCTCGGACTCGACTTCGACGTCGGGGGTGGAATCGCCGGCCCCTTCCGCACCGGTTCCGGCGCCCATTTCGGCACCGGCACCCGCGCCGGTGGCGCCGGCCTCGGCCGTCGTCTCCATCTCGCCGTACTCCTCGACGTCGATGATCTCGCCCTCGATCACGTCGCTGCCGACGACCTCCGAGTCGAGCAGTTCGGTCTCCTCTAAGGTGAAGATCATCCGCGTCCGTTCGTCGATCTGCTCTTCGACCGTGCGCCGCTCGAGCAGTTCGCTGTGGACGACGGCTCCCTCGTCGCGATTGCTCCGGATGACGCCCTGCTCGATGACGTCGTCGGCGGTCACGTCCGCGTGTACCACGTCGCTCTCGAGGATCGACCGCTGGACGCTCTCGAGTTCGATGTTGGTCTCGATCTTGTCGCTCTCGAGTTCGTCGTGCTGTTCGACGTCGACGTCGACGACCCGGCTTTCGACCGTGTAGCGTTCGACCTCCTCGACCGTGTCGAGGCGGCTCTCTTCCGTGATGACCTCGATCTCGTCGGCGGTGACGAACTCCGTGTCGACGATCTCCCGGTTCAGCAGCTCCGAGTCGACGACGTGGCGCTCGGCGATCTCGGTGTCGACGACCTCGCTCTCGATCGTGTCCCGTTCGACGACCTCCGTCTCGACGACCTGCGTTTCCACGATTTCGGTCGTTATCGTCTCGCCCTCTCGAAGCTGGTCCTCGAGTTCGCTGCGACCGAGGTCGGCCCGCTCGAACGCCTGTTCGCGCTCGACGAGTTCGAAGTGACCCAGCCCCTCTCCCGTCGGCTCGTCCTCGTGGTAGATGAACACCAGGTCCTCGTCCTCGAACCGATCGATGAACTCGTCCCACGTGTACTCCTCGTGGTCCGAACCGAGTTCGTCTCGATGAGCGAAGGAGTGTCCGTGGTCCTCGCTGTCACGAATCGTCACGGGGACCGCATCGCGGGCCTCCGCCCACTCCTTGATGCGTTCGGGATCGGTGGTCATTCGCCGCTGCGATGAGTCGCCTGTCGACGGCTCGTCTGCGGGCATGTCGTTTGCCATACGCCAAACCCCGGGCGAGTCACACTTGAGTCGGCGGGGCCCTCTCGCCGGTCAGTATCTCGTTTCTCCCGACCCCGAACGCGGCATGAATTGTCGGGCCCGTAATCGCCGATTAGCGGTCGCGTCGGGTCGATCCCCGCTGTTCGAGGCGCGGACAGTAGCCTATTACTGCGTCCAGCCGGTATGAGAGAGTCAGGTCGGCAACCGTTTCCGCTCGCGAAACACACGTTTGCGCGCTCGAGTCGTCCGTCAGTCCGACTCGTACTCGGCCCACAGGTACCGCGTCGCGACGCTTCGATACGGTCGCCACCGCTCGGCGATCTCGCGCATCTCGGCGCGGGACATGTCCTCGCCGTCCCCGTAGAGGTCCTCGATCGCGCGGCGAATCGCGAGGTCGCCCAGGGGCAGCACGTCCTCGCGTTCCAGGACGAACAGGAGGTACATGCGAGCCGTCCACTCCCCGACGCCCTTGATTTCGGTCAGCAGATCGACGACCTCGTCGTTCGAGTAGTCGGCGAGCCCCGCTCGGGTATAGTCGTTCTCTCGGAAGGCCCGCGCGGCGTTGCGCATGTACTCGACCTTGCTCTCGGAGAGCCCGGCGGCCCGCAGCGCCTCGTCCTCGGCGTTCAGGACGGTCTCGGGGGTCACCTCGTCGCGGAGCAGTTCGAAGACCCGCTCGCGGACGGCGGTCGCGCTCGCGGTCGACAGCTGCTGGTTGATGATGGAGATACAGAGCCGTTCGAACTCGTCCCAGTCCCGTTCGACGTACGGATCGTGTCGGTCGATGAGGTCCGCCATCACGGGGTCGTTCCGGATAACGGGTTCGGCCTCGTCTAACATCTACGTAGACGAACGGGAGGGCTCGAGGGATGAAAGGCCTCTCGGTCGATCGAGTTCGCGATTCGGTCGCGGTCCGTTACTCGAGGTGGTGGTAGTCGAGTTCGTAGCCTTCCTCGAGTGCCTCGCGGACCGGATCGCTCGGTTCGGCGACGCCGCGGCGGTCGATCGCGAGACCGCCCTCGTCGGCCGAGACGAGCAGATTGATGCGCCAGTCCGGGTCGGTCTCCGGGTAGTCCGTCCGGTGATGGGCGCCCCTGGATTCGGTTCGAGCCAGGGCCGTTCGGAGCATCGCTTCGGCGACGGTGAGGCTAACCGAGAGATCGACGGCGAACTCGAACGATCGCGAGGTGAGTCCGCCCTCGACGCGCAAGTCCCCCGTTCGATCGCGGAGCGCCTCGAGTTCCTCGAGTCCGGCCCGAAGCCCGGACTCGTCGCGGAGAATGCCCGCGCGAGCCCACAGCAACTCGCCGAGGTCCTCCAGCAAGGTCGTCGGCGTGACCCCTCCGTCGGCGTCCGCGAGCGACGCGAGCGACCGAAACTCCCGTTCGGCGAGGGCTCGCTGTTCGTCGGTCACCGACAGATCGGCGTCCGATCCGTCGACCGCGGTCGCGATGTGCTCACCGACGAGCTTGCCGATCGCGACGGTTTCGGCGAGCGAGTTGCCGCCGAGCCGGTTCGCACCGTGGACGCCGGCGACGGCCTCGCCGACGGCGTACAAGCCGTCGACGTCGGTTTCGCCGGTGCGGAAGTCGATGTCGATGCCGCCCATCGTGTAGTGGGCAGTCGGCGCGACCTCGATCGGTTCCTCGGTGATGTCGACGCCGAGCGACGCGAAGCGCTCGACCATCCGCGGCAGCCGTTCCCGGACGTAGTCGGCGTCCCGATGCGAGATGTCGAGATAGACGCCGCCGTTCTCGGTTCCTCGGCCCGCGTCGATCTCTCGACCGATCGCCCGCGCGACGACGTCGCGCGCGTCGAGTTCCATCTGATCCGGCGAGTACCGTTCCATGAACCGTTCGTTCTCGGCGTTGTAGAGCCGTCCGCCCTCGCCGCGCACGGCTTCGGTGACGAGTCGGCCGTCCCACTCCTCCCCGTAGCGTTCGCCGACCATCCCCGTCGGGTGGAACTGGACGAACTCGAGGTCCATCAGTCGAGCGCCCGCCTCGAGAGCCAGCGCCTGGGCGTCCCCGTTGTTCTCGTCGTCCCGCGAGGAGTGGCGGTCGTAGAGCGCCGAGAAGCCGCCCGCGGCGAGGACGACGTGGTTCGACCGGAACAGCAGACCCCGGCCGGTCTCCATGTCGAAGCCGGCGGCGCCGAAGACGCGCCGCCCGTCCGAGAGCAGCCGCGTGATCATCACGTTCTCGCGATGGGGGATCTCGAGGTCGCGAGCCCGTCCGATCAGCGTTTCGAGCATCGCCTCGCCGGTCCGGTCGCCGACGAAGCAGGTCCGGCGGTACGACTGGGCACCGAAGTACCGCTGGTTGATCGCCCCGTCGTCAGTCCGGTCGAACGGCATCCCCCACTCCTCGAGTTCGCGGATTCGATCCGGCATCTCGCGCGCGGTCAGTTCGACGGCCTCGGGATCGTTCAGATGGTGTCCTTCGTTCAGCGTGTCCGCGGCGTGGATCGTCCAGTCGTCTTCGTCGTCCAGCGAACCGAGCGCGGCGTTGATCCCGCCGGCCGCCCAGGTCGTGTGCGCGTCGCCGTGGTCTCGCTTCCCGATCACCAGCGGCTCGAGGCCGGATTCGGCGAGGCTGATCGCGACGCGGGCGCCCGCCGCCCCCGCGCCGACGACGAGTACCGGCGTCCTGACGACGTCGTATCCGAGGCCGTCCGATGACGCCGATCGATTCCCTCGTCCGATTCGGTTCTCTACGCCGGCGATGTCGGCTGCCGCGGCCGATTCCCGACGCGCGTTCTCCGCCGGTCGACGGTCGTCAGCGGGTGGATTTGTCATACAAGTAATGTATGGGCCGCGCGTACTTAGGGAACGCCCCAAACGATACAATTCGGCAGGTAAAACGGCTGTAGCGTGCGTTCCTGCGTCAATCGTCAGCCTATCCGTTACCCGACTCGAGGCCCTCGAAACGATCGAAGCGGATGCAGCCGATCGTCCACCTCGCCGTCGGCTATCGCTGTTACGCTGGCTCCGTCCGCTGGCGACCATCGGTGGAGTTGATCCGGCGGCGCTCCGACGGCTAGCAGCGGGGACGTGTCGAACTCTTCCACTCCGGACACCGACGTGATTCGGCGAGGCAGTTTTCGTTTCGGGCGGGCTACTGTGGGTATGTCGATGACGTCCCCCGTCTTCTGTCACGTGTGCAACGAAGAGATGATCCTCGACGAAGACCTCGTGCATCATCTCGTGTACGACCACAAACCGCGCGAGTTAGCCAAGCAACTCGTCGCCGAGTGGGAGGCGGAAGAGCTCGGCGAAGCGATGTGATCGGCCGGACTTTCGGCGGCGCGCGCGGCGTGACGCGATTTTTCGGCGGAGAGCTCACCGGAACGGTTACCGATCGCCGTCGCGCTCCTCGAGCCCCTCGGGCGTCTCGGGTTCGACGTTCGCCAGCCGCATCGCGTTGCCGGTGACGCCGAGGCTCATCCCCATGTCGCCGATGACGACCGCGTGAATCACCGTGACGAGGCCGAACGGCGTCCCGGCGGCGAGGGCGGCCTTCACCGCGAGGCTCGCCCAGATGTTCTGGCGGATGACGCCGGTGGCGGTGTGGGAGAGCTCGTAGAGGTACGGCAGTCGGGTGAGGTCGTCGCTCATCAGCGCGACGTCGGCCGTCTCGAGGGCGGTGTCGGTCCCCGCGGCGCCCATGGCGATGCCGACGCCGGCGGTCGCGAGCGCGGGCGCGTCGTTGATGCCGTCGCCGACCATGGCGACGGTGGCCTCCTCGCCGGGCGCCCCGTCGCCGTCACCCTCGCCACCGCTTCCGTTTTCGCCTTCGAGTCGGCGAATCCACTCGAGCTTCTCGTCGGGCAGCAGTTCGGCGTGGTACTCGTCGATCCCCACCTCCTCGGCGATGGCGCGAGCGGTCCCCTCGTTGTCGCCGGTGAGCATCACGACGCGGACCCCCTGCTCCTGCAGCTGCGAGACGGCCCACTTCGCCTCGGGCCGGACGCGGTCCGCGACGGCGATGACGCCAAGCGGCCGGTCCTCGGTGCCGACGACGACGACGGTCTTTCCGTCGGCCTCGAGGTCGGGGATGACCTCCGCGAGGACGTCGACACAGCCCGGGCGGTCGCACTGCGGACTGGACTCGTACCCCATTTCCTCGAGCGCGACGCCGCCGTCGGTCGTCGCGTGGACGTGCGCTAAGTCGGCCAGCCCGTCGAACAGGTCCGGCTTGCCGACGTAGTGGGTCGCGCCGTCGATCTCGGCGCGGACGCCCTTCCCGGTCAGCGCCTCGAACGCGGAGACGTCGGGATCGTCGTCAGCGTCGGCCGCGACGCCCCGCTCCTCGGCGTAGTCGACGATCGCCTGCCCGATCGGGTGCTCGCTGCGACGCTCGATGGCGCCGGCCCGCCGGAGGACGTCGTCCTCGTCTGCCCCCTCGAGGGGGATCACGTCGGTCACCGAGAGGTCGCCCTCCGTCAGGGTCCCCGTCTTGTCGACCGCGAGGACGTCGCTCTCGCCGACGGCCTCGAGGTAGCGCCCGCCCTTGATGAGGACGCCGTTGCGGGCGGCGCTCGTGATCCCGGAGACGACGCTGACCGGCGTCGAGATGACGAACGCGCAGGGGCAGGCGATCACCAGCAGCGTCAGCCCGCGGAGGAACCAGGTGTTCCACGAGGCGCCCGCGACCAGCGGCGGCGCGACGGCGATCGCGACCGCGAGGGCGACGACGATCGGCGTGTAAACGCTCGCGAAGCGGTCGACGAACCGCTCGCGCTGGGTCTTCTCCCGTTCCGCGTCCTCGACCATGCGGACGATCCGGGCGATCGTCGAGTCGTCGGCCTCGCTGGTCACCTCGACCTCGAGATAGCCCGACTCGGGGATGGTCCCCGCGTAGACCTCGTCGCCCGCGGCCTTGTCGGCGGGGACGCTCTCGCCGGTGATCGGCGACTGGTCGACCGCGCTCTCGCCCTCGAGGACGACGCCGTCGGCCGGGATCTTCTCGCCCGGCCGGACGACGACTACGTCGCCGACGGCGACCTCGTCGGCCGGCACCGTCTCCTCGCTCCCGTCCTCGCGCTTGACCGTCGCCGTGTCGGGCGAGAGGTCCATCAGTTCCCGCAGCGAGTCGCGGGCCCGGTCCATCGAGAACCGCTCGAGCAGTTCGGCGACGCTGAAGAGGACGGCGAGCATCGCCCCCTCGAAGGGGTGGTGGGCCGCGACGCTGGCGAGGATCCCGATCCCCATCAGGAAGTCGATGTCCAGGCTCCGGTTGCGCGCGGAGTAGTAGCCGTTCCGGAGGATCGGCGCGCCGGCGACTGCCGCGGTGACGAGGAAGAGCACCGTCGAGAGGTGGTAGGTCCGATCGACGAGACCGCCGCCGACGAGCGAGAACAGCGCCGGGTTCGCGCTCGGGAGGACGAACTCGAGGAGCATGCCGAGACCTACGAGGACGGCGCCGATTCCCGTCGTGACGGCCCGGCGGCTCTTCCAGATCGGCTCGTCGTCGCCCATCGGCTCGCCGTCGCTCTCGTCACCGATCGGCGTCGCGTCGTAGCCGGCCGACCCGATGGCGTCGACGACCGTCTCCGAATCGGCCGCGTCGTCGACCGCAACCGTCACGCGACCCGAGGCCGGCCGGGTCTCGATCTCGCCGACGCCCGCGGTCCCCTCGAGGGCGTTCTCGACCTTGTTCGCACAGGAGGCACAGTCCATGTCCGGCACCGAGAACGTCAGCTCCGACTCGGCGCCGACGATCTCGTAGCCGGCCGCGCGGACCCGCTCGCGGATCTCGTCCTCGTCGGTCCGCGTCGGATCGTACTCGACGACGAGGCGACCGCTGGTCACCCGCGCGTCGATCCCGTCGATCCCCTCGAGTCGCTCGACGCTGTTCGTCACCTTCCCGGCACAGGAGGGACAGTCCATCTCGGGGACGCGGAGCTCGAGGCTCCGACTCGCGTCCGGCGGCGCGTCGGGAGCCGATGGGGTGGTGTCGCTCATTACCGGTCAGTAGTCGCCCCGCTACTATACGGGTTATTTGGCGTGCGCCAAATCGGAGGTCGGCTCGAGCTAATCGATCTCCCCGTACGGATCGTCTTCGATCGGTCGTCTCAGCCACTGAGAGCTCGGCGCTCTCTATCGAGTCGCTCAGTACGGGTCCGCTCGTAAAAGAGAATATGTCGCGGGGTTACTGTGAACCGCTGGTATCGTCTCCGCGGATCGGACCGCCGGCTTCCGTCCAAGCCGGGAATCCGCCCGCGACGTGAGCGACGCGGTCTCGCCCCATTTCCGCGGCGCGCTGGGCAGCGAGGGCCGATCGCGCACCGGCCGCACAGTAGAACACGAGTTCCGCCGCGTCGCTGAATTCGTCCATATAGTACGGGCTGTCGGGATCGATGTGAAACTCCAGCATCCCCCGAGACGCGTGGATCGCACCGGGAACTCGTCCCTCGGTTAACTCGGGAGCGTCGCGAACGTCGACGAAGAGGACTCCGTCCTCGTCGAGGCGGTCGATCGCTTCTTCGGGCGAATACGTCCTGATGGCGGTGTTAGCTTCCGCGACGAGTTCTCTGAATCCGCGTGTTATCTGGCTCTCGTTCGATCGAGTTTCTGTTGTCATTGTCGTCCCCTCTTGATCCCCAAGAGTCGGCGATGGATCCAGAATTACCGGGTTCAAACACTCGAATCGATGAGAATCGTATTCTTATAGGCTCCCCAGAGAGATAGCAGTGTCGATTGTTATCACGAAACATTCGATACCTACGTATCGGCTGCTTCAGTGATTCACAGGCCGGCGGTCAACGCCTCGAGCGAGTCGTCGTCCTCGACGAACGTCGTCGCGAGGCTGGACTCGGCCCGCCGGAGCCGGTAGGAGAGCGTCGAACGCGGAATCTCCAGCCGTTCGGCCAGTTCACCGAGTTCGATCCGGCGCGGCGTCTCGTAGTAGCCGTGCTCGACGGCCGCCCGCAGCGCCTCGCGCTGTTCGTCCGGGAGGTCCTGCTCGGGCTCGAGCGGCGCCCGATCGGGGTCGAGCTCCGTCAGTCGCAGCATCTCAATGCCGGTACACTCGCCGACCTCGTCGCCCAGCGCGTCGAAGAACTCGTGGATCGGCGCGTCGCTGCCCAGCACGATCCGCCAGCGGTAGCGCCGGCCCTCGCGGTAGGTCTCGAACAGCAGCCCCTCGCCCAGGTACTCGAGGGCGACGTGGGGGACCGAGGTACAGACGTCCGTGCGGTCCCAGTAGGTGTAGACCACGAGCGTGTCGTTCGACCGATCCAGCACCTGCACCTCGCAGTCGGCCCCGCAGTCGTCCTTGACCAGGCAGTCGGCGAAGAAGTCCGCGTTCTTGTAGGCGTCCTCGAGGGCCTCGAGGGCCTCGGGCGACCCCTCCGCGTGGTCGACCCGCCAGAGGCTGTCCGCGGTGACGTGACACGACAGCGAGCGGATGGAGGCGTCCGGGTAGTCGGCGAGGACGTCCGCGACCGGATTCGTTCCCGGTTCGTACTCGAGGGCGAAGACGAACTCTCTCATTACTGCTCCGTAGGGGTCCACACGACAAAGGGGTTTCTCGCTGGCGACCGTACGTCCGCGTGATGGCACCGCCAGTGGTACTCTCGACGCCGACCGCCAGCCGACAGGTCCGCGAGTTCTGGGCGTTCTATCGGCGCTACACGGACACGACGATCCACACGGCCGCGACCGCGGGGCTGACGATATTCGGCCTGCTGATCTTTCTCGATCCGTGGTTCGCGGTGCTGGCCATCGGATCGTACGTGCTTCCGCCGGTCGTTCTGTATACCCTCGCCGACGAACGAGTCCCCGGTTCCGACGACGCCGAGCCACGGCAGGGTCGACCCGCGGAGCAGACCGCGCGAACCGTCGACACGACGAAACGGCGGTCGACCGCGGGTCGCTCGAGCGGTGCCGTGAACTCGAGGACGACCCCGCGCACGCAGTCGGGAACCGGCGACACCGACAGCGATAGCGACGGCGGCGACGCGGATTTCGACGGCGTCGGGACCGATACCGACTCGGACAGCGATGGAACTGACACCGATTCGGACAGCGACGACGGTGACACCGACTCGGACAGCGACGACGGTGACACCGACTCGGACAGCGACGACGGCGACACCGATTCCGACACCTGAGCCTCAGTCGGCGTCGGGATCGTAGTCGAAGATATCCTCGATCCGACAGTCGAAGAACGCCGCCAGCTCGAACGCGAGCTCGAGACTCGGATCGTACCGGCCGCGCTCGATCGCGTTGATGGTCTGTCTCGAGACGTCGACCTCGTCGGCCAGTTCACCCTGCGTCACGTCTCGCTTCGCCCGCCAGACCTTCAGATCGTTCTCCATCGTTACATTCGTCGGCTGTACCACGACCAAGCAGTTCCGAAAACGACCAGCCCGGCCAGCAGCAGCCACGTGTAGTGACTGAAGACGGGATAGGTGACGTCGGCGCTGCTCTCGACGCTCCCGACCGTCATCAGCCCGACGAGGAGCGCCCAGAACGAGAGCGTCGAGGCGCGAAACCCGATCTGGAGGAATCGTTCGTCGGTCACGTCTCGATCGTCGAGGAGCTGCAGCCACCACAGGCCGCCGACGAGAAAGACCGCTCCACCGCCGACGGCCAGCCCGAGTCCGAGCGTTCCCGAGTCGACGATATCCGACAGCGGCCCCATACTGAGGAATCCGACGGTCATCAACGCGATGCTGGCAAACGATCGTCGTTCTGACATCGTGTGTAAAGTGTACTTTCCAAAGTGTACATATAGCTTTCTAATCTGTCAGCCAATTTTGTCACTCGTAGCTCGAGTCGGTCGCACTCGAGCGATAATTTTGGATACCAAAGGTAGACTGCCAACTACTGGTAACGTCGAAGACGGCGACTGATGGCCGGGAGCGTGCTCGGCGAAACTCGCCGAGCACGCGACCCGGGGAAGGGCAGGTGCTTCACTGACAATCACCGCGAGCGAACGGATGCGCGGCGCTTCGCGCCGCGGAAAGACGAGCGGCGCAAGCCGCGAGTCAGTGAGCGAGCGGGCCGACGACCGATGTGATCGAACGACTGAAAGGAGTGAGAGAACGGAAGGAGGAGTGTCTTCGTGAGCAGCGCGGAACCGTAGGTCCCGCGAGCCGTTCACGCGGCATCGCCGCGTGAAGACGCAGCGAACGAAGGCTCGGAAGTCGCAGCCTGCGAACGAAGTGAGCAGGAACGTCTTCCGTTGCTTTTAATCGAATTTTTGCCGAGGGCCAGCTTCGCTGGCCCGTGGTTCGAAAGGCGCTCCGCGCCTTTCGTCATCACGAGAGAGCGAAGCTCTCTCGAACGACAGAGCAAAACTTCGTTCTTAGAGCCCGTCGCTGAGCAGCTCCCGCGCGATCACGTTCTTCTGAATCTCGCTCGTGCCCTCGTAGATCTGGGTGATCTTGGAGTCGCGGTAGAAGCGCTCGACGGGGAAGTCGTTGACGTAGCCCGAACCGCCGTGGATCTGGACGGCCTCGTTGGCGACGTCGACGGCGATGCGGGAGGCGTACTCCTTGGCCATCGAGGCGCCCATGGTGATGTCGTTGTCCTGATCGACGTTCCAGGCGGCCTTGTAGGTCAGGTTCCGCGCGGCCTCGGTCTTGGTCGCCATGTCGGCGAGCTTGTGCTGGATGGCCTGGAACTCGCTGATGGGCTGGCCGAACTGCTCGCGGTCCTGGGCGTACTCGAGGGCGGCCCGGAGCGCGCCCTTCGCGATGCCGACCCCCTGCGCGGCGACGCCGGTCCGGGTGGCGTCGAAGAACTGCATCTGCTGGAGGAAGGCGGCGCCCTGATCGCCGATGAGGTTCTCCTCGGGGACGCGGACGTCGTCGAGGATGAGTTCGGCGGTGTCGGAGGCGCGGATACCGAGTTTGCCGGTGATCTTCTCGGATTCGAAGCCGTCGCGGTCGGCCTCGACGACGATCTGACTGAAGCCGTCGTACCGGCCCTCGGCGTCGGGGTCGGTCTTACAGAGCATGACGAAGAAGTCGCCGACGGTGCCGTTGGTGATCCACATCTTGTTGCCGTTGATCACCCACTCGTCGCCGTCCTTCTCGGCGCGCGTCGAGACCGAGGAGACGTCCGAACCGGTGTCCGGTTCCGAGATGGCGGCTCCGGAGATCTTCTCGCCCCGCGCGACGGGCTCGAGGAAGCGCTCCTTCTGGTCTTCGTCGCCGAACTCCCGGATGGCCTCGGTCCCGAACGAACACGCGAGGATCGAGAGCGCGATGCCGGGGTCGTAGGAGAACAGCTCCTCGGCGATGATCGCCGACTCGAGCGTCGAGTAGCCGGCGCCGCCGTACTCGATCGGGATCGAGGCGCCGACCAGCCCCATCTCGGCGGCCTCGTCGACGATGTCGTGGGGGAACTTCTCCTCGGTGTCGTACTCCTCGGCGTGGGGAACGATTTCGTTCTCCGCGAACCGCGCGACTTCGTCGCGAATCTGTTCCTGTTCTTCTGAGAGCCCGAATTCCATGTGACTGTGTTCCAACGTCCACCGATAAAGAGGTTTGTAACCTGTAATGAACTGAACTATAGTTTCTCATGCGAATGAGGGAAACGTTCAAACACGTGCACATTGGAACTGTGACCATGGAGCTGGAAGATATCAACACTGTCGCAGTTCTCGGCGCGGGGAATATGGGCCACGGCATCGCGGAGGTCGTCGCGATGGCGGGCTACGACGTGAAGATGCGAGACATCAAAGACGAGTTCGTCCAGAACGGCTACGAGCAGATCGAGTGGTCGCTGAACAAGCTCGCCGAGAACGACCAGCTCACCGAGGAGGAGGCCGACGCCGCCCTCGAGCGGGTCACCCCGCTGGTCGACATGGCGGAGGCCTGCGGCGACGCCGACGTCGTCATCGAGGCCGTCCCCGAGCAGATGGAGATCAAGAAGGACGTCTACACCGAACTCGAGGAGGTCGCTCCCGACCGCGCGATCTTCGCGACCAACACCTCGAGCCTCTCGATCACGGACCTCGCGGAGTTCACCGAGCGCCCCGAGCAGTTCTGCGGGATGCACTTCTTCAACCCGCCCGTGCGCATGGACCTCGTCGAGGTCATCTCGGGCGCCGACACGGCCGAGGAGACCCTCGAGGTCGTCGAGGAGCTGGCCGCGGACATCGGCAAGTCACCGGTTCGCGTCCACAAGGACTCGCCCGGGTTCATCGTCAACCGCGTGCTCGTTCCCCTGATGAACGAGGCCTGCTGGCTCGTCCACGACGACGAGGCGACCATCGCCGAGGTCGACTCGACGACCAAGTACGGGATGGGGCTGCCGATGGGCAGCTTCGAACTCGCCGATCTGACCGGCATCGACGTGGGCTACCACGTGCTCGACTACATGCACGAGGTGCTGGGCGAGGCCTACGAGCCGAGTCCGCTGTTCGAGGAGAAAGTCGAGAACGAGGAGCTCGGCAAGAAGACCGGCAAGGGGTTCTACGACTACGAAAACGGCGAGGGCGCCCAGATTCCGACCGACGAGCAGTCCGAACTCGTCGAGAAGCGGCTGATCGCGACGCTGGCAAACGAGTCCGCTAAACTGATCGGCAACGACGTCGCGCCGCCCGAATCGATCGACGAGGCGACCAAGCTCGGCGCCGGCTTCCCGGACGGTCCCGTCAAAATGGTCGACGAGTTCGGGATCGAGAACGCCCTCGCGGCGCTCGAGGAGGCCTACGAGGAGACCGGCCACGAGCGCTACGCGCCGGCCGACTACCTCGAGGAACGCGCCGAAGCGGGCGGCTTCTACGAGCAGGACGGCGACGAGGGATCGACCGAGTTCGAGACGATCCGACTCGAGTACCCCGGCGACATGGTCGGCCACGTCGTCCTCGACCGACCCCACCGGATGAACACGATCAGCGACGAGCTGCTCGAAGAGCTCTCCGAGGCGATCGACCTGCTCGAGGACGACGACGAGGTCCGCTCGATTCTGCTCACCGGCGAGGGCGAGAAGGCCTTCTCCGCGGGCGCGGACGTCCAGAGCATGGCCGGCAGCGGCGCCGACCCGATCGAGGGCCAGGAGCTCTCGCGACTCGGCCAGCAGACGTTCGGGAAGCTCGAGGCCTGCGATCTGCCCGTCGTCGCCGGCATCGACGGCTTCTGTCTCGGCGGCGGGATGGAACTGGCCACCTGCGCCGACCTCCGGGTCGCCAGCGAGCGCTCCGAGTTCGGCCAGCCCGAACTGAACCTCGGCCTCATTCCCGGCTGGGGCGGCACCCAGCGGCTCAAACACGTCGTCGGCGAGGGCCGCGCGAAGGAGATCATCCTCACCGCCGAGCGATTCGACGCCGAGACGATGGAAGACTACGGCTTCGTCAACGAGGTCGCCGACAACGACGACCTCGCCGAGCGCGCGCTCGAGTTGGCGACCGATCTCGCCGGCGGGCCGCCGATCGCACAGAAGTTCACCAAGCGCGCGATGCTCGCCGGCCGCGACGACACCGACTCCGGACTCGAGTACGAGGCCTCCGCCTTCGGCCACCTGATGGCGACCGACGACCTCATGGAGGGGATCACGGCCTTCATGGAGGACGAGGAGCCGGAGTTCGAAGGGCAGTAAGCCGCCCGCGCCGAGCGCCACCGGCCCCTGCGATCGCGTACCGGTGTCGCCGTCGACGGATCACCGCGCGACCCCGAGACCGTCCTCGCACTGATCGCGGTTTCCGTCCTCGTTCGAACACAAATAATACATTATTGATACATTTGACGGAATGATTTTCGACACCGACTAGTCTGTATACCAACCATAGTGGCAGTGTTTGATGTGTGAAACGGTATGAATTCTAATAGCTGGTCGCGAGATTTATCACACAGAGGTACCATTGGTGACCCGTGGCTGTAACGATGCAGAGAACGGAGGGGGCTCCCAATGAGTGACGACCTCGAGATTCTCGTCGTCGACGACGAGGCGCGCCTCGCGGATCTCTTCGCCGCGTGGCTCCAGGGCGAGTGGGCCGTCGGCACGGCCTACGACGGCGAAGAGGCCCTCGAGAAGATGTCCGACTCCGTCGAAGTCGTCCTGTTGGACCGCCGAATGCCGGGTCTCTCGGGCGACGAGGTCCTCGAGCGAATCAGGGACGCCGGCTACGAGTCACGGGTGGTGATGGTGACGGCGGTCGATCCCGACTTCGATATCATCGAGATGGGATTCGACGATTACCTCGTCAAACCGGTCTCGAAGGACGAGCTCGTCGAGATCGTCGACGACGTGGCCGATCGATCGGAGTACGAATCGGACATCCAGGAGTACTACGCTCTCGTCTCGAAGAAGGCGCTACTGGAGTCCGAGAAGGCCGACCGTGAACTCGCGAACAACGAAGAGTATCAGGACCTCCGCGATCGCGTCGAGGAACTCGAGGCCCGCGTCGACGAGACCGTCTCCGGAATGTCCTCGCACGACGACTTCGTCGGTGCGTTTCAGGACCTCCAGTCCGAGAACTAGTCGCACTCGTCGAACGCGAACTCGAACCGAGCCCCATCGTCGACGCTTTCGGTCGCGGTAACCGACCAGCCGTGTCCGGTAGCGACTTCTCTGACGACCCAGAGACCGATCCCGAGCCCCTCGGACGAGGTCGAGACCGACGGATCGAACAACTCGTCGCGGATTTCGTCGGGGAGCCCCGTTCCGTCGTCTTCGACGAAAAAGCCCCGCCGGTCGCTCCCGTCGTCAGCCTCGAGGATTCCGATTCGAATAGTGACGGCTTCGCCGCCGTGTGCGATCGAGTTCCGGAACAGGTTCTCGAGCAGCCGCAGCAGCCGCGATCGATCCGCCTCGACAGTCGTCGTCTCCCCGATCGAAAGCGTCGCATCGGCCGTCGAGACGTACTCCCAGGCGTCGGTGGCGACCGACTCGAGATCGACGGGTTCGGGGTCGGTCGCCCACTCTCCGTCGCGTGCGATCGCCAGGACGTCTTCGATGATCGCCTCCATTCGATCGAGTCCGTCGTGCACGTTGTCGGCGTACTCGAGCGACTCGGTCTCCTCGAGCAAGTCGAGATAGCCCTGTGCGACGCCCAACGGATTGCGCAGATCGTGACTGACGATCCGTGCGAAGGCGTCCAGCCGCTCGTTCTGCTCGCGGAGCTTTCGTTCGCTGCGCTTTCGTTCGGTGATGTCGCGGACGACGCCGACCGATCCCACGAACTCCCCGTCGCGGACGAGGACGGCGATCTGCGCCTCGCAGGGGATTCGCTCGCCGGCTTTCGTCTCGAGGGTGAGTTCGACCGTGTCCGTCCCGGCGCCAGTGGAGAGCAGCGAACGGATGGTCCCCTCGCCGGCCTCGACGTCGCCCTCGTCGAAGACGATCGAGGCGTGCTCGCCGAGCAGTCCCTCGCGGCTGTAGCCGGTCATCTCCGTCAGCGCGTCGTTGACGGTCATGAAGTGGCCCTGCTCGTCGAAGACGTACATTCCGTCGCCGGCCGTCTCGACGAGTCGTTCGTATCGCTGGAGCGCCCGCTCCTGTTGCTCGAGTCGGCCCCGGATCGCGATCGTCTCGAGGACGTGAGAGGCCGTCTCGGCGACCATCTGAACCCCCGTTCGTTCGGCCTCCGAGAGCGTCTCGAGCGCGTAGACGACGAACACGCCGTACCGCTCGTCGCCGGAGGCCAACGGCGCGACGGCGACGGCCCGAACGCCGCGGTCGACGGCGTGCTCGCCGAAGGGAACTGCAGAACGCCGGTCGGCGATCCGCTGGTGGCTCTGGAACTCGTCCGTTCGAATCGCTCGCTCGAGGAGCGGTTGGTCGCCGTCGCCGAGCCCGAAGGTGCGTTGCATCGGCCACGCCATGCTGTCGGGGTCGGTCAGCCAGGGGACGATCTCCCCCTCGCCCTGATCGTACTCGCCGACCCAGGCGAACGCGTAGCGGTCGGTCGCCGTGAACTCCTCGCGAAGGACTCGCTCGACGGCGACGGGAGAGGTCACGTCGACCAGTCGCCGCCTGACCGCGGAGACGATCGCCGCGATGTCGTCGGGAAGCGACGCGATGTCGTCTCCCGTCTCCGAGTCGAGATCGTCCCGCTCGAGGTCGTCGGGCGCGGTTCGCGAGTCGGCGCCGACGCGTTCGGTGATCGTCTCGGCGAGTCGATCCGGCTGGTCGGATTCGTCGGTGCGAGCGACCACCTCGCCGAGGACGGCGACGGACGCGTCGCTCTCGCCGTCGCCCCAGTGGACGAACGTCGGCGTCGACGGCGCCTCCGATTCGACGGCGTCGACGACGCGCGGCACGTTCGGGATCGTACTCGCGTCGACGACGACGGCGTCGATCGATCCCCGCTCGAGTCGATCGACGGCCTCGGCCGCGCGCTGGGCGATGACGACGTTGACCGGCGCATCGGTCAACGCGAGCGTGACGGACGCACGCGTGGCTCGGTCGCCGCTGACACAGAGGACGCGTGGCCGACTCATATCAAACAGTCACTCTCGGGTTCGGTGTCGGTCGTCGATACCCTGCGTAGATCGGCAAAACGGATTGTTCTTTCGGCGTGATACTCGGGTTCGAGTACTATCGGTCGCTCGCGCGCTCGTCCGCAGCGTCGGCGAACTGATCGGGCGCTGTCGGTCGACGTGGGCGCCACTCACCGTCAGCGGGGGCGGTACTCATCGTCCGGCCGACCTCACGGCGCCTGCCCGTAGATCAGGTTGCGCTGGATCTCGTTCGCCCCCTCGTAGATGACCGGAATGCGGACGTCGCGGTAGACGCGGGCGATCCGCCGTTCGTCCAGAACCGACCGACCGCCGTGGAACTGCATCCCCTGTTCGGCGACCTCGGTCGCGGTCTCGGTCGTCTTGGTCTTCGACACCGCCGCCCAGTAGCCCTCGTTCTCCCCGTTCTGTACCTTCTCGCAGGCCCGCCAGGCGAGCGATCGGGCGCTCTCGAACTCGAGTAGCATGTCCGCGAGACCGTGCTGGACCGCCTGGAAGTCGCTGATCGTCTGCCCGAACTGCTCGCGGTCGTGGACGAACTCCCAGGTCGACTCGATGGCCGCCGCGGCGAGGCCCAGTCCGTGCCCCGAGACGGCGATCCGGCCGTGGTTGAAGAAGTCCGCGAGCATCCAGAACCCCTCGCCCTCCTCGCCGATCAGGTTCTCCTCGGGAATGCGGCAGTCCTCGAGTTCGATGTGGGCCTGTTTCGAGGCGCGCATGGCCATCTTCTCGGGGATGTGCTCGGCCTCGTAGCCGTCGGTGTCGGTCGGGACGATAAAGAGCGAGTAGTTCTCGTAGGGGTTCGACTCGTCGTCGCCCGTTCGCGCGTAGAGGGTGATCCAGTCGGCCTCGACGCCGTTGCCGATCCAGTACTTCTCGCCGTTTATGACGTACTCGTCGCCCTCTTTCTCCGCGGTGGTCTCCATCCCCGCGAGGTCGCTTCCGGTGTCGGGTTCGGAGACGGCCAGCCCCGAGCGCTGCTCGCCCTCGGCGACCGGTCGGATGTACTCCTCGCACTGCTCGTCGCTGCCGTAGTTGACCGTCATCTTGCAGCCGAAACTCGCCAACTGGAGCGTCAGCGCGATCCCCGCGTCCGCGCGGTAGAACTCCTCGGTCAGCGCCAGCAGTTGCGGGAGGTCGAACCCGCGGCCGCCCCACTCCTCGGGGATGTCCTGAGCGACGAGGTTCGCCTCCTGGCCCGCCTCGAGAATGTCCTCCGGATACTCGCCCGCCTGGTAGTACTCCTGTGCGTTCGGTTCGATGTGTTCGCGCGCGAACTCCCGGGCTTCGGCCTTGACGTCGCGGGCGTGCTCCGGGACGATGCTGTCGTCGAGTAGTTCCATGTCCCGTCACACTCGAGCGAGATAAATATAGGTCGGGTGATCCGTTGCAAGCCCGAAACGGCCGGCGGCGAGCGGGCGATCCGTTCCGACTCGTCGGTGCGGCCGATCGCTACCGTTCGCGGCGGATACGCGCCGTCGACCGCCGGAACGACGCCCGCGGGCCGCTCGACGGTTCCCTCGAGTGCTTCCGAGACTGATAGTCGCCGCTGGAAACGGTTTTGAACCGTTCTGTCCGCCCGGAACGACTGTCATCCTTTTAGCGACCCCAGTTCGACGGGCGGCGTATGACAACGGAACGAACGAGCGACGATCGAGACGACGAGACGTTCGACCCCGATATCGACCGACGGACGTTCATCGCCGCCGGCGGAACCGTCGGCGCGACGATGCTGGCCGGCTGTGCTGGCGGTGACACGACGCCCGACGACTCGAGCGACGCCCCGGACGACGGGGAGTCCGACAGCGAGACCGATGAATCGACGGCGACCGCCGACGGGGCGAACTTCCGGCTGCTCGTCAGCGACAGGCCCGCCGACATCGGCGATTTCGATCGCCTCGACGTCTCGTTCGACGACGCCCGCATCTTTGACAGCGGGGGCGAGGAATCAGGCGATGGCGACGACGGGGCGGGCAGTGACGGGAACGAGTCGACCGAAGACGCCCAAACCGACGGCGAGGAAGCGACCGGCGACGAGGAGCAGGAGTCCGGAACCGATGCCGACGACGGTGAAGCGGACGAGGAGGAAACGGCCGACGGCGAAGACGACGGCGCATCGGCCGACGACGAGACCGACGGCGACGAATCGGACGCGAACGACGGCGAATCCGGCTCGAGCGGCGACAAAGTCGAGCGACGCCGCGGGTTTTACTGGCTCGACCTCGAGGGCGCGACGGTCGACCTGACGAAGGTCGTCGGCGACAAAGCGATCTCGGTCTTCGAGGGCGGTCTCTCGGAAGGGACCTACGAGAAGATCGAACTCCACGTCGCGGACGTCGAGGGCATCGTTGACGGCGAGGTCGTGGACGTGAAGGTACCCAGCGAGAAGCTTCAGATCCCCCACTCCTTCGAGGTCCGGGCGGACGAGCCCCTCGAGTTCGTGTTCGACATCAACGTGGTCGAGAAAGGGAACGGCGGCTACAACCTGACACCCGTCATCTCGGAGAGCGGCGTCGCGGGGACGGACGTCGACATCGAGGAGGTCGGCGAGGACGACGCCGGCGACGATGCCCGTGACGAGGGGGCGGACGACGACGGTTCCGAGGCGAACGGGACCGGCACCGAGGAGGGTGACGAGACCGAGAGCGGCGCTAGCGAGGGCAACGAGAGCGACGAGAGCGACGCGAATCAGTAGGTTCTCCCACTCCTCTCGCAGTCATGCCGTCGACCTGAGACGAAGCGAGGAGAGACGGCTCGGGACTACCGAAGCTCTCGGACGAGCTCGTTGATCGAGGCGGACTCGGCCGCGTGGTCCTCGAGTCGCCAGCGGTCCCACACCACGTCACAGACGATGTGGACGTAGAGGACGACGCCGGTCACGATCGCGAGGTCGAGACTCGCGAGGGCCAGTCCCGGGACGACGACGCCGATGATGAGGAGATGACTCAGCAGTCGCGAGAGGACGCCGACGTCGCCGTGGTCGAAGATCCGACTCTGGTCGGCGACGGCCGCGACCGGGTTCGAGAGACAGAACCTGACGGCGTCCCAGTTCCCGGTCTTGGCTCGCGCGATGAGCAGGTGATCGACGTCGATGAACACGCCGACGGCGGTGCCGTAGGCGACGACCGCGATGGTAGGCAGATCGGTTCCCAGAACGGTGATCGGCGACAGTGCGGCGGCGAGAACGCCGGCGACGACGAGCGAGATGGCGGCGTGGTGTTTCGAGTAGATCGGCGGTCACCTAGTCGTCGCGACCACGGCGAGACACAAAACCGTCCCGCTGTCGTCCGATCGGTGGCCGCGACAGCGACGCGGTGACGGGCGAACGGATCGGACGATCCGTCCCTCGATCTCAGCCGGCGAAGCCCGAGAGCGACCACTCCCCGTCGTCGCCGTTCTCCTCGCCGATACTCGGGGCGCTGACGAGCACGAACGCGCTTTCCTCGTCACCGTTGCGGATCTGTCGGGTCGACGACGGCGGGATCCACAGCGCGTCGCCGGTCTCCATCGGAACCGGTTCGTCGTCGACCACGACCGTCGCCTCTCCCTCGATCAGCACGTAGACCTCCTCGTGGCCGTTTTCCGTGTGATCGTGGGGCTTGCTGTTCCAACCGGGATCGCAGCGGGCGACCGTCACCCCTACCTGCTCCGTCTCGAGCGGATCCGACAGGAAGTGCATCGCGCTCGAGACCTGCTCGACCTCCTCGTAGTTCACTTTCCGGTAGGTCATGCCCCTGTGTTCGACTGCCGTACAGTAAAACTAGGCGTTCGACCGGAAGCGGACCGGGCCCGGTCAGTTGCCCTGCGCGAACGGATCGAAATCGTCGACCGGAATCACCGAGTAGTCGACCGTCAGCGCGTCCTTGGTCGCGCGGATCTTCCCGACGAACGTCGAGATGTCCTCGAGTTCGCCCTCGAGGACGAACAGTTCCATGCAGTAGTGGTCGCCGACGTGGCTGTGGAAGTTCGAGGCGACGAGGTCCTCGTGTTCGTGGCGTAGATGCATCATCTGCTCCTCGACGCTGGTCGTTTCGTAGTCGAAGAGGACGGTGACGATCCCCATCAGGTCACGGTCCTCGAGTCGGGTGTCCTCGAACTCGCCGAGCAGGTTCCGCGAGGCCTCCCGGACGACCTCGCTCCGGCCGGTGTAGCCGTGTTCGTCCGCGAACTGGTCGAGCCGCTCGAGGAGTTCGTCCGGCATCGAGACGCTGACGACTGCCATATAATAATTCGCGGGGCATCTTCTATTAAGAGTTATCATAACCCGCCGGTTTACACGGGCTCGAATAGCAATCGGACGGATCGAACCGGTCGATTGACTCGAGGCGAGGGCAGTGGCTCGAGCCGATTGGTCGACTCGAGGCAGGGTCCGTTCGAGTCGGTCGGGCGTCCCGAACCGAGGGCGGTGACTCGAGTCGGAGCGACAGCGGCGACGGATTCCGCAGCAGCCACTGTTTTCCGGCTTCGCCGAGAGCGTCGACTATGTACCTCGCCCACCGGAGTTGGCCGGATCTCGGCGACTACGTCGCGGACGAATCGCTCGCGGTCGTCCCGCTGGGCTCGACCGAGCAGCACGGCCCGCACCTCCCCGAGGGAACGGACCACATGATCGCCGAGGCGCTGGCCCGCGAAGCGACCGACCGGACCGGCTACCTCTGTACGCCGCCGATCCCGATCGGCGTCAGCTCCCATCACCGGCAGTTCCACGGCACGATGTGGGTCGAGGCGCCGGTCTTTCGGGACTACGTCGAGAGCCTCTCGCGGAACCTCACCTACCACGGTATCGACCGCATCGTCTACGTCAACGCCCACGGCGGCAACGTCGCGCACCTCCGGGAGGTCGGCCGGCGGCTCCACGACGACGGCACCGCTTACGCCATCGAGTGGATGTGGGACGAGTCCATCCCCGAACTGATCGAGGAGGTATTCGAGACGCCGGGTCCCCACGGCGGCCCCAAGGAGACCGCGATGATCATGCACATCGCGAACGAACTGGTCCGCGAGGACCGCCTCGAGGAGGCCCGCGACGGCGGCGCGGTCTTCGACTACGACGCCGAACGGGTCCACGGCGCGACCACGTTCTACGACTGCATCGAGAACAGCCCTAACGGCGTCTTCGGCGACCAGACCGACGCGACCCCCGAGATCGGGGCGGAACTGTTCGAGGCCGCGACCGAGCAACTGGTGGCACTGCTCGAGTGGCTCGACGACCGACCGATCGAGGACCTCATGCCGGAGCCGCATCTGGAGCCGGGGTCGGATCATCGCGGATAGCGCGACGTGCACGCCGCGCCGACGGCTTCGGACCGGCGGACGACTCCGGCTCTCGGCTTCGCTGGCTCCTCGCGACCGGGCCGATTCGCCGTCGTCGCTAATCCGCTATTACGGGTATCGGAGCGGTTGCCCCTCGAGCCGGCCGCTGGGCGGCTCACCGCGAGCGCTGAGCCCGACCGACGAGCGATCCTCAGCGGGTCGGGATCGGAAACGCGCTCGAGACACGCCTCGAAGTCCGGACGCTACCGGTCATCGTCATGCGTGAAATTCGGTAGTTACCCTCCGAAATTCTCCCCCGAGTTCGATGGCACCGTCGAGTAATTCGTCGGCCGGTCGACGACAGTTCCGCCAAACTCTCATTATCGCACGCCGGCGAGACGACCACCGCGATATCATCGCCGATATGTGCATCGTCGCGACTCGGAACCGATATCGATCCGCTACCGTCCGTTCGACGCGCAATTCGGGACAACGGACACTTCAATCGACGTGCACTCCCACAGTCAGAAGCGTTGGTTTCACGACAGTTCGATAGGGACACAATTACGAAACGCCGTGGGACCGACGCTTCGGTGTATGATTCAACCCCAACTCGCCCAACAAGGGCAAATTCCGAACTGGTTGCAGGATCCGATCGCGGAACTCGTCACGTTCCTCCCGCGGCTGATCGGCGCGCTGGTGATCCTCTTCATCGGCTGGATCGTCGGCCGTATCGCCGCCGGAGCCGTCAGGAAAATCGCCGACGGCATCGAACTCGACAGGATGGTCCTCGAGACGCCGCTGGGTCGCATCCTCGGCGGAACGGAACAGGCCGTCTCGAGCGCGTTCGGTTCGCTCGCGAAGTGGTTCGTCTACTCGCTGGCCATCCTCGCGGCCGCCAACGCGCTCGCGATCCAGTTGCTGTCGGAGTGGATCGCGACGGCCGTCTCGTACCTGCCGGCGTTCATCGCCGGGCTGCTCGTCATCGTCATCGGCTTCGTCGTCGCCGACTTCGTCGGTGACATCATCGAGCGGACGCGAGCGGCGGCCGAGACGGTCTACGGGAACTGGTTCGCCAACGGCGCGCGAATGTTCCTCTACTTCACCGCGATCGTCATCGGCCTCGACACGATGGGGATCGACGTCAGCATCCTCTACGTCTTCGCGCGAGCGCTGGCGTGGGGCCTCGCCGCGGCCGTCGCCATCGGCGCCGGCGTCGCGTTCGGCTGGGGCGGCAAGGACTACGTCTCCGAGAACATCGGTAGCTGGATGGGCCGCACCGCCAGCGTCAAGCCCGACGACGAAGCGTCGGACGGCGGCGGCCGGTCGACCGGGAGCGACCGGTCTACCGGTAGCCGGTCCCGTCGCTCCGATCGGGACCCCGGCTCCGAACCCGGCCCGACCGACGACGACTGATCGTCGCGCGACGGTCACCGACTGCCGCACCGAACGCCGTCACTCGGCGATCGGCTCGACTCGCGACTCGTCGCTGCCGCCCGTTCGATCGCGGGGAAACAGCGGTTTGACCGGGACGACCACGTGGGTCTTGACGACTCGGCCATCGGACGACCGCCGCTTCTCGAGGCGCGCGAGCGAGCGCGTCTCGTAACAGTCCTCGAGCGACTCGAGGGCGGCCTCGAACGCATCGGCGTCGAACCGGTCGGCCGGGACGGGGTCGGAGACGACTGCGAGTCGTCGCACCCGCGCGTACACGTCGAGGCGCCCTTCGAAGACGTGCTCCAGGCGTTCGATACAGTCGTGTACCTCTCCGAACGACGGGGCGTCGTCGCTCGTCGGGAGGGACACGTACGCCTGATACTCGTCCGGCCGCCCCCGGACGTGTCGGTTCCAGAATCGTTTCACGAACTGCACGAATCGCCCTCCGGGATCGGTCGAATTGTGGTCCGCATTCGTTCTCACCTTCGTCTCGTCGACATCGGTAATACGTTCTTTGTTGTCGACCGCGACCGTGCCGTGGTCACGTCCCCCGTCGTCGAGCGCGCCGAGTTCGAGAGCGTTTTGTACAACGACTCGCTACCGATTCGCAGCCATGAACCGCCCGTTCACGTCACCCCTCCGCCCGGTGCTCGTCGGTTCCGTCGCGCTCGTCGCCGTCGGCGTCGCGAGTAATACCGGGTTAGACTCGCCGTCCCGGTCGCTGCTCTCCCTGCTCCTGATGGCGCTCGGCGTCGCCGGCGTCGCGAACTTCGTCCGCGACTACGGCGTCGATCGACTCCGACTGGCGGCGAAGCGCTGGTGGGCCGTCGCGTTCGTCGCGTTTCTCCCGCACGCGCTGGTCGCGGCCCCCGCGAGCGATTCGGCGGTCGCCGTCGCCGACGCGCTCGCCGTCCCGCCGGTCCCGCTCGTTCTGGAATCGATCGCCGGTGCGGTCGTCTGTTGTGCGGTGGCAGTGACAGTGCTGTACGGCTTCGCCAGCTACGGGATCCATCCCGGCCGGCCCTCGCCCGAGGAACGCATCCTCGCGGACGGCGGGGACGAGTGACGCGATTCGCTCCGCCGGAACGCGACGGCCGACGACTGAGTCTCGTTTCGCTGGCGGGCGGCCGATCACCGACGCGATCTGCAGTCGCAGCACCGAGCCAACAGCTATATATTCGATCGCCTATTCGTCCCAGCAAAGCGGTGCACGACGTGATTCCGACATCTCTCCGCTCGGATCGGCTGCTGCTGGCCGTATCGTTCGCCTGCTTTGCCGTCGCCGGCATGGCAACCGGTACCGTCGAAGCACTCGCGCCGACGATCGGGGCGACGGCGGTCGCCATCGCGGGCGTCTTCTGCGTCGCCCAGTACGCGACCCGCGTCTCCCGACGGACGCTCGCCGGTCTCGCGGGCGCCTTCTGGCTCGGCTTCCTCGCGGTCGCCGCGCTCCACACCGTCGGCCTCGAGACCGTCGGCGCGACCGTGCCGGGCGACGGGGCGACGATCGACCGCTCGGTGACCGCGGTCACGTGGGCGACGCTGCTGACCGCCGTCGCCACGACGACGTTCCTCGGCTTCCGCGAGTACGGCGCCACCACCAGCGCCGATTCGCCCGAGGAACAGGTCCTCGAGGGCGACTCCGAGTACTCGACGCAGTAACGGTCTAACGGTCCTTTCACGACCTCGCTCGAGGGAGACTGCAGCGTGTCACACTCGACGCAGCCGATTTCTCCGCGCGGATTGGCGACGTACTGGGAGACGAGACCGGACACGAGTACCGGCAACTGCTTCTCGCTCTCGAAAGAGTTGGACATCGACCGGGTTTCGATATCTCCACCCAGTACCGCTTTCGGAAGCCCATATTACCGTATTCTCGAACCGCCTGGACATTGTTTGACCACTCATTCGAAGTTTTTCCCTACAAATAAATACAGTCAGATGTTAGCGGGCGTATGGACCAATTCGATCTGAACAGTAACCAACGAACGACGCTCACTGCGTTGGTTAATAAGTATCAGGCCACCGAGTCGCTCGTCTCTGCGAAGGCCCTCGGCGAGGAACTGAATCGAAAACCCGGGACGCTTCGCAATCAGATGCAACCGCTGAAAGCGGTCGGACTCGTCGAGAGCGTCCCCGGGAAAAACGGCGGGTACGAGCCGACCGAGGCGGCGTATGACGCGCTCGATCGGCACCGCCAGTCCGACGCCGAAACGGTCACGCTCGCACACGACTACAAGCGCGTCACCGCGACGATCGGCGAGATGAAATTCACGAACGTCCACCATCCGGACCTGTGTCGCGCGCAGATACGCTTTCAGCAGTCGACCCGGGATCTCGCGGAGGGCGAGGCGATCGCAGTCGGGCCGTCTCCCCTCTCGCGGTTAGCCGTAACCGGCGAGATCGTCGCCATCGACGACACCGAAAACGTCGTGATTATCGACGTCAGTCGAATGGAAGCGCCGATAGGAGACGACCGAACGGAATCCGCTCGATCGTGACCGCGGTGGGCATCACCTCGTATCTGCCCGTTGTGACGCCCCTCACTCGATCCGATAACTGACCGCGATCCCCTCGCCAAGCGGCAGGGAAACGGTTTCGAAATCGGGATCGTCGGTCACGCGCTCGAGGTAGTCGGCGATCCCCTGCGTGTGTTCGTCGACGGCGTCGGGCGCGTCTCCCTCGACGATGGCGAGCAGTTTCTCGAAGTCCATGGGACCGGCGGTGATCGCGTTGTCCGCGACGACGACGCCGCCGACCGGAACCTTCGGCCGGACGGCCTCGAACGCGTCGCGGTAGCGGTGTTTCTGGCAGTCGATCAGGACCACGTCGAACGGACCGTCGTAGTCGTCGATCGTCTCGAGCGCGTCGCCCAGTTCGTACCGCGCACGGTCGTCGTAGCCGCCCTCGCGCATGTAGTCGCGGGCCAGCTCGAGTTCGTCGTCGTCAACCTCGGTGAGGACGATCTCGCCGTCCTCGGGGAGCGCCTCGGCCATCCAGTAGGCCGAGTAGCCGTAGCCGGAACCGAACTCGAAGATCCGCTGGGCGTCGGTCAGTCGGGCGAGCAGGCGGAGGGTGGCGCCGACGTCGGGCCCGACGTTGGGGAACCCCTCGCGTCGCGCGTAGTCGTCCATCTCGCGCAGCGTCTCGTCCGGGTCCGGTCCGATCGCACGAACGAAGCGATCGATGTCGTCCGAAAGCACGTCGACCATAGGGTCCCTTCGTCGGCCGAGGTATCAAAGCCGTCGTCTCGAGTGCGCGCCGCAGACGGCCGACGACCGGCCGGCTCCGAATTCACCGGGCTTTTCACGCGACGTCACCGACTCTCGGTGAGAACTGTGAGCGTCATCACCACTGCACTCGCGGGCGTCGTCTTCGGGCTCGCGCTCGCCGCGCCGCCGGGACCGATGAACGCGATCATCGCCGAGGAGAGCGTCATCCGCGGCCGGATGGCCGGCTTCCGGGCCGGACTGGGCGCGATGACCGCGGACGCGCTGTTCTTCGTGCTGACGCTGGCCGGCGCCGTCGCGGTGATCGACCGCTACCCGGCCGTCCGACCCGCGCTCTACCTTGGCGGCGGACTGCTGATGCTGTACTTCGCCGTCGGTGCGGTTCGAGAAGCGCGGGCCGCCACGTCCTTCACCGACGGCGGCCGCGACGTCTCGACGGGCTTTCGCAAGACGCTCGTGCTCTCGCTGACCAACCCCTACCAGATCGGGTTCTGGCTCACCGTCGGCGTCGGGCTGCTCCGGCCCGGAACGCTCGACGTCCTCGCGGCCGTTCCCGCCGCCGGGACGGCGCTCGAGGGCCTGCTGGTCGTCGAGACCGGCTCTCCGGCGCTGTTGGCGGGCTTCTTCGGAGGGATCGCGCTCTGGATCGTCGTCTATCCGGTGACGCTGGCCGCCGTCGGCCGGCGCGTCGACGCCTTCGCCCCCGTGGCCGCGGCGCTGAGCGCCGTCATCCTCGTCGGGTTCGGCCTGGCCTTCCTCGCGATCGGGACGCTCCGAGTCGTCTGAGCCGTCAACACCGAAGCATCTCGAAGCGACTGTCGTCGACGCGGTCGTCAGGGGTTTCGCCGCCGTCAGTCGAACCGTTGCCGGTCGAGCTATTGTCGGTCGAACGCTCGGTGTGCCCCATCGATCCGCTGTCGGTGAACTCGCCCGTCATCCCCTCGAGCATCGGCAACTGGAAGTCGAATCCGCTGATCAGTTCGACCGATTCGGCGGGACTCGAGAGGAGCTCGAGGAACCCGTCGCCGACGAACTGGACGCCCGCGATGACTTCGACGATCGAGTTCCCGCCGGTCGAGCCGATCAGTTCGCCGCCGATCGCCCAGCCGGAATCGGTGAGCGGCCCCGCGTGGAGGCGGATCCAGATGTGGGTCTCGTTCTGCGGTCCGACGATAAACTCGGTCCCCGCGCCGTCGAAACAGGCCGATGCTGGCTGTGCACCGCCGTCGAACTCGGTCTGGCTGGCGGCCGGGGACTGACCGGCGATCGGCGACTGACTCGCGGCGACCGGCGACCGCTGTGCGGCCCCGCCGATCGGGCCGACCGTCAATAAAACGAAACAGCAGCAGAGGACGAGACCGGTCCGGCGAAATTGGTTCATTACCACCGTATCGAGAGCACTCCGCAATGAACGCAACGGCCGAATCGGTGCGCGTGTTCCCTGACGGCGGTGTGGACGCGGGGCCTCTACGCCGGCAGTGGGACCCGCGATCTCGTCTCTCCTCCCGCGACGCTCGCGAGTCGAGGCGGCACCGTCGCTCGCGGAACGAGTGCGAGGACGGACCGGAGCGTCGGCGGTCTACTCGCCCATCGCGGCGATCTCGTCCTCGAGCCACTCGCGGAACCACTTCACCCGCTTCAGCCGCCGATGGGCGATGCCCTCGGCGGTGTCGCTCCGGACGCGCGAGGCGGCGTCGTAGCCGCGCTCCAGGACGCGATCGACCATCTCGTCGCAGTCCATGTGGGTTCGGGCCTCGTACCCCATCCGCAACAGCATCAGGGCGGTGCCGTTGGCGCCGACCTTGTCGAGCAAGTCGGCCTCGATGAGACACTGGGTCTCGAGCGTGAGATCGGTCAGATCGCCCTGGTAGGAGTGGTGTTCGATGGCCCGACAGACCTGCTCGATGAATGAGTCGGGGTAGTCCGCGCGCGACTCGAGGTACTCCCGGGCGACGCGCGCGCCGGCCTCGGCGTGGAGTTCCTGATCGGTCTCGAGTTTGGCGACGTCGTGAAAGAGCGCGGCGACGCGTGTGACGTCGATGTCGGCGCCTTCCTCGCGCGCGATCTCCGTGGCGAGTTCGACCACGTTGAGAATGTGGTTGTGTCGGTACTCCGCGGAGTGCCAGGGGTACCAACGCATCCGGCCGCCCTCCTCTTCCTTCTCGACGCTGGCCGCGAGATACTCGAAGACGAAGCCTTTCATCTCCTCGAACTCGGCGTCGGATACCCTGGTCTCTTTTATTTCGACGCCCACGAGAGATCCCTCCGCAGTAAACGAACGATAGTCATTATCGGAATGTTAGGTCGTTTCGCTCTTTAGCCTTTGGTTCAGTTGGGTCGTACTATACACTGACACGTTCGCCTCGGGTCTCCGAGTCGCGTGTGCGAACTCGGGGGATGACGCCGACGCCGAGCCGCAAATAGCATGAATATCCGTTAGAATCAAAGCGACGGCCGGGGAAAGGGTGGGTATGAGTAGCGAACAGGAGCAGGAGTCGATCCGGTGTCTCGTCGCCAAAGTCGGTCTCGACGGTCACGATCGGGGGGCACACGTCATCGCGCGGGCGTTCCGAGACGCCGGCTTCGAAGTCATCTACTCCGGCCTGCACAAGGCGCCCGAGGAGATCGTCCAGGCGGCCGTCCAGGAGGACGTCGACGTGCTGGGGATCTCCATCCTCTCGGGGGCACACGACACGCTCATCCCGAAGATCATGGACGGCCTCGAGGAGTACGGCGCCAAGGAGGACACGCTCGTGCTGGCCGGCGGCGTCATCCCCGAGGAGGACCGCGAGGAACTCTACGAGGAGGGCGTCGCGGCCGTCTTCGGCCCCGGGACGTCGGTCGAGGAGACCATCGACTTCGTCCGCGAGAACGCTCCCGAGCGATGAGCGCCGACGAGGACCTGCTCGAGGACCTGCTCGCGGGAAAACACCGCGCGCTGGCTCGAGTCATCTCGAAGATCGAGAACCGGGGGCCGGGGTATCGCGACCTCGTCTCCGAACTGTACGCGCACACCGGCGACGCCGACGTGATCGGCATCACGGGCAGCCCCGGCGCGGGGAAGTCGACGCTGGTCGACAAGCTCGCGGAGACCTACCGCGACCGCGGCGAGACCGTCGGCGTCATCGCGATCGATCCCTCCTCGCCGTTCACCGGCGGCGCGGTGCTCGGGGACCGGATCCGGATGGCCTCGACGGTCGGCGACATGGACGTCTTCGTGCGTTCGATGAGCGCCCGCGGGACCCTCGGTGGCCTCTCGACTGCCACCGCGGACGCCGTCAAGGCGATGGACGCCTTCGGCAAGGACAAGATCATCATCGAGACCGTCGGCGCCGGACAGAACGAGATCGACATCGTCCGCACCGCCGACACCGTCGCCGTCCTCGTCCCGCCGGGGTCGGGCGACGAGATCCAGACGCTGAAAGCCGGCATCCTCGAGATCGCCGACGTCTTCGTCGTCAACAAGGCGGACCGCGACGGCGCCGACCGGACCGTCCAGGAACTGCGTGATATGATCCAGCTCGACGAGGGAGGCGGCATGAGCGGCGGGGCCGGCGGTGGCGGCCACCACAGCCAGGAGGTCATCGACGCCCACGACGACTGGGATCCCGAGGACGACGTCGACGAAGCCGACGCCGACGCCGAGCGGTGGACCACCCCCATCGTCGAGACCGTCGCCACGCGCGGCAACGGGGTCGACGACCTGATCGACGAGTTCGCGAACCACCGCCGGTACCTGGTCGACTCCGGCGAGCACGCCGAACAGGTCCGCGGCCGCTACGCCGAGGAGATCCGCACGCTGTTGCGCGAGGACGTCCACGCCATGCTCGAGGACCGACTCGCGGCCGCCGGCGGCGTCGACGACCTCGCCGAAGCGGTCCGGCAGGGCGAGACCGACCCCTACTCCATCGCCGACGACGTGTTGGCCCCCGTCGAGGCCTGTCTCGAGGACCTCGAGATCGACGATCGGTAGCGGAATCGGACGGTATCGGCACGGAATCGGCGCGGGAGTGGTACGGTATCGGCACGGTGTCGACACTGGATCGGCACGGGATCCGACCGGTATCGGGACGATATCGACGCCCGCGTCGGTGTCGAGAACTGCATTCCAACCGCACCTCTAAGACGCTCGCGGTCATACCGATCGGCCATGAAGGCCCGAACACTCCTCGGTGCAGCGGTCGGTACCGTCGGTGCAGCCGTGCTCGGCAATCGCCTCCTCAAAAAGCGAGCGGGCGACCTCGAGAACCCGCTCGTCGGGATCGAGCGGACGTATCGCTGGCGGGGCATCGAGACGAGCTACACCGTCGCCGGCGATCCGAACGATCCGGATCTGCTCCTCTGTCACGGGATCTACGCCGGCGCGAGCAGCCACGAGTTCGAACCGATCGTCGATCGACTGGCCGAGGACTACCACGTGATCGCGGTCGACCTCCCCGGGTTCGGTCGATCCGAGCGACCGCCGCTGGTCTACTCGGCGACGCTCTACGCCGAGTTCCTCCGCGACTTCGCCGCCGACGTGACCGACGAGCCGATCGTCGTCGCTTCCTCGCTGACCGGTTCCTTCGCCGTCGAGGCCGCCGCGGAGACCGAAGACTCCGACCGGGACGACTTCAGACACCTCGTCCTCATCTGTCCGACCGACGAGACGGCCGACGAGCGGCCGTGGGTTCGCACCCTCGTCCGGACGCCCGTCGTCGGGACGACGATCTTCAACCTGCTGGCGAGCAAACCCTCGATCCGCTACTTCTACGACCGCGACGGCTACTACGACTCCGACCGGATCGACGACGAGGCGGTCGCCTACGCGTGGCGAAGCGCCCACCAGCCCGGCGCCCGCTACGCGCCCGCCTCGTTCAGCAGCGGGACCCTCGATCCCGACTTCGACCTCAAGACCGAGCTGGCCGCGATCGACACCCCGACCACGCTCGTCTGGGGCCGCGACGCCGACCTCGTCCCGCTGCGGGAGGGCCGAGACCTCGCCGAGGCCGCCGACACCGACCTCGTCGTCATCGACTACGCGACGCAACTGCCACACGCCGAGCATCCCGAGAAGTTCGTCGAGTACCTGTCTGCGGAACTGCCCCACGCCGGCATCGATATCGGAGACTGACGGCGTTCCCGAACGGCGATCCGTCGCTCTCTCGAGACGAGCGGTCCGTTTTTCCGGTCAGTGGTCGGACGAGGAACTCACCGATCGGACGGTGGTCGGGACCACAAAGCATATCCCACCCAACGGCGACTCGCCGAGTAGGACGGTGGACAGCGGGTAGGGGTACTCGCAGTTTCTGTCCACCGATTTATCTCCCGTCGAGACGGGCGCGACACTCGTCTGCCGCGAGCAGCGCACCGGGCGACAGCGAGGCCGCCGCTCGAGCGGACGGGAAGATCACTGCACCGAGACGTCGAGTAGGACAACCGAGAGGGTCGACAAACAGCACGTAAATCGAGATTCGACCCGCGACGCTGCGACCCGTGGTTCGGACCGCTAGACCGGACTGAACCCGAGCACGCGTTCGCCCGTCGTCTCCGAGACAGTCACCTCGATCTCGACCTCGAGGCCGCTCTCGACGTCCTCGGTATCGATCCCGACGACCTGGCCCGTGATGCGCACGGGGCCGAAGTCCGCGACGGCCGTCGCGTAGGGGGCGTCCTCCTCGAAGGCCGGCGTCGGGACGTGCGTCACGGTGAAGGTCCGAATCTCGCCCGTCTCCGGCAGCGAGGCCTCCTCGAGGTCGGTCACGCCGCAGTCGGGACAGACCCGCCGGGGCGGCAGGGAGCCGTGGTCGTTCGGACACGCGAGGTAGTAGGCCGCGCCCTCCTCGGCGGCGTCGAGCCATTCGTCGAAGCCGGCGTCTCGAGTTTCGGATTCGGTATCGCTCATTACTCGGTCACCTCCAACACGTGAACCGTCGCACTCGCGACGGTGCCGCCCGCGTTGTGGGCGACGCCGGTCGTCGCGTCCGCGACGAACTCGCTGTTGGGGTGGTTCCCGGAGAGCAGTTTCGTGACCTCGGCGATCTGGGAGGCACCGGTCGCGCCGACCGGGTGGCCCTTGGCCTTCAGGCCGCCCGAGAGGTTGATCGGGGTCTCGCCGTCGGCGGTCGTCCGCCCGTCGCGGGCCGCCGAGATCCCCTCGCCGACCGGGAAGAGATCCAGCGACTCGATCGCGAGCACTTCGGCGATGGTGAAGCAGTCGTGGACCTCCGCGAAGTCGACGTCCGCGGCGTCGACGCCGGCGTCGGCGTAGGCCTCGTCGCCGGCCGCGCGGGCCGCGGGCGAGCGCGCGAGGTACTCGCGGTCGTGCAAGGCCATGCGGTCGCCGCCCTGACCGGTGCCGCTGATCGAGACGGGCGCCTCGAGGCCGTGTTCCTCGGCGTAGTCCTCGCTCGTGAGGACCACCGCGGCGGCGCCGTCGGAGATCGGACAGGAGTCGTACAGTCCCAGCGGACTGGAGACCTGCGGGGCCTCGAGGACGTCGCTGACCTCGATCGCGCTCTGGTACTGGGCCTTCTCGTTGTTCAGGGCGTTCTCGTGGTTCTTGACGGCGATGTGGGCCAGATCCTCGTGCTCGCCGCCGTACTCGTCGAAGTAGGCCTGGGCCATCAGCGCGTAGGCGCCGGGGAAGGTCATCCCCGCGCGGACCTCCCAGAGGTCGTCGGCGGCGATCGCGAGCGCCTCGGTCGCGCCCGCGGTGCCGAGGTTGGTCATCCGCTCGGCGCCGCCGACGAGGATCACGTCGTCCTCGCCGTTGCGGATGCGCATGACCGCGTCCCGGACGGCCGCGCCGCTCGAGGCGCAGGCGGACTCGTAGCGGGTCGCCGGCGCCTGCACGCCGGCGGCCTCGGCCATCAACGGCCCCTGGTGGCCCTGGTGTTCGGACAGTTCGCCCATGAAGTTGCCGTAGAGGAGGGCGTCCACGTCGTCTCGAGGGACGCCGCTGTCCTCGAACGCCGCGATACTCGCCTCCGCGAAGAGGTCCCGGCTCGTCCGCTCGGGCGCGTTTCCGAACGGGGTCAGGCCGACACCTGCGACACGTACGTCACTCATATACACACTCCTAGCGGATCACCGCGTTAATACTCCGCGGTTAATATGGAAACCTCCTCTCGCCACCGCGAGCGATTCACGCGCGTGGCCCGCGAGAGACCCGTCCCGCGATTCCCGTGTCGAACTCGCCGAGGGCTCGCCATCCACGGGTTTATAGTCGAACCCCTCACAAGATCGGTCATGGCATCCGCCCCGTTCGATTTCGAGTTTCTCGCGGAGCTGACCGAGACGAGTGGCGTCCCCGGCTACGAGGACCGCGTTCGCGACCTCGTCGTCGCCGAGTTCGAGGAGAACGTCGATCGGGTCCGAACCGACGCGATGGGGAACGTCGTGGGGACGCTCGAGGGCGACTCGGACTACTCGGTCGCCGTCGCGGCCCACATGGACGAGATCGGCTTCATGGTCCGCCACCTGAAGGGCGACGAGGAGGGATTCGGCTTCGTCGAACTCGACGCGCTGGGCGGCTGGGACGCTCGGATTCTCAAGGCCCAGCGCGTGACGATCCACACCGACGACGGCGACCTGCCGGGCGTCATCGGCTCGCCGCCGCCGCACACGCTGAGCGACGAGCAGCGGGAGAAAACGCCCGAGGTCGACGACGTCGTCGTGGACGTCGGTCTCCCCTACGAGGAGCTCGAGGACCGGGTCTCGCCGGGCGACCTCGTGACGATGGACCAGACGACCGAGCGCGTCGGCGAGACGGTCACCGGGAAGGCGCTCGACGACCGGATCTGCCTGTTCGCGATGCTCGAGGCGGCCCGCCGACTCGAGGAGCCCGACGTGACGATTCACTTCTGTGCGACCGTCCAGGAAGAGGTCGGCCTCCGCGGCGCACGCGCGCTGGGGGTCGACGTCGATCCCGACCTCGCGATCGCGCTCGACGTCACCGTCGCCAACGACGTCCCGGGGTTCGAGGCCGGCGACCGCGTCACCGAACTCGGCGACGGCGCGGCGATCAAACTCAAGGACGGGAGCGTCATCACGAACCCGAAGGTCCACAAGCGACTCCAGGCGGTCGCCGACGAGGCGGGGATCGACGCCCAGCGCGAGATCCTTCCCTCCGGGGGCACCGACACCGCCGGCTTCCAGCTTTCCAACGGCGCCAAGCCCGTCGGCGCGATCTCGATCCCGACGCGCTACCTCCACACGCCGACCGAGGCCGCCCACGTCGACGACGTCGCGGCGACGATCGATCTCCTCGAGGCGTTCCTCTCGAGCGAGGACGGTGAGCACGACTACACGCTCTGAGATGGAATCCGAGGCCGAGACGGTCTCGAGCGGTCACCGGCGGTCGCGATCTTTTCGGCCCGCCCGTATCGGGCGGACAGACAGGCGTCGGCCGAACGATTTCAACAAAGCCTTTTGACATTCACCGCACCGACTACGTATGACATCTTCTGACGTTCCGGACCTGGATCTGGACCGGATATCGCCCCTCGCCTGGCGGTTGCTCCGCGTGGCGGCCGGATACGAGCAACGGGCGGTCGAACGGGAGATCGACGAGCTCATGCAGGCCCACATCTCGATGCTCGAGGGCGGGAATCGATCGCTCTCCGCGTCCCGTCGGCGAATTCTACTCGAGCTCTACAGCGAGGAACTCACCGAAGAACAGATCCGAGCGATCGTGCGTCACTTTTAGCGGATTTCGGGGATCGTCGGTGGCCGTTCGGCGGCCCTCCGCAGGATGTGACCCCATGACAAGACTTAAGGACGATAATGATAATCATCGACTGTATCAATGATACACGGTCGCATTAGTCAGTCTAACAGGCGAATCATCCAGTTCCTCGTTGCAGTGATCGGAACGATCGCGATCGCCGCCGCACCGTCTCCGACCGGGCTCTCGGTGGCGGGCCAGTACGCGATCGCGACGATGTTCTTCGCGGGCGTTCTCTGGGTGACCGGCACGCTACCGCTGGCGGTCACCGCACTGACGATCCCGCTCCTGCTGACGGGTACCGGCGTCTACGACGACATGGACGTCGCGCTATCGGGGTTCGCCGATCACATCATCTTTCTGTTTCTGGCGGGCTTCATGCTCGCGAACGCGATCCAGAAGTACGACATCGACCGGCGGATCGCGCTGTACACCATCGCCAAGATGGGGAGTTCGCCGCGGCGGCTGATCCTCGCGATCATGCTCGTGACCGCCGTATTGTCGATGTGGGTCTCGAACACCGCGACGACCGCGATGATGACGCCCATCGCGGTCGGCGTCCTCACGCAGGTGCTCGATCGCGACGATCTCGCGTCGGTCGAGGACTCGGCTCCCGACGACCGGCCGACCGAAACGGCCGCCGACGGCGGAGCCGTCGAATCGGCGCCGCGGGCCGAATTCACGAACATCCAGATCTCGATGCTACTGGGGACCGCCTACGCGGCGAGCGTCGGCGGCGTCGGTACGATCATCGGCACGCCACCGAACGCGATCCTCGTCGGCCAACTGAACGCCATCTTGGATTACGAAATCGGGTTCGCCGACTGGTTCCTCGTCGGCTTCCCGATCGTCGTCGTGACGCTCCCGCTGGTCTGGCTCCTCCTCACCTACGTCCTCTACCCGCCGGAGGTTCCGGACGTCGCCGAGGCGCGAGCGACCGCCCGGGAGCAACTCGAAGCGGAGGGCGCGCTCAGTCCGCGCGGTAAGCGAGTCGCCGCGATCTTCGCCGCGACGGCCGGCCTCTGGATGATCGGCGGTCTCGGCGAGTTCTTCGAACCGTACCTCTCGAGCGTCTGGATGACGTCGCTGTTCGGCGGCGAGGGGATGACGATCTTCGGCGTCGAGGGCCATCAGGGGCTGCTGTACTACGTGATGGTCGGCGTCGCCGCGGTGCCCGCGCTCGTGCTGGCCGACACGATGGAGTGGGACGAACTGGTCGACATCGACTGGGGGACGCTGCTGCTGTTCGGCGGCGGCATCTCGCTGGCGAACGCCCTCGCGGACACGGGCGCGACCGAGTGGATCGCGCAGACGGTCTTCAGCGGCCTCGTCGGCGCGCCCATCCTCCTCGTCATCGGTTCGGTCGTCCTGCTCGTCATCTTCCTGACCGAGATGACGTCGAACGCCGCGACGACGAGTATCATCGTTCCCGTCCTGATCAGTCTCGGGAGCGTCTTCTCGGCGACGCTCGGTCTCACCGACTTCTCGACGGCGCTGTTCCTCGCCGTGGCCGGCACGATCGCCGCGAGCTTCGCGTTCGCGCTCCCGGTCGCGACGCCGCCGAACGCCATCGTGTTCGGGAGCGGCTATATCAAACAGCGCCACATGCTGCGGACGGGGCTCATCCTCAACGGAATCATGACCGCGGTACTGACCGCGCTCATCTGGTTCCTGTTCACCTTCGTCTGGCCGCACATGCTGTGGTGAGTCTCGATCACACGGCTCTGTCCCGTCGGGACACACGCTCGCCGGGCACCCACTCACTCGAAACCGGGAAACACCGACGAAACGGATCGGTCGCTCGACACCGGGTGACCTTCGAAACGACACTCGAGAACACGACCGACGCGAGTCACGCGAGAGCGCCCCATTCCAAGCGATGATCGATCGTCAGCAGCCGGCAACTGTCACGGTAACGCAGCCACGACTGCGTGCGGACGACCGGAGACCGAACGCAGCGATTCCCGCTCGAGCACCGCGTAACCGCCTCGATCGAGACGACACCGACGACGGCAGTGAACCGACGGGGGTCGACGCTCAGCGATGACCGTTCCGACCGAGTCCGCGTCGGGTACCGCTCTCAGTCCGTGGCCGCGCGGCTGGAAGGGGTACACCGCCCTCATTCTCGCCTGGCAGGTCGCCGCGAGCGGCTGTTTCTACGCCGTTTACGCGGTCACGCCGTTCGTTCGGGCGCAGTTCGGCGTTTCGACGACCCGCGTCGGATTCCTGCTGACCGCGCTGATGCTCGGGTACACGGTCTGCGTCGCACCCGTCGGCCGCCTCATCGATCGGTACGGTGAGCCTCGAGTGCTGGTCGTCGGCCTGACCGGCCTCGGCGCGACTACCGTCCTCGTCACCGTCGTCTCGTCGTATCTCGCCCTGCTGGGCGTCGTCGCCGTCCTCGGCGCCTTCTACGCGACGGCGATTCCCGGGACGAACAAGGCCGTCTTCAGCGCGATCCCGGAGGAGCGGCTCAACGTCTCGATGGGGATCAAACAGATGGGCGTGACCGCCGGGAGCGGTCTCAGTTCGCTGCTGGTCCCCCTCAGTGCGAGTCGCGTCGGCTGGGAACTCGCGTTTCTCGGGGCGGGCGCGGTCGCGGCCGTCGTCACCCTCGCGTTCCACGGCTGTTACGACGTCGGGGGTGCCGGCGCCGACGAGACCGGCACGCCGCTCCGGACGCACCTCGGCGACCTCGAGTACGTACTGCTCGTCGCCGCGGGATTCTTCCTCGGCGCGGGGCTGTTCACCACGGTCGGCTACGCGATCCTCTACGTGACCGACGTCGTCGGCGCGAGTTCGGTCTTCGCCGGCGCCACCCTCGCGGCCGCGCAGGCGACCGGGAGCGTCGGCCGCATCGGATTCGGGTGGATCGCCGACAACTGCTTCGGGTCGCTGACGCGCTCGACGCTGGTGCTCCTCGCGATTCAGGCGAGCGCCTCGACGGTCCTCTTCGCGGCGATCCCGCTCGTCGAAACGCCGCTCGCCGTCCTGCTCTCGTTCGCGCTGCTCGGCACGTTCATCCTCGGCTTCACGGGCGTTTACTACTCGTGTATCGGCTCGATCGTGCCGGACGACGGGATCGGGAGCGCCACCGCGGGCGGCCAGCTCGCGCTCAACTCGGGCGCGCTCGTCGCGCCGGCGACGTTCGGCTACATCGTCGACGCTCGCGGCTACGGCGACGCGTGGCCGCTACTCGCGTGTGCCACGTCCGTCTCGTTCGTCCTGTTCCTGCTGCTCATCGGTCGCCGCAGTCGACGAGCGTGAGGGTCTCGATCCCGATTCGGGTCGAAAACGCACGCTCCGGACCGAAATCGCCGGTTCGGCCGTCCCGTCTCTCAGGGCATCTCGTGGACCGTCAGCTCGACCTCGCGGGGACGGCCCTCGATGTCGGCGACGAGCCGTTGGACGACCTCCTCGGCCTCTCCGAGGAGTTTCGGTTCGACCTTCTTGATGACCCAGTCCAGCGAAACGAACCGGGGAAGCGAGAGCGCGTTCTCGTCGGCCGAGTGCGGATCGTAGACCGCCTCGAAGTAGATCCGACTCGCCGTCTCCTCGCCCTCGGGGGCCGATTCGGGCTCCGGTTCGACGCGCCACTCGCCGCGGGCGTCGAGGTCGTTCGTCAGCCGCCACTCGAGCGACGACGGCGCGTCGACGGCGACGACCTCCGAGCGGGCGGTGTAACTGAGCTTCCACCACGCCAGCTTCAGGTCGTAGACCGAGCCGACGTCGCCGTCGCCGTGAACGCGAACGTCCTTGAGGTGTTCCGAGTACCGCGGATAGTCGGTAAACGACCGCACGTACGGAAAGACCTCCTCGGGCGGGCGATAGACGAGTGTACTGAGGAGAATTCTGTCCACGACTCCCCCTACGACGGACCCGAAAGTAAGAATTCGTGTTTCGGCGAGCGATTCCCGCTCACTCGGTCGGGGCCACCGGCGGCCGATCCGCGCCGTCGTCGCCGTCACGACCGCCGGCGTCGCGAACCGCCTCGAGCCGATCGTCGATCGACGGGTGCTGCGTCGCGAGGGTGTAGAGCAGCCCCGCGTCGCGGCGGGTATCGTTCGCGTCGGCGAGCGTCTCGAGGGCCGCGAGCGTCGCGTCGCGGCCCGCCTGACGGGCCGCGTAGGCGTCGGCCCGGAACTCCTGCCAGCGCGCGAGGCCGCCGAGGAGGACGACCTGATACAGCGCGAACAGCGCCATCAGCGGCAGGAAGATGCCGAGGAACCCGAACCGCTCCTCGAGGGCGCCGATTCCGAGGGGTTCGAACCCGACCATCCAGCCGCCGAAGACGGCCACCGTCAGGAGGCTTCGCTGCCAGAGGTGACGGCCGGCGACGTGGCCGAACTCGTGGGCGAGGATCGCACGCAGTTCGTCGTCGTCACACTCCGCGAGGAGGTAGTCGGTGAGGAAGACGTACCGGAACCCCGGGACCGTCCCGGCGACGAGCGCGTTCGCGGTCTTCGTCGACTCGCCCTCGAGCAGGTAGAGCCCGCGGGGTCGATATCCCAGCTCCCGACAGAGCCGTTCGACCCGCTCGCGGTCGTCGCCCTCGAGGGGGACCCGATCCTGAAAGACGGCGATCAGGTACGGCGAGAGGCCGTAGACGGCGGCGACGAGGACGGCGAAGCCGCCGACGAGGAGCGGGAGCGACGGATCGACGGTCGACAGGAACGCGAGGAAGCCGCCGATCGATATCGCGGCCGTGACGGCGACGATCCCCATCACCGCGAGGACGCCCTTCGCGATCCGCCACGGCGATGCCGACGTGTCCCGCAGCGAGCGGACCGTCGGATACGTCCCGAGCGCCATCGACACCAGCGGGAGGGCGGCCAGCCCGAACGAGACGACCGTGATGACGGCGAACTCGAGGACGCCGATCCCGAACAGTTCGGGACCCATCGCCCCGACGGCGTCGGTCGTCCGCTCGACCAGCTCGAGGAGATGGAGGCCGATCACGGCGGCGATCGGCAGGACGAACCCGCCGCCCTGCTGGACCCGGTTGAGCCGGTGGAGGCGGTCCTCGACCGATGCGTCCGTCGACTCGACCCGGTGAGCGTACGCGCGGAAGGCGACGAACGGACCGAGAGCCAGCGCGAGCACGAACGCGATGGTCGCGAGCATCACCCGACGAATTCACCGGCGCGGTCCAAAAATCTATCGAATTACTCACATGAACGGGCGGTGTCCGGACCGCGTTCCGATTCAGTCCCCGCGATCCGACGCCTCCGCGAGGAGCGAGTCGTCGTCGACCGATTCGGCGAGTCCGAGTCGCTCGACGGTCGCTCGCGTCGGCCGGCCGTCCGATCCCCAGCCGCGCTTCCGAGAGTACCGATCGAGGGTCGCCTCGAACCAGTCGCGGTCGACGGCCTCGCCGGCGTTGGGCCCGGACTCGAGCGTCCGGCTCGAGGCGCTCGGTGAGGAGACCGACGAGACGGTGTTGCGGACGCCGGACGTCGGTTCGAGCAGCGGGCCGCGCGTCGTCGGCGGCGACTGACCACCGCGACGCGGCCCACCGGACGGCAACCTTCTATACTCGAGGCGGTCAAGGGCGGGCCATGCGAGACGTCTGTATCGTCGGCGGCGGCGTCGCCGGCCTCGCCGCATCGATCTTCACCGCTCGAGCGGGCCTCGATACCCTCGTCGTCGACGGCGGGGAGTCGATCCTCGCGCGAAACGCCAGCCTCGAGAACTACCCCGGGTTCCCGAACGGAGTCGACGCTCGCCGGTACCTGGAACTGACTCGCGAACAGGCGCGAACGGCGGGTGCCGCGTTCGAACTCGGGCGCGTGACGCACGCCGAACCGGTCACCGAAGGCGAACTCGAGGAGGGGTTCGTCCTCGAGACGGCGGGCGGCGAGCCCCTCGAGGCGCGACGGATTCTCGCCGCCTCGTGGCCGAACAGCGACTACCTCGAGCCGCTGGACGTCGGCCGCATGCAGCGGGGCAACAAACACTTCGTGAGCGTCGGCGACGGCGGGCGGACGGCCGTCGACGGCGTCTACGCCGCGGGTCGAATCGCGGACGAACCCCACCAGGCGGTCGTCGCGGCCGGCCACGGCGCGAAAGTCGCCCTCGCGGTCATCTACGACTCCGAGGTCCCGTTCTATCAGGACTGGGTCGTTCCCGAGGGCTACTTCACCGGCCGCGATCGCGACGTCCCGCCGGGCTGTGAGGAGATCGGCGACGAAGAGCGACGGGAACGCGACGAGGTGGCGCGGGAGACGATGCTCGAGGCCTTCGCGGAGCCGTTAGACGAGCGGCCGACGATGCACCCGAGCGTCGAGCGAGACGGGGACGACGAGGACTGAAGCCCGTCTCGTTCGCGAGGACTCGCGACCAGTGGCCGCCGGCCGATGAGTTAACACGGACCACGTGGAACGCCGTCCCACTACCGATCGACCATGACCGGGACGAACAGCGGGCCTCGCGATCGCGAACGCCTCCGGACGGCGGCCGAACGGGCGACGTTCGGCGCCGCGACCCGATACGCCCGCCAGCACGGGCTCTCGAGGCCGGCCGAGACGGCCTATCTCGAGGCCCTCGCGGACGCTCGTCGGGAGATCGCTCACCGATTCGCCCGCGGGCTGCTTCGCGGCGATCCGGCCGGACTCGCCGCGGCACGGTTCGTCGATCTCGAGTCGGAGTCGCCGGCGTCACGGCGTCCTCCGTCGGGCGAGGACGCGTCGTTCGCGGCGCTCGAGGGGGCAGACCGCCGATCGATCGTCGAGGACGTCGCCGCGACGGTTCCCGAGACGTGTCGCCGCCTCGCGCTCGTTCCCTGTCCCGCCGCCGAGAGCGTCCTGTGTATCCCGATCGCGACGCGACACGGCTACGACCGGTTTCGACCGGTCGGACCGCTCTATCGCTGGTTCGACGGAACCGCCGCGCCGCTGGACCATCCCGTGGATCTCGTCCCGATCCTCGAGTGCGAGGGCGCGTTCAGCGACGCCGCGCAGTCCGAGCGGATCCGCGGCGAGATCGCCGAGAGCGTCGCCAATCTGGCGCTCGCGCGGCTGGCCGCCGCCGTCCACGCGAGCGCCGTCGACCGCGACGCGGACGCGGACGAACCCCCGCTCGAGGCCGTCGCCGACGGGATTCCGGCGGCCGACGCCGCCGCCGCGTTCGAGCGGATCGTCACCGACGGCCATCCGTTCCACCCGAGCGGCAAGATCCGGCGCGGGATGACCCCCGCCGAGGGGCTCGCCTACGCGCCGGAGTTCACCGACCGGATCGACCTCCGGTTCGTCGCCGTCGAGCGGGAGTCAGCCCTCGAGACGCGGGCTCGCGATCACCCGACCGGCGATGAGCGCCTGACCGACCGCCTGCTCGCGACGTTCGCCGGACTCGAGGACGCGCTCGCTCGAGCGCTCCCGCCCGCCCGGACGCCGGACGAGTACGCCGTCGTTCCCGTGCATCCGCTCCAGTACCACCGGACGATTCCGGATCGGTACGCGGATCGGATCGCCGACGGTCGCGTCGCGCCGATTCCCGACTACGCACACCCGGCGACGCCGCAACTGAACCTCCGCACGGTGGTGCCGTACGACACCGATCGGACGGCGCACGTCGACGGACCGCTGCCGCGCCTCAAACTCGCGATCCCCGTCCAGACGACCAACGTCGTCCGGACGCTGTCGCCCCACGCCGTGGCGAACGGCCCGCAGGTGACCGACGTCGTGCGAGCGATCGACCGCCGAGAGTCGCTCGAGACGCTGGGGTTGCTGGCCGAGCCCGCAGCGGCGTGCTACTATCCGCCGGAGGGGCCCCATCCCAGCGGCGAGGGCTTCGACGACGCCCGCCACCTCTCGGGGTTGCTGCGGACGAGCCCCGAGGCCCACCCGCTCGTCCGGAACGGCCCCGACGGCGCGGTGTCGGTCGTCGCCTCGAGTCTCGTCGCCGACTCGCCGATCACGGGACGACCGCTCGTCCGCGATCTGATCGAGCGATACGGGGCGAGCCGAGAGACGACGAGCACCGCGGAGGCGGCCCCGGCGTTCCTCGAGCGGTATGCCGGCGTCGTCGTCCCCGAGCAACTCCTGTTGCTGTGCGAGTACGGCATCGCCCTCGAGAGTCACCTCCAGAACAGTCTGCTCGTCTTCGACGCCGCGGACGCGCGGCCGGTGGCGACGCTCGTCCGCGACCTCGGCGGGATTCGGATTCACGGCGGCCGACTCGAGGACCGCGGCCTCTCGGTCGATCCCTATCCCGATTCGGACCTCGACGCCGACGGCGAGGAGGACTTGCACCGGAAGCTGTACTACGCGCTCTTCCAGAACCACCTGGCGGAACTGGTCGCGACGATCAGCCACGAACTGGACGTCGACGAGCGCGCGTGTTGGTCGCGGGTCCGTGAGCAGTGCGAGCGAGCGTTCGACGAGATTCGCGCCGAGGGAACGGTCCCCGACGCTCGAGTTCGACGCGACGAACGGGCGCTGTTCGCGGATCCGGCGACCCACAAGGCGCTGACAGCGATGCGCCTGCGAGGCAAGCGCCACGAGTACGTCACGAGCGAGGTGTCGAATCCGCTGGTTCCGTCCGGTCGGTAACGGATCGTCGATTCGGTCGGAGACGCGGGGCGAGTATCGAACCCGTTCTCGTCGCCCGTCGAGAAAGCGTGACGGTTCGGTCCATCGCTCCGTCCGGTCAGTTACTCCGATCCATCGACGGCAGTCGATGCGGTGGTCGAATCGCCGTCGGCCGGCAGCGTCATCGAAAACGTCGATCCCTCGCCGGGCTCCGAATCGACGATGATTTCGCCCTCGTGGCGCTCGAGGATCCGGTTACACAGCGCCAGTCCGATTCCCGAACCGGGGTGTTCGTCGCTCGAGTGGAGCCGCTGGAAGATCTCGAAGATACGGTCGACGTCGTCGGGGTCGATCCCGATCCCCTCGTCGCGGATCGAAATCGTCCACGTCGCGTCCTCGCGCGCCGCCGTCACGTGGACTCGCGGCGGTTCGTCGCCGCTGTATTCGATCGCGTTGGAGACCAGGTTCTGGAACACCTGCCGTAACTGTCGCTCGTCGCCCTCGACCGTCGGCAACGGCTCCCGCGTGATCTCGGCGTCGGTCTCGTCGATCTTCAACTGGAGGTCGGTGAGCACGTCGTCGAACACGGCGTCCAGATCGACGGCGTCGAACGAGTCGCCGCCGGTGTCGACCCGCGAGTACTCGAGGAGGCCGTCGACCATCGACTGCATGCGTTCGGCGCCGTCGGCGGCGTACGCGAGGAACTCCTCGCACTCCGAATCGAGGTCGTCCCCGTGTCGGCTCTCGATGAGTCGCAGATAACTCCGCACCATCCGCAAGGGTTCCTGCAGGTCGTGGCTGGCGGCGTAGGCGAACTGCTCTAACCGCTCGTTCGAGTCCTCCAACTGCGCGACCGCCTCCTCGAGGCGCTGCTCGGTTCGCTGTAACGCGTCGTTTCGCTCCTCGAGCGTTTCGGCGTGGATGAGCGCCTGCGCCTCGTTGATACCGATCCCGAGGCCCGCGATCGAACCGGTCGCTAACAGGACCGCCTGGGTGCCGAACGTGAACTGGACGGTGACGCCGGGATGGAGAACGCGCAGCCCGAGGACCACTCCCATCACGGCGATGCCGGCGAGGACCCACGCGACGATGCGCGGATAGAACTCGGGCCGAATCGTCGTCGTCGGCAGCCAGATACCGATATAGAGCAAGACGGCGCCGAGCGAACCGGCCAACAGCAGATCGAGCACCGCCTCCAGCAGGAGCCCGCCCTCGGCCAGCGTGGCGGCCGATCTGATGCCCGCGCTGAGGAGAAATATCAGTCCCAGTGCCGGAATAACGCGGTGCCAGAAGCGCATCTCTCCTCGGGACGGTTCGAGAACCGCAGCGACCGCGGACGAGTCCCCACTCATTAGCGCGTAAATTGAACGCGATCCGGTTGAGGTGTCCTTTTTAGTATACAACTCCCTTAAGTACCTCCCGGAGACGGAGACGAGATCGCGGAAAGCGTCCGTCCGAGAATTCGATCGATACCGCGTCGGAGGCGGGAGGCGACGGCCTGCTGAGAGATGCCGAGTTCGTCGCCCAGTTCCGCCATCGTCACCTCGCGCGGCGAGTTGAAATATCCGCGGTCGTAGGCGAGTACCAGCGCCTCACGCTGCGGATCGGTCAGCGCGGACTCGGTGTCCGTTTCGATCGGCGTCAGCGCGTGCAGTTTCGTCAGCGTGATCGGAATGTCCAGTTCCCGGCACCGGCGCTGAAAGGACGCGATGTCGCTTCGGTCGTCGCCGCGAACGTCGAACGTCCACTGCCGGTTCGTCCCGACCGCCTCGATGAGCGGAATCTTCGTCGCCGTCAGCGTACTCAGGACGCCGTCGTACTCCAGCGACCACTCGACGCGCAGCAGGTACTCGTCGCCGACGGAATCGACGAGCCGGATGTCTTCGACCCCCGGATGATCGGCGAACGCGCTCTCGATGTCGTCGACTTCCGTGCCGCGAACCCAGAAGTACGGCACCACCACGTCTCGCGCCGGGATGATCCGCTCCAGTTCGACCGTCACGTCCGGCAACCGTTCGAACACGCTCCCCAGCGGGAACGCGTCTGACGGGACCGTAAACGTCGCCTCGGTAGCCATCGTCGGACCCGTCGCGGGCCGCACGTAAAGACCTGCTACCCGACCGCCCGGCCGCAGCGCGGAATCGGTGCGGGGAAACCGGCGCTCGAAATCGGCTCGCTATCCTTAACACGTCCCCGTGAGAACAGCGACCCATGCTCGAGGGAGTCAACGTCGCGCTCGGGGTGACGGGGTCGATCGCGGCCGTCAAGACGGTCGAACTGGCCCACGAGCTCCGGCGACAGGGGGCCGACGTGCGCGGAGTGATGACCGAAAGCGCACAGGGGATCATCCACCCCTGGGCCGTGGAGTTCGCGACGGACGACGACGTCGTCACGGAGATCACCGGGAGCGTCGAACACGTCGACCTCTGTGGCTACGACGGCTGGGCCGACGTCCTCCTGATCGCGCCGGCGACGGCGAACACGGTCGGCAAGATCGCCGGCGCGGTCGACGACACGCCCGTGACGACCTGCGCGACGACCGCGCTCGGCGCCGACACGCCGGTCGTGATCGCCCCCGCGATGCACGAACCGATGTACGACCACCCAGGCGTCCTCGAGGCCATCGACACCGTCGCGGAGTGGGGCGTCGACTTCGTCGACCCGCGCCTCGAGGAGGGGAAGGCCAAGATCGCCGGCGAGGACGCGATCGTCACCGACGTCGCCCGCGCGGCCGGCGAGCGCCCGCTCGAGGGCCAGCGCGTCGTCGTCACCAGCGGCGCGACGGCGGAGTCGATCGATCCGGTGCGCGTGATCACCAACCGATCGTCGGGGAAGATGGGACGCGCGGTCGCGAGGGCCTGCTACGCTCGCGGCGCGGACGTGACGCTGGTCCACGGCGTCGTCGGCCCACGATCGATCGCGGCCGACGGCGGACCGCCCGAGACCGACGGGGAGGGCGACCTCCCCTACGCCGCGGTTCGGAGCGTCGAGAGCGCGAGCGAGATGCTCGCGGCGACCCGCGAGGCCTGTGCGGACGCGGACGCGCTGGTTTCGGCGGCCGCGATCGGCGACTACACGGTCGAGGGCAGCGACGAGAAGATCCGCTCGGGCCAACAGCTCTCGCTCGACCTCGAGCCGACGCCGAAACTCATCGACGAGATCCGCGAGGAGCGACCCGACCTGCCGATCGTCGGCTTCAAGACCGAGACCTCGGGAGACGAGCGGGCGATGATCGAGAAGGCCCGCGAGACGCTCGAGCGCGCGGGCCTGGCCTTCGTCGTCGCCAACGACGCGAGCGTGATGGGGGCCGATCGGACCGCGGCGCTGCTGGTCCACGAAACCGACGCCGCCCGCTACGAGGGGACGAAGGCGGGACTGGGCGGCGAGATCGCCGACTCGATCGCGGCGGTCGTCGACGACAACTCTTTGTAACAGAACTGAAGTTTCCGAAATCGGGGTCAAGCGGGGCAAGAGAATTATATACGAGGCGTTCGTGCGACGACGTAACAGCTATGCGAACAGTCTCAATGGATGGTTCGATCACGGGATGGGTGTCCTTCGCTACCGCTAGCGGTTTCGAGCGGGACTCGATCGACGGCGCGAGGTGACTCGACGTGGCCCAACAACAGCGACGACGACCCGAGGAAACCGACGGAACGGACAGAACGGACGGAGCGGACAGAACGGATGGAACGAACAGAACGGACGGAGCGGACAGAACGGACGGGGCTGACGGAGCCGACGAGCCCGACGAGAGCGGCCCGCTTTCGAAGGGCGAAATCTTCGAAGTGCTGCGCAATCAGCGGCGACGCTACGTCCTCCAGTACCTGAAACAGGACAGTCGCCCCGTCGAACTCGGCGATCTCGCCCAGCAGGTCGCCGCCTGGGAGTACGACACGGTCCCCGAGGAGGTGACGCCCGAACAGCGGAAACGCGTCTACACGACCCTTCAGCAGACTCACCTCCCGAAGATGGACGAGTCGGGCATCCTCGTGTTCGACTCCGACGAGGGCGTCATCGAGGCGACCGACCGAACGCGGGACATCAGCATCTATCTGGAGATCGTCCCCGGCCACGAGTTCGCCTGGCGCGAACTGTACCTCTCGCTCGGGGCGATCAGTTCCGCGCTGGTGGCCGCGCTGTGGCTCGAGATCTATCCGCTGACGCTGCTGTCGGACCTGACGTGGGCCGCGATCATCGCCCTGACGGTGACGCTGGCGGCGGCGGCCCACATCTACCACGAGCGGAACATGCGACTCGGCCACGGCGATCAGCCGCCCGAACTCAGTTTCACGAGCGAAAAGTAGCGGCGGCCGTCGACGCCGGGCCGCCGTTCGTCCGTGGGAGTCGACCGCATACGGCTCGAGCGGATCGTCAACTTTTACTCCGCCACCGTCCGACCCACGGCATGGATCAGTTGAAGCGGTCCCTTCTCGAGGCGCCGATCATCGAGAAAAACGGCTACCACTACTTCGTCCACCCGATCAGCGACGGTGTCCCGAAGCTCGACCCCGGCCTGCTCCGAGAGATCGTCATCCGAATCATTCGGAAAGCGAAACTCGAGGACGTCGACCGAATCGTCACGCCCGCCGCGATGGGCATTCACATCTCGACCGCGGTCTCGCTGATGACCGACATCCCGCTGACCGTGATCCGGAAGCGCCAGTACGGCCTCGACGACGAGGTCGCCATCTCCCAGAAGACCGGCTACTCGGAGAACGAGATGTACATCAACGACGTCCGCGAGGGCGAGCGCGTGCTCGTCCTCGACGACGTCCTCTCGACGGGCGGCACGCTCGCGGCCGTCCTCGACGCCCTCGACGAGATCGGTGCGGAGGTCATCGACACGGTCGCGGTCATCAAGAAGGTCGGCGGCGAGAACAAGGCCGCCGACGCCGGCTACGACGTCAAGACGCTGATCAACGTCGACGTCGTCGACGGCGAGGTCGTCATCGTCGACGAGGACGGCGACTCGTAGGCGTCGCGCATCCGGCGAGTCGATCGGTCACGAATCGATCGGATATCACTATTAGTGACAAAATCGACAGCTGAGCGCTCGGTGACAAGGAATATAGTAGCGGACTGGGTATCCATTCCCAATGGGACACACTGGTGAGGGTGATTCCGTCCGACTCCCTCGTCGATCGGTGCTCGCCGGACTCGGGGGGTTCGGCGCCGTCGGCACGGCCGGCTGTATTAGCACCGACCAGGGGATCGAACTCGATAGCGATCCCGAGAGACTCATCTTCGAGGGGTTCCGGGAGGCGGGCGTCGAACCGCCCGTCGAGACGACGATTTACTCCAATGCCGAGACGAACGGGCGGAAACGGTGGGCGCAGCTGGTCAAGCGCGAACTGGACAGTACCGACCTGTTCACCGTCGAGTTCGAGACTCTCGAGTGGACCTCGTACATCGATCTGGTCAACAACATGGCCGCCAACGAGGAGAACGCGCTGGTCTGTCTGGGATTTATCGGCGGCTGGGATCCGCATCAGTACGTCTATCCGGGCTTTCACTCCGACAGTTTCGCCCCGACCGGCCTCAACATCAACCACTACGAAAACGAGCGGGTCGACGACCTCATCGACGAGGGGGTCGCGACCGTCGACGGCGACGAGCGCGTCGAGATCTACGAGGAGTTACAGGAACTACTCGTCGAAGAATCGCCGCTGTCGTTCGTTCGCGCCCCCGAAGAGATCGTCACCTATCGAGCCGACGCGATCGAGGGATTCCGGACGTATCCGGTCCCCGGTGACGAGTACAAATCGATCTACGCGCCGACGCTCGGAACCTACACGGAACTCACCACCGGAGCGACCGAACTCGTCGGCGACGCGGGAACGGAGATCGACAGCTACGATCCGGTCCAGACGGCCGACGACGTCTCGTATATGGTCACCGGCCTCGTCTACGAACAGCTCCTCGAGATCGACTTCGACGGGAGCGTTCGGCCGCTGCTCGCGACCGATTGGCGCCGAATCGACGAGACGACCTGGCGGTTCGACCTGCGAAAGGACGTCCGATTTCACACCGGCGAGCCGTTCACCGCCGCGGACGTCCGTGCGACCCTCGAGCGATACGAGGGGACGCCGAGCGAACGGGACGTGTACAACTGGTACGAGAGCGCGGAGATCCTCGGCGACCACGAGATCGAGATCTCCCTCCGAAAGCCGTACGGACCGCTGGAAACGGCGATCGCGCAGGTGCCGATCCTCCCGGAAGCCGTCGCGGACGGTACGCACGACATCTCGAAGCGGCCGGTCGGAACCGGCCCGTACGCGTTCAAGAAACACGAGCCCGCCACGCTCTGGCGGCTGGTCGCCAACGAGGACCACTGGCACGACGGGAGCAACGGCGTCCCCGCGACTCCGCCGATCGAGACCGTGACGATGCGGATTATCACCGACTCGTCGGCCCGACGCGGCGCCCTCGAGGCAGGCGATATCCACCTGACCACGGGGCTCCCGAACGAGAGCCTCGAGACGTTCGAAGCCGACGACGCGTTCGTCGTCGACCGGACGACCGGCGCCGCCGTCGACTTCCTGGGCTATCCGAGCTACCTCGAGCCGTTCTCCAATCCGAAGGTCCGGCGGGGGATCGGCCAGCTGATCCCGCGCGAGCGGATCATCGAGGACGCGTTCCACGGCGCCGGAACCGCGGCCTACACGCCGATCTCTCCGATGCACGAGCGGTTCGTGGATCCGGAGTTCGAAGCGCGCATCGTCGACGAGTACTTCAGCTGAGCACCGATCGAACTCGGTTCAGATGACCCTGGCGAACTACGTCGTAAAGCGGGTGTTGGTGACGGTTCCGGTACTGCTGGGTGTGACGGCCCTGACGTTTTCGCTGCTCCACCTGACGCCGGGGAGTCCGGTCGACGCCGCGCTCGGGTTTCGGGAGGTCGACCCGGCCGTCAGGGAGGCGCTGGAAGCCGAGTACAACCTCGACCGCCCGATCTGGGAGCAGTACCTGCTCTGGCTGCGCGACGCGATCGTCCTCGAGTTCGGCGAGTCACCGATCACCGGTCGCGACGTCGGGGCGACGATCGCCGATCGGTTGCCCTACACGCTCGCACTCGGCGGCGCGGCGTGGCTCTGTTCGCTCCTGATCGGGATTCCGGCGGGTATCATCGCGGCCGTCAAGCGGGGCGAGCCCGCCGACGAGGTCAGCCGCGTCGCGGCCCTCGCCGGCATCGCGACGCCGAACTTCTGGCTGGGCCTGGTTCTCCTGTTCGTCTTCGGCGTCCGCCTCGGCTGGTTCCGGGTCATTCCGCCGGACGCGCCGCTGCTGAGCCTCGAGACCCTGCGGTTTCTGGTCCTGCCGACGATCACGCTCGGCACGGCCTCGGCCGCGCTCATCACTCGCCTGCTGCGCTCGTCGATGCGCCGGGAACTGAACGCGGCGTACGTCCGGACCGCCCGCGCGAAGGGACTGCGCGAGCGGACGGTGATCTGCAAGCACGTCCTGCGCAACGCCCTGATCGCCGTCGTCACCGTCGCCGGCCTCCAGTTGACCCTCCTCATCGACGGCGCGGTGGTCGTCGAGCAGGTGTTCTCCTGGCCCGGCACGGGGCGGCTCCTCGTCGGCGCGATCGGACGGCGCGACGTCCCGACCGTCCAGGCGACGGTGCTGGTCATCGCCGTCTCGGTCGTCGTCGCGAACCTGCTCGTCGATATCGTCTACGCAGCGCTCGACCCGCGGATCAGATACGAACGGTGACACACGACTGATGACACACGACCGATGACACGCGAAACACGGGACCGATCCACGACCGATCGCGGCCGCATTCGAATCGAGGGGTTCGACGAGGCCGTCGCGGCCGACCGCGCCGACGCCGCCGGCGACCCCTGGGCCGACGGCCGGTCGACCGATGACCGAGCGATCGAGCCAGATACCGTCTCTCGAAGGCGTCTCGAGGACTTCTGGCGCCGCTTCCGAGCGAACCGAACGGCCGTACTCGGGCTCGCGATCATCGCGGTGCTCTCGGTCGTCGCGGTCTTCGCCCGGCCGATCGCGTTCTCGGTCGCCGAGTACACGATCACCGTCCAGCCGTTCTCGCTGGCGCCGTACGATCCCGCCGAGATGTACGTCGGCCCCACCAACGCCGGTCCGTCGCCGGCCCACCCGTTCGGAACCGACTGGGCGGGCCGCGACCAGTTCTCGCGGGTCCTCGTCGGCGGCCGGTTCAGTCTCAGCATCGGGGTCGTCGCCGTCGCGCTCGCGCTGATCGTCGGGGTCCCGCTGGGCGCGATCGCCGGCTACTTCGGCGGCTGGGTCGACGAGATCATCATGCGGCTGGTCGACATCCTCTACGCGTTCCCGTTTCTGGTGCTCGCGATCGCCGTCGTCGCGGTCGTCGGCCGGGGCTACTGGAACGTCGTCGCCGCGCTCGCGCTGACCGGCTGGATCGGCTACGCCCGCCTGTTGCGCGGCGAGATCCTCTCGGTTCGGGAACGCGAGTACGTCACTGCCGCGAAGGCCCTCGGGACGCCGGACCGAATCATCATCGCCAGACACGTCGTTCCGAACGCCGTCGCCCCCGTCGTCGTGCAGGCGACGCTGAACGTCGGGACGGTCGTTCTGACGGCCGCGGCGCTGGGCTTTCTCGGCCTCGGACTCGAGCCGAGCACCGCCGAGTGGGGGTCGATGCTGGCGGACGGACGAGACGCGATCGCCAGCGGTCACTGGCATCTCACCGCCTTCCCCGGGCTGGCGATCTTCCTGTTCGTGATGGCGATCAACCTCGTCGGCGACGGGATCAACGACGCGCTGGATCCGCGGGGCGACACCGCCGAACGGAGGCGTCGATAGCGTGGCGCTGCTCGAAGTCGAGGACCTCGTCGTGCAGTTCTACACCGACGACGGCGTGGTCCGCGCGGTCGACGGGATCAGCTACGAGGTCCACCGGGGCGAGACGGTCGCCGTCGTCGGCGAGAGCGGCGCCGGCAAGACCGTCACCAGCCTCGCCCTGCTTCGGCTGATCGAGGGGCCCGGCGAGATCGTCGGCGGCGAGATCCGCTTCGACGGCCGCGACGTCCTCGAGTGCTCCGACGAGGAACTCCGAAGGGTTCGCGGAAACGAGATCGCGATGGTGTTTCAGGACCCCGAGACGGCGCTCAACCCCGTCTACACCGTCGGCGAACAGATCGCCGAGGCGATCCGCGCCCACAGGGACGTCACCGACGAGCGGGCACGCGAGCGGGCGATCGAGCTCCTCGAGCGCGTCGGGGTTCCCGACGCCGCGAGCCGCTATACCGACTACCCTCACGAGTTCTCCGGCGGCCAGCAACAGCGGGTCGTCATCGCGATGGCGCTGTCCTGCGATCCCGACCTGCTCGTTTGCGACGAGCCGACGACCGCACTCGACGTCACGGTCGAGGCCCAACTCCTCGAGTTGCTCGAGGACCTCGCCGCGGAGTTCGACGCGGCGATCCAGTTCGTCTCGCACGACCTCGGCGTCGTCGCCGAACGCTGCGATCGCGTCCTGGTCATGTACGCCGGGCAGGTCGTCGAGCGCGCGCCCGTCGACGACCTCTACTACGACCCGAAACACCCCTACACGGTCGGACTGATGGCGTCGATCCCCCGGCTCGGCGACGACCGCGACCGGCTACCGACGATTCCCGGGACGCCGCCGGATCTCGTGGACGCGCCGACTGGCTGTCGATTCCACCCGCGCTGTCCCTACGCCGAGGACTGCTGTGCGATCCGCGAGCCGTCGCTCGTCGAGGCGGAGACCGGCAGCGCCGCGACGCCGGTCGACGTACCGCCCGACGACCACCTCGCCGCCTGCCACGAGTACACCGGCGACCTGGAGGGGGGACTGGACTACCACGTCGTCGTCAGGGACGCGGACGGAGACGGGGACGGAAACGGAACCGGAGGCGAGTTCGAATGAGCGACGGCGATACCGACAGAGACGGCGGGTGCGATCGAGACGACGAACCGCTGCTTCGCGTCGAGGGCCTCGAGAAGGAGTACACGACGTCCGACGGCTTCCTCGATCGACTGCTGGGCAACGAACGCACGGTCACGGCCGTCGACGGCGTCGACCTCGAGGTCCGCGAGGGGGAGACGCTCGGGCTGGTCGGCGAGAGCGGCTGCGGCAAGAGTTCGCTGGCCCGGTCGCTGCTCCGGCTCACCGAGCCGACCGCCGGCGCGGTGTCCTATCGCGGCACCGACCTGACCGATTGCACCCGGTCCGAACTCCGGGCGATGCGGACGAACGTCCAGTACGTCTCCCAGAACCCCGGCGCGAGCCTGAACCCGCGGCTACCGGTCGGCGACATCGTCGGCGAACCCCTCGAGGTGCACGACATCGTCCCGCCCGAGGAGCGCGACGCTCGCGTTCGGGACCTGCTCGAGACCGTCGGGCTCGCGCCGAACCACGCCGATCGATATCCCCACGAGTTCTCCGGCGGCCAGCGCCAGCGGATCGCCATCGCCCGCGCGCTGGCCGTCGAACCGGAGTTCGTCGTCTGCGACGAACCGGTGTCGTCGCTGGACGTCTCGGTACAGGCCCAGATCCTCAATCTATTGGCCGACCTGCAAGACGAGTTCGGCCTCTCCTATCTCTTCATCGCTCACGACCTCTCGGTCGTCGAGCACGTCGCCGACCGGGTCGCCGTCATGTACCTCGGCGAGATCGTCGATATCGGCCCGACCGAGGCGGTCTTCGACGGGCCGTCACACCCCTACACGGCTGCCCTCCGCTCGGCGATCCCCGAACCGGACCCGCGCTGGGAGGGCGACCGGATCGTCCTCGAGGGCACCGTCCCCGATCCCAGCGACCGCCCGTCGGGCTGTCGGTTCCACACCCGCTGTCCGAAGGTGCTCTCGCCGGCCGAGTACGACCTCGAGTCCGACACGGTCCGGGCGATCCTCCGCCTGCGGAGACGGCTCGCCGACGCCGAGGACGGTCTCGAGTCGATACTCACCACATCGGCGGCCGACGCGGACGTCCCCGCGGCGATCCGCGACGCGTTCGATATCCCGGTCGAACTCCGGGACGATGCCGCCGAGCGTGTCCTCTCGGACGCACTCGAGGTCGTCGCGGCCGGAGAACTCGACGACGGGCGGGCCCGACTCGCGTCGGCCTTCGCGACGCCGTGCGAGACCGATCGGCCGCGGCTCGAGTCCACCGATGACGGCGAGAGCGACGGCCGCTCGATCGCCTGTCACCGGTTCGACGAAACGTACGCGGACCACCTGTCGGACGAGTCCGAGACGGCACCGTTCCACCGATGACGCGAAAACGAGCCGACGACTCGAGCGCGCTCGAGCGAGACGCGGACGATCCGTTCGCGCCCGCGGCGAACGCGGGCGAGAACGGTCGTCGCTCGATCGACTGGGACGCGTTCAGCCACGCGTTCGCGCCCGTCGCGCTTCGCACGCGGGCCATCGAGGTCTCGATCGCGACCGACCGCGACGTCTACGAGCGCGGCGAGTCCGTCGCCGTCGGCATCGAGTTCCGCAACCGGCTCCCGTTCCCGGTCCGACTGCGGACCGACTCCCCGGAGCGCTGGACCTGGACCGTCGACGGAGCGACGGCCGCCTCGCGGCTCGAACGGTCGATTCCCGACCGTCCCGACGTGTTCTCCTTCGCTCGAAGCGAGCGCAAGCGATTCAGTCGCGAGTGGCCCCAGCGGATCCGTATCGCGGAGAACGAGTGGAAACCCGTCGATCCCGGACGCTACACGCTCGCGGCGCGGGTCAATCGCGAGGACGCGGCCGACCGCGGACTCGTCGCCGCGACCGAGATCGAGATCCGGGAGTGACGGTCACGTCTCCTCTGACCGTCGGCCCGTCGGCGGCTCGTCGTTCGACGGACTCTCGACGTCGGCCCCGTCGTCGGCGTCGCCGTACTCGTCGTCCTCGGCGGACGGAGACGGATCGACCGGCGCGTTCGTCCCCGTGAGCCGCCGGAGTCGGGCCGCGTACTCGTCGACCTCGAGGCCGAAGTCCTCCGAGAGCGACCACCGGCCGACGAGCCGGTCGGCGGCGTACACCGTGAAGGTCGCAAGCAGGATACCTGCGACGACGTCGATCGCCCAGTGGATGCCCAGATACATCGTCGAGATCGCGATACTCGCCGCCAGCGGAACCGCGACGGCGAACCAGATCGGGTACTCCTCCCTCGTTCGATAGGCGAAGATCGCGATCGTCGCCGACAGCGAGGTGTGCAGCGAGGGGAAGACGTTGGTGTTGTGGTTGACCTCCCCAGTCAGGTACTGATACTGCGGCCGGAAATCGTACAGCACGGTCCCGATCTCGGTGGGCATGATGTTTCGCGGCCCGTAGGCGATCACCAGGAGGTAGAGGAACAGTCCGAGTAGGTAGTTGAGCGCGTAGGCGGACAACAGTTCTCTGAGCGGTCGCGTATCCGACAGCGCGAAGTACGCGATCACGGGGAAGATCAGAATGAAGACGTAGCCGTAGATGTAGACGAACGAAAAGTACCGCGTGACGGGCGGGCTGGCGAACTGCTGAAACCAGACGATCGCCTCTCCTTCGATGGCGTAAAACGTCGGCGTCAGGTTCCAGTCGATCGCCCAGGAGAGATCGGGAAGGTGCTGTCGAGTGAACCGGTTCGCGAGCAACACGACGAGCACCACGCCCGCGACGGGTGCGGACTCTCGCATCCGGTCCCGCCACTCGCGGCGGGTCCTCCGAAACCGGTGTCGGCCGATACAGAGGGGGACGAACCCGACGAGCAGGACGACGATGACGACCGCTACCTGCGTCAATAGCTCGGCGAGCATCAGGACCTCACGATGTATTCTCCGTCTTCGTCGTACTGAAATCCGTGCCGTTCGAAGGCTCGCTTCGCCCGTTCCACGTCCAGTTCACTCGTACCCTCACTGTCCGTTTCATCACGGAAAAAGGGCGCGTATGGTGCCTCGCCGTCCCACTCGAGGTCGTCGGGAACCCACTCCGCTGCGACCGGTGTGACGGTCGGGCTCGCCTGCCCGTTGAAGACGTCCGCCACGATCGATTCCCTGTCGATCAATCGGGCGACGTTTCGCCGGAAGTGGAGGTTGCTGAACGGCGAATTCCTGACGTTGAACCCGATGTGGTAGAACGTCCACGATTCGGACTCGACGAGTTCGAGGCCCGACGGGACCTCCCCGACAGTCTCCGATCCGAGAATGGAGGCCGTCATGTCGGCGTTCCCCGCCTCGAGCTGGTTGACGGCCGCACCGCTGTTCGGTTCGACGTGAAAGACGAGTTCGTCGACGTGCGGTTCCGGAAGGTCGACGTATCCGCGGCGGGTGAAGTGGTCGTCGAAGCGCTCGAATCGGAGGTGCGAACGCGGTTCCTGCTCGGTGAGCGCGAACGGACCGCTGCCGATCGTCGGGATCTCGTCCGTGGTCACGATCTCCCACGTCCCCTGTATGGGCTTCGCACCGCTCTCGAGGCTGTCTTCGACCGCCGTCTTCCAGATGTGTTTCGGGAGGATCGGCACCGTAAACGCCAGTTCGCCGACCTCGTCGCTCGTACTGAATCGCATCCGAACGGTTCGATCGTCGACGGCCGTGACCGATTCGACGGCGTCTCCCAGTCCGCGGTACCTCGGCGCCGGCGACAGCCCCTCGCGCGCTCCGAGCGAGGTGTCGTTCAGGAAGTCGTACGTGAACTTGACGTCGTCGGCGGTGACCGGTTCGCCGTCGTGGAACCGACAGTTCGATCTGAGCGTGACCGTCGCGACCGCGTCGTCCCACTCCCAGTCCTCGGCGAGCCACGGCCGAATCTCGCCGTCGTCCTCGGTCGCCACCGAGTCGTAGAGGAGATCGACGAACGCGCCCCGATAGCGGTACGGCGCGGCCAGCGGGTTGATGTTTCTGGAGGGGCTCGAGTCGGTGATGACCGCGTTCAGGACCACGTCGTCCTCGAACGCGTCGTCCTTGGGCTCGAGGCCGAGAAAGCCGAGTCGCGTCCCGAGGTGGTGGTCGTTCCAGCCGTCGAACCGATCCGTTCTGACGAGTCGACGCTCGTCGGGAACGCAGATCGGGACGATCGGATGCGTTTGCGCCAGTCGGTCGAGAACCTCGCCGACGGCTTGCTCGCGTTCCGAGCCCGCCGTCGAGCGCTGGCGCTCGAGCGCGTCGTCGATCTCGGTGTTCACGAGGCCGTAGGGGTTCTGCCAGCCGGCCTCGGGGGCGAACTTCGAGTGAAACGTCTCGTAGAGATAGTCGGGGTCGTGGCCGCCCGGATGGCGACTGATGTAACAATCGAAGTCGTGCTCGAGCAAGACCGTCTGCAGCAACTCGGGATCGGCGCGGGGCTCTATCCGAACGTTGATACCGACCGCCTTGAGCTTCTCCTCGAGTCGGCGGGCGATCTTGATGGCCTGCCGATCGTTGTCAGTCGGCAGCGTCAAGATCGTTATCGAGAGCTGATCGCTGGCGGTGCCGGTGATGAGCTGCTGTATTCGGTCCGTACAGCCGGCTACCGAGCCGGCGATTCCTGTACTTCCAGCGGCGAGCACGGCACGTCTACTTACTCGGTCGTTAGACCGATCCGACGGGAGGGTCATCCAGGGCTACTAGTTGGGTCTGCGTTTCAAATATAACAATTTTGCGAACCGGTGCCGTGATATTTAGATCCGTGTACCGCTCGCATCGGGCGAGCGTTACGCCGTCTCGTCTCGAGTACGGATCGGGACGCGCTAGTGAACCATCTCGTTATCCTCACTCTGTTCGAGAGCCGCCCAGTTAAACTCCGCCCATGCTATGGATGGCGCTCACTGTTTCGTTTGCGCCGAAGCATCGAAGGAGGGAGGTTTGAACTACGCCGAGACGTGCTCGCGACCGCTGTGCGCGTCTCGTCTGGTTCAAATCTACTCGTCGTCTTTTCAGCGACTCAGGACTCTCTCCTCGTGGTTCGAAAGACGCTACGCGTCTTTCGTCATCACGAAACAGCGAAGCTGTTTCGAACGACTACGCTCGTCGTTCGTCGTTGAATCCCTGAAAAGTAGCGGGAGGTAGATTTGAACTACCGATCTGCGGGTTATGAGCCCGCCGGAATCTCCTGGCTATCCCATCCCGCTACCACATCATACCCGAGTGCACTAGTTAAGGGTTGTGATTCGACTGCCGTATGGGGATTTCTACCGTCAGTCGTGATGGACTTTCCACGTGTAGAGGCTTTCGCAGGTGTAGTTGACGAAGAAACCGATCGCGATCCCGATTATGTTCGCCACTAAATACCAGACGTCGAACCGATCGACGAGCACTGCGTACACCGTCAACGTCACCAGAAAGCCCGCGAATCGAACCGCGTTCGAGCGCAGAAACCGCCGCGCCAGCGCTCGAGGCGTCATGACGCCGTAGTTGGCGAACGTCCAGCGCTCGTTGATCGCGAAGATGACCACGATCGACAGCTCCCACGAGATCGTCTTCGCCCCCAGATACCAGAGCTCGAGCACGTCGACCAGCAGCGCGAGACCGACCATATCGACGGTCGCACCGACGATCCCGACGCCGGCGAACTGGCCGAACCGCGCCGTCGAGAGCAACGCGCGAAACCGGGTCCGAACGGCCTCGGCGAGCGAATCACTCATCGTCGGCTCTCTCGGGGGATCGTTCGGCGGTCTCGATCGACGTACGCACGATGGTACCGACTCCTGACTCGAGCGTCGGTATCGGTTTTGCGACCCCGCCGGGGACTCGATCGCCGGCCGCGACGGCCTCGAGTCGGTCCGCGTAACGGAGCGTTCGGGCGCGTTCAGCGTCGCCTTCCTCGCACGTCGCCGGCCGGGTGTCGTGGGAGCTACACATCTGTCCGTGGCCGCGACAGTATCGACCGTGGACACAAAAGAATTCGGGGATGCGTCGGCGCCGACATCGGATCGGCGGGCAGCGTTCAGACCGCGAGGTTGGCTTTCGTCCGGACGACGTCGACGTCCTCGGCGTCGACGCGGTCGACATCGAGGAAGTGGGGCGTGTAGTTGCGCTTCTCGTAGTCCTCGTACTCGTCCTCGGTGCCGACGGTACACCACAGCTGGACCTCCTCGGGACCGTGCCACTCGCCGTTGCGATTGATCCCGAAGCAGACCAGTTCCGTCCCGTCGTAGTCGACGATGGCCCCCTTCCGGATCCCGGGATCGCCGTGGATGATGAGCCGCTTCATACCGGCGCCTTCTCGCGAGAACGGATTAAGCCTTCTGACTCCGGTGCTATCGGTCGAACGACGGGTACAGCGGAGATCGGACCGACGTCGAGCGACGCGAGAAACCGCGAGGGCTCGAGCGACCCGCGAGCCGTCACTGGGTCGCCAGCCGCTGCTTCCGGGCGTCCCAGAGGTGGCGTATCGACGCCGCGGTGAACGCGAGCGCACCGAGGATCATCGGCGTGTCGCCGAGCGTTCGGGCCCACAGCAGCGTCTGGACGTGGTCCTGTTCGTAGAACTCGAGGTCGCGCGCGGCGGCGTAGCCGTCCTGATAGGCGGTCTGCAGCTGTAGGAACCCGATCGGGAGCAGCGAGGCGACGGTCATGACGGTGAGCCCGATATTGGTCAGCCAGAACGCGCCGCGGAACCACGTCGGGTTCCACGCCGATTCGGGGGTGACGACCCGCAGGATGTAGGTGCCCAGTCCGAGCGCGAGCAGGCCGAAGGCGCCGAACATCGACGTGTGCGCGTGGGCGACGGTCAGGTAGGTCCCGTGCTCGTAGTAGTTGATCAGCGGCAGGTTGATGAAGAAGCCGAGCACCCCGCCGCCGACGAAGTTCCAGACGGAGGAGCCGACGATGAAGAGCAGCGGGAGCGTGTAGGGGAACTCCTCGCCCTGGGCCCGCAGCGAGCGGTACTCGCCGATGCTCCGGTAGAGGACGAAGACGAGCGGGACGAACTCGAGCGTCGAGAACGTCGTGCCGATGGGGACCCAGACGTCGGGGAGGCCGACCCACCAGTAGTGGTGCGAGACGCCGACGATGCCGGCGGCCATGATCGCGAACACCTCGAAGAGGATCGCCTTCTCGGCGTCGGCCTTCTCGATCAGGTCCATCGACACCAGTGCGGCGGAGATGACGGCAGTGACGAAGAACTCGAAGACGCCCTCGACCCACATGTGGACGACCCACCAGCGCCAGAACTCGGTCACGGCCATGTTCGTCTCGGGCGTGTAGAGCATGCTCGCGGCGAACATGAGCGCGATCGAGCCGCCGGCGTAGGTCATGAAGTGTCCCAGGCCGGTCGGCGATTCGTCCAGTTGTCTGACGCCGCGGAGCACCAGCCCCGTCCAGACGCCGAAGCCGGCGAGCAGTCCCAGTTTCCAGACCCGACCGACCTCGAGGTACTCGAGGCCCTCGCTGCCGAGCCACCACCAGAGGTCGCCGTCGTCACTGCCGCTCCCGGGCGAACCGAACGCGCCGCGGGTACCGAGCCAGACGCCCGCGAACGCGCCGACCGTGATGGCGACGAGCGCGCCCAGCAGCGCGGTCGCGCCCTCGGCCTGCCACGGCGGATCGCACTCGCTGAACAGCCCCGGCAGGAAGAGCCCGCCCGCGAGCCACAGCGTCGTGATCCAGAGGATGCCGAGATTGACGTGCCAGGTGCGACCCACCGAGAACGGCACCAGCGACACGAGATCGATATCGAGCGCGTCGCCGATCCCGTAGAAGCCGGTTCGTTCGACATAGTAGTGGGCCAGATAGGCGCCGACGAGGACCTGCGCGACGAACAGCGCGCCGGCGACGGGAACGTACCGCGCCGCGGCGTACTGGCTCGGCGTCACGGAGACGGAATCGGGCGAGGGAACGTCGACGAGCTCGGTCGTCGGTTCGGCCACGTCGAAGGAGTGGTAGGCCCAGACGCCGAACCCGCCGCCGCCGATGAGCAGGACGACGGCGATCGTGCTCCAGACGACGACCTGTCCGGTCGGCCGATTCCCGGCCGCGGGCACGTACGGCCAGTCGTTCGTGTAGGAGTGGTTCGAATCGGGTCGGTTGGTGTGGGCCATCCACGCCGTCCAGCACGCGAAGTCGGCGATACGGGCGGCTTCCTCGGGCGAATCGACGTACCCCTGCGGGATTCCGCGCTCGGGGGAGCCCCCGTAGTAGCGGTCGACGTACTGGTCGCGAATCCGGCGATGGGCGAACACCTCTGCGTCGGAGTAGCGGGCGACCGACCCTTCGGGCGCGTCGGAGTCGAGCTCCCGTTCCACGCGCCGTTCGACGGCCGCCTGATCGCCGTCCGCGAGCTCCTCGAACGAGTCGCTCCCGCGCTGGCGCGCGTAGTACTCCCGCATGTACTCGGCTTTCAGGTCGAGCGCGTCGGCCGTCAGATCGACGCCGAAGTACGAGCCGTTCCCCAGGATCGACCCCTGATTCATGAGCCCGTTGGCCTGGAACGCCTTCTTCCCCAGCTTCACCTGCTCGTCGGTCACGACGGTCTCGCCGTTCGGCCCGCGGATCTCGTCGGGGATCGGCGGCGCCCGCTCTCGAGAGACGTAGGCCCCGAGCGTCATCGCGGCGAGGTTGGCCACGAACAGTCCCACGAGCGCCAGCGAGCCGGTCGAGTTCGACCGGAGCGCGTCGAGGTCGAAGCCGAGGTCGCTGTTCGCCCCCGTCTGCAACAGTAACGGTACCAGTTCGCTGAGAACCCGTTCGGTCGGGACGCCGCTACCCCCGTCACTGGCCTGTAACAGCCCCGTCGCCAGCTCCCCGACCGCGGGATCGACGCCGTCGCCGTCCGAGAGCATCGTCGTCGCCGCGACGGCCATCGCGACGGCCGATCGGACGCTCCCCGAGTGGACGCGTCCCGACCGACCGTGCGCCGTCGAGCCGCCGTCGCTTCCCTCGTTCGGGGCCACATTGAACGACCTCGTTCTCGAGCCCGCGCGGTCTTCGGCCTCTAGCTCCGCCATCTCCGATTCCAGTTCCGCCGCGAGCGCCGGCAGTTCCTCCGTGAGCACCCGCTCGAGTTCGTGGCCGACCGCGATGGCGTCGCGCTCGAGGAGGTCCTCGAACAGACCGTCGACGGGTCGGTCCGCCGTCCCGTCCAGTCGCGCGCGGAGTCGCGAACACGCTTCGGCGAGCGGATCGTCGGTCGGAAGCTCCGTCTCGTCGGCCGAGTCGGATCCCGACGTCGACCGCCCGCTCAGCACCTGCTCGAGTAGTTCCTCGGGATCCACGTCGGCCCCGGCGACCGACAGCCGGGTCCGGATCGCGTCCAGCGTGCGGTCGTCCAACCGATCCTCGTCGAGACCGTACCGTCGCAGGAAGTCCTCGAGCGCGCGATCGAGCGGATCGGTCGGTCCGAACTCGGACTCATCGTCGCCGCGGCCGAGTCCCGATTCCGTGAGCAGTTCGTCGGCGCTCCGATCGATCGCGCGCTCGAGCAGTTCGTCGACGGCCCGCTCGGCGGCGTCGGTCGCCCGCTGGCTCACCGCGTCGCGGACCCGCGTCGACAGTTCGCCGACCGCTTCGGTACTCGACTCGAGTCGATTCGTCACGGAGTCGGTCACTTCCCGGCGGCCGTCCGTCCCGAGACGGTCGGAATCCGGGAGGAGATCGCTGATACCCATCGCTTGCTGTCACACTCTGTTACCGTGGTACAAATTTCCAAACATTGGGATAAGAGTACACGCGTCAGTCGCCAGTCACTTATTCCCGGGTGACAGTTTCCGCACCCGATCGACTGACGGCGACGAACCAAACGGGTTTTAAACAGCGCTGCCTTAGCCCACGCCAAGTGAGATAACCATGCAGATGCCACGCCGATTCAATACGTACTGTCCGCACTGCAACGAACACCACGAACACGAAGTCGAGAAGGCCCGAACCGGCCGTTCCTCGGGCCTAAAGTGGGACGCTCGCCGAACTCGGCGAAGCACCTCGAGCATCGGTAACTCCGGTCGCTTCTCGAAGGTGCCCGTCGGCGAGAAGCCCACCAAGAAGACCGACCTCAAGTACCGCTGCAGCGAGTGCGGCAAGGCCCACCTCCGCGAGGGATGGCGTACCGGCCGACTCGAGTTCCAGGAGTGATTCCAATGGCAGGAAATTTCTACAGCGTTCGATGCAGTGACTGCGAGAACGAACAGACCGTCTTCGGCAAGGCCTCCTCGGAGGTCGCCTGCGCCGTCTGCGGCACGACGCTGGCGCGACCGACCGGCGGCAAAGCCGAGATCGAACACGAGATCGTAGACACAGTCGAGTCACGATGAAATACAGCGGCTGGCCCGACCCCGGCGAACTCGTCGTCGGGAAGATCGACGAGATCGAGGACTTCGGCGTCTTCGTCGATCTCGAGGAGTATCGGGACAAGCGCGGCCTGATCCACATCTCCGAAGTCGCGAGCGGTTGGATCAAGAACGTCCGCGATCACGTCCGCGAGGGCCAGATCGTCGTCTGCAAGGTCCTCGAGATCGACGAGGAGTCCCAGCAGATCGATCTCTCGCTGAAAGACGTCAACGACCACCAGCGCTCCGACAAGATCCAGGAGTGGAAAAACGAGCAGAAGGCCGACAACTGGATGGGTATCGCGCTGGGCGAGGACGTCGACGACGAGACCTACACCGCGATCGCCAACGAACTGATCACCGAACACGGGAGCCTCTACGACGGCTTCAAACAGGCCGCGATCCACGGCGAGGAGGCCCTCGAGAACACCGATCTCTCCGACGACGAGATCGAGTCGATCGTCGACACGGCCCGCGAGAACGTCTCGGTGCCGTACGTCAACGTCACCGGCTACGTCGACCTCGAGAACCCGTCGCCGAGCGGCGTCGACGGCATCCGTACCGCCCTCGAGGCCGCCGAAGGCAACGGTGAAGTGCCCGACGAAGTCGACCTCGAGGTCAGCTACGTCGGCGCGCCCGAGTATCGCATCGAGGTGCAGGCGCCCAACTACAAGACCGCCGAGAGCCAGCTCGAGGAGAGCGCACAGCGCGCGGTCCGAGCGATCGAGAGCGAAGGCGGTTCGGGCGAGTACCACCGCGAGCGTCGCACCGACGACGAATAACGCATGAAGTCGGATATCCGGGTGTGTTCGGCGTGGCGCGACGCACACGACCGCCCGGTGTATACCCTCTCTGACTCCTGTCCCGACTGCGGCGCCGACGCGGAAAACAGCGCGCCGGCCCCGTTCGATCCGAACGATCCGTACGGCGAGTACCGACGCGCTCTTAAACGTCGCCGTCGCTGATACGGTATGGACGAACTCGAGATCGACGCCGTCGCCGAGGTCGAACTGGACGACCCCGTCCTCGTCGAGGGGCTGCCGGGTGTGGGACACGTCGGAAGCCTCGCCGTCGAGCACCTGCTCGAGGAACTCGAGGCCGACAGCACGCTCGTGCGCCGGGTCTACTCCCGGGAGTTCCCGCCGCAGGTGAGCGTCGAAGACGGCGTCGCGGACCTCACGTGTGCCGAGATCCACGCCGTCTCCGTCCCGGAGGGTCGGGACCTGTTACTGCTGACCGGGGATCATCAGGCCCAGACCAACGACGGGCACTACGTGCTGACCGACGCGTTCCTGGATATCGCCGAGGAGTTCGGCGCGAGCGAGATCTACGCGCTGGGCGGCGTCCCGACGGGCGAACTCATCGAGGAGTACGCCGTCGTCGGCGCCATCAGCGACGAATCGATGCTCGAGGAACTCGAATCGCTCGGCGTCGAGTTCCGCGAGGACGAGCCCGCCGGCGGCATCGTCGGCGTCTCCGGGCTCCTGCTCGGACTGGGCCAGCGGCGGGGCCTCAAGGCGGCCTGCCTGATGGGCGAGACCAGCGGCTACCTCGTCGATCCCAAGAGCGCCCGCGCGGTCCTCGAGGTCCTCGAGGATCGACTCGGCTTCGACCTCGAGTACGAGTCGCTGGACGAGCGGGCCGACGAGATGGAGGAAGTCATCGGCAAGATCCAGGAGATGGAACAGCAACAGCAGCAACAGCAGATGGACGTGCCGACGGACGACGACCTGCGGTACATCGGCTGAGCGAGCGCCCACGGAACGATCTCCCGTACTGTCGGTCGCTGAACGACCCGGAGCGACGGGTGTCGTCCGGCGGGCGCCGCTCGCTCAACCGACCAGCGCCACCGCGAGGAAGCCGACGGCGATCGCTGCCGTCAGCGTGATCGCGACGGAGAGACCGACGCCAACGACTGGTGAAATGGGGCGTGCCGAACCGCGCGTCGCCGATCTCGGAGCCATATCTTCTACCTCTACCGGAGTCTCGAGTCCCTCGGGAGAAGAACGTACGCATCGACTCAGCGCTCGATTCGCGCGCTGTACCCGCCGGCGGTCAGTATCGCTTCGCTCGGCGGTCGTCCCGTGTCGGTGCCGGATCGCCACAGCCGATCGGTCGGTTACCGTCGGCACGTCGGCGATCGACTTACGGTTTCGCCGCCGGAGACCGAAACAGCGCGCAGTTCGGACACCAGATCGAGCCGTCGGCGCGTCGCTTTCGCTTCCCGTTACAGTCGGCACAGCGCTCGGCCGCGTATTCCACCATGCGGAATCGAAGAAACCTTCGTCCCTCGAGCTATGAACCTTTCGGCGACGTGAAATTTAACGAGCACGTTCGACGCAGTCACGCGTCTCCGTCCGGTGCGAGCGCGTCGATGACTCGGCAGGCGTTCTTCGAAAATACCCGCCACAGTTTGTCCTCCGAGACGTCGAGCGTGAGGATTTCCATGACGGCGACGTCGGGGTGACAGGCGGGCGCGCCGCTGCCGAACAGGACCCGATCGGGGTGTTCGAGCAGCGCCCGCTCGAGGGGGTCGCGGTAGCGGACGAAGCTCGTCTCGAGGTAGCAGCCGTCGTACTCCTCGAGCAGGTCGATCAGGTCGTGCATGAGCGACCGATCGAGGGGGTGGCCGCCGAAGTGCGCGACGATAACGGGAAACGAGCGCTCGAACAGGGTGTCCGCGAGGGTTTCGGGGGTGGCGTCGGCGCCGCCGCGAACGATGACGGGGAGGTCGACGGCCTCGAGGGCCGCGAGGACGTCCTCGTCGGGGTACTCGTCGGCACCGGGGTCGAGGACGAAGCCGTGGAACCGGTCGTCATAGGCGTAGCGTTCGATGTCCGCCGGCGACGTGTGGTGGTCCTCGCGGCTCCGGACCGCGTTGCGCAGGCGGTCGGTCGCCGACGCCGTCGGCCGCCGCGTGCCGTTGATCCGCGCGAAGGCGACGAACGGGCGGTCGACGCTGCGGCGGGCGACGCCGTTGTTCGGCGCGAGGTAGCGCCGGTCCGGCCGCACGGGCGGGAAGACGACCGATCTCGTGATCCCCGACTGGTGCATCTCCCGCTCGAGCTGATCGGGCGTGACCGAGCGACCGTCGACGCGGGAGCCGGTATCGCCGGGGGAGAGCCGCGCGTAGACGTCGACGACGCGAAACCCGTGTTCCAGCTCGAGCATTCCTGTCGGCCCTTTCCACCGGAACCATATCTCCCTACCGGCCCGCGGAGCGGTCGGCGTCGACGGTGGGTGAGTCGCGTCTCGGTACGTCCGACTGCGACCGGCACACCGAACCCGATACCTGAGTCCGCGATTCGCGGGCCGAAGACGGGGAATCCGGGATACAGTGGGTGACGTTCTCATCCGTGCAATCGCCAGACGGAGCGGTGACGAGTGGGAAACTTTTATATAGAAGTGCTGACGACATAGGTAGTGAGGATTCAACTATGGCACAACAGCGACGCATGGGCGGACAGCCTATGTTCATTATGAGCGAGGATAGTCAGCGAACGCAGGGCCGCGACGCCCAGTCGTCCAACATCATGGCCGGCAAGGCCGTCGCCGAGTCGGTACGCACGACACTGGGTCCCCGCGGGATGGACAAGATGCTCGTCGACTCCAGCGGCGAGGTCGTCATCACCAACGACGGCGCCACGATTCTCAACGAGATGGACATCGAACACCCCGCGGCCCAGATGATCGTCGAGGTCGCCGACTCCCAGGAGGAAGAGGTCGGCGACGGGACGACGACCGCGGCCGTGATCGCTGGCAACCTGCTCGGTGAGGCCGAAGACCTCATCGAACAGGACGTCCATGCGACGACGATCGTCGAGGGCTACCACGAGGCCAGCGAGATCGCCCTCGAGGCGATTTCGGAACAGGTCAGCGAAGAGGTCGTCGACGACGAGGTGCTCAAGCAGGTCGCCGAATCGAGCATGACCGGCAAGGGAACCGGCGGTCTCACCGCCGAGTCGCTGGCCGAGACGGTCGTCGAAGCGATCCGTCACGTCGAACTCGAGGACGGCGTCGCCCGCGACAACGTCACCGTCCACACCCAGATCGGCGCCTCCTCGAACGCGACGGAGCTCGTCCCGGGGATCGTCATCGACGAGGAGCCCGCCCACGACGGCATGCCGAGCGAGGTCGAGGACGCCTCGATCGCCGTCCTCGACGTCGAACTCGGCGTCCGCACCGGCGAGATCGACGCGGAGTACGCAATCGACTCGATCGACCAGCTCAACAGCGCCATCGACGCCGAGGAGAGCGAGGTCCGCGGCTACGCCGAGACCGTCGCCGAGAGCGGCGCCGACGTCGTCTTCACGACCGAGGACGTCGACGACCGCGTCGCCTCGTATCTCGCCGGTGAGGGCGTGCTCGTCTTCGAGGGCGTCGGCGACAGCGACGCCAAGGACATCGTCTCCGCGACCGGCGCCACCCGCGTCGGCGCCCTCGACGACCTCGAGGAGGCCGACTTCGGCGCGGCCGACCGCATCAGCGCCGAGAACTACGGCGACGACGACCTCGCGTTCGTCGAGGGCGGCGCGGCCGCCGAGACGGTCACCGTCTTCGTCCGCGGCGGCACCGAACACGTCGTCGACGAGCTCGAGCGCGCCATCGGCGACGCGCTGGACGTCGTCGCGACCGCGCTGGCCTCCGGCGAGGTCGTTCCCGGCGCCGGCGCGACCGAGATCGCCATCGCGGACAAGATCCGCGAGGAGGCCGCCGGCATCGAGGGCCGCAAGCAGCTGGCCGTCAACGCCTTCGCCGACGCGCTGGACATCGTCCCGCGCACGCTGGCAGCCAACACCGGCCGAGACCCAATCGACGCGCTCGTCGATCTCCGTTCCGCCCACGACTCGACGGGACGGGCCGGCCTGATCACCAGCGGCGAGGAGGTCACGATCGACGATCCGTTCGACTACGGGGTCGTCGACCCGGCCGACGTCAAGCGCGAGGCCATCGAGAGCGCCACCGAGGCCGCGACGATGATCGCCCGCATCGACGACGTCATCGCCGCCGAATAACGCACCCGCCACACCGTCGCTCGGCCCAGTTCCGTTTTTCTCGTTTCGATGCGTTCGGTCCGTCTTCGCGCCGTAGACGGCGGTCCGTCGGTCGGCCATTATCGTTAAGTGATATCACACGACAGCTTGAATTATCATGTCCAGAACCGATCCGAGAGGAAGGTTGACGCCGATCGACGACACCGCCGGACACACGATCTACTACGACGAGGATCGGAAAACCTACCACACGTGGTGTGACGACGCCGACGACTCGGCGATCACGGCCGTCGTCGCCGCTATCGCGTCGGCGCTCGAGGTCGAGCCCGACGAACTCGACCCGCTCTCGGACGCGATCGATCCGGACGCACTGGACGCGCTGGTGGACCACTGGCGAGGCACCGCGAGGGCCAGCGACGGCGCCGTCACGTTTCCGTTCGCCGACCACTCGATCGCGGTGCGCTCGAGCGGCGAGGTCGTGATCGAGCCGATCGACCGGCGCGTCCGCGCGAGCGACGACTGAGTCCGTCCTCAGTTTCCGCCGTCCGCGACCGGCTCGAGGACGACCCGATCGCCGGCCTCGAGTCCGAACGCCGCCGCGCCTCGCCCCCGATTGACGTCCAGTTCCACGTAGCCGTGGCTCCCGACGGTCGCGAGCCACTGGCCGGCCGGGACGGCAGCGAAGGTCTCGCCGACGGGAACCGTCTCGCCGTTCGCAATGATTTCGTCGCGCCCCGCCAGAAAGCCGCCGGGGACGTTCGTGACGACGTTTCCGAACCCGTCGACGACCAGCACCTCGCCCGTCGCGCGGTCGTCCTCGAGGGTCGCGTCGGGGAGGCGACAGTCGACGGGACCGCCGTCGAGCGGGGCGAGCCACTCGAGGTCAGCGAGGGCCTCGAGTCCGGCCTCGTGGACGTCGCCGGCGGCGGGCGCGAAGACGTCTCGTCCGTGGAAGGTGGCGCTGGCCGGCCCCTCGCGATCGTCGCCGCTGTCGTCGTCGCCGGTCTCGCCACCCCTCGAGAGCGTCGTCGCGCTCGGACCGACCGGGCCGCCGGCGGGCTCGACCGGCTCGAGACGGTTCTCGTCGACCACGTAGGGCTCGAGGCTTCCGCCGCCGGCGAGTCGGCGCGCGGCGGGGAGCAGGACGCCGTTGTCGGGACCGACGAGCGCGTGGTCGCCCGCGCGGACGACTACCGCGTTGCGGTCGGTGCCGACGCCGGGATCGATCACGATCAGGTGGATCGCCGGCGGGAAGTAGGGCAACACCTCTCGGAGCCAGAAGGCGGCGGCGCGAACGTCCTGCCGGGGGAAATCGTGGGCGACGTCGACCAGTCTGGCGTCCGTTCGCCGACAGAGGACACCCTTCATCGCCGCGGGATACGGCGTGCCGAAGTCCGACGCGAGCGTGATCATGGGCGGCGATACGAGGCGAACGATGAAAATCGATGCGTCTCGGTGTCGGCCGGCCGTCTCGAGGGTGTTCGGGCGGTCTCAGGAGCGGTCGGGCGGTCTCGGTAGCAGCCCGGGACCGCGATCGGCCGTGACTCGAGGGCGGTCAGGCGCCGTTCGAGTCCGAGTCGCTGATCATCTGAATCCGTTCGATACCGCCGATCTCGGTGACGACGTCGGCGACGGCGGCGGGAACCAGCGACTCCCAGTCGCCGCCCGTTATCATCCGCTCGCGGACCTCGCTGCCCTCTAGGACCTCCCGGTTGAACATCGGCGACTGGCGGATCTCGATATCGGCCTCGCGGAACAGCTGGATGACCAGCGGGTTGTTCGAGTAGGCGACGTCGAAATCGGGGCTCATGCTCTGGACGTGGCTCACCCACACCGAGTTCCGTTCGAGGTCCTCGATCGGCACGGCGTAGGTGACGAGGTCGTAGTCGACGAGCGACTTCGTGATCATCATGATGCGTTCGCCCGCCGTGAACGGGTTGCGGACGGTGTGCGAGTCGTCGGCGCTCCCGATCCCGAGCACGAGCTCGTCGACGTCCTCGGCGATCTGTTCGACCATGCTGAGGTGGCCGTTGTGGAAGGGCTGAAACCGGCCGATGTAGAACCCCCGGGTCATGCCGGAAACTGCTCGGGCGGCGTGCTTAAGCGTGGCGAGTTCGGCGACGCGACGACCGGGTCGCGGAGAGCGGGACGACAGCGACGTACTGTGAGTTATGCTACCAAACGTTTCGCTCCGAAATACCGCTCGACGAGAACGCCACACCGAAACGCTGAACCACCCCGTCGGGCGCTGTGGGGCCGGGTTTCAGCCACTGTCACCATCCTCCGCATGGAGAAAGTATATCAGTCCCAATCCCTTCGAATCAGGTACTGAACAGAGTTCTATGAGTAACGATACGAACGTTGACGACCCTCCCGAAGACGCCACCGACGCTGGACCTGACGAGGAGCAGGCCCAGCCACGGCCCCAGGACACGGAGCCGGAGTCGGAGCGTCAGGGAGATCGGTCGCCGCTCGAGGAGGACGGTGACCAGCGCGACGACGTCGACGACGGGGACGAGTTCGACGATCCGATCGACGAGTTCGAGCCCGACTCGAGCGAGGACGACATCGAAACCGTCGAAGACCTCGGCAGCGAGGTCGAGGTCGATCCGGGCGTCGAAATCGACGAGGACGCCGCCGAGGACGATCTGCTCGGCGGCCTCCAGATCGATTCGACCGAGGAGATCGAGGTTCCCGACCGACTCGTCGACCAGGTCATCGGCCAGGACGAGGCACGAGATATCATCATTAAGGCAGCCAAGCAACGTCGCCACGTCATGATGATCGGCTCGCCGGGGACCGGCAAGTCGATGCTGGCGAAGGCGATGAGTCAGCTGCTTCCCCAGGAAGATCTCCAGGACGTCTTAGTCTATCACAACCCGGACGACGGCAACGAGCCGAAGGTCCGTACCGTCCCGGCCGGGAAGGGCGAACAGATCATCGACGCCCACAAGGAAGAGGCTCGCAAGCGCAACCAGATGCGCTCGATCCTGATGTGGATCATCGTCGCGATCATCCTCGCGTACGCGATCCTCATCGCCCAGAACATTCTGCTCGGCATCCTCGCGGCGGGGATCGTCTGGCTGATCTTCCGCTACACGAACCGCGGAAGCGACGCGATGGTGCCCAACATGATCGTCAACAACGGCGACAAGCGCACCGCGCCCTTCGAGGACGCGACCGGCGCCCACGCCGGCGCGCTGCTGGGCGACGTCCGCCACGACCCCTTCCAGTCCGGTGGGATGGAGACCCCGAGCCACGACCGCGTGGAACCCGGCTCGATCCACCAGGCCAACAAGGGCGTGCTGTTCGTCGACGAGATCAACACGCTCGACATCCGCACCCAGCAGAAGCTGATGACCGCGATCCAGGAGGGCGAGTTCGCCATCACGGGCCAGTCCGAGCGCTCCTCGGGCGCGATGGTCCAGACCGAGCCCGTCCCCTGTGACTTCATCATGATCGCGGCGGGGAACCTCGACGCCATGGAGAACATGCACCCCGCGCTCCGGAACCGTATCAAGGGGTACGGGTACGAGGTCTACATGGAGGACACCATCGAGGACACCCCCGAGATGCGGCGCAAGTACGCGCGCTTCATCGCTCAGGAGGTCGAACGCGACGGTCGCCTCCCCCACTTCACCGACGAGGCCGTCGAGGAGGTCATCCTCGAGGCCAAGCGTCGCTCGGGTCGGAAGAATCACCTCACGCTGCACTTCCGGACCCTCGGCGGACTGGTCCGCGTCGCGGGCGACATCGCCCGCTCGGAGGACCGGGAGTTCACCACCCGCGAGGACGTCCTGCAGGCCAAGGGCCGCTCGCGCTCGATCGAGCAACAGCTCGCCGACGACTACATCGAGCGCCGCAAGGACTACGAGCTCGAGGTCGCCGACGGCGGCGTCGAGGGACGGGTCAACGGCCTCGCCGTCATGGGCGAGGACTCGGGCATCATGCTCCCGGTCATGGCCGAGATCGCGCCCGCACAGGGCGGCGGTCAGGTGATCGCCACCGGGAAGTTAAAGGAGATGGCCGAGGAGTCGGTCCAGAACGTCTCCGCGATCATCAAGAAGTTCTCCGACGTCGACCTCTCGGAGAAGGACATCCACATCCAGTTCGTCCAGGCCGGCCAACAGGGCGTCGACGGCGACTCCGCCTCCATCACCGTGGCGACCGCCGTCATCAGCGCCTTAGAGGACATCCCGGTCGACCAGTCGGTCGCGATGACCGGCTCGCTGTCGGTCCGGGGCGACGTGCTCCCGGTCGGCGGAGTCACCCACAAGATCGAGGCCGCCGCGAAGGCCGGCTGCTCGAAGGTCATCATCCCGAAGGCCAACGAGCAGGACGTGATGATCGAAGACGAGTACGAGGAGATGATCGAGATCATCCCGTGTTCGAACATCAGCGAAGTGCTCGACGTCGCGCTGATGGGCGAACCGAAGAAGGACTCGCTGGTCGATCGCCTCAAGTCGATCACCAGCAACGCGTTCGAGGGGAGCCAGGGGTCCGTCGGCAGCGGCTCCAACCCGAGTCCGCAGTAACGACCTACCGAGAATGGCCCAGTGGGCGACGTTCGCGGGCGTTACGGGCGTCGTCCTCGTTTTGCTGCTCGCTCTCTCGCATCTGACACAGAGCGCGTTCTCCGACGACGATTCGACCGCCAGCGGCGGCACCGTTTCCGATACCGACGCCGCATCGTCACGGTCGGCGTCCGCCTCGAGCGCTCGAGGCGACGCGTCGCCGCCCGAATCGACGACCGACGACGCGTCCGAACCGGACCTCGATCGTCGCGACTCGAGCGGGGATACAGACGCGGGAACGGGGATCGGATCGGATTCCGACGGCTCGTCCGGTCGTAACGCTCCGTCCAGCGGCGACGTCGATCGGACGGCCGCCGCCGAACGCGCGGCCGAGAACGGGGTCGGTCAGTCGCCCGAATCCGCGACGCGATCCGGATCCGAATTCGGCACGCGCTCCGGCGACCGACCGCGGCAGGGAGTCGATCCGCAGTCGCTGTCGCCGGGGGAACTGCTGGCGAACGTCGCGCTCTCGCAGGGGCTGTTCGCGAGCGTCCTGCTCGGAGCGGTCCTCTACACGGGCATCCCCGTCGATGCGCTGGGGATCGAGTTCTCGACGGCGTACCTCCTACAGGGGCTCGCGTGGGGAACGGCGGCCGGCCTCGTCCTCTACGCGGCCAACGAGGTCGGTGCGGCGGCGGCGACGCACCTCGGGTTCGACCACGACGAACAGTTGCGGACGCTGCTGGCGCCGGACACGGCGCGGGGATGGCTGGTGCTGCTGGCGTTCGTCCTCCCGCTGATCGCCGGCTTCGAGGAGTTGCTGTTCCGCGCGGCGCTGATCGGCGCGCTCTCGGCCGGCTTCGGCGTCGACCCGTGGCTGCTGGCGGTCGTCTCCTCGATCGCCTTCGCAATCGGTCACGGGATGCAGGGGTCGGTCGGGATCGTCGTCACCGGCCTGCTCGGATTCGTCCTCGCGGCGATCTTCGTCGTCACCGGGAGCCTCCTGGTCGTCGTCGTCGCCCACTACCTGATCAACGCCCTCGAGTTCGCCGTCCACGAGGGCCTCGAGTTCGACTGGGCAGAGACCCTCGAAAGCTAAGGGTTTGGACTCGGTCGGTACTGGTATGGCTACGAACGGGCTCGACGAGGTTCCGGCGGCGGTCTACCGCGGGATCTTCCTCGCCGTCGTCTTCTACTTCGTCCTCCTGCTCTACGGGCAGGTGGCGGCCGAACCGCTGGCGACCTACGCCGCCGAGTTCGTCTTCGGGGTGATCGCGATCGGCGTCGGAACGGTCCTCTTCCTGCAACGCGAGGCGACTCGCGCCTCGCGGGCGACCGTCGGCGCGGCCGCCTGCCTCGTCGCCGGCGGCGTCCTCCAGTTGACGTTCCTGTTCACTCGAGTGCCGTCGCTCGATCAGGCGTCCTCGCTGGTCGTCTTCGCCGGCATCGGACTGTACATCTACGCCGTTTGGATCGTCGACTAACGGGGAACTCAGGGATAGTCAATACGGGACCGAGAAACCGATCTGCTGCTTCGAGCGCCGTCCGCCGGACGTCGAGGGGGTCGCGGTGGGGTTACAGCCCCTCGAGCGACCGCAACTTCTGTTCGACGGCCGGCGGCGCGGCGCTGGGGCCGTCGCGCACGCGATGGTCCGGGATCAGAATCGGTGCCGGGTTCTGATCCAGCGCGGTTCGCACGAGGATGACGTCGTCCTCGTCCTCGTGATCGAGTCCGGAGGTCATCCGCGCCAGCGTGTCGACGGTGACCTGGTCGCCGTAGGGGATCTCCCGGACCGACTCGAGGACGGCCCGCTGGTCGGTCGGCACCGTCAGGGCGACCTGTACGTCGTCGAAGGTGATCTCCTCGAGGCCGTCGAGGTACTCGAAGACCCGATCGAGCACGGGGTGGTCCGCCTCGGCGTCGTCGTCGGGCCGATCGGGAAACGTGACGCTCAGCACGCGCCCGCTGGCGGCGCCGAGCTGGACGTATCGATCGAGGTACGACGATTCCCGCGCGTAGATTCCGGCGTCCGTGACGTCCTCCATACGTCGTCGTAGGCGATAGGGACTTGAATAATCGCCGGTCGCCGTTCTCGGACCGGGACCGATAGGAAGCCGGTCCGTAGCAGCTCCGTATCCGACGAAGACACGAGTGTTCCGCAGCTCCTGGCAACGATGAGGGCCACCCCTCCCCAACCGACTGCGGTCCTCGCTCACGGGCCGTTCCTCCCCGTTCGCTGTCCGAGGCGCGAGCGCCTCGCGATGCTCCCACGGGTCGCTGCGGTCCTCACCCACTGGAAGACGCTTCGCATCTTCCAAGCCGTCACTCGCTCCGTCTGCTCACGGGCCGTGCGCGGCGCGCAGCGCCGCGAATTCGAGGCGGTGAAACCGCCTCGTACGGCCGTTCGCACGGTATGCGAGACCGAAGGTCTCGCACTACTCGCGACGACCTCGCACGCTGTCGCCGATCGATGCGAGCGGATGTGGGGATCGATCGACCGCGCGTTCCGATGGCGCAAGCCTTTTGTACATATGAGTACGTCGATGTACAACAATGGAGACTGATACGGATCTCGCACCGGCGGTCGAGTCGATCCTCGAGGCCGCCCGGGAGCGCACCGGGGGCGACGAGGTCGTCGACGTCGACGCGCGGTCGCTGCCCGACGCCGTCGCGCGGGCCGAGGCCGACGGCCGGGTCCCGGTGATCGCCGAGGTAAAGCCGACGAGTCCCACCGCCGACGGGACGCGCGACGACGACCCCGTCGAACTCGCGGAAGCGATGGTCGAGGGCGGGGCGACGGCTATCTCGGTGCTCACCGAACCGAGCCACTTCGGCGGGTCGCCCGAGGCGCTGACCCGGATCCGCGAGGCCGTCGACGTCCCCGTCCTCCGGAAGGACTTCGTCCTCGAGGAGGAGGGGATGGACGTCGTCGAGGCCGATCTGCTGCTGCTGATCGCCCGCTTCGTCGATGACCTCGAGGGCCTCGTCGCGGCCGCCCGCGAGCGCGGCTTCCAGCCGCTCGTCGAGGTCCACGACCGGGCGGAGCTCGAGACCGCCGTCGAGGCGGGCGCCGAGATCATCGGGGTGAACAACCGGGATCTGGCGCGACTCGAGGTCGACCTCGAAACCTTCGAGTCGGTCGCGCCCGAGGTTCCGGACGACGTGACGCTGATCGCCGAGAGCGGCGTGTCCTCGCCCGCGGACGTCAGGCGGATGCGCGCGGCGGGCGCCGACGCCCTGCTGGTCGGCAGCGCCATCATGGACCACGGCGCGGGCGACAGCGACGTGACCGAGAACACCCGGCGATTGGTGCGGACGGGAGACGGAGACGATCAGACATGAGCGACCACACGCACGACCACGGAGACGAGACATGAGCACGAGCGACCACTCGGACGACCGCAACCGTAATCGCGACCGCGACAGCGAGGCCACCTTCGGTGACTACGGCGGCCAGTACGTCCCCGAGGCCCTGATGCCGGCCGTTCAGGAGCTCGAGGACGCCTACGAGCGCTACGTCCTGAACAACGAGGACGGCTTCATGGACGAGTTCCGCGAGCGGATGCGCGATTTCGGCGGGCGACCGACGCCGCTCCAGCGCGCGGATCGCCTCAGCGAGCGCTACGATCGGGAGGTCTACCTCAAGCGCGAGGACCTGGTCCACGGCGGCGCCCACAAGCTGAACAACGCCCTCGGACAGGTGCTGCTGGCCAAGTACATGGGCAAGGAGCGCGTCATCGCCGAGACCGGCGCCGGGCAGCACGGCACCGCGACCGCGATGGCCGCGGCCCACCTCGACATGCCCTGCGAGATCTACATGGGGCGGACGGACGTCAACCGACAGCGGCCCAACGTCTACCGGATGCGGATGAACGGCGCCGAGGTCAACCCCGTCGAGGCCGGCAGCGGGACGCTGAAGGAGGCGATCAACGAGACGTTTCGCGACTGGGCGACGACCGTCGAGCGGACCCACTACGTCATCGGTAGCGTGGTGGGGCCACACCCCTTCCCGAAGCTGGTCCGGGACTTCCAGGCCGTCATCGGCCGGGAGGCCCGCGAGCAGATCCGGGAGAAGACCGGCCGCCTCCCCGACAGCGTCGTCGCCTGCGCCGGCGGCGGTTCGAACACGATGGGGACGTTCCACGAGTTCATTCCGGACGACGGCGTGGATCTGTACGCGGTCGAGGCCGGCGGCTCGAGCCTCGAGATCGACGCCGAGGAGGGGCTCGCGCCCAACTCCGCGACGCTCTCGACGGGCACCGACGGCGTCCTCCACGGCGCGATGACCAGACTCCTCCAGAGCGAGGAGGGTCAGATCATGGAGTCCCACAGCGTCAGCGCGGGACTGGACTACGCCGGTGTCGGTCCGGAACTCGCCCATCTCGTCGAGACCGGTCGCGTGACGCCGGTCAACGTCGACGACGAGGCCGCGCTCAACGGCTTTCACCGACTGTCGCGACTCGAGGGGATCATTCCGGCGCTCGAGTCGAGCCACGCCCTGGGGTACCTGGAAGAAGCGCACGACGAACTCGGTGACCTCGTCGTCGTCAACGTCTCCGGCCGCGGCGACAAGGACCTCGAGACGGTGCTCGAGGAGACGGAGAAACGCGATCTCGAGGCGGCGCCGGACGTCGAGGTGTTCGACGGATGAGCCGCGAGGATCGACGACCGGCGGGACGCGGCAGCGACATCGAGGCCGCGATCCGCGAGAATCACCCCGCGCTGATCACCTACCTCACGGCGGGCGATCCCTCGCTCGAGGACACGAAGGCGTACGTCGAGGCCCTCGACCGGGGCGGCGCGGACCTGATCGAACTCGGGCTCCCGTTCTCGGAACCGGTCGCCGAGGGGGCGACGATTCAGGCCGCGATCAACCGCGCGCTCGAGGCCGGCACGACGCCCGAGGGCTTCTTCGAACTGGTCGACGACCTCGAGACGGAGGCGCCGCTGCTGGTGATGACCTACTACAATATGATCCTGCAATACGGATCCGAACCGGACGTTCGGCCCTTCGTCGAGCGGGCCGCTGAGGCGGGCCTCTCGGGGATCATCGTCCCCGACCTGCCCGCCGAGGAGGCCGATCCGCTCCGCGACGCGTGCGATGAGCACGGCCTCGATCTCGTCTTCATCATCGCGCCGACGACCGAGGGCGAACGCCTCGAGCACATCATGTCGCAGGTCTCCGGGTTCGCCTACGTGCAGGCCCGGCTCGGGACGACCGGCGCCCGCGCGGACGTCTCGACGGCGACCCACGAGAGCCTCGAGCGCCTGTCCGACTACGACGTTCCGAAGGCGGTCGGGTTCGGCGTCAGCGAGGGCGACCACGCGGCCGAAATCGTCGAGGCCGGCGCCGACGGCGTCATCGTCGGCAGCGCGCTCATCGATATCGTGGCGAGCAGCGACGATCCGGCGGCCGACCTCGAGGCCAAGGCCGAGGAACTCAAACGCGGCGCGGTCCGCGGTGCGGAGTCCCTCACGGTCGATACAGAAGATACACCGGAACCAGAACAGCCATAACCGCAAGATTGCTACACACTCGCAATGACTACCACAGGCATTGACGCGCGACTCGACAGGATCGGTACAGACGACTCGTACGTGATCATCCCGATGGACCACGGCATCACGATGGGCGCCGTACAGGGGCTGAAGGACATCGAATCGACCATCGACGGCGTGACCCGCGGCGGCGCGGACGCCGTCCTCACCCAGAAGGGGATCGCCCCCCGCGTCCACGAGAACAAGAACGACAAGGGATACATCGTCCACCTCAACGGCTCGACGACGATCGGTCCCGACGAGCAAGACAAACGGATGACCGGCACCGTCGAGGAGGCCGTCCGCGTCGGCGCCGACGCCGTCTCCTTCCACATCAACGTCGGCTCCGATCACGAACCCGACCAGATCGCCCAGCTCGCGGAGGTCACCGAAGACGCCCAGCGCTTCGGCATGCCGGTCCTCGCGATGGCCTACGCCCGCGGTCCGGGCGTCGACTCCGCGGACCCCGAGGCGCTCGGCCACGCCGTCCGCCTCGCCGAGGAACTCGGCGCCGACATCGTCAAGACGGGCTACAGCGGCGACGCCGAGAGCTTCCAGCACGTCGTCGAGTCGACCCGCCTGCCGGTCATCATCGCCGGCGGCTCGAAGGGCACCGACCGCGAGACGATCGAGATGGTCCGCGGGACGATGGACGCCGGCGGCGCGGGCATCTCGATGGGCCGTTCGATCTTCCAGCACGAGGACCCAGAAGCCATCGCGACGGCCGTTTCGGGCGTCGTCCACGAGGATCTGTCGACCGAAGAGGCGCTCTCGAAGGCCGGGCTGGCCCTCGAGGCCTGAACTGCGTCGGTCCCGCTCCCCACCGACTCGAGGCGATTCCGTTTCGATATCTGTTCGATAACCGGTGTAATCGACCCACAGCGGAGACTACAGTCGACGTGTACTGGATTTCGTGACGTACCGCGAGCCGTTCCAAGCGACTCGTCTCCGAGACCGACTGTCCGGCTATTTTTGATATGAGGCGGCTTGCAGCTGCCGGCCGCTTATCCGTCGGTGGCCGGTGCAAGCCGAACCCACTCCCCCATCTTGGCGCATTGCTCTGTATGGAATCACGTTCCGCTGCGGTACCCCAGACAATCGCGCCGTCCGATCGGTATCCGGAGGTGGTCGTCGATGGCAAGTGAAACGTACCGTGTCGGCGGCGTGCAGGCGAAGGTCGCCGATCTCCTGGAAACGTACGGGCTCGGCGTGCTGTTCGCGGCGAACGTCTTCGGAGCGGGATCGGTCTACATTCTGGCCGACACCGGCGCGAACTTCGCGTTCGCGCTGCTGTGGGTGCTCCCACTGGCCTTCCTCATCGACATCGCCCTCCACGACATGTCGGCCCGACTGGCGGTCTCTCGGGAACCGCTGACCGACTACATCGTCGACTACCTGCCCGGCGCCAGCGGTCGCGCCCTCATCGTCTTGATGGCCGCGATGAGCGCTCTCTGGTCGATCTCGAACTACGCGATCGCCGGCGCGGCGCTGGCGTGGCTCGTTCCGGGACTGGACAACGTCCTCATCGGCATCCTGCTGGCGGCCGGCGTCGGCGTCGCACTGGTGCAACTGCGGGTCTACGAGCGCATCGAGGGCGCGATCGCCGCGATGGTGATCACCGTCTTCGCCTCCTACGGCCTGCTACTGGTCGGACTCGATATCCCCATCGGTGACGTCGCCGCCGGACTCGTTCCGGCACTGGTCAGCGATATCGGTTATCTCACGGCCGTCATCGCGCTGCTGGGGACGACCGTCTACTGGCCGAACTTCTTCATCCAGTCGAGCATGGGCCCGACCAAGGAGTGGACCGACGTCAACAGCTACCGGCGCGACAACGCCGCCGGGATCATGACCACGCTCACGATCGGCGCGTTCGTGATGATCGTCTCGGCGATCACGCTGACCGAGGGGACGATGACGCTCACCGGCCCCGGCGAACCGCTGGCGGCGTCCCTCGGGCAGGGCGCGCTCTACGTCTTCCTGATCGCGGCGCTGCTCGCCAGCTTCAGTTCGGCGACCGGGACGCTGTTCGGCGCCGGCTACATGGTGCCACAGGCGCTCGGCCACCACACCGTCTTCGGCGACGCGCGGTTCCGCGCGACCGTCGTCGGCCTCATCGTCCTCTCGGCGCTGGCCGCGTTCTGGCTGCTGCTCAACACCGGCCTCACGCCCGTCCGGATGGCGATCATCATGCCCGCGATCAACGGGCTGATCGCCCTGCCGGTCACCGTCCTCGGACTCATCGGCGCCGTCAACCGGTACGGCGACGTCTCGAAGAAAGAGAACGTCGCCTTCGCGCTCGTCGCGCTCATCCTGTTGGTCGGCAGCGCCATGACGGCCGAGTCGCTCGCGACGACCCTCGCCGGCTGGCTCTAGACGGGCCGAGAACTTTTTCGGACGATCGCGTACCCGACGTCGTGACTCGAGCGACGGTTCGGACCCGCAGACTCGAGGAGACCGACACCGGCCACTACACCGAGTTCCTGTCCGACGACGGCGAGAACGACGAGGTACTGGTCTGTGCCGCCCACGGCGGCCAGGTCGAGCCCTGGACTGCAGAACAGGCGATCGACCTGAGCGCCCGGCTCCCGAACGCCAGCTGCTGGGCCTGTCTGGGTTTCGACGACCGGCGGCAGCCGTTCGAGCTGTGGCACCCGCCCTCGAGCGCCTTCTCCCCCGAGGAGTACCCGCTGCTCGGCGAGATCGCCGACCGCGGGTTCGAGACGGTCGTCAGCTTCCACGGCCTCGGCGACGATCGCGTGCTCGTCGGCGGCGCCACCGACGCCGAGACGAAACGACGCGTCAGCGACCGCCTCGGGACGGCGGTCTCCGATCCCGTCGAACCGGTCTCGTCGGGGCCGTACGCCGGCGTCAGTCCGAACAACTTCGTCAACTGGCTCTCGCGGGACGGCGCCCTGCAACTCGAGCAGAGCCGGGCCGTCCGCGACGACGAGCGCGAGGCCGTCGTCGCCGCGCTCGAGGCCCTCCGGGACGACGGCGTGCTCTGACGTTCGCAGGGACGAGTTACCGGATCGGGAGCGGTATCAGTAGTCGGTACCCGGGCTCGTTACTCGGAGTTGGCCGTGAAAACGGCGCCCAGTACGGGCGACGTAGATACCGAAGCGACGAGCGAGTTATCTGGAAGATCGCAGAAACTGCGTGCCGAATACAGCGGATGGATCGATCAACCGGGCGACCCGGTCGGTATCGAGCCGAGTAGTTACGACCCCGCCGCGTCCGCCACCCAGTCCGGTTTCTCGACGTCAGTGCTCCCCACGTCGGACAGGGTGTACGCCCGCGAAAACTTCAACCGAGTACGGCGTTCGGGAGGTTTCTCGAACGTGTACTCGTAGTGGCGGATGACGCCGTCTTCATCGAGCAGGAGCGTCGCGGAGAACTCCTCGAAGTTCGAGCTCGCGTTCTCGCCCCCCGCCCACCGGTCGGGCAGCGCGTCGACGCCGGTGGCCTCGTACCGCATCACCGGAACGCCCTGGAACCACTCGACGCCCTCGCGCTCGTAGGTGGCGTTAATCGCAGCGAAATCGTACCCGGGGTCGCTGTCGTTGTTGAACCATCCATTCCAGAGATAATACTCGCCCGATTCGTTGAACACCGACACTCGGGAGAGTTCCCTCACCTCCGTCCAGTCGTTCTCCCGTGACAGCACGTACTCCGCACTTCCGTTCGAGTAGGTGGAACCGTTCCCCGAAAAGTAGCCGGTGGTGTGTTCGAGGTACTGGGAGGCGTCGGGCTCGACGAGAGTCCGGCTCGTATCGTTCATGTGGCTAAAATCACCCTCTCTGCCTGGGAGACTTCGGTCTGTCCGGTTTTGCTGGAACGTGAGCGTGAAACTCGTGTTCCCCATCTCGGTCGCGTGGGTGTCGAACACCGACGGACCGATCTCCGACGCGTTCGGGAACTCGTTGGGGGACACGTCAGGGGGCGTGTCGGGCGACGACTGGTTCTCACTCGCGTTCGGAAGCCCAACACACCCCGCGAGGACCAGCAGGGCGACAACGGCGATCACTGAGAGCGGAGACGTACGCATAGGAAACTATTCAATCCTATTATAATTAAATCTATGGATGATTCAGCGGTCAGAGAGGATCGTTGCCACCGTAACCCGGTGTCGTGGCTCTCAGGAGCTACTGTTACGCGGAGCGCTCTGCGCCGATTCCGAGCGGATCCGCCTCGATCAGGGCCTCGACGATCGCGCTCCCGACGCGGGCGGCGTTGTCGATCGCCAGTGCCAGACTCGCCGGGTCGCCGTCGAAGCTCTCGGCGACGGACTCGCCGGGGGCCGGACGGTCGTAGTTCGAGACGGCCCGCACGCTCAGGTAGCGATCCCCGAGATCGAACCGCTCGAGGGCGGTCGCCGTCGCAGCGTCTTCCATCTGGGTCGTCACGTACGGGCCGACGCCGTACTCGTCGCAGAGCCACGCGACCTCCCGCGCGTAGCGGGGCCCGTGCCAGAACTCGTCGCCGCAGACGGTCGTTCCGCGCTCGATCGTCGGCCCCGAATCGGGCGCCGCGGGATACGTCCGCTGGTACGCTCGAGCGTCGTCGTCTTCGAGCAAGTCGACGTCGCCGGCGGCCGCGAGTGCGCGCTCGACGAGGGCGTCCTCGAGTCGGTGGACGTAGTCCCGCGGACGGTAGGCCAGCAGATCGATCGGGCGTTCGCGTTCGTCAGCCGAGTCCCCGATTTCGCCGGTGTCGTTCCCGTCCGTGTCCCCGTTCCCGTGATCCCACCGGTGTTTCCGGTCCCAGTCGACGACCGCGTCCGCGATTGCGACCGAACCCAGCGCGGTAGTGTTGGGCGACGACCCCGCGATGCCACAGGAGACGACGTAGGCCGACTCGAGGTCGATGCCTGGCGCCGCGAGCAGGGCGGTGACGGTCGTCGCCGCGTCGCTCTTGCCGATGCCGGTGGTCGTGACGGCGATTCCCGCGTCGGTCAGGTAGACCGGCGTCTCGGCGCCCGGAACCTCGAGGGCGTCGGTGATCTCGTAGCGCTCGAGCCATGGTCGGCGCTCGTCGAGCGGGTCCTCGAACGCTGCAGTGAGGACGAGCGCAGCGGGGACGACGGGGTCGTCCGGGTCCGGACTGCGAGCGATCGAGAGCGCGTTATCGCTGGCGGCCATGGGTGGTCCTCGCCGAAGCAAACGGTCCGTTCAGTTGCACGGCTACCGAGTAACGCGTCTCCGCGAGACGATAAATCATTTCGACTCGGTATTCGTCCTCGATAGCGAGCTGACCGTACGGCGTAGATCAGTTCTCCTGCGCTGTCCCGGATATAATCTGGCAGTATGGGCATTTATTCACGATTCTATGAGCGGTATAAGCACCTATCACAGGGCGATACCGGAATGGAAGTAAATCACTGATTTTTACCGAGGGATACGTAGAACATTACCAGCAGAATAGTTAGGACGCAATCGGATACTTATAAGTCTTCTAGGAGGTACTGACCATGGTATGGGGAATCAAGGCATACGTGACGACCTTCGAAACGTCAGTAGACGTCGATTTGTAGCGGCGTTGAGCGTCGCGACGGGGAGCGTTCTCGCAGGCTGTTCGGACGGGAGCGTCGAAGGGCAGTCGGAACCGAACGATCCTCCCGAACCGGGCGATCGGATCACAGACGCACGTCGTATCGGCCCGCGCGACGTCAGCGACTTCGGATACAAGGATCTGTGGGGATACCGAAAGCGACAGGCCGTCGAAACGGTGCTCGCAGATCCAGCGGTGAACGATGTAGCGAGCGAGTGGGTGGCGTCGTTCGAAGCCTACGATCCGCTAACCAATGATCTCGATGCCATCAGCGTCCAGGGGACGACCGGAATGAGTGTCGATGGTAGCCGCGAATCCGGGGAGTTCGAGGTCACAGCGGAGCAACGGCAGGTCGCTTACGGTCTCGTCGATCGGCACACGGAGGAGCTACGGGCACTCCACATCACCGATCCAATCGATGTAACGTGGAACCGCGACTATCCGGACGAAGAGGGGCGTCGACGCCACGAGTACGTCCTCGATCACGACGAGGTCTGGCAACACCTCGAGGGGAATGACTGGTATCCCATGGAGAAGGCCGCGGAGATCATCACCGCGTACGGCGACTACGCCCACGGGGAGGTCTCGCCCGCGATGTACTACGTGATGCAGGACGGCGAACTCAACGTCGTAAGCACGTTCATCAACGTCGCGGGCGACGATATCGAACTCCTGGACGTGGTCCTCGTCGAGGATTTCGCCGAACATCCACCGCAGCAACTCGCGAGAGAGATGAATCCGGACGGCGAAACGGTTCTCGGCAGCGTCCCAGAACCGCCGATGCTGCAGCGGCCGCAGATCACTGCACCGGAAGGATACCACCGCGTCGAAAGCGTCGACGAAGTCATCGAGGACGCGGGGTGGTCCGTCGAGTGGTCGGGTCCGCGAACCGTCGGTGCGGAGGTCAGTGCGACCTACAACGGCAAACCGGCGTTCGAGTACATCGCTCCGGTGAGCACGTCGACCGGCTACGCCCTTCCGGAGCGGAACGGCCGCAACACCCGCGAGTTCATGTTTCCCGACGACGAGCCCGTCTTCAGCGGGGAACTGCTGTACTGGGACATCCACAGCAACGACTTCGGTGGACCCGGTGTGCTCGGGACGACCGAGTATCCGGAGACCCCCGAGCACCCGCGCGGGTTCCGACTTCGGACGCACTTCCACACGGGTGCGGTCCCGAACGCCCGTGACTTCCACTCCGGACATCGGTTCGCCCCGTACAACTACTACATCAACTACGACTTCTACGAGGACGGCGTCTTCATGCCGGTCTGGCAGCGTCAGGGCCCCGGCTACGTGACGGAGTTCCAGACCTACCGCGACGTGGAGTACGGCGGACCGACGATCTTCTACGTCTCGAAGTGGGTAACCCGACCGACTCCCGGAACGACGGACGGCGTCGAGACACAGATTTTCGACGGGAGCGAGTGGACCACGCCGGAGACGGAATTCTACCTCACGGGCGACGAGGAGACGCTGGTCCGGTTCCGGAACCCCGACGGCCCCGAGAGCATCACCCTCGCGCTCGACGATCTCAAGGAAGTCGTCGTCGTCCGCCCCAAGGAAGGCGAGATCGGCGAAGCCATCCGCGCCCTCGATCCGGAAGCCGAGTTCGAGTTCTACCATCCCGCCCAGTACGTCGACGACGAACTCATCCAGGGCGAGGAGGTCTTCGCCTGGCTGCTGATGGAAGGCCGACCGGACGAGGTGCCCCATCCGTCGGGAATAACCACGTACACGAGGCTCGGCGAGTTCACGCTCAGAGGCTATTGACTGGAACACTCCGGTCCAATCACGATCGGGTCTTCCCGATCACGCTTCGGCCAAACCGCTTCGCATGATTTGAGTAGCGCGTCCATCGTTTCGTGTCTGAAAACCGGCTCTTCCAGAAGCGGTACTCGAACGTCAATTCGCGCCCATTCCGCTCGATGTAGCGCGTTACGCATCACCTCGATTCGAGTGAGGAATCGCCGAAATTCTCACTTCATTGCGCTCGAGTTCGATCGAAACACTCTCGAGATCCGCCTTCGTTCGTCGGTCCGTGACCGACGAGGACGACCTCACGGTCGACGACGAAATCGTCGCCCGCGCCCGCATCCACGCCCGCGAGGTCCTCGCGTCCCACGACCTCGAGATCGACCGCGACGCCCTCGAGTGGGACGTCTCGACGCGCGCCCGTCGACGCGCGGGCGCCTGTCGATGGGACGCCGACAGCGAGGTGGCGACGATCGTGCTCACGCGGGCGGCCTACCGGCAGTACGACTGGGAGACGTTCGCCGGCGTCGTCAGACACGAACTCGTCCACGCCTGGGAGTTCCAGCGGTTCGGCGAGTCGGGGCACGGGTCGCGATTCCGAGAGCAGGCGGCGCGACTCGAGGCGCCGCGCCACTGCGAGTCGTTTTCGGACCCCCGGTACGTCCTCCGCTGTCGCAGCGCCGACTGCGACTGGGAGGCGCGGCGCCACCGCGCCTCGAGGCCCGTGAAGGCGCCCGATCGGTACCGGTGTGGCGCCTGCGGTGAGGCCTACGAGGTCGAACACGCGGAGAGCGGACGGACGTGGACGACCGCGAGCGAGTTCGGCGGCGCGAAGGCGGCGCTCGGTTCCGAGTGGTGAGTCGCAGCCGGCTCGCGGCGAGCGACGGGCGACGATCAGCAGTCGGCGGTCCCGAACCGAAACCCGATCCCGAACCGCGAGACGGCCACGGAACACTTATTCGACTTCCGGTGTCTCTTTCGAGTATGGGCATACTCGAGTTGATGCTGGGCGAATCGGGCCCCGGCGAGAGCGGCGTGGAGGGTCGATCGTACAAACTGCCGAAGGAGAACCACGACTTCGTCTACCCCGTCGCCGTCCGCCGGTCGGAGATCGAGGCGTTTCGCGAGTTGCTCGCGGCCGACGCCGACGCGCCGTCGGCCGCCGACGACGCCGAGGAACTCGAGGCGGCCTTCGATCAGGTCCTCGGCGAGACCGATATCGACGCGGAGGAGTTGGCCGAGCGACAGCGGAAACCCCGACTCGAGACGGAGGCGATCATCGACCACTGGGACGAGCAACTGAGCGAGGAGATCGGCGTCGTCTACGCCCGACAGGGAACCTATCCGACGCTGCTCTCGTTCGTCAAGCGCTGCAAACAGCGCGACGAGGACGGTACCGACCCCTTCGAACTGCCCGAGAGCGTCTCCGACGGCACTGCCTTCCTCGGCCGACTCGAGACCGCGACGAACGAACAGTATCGGGCCGTCGTCCACACGGATCTGTTGCCGTCGAGCGCGTAACGGCCTCGACGGCGTCGCCGATCGCCACCGTCTGCGCCGACGGCCAGTGTCGACGGCGTCCGCTCGACGAGCGGAACCCGATTCGCGCGGCACGGGACGGCACAACGGGAACTCGAGTCCGAGTTCCCTACCCCACCCTTTTTGGCCGTACTCCCGCAACGTCGATCCATGCGCAACGCGAAGATCGTCTGTACGCTGGGGCCCGCCTCGAGCGATCGGGGCACGATTCAGGAGCTCGCCGATGCGGGGATGTCCGTCGCGCGATTGAACGCCAGCCACGGCAGCCGGGAGGACCGCGCCGAACTGATCGATCGCGTTCGGGCCGTCGACGAGGCCCGTCCGGAGCCCGTCGCAGTGATGCTCGACATGCAGGGGCCGGAGATCCGGACCGCGCCGCTGCCCGACGGCGAGACGGTCACCCTCGAGACCGGTTCCGAGATCCGGTTCGTCGAGGGCGACGAGGCGAACGCGGAGACCGTCGGGCTCTCCCTGCCCATCGGCGCCGTCGAGGAGGGCGACCGGATCCTGCTCGACGACGGGCTGATCGAGACGACCGTCCTCGAGCACGACGGGGACTCGGTCCGCGCTCGCGTCGACGCCGGCGGCGAACTGGCCGGCCGCAAGGGGGTCAACGTCCCCGGCGTCGACCTCGATCTGGACATCGTCACCGAGAAAGACCGGAAGGACCTCGAACTGGCCGCCGAGAAGGAGGTCGACTTCGTCGCGGCGAGTTTCGTCCGCGACGCCGAGGACGTCTACGAGGTCAGCGAAGTGCTCGAGGAGTTGGGCGTCGAGATCCCGCTGGTCGCGAAGATCGAGCGGGCGGGCGCGGTGGCGAACCTCGAAGAGATCATCGAAGCGTCCTACGGGATCATGGTCGCCCGCGGCGATCTGGGCGTGGAGTGTCCGATGGAGGACGTCCCGATGATCCAGAAGCGGATCATCCGGAACTGTCGCGAGGCGGGGTCGCCGGTGATCACCGCCACGGAGATGCTCGACTCGATGGTTCACGCCCGGCGGCCGACCCGCGCCGAGGCCTCGGACGTTGCCAACGCCGTCCTCGACGGCACCGACGCGGTGATGCTGTCCGCCGAAACCGCCATCGGCGACCACCCCGCCGAAGTCGTCGACGCGATGGACAGCATCATTCACGAGGTCGAGGAGTCCGACGAGTACGACGAGTTACTCGAGCAACGCGTCCCCGCCGCCGGTGAGGCGCGGACGGACGCGCTGGCGCGCTCGGCGCGCTTTCTCGCGCGGGATATCGACGCGGACGCCGTCGTCGCCGCGACCGAGTCCGGATACACGGCGCTGAAGACGGCCAAGTACCGGCCGGGCGTACCGGTCGTCGCCTCGACCCCGAGCCACCGCGTTCGCCGGCAACTGTCTCTCACGTGGGGCGTGACGCCGCTGTACGCCCAGGTGTCTGATCAGGGCGCCGGTGCAGTCGTCGAACGGGCCGTCCAGGCCGCGCTGGAGGCCGGCGTCGCCGACAGCGGCGACACGGTCGTCGTCCTCTGTGGCATGATGACCGAACTCGAGGGCGCGAACACGACCAACATGCTGAAGGTCCACGTCGCCGCGGAGGCGCTGACGACCGGCCGCGTCGTCGTCGACGGTCGGGTGACCGGCCCCGTCGTCGAACTCGCCGACGGCGACCTCACGGACGTGCCCGAGGGGGCGATCCTCTCGCTGCCGACGGACTTCGACGACGAGTTCACGGGCGATCCGACGAAGATCGGCGGAATCGTCGACGCCCAGCGGGGGCTGACGGGCTACCCGGCGCTGATCGCCCGCGAGATGGACATCCCGATGATCAGCGGTGCCGACCTCTCCGAGGCCGACGGAGACGTCGTGACGCTCGACGCCGAACGCGGCGTCGTCTACGGCGGGGATCTCGGCACTCGAGCCGATCGGCCGTAGCCGCCTCGACGGCCGTCACGACCGCCCGGCCACCGACTCTCGTGACCGCGGGTTTTTGACGCCGGGGCTGTTATGGCCTCGTATGGCAGACGACGCGGCCGGGACCGACGACGGCGCGGACCGGCGACGGCGGTCACCGGGGTCCGACTCGGACACCGGCTACTCGATCGACGACCGGTCGGTCTTCGATGCGGGGGAGTCGACGGAGCGCGACGACGGCGACGGAGTCGACGACCGTTCACGCGGTGACGACGAGTACCGCGTTCCGCTGGATCTCTCCGGAGACGACGACACGGCGACGGACGACGGCGACGCGGACGGGGACGACCAGTACGCTCCCGAACCGAACTCGACGCCGATCGAACCCGGCGACCCGGATCTCGAGAGCGCGATCTTCGTCGTCCTCGGCGCGGTCGCGATGACGCTCGTCCTGCTCCGAGTCATGACCCTTCCGCTGTGACCGTCCGCAGTGCCCGCGTCGACGGCTCTCCGCGACGGCAGGCGTCGCTCCCCTACTCCTCTGTCTCCGTCACGCCGGACGGCCCGTCTGACTCGCATCCCGCGCCACCGTCGCTCGCCAACCTTTAATTCGGGTGAGAACTTAGCTGACAGTATGCTGGAACTCCTCGTCGGGAACATGCCGCTCGCGCTCCTGATCGCGGGGCTCGTACTCATGGGTCTCGAGGCGCTTTCGCCGGGCGCACACCTCATCGTGATCGGGGTCGCACTGGTCGGCGCGGGACTGATCGGCGTGCTCGTCCCCGTCGCCCTGAGCCCGATTATTCTGGCGGCGTTGACGCTCGTCATCGGCGTCGGGGCGGCCTACGTCTACCGCGAGTTCGACTTCTACGGCGGCAAGGGGACCGCCCAGACCTCCGACTCGAGCTCGCTGTCCGGTGCGACGGGATACGTGACCGAGACCGTCACGGCGCGCGAGGGACAGGTCAAACTCGAGGAGGGCGGGTTCTCGCCCTACTACAGCGCCCGGTCGACGGGCGGAACGATCGAAGAGGGAGAGGAGGTCATCGTCCTCGATCCCGGCGGCGGCAACGTGTTGACGGTCGAAGCGCTCGGCTCGATCGGCGAGGACGAGATCGATCGCGCGCTCGCCGAGGACCGAAGCGACGACGCCGCCGACGAAAATCTCCAGTCCGAATCCGAAGCGGAGACCGAGACGGAGAAATCGAGCTGAATCGATCGAACCGGCGAAACATGTTGACGAAATAAGGGAACGTTTTTCCCTCCACCGCCGCAAGAGCGAAATATGGTCGTAGAACAACTCCCGTTGCAATCCGTCGCCGGAGGTGCCCTGCTGTTCGTCGGCGCGCTCGTCCTCCTCGTCGTCATCGCCGCACTGCTCAGTGCGATCGAGATCGTCGACGCCTACGAGAAACGCGCCCTGACCGTCTTCGGCGAGTACCGCAAACTCTTAGAGCCGGGGATCAACTTCGTCCCGCCGTTCGTCTCGAACACCTATCGGTTCGACATGCGAACGCAGACCCTGGACGTTCCCCGCCAGGAAGCGATCACGCGCGACAACTCCCCCGTGACGGCCGACGCCGTCGTCTACATCAAGGTCATGGACGCCAAGAAGGCGTTCCTGCAGGTCGACAACTACAAGAAGGCCGTCTCCAACCTCGCCCAGACAACCCTTCGCGCCGTGCTGGGCGACATGGAACTCGACGACACGCTGAACAAGCGCCAGGAGATCAACGCGCGCATTCGCCAGGAACTCGACGAACCCACCGACGAGTGGGGCATTCGCGTGGAGAGCGTCGAGGTCCGCGAGGTCAACCCCTCGAAGGACGTCCAGCGCGCGATGGAGCAACAGACCTCCGCCGAGCGGAAACGGCGCGCGATGATCCTCGAGGCACAGGGTGAACGCCGCAGCGCCGTCGAGAAGGCCGAAGGTGACAAACAGAGCGAGATCATCCGCGCACAGGGTGAGAAGCAGAGCCAGATCCTCGAGGCACAGGGTGACGCGATCTCGACGGTCCTGCGCGCGAAGTCCGCCGAGTCGATGGGCGAACGCGCGGTCATCGACAAGGGGATGGAGACGCTGGCCGACATCGGCCAGGGCGAATCGACGACGTTCGTCATGCCCCAGGAGCTCACCTCGCTGGTCGGCCGCTACGGCAAGCACCTCTCGGGGAGCGACGTCGAGGCCGACGGTGCGGAGCTCGAGAGCCGCGAGTTCGACGACGAGACGCGCGAACTGATCGGCCTCGACGACATCGCCGAGATCATCGGCGAGATCGACGAGGAGGCCGAGATGGATCTCGAGGCGATGGAACAGGAGGCCCAGGCGATCAAGGAGGGGAAGGACGCCGGTACCATCTCCGATCCCGACGCGGTCATCGAGGAGATGGATCAGGACTTCCAGGGACGAACCGACGGCGGCTCCGAGACGGCGAGCGAGACCGACGCCGAACCGTCTCCCGACGACGGCGACGACTCGACGACGAACTGAACTCCCGCTCCTCGTGACAGTTCCGCGTTCGAACCGCCGTTTCCGAGTCCCCCGGCCGGTCACCGCCGGGAAACCGATTCCGCCACATACGTCGAGTAGAGACTGTCACGGTTCACGAAACGAATCGGAGCGAAACCTGTTTTACGTCCCGCCGCATTACTCGTAGTAAGCACAGCATGACGACATCAAACGGGGTCGACGACGAGAAACGAGCGACCCTCCGCCGCTTCGCCGCGCTCGGAGCGGCATCACCGCTCGCCGGCCTCTCCGAGTCAGCCGCGGCCGACACGGGCGAGAGCGACGCTCGCGACGCGATCGCCGGCTATCTCTCGACGACGCCCGGCGCACACTTCTCGAAGATTCGGGACGACCTCCAGTTGGGGACCGGGGAGACCCAACACCACCTGCGACGCCTCGAGGAACTCGAGGTAATCGAACGTTACCGCGACGGCGATTACAAGCGGTTCGTGCCGGCCGGCCGATTCGACGAGTTCGAGAAGCAGGCGCTTGGCTATCTCCGCCGGGAGACGCCCCGCGGGATGCTGATCGAACTCCTCCGGAACCCGGCGGCGACCGGCGGCGACCTCGCGAGCGTGCTCGACGTCTCGCCGCCGACCGTCAGCAAGTACGCCGGCGAGCTCGAGGACGAGGGACTGCTCTCCCGGGAGGACGGCTACGCCGTCGAACGACCCGAGACGGTGCTGATCCTGGTCGTCCGTCACGCCGACTCCTTCGGCGACGCGGCCCGCCGACTCGCGCGGAACGCCGATCAGTACCTCACCTACGACGGCTAAGCGCGCGCTACCGGCCGGTAATAGCGTATTACGCCGTCCGTCGCGGCGGTTTTATCGATCAGACCACGTCGTCGAGCGCCGCCAGCGACTCGAGTTCGACCGTCGCCTCGGCGGGCCGATCGAGGTCGCGATTGTGCGGGCGGCGGAGGAACGCCGTCTCGAGGCCGGCCGCCCGGCCGGCCGTGACGTCTTTGATCGAATCGCCGACGTAGAACCCCTCACTGACGCCGAGTTCGTCGAGCGCTTCCTCGATGTAATCGGGCTCGGGTTTGCGCCGCCGGTAGCCCTCGAACGTGGGGTCGCGGCCGCGGACGACCTCGAAGTCAATGCCGACGTAGTCGGCGACGAACTCGGCGGTCTCGTGGCGGTTGTTGGTCACGAGTCCGATCGTGGTTCGTTCGGCTAGGCGCTCGATCGCGTCGATGTCGTCGTACAGTCCGCGCGCGCCGGTCCGGAGGCGCTCGTGGGTCCCCTGCGAGGCGTAGCGCTCCTTCAGTTCCCAGAATCGCGCCGGATCGATACCCAGGGCCTCGCAGTGATCGATGACGTTTTCGAGACCGTTTCGCCGGAGATTGTCCCGCTGCGTCGGCGTGGGGTCGGCCTCGAGTTCGGCGAGGGCGGCGTCGGCCGCGTCGGCATAGACCTGCGGATCGGTCCCCGGACCCTCGAGGATAACCCCGTCCATATCGAACAGAATCGGCTGTGGCATTGCTCGCCGGAGCCTACGCCGTGGCCCGTGAAAAAACGGCTGCTGCGCTACCGGATGCGTTACGAAACGGAAGAGACGGGGAGGGGCGCCGAATACCGGCGCCGCCCGGTGTTACGAGCGTTAAACGTCGACTTTCCACGTCGTACTCGAGGAATAACCCCATTTTTCGATTTCGACGTCGAAGTTGCCGTCCTGCAGCGCCGTGATGTTCGATCCGACCTCTTTCGCGGTCATCCCGAGTTCCTGGCCAATGAGACGGGATTTGAAGTAGGTCTTCGTTCCAGCGTTGTCGCGGAGGTACTGGAGAATACGGCGTTGCTTGCTCGTGAGGTCGGCGGCCATTGCAGTGCTCATACTTCGTTCGATGGCAGGAACACTCTTAGGGGGTTTGGTACGCGCGGTTAACCCGACGCCCGCTTGCGGTTTCCCCGGTGGTTAATGGGAGCATAATCGACGAGAAAGCTCCCGTTGGTACGTGCGGTTAATATATGTCTTACGATGACCATCCCGAGGGAGAGACCATCACGGGCGGCTGACGGTGCTATCGGGGTTGATATCGGTTCTACTGACCAATTGCGCTGTGATACGGCAGCGCTATCCGCGGTCGGGAGCTGACTCCCCCGCGACGAACGGACCGAACGCACACGCGACCGCCTCGCCGAGCGCTCGCGTTCGGTTCGTCAGGCCGGCCGTCAGGACGCCGGCGGCGCCCTCGGTCTCGGCGATTCCGTCCGTCCCGAGACGGTCGTCCATTACCGGCCCCAGCTCGGCTCCGTCCTCGAGACGAGCCGCGACGTCGTCCGGGAGGCGAAGCGTCGGTCCGCCGCCGCGTTCCAATCGGTCGCCGTTCGTGGCGGCGGCCCACATGATCAGTGACAGCCCCGGGACGCCGTCGATGCGGGCGACGCCGCCCTCGAGACCGATCCCGTAGTCGGCGTCGGTCGTCGCGAGCGCGCGCCGAGCGCGGTTCTCGGCGCCGGTAACGGTCTCCTCGATCGACCACGGCTGCTCGGGGACGCCGGAGTCGACCGCCGCGTCGACGACGGTCGGCTCGAATCGCTCGAGGGTCCGTTCGACCGCGTCGATCTTGACCGGGTTCGTGCTTCCGACTGCGACCTTCATAGCGGCGGTTCGAACGGGCCGAAGTTGGGGCCTCCGGTTCGGCAGTGCACACTGTATGACTGTTGTGATCGTTCATACTAGTTCCGACGAATTACCCGCTCTCGAGAGGTGTCTGCTCGCGATTTCGAAACCCTTAACCATCGAGTGTCTGAACGTGGAAGGTAACGAATCCGTCCGGGCTTTTGCAGCTAGTTCGGCCGGTCAGCATTCGCCATCGTATGAGCAACACACCATCGAACACGAGAGTACGGCGTACCGAGCGCGAAACAGACGACACGACCGAAACGACGGACGAAAGCGAGCAGAGCGACCTCGACTGCCCCGAGTGTACGGGCAACCTCGTCGTCGACGACGAACACGGCGAGACCGTCTGCGAGGACTGCGGACTGGTCGTCGAGGAGGACTCGGTCGACCGCGGTCCCGAGTGGCGGGCCTTCGACGCCACCGAGAAAAACGAGAAGTCCCGCGTGGGCGCGCCCACGACGAACACGATGCACGACAAGGGGCTCTCGACGAACATCGACTGGCGCAACAAGGACGCCTACGGGAACTCCCTCGGGTCGCGCCAGCGCGAGAAGATGCAGCGCCTGCGCAAGTGGAACGAGCGGTTCCGCACCCGCGACTCCAAGGAGCGCAACCTGAAGCAGGCGCTCGGCGAGATCGACCGGATGGCCTCCGCGCTCGGTCTCCCGACGAACGTCCGCGAGACCGCGTCGGTCATCTATCGGCGCGCGCTCGACGAGGACCTGCTCCCCGGCCGTTCGATCGAGGGCGTCTCGACGGCCTGCGTCTACGCCGCCGCCCGCCAGGCCGGCGTCCCCCGCAGTCTGGACGAGATCGCCGACGTCTCCCGCGTCGAGAAGAACGAGATCGCCCGCACCTACCGCTACGTGGTCCGGGAACTCGGACTCGAGGTCCAGCCCGCCGACCCCGAGAGCTACGTCCCCCGCTTCGCCTCGGGACTCGACCTCTCGGACGAGGCCGAACACCGCGCCCGCGCGCTGCTGCAGAACGCCAAGGAGAAGGGCGTCCACAGCGGCAAGTCGCCGGTCGGCCTCGCGGCCGCCGCGGTCTACGCCGCCGCCTTGCTGACCAACGAGAAGACCACGCAGGCCGCCGTCAGTGACGTCGCCGACATCTCCGAAGTGACTATTCGGAACCGGTACCACGAACTCCTCGAGGCCGAGGAGACGCTGGGTCTCGCGTAAGCGCTCCGCTCGACTTTTCGTCGCCGTTTCGACTGACCACGCTCCCGATCCGCTGCAGTTCGCGACGCACTCGCTCGCGGTATTGAACTCCGTTCTCGATGGACTCCATCTCAATCGGTAGCATCGCCGCCGCGGACCGACCGGTAGAGTCCTCGATCCAGTGACCAGTCCGACAGCGTTTTTCTGGAACGCCGAGACCAGATCCCAATAGGCCGTCTATACACCATATTCCAAATACTTCTTGAGACTTATCTTCTAAGTTACTATATTTAGAAGAATAGCCGATAGACAACTCTAATACGATATTTCTGGATATAGAGGCCCATTCAGACAGAACCGGTGGCTGTAAACCAAAATATACTCTATCTAAGTTCGATTCTACCCATCTACTCTAGCTCCCCTTTATCTTCGGCCTACTATTCCAAATACCTCTCGAGAAGCAGTATATGCCCCATCATTCGCCGACCTGCAAATCCACAGCGGTCTCGGATATTATTCTGATATCTGTTTCCCGACTATTCTCTCATTCAGTTAGTTCTGCTTTCCTCGATCGAGACAGGGAAGACGAACAGCGGAATGTGGCCACAGCGACGATCAGCCGGCCGCCGTTTCGAGCAGTGGACCATCCGGTGTCCCGGCCCAGTGCCACGACGTCGCGACGGTCCCGGCGGGCGCGATCAGTTCGAGTACGGCCCCCGAAGCGGCGATTATCTCCTCGAGTTGCGTGCGGTGTCGATTCATACCGACGCTGCACTGTCGGCGAGAACGGAGACCGGTATCCGTATCCGGTTCGGCGCGACGCTCAGAGGTCGAACACGTCGAGCCCCGTCCGCTCGTCCAGTTGGTGGGTGAGCGAGGTCTCGCCGGGGAAGACGACGATCTCGAACGTGCCGGAGACGACCGCTTCCGAGCAGTGACCACCGAGGGATTCGAACTCCTCGTTCCCGAGTTGAATGTGGGTGTGGATCTTGTCGGGACCGATGTTCCCGAGGAAGCTCGTCACCTCGTACTGGCCGGTGAACCGCCCCTCGCTGTACGCCTGCTCGGACACGTCGTAGTGACCGAGCACGACCTCGTCGACGGCGCCGATCCCCATCAGAAAGCCCTGCTCGAGTCCGCGGTCGTCGCGGAGCGTCTCGAGCGACGCCAGCACTTCGTCGCCGGGGTCCAATCGAACCACGAGTCGGTCGGATTCCTCAGTGTACTCCATTGTGCGTCGACCTGACGGGAGACGAATAAATAATAGTGTCCCTCCGTTCGACTCGGGCGTCGTTCCGACATCGTCGGAGACGGAGTTCCGGAACGCGTCCGGACGCTTCACAGCGTTTAGATAGCTGTTCCTCGAAGCCCCGCCCAGAATGCGGTGGCAGTATCGCGACACGGTGTTGGTCGTCTGTACGTTCGCCCTCTTCGTGACGGTGTTCGGTCGGGTCGCGCTCAGCCCGGTCGTTCCCGACGTCGCCGCCGAGTTCGGGCTCTCGAACGCGGTGATCGGCCTCGCACTGACGGGAATGTGGTTCGCCTACGCGCTCACGCAGTTTCCCAGCGGGATCCTCGCCGAGTGGTACGGCGAACGACCGGTCGTTCTCGCGTCGGTCAGTGGCACCGGCCTCGCCACGTTCGTGATCGTCGGCGCGCCCGGGTTCGTCGTCTTCGCGCTGGGAGCGATCCTGCTGGGCGGCCTCGCGGGGCTCCACTACAGCGTCGCGACGACGCTGCTCACTCGCCTCTACGGCGACATCGGGACGGCGATCGGGATTCACAACTCCGGGGCGCCGCTGGCCGGCCTCGTCACGCCGGTCGTCGTCTCGTGGACCGCCGTCCGGTACGGCTGGCGCCCCGCCGTCGCGCTCACCGTGGTCGCCGCGCTCGTGATCTTCGCGCTCGCCGTCCGGAGCCTCCGGCCGACCGAGCCGCGCAGCCCCGACCGGCCGCTGAGCGAACTGCTCGAGACGGGACCGATCCTGAACCTGCTCTCCCGACCGCCGATCGTTTTCACCGGCGTCATCGCCATCGTTGCGGAGTTCACCTGGCAGGGGGTGGCGTCGTTCCTGCCGGCGTTTTTCGCTCAGTACCACGGCTACTCGACGACGCTCGCGGGGACCCTCTTCGGCGCGTACTTCGTCACGCAGGGCGTGTTACAGGTCGGCGTGGGGATGGTCGCCGATCGCTTCGGTCGCGACCTCGCGATCGGGATCTGTATGACGACCGGAATCATCGGCTTCCTGTTACTCGTCGCCGGTCCCGGACTCGTCCCGATCGTCGCCGGCGCTCTCCTCCTCGGCGTCGGGATGGGGTGGGGCGCGGCGGTCTTCCCGCGGTTCATGGATCGACTCGCGGACGCCGAGCGATCCTTCGGGTTCGGGCTCTTTCGGACGGCCTACATGACCGTCGCGGCCAGCGGTTCCGTCGTCGTCGGGCTCCTCGCGGATCTGTTCGGCTGGCCCGCCTCCTTCGGATTCCTGACTGCTCTGCTCGGTCTCGTCTGCGGGCTTCTCCTCATCAATCACGTCCTCGGTCTCGGCTACTGAGCGACTCCCGTCGCGGCGGACGTCCTCGAGCGGAACAGAACGGAGCCATCCGAGTTACCTGCGAACTCGTCAGTCCCGGTGCCAGTCGCGACACCGGAGCATTGCCGAATGCGTTTCGACAATATTGAATCACTATTAACTACTGGCGCAGAAATGGCACGGTTGTTTACAACCATACTATAGTAATTCCCTGCCAGAGTTCGACGCACTATTTCAATAGTATTGAATCATATCCTCACCCCTACAACGCCATAGATGACCGACTCGAGGGTCGTAGCCGACGGCGAGCGCGAATTCGATGACGCTAACTATTAAATAGCGTTCGTCCGTAGACGGGCGTATCGATGGCGACGCAAAACGTACTCGTTACCGGACCGTACGGCGAAGCCGGCGAAGCGATTCTCAACCACCTGCTGGACGACGAGCGGTACGAGTTCACCTTCCTGAACCGCAGCGACCACCCCGACTACGAGACTCACGTCGCCGACATCGCCGACTACGAGGCGATTCGGCCGGCGTTCGACGATCAGGACGCGGTGATTCACCTCGCCGCCCAGTCCGACGCCGGTGCGGAGTTCGAGGAGGTCGTCGAGCCGAACATCATTGGCACGTACAATATCCTGAAGGCGATGGAGGACGCCGGGGTCGAGAAACTCATCTTCGCGTCCTCGCAGCGCGTCATGGGACTCTACGAGGAGGATCACGCGCCGGAGCTCTACGAGGAGGACTACCCGAGCGAGTTCGATCCGTTCCGACTCACCCACGAGACGCTGCCGAAGCCCGACGGCTACTACGGTGCCACAAAGGTGTTCGGCGAGAACATCTGTCGCGTCCACGCGCGACGCGACGGCGCGCCCGAACAGGTGTACTCGCTTCGCATCTCGAGCGTGCGAACCGAGGAGTACGATCACCCGTACGGTGATGCCGAGCGCGGCGTCGACCGCAGCGAGGAGCACAAAGTCGACGAGGACGAGGTCTGGGACCAGTCTCAGACCGGTTCCTGGGAACGGGGCAGCGAGGAGTACCAGGAGATGGTCGACCGACTGAAGGCCTCCTGGACCTCCCAGCGGGACTTCGCGCACATGCTCGAGTGCTGTCTCGAGGACGAGTCGGTGACCTACGACACGTTCTACGCGGTCAGCGGAAACGCCGCCCGATGGTTCGGTATCGAGCACGCGAAAGCCGTTCTCGGCTACGAGCCGCGGGACGACGCCTCGGAGTGGGACAGTCCGCCGGCCGACGCGACGGAATAATGGAATCGATGTCGGAATCGCCGTCGTCTTCGGAATCGACCTCGTCTCGAAACGGACGACCGATCGCCGTCAGTTCGTCGTAACCGTTACCGGCCCGTCGAATCGGAGGAGCACCGCCTGGGCGATGTCGCCGAACAGCGCCTTCCCCGTCGGCGAGCGTTTCCGACCGGAGACGAACACGTGGCCGCAGTCCCGTTCGTCCGCGACCTCGATGATCTTCTTCGGAAGTTCCCCCGCCGCGCCGATCGCCGTGTAGGAGACGTCGGCGTCCGCGAAGGCCCGATCCGCGGCGGCCGTCGCTTCCTCCTCGGCCTCTTCTTCGATCATCTCGATGGTCTGAACCTGCTTGCCGTCCCGCGCCTCGTTGCGGGCGTCGCTCTGGTACTCCTTTCGATCGATGAACCGACAGACCAGGAGTTCGGTGTCGGTCCCCGTCGCGTATCGTTTCGCCGCATCCAACAGTCGTTCGTCCGTCGATTCGTCGGTAAGCACGACTAATGCCGTGTGCATACCGGATACTGTTCGGCCGAGTACAAAAAAGTACGCTCCCGATCAGGTTCGGAACCCCGCGAGACGGCCGCAGCCGTTCCGATCGCCCCATCTCGAGGCACGCGCCGCGACGACCCGATGGCGTCGCGATCGAAGATGTTCCCGCGAACGCTTACGTCGCCGTGTCCCGCAGCATCTCACATGAGTACTCGAGAGGAGTCGACCGTCTGTGCCTACTGGGACCCCTCGGCGTGTGAAGGAACGGTCGGCTGTCCGCCGCGGTGTCCGCGAGCGATCGACGAGCGGGGCGTCCCGTTTCTGGTTCGACCGTATCGATCGGCCGATTTCGAGCCGCTCGTCGAGATGTACGAGGGCCTCGACGAGTCGGCGGCGACGATGGGTCTTCCGCCGTTCACGCGCCCGCGAATCGAAGCGTGGCTCACCGAGCTGACGTCGAACGGCTGGAACCTGGTCGCGCTGCTCGACGACCGAATCGTCGGTCACGTCGCCGTGACGCCGGCCGACGATCCCGATCCGGAGTTCGTCGTCTTCGTCGACAGCGACGTGCAGGACCGGGGGATCGGGAGCGAACTGCTCAAACAGCTCATCGCCTACGCCGACGACAGGGACCACGAGGCGCTGTGTCTGGATGTCTCGACCGACAACCAGCGCGCCGTCACCGTCTACGAGAACGTCGGCTTCGAGACGATCGGTCAGTCGGACCTGAATCGGACGATGCAGCTCCCACTGGACGGTCCGATCGCCGATCGCGTCCAGCGACCGCCGGCAGAGCGACTCGAGTAGGGACGCGTCGGTCAGTATCGAACACGCGGGAAAACGGGGAGGCGACTCGGAACCGGCGTCCCTAGCTTCGCAGCGCTCGCGCAGCCGGGACCAAGAGCGCGGCCACGCTCAGCAGGAGGACGACGAGCGCGATCGGACTGGTATAGAAGATGTCCAGCGAGCCGTTAGAGAGGACCAGCGAGCGCCGGAGGTTCTCCTCGGCGATCGGCGCGAGGATTAGTCCGAGCACCATCGGTGCCAACGGATAGCCGCGCAATCGCATCACGTACCCGAGCCCGCCGGCGGCGAGCATGATCCACGCGTCGAAGACGTTCCCGCGAAGCGCGATCGCTCCGATCACGCAGAGGACGAAGATCACGGGCCAGATGAGCGATTGCGGGATGTTGATCAACCGTGCCCAGTAGTTGGCTCCGAGGAGCCCGAAGATCAGGATGAACACGTAGATGAGGAGGAATCCGACGAAGATCGTGTACAGCAGACCGGTCTCCTCCTGATAGAGCGCGGGTCCGGGGTTGACGTCGTGGACGAGCAACGCGCCGATGAGGATCGCCGAGACGGAATCACCGGGAATCCCGAGCGTGAACGTCGGAATCAGTGCACCGCCGGTACTGGCGTTGTTCCCGGACTCCGCCGCGGCGACGCCCCGAATGTTCCCGTCACCGAACGACGGTGTCGTGTTCTTGAGCCACCGCGTCGCCTCGTTGTAGGTGATAAACGATGCGATGTCGCCACCGGCGCCGGGAACCGCCCCGACCAGCGAGCCGAGGATCCCCGAGCCAATCGAGACCGGCGCGATAGACTTGACGTCCGCGAACGACGGCAGGACGCCAGTGATCTTCTGGTTTACCCTGTCCTGTTCGTCACTGATTCCCAGGGAGTACGTCCGGAGTCCCTCGGCGATGCCGAACAGTCCGATCATCACCGCGATGAACTCGACGCCGGTGAGGAGTTCGGGAATTCCGAACGTGAACCGTTGATAGCCGGTGACCGGATCGATTCCGACGGTCGCGACGAGCATACCGAGCAGGCCCGAGACCATTCCCTTCGCGAGCGAGTCGCCGCTCACGCTTGCGATGATCGTCAGCCCGAATACGGCCAGCGCGAAGAACTCCGGTGAGCGGAATCGGAGCGCCGCATCCGCGACGACCGGCGAGAAGAACATGAGCACGAGCACGCTGATGATACCGCCGACGAACGACGCGACGGTGCTGATCCTGATGGCCCGGCCGGCTTCCCCCTTCTGAGAGAGCGGATAGCCGTCGAAGATCGTCGCCGCGGCCGACGGCGTCCCCGGGGTTCGGATTAGAATCGCCGGAATCGACCCCGCGTAGACCGCGCCGCCATAGATCCCGAGCAGGAGCATCATTCCGGTCGCCGGCTCCATCGTAAACGTAAACGACAGTAGGACTGCAATGGTCATCGTCGCCGTCATCCCGGGGATCGATCCCATCAGCAGGCCGAGGAAGATCCCGGTGATCATCAGGATCAACACGACCGGATCCATGACGTTCGCGAACCCCTGTAGAATGTGTTCGACCGCCATTAGAGCACCACCAGCGGAAGCTGTGGCAGGAGCCGCGAGACGGGGAGTATCTGACTTTCGGGTAATCGGACCAGGAAGATACGACTGAAGACGTAAAACAGCAGGATCGGGAAGCCGATCGAGATGGCGCCGATCAGGAGTTTCGACCGCACGTCAGAGTAGTATAGCACGGTCGGGAGGAACAGCATCGTCCCGACTAGAAACCCCGTATACGGCATCAGAAAGACGTATGCGAATAGAATTCCGCTAACGATGACGATCGGCGCTACGTCGACGTCGCTCAGGTCGAGTTCCGTCTCGTCGTCGGTCGCCAGGTCTACGATAGCGAACAGGATAATCCCGACGGACAGCATGATCGGGAAGAATCCGGCACCGATTTCACCCCCGTCGGGGAACTGGTTCGCGTAGTAGATAACCACGAGCGAGAACAGTATGAATGCTATCGAAAGCGGATTCGACTTCACCGTATCCGCGTCGATCTGACGGATATTGCGCGTTACCTTTTTTATAATCATTAATCTCCCGTCCTCGTAATACACTCCCTTTCACGGATCAGCATAAAATTACTGGTCTTGGCATCTCAGGCGTGATCTCTCGGACAGTTCGGTTCCGTTATCGGTTGTCTACGGCGATCCGGCGAGACTCGTTTGGACTCGAGCCGATCGCTCGACCGACTCCGCGAACGGGTGGGATCACCGACAGGTTTAATTAGGGATGTGCCGCAATTAGTAACTGCTAATGAGCCTGAGTAGCGTAACCGACGGTATCGATCAGGTCCAGTTCGACCACGTTCGGGTGTTAGTACTCGAGGACGTGCCGGAAGGTCAGACGACCCTGGTCGACACTGCGTTCGACGAGAACGGCGAGGAACTCGTGGAGACGCTCGAAGCGGAGTACGGAGACATCGACCGCGTCATTCTCACCCACGGCGATCACGGTCACCACGGCGGTCTCGAGTACGTGATGGAGGCGTTCGATCCGAAACTCGTCATGCCGGCCGACGAGTCGAAGCTCTACGAGCACCTCGAGGAGGCAGGGCTCGACTTCGAACCCGACGTCGCCTACGAGGACGACGACCTGCTCGAGGGCAATATCCGTATCATTCAGATCCCCGGGCACACGGAGGCGACATCGGCCCTGTTGCTCGAGGATCGCGGAATCCTGATTTCCGGCGACACGCTGGATGGGTCCGACCGCGGCGGAATGCCACCGGGGTATCTCCTCCCACCGCCGGCCCTGTTCAACATCGATCACGAGGCCGCCGAACTCAACCTCTACGACCTGCTCGGCTATGACTTCGATACGGTGCTGGTCTTCCACGGCTCGCACGTCTTCGAGAATCCGAAGGAGAAACTCGACGACTTCCTCGTCGAACGGGAGTGGAACGACTGGGACCCGCGTACCGACGACGACGATTGATCAGTCTGTACGGTCGGTGAACTGCCGCGCTCGTTTTCGGCTGGTTCGGTTCGAGCGGACCGTTTTCTATATCGACGCCCGACGCGGTCACTTCGGAGAACGGAAGCCGGGGCGGAATCGGAACGATTCGATGCGACCGACTACTTCTTCGCCGTCAGCGGACGGAATCGCTGTCGACCGTGCTGACGGACTCAGTCACGCAGCACGGAGACGTCGAAGACGGGCTTACAGGTGTCGCCCTCGAGGAACGTTTCGAAGGCCTCGTCGGCCTCGAGCAGACTGAAGCGGTCGTCGAGGAAGGTCGCGTGATCGACGTCGCCCGAACCGATCAGTCGCAGCGCGCGTTCGAAGTCCTCGTACATCGCGCTGTAGGTACACTGGAGGTCAATCTCCGACCGGACCAGCGGCGTGAACTCCATCGTCGTCTCGCCGGTCTGGCCGACGAGGACGATCTGGCCGCCCTTGCGGACCTCGTCGACGGCCATCGTCAGTCCCGACGGGTGACCGGTCGTGTCGAAGACGACGTCGTAGCCCACGCCGTCGGTCAGCTCCTCGCGATAGGCCTCGAGATCGTCGGCCTCGACGTTGAGCGTCTCGAAGCCGAGCTCCTCGGCGAGCGGCAGCCGGTACGCGGTGTCCCGCCCGACGCCGGCGACCACGACGTCGGCACCCTGCGCGTTCGCGACCTGGGCGGCAAGGATACCCATCGGTCCCGGGCCCGCGACGAACACGCGGTCGCCGGGCTTGACGCGCGAGTTCCGGATGACCGCTCGAGTGGTGATCGCCGTCGGTTCCACGAGCGCTGCGTGTCGGGGTTCAACGTCGTCGGGGACCGCGTGCAGGTCGTCCTCGGGAACGGCGATGTATCCCGCGTACGCGCCGTCGTGATCGACGCCGGTGATCTCCTTGTTCGGACAGACGTTCGCCTGACCGACCTCGCACTGGTAGCAGTCGCCGCAGCTGCGGATCGGTCGTTCGACGACGCGGTCGCCGACCGAGAACTTCGAGACCTCGTCGCCGACCTCGACGATGCGGCCGGTGTACTCGTGACCGATGATCGTCGGCAGCTCCATCCGTTCGAACGACGACTTGAAGGCGTAGATCCCGGCGTCGCTCCCGCAGAGTCCGGCGTACTCGACTTCGATCAGCGCCTCGTCGGCCGCCGGTTCGGGCGTCTCGACGTCGACGAGTTCCATACTCCCAGCACTACGACTGGTCTTAGCTAACCCGCGCATAGACCCAGTTCGGCCCGGGCCAGCTATAAACTTACGGATGGTATCTCGTCTCCAGCGATCGGTTCGAGCCGACTGGCGGCGCGATTATACTATTAATATAATATACGTTCCCTTTAGAAATGAGGGATGCTACCGTACTTTCCGAAGAGTTTAAATACTTGGCTCCATCTGCTATGAGTAGAATGGTATCGAATACCAATAGCGAGCGAAGGGTGCTGAATCGACGGACTGCCTTGAAGACCCTGGGTGCGACGGGTCTCGCGATGACGGCGGGCTGTATCGGCGATTTACAGGGCGGCGAGTGGCCGTCGCGACAGGTCGAGATTGTCTCCCCGTGGGCGGCCGGTGGCGGCGCCGACCGGACGAGTCGTGCGGTCGCCGACGCGGCCGAAAATCACACCGACGTCTCCTGGAACGTCAGCAACCAGACCGGCGGTTCCGGTTCGGTCGGAATGAACGCGGCCGCGAACTCCGATCCCGACGGCCACACCCTGGGCTGTACGGCTCCAGAGATCGCGCTGTTCCAGCACCTCGGTATCGCCGAACTCGGTCCCGACGACATTACGCCGATCATGCAGTACACCGAGTTCCCGGCCGCCCTCGTCGTCCATCAGGACTCGGACATTTCCTCGCTCGACGACTGGATCTCCTACGGGGAGGACAATCCTGGCGAGATGCAGATGGCCAACTCCGGGAACGGCTCCTCGTGGCACATGGCCGCTGCCGGTATCGCCAGCGAGGCGGGTATCGAGGTCGAACACGTCTCGTACGACGGCGCTAGCCCCGCGATACAGGCCGTCGTGAACGGCGAGGCCGACTGCACGGCCGTCGGTGCTGCCGAAGTGGCACCGCAAGTCCGGGACGGCGACCTCGAAGCCCTCGGCGTCGCGTTCAGCGAACAGGTCGACTCGCTACCGGACACGCAGACGATGAAGGAGCAGGGACTGGACATCGAGATCGGCTCCTGGCTGGGGCACTTCGCGCCGGCGGATATCGACGACGAGACCCGCGACGCGATCGTCGACGTCTACGAATCGATCTACGAGGACGACCAGTTCATCGAGTTCATGGAGAACAACAACTTCATGCGCGTTCAGCGCGGTCCCGAGGAGTTCAGTACCTTCCTCGACGAACAGTACGAGTACTACGGCAACCTCGTCGAGGAACTGGACATCAACGCGTAACGTAATCGATCATATCCGACGACGATTTTCTCTTCGCGGCGTTATGAGTACGTCAACGTCCACTCCCGATCGAGCAACCAGTCGTTGAGTTTCTCCAGGGGATCCTCGTGGACGCTCGTCCCGTGGTAGACCAGTACCGCGTCGATCTCGTAGTCGAACAGTTTGACCAGGTTCCGTTCCGCGGCGGCGTGGCTATCGTCGTTGAACTGCTCGGCCGGCGGCACGAGATACCCCGGCGGCAGGCCGCGCCGATCCGACCCCTCGAGCGTATCGCCGGCGATCAGCGTCCGGTCGTCCTCGAGGAGGAACGCGGTCGTCGCCACCGTATGGCCGGGAATCTCGATCGCGCGGATACCGCCGGCCAGCGGGTCCCCGTCGACGAACTCGACGTCGGGATCGACATCCAGTGCCTCGTAAAAGACCTTCGCGCCCGCCGGAACAGCGAGTTCCGGATCGAACCGGTCGACCAGCGCCGGGACGCCGCCAAAGTGGCCCTCGTCCCCGTGGGTGACGAGGAGTCGATCGAGGCCGCCGAACTCCGACTCGAGGACGTCGGCGAGTTCCTCGCCGTCGTCGGGAAACGCCGCGTCGACGAGCGTCACGGTGCCGTCGGGTCGGTCTTCGAGGACGAAGACCCGGATGTGATCGAACTCGACAGCATGGATGCCGTCGGCAATTTCACTGACTGACATTGCGTTCGAGGGGTCGGTGCCCGTCGGCATAAAGCGAGAGCGGAATTCCCAGCGATCTGTAATTCCGATACGCTCGTAAAACGCGTCGGTGATCGACGATGGATCGGCCGATCCGCCGCGACGCCTCGTCTCTCGAGCGACCGAGAATGCGAGCCGTTCTCCGAGGATCGATAGATTAACGGTGTTCACTGCTGTCGATCGGACTATGCATACGATAGAGCACGATGTAGAGCGACCGGACCGCGACGTCGTAGCGGCCTTCGAGGAGATCCCGAGTACCATCGTTTCCGACGTGACGGGGAACATCGGGCTATCGATGGATTCCGGACTGCAGCCCGCCTACGACGACATCGAGATGGCCGGCTCCACGATCACTGTCAACGCTTCGCCCGGAGACAACCTGATCATCCACAAGGCGATCACGATGGCGGAACCGGGCGACGTCCTCGTTATCGACTCCGAGGGGTTCACCGAGACGGGCCACTTCGGCGAACTCATGTGCAAATCCTGCCAGGTGAACGGAATCGGCGGAATCGTCATCGACGGCGCCTATCGCGACAGCAAGGCGATCGCCGAGATGGAGTTCCCGGTCTACGGCCGCGGCACCCATCCCCGGGGCCCGCTCAAGCAGGATCCGGGTTCGATCAACGTCCCGATCTCGTGTGGCGGCGTCACCGTCGAGCCCGGCGACATCGTGGTCGGCGACGACGACGGTCTCGCCGTCGTCCCGGGCGAGAGCGCCGAGGAAATCCTCGATCGATCGTACGACAAACTCGATTCCGAAGACGAGGTCCGCGGGGAACTCGTGGAGGGAGAGTACCTCTTCGAACTCAACAACTACGATACGCTGTTCGAGGAGATGGAAGTCGTCGGTCCGGAAGACTCGATCCAGTAACCGTTCGATCCATTCCGTTCGCTTTTTCGAAACGTCGTCCCGATCGGCTCGGAGTCGACAGACCGGTCGGTGACAGCTGACCGTCCCTGATGAAATGGCTGGCCCGCCCGCTGGCCGAGAGCGGTTTCAACATGATCGAAACAATACAGAGGGCTTAAGAGATCACGTACCGATGTAATACCATGACCGACAGCGAGCAAACGGGGACGCGGCGGCTGAAGAGCGTTGCCCAATCTTTCACGATTATCGAATACCTTCGCGAACGCGACGGGGCGACGCTGTCCGAACTCGCCGAGGACCTCGAGATGGCGGTCAGCACGGCCCACATCCACCTATCGACGCTCGTCGAGACCGGCTACGTCGTCAAGGAGGACAACGAGTACGACTGTAGCTTCCGGTTCCTGGCCACCGGCGGGGAGATGCGCGACGGGATGGCGCTCTACCAGGCGGCGAAGCCGGAAGTCGACGACCTCCGAGAGAAATCGGGAGAACACGCGAACCTGACGGTCGAGGAAAACGGGTATGCGGTGCAGTTGTACAAGTCGCAGAGCCCGGAATCGATCGACGACAACGCGCCGCTGGGTCGCCACCTCCATCTCCACTCGACGGCGACGGGGAAAGCGATCCTCGCTCAACTCTCCGCGGCGGAACTCGACGCAATCGTCGAAAAGCACGGCCTGCCGGCCGTTACCGACAATACCGTCACAAGCCAGGACGCTCTCGAGAACGAACTCCGGGAGATCCGGGAACGAGGATACTCCATCAATCGCGGCGAGCACTTCCCCGGCGTCAGCGCGGTCGCGACTTCAATAATATCGGAACCGGACGGCATGATCGGCGCGATCAGTATCAGCGGCCCGCGCAGTCGAATGGGGACCGATCGGATCGACGCCGAACTCGCTCCCGAACTCCTCAACAAGAAAAATATAATCGAGTTGAAAATTAGACAGTACGAGTAACGCTCCGTTCTGCCGGTCTCAAGCATCACAATATTGCCCGTTGACTACCTGAAATAACCACTCGTCGATACAACCGGAGTCATCGACCTCCGTCTTTTACAACCATACTCTCGTAATACACGTGGTAGAGTCGAGCGGGATTGTTTCGATGATATCGGAAGATTTCGGGTCCCGTCGATCGCCGCCGCGAAGTAACACCTCTCGACGAACGGGCGACAGACCCTTTCGACGACCCGATAATACGAGATAGCGTCATCGGCTCCTCGGTTAGTAGAACCAAAGTCTAGGCAGAACGTGTTAGTCACGGGTTCGTACGGCGAAGCCGGGGAAGCGGTGCGGAAATATCTCATCGGGAGTGACGAGTACAAATTCACGCTGCTCGACCGAGAGGATCACCCCGAATACGAGACTCACGTCGCGGACGTCAGCGATTACGAGGCGATTCGACCCGGCTTCGAGGACCAGGACGCGGTAATCCACCTCGCTGCCCAGTCCGACGCCGGTGCGGACCTCGAGGAAGTCGTGCAGCCGAACATCGCCGGTACGACTACCGTTCTCGAGGCGGCGAAAGACGCGGGCGTCGAGAAAGTGATCTACGCCTCCTCGCAGCGGGCGATGGGACTTTACGAGGAGGAACACGCGCCGGAACTCTACGAGGAGGACCACGATCTGCTGCTGGATCACGAGACGCTGCCCAAGCCCGACGGCTTCTACGGTGCGACGAAGGTCTTCGGCGAGCACATGGGCCGTGTCTACGCGAACCGGAACGGAGCGCCGTCGCAGTTCTACTCGCTGCGCATCTCGAGCGTGCGAACCGTGGAGTACGATCACCCCTACGGCGACGCCGAGCGCGGCGTCGACCGCGGCGAGGAGCACAACGTCGACGAGGACGAGGTCTGGGACCAGTCTCAGACGGGCTCGTGGGAGCGCGGCAGCGACGAGTACGAGGAAATGGTGAAGCGGTTGAAGGCTACTTGGACCTCGCAGCGGGACTTCGCACACCTCCTCGAGTGCTGTCTCGAGGACGAGTCGGTGACCTACGACACGTTCTACGCGGTCAGCGACAACGCTGCGCGGTGGTTCGACACCGAGCACGCGAAGGAGGTCCTCGGCTACGAGCCGCAAGACGACGCCTCGGTGTGGGACAGTCCGCCCAAAACCGAGAGCGTGGCCCAGCCGTCAGATTAGATGACCGTCGATCCGATGACGGTGACGATCCGCAGCGCGGCTCGATGACTTCGGTCCGGACGACGTCCGGAAGCTGACAGTACACCGAAACGCCGGCCGTCGTCGTCCAGGAGGACGCTCCCTGCGAGACGTTCGACAAACCCGTTGTGCCTCCGTTACGTTTGATCCCCAACGGCTTCGGTACCGCTTCGATTCCGCCGGGTTCGCTGAACCGTTTCTCGGACTCCTCATCGTCGTGATCGAGAGCGACTGCCGAACCGTTGTCCGGGACGAGATCGAAAGTCATGACGAAAAAGATATCGCATTATTTGATTTATCGCTCGCTCTGTCCGATACGTTCGCTGATCGAATACCCGTCGAGAGCATTCGGTCGACCGTTCGGAAACGCGTTCGAGTCCGAGAACTAGGCGACAGGACCTGAAAGCCGATCGTGACCGAATTGCGCTCGATACGGTCGTTCGGACGCAAGGTGAACAATTATACGCACGGCCGCCGAGACTGACACGTATCGCTTTTATATCTGTGGGAATCACAAATTACAAAAGTACCTCTGTAATCGACCATATCGATTATACACATTAGATTCGACATACGATACAGTTCGTCCCTACGACTAGTGCCGATTTTCACGCGTTCTGCAACTGATAATTCGGCGTTCTATCGGTGAGACTAGACAGTGGACCGGATCTAGGTCCGCTCTGTTCCAACTTCGAACTCGCGGTCTCTAGAGACGACGAGGATCCGAACGTTTTTCGTCTCCTGACTGCTACAGCCACGTAGTGACAGATCGTTCCAGTTCGACCGATTCGGAGGCAGTGTGTACGTGTAAGCTCGGCCGAGTCGCGACGCAGTACGAGCTCGCGGGCCTCGACGACGACCTGGTCGCCTACTGGACCGGCGACGGGGACGAACAGCGCAGCACGCGCGAGCTCGCGACCTACGTCAATCACCGCGTTCTCGAGGCCGCGCTCGAGGACGCGGACATTCCGCCCAAAGAGGGCGAAGTCGAGAACACCTACCGGCTGTTGACCGACGACGACGTCAGCAGCGGGACACAGGTTCAGACGCGAAACGAACTCCAGCGAGACGGCGTTCCGATCGACCGAGTCGAATCGGACTTCGTCTCCCACCAGACGGTCTATAACCACCTCACTGACTGTCTCGGCGCGAAACTCGAGACTCCGAGCGACGAGGAACGGCTGGAGCGAAGCAGCGAAAAGCTCGGCGCGCTGCAGAATCGGACCGCGGCCGTCACGACGGACACCGTCGCCCAACTCGAGCGCAACGACGTCGTCGCCATCGGCGACTTCGACGTGACCGTCTCTATCACGGTGACCTGCGAGGACTGTCTCCAAGAGTATACTATCAGGGAACTCCTCAACAACCAAGCATGTGATTGCCATACAGTGGAAACGGACGACGCGTAATCACAACCCGGCCGTTCGATCCGTAGACTAGGGTAATTCCCACGAGTGGCTGAAGTGGGAATATCTATATGTGTGGGGACAGTACACCGGTGCATGGAACCTGGACTGGATACGAAACAACGGGATATTCCGGGAGCGGCCACCCTTTCAGTCGATAACATTGGGGGAATAGACGAGACGGAGGTCACGTTTCACCGCGGGGTGACGGTGCTCTCCGGTCGCAACGCGACCAACCGGACATCGCTGTTGCAAGCGATCATGGCGGCGCTCGGGAGCGAACAGGCGAGTCTCAAAGCCGACGCCGAGGAGGGCCACGCGGCCCTCGAGTTCGGCGACGAGACGTATCGACGGACGCTCGAGCGGCGAGGCGGAACGATCGTCACCGACGGCGATCCCTATCTCGACGACCCGGAACTCGCGGATCTGTTCGCGTTCCTGCTCGAAACCAACGAAGCGCGACAGGCCGTCGCCCGCGGCGACGACCTCCGCGAGTTGATCATGCGGCCGGTCGACACCGACGCGATACAGGCCGAAATCGAGCAGTACGAACAGCAGAAACGAGACCTCGACGAGCGGCTGTCCGAACTCGACGATCTCGAGGGACGGCTGCCCGACCTCGAGGCGAAGCGGACGCGCCTCACCGACGAGATCGAGTCGCTGCGGGCAGATCTCGAGTCGGCCCGCGAGGAACTGGAGGAGACGAATGTCGACGTCGAACAGCGACGGGAGGAGCAGTCCGAACTCGAGGAGAAACTCGCGGAGCTTCGCGAAACCCGCTCGGAACTCGAGACCGTCCGCGAGCGGATCGAGACCGAACGCGAGAGCATCGAGGCCCTCGAGGACGAACGCGACGAGGTCGAGGCGAGCCTCGAATCGCTCTCGTCGGGCGACGAGACGGAAGTCAGCCGCCTCGAAGCCGAAATCGATACCCTCCAGACGGAGAAGGCGGAACTCTCCGACGAGATCTCACAGTTACAGAGTACGATCCAGTTCAACGAGCAACTGCTCGACGAACAGGAATCGGTACTCCCCGACACCGCCGCCGACGAGGACGACGGCCCGGTTACGGACCAGTTGCTCGAGGACTCGGAGACGGTCTCCTGCTGGACCTGCGGCTCGTCGGTCCCGCGCGAACAGATCGAGACGACGATCGAACAGCTCCGGACCGTCCGACAGGAGCGCATCGAAGAGCGCTCCGAAATCAGCTCCGAACTCGACGAGCGCCGGGAGACGCTCTCGGAAATCAACGAGAACAAGACCGAATACCGACAGACTCAGCGCCGCCTCGAGTCGATCGACGACGAACTCGACCGGCGATCGGATCGACTCGACGACCTGACCGACGACCGCGAGGCACTCACCGACGAGATCGACGATCTCGAGTCGACAATCGACGACCTCGAAACCGACGACTACAGCGGGGTCCTCGATCAGCACAAGGAGGTCAACCAGCTCGAGTTCGAACTCGAACGCAAGGAACGCGAGCGCGAGGAGATCGACGAGGAGATCGACGAGATCGAACAGCGCCTCGATGAACGCGGCGATCTCCAGGAACGTCGCGACGACGTCACCGACGAGCTGACGGATCTGCGGACGCGCATCGACCAGATCGAGGCGGACGCCGTCGAGGAGTTCAACGAACACATGGAGAACCTCCTCGAGGTGCTGGAGTACGACAATCTCGATCGAATCTGGATCGACCGGACGCGCCGCGAGGTCCGCGAGGGACGCCGGAAGGTCGAGCGGTCGTCGTTCGATCTCAAGATCGTCCGCAGCACCGACGACGGCGCGGCCTACGAGGACACGATCGGCCACCTGAGCGAGAGCGAGCGAGAGGTGACCGGTCTCGTGTTCGCGCTCGCGGGCTATCTCGTCCACGACGTCTACGAGACGGTCCCGTTCATGCTGCTCGACTCCCTCGAGGCGATCGACTCCGAGCGGATCGCGAAGGTCATCGAGTACTTCGAGTCCTACGTCCCGTATCTCACCGTAGCGCTGCTGGACGAGGACGCACAGGCCGTCGACGTCGAGCACGAAGTGGTTTCGGACATCTGATCGCGGCAACGCGGTGTCCGGATTTCTTTTAAGCGCCGTTCCCCGCAACGAGCCGATAGCAGTCCACAGTTTCGGAGGAGCGGATGGTTTTGAGTCGAATCTCCGTCGACTCATGGTTCTCATCACCGATCAAGCGTCTATTTCGAACCCCATGGTTGCAACTATTGTCCGAGTGGAAAACTGGGTTGTTTTGACGCTGCTGACTGGTGTTGCCGCTCCCGAACAGCGGACTTAGTCGAGGCGTCGGTCGGTTAGTCGGGCGGAATCAACGCCGACGCGACAAGTTCGACGTTCGCCTGCGGACGACACGAACGCGTAGTCATCATTCTTAGAAAATGTTCCGAGTCTTATGAAGCCATCCGCCGAAACTGTGCCAGTCCGTTTGCCACCCCAATAAATCCTACACTGCTATATAGAATATGCCGGCCGGTACTGATCCGCACTTTCGGAGGATGGGTCGTTTCCACCCATATTGGATGGAAACCACCTCGCTGAGGGAGAGAAATCGTCTAATACTCGCGTGGATCCGTCCCACAACCCCATGACAGGCCGATAAACTGAGACGGGCCGACCTCACACTCGGCAAAGTCCTATCGCTGTGGTCGAAGCCGACGATCGTCTTCACCCCGATCGTCGCGGTACTCTCGGATTTCCTGTGGCGAGCGGTTGCTTCGTTTTGCCCTTCGTTTTCATTCAGTACCACGGGCTCCAACCGGACACGATCCGCGGGTCCCCTTGGCGGACCAAGGATGCAGCTATGGCCGCGAGCTCTCGGAAGCAGGGATTACGGAGGCGAAAGACAGTGTGGGACGAGTAGTCCACGGGGGTTCCGACTCGAGCATCGACAGTAGACGAGACGGACCGCCGCACAACGAGACTACATCACCGACTCTACGGGCGACCGTGGGGTACGGATAAACGAGGCGAGAGATGGTACCGTTACTGAATCGGAGCGCTACTGGAACTGCGGGGCGATCTCGTTTCCGATCAGCTCGTTCGTGCGACGCATATTCTCAGTCCCGATGCCGGGATGGTACGTGCGGAGAATCATGTGAATATCATCACCTAAGACGTCCTCGTACTCGGCGATTTCTTCGGCGATTTCCTCGGGGGAGCCGACCATCGTATAGTCGCGGATTTCCTGTTTCCGCTCCTGTGAGAGACCATCGTCACCGAGACCGAACCACTCGTCGTACTTGCGCTGTACGTGAAATAGACTGTCCTGAATCGTTTCCCACGCCGCTTCCTCCGACTCGCCGACGTAGCAGTACCGCTGGATATACACAGTGAAGTCGCCAGACTTCTTCTCCACCTCGCGGAGTCGCTCGATGTATCGCTTCCGCTTCGCGATATCGTCAAGCGAAATCATCTCGGGTGCCGTCCAACCGTCGGCCATCTGCGCGGCACGGCGAACCGCGTTCTTCGATACCCCTCCCATCGTTATCTCGGGAGCGATATCGGGTTTCGGTGTGACCGTTGCGTCCTCGGAGACGTCCGCGAACAGCGGCTGGTAGTCGAGCGGACCATCGCTCCACGCGCGGCGCGCAATCTTGACAGCTTCCTCTGTCCGACTCGCGCGTTCCCGTTTCGGGACGCCGAAGTTTTCGAACTCGACGTCCCGATAGCCGTTCGCGAGACCGAGCGTGAAGCGTCCCTTAGACAGCAGGCTCAGGGTCGCTGCGTTCTCCGCCAAGCGGACCGGATTGTGTAGCGGGGCGAGGATCATCGACGAACCGATTTGGATATCGTCAGTGGCCGTCGCGAGGCCCCCGAGTGTCGTAGACACCCCTGGTAGATAGGCGTCTTCTGCGAAGTGGTGCTCAGACGCCCAAAGGCTGTCCAGGCCGACGTCCTCAGCGTGTTTACCGAGCTCAACCATCTCGTCGTAGATTTCGGTCATCGATCGGTCATCGCTCGGACGTCGTTGGCCGCTGAACAGTCCAGTTCCAATGCGCATACTCTACCATTCTCGCCGGATCTATTGGCTCTGTTGAAGCCCAGAGCAGAAATCACGCAGGAAGAAGAATCGGAACGGAACGATACTGAAGACGACGAAGATGCGGCCGTCACCAACGGGCAGCTCTTTCAAGCGACACGGGTAGCCCGAGAGCATGAGGTCGGGGCGTTCGACTCGGGGCGCGCTCAGAACTCGACGTGCGATGATTCGCAGTTCTTTGAACCTCCGGCCACACATGGGGATGGTCGGGTGTGGAACTGCTCAGGGCGCTGCTCGCTTCCAGCTCCAGCGTGGTCGCGTTCGTCCTCGCCGCCTCGAGTGAAAGACCGCGTATTACCGATTCGACCTACTACTATCTAATCAGACAAGTTTGTAATAGCCGAGTCCGTCGATATGGATACCGTTTGTTCGATACTGTTACCCGAATCCCGAAGACGTACAATACAGGGGATAGAAGTGACGGTTATTCCTCAGAAAATCTATTTTTCGGTATTTTATCGCGATTGTTCTCAATGACGGACTCACGGATGCGTTTTCGGGAGCGCTCGCCGGTAGCTCGCATCTCCTATCGATGCGAAAACTGCTGCTCGAGAGTTACCGGTCCGGCGTCCGAACTGAGTCAACGATACGTCATGTTCGTTCTATGGTGTTTTCCCAGATATATCTACTAACCATCATTCAGGAGCCTCGAACCGAGGCGAAAAGACGGGGCCGGCACGGCCAGTGGATAGCCGTCGCTCCCGATCCGAGATCGATACCGGTCGAACGAACGACGCTCGAGCGTCTCTCTGACGGCCAGCGACGAAACCCGTCGCAGCGCCCGCTCGAGTCGGTCTCTCGGCCTGTGAGGATATCTATACGCTTTTACGTCCCCGTTACGGACACGATAGCATGCCCACGATGACGGACAACCACGTGCCGGGAGGCGGTGACACCGATGGGTGACACACCGACACCACCGGGTGACCTCGGCACCGAGACCGACGGCGGCGTTCGAACTTATACCGTCCGCCTCGAGCTGGTCGACGAACCCGGCGAGCTGCTCGATGCGCTGGCACCGATCGCCGAAAACGGCGGCAATCTCATGAGTATCCACCACGAACGCGGCAATATTACGCCGCGCGGACACATTCCCGTCGAGGTCGACCTCGGCTGTCCGCCGGACCGCTTCGACGACATCGTCGCCGGACTCCGAGAGACCGGCGTCAACGTCATTCAGGCCGGTGCCGAACGCTACGGCGAGGAGATCAGCGTCGTACTGGTCGGTCACCTCATCGAGACGGACCTCTCGGACACCCTGCTTGCGATCGAGAACGAAACGAGCGCCGCGGTCCTCGATCTATCGCTGTCCGCACCCCAGGGAACCGGTGACATCTCGAGCGCCCGCATCCGACTCGCGATCGACTCCGGACGGTCCGAGGCGGTCTTCGAGACCATCCGTTCGGTCAGCGACGAGAAGGACCTCACGGTCGTCGAACCGCTGCTCGGAGGTGACGCCTGATGCGACTCGCGATCCTCGGTGCGGGCGACGTCGGGCGGTCGGTCGCCGACCTCGCCGACGAGTACGGCCACGAGGTCGTCGCGCTCGCCGATTCGACGAACGCCGTCATCGACGACGACGGCATCGACGTCGAGGGCGCTCTCCAGCGCAAACGCAGCGACGAACCCGTCGGCGTTGACGACCCCGACGACGTCTTCGAGGGCGAGTACGAGGTCCTCGTAGAGGCGACCCCCACGACGCTGGGCGACGCCGAACCCGGCTTCTCCCACGTCGAACGCGCCCTCGAGGACGACCGCCACGTCGTGTTGGCCAACAAGGGCCCCGTCGCCGAACGGTACGAGGAGTTGCGGGCCCTCGAAGCCGACAGCGCGGGCTCGGTGCGGTTCGAGGCCACCGTCGGCGGCGCGATCCCCGCCCTCTCGACGGTCGAGGACTGCATGCCGGAGAACGTCACGGCGGTCCGCGGCGTGCTCAACGGCACCGCGAACTTCATCCTGACGCGGATGGCCGCCGAGGGGCTGGACTACGAGCACGTCCTCGCGGAAGCTCAGGATCTGGGCGTCGCCGAGGCCGACCCGACCTTCGACGTCGACGGCACCGACGCCGCGCTCAAGTTCGTCATCCTCGCGAACGTGCTTTCCGAGGGCGGCTTCGCCCTCGAGGACGCGGACGTCGAGGGGATCCAGAACATTCCGGGGAGCGCGCTGAATCTGGCGGCCGAAGACGGCCGAACGATCCGACTGATCGGCGAGGCGACCCGCGAGGGCGTCCGAGTCGGACCGCGACTCGTCCCCGAGAACGGGCCGCTGGCCGTCACCGGTACCCGGAATATCGTCCAGATCGAGACCCGAAACGCCGGCTCACTCCACGCCAGCGGACGCGGTGCCGGCGGTCCCGAGACCGCTACCGCCGTCCTCTCGGACGTCAATCGACTGGCGGGTCGCTGACGGAACCGCCGCGCGACGGTCCGCCCGAATTGTGATACTATCGGTCGTTTCGAGTAGTCGGTCGCGGTCGTATCGCCGCCCGTTTTCGGATCGTCGTCTGAAAGGAGGTCGAGAGGGCTTTCGTCGATAGCGGTCACTCGAGGAGACCCTCGAGCGAGTACGATCTTCAACGCCTGGTTCGTCCTCGCTCGCGCGCGGGCGACGCGGCACGGCGATTCGCACTGCGGGAACGATGATCTCCCGCCATAAGTGAGTGAATTGTGATACTATCGGTCGTTTCGCCTCGAGTTCGACCAGAATAATGATGACGAATGGAGCGCGACGATTTCGGATCTCATCACTCAAATTACGACGCATAACGGCCCACGACGGTTGTTTCTCGGTGTTTCTCTCTGATCACTAGTCGCGACGTCACGCCGACCGCGGTAGCCGCCGCGGTCCGAACTCTCGAAATATTTTTATGCGGAGGATTGGTAGCCCGTATCATGACTGCCGACGGTTTCGCCCTCGCCGCGACAACGAACGATCTGACACGGGAGCCGAAAGCTCGTGACACCGCTGACATCATCGAGTTCCGGATGGACAGCGCGGAGGACCCGATCGAACAACTCGCCAACTACGACGGCGAGCTGCCGATCCTCGCTACGAATCGATCGCGGTGGTTCGGCGGCCACGCGGCCGACCGCGGCCGACTGGACCAGCTGATGGCCGCTGCCGAGTTCGACGTCGTCGAGATGGTCGACGTCGAACTCGAGACGGCACGTGGCATGCAGTGGGTCTTAGAGGAGTTTCGCGAACAGGACGTCGAACTGGTCATCTCCTTCCACGAGTTCGACGAGACGCCCGATCAGGAGACGCTCGACGCGATCATCGCGGAGTGTGCCCGGTACGGCGACGTCGCCAAGGTCGCCACGTACGCCGAGAATCGCGCGGACTGCCTGCGGATCCTGACGGCGATCGATACCGCGACGCAGAACGGGATCCGGGCCGCCGGCATCGCGATGGGCGAACTCGGCAGTCACACCCGCGTGATCGGCCCGCTGTACGGCTCGGCACTGGGCTACGCGCCCCTCGAGTCCGACAAGAGCGAGTACGCACCGGGGCAGCTCCCGCTACACCGGCTCGACTCGCTGGTCGAGATGATCGAGGAGAGCGGCACGGACAGCAGGATCTTCGAGCAATTGGACGAGGAGTATCCGAGTCGGCAGGAAGTTACGCAGACTGAGTGAGCGAGCGGGGACCCCCAGCAGGGAGCAACCGCGATCGGCATCGTCGTGACGACCCACACAGAGTAGCTTTGGCACGCGCTTGATACTGCGCACTTGAGACGATCGGTTCTCCGAGTGTGAGCCGTTAGATCGATCGATTTCAACTCGAGGAGAGACCGAGAACGCGCTCAGAGTGGCTCGTACTGCGAGATCTGCGCCGGCCTCGATCGGGGGTCGGTGACCGGCGAGGCCGCGCTCCGATATCGATGTCGAGGTGCTCGAGACGCTCGAGTCGGGCGAGACGGAGTCGATATCGGTGACCGGCGAGTGCGAGAGTGATCTCGAGATCGCCGTCACGCGTCGGGGTGACGGAGTCAGGACCGACCGAGCGGCGGAACTCGACTGCGGCGGCTGACGGCCGTCGGTCGTCGAGCCGCTCCCGTTCGGAACTGTTTGAGGGATGAAATTACAATCGCCCTCGAAAGAAATCGGAATGTTAAGGACGAGGGTCCCCTACGACCACGTACGATGACATGGCTTCGCGCGGTCGTCGCCGCTGGCCTCTCGATGGTCTTTCCCGGTGCCGGACACGTCGTGATCCGGGACTGGCTTCGAGCCCTGCTCTTTGCCGGACTCTACCTCGTCACGTTCTGGCTCTTCTTCCCGGTGGATCAGATCGCAACGGCGGAATCGTTTTCCGAGGCGATGACGATCACCAGCGAGGTCGACATGCTGTCCCAGCTGACGCTCCTGTTCGTCAACCTCATCGCGGCGTTCGACGCCATCATTCGAGCGTTCGAGTTCTCACCGAACGCCGCCGGCGACGACGGCGGGGCCACCTGTCCCGAATGCGGCAAGGAACTCGACGAAGACCTCGAGTTCTGTCACTGGTGTACGGCCCGCCTCGAGCCGAATCCCGACGAGGAACCGGCCCAGCCGTGAGCCGGGCAGTCTCGCTCGAGTGAGCAACGGTACCGCGTCGCGTCCGCGATATAACCACACTAGTAGTACATCGACGGAGCGCTTTTCCCCGACCGCTGGATACGACGGATAACAGGTCGGTCGCGGCGAGACCGACGGACGTGATCTCGAATGCACGCGAACGGAGACTACGACGAGCGAGAGACGACGACGGATCGCGAGTTCGACCGCTACGTCAGCTACGCGGACGGCGACGGCACCGTCATCTGCGATCGGCGGACTCCGTCCGCGTGGATTCGATCGACGACCGTGTGGTCGTGTCACCGGTGAGCCCGTAGCCGCGGCGTCGGTCTCAGCCCGACGTCGATCGTTCGTCGCGCTCGATCGTGATCGATCGATCGTCGACGCCGGTGACCGTGCCGTCGATCGGGGCGTGGTGGGCGATACTGATCCCGTCCGCCGGTCGGGCGATCATCTCGCCGGTCTCGAGGTCGTCGCCGACTTTGACGATCGGCTCGCTGGGCGTCACGATCCCCTCGAAATCGGGGTTGGTGATCAGGGGGACCTCGACTCGATCCGGCCGGAGCGCCTCCGTCGGGGCCGTCTCGTGGACGGATTGCTTCCACGCCGCCGGCGCGAGGACGTTGACCCGACCGCCGCTGCCGATCGTGTTCGCCTCGACGACCGACTCCTCCATCACGAGCAGGCAGTTCGTTCGCTTGCGGACGCCGAACGCGTCGGGAGCGGCGTCGATCTCGAAACACCACCCCGGACCGCCGTCGAGGATGACCTCGTTGTCGTCGAGCCCGTCCGTTCGACCCGCCGCCTCGAGCAGGTCCGTCGCGGGCGTGCCGATCGGCACCTCGAGGAACCGGTGGGTCGGCACCCGGCCGTCGACGTGGACGAACTTCCGGGTCGTCGGCGCCCCGTCGACGAGCGCGCGGTAGACGTTCGAGAGCGTCTCGGTGTTCTGGACGATCCAGCCGTGGTCCATCGGGAGGTCGTCGCCTCCCAGGACCACGCCCGCGACGAGTCGCATGAGGACGCTCTCCATCCCGAATTCGTACTTGTCGTCAGTATAAGCGATGACGATTCCAGACTCGTCTTCGGGGACCGGCAGCGCGTCCGGGGCGTAGACCGTCGCGTCGGTCGCCGCCTCGAGGTCGCCCATCCACTCGTCGCGGTCGGGCCACTTGGCGGCGATGACGATCCGATCGAACGCCCGCTCGAGGAGCCCGTCGAACAGCGCCGCCAACTCCTCGGTTCGCTCGCGACCCAGCCACTTGTCCATGTAGTAGTTCGGTTCGCTCTCTTGGTGGTTGACCAGCAGCGAGTCGACCTCCTCGAGGCGCTCCCACTTGGCGTAGGTCGGGAACCCGGCGCCCCCGGCGCCCGCGAGGCCGGCGTTGCGAAGCGTCACCGCGAACTCGGGCGGTTCGACCGATCGAATGGCCTCTCGAGTGATGCTCATCGTTCGACACGTGTAACGGTAACAACCACCATAGAAGTTGTTCGCCGCCGCTCGGAATTACCGATACAAGTGATGATTTCGCCGTTTCAGCGTGTCTCGACGGGATACTGTCCGCAAAACTGGCAACTGAGCGACGCGACGTACCGAATCCGACCGCAGACCGTGCGGTAAGTTACCAAATACCTATACTAGCTGTTCGAGAGATCAGCGAAACCGATTATTTCTCGATGATACTCTCTTCGACGGCCTCGCCGAAGTGGCGGGCCGTGTCCTCGGTGTACAGCAGGAGCTCGTCGCCGGCCTCGAGGTCCGTGACGGCGGTCCGTCCCTCGCTGGTGGCGACCTTGATGGTCTCGGCGTTCTGGAGGAGCGTCTCGATGCGGTCGCCGTCGTCGGTCTCGAGGGCGACCCGGAACATCGGCCGTTTCTCGATCTTGACGCGACCGACGATGGCCTCGCGGGTGTTGCCCGCGGTGTCGACGACCTGGACCTCGTCGCCGCTCTGGAGCTCCGAGAGGTACTTCGTGCCGCCGTCGGGGGTGCGGATGTAGGCGTGGACGGCGCCGGCGTTGACTCGGAAGGGCCGGGAGGCGACGTAGGGCGATTCGGCCGTCTCGGCGTGGACGAACACGAGGCCGCGGGCCATCGAACCGACGAGCATCCCCTCGTCGTGTTCCAGCAGGCTTCCCGTATCGACGCAGACCCGGTCGGCGCTCCCGATCTGTTCGATGTCGAGCACCTCGGCGTACTCCAGGTCGAGGGACTCGCGCTCGGCCTCGTCGCGGACCTCGACGGTCTCGCGGATCTCGTCGGGATCGTCCGAGTCCAGCAGGACCGCGTCGGCGCCCAGTTCGAGGGTCTCGAAGGCCGTCTTGGCCTCGTCGGCGGTGGTGACGCCCGCGACGAGATCGGTCTCCTCGCCGATGCGGGCGATCAGGTTCTCGAGGGGGATGATCGTCCAGTCCTCGCCGACGACGATGGTGTGGTCGGCCTCATCGGCGGCCGTCTCGGCGAACCGTTCGTACTCCTTGCCGAGGATGCGGACGTAGGCGCCCCGTTCCAGATCGCCGTCGCGACGTCGGAGCGTCGAGAGGTCGGCCGATCCGGAGAAGTCCTCGGGGAGGTCGATCGTCGCGTCGCCCTCGCCGCCTTTCCCGACGATGACGGCGTCCGGCCGCGCGGACGAGTCGGCGTCGTCGCCGCCATTGGTCTCAGCGTCGTCGATGTCGTCGACCAGCGTCACGTCGCCGTCGTTCCGGAAGGCGGCGACGTTGATATCGCCGAGTTCGCGCACGCGGGAGACGTCCGCTTCGTCGACCAGTACCCAGTCTGCACCCGCCTCGAGCGCGGCGGTGATCCGCGCCCGGCGGTCGTCCCAGTCGCCGACGGTGTCGTCGGCTTTGACCCAGACAGATCGCGTCATATCTCGACTCTCGAAGGGAACCGGCTTGAACGTGGCGAATGCCGCAGGGCAGGCGGACCCGTCCGCGATCGACGCTGACGGTCCGGGATGGTCCGTGCCGTCCGGCAGAAACGTATTGGAAGGATCGATTGTACGAGGAGTACCGAAAGTAACGTTAGTATCGATACTTTCTCAGAAGTAGATAATACGTGCTGATGAGATGACACGCATATGGGTCAGCGACATTCCCACGTGGGCGACGGTTCCGACATCGCGGACGACGAGCTGACGATCGACGAGGCGGTTCGCCGACTCGAGGTCGACCCGGTCGCCGACGTCGCCCGCGCAGCGTTCGACCACGCCGGCGAGCTGGCGGCCCTGCAACACGGCCACGTCCCGGCCGTGCTGGGGGCCGTTCGGCTCGCGACCCGGCGGAGCCGGCGCCCGACGGTCGACCGCGAGGAGCTCGCGGCCGCCTTCGACGTCGACCCCGACGACGTCGTCGCGGCCGAATCGGAGCTGTCGCGCCGTCTCGGGTCTCCGGCGTCGGAGTCGGAGATCGCGGCGTTGCGGCGGCGATTGATCGTCGCCCGCGAGCTCTTGGCCGCCGCCGAGAGCGGGGGTGTCGCTGGCCCCGACCTGCCGGGCTCGTATCTCGCCGACGCCGCTCCCGACCTGCTCGCTCGAGGAGGGACGTCGGAACTCGACGAGGCGAGCCTCCGCGCCCACGTCGAGCGACTCGAGGCCGACCTCGAGTGCGCCCGGCTGGGAACGGAGTTGGCCGCGCTGGTCGCCGACGAATAGGGCGCCGCCGGCGGTCGCCCGTCCCCGCTGCCGGCGGGCGCCAGTCCCGCCGCCGGCCGCGCTAACGGCTGCCATCCGCACCGGCTGCGGGATCGTCGTCCGCGTCGACGCCCGCCCCTCCGCGCCGATTTCCGACCGCCCGATCGGCCGGTCACCGCTGCTTCGGCCCTCCACCCGCCGACGCGCCGGCGTCGACGCACCGACCGATCCGCTGGTCGCCCCTTCCCGCCCCCATCGGACCGCCGTCGATTATCGTAGTTATTCCCACCCTCGAGTGGCCACGGTCTCGAGCGTCCCGTCCTCGGCCTCGAGCGTCTCGCGCTTACCTTCGAGCGTCCCGCGCTTACCCTCGAGCGTCGAGTTCGTACTCGTACTCGACGCCGTCGACCGCCGCGAGCTTGTGCTTGAACGCCCGGTAGGCGTTTTCCCCCTGCTCGGTGAGTTCGACCACCCGACGCCGGCCGACCGATTCGATCGTGACGTAGCCGTCGTCCGCGAGCGGCTCGAGGACGTGGGTGTCGAGGACTCGGAACGCGCCCTTGTCCTCGCCGCCGCGGTCCTCGGGCGGCCGTCGATCGGCCATGAAGGAGAGGTTCCGATCGCGAGCGTACTCGATCAGGTCCTTCTTCTTCGGCGGCGTCGTCCGCGCGTCGTGGTACCCCTCCCAGTCGGTCGGATCGGCCAGGAACCCCATGATCGCGACCTGATCCGGCGTCGGCGAGTCGATCGGATACGCCGGGAGCTGTTCGATTTCCTCGACGCCCGTCGAGATCGGTTCGCGCTCCCCGTCGTGGCCGTACGATTCGGGCTCGACGTAGTAGGCGCGGGCGTCCGTCGAGACGTCCATACACGCCATCGTCGCCCCGATGGCGGGGATCGTTCCCGCGCCGGAGACGTTAACCGAGACGTCGTCGTCGGCGTGTTTCGCGGCGATAGTCGTCACGATACCGAGAACGGCGTAGACGTCCGTCAGGTCACAGTCACGGATCCTGACCTCGGGAACGGCCGCCTCGAGTTCCTCGCGGAGGTCCCCGTGGTAGTCCGCCGTCCCGGTCCGCGCCCCCGCGTCGGTGCCGTCGTCCTCGAGTAGGTAGACGAGGTCGGCACGTTGGTTCCGGATCGGCTCGAGGATCCGCTCGTACTCGTAGCCGAGCGGCACGACGTGTACCCGTTTGACGACGTCCATACACCGACGGGAAGCTCAGTGAAAATAACGACTTCGGAACGTCAATGCGTTCGCACGTCGACCGCCGGCTCGAGATCGAGTGGGTGTCGATCGCTACCGGGCGCGATCAGCGCAGGCCTCGTTTCGTCGATCGTGTTGAGAAGACTCACACAGCCGTCGAAAGGTTAAGGACGCTCACACGCCTACTCGAGCGAGATGGCTGCGTACGATGCGATCTGTTTCGATCTCGATAGCACGCTCTGCGAGCCGACGCGGGACGCCGGGGCGGTGCTCGAGACGGCGTTCGAGCGGGCCGGCATCGACCCGTTTTGCGCGCCGGCGGACCTGCGAGCGGCCGTGCCCGCGCTCCCGACGGCCGAAACGGATCGCGAGTTCTACGAGAACCTCTTCGCCGAGGTCGCGCGCCGGACCGCTGGCGTCGATCCGTCCGTCGCGCCGACGCTGGCCGCGGCGTACCTCGAGACCCAGGATCCGACCGCCGTGCGGTTCCGTCCCGGGGCGAAGGCCGCCCTCGAGCGCGCCCGCGACCTCGGGCCGGTCGGGCTGATCACCAACGGCGGTCGGCCGACCCAGACGCAAAAACTCGAGGCGCTGGGCATCGCCGACGCCTTCGACGTCAGCGTCTTCACCGAGCCGAGCGCGGGGATCTACCCGAAGCCCGACGCGGCCCCCTTCGAGCACGCCCTCTCGGAACTCGACGTGGCTCCGGACGCGGCGATCCACGTCGGCGACTCGATCCACGCCGACGTCGCCGGTGCGAACGCGATGGGACTGGACTCGGCGTGGGTCGACCCCGGCCACGACGAGTACGGTGCCGGTGGCGATGCGCGCGAACACGAGCCGACCTACGAACTCTCGACGCTCGAGGCGCTCGAGACGGTACTCTGAGTTCGGTATCGCGTCGGTACGCTCTCCGCTCGTATCGATCGATCACCGGCCCAGTTTCGTTCGGTAACGGCGGGGCCCTCACTCGAGGGGGAGATGTCACATTTCGACGGGTTACTCGAGTCGCCGAATTGACGTGCAGTGGCGCGCGCTGTGCCGCGGCGAGCGAGCAGCGAGACGCGACACGAAGCCGTGCGAGGGATGAGCGAGCGAAGCGAGCGAATCGGTTGGGGAGGGTGTGGTAATTCCTCGCTGCCAGAACGAGCAGAACACTCGTTTCCGTCACGGTCTCGTTTGCGTTTACCGTTCAGTAGGCAGTCGCCGTATCAGCGATTCGACTATCTCTGTCTAGAGTATCCCTTACGGAATGCCCGCTCTACTTCGCTCGCGTGGCGACGGGGACTTCCACGTCCTCCCCAACCGATTCGCTCACTCACTGCGGTCATTCGCTCATCCCTCGCGCGGCTCCGTGCCGCGGTTCACCAGCAGTTCACCGCGGCACAGCGCGCGCCACCCACATCGGGCGAACGGGTTGGGAAGAGTGACGCGAATTCACTACTCCACTCCAAATGGACAAACAAGAAGTCGAGCGAACGGCCGCGTCAGCGGACCTTCTCGCCGACCTCGGCGTCGCCGTGGGTCGTCAGCAGGTCGGCCTCCTCGCCCGCGGCGAGGATCATCCCGTTGGACTCGACGCCGAACAGTTCGGCCTTCTCCATGTTCGCCAGCAGGATGCACTTCTCGCCGGGGAGCTCCTCGAGGTCGTGGAGCTGTTTGATCCCGGCGACGACCTGCCGGGTCTCGAAGCCGATATCGACCTCGAGTCGCGCGAGGTCGTCGGCGCCCTCGATGCCCTCGGCCGATTCGATCCGGCCGACGCGGATGTCCAACTCCTGGAAGTCCTCGAAGCCGATGCGCTCGTCGGCGAGCGCCTCGAGGTCGTCGGTGTCTGCCATGGATTCGGATTCGTCCGCGCCGGTGTCGTCGCTTTCGGTTTCCTCGTCCGCGTCCGCCTCGTCATCGCCCGCGGCCGCGACGCGCTCCTCGAGCTTCTCGTTCAGTTCGTCGACGCGGTCGTCCTCGATCTTCGCGAAGAGTTCGCCGGGTTCGTCGAAGTTCCGCGGCGGCGCCTCGAGGGCGTCCTCGAGGTGAGCGTCCGCGATAGCGCCGTCCTCGCCCAGTTGCGCCCACAGCTCCTGGGCCTTGTCGGGCGCGATCGGCTCGAGGAGGACGCCGACGGCCTTGGCGATCTGGACGCAGTCGCGGATGACCTGCGTCGCCTCCTCGCTCTCGGCGTCGAGCTTCCAGGGCTCGTTGCGCTGGATGTACTCGTTGCCGAACTGCGCGAGTTGCGTGGCCGCTCCCCCGATGCCCCGCAGGTCGTAGTCGTTGACGCTCTCGCGGGCATCGCCGATGGCGCCCTCGATGCGCTCGCGGACCTCCTCGGAGACCTCCGTCTCGGGCGTTCCCTCGTAGTTGCGGTAGGCGAAGAGCAGCGAGCGGTACCAGAAGTTGCCGACCGTCCCGACGAGTTCGCCGTTGACCTTCTCCTGGAAGGCGTCCCACGAGAAGTCGACGTCCTGCTGGAGGCCGCCGGTCGTAGTCAGGTAGTAGCGCAGCAGGTCGGGGTGGAACCCTTCGTCTAAGTACTCCTTGGCCCAGATCGCGCGGTTGCGGCTGGTCGAGAGGCCCTTCCCGTTGATCGTGATGAAGCCGGTCGCGGCGATGCCGCGCGGTTTGTTGTAGCCGACGCCCTCGAGCATCGCGGGCCAGAAGATGGTGTGGTGCTGGATGATGTCCCGGCCGATGATATGCATGATCTCGCCGTCCTCTTTCCACACCCGCTCCCAGTCGTACTCGTCTTCGCCGACGCGTTCGGAGTACTGTTTCGTGGAGGCGATGTACTCGATCGGCGCGTCGACCCAGACGTAGAGGACGAGGTCGTCGCCCTCGGTGTCGCCCCCGTTGGGGTAGTCGATCCCCCAGTCCATGTCCCGGGTAATACACCAGTCCTGGAGGCCGTCCTCGATCCACTGGCGCGGCTGGTTGCGCGCGTTCGAGGTGCCCTCGAGGCCGTCGAGGAACTCGGTCAGGAAGTCGGCGAACTCCGAGACCTCGAAGAACTTGTGGGTGCGCTCGCGGTACTCGGCGGGGTTGCCCGTGATCGTGCTCGTCGGGTCCTCGACCTCGCCGGGCTCTAAGTGGCGCTGACAGCCCTCGTCGCACTCGTCGCCGCGGGCCTTCTCCCCGCAGTAGGGGCAGGTGCCCTCGACGTAGCGGTCGGGGAGGTACTGGTCGGCCTCGGGGTCGTATGCGACCTGAATCTCCTTCTCGTAGATGTAGCCCTCGTCGTCCAGCGTCCGGACGATCTCTTGAGTCAGTTCGGTGTTCGTCTCGTCGTGGGTGTGACCGTAGTTGTCGAACTCGACGTTGAACTGCGGGAACGTCTCCTCGTACTGCTCGTGCCAGTCCAGCGCGAAGTCCTCGGGATCGACGCCCTGCTGTTCGGCGTTCACGGCGACCGGGGTGCCGTGCATGTCCGAGCCACAGACGTACGCCGTCTCCTGGCCGAGCGTCTCGAGGGCGCGGGAGAACGCGTCCGCGCCGATGTACCCCCGCAGGTGACCGATGTGGAGGTCGCCGTTGGCGTAGGGCAACCCGCAGGTCACGACCGCTGGTCGGTCCGTCGGGAACTCGTCGTTGCTCATATGCACCACGAGGCGATGCCGGGCGTAAAACCCGCCGGTTTTCGATCGCCCGCGACGGCGCGTCGGTCTGCGGCCCGAACCTGAGTCCGGCCTCGAGCGGCGTAGCCGCGGTCCCGGGTCGGGAGTTCCGAACAAGAGACATATCGAACCAGTTCTCCGATCGAGATCGCGTTATCACCCGAATACCGCCCGAAAAGCACAGGTTACCGGCCTTGACAATCACGTGACCTTTTGACATATCCCGTCCTGACGACGGATATGAGCACCATCGACATCCCGCGCGAGCAGTGGGCGACCCGTGCCGGATTCATTCTCGCCGCCGTCGGTAGCGCGGTCGGACTCGGGAACATCTGGCGGTTCCCGTTTCTGACGGGGGAATCGGGCGGCGCAGTGTTCGTGGCGGTCTACCTGCTTCTCGTCGCACTCGTCGGGCTTCCCGTGATGCTCGTCGAGTTCGTCATCGGACGACGATCGGAACGAAATCCGATCGGCGCGTTTCGGCGTCTCGGCCACCCCTCCTGGAAGTTCGCCGGGGTGATCGGCGCGCTCGCAGGGTTCATCATCCTGTCGTACTACAGCGTCGTCGGGGGCTGGGTACTCCAGTACATCGTCGCCAGCTTCACGGGCGGCTACGGCGGCGACGCGGAGACCTTCTTCCTTCAGACCGCGTCCGGAACGAACGCCATCGTCTACCACGCCATCTTCATGGCGCTCGTCGCCGGTATCGTCTCCCTCGGCGTCCGCGAGGGACTCGAGAGAGCGGCCAAGGTGATGGTGCCGAGCGTCGTGATCCTCCTCGTCGGTCTCGCCGCCTACGGCGCCACGCTCCCGAACGCGAGCGAGGGATACCAGTTCTATCTCAACCCGGACGTGGGCACGTTCGTGTCCGACGCCGTTTCGATCCTTCCGGCCGCGGCGGGACAGGCGTTCTTCACGCTGTCGCTCGGGATGGGCGTCATGATCACCTACTCGTCGTATCTGGGCGAAGACCGCAACCTGCTCTCCGATTCGCTCATCATCGTCGCGATCGACACGTTCATCGCGCTCCTGGCGGGGCTCGTCGTCTTCCCGTTCCTCGCCTCGCAGGGCGTCGACCTCGAGACCGGCGGCGGCGGCGCCGGCGCCGTCTTCATCAGCCTCGCGGGCGCGTTCGAGACCATGCCCGCGGGCAACATCGTCGGCGGCATCTTCTTCATCATGCTGGCGATCGCCGCGCTGTCTAGCGCGTTCAGCATCCTCGAGGTCGTCGTCTCCTTCGTGATCGATACGTTCGGCGTCGGCCGCGTCCCGGCGACGATCGGGCTCTCGGTCGTCATCTTCCTCTTCGGTATCCCGACCGCACTCGACCTGAACTACCTCGACGCCTACGACCTGTTCGCGAACAACATCCTGCTCATCGTCGGCGGGCTGGTGCTCTCGATCTTCATCGGCTGGATCTACGCCTCCGACGCGCTCGAGGAACTCGGGCAGGGCCGGTCCGGGGGCGGTCCGTTCGACACGTACTGGATCACCGTCGTGCGCGTCGTCGTTCCGCTAGTGCTGCTCTATACGGTGTACCTCGCGATCGTGGAGTACGTCGAGTTCATTCAGGGCACGTTCCTGTGAACTACCCCACCTTACTCGCTCACTTCGTTCGCTCCTCGAGGTCGGGGGCTCCACCTTGTCGTATGCTGAACGGTCTCCCTACCGGTCGTCGATCGCCCCTCGATCGGCGTCCCGGACCGCCGACAGCAGTGCGAGCCGGCCGGCAAAGAGCAACCCAGTCCGACCGGTAACGGTCCGAGAAACAGCACCGCGACGCGACCCTCCCCGATGCGAGGACCGGCGCGACCGCGGCGCCGACCCAGTGCCATACACGCTCCTCGGGGTGGCGGAAAAACGGGTATCGATTCGCTCGAGCGGCCCCGGCGTCAGTCGTCGCTCGCGACGGGCACGCTCGCGCGCACCTCGAGGCGGTCCAGCTCGCCGATAAAGGAGGCCAGCATCTCGCGGGTGACGTGGGGCATGCAGACGATCCGCAGTTCGCCGGTCGCGGTCCGGGAGATCCGCCAGCCCTTCGCGCGTAAGGCGTCGAACGTCGATCGCGGGACGTCGGCCGCGACCAGCGGCAGCGTCGGGTCGACGACCTCGTATCCCCGCTTCTCTAAGGCGTCGGCGAGCCACTCGGCGTTGTTCTGCGAGCGGACGTACTGGCGCTTGTAGCCCTCGGGCCACAGCTCCTCCATCGCGGCGACGGCGCTCGCGACGCCCGCACCGGAGCGAGTTCCGGTCAGCGTCGCCTGCGAGGTCGACTCGAGGTAGGGCGTGTCGACGGCGAGTTCGTCGAGCAGCTCGTCGGAGCGGGCCAGCAACCCCCCCGCGGGGACCGCGGCCTGGCCCATCTTGTGGGGATCGATCGCCATCGTGTCGACCGGCGCGTGCTCGAAGTTCCACTCGTAGTCCGTGAAGGGGAGGACGAAGCCGCCCCACGCGGCGTCGACGTGGAGCATGGCGTCGACCGAGCGGGCGATCTCGCCGAGTTCCGGAATCGGATCGACGCGGCCGTACTCGGTCGTCCCCGCGACGCCGATCACCAGCGCGGTGTCCTCGTCGACCGAGGCGCGGACGGCCTCGAGGTCGGCCCGATGCGCGTCGTCGGTCGGAACGATTCGCAACTCGACGCCGAGGATGTCCGCGGCCTTCTGGAAGCTGAAGTGGGCCGACTCGGGCATGACCGCGTTGGGACTCGAGCTCTCGGCGCGGTCGCGGGCGATGCGGACGGCCTGAATGTTCGCTTCCGTCCCGCCGCTGGCGATGTAGCCGGACGGGTCCTCGAGGCCGGCGATCGTTCCCAGCATCGCGATCGCCTCCGCCTCGAGGGCCGAGACCGACGGATACGTCCCCGGATCGCCGGGGTTGGTCGCGAGGAACCGTTCGGCCGCGTCGCGCGCTACCGGGTGGGGCTCCGTACACATCGACGACAGCACCCGGTCGAACGCTTGCGGCTCGGATTGCATATCACGCACAAGTACGTTCGCCCGTTTAGACGTTGCGTTTAGCCACCATGATTCCGCGTGTCGCGATACGGGACGACACGCGCTTCGAATCCCGACCCGCCGTCGGGAACTGACGCGAAATATCACCGCTCGAGTCGGCGCTCGACGGGCCGCCGCACTCGGTCGCGGTGGGTCGACCCGCGAACGGGGGCCCAGAACGTTGATACCCCGTCAGTCGAAACTCCCGATAATGAGATCGACCGCGTCGCGGTTCGCCGAGTATCTCGGCACCGGTGGCGGTGCCCTCGTGCTGTTAGTATTCGGCTTCGTCGACGCGACGGAGGTACAGTCGTTCACGATCGACCTACTGGCGATCACCGTCCGCTTCGTCTTCCTCGAGGCGCTGTCGGCCGCCGCGGTCTTCACGTTCTTCGTCGGCCTGACCGGCCTGCTGCTGGTTCGGGAGGTGTGGTCCTCGCGCGACGACCTCGAGCGGGTCACCGACGGCCCGAAACTGACGGCGATCGTCCCGGTCTACCGCGATCACGAGGTGATGGCCGAGAGCGTCGAGAGCCTCTGTGAGAGCCCCTACGAGAACCTCGAGGTCGCGATCGTCGCCGAACCGAACGACGAGGTGACGCTCGCGCGGGCTCGAGAACTCGCGGCCGAACGCGACCGCGTGACGTGTCTGATAAACGGCGAACCGGGATCGAAAGCGGGCGCGATCAACGACGCGGTCCGCGAGAGCGACGCCGACCGTTTCGCGGTCTTCGACGCCGACGAGTGGATCGCCCCCGAGTTCGTCCCGACAGCGGTGGGCGAACTCCGCGACGGCGCGGACGTCTTTCAGGGCCGGCGCGTCCCGCGGCCGACCGGCGTCGTCGAGACGGTCGCCTACTGCGAGCGGGTCGTCTTCCACGCCAGCTACAAGCTGGTCGAACTGGCCGGCTTCACGAACTGCCGCAGTTCCTCGACGGCGTTTACCCGCGAGGCCATCGAGCGCGTCGGCGGCTACGACGACGTGCTCACCGAGGACCTCGACTTCGCTCACGCCTGCTACCGCGAGGGCCTCGAGGTCAGACAGGCCCGCCAGTGTACCAACACGATGGAGGCACCACACACCTGGAGCGACCTCTGGGGCCAGCGCAAGCGCTGGCGCGTCGGCCAGGTCGAGGTGCTCCACGCCACCCTCGTCGACCTCCTGCGCGGTCGGGTCGGCCACCGCGGCGCGGTCTCGATCGGTCGGATGTGCTCGAGCCTGTTCGGCAGTCTGTTCACCCTCGCGCTGGTCTCGAAGCTCCTGTTCCTGCTCGTCCTCGACGTCGAATCCGCCGTCCTGCTCCCGTCGGCGGCCCTCGTGGCCACGATCGGCCTCGTCGCCGTCCGCGACCACCGCGACGGTCGGATCGACGGGCTCTCGTGGAGCGTCGCCCTCGCGCCGCTGTGCTACCCCGCATTCGGGGTGCTCACGCTCAGGTCCGTCCTCGCATACGGGCTGAGCTGGGACGGGAGCTGGTACCACGTCGAGAAGACGGGCTCGTAGCCGACGGGACCTCGAGCAGCGGTCGGGAACGAGACGCCGGTGCAGTCCGCGGATTTATTCAGCGCAACCGTGAACGAGTCGTATGAGCGTTATCGCCGAGTTCTCGGTCAAATCCGACGATCTGGCGCTCCATCACGCCCTCACGGCGGCGCCGCAGATGGTCGTCGAGATCGAGCAGGTCGTGGCGACGATGGAGGACAGAGTGATGCCGTACTTCTGGGTCAGCGGCGGCGACCACGCCGAGTTCGAGGCGGCGTTTCAGGAAGACGACTCCGTCACGGGCGTCACGCCGATCGACGAAGTCGACGACGCCGTACTGTACCGCGCCGAGTGGACGCGGAACGTCGAAACGATCGTCTACGCCTACGTCGAACTCGGGGCGACGATCCTCCAGGCGGTCGGGCGGGACGAAAGCTGGGAACTCCGGATGCGATTCGACGATCGGGACGGCCTCGCGAAGTTCCAGGACTACTGCGAGGACAACGGGATCGCGTTCGAACTCAATCGCATCAAGGACCAGGAACAGCCGATGGCCAGCGCCCAGTACGATCTCACGACGAAGCAACGCGAGACGCTGGTCACGGCGCTCGAGGAGGGGTACTACGAAATCCCACAGGGGATCACGATGACCGAACTCGCCGACCGAATGGACGTCTCCCAGCAGGCGCTCTCGAAGCGATTTCACGCCGCCCATCGGAACCTCATTACGAGCACGCTGACGTTCTCCCATCCGGACGACGAGTGACTCCCGCTCTCGGCGACACCGACCGTTCGCTTTCGTGGTGGTGTATACAACCACCTCTCTCTTCCGCAAGGGTCGTCTTTATCCGTATATGACAGGCCACCGCCAGAGACAGGAGACCGGCGAGCCCGCGACCGACGAATGGGAGAAAGTAGCCGCGCAATGTCGCGACTGCGAGGCCGTCTACTCCGCGTGGGTCCTCGCCGACGGCACCGTCCAACCGATCGGCCGAAAGGACGGCTGTCGCTGCGGGTCCTCGGAGTTCGACGCGCTCTCGAGGTGACGAGGCGACTCGCGGACCGCTGCGTCGCAGTTCAGTCGCGACACGATAGCTAACGGACGGCGGCGGGCGACGACAAAAACGGCGAACGGAGCGGTTAGCGAACCGAATCGAGCAGGAGCTTCTGTTCGACGCGCTTGACCTCGTGTTGGACGTCGCGGACGGCGTCGATGTTCGCGGAGATCGACGTAACGCCTTCCTTGGCGAGGAACTGGACCATCTCGGGCTTGGAGCCGGCCTGCCCGCAGATGCTCGTGTCGACGTCGTGTTCGCGGCAGGTCTCGATGACGTCACCGATCAGCTTCAGGATCGCGGGGTGGAGTTCGTCGAAGCGGTCGGCGACGTGCTCGTTGTTGCGGTCGACCGCGAGCGTGTACTGGGTGAGGTCGTTGGTGCCGAAGGAGGCGAAGTCGATACCCGCCTCGGCCATCTCCTCGACCGACAGCGCCGAGGCCGGCGTCTCGATCATCGCGCCCCAGCGGCGCTTCTCGGGGTCGATTCCGGCCTCTTTCATGAGCGACTTGGCCTGATAGATGTCCTCGGCGTCGTTGACCAGCGGGAACATGATCTCGACGTTGTCGTAGCCCATCTCGTAGAGCCGCCGGAACGCCTCGAGTTCGTGGGCGAAGACGTCGGGGCGGTCGAGCGACCGCCGGATGCCGCGGTACCCCAGCATCGGGTTGTGCTCTTTCGGTTCGTCCTCGCCGCCCTCGAGCTGGCGGAATTCGTCAGTCGGGGCGTCGAGGGTGCGTACGCGGACTGGACGGGGGTAGAACTCGTCGGCGACCCCGCGGATCCCCTCGACGAGCTCCGTGATGTAGGCGTCCTCGCCGTTCTCGTCGATGAACTTCGCGGGCGTCTGGTTCAGCGAGAGAATCATGTGCTCCATGCGGAGCAGTCCGACGCCGTCGGCGCCGGTCGCCGCCGCGCGTTCGGCGGCCTCCGGGATCGAGACGTTGACCTTGACTTCGGTCGCGGTCATGGGCTTGACCGGCGACTGCGGGCGGACCTCCTCGACGGGTTCGGTCTCCTCGTCGGGTTCGACCGCAGAGCCCTCCAACACGGCGCCCTTGTCGCCGTCGAGCGTGACGACCTGCCCGTCCTCTAAGACGGACGTCGCGTTGGTCGTCCCGACGATGGCGGGGACGCCCAGTTCGCGCGAGACGATGGCGGCGTGGCTGGTCATGCCGCCCTCGTCGGTGATGATCCCCGACGCCCGCTTCATCGCGGGGACCATGTCCGGCATCGTCATCTCGGTGACGATGATGTCGCCCTCGCCGACCTTATCGAGGTCGTCGAGTTTCGTGACGATCCGCGCGGCGCCGCTGACGGTGCCCGGACTCGAGCCCAGGCCGTCGACGATGACCTCGCCGGAGGCGTCCGTCCCCGAACTCGAGGACTCGCCGCCGCTGGAAGCCTGAACGCCGCCGCTGCCGTCGGTCAGGCCCTTCGAGACGTCGACGCCGCCGGTCGCCTCGGCGGCAGTTGCACCGCCGTCGCTCTCGTCGATGGTGGTGATCGGGCGGGACTGGAGCATGTAGACGTCGCCCTCGACGATGGCCCACTCGACGTCCTGGGGTTCGTCGTAGTGGTCCTCGACGCGCTCGCCGAGATCCATCAGGGCGCCGATCTCGTCGTCGCTGAGCACTCGCTGGTTGCGCTTGTCCTGCGGGACCTCGGTCTCGACGGTCTCGCCGGTCTCCTCGTCCTTTTCGTGCATCACCTTCTTCTCGGCGACGGTGACGTCGATCGATCGATCCTCGCGCTCGACGACGTAGTTGTCCGGGGAGACGGCTCCGGAGACGACGGCCTCGCCGAGCCCCCAGGCGGCCTCGATGATCATCGTCGGATCGCCCGTCGAGGGGTGGCTCGTGAACATCACGCCGGACTTCTCGGCGTCGACCATCTGCTGGACGACGACCGCGATGTTCACGGCCGAGTGGTCGAAGCCCTGCTCCTGGCGGTAGTAGATCGCTCGTTGGGTGAACAGCGAGGCCCAGCACTCCCGGACGCGATCGAGCAGCGCCTCCTCGGTGACGTTGAGGAACGTCTCCTGTTGGCCCGCGAAGGAGGCGTCGGGCAGGTCCTCGGCCGTCGCCGACGACCGCACCGCGACGAACGCCTCCCCGTCGCCGACCTGTCGGTAGGACTCGAGGATTTCCTCGCGCAGTTCGTCGGGGAACGGCGTCTCGAGGATGAGTTCCTGGGCGCGGTCGGCGGCGTCGGCCAGCGCCGACGAGTCGTCGACGTCGACGTCGACCGCTTCGAACAGTTCCTCGTCGATTTCGGCTTCTTCGATGAACGATCGATAGGTCCCGGCGGTTACGACGAATCCCGGGGGCACGGGCAGCCCAGCACCCGTCAACTCGCCCAGGGAGGCGCCTTTGCCGCCGACCTTCTCGAGGTCGCCGGCACTGATCTCGTCCAGCCAGAGTACAGCCATTGCTATCTGTCTCGACACCCGAACGAATAAAGAAGGTTGCGAACAGTCGCAGCCATTCGCAACTCGAAACTGAATGAAAATCTGCGGTAAGTGCCAGTTTACGGCCGGATTCCGGCGACGGTGATGTAACGCCGCGAACAGTTCCGATCGTCACCGGTCGGCTCCCGACCTCAGACGTTTCGGGCGATCGTCAGGTAGCCCGTGTGACCCACCGGCGCGGTCGACGGCCGCGAGCCGCGGTCGTCGAACTGCATCTCCCGCTGGATCGTCTCGCGCGTGCGGACGTTCGACAGGTCGACCTCGCGGGCCGCCGCGACGACCTCGCGGGTCGACTCGATGAACGGGCTGTAGACCGCGATGAAGCCGCCGTCGACCAGCAGATCGGGCGCGTGCTCGACGACGGCCGCCGCGTCGCCCGTATCGAGGGTCAGCACGTCGAACGACGAGGGCTCGAGCGCGTCGATCTCGTCGGTCAGATCGCCGGTCCGGACGTCGACGCTGTCGTCGACGCCGCCGAGTTTCATGTTCTCTCGGGCGACGTCCGCGAACTCCGGATCGCGTTCGTAGGTCACCACCTCGGCGCCCGCGCGGGCCATCGAGGCCGCGAGCACGCCCGTTCCGGTGCCGGTGTCGAGCACGCGGTCGCCCCGCGAGACGCCGGTCTCGCCGATCACCAGTCCGACGTCGCGGGGGACCATCGGCGCCCCCGTCCGCTCGAACTGGTGAAACAGGTCCGGGCCGCGAAGCCGGCGCACCCGAAACGCCTCGCCGAGATGCGTCTCGACGGTGTCGCCCGGCTGGACGTCCTCGGGGACCTCGAGCACGCCCAGATCCGTTCCCTGCTCGCCGCCGGGTCGGATCAGGTACTCGCGGTCGCCCTTGACGAGCAGGACGGGGACGCGGTCGTCCGCGTCCACATCTGCATCCGCGTCCGCAGTCCCGTCGGCGCTCGCGGTTCCGTCTCCGTTCGCGTCGGTCTCGGAAGCGCTATCGTCGGTCACGTCACTCGAGACGCTCGACCGCCGCGGCGAGATCGCCGTCGACCGCCTCGAGCGCGTCGCGGGCGTCGTCCTCGCTCACGCCGGCGCGGGTGGCGACGAGTTCGACGTCCTCGTCGGGGATCGCGTCCCCGGCGTCCGCGTCGGCGCCGGCGCTGGCGCCGGCGGCACCGGACTCGACCTGTTCGGGCGAGCCGATGATCTGGTAGGTCTCCTCGCCGCGGGCGTCCATCTTGGTGACCTCGGCATTGTTGAAGACGAGGTCGTACTCGTCGGTGCGGATGATGACCTCCTCGGCGTCGATATCCTCGACGTCGATCCCCATCTGTTGCATCATCTGTTCCATCTTGCGCGGATTCAGACCGCCGCCGCCTCCTCCAAACATACCCGATACGTCGCCACCCGCGACCTTTTACTCTGCGGTTCAAACTTTTACTCTGTGTGCGGTCGCTTCGCGACCGCACTCGGTAAAACTTTGATGAAAAGCGCTCCTCCCTCCGTTCTCTCACTCCTTTCAGTCGTTCGGTCACATCGGTCGTCGGCCCGCTCGCTCCCTTCGGTCGCTCGCGGTCGGTTTCGTGTGACGGCCTGCCCTCCCCCGAGTCACATACCCTCACATTCGTTCGGGTATGCTCCCGGCCACGTATTCTGGTTTAGTTCTCCGCTGGCGCGCCCTCGCGCACGTTCACCGCCATCCCGGTCTCGAAGTCCGCGATGGCGTCGGCAGCCAGTTCCGCCGTCCCGACCGCGATCAACTCGCCGCGCTCGTGGACCACCAGCACCTCGTCGCCCGGCCGGATTTCGGGGCCCGCCTCGAGGACGAACTTCGTGAAGACGTTCTTCTCGTCGCGGACGAACGGTTCGCTCTCGTCGTCGACGACGACGCGATAGGCCGGGTGCTCGAGGGCCGCGTGGAGCCGACGACCGCCCTCGAGGCCGAGGGTGAATCGACCGTCGGTCCCGAAGGAGACGAGCCGACCGTCGTCGGCGTGGACCTGCTGGGGCCGACCCGAGGAGGTGCGCTTGATCGCCAGTGACTCCGCGGACGGAAAGAGGGCCGCGCCCGCGCCCGCTCCGAACTGGTAGTCCGCGATGGTCCGCAGTTCCGGCAGTCCCGCCTGTCCGTGCCCGTCGGCTGGATCGCTCATTGGGCGGAATTTCACGCGCGCGGTCGAAAGCCCTTCGACCTCGCACCGGACTCGAGCGGCCGATCTCGATTCCCGCGGTCGCATCACCGACCCGTATCGCCCGAGCTATCGAAATTTCTGACAGAACGGAAATAGCGAACGTTATAATACTCGATTCAGTAATTCCGATATCGAATGGACGCCACGCAAATCGCCCTCGGGGTCGCGCTCCTCCTGTTCGGCACCCTGACGCTGGCCGGGCCGGCAACGCTCGTCTCCGGGCCGCTCGTATACGTCCTGACGGGAGCGATGTTTCTCATCACCGGATACGCACTGGTAGTCGGACTCTGGACGGAGCGATCCCCGGACCGATCCTGAGTCGCGGAGACGCGTCCCGCGCTCAGAGGAGGAACGTCTCGTGGCGTTCGCCCAGGTCGACGAAGGAATCGGCCGCCGCGATGAGTTCCTCGGCTGTTGAGGATTCGAACGCCATCACCTCGACGCGGACGCCCTCGTGGCGCAGATGCGAGCAGAGCCGCGAGAAGTCGCCGTCGCCGGTACAGAGCACGATCGTATCGACGTGGTTGGCCAGCGTCACCGCGTCTAAGCTCATCCCGACGTCCCAGTCGGCCTTCTTCGTCCCGTCCGAGAACGTCTTGATGTCCTTGATCTTCGGCTCGAAGCCGATGTCGATCAGCGCCTCGAAGAAGCTCTCCTCCTCGGGGGAGTCCGCGCGGATGACGTAGGCGATCGCGCGAGTGAGCTGGCGGTCCTGGACGGCCTTGTCGAGCAGCGCGGAGTAGTCGATATTCCGGCTGTGGAGACTCTGTGCGGTGTGATAGAGGTTCTGGGCGTCGACGAGAACGGCGACGCGCTGGCCGGGATGAATTTCGGTCATGAATTACACTGTGCAGAGCAACCGTAAAAACCGCGGCGTTCCGCGGGTCGCACGATCGCCGGTTTCCGTCTCGAGCGTCGCGACGATCGTCCGCGGCGAGAGACGACGGTACAGCGAGTCACTCCAGTTGGCGCTCGAGGCGTTGCAACCGCTCGATTCGCCGGTCGACCGACGGATGGGTCGAGACGAACCGGCCGACGAAGCCCGACTTCACGGGGACGACGAAGAAGGCGTTCAGTTCGGCGACACCGCGCAGGTCCTCGTCGGGAACGCGCTCGAGTTCGTCCGAGAGCGATCGCAGCGCGGCGGCCAACGCCGACGGGTCGCCGGTGATCGCGACCGCACCGCTGTCGGCGGCGACCTCGCGGTGGCGAGCGAAGAGGCGAACGAAAACGGAGCCGACGAGCCAGGCGACGATCGAAACGGGGGCGAGTACGACGACACCGCTCGGAACGTCGTGGCCACCGTCACGACCGCCGAGGGCCAGACCGCTCGCCACGAGAATCATGAGCGCGATCGTCGGGAGAAACGAGGCGAGGGTCATCGCGATCGCGTCCCGATTCTTGACGTGGGCCAGTTCGTGCGCGATGACGGCCTCGCGCTGTTCGCCCTCGAGCGTCTCGAGCAGGCCGCTGGTCACCGTGATCGTGGCGCTCCGGCGGCTGTAGCCGGTGACGAAGGCGTTGGGTACCGCGGCGTCGACGACGGCGATCGTCGGAGCCGGGAGGTCTGCCTGCCGGGCGAGCCGCTCGACCGTCGCGTAGAGGTCGGGATGCTCGTCAGGACCGACCGCGGTCGCGCCCAGACCCCGCGGGAGAAGCCGCGTAGCGTACCAGTAGTGGACGCCGGCGAAGCCGAGCGCGAGGAGCCCGTAGACGACGATACCGGCGCCGTTGGTGTAGCTGACGATCACGGTAGTACTGATGGCCCCGACGGCCAGATACACCGCCACCAGCAGGACCATCGTCACGAGCATACGGACTCGCAGTCCCCAGTCCGTCGGCCACTCCATACCTGAAATCTCAGGTGACACCTGAAATAGGTGTTGGTCGGTTGACTGAACGAGAACGGGTCGCCGGCGCAGCGGCTCTCGGTGTGAGAACGATATCGTCGGTGCGGAACGGTCGAGGAGCGGGACCGCTTAGCTTCGGAGCTTCTCGATGCGCTTCTCCGTCGGCGGGTGGCTCGCGAACAGCTTCTCCATGAGGCCGCGGTCGGTGTTCATGATACAGAGCGCGCTCATGCTGTCGTCCAACTGCGACTCACGGCCCTGTGCGCCGCTCGAGATCTTCTCGAGGGCGCGCGCCAGCGGTTCGCCGGTGCCGATGTACTGGCGGGCGTCCTCGTCGGCGACGTACTCGCGGTACCGCGAGATGGCCAGCACGAAGATCATCACGAGCATGTTCGCCAGCGAGGAGGCGACCATCGCGAGGATCCAGGTGCCGATGTTGCGTTCACCGCCCATCAGGACCGCGAAGTAGGCGACGTAGCCGACCATCATCCCGATGGACTGGCCGATGACCATCGTGATGACGTCGCGGTTCTTGATGTGGGCGATCTCGTGGGCGATGACGCCCTCGAGTTCGTCGCGCTCGAGGATCTGCATGAGTTCCGTCGAGACGCAGACGACGCCGGCGCCCTTGCGGCCGACGGCGAAGGCGTTGGGGACGCCCATGCTCATCACCATCAGCTTGGGCTTGTCGACGCCCATATCGCGGGAGAGCGATTCGGTCATCCGATGGACCTCGCGGTACTGGCCCTCCTCGGGCATCTCCTCGGCGCCTCTGAGCGCCATCCACTTGCCGAGTTTGTACTGGATCGCGGGGAGAATGACGATCCCGGCGGGAAGTATCAGAAGCGGGCTAACACCGAATAGCAGGGCCAAAAACGTCGCTGCACCGACGTAGAAGGCGAACAGGATGGTGCCGACGACGACCATCCGAAGTTTCAGTCCGAAATCCGTCATAGGTGATGCTATGTAACCCTCGGGGATAAATTACGCGGAACATCATGTCAGCTTCTGGCACATACTGGGGACGATCGCTGATCGAAGACGCAACCGATAAGGGATTCCGGATCCGTGGGTCAGGTATGCGTCACGTCGCTCACCGATCCGTCGGCTCCGTCTCGAGCGGCGTTACCCCTCGTTTTTCGAAACGTAAACGTGTGTGAGAGTGCTCGTAGCGGGTGTAGCAGCCCCGTTTCGGGCGCGGTCTCGGTCCGCACACGAGCGACGATCGATCACGGACGATCGAACCACCACCACCACCACCGATACGACACAGCCATTCCACAATGACAGCACTCGACCTTTCGGGCGTCTTCCCGGCCATGTGTACGCCCTTCGACAGCGACGAACGGATCGACTTCGAAACGCTCCAGACCGACGCGCAGCGACTCGAGGCCGCGGGCGTCGACGGGCTCGTCCCCGTCGGCTCGACCGGCGAGTCGGCGACGCTGACCCACGACGAACACGTCCAGGTCGTCGAAGCGGTCATCGAGGCCGTCGACGACGTCCCCGTCATCGCGGGCACGGGCTCGAACAACACCCGCGAGGCGCTCGAGCTCTCCGAACGCGCGGCCGACGCGGGCGCTGACGGACTCCTGCTCATCTCGCCGTACTACAACAAGCCCGAACAGCGCGGGCTCGTCGAACACTATCGGACGATCGCCGACGCGGTCGACCTCCCGCAGATCGTCTACAACGTCCCCTCGCGGACGGGCCAGAACATCGAGCCCGACACCGCCGTCGAACTCGCGAGCCACGAGAACATCGCGGGCTACAAGGCCGCCAGCGGCGACCTCGGCCAGATCGGCGAAATCGCCGAGCGAACGACCGACGAGGAGTTCGCGGTGCTTTCGGGCGACGACGCGCTCACGCTGCCGACGATCTCCGTCGGCGGTACCGGAACGATCAGCGTCGCCGCGAACATCGAACCCGAACGCACGTGCGCGATGGTCGGCGCGGCCCTCGACGGCGACTACGAGCGCGCGCAGCGACTCCACCACGAACTCGGGCCGCTGTTCCGCGAACTGTTCGTCGAGACCAACCCGATTCCGGTCAAGGAAGCGATGCAGATCCGCGGCTACGGCCCCGCTCGCATGCGCTCGCCGCTGACCCGCCTCTCCGAGGAGTACCGCGAGGACCTCGAGGCCGTCCTCGCGGATCTCGAGGACGAGTCGTGGACCGCCGGCACCACCGACGCGAGCGACGACGGAACCGCAGTGGAGGGCGATCGATGACGGTCCGGATCGGCGTCACCGGCGCGACCGGTCGAATGGGCCGGGAAGTGATCGCCGCCGTTGTCGGCCGCGACGACTGCGAGGTCGTCTTCGCGGTCAACCGCGACCCCGACGGCGAGACCGTCGACGGCGTCGAGATCGAGCCGGCCGACGAGTTCGACTCGCTGGTCGTCGACCGCGAGCCCACCGCCGTCATCGACTTCACCGGCCCCGAGTCGGCCGTCGACTACGCCGCGGCCTGCGCTGACGCCGGCGTCGCCTTCGTCACGGGAACCACCGGGTTCGACGACGACCAGCGCGAGGCGCTCGAGGACGCCGGCGAGGATGTCGCGGTCCTCCACGCGCCGAACTTCGCCCGCGGCGTACAGGCGCTGGTGAACGTCGTCGGCGAAGCGGTGCAGAACCTGCCGGGCTACGACGTCGAACTCGTCGAGACCCACCACAACGGGAAGCGCGACGCGCCCAGCGGGACCGCGAACCGACTGCTCGAGGAGATCGAGGCCAACGGGGAGTTCTCCGAGCGCACGCACGGACGCGAGGGCGAGGCCCCCCGCGAGGAGGGCGAGATCGGCGTCCACGCGCTTCGCGCGGGCGACGTCACCGGCGAACACGAGCTCGTCCTCGCGGGCAACCACGAGGAGGTCCGACTCACGCACCGCGCGGAGGACCGGGGCGTCTTCGCCGCCGGCGCGGTCGACGCGGCGGTCTGGATCGCTGGACAGAAGGCGGGTCAATACGACTTCGCGGACGTGATCAGCGAATGAGCGCACTCGAAACCGAGATTTCGGAGCTGTGGACGCGATATCAGAACGGCGACGTCGACGCCGAGACGGCCGGCGAGGACGAGTACGCGACCCTCGAGGCCTTCCTCGAGGCCCTCGAGGACGGCGAGGTCCGCGCCGCCGAGAAGCGGGGCGACTCGTGGGAGGCCAACGAGTGGGTCAAGCAGGGCATCCTGCTGAACTTCGGCCTCCGGGAGATCCAGCAGTACGAACACGGGGCCACGACGTACAACGACGTCCTGCCGCTGGCCGACTCGAGCGAGTACGGCGACCGCGGGAGCCGCAACACGCCCGACGGCACCGTCGTCCGACAGGGCGCTCACATCGGCTCGGACTGCATCATGATGAGCCCGTCGTTCGTCAACATCGGTGCCCACGTCGGCGACGGTACGCTCGTCGACTCCTGTGACACCGTCGGCTCCTGCGCCCAGATCGGGGAAAACGTCAAGCTCGGCGCCAACACCCTCATCGGGGGGGTTCTGGAGCCCGTCGAGAACGCGCCGGTCATCGTCGAGGACAACGTCTCCCTGGGCGCCGGCTGTCGCGTCACCAGCGGCTTCGTCGTCGGCGAGAACAGCGTCGTCGGGGAGAACACCCTGCTGACGCCGCGCATCCCCGTCTACGACCTCGTCGAGGAGGAGGTCGTCTACGGCGAACTGCCCGCCGACCGCCGCGCGTTCACGCGCTTCGTCGAGTCCTCGATCAGCGACCACGACCTCTTCGACGGCGGCGCCTACAAGCCCGCCGTGGTGGCGACCGATCTCGAGACGGAGACGCTCGAGGCCACCGAGCGCGAGGACGCGCTTCGGGAATAATCGGTTCGAGCGGGACTACGCGGCTATTTTTGGCAGGCTGGTTCTACAGCGGCGATTTCAGTCACGGAACTCTCGAGCCCACCGCGAAGCCCCCAATCCGTACGTCCAGACGGATACGATCGAGAACTGGAACCCAAACGCTTGAATCCTCGCGGTCACTTGCAAGTGACAATGAGTACCCTCGCGGATTCGCCGGCCGTCCGCCGGCTCGCCGACTGGGACGTGACTCGCCTCGAGTCGCTGGTCGGCGACTACGGCTCGCCGCTGTACGTGCTCGACGTAGAGCGCGTGCGCGAGAACTATCGTCGCCTCGCGGCGGCGTTTCCCGACGCCGAGATCATGTACGCCGTGAAGGCCAACGCCCTCGGAGACGTCCTCGAGGCGCTCCACGAGGAGGGAGCGGGCCTCGAGTGTGCCTCGGCCGGAGAAGTCAAGCGCGCGCTCGCGGCCACCGAGTCGAGCGATAGGAGCGACGCATCCGGCGCTGACGTCCACTACACCGCGGTCAACCCGCCCGCGCGGGATCTGGACTGGGTCGTCGACGCCTGGGAGGAGTACCCCGACCTGACGATCACCGTCGGCGCCGCGGACACGATCGACCGCCTCGAGGAACGGGGCTACGACGGCCGGCTCTGCCTCCGCGTGAACCCCGGTATCGACGCCGGCCACCACGAGAAGGTCAAGACCGGCGCCGCCGCCAAGTTCGGCGTGCCGATCGAGCGCGCCGTCGACGTGCTCGCCGACGCCGCCGATCGGGGCTTCGACGTCGTCGGGATCCACGCCCACGTGGGGTCGGGCGTCTCGAGCGACCAACTGGACGACCACCGGCAGTTCGTCGCGCGGATGGGTGAGCTCGCGCGTGAGGTGAGCGAGGCCCTGGACGGCGACCTCGAGTTCGTCGACGTCGGCGGCGGCTTCGGCGTCCCCTACCGCGAGGACGAGGCGCCGCTCGATCTCGAGGCGGTCGCCGAGGCGACACGCGAGGCGCTCGGCGACGTCGACGCGCGGCTGACGATCGAACCCGGCCGCTACTTCGTCGCCGACGCGGGCGTCCTCCTGACCGCGGTCAACACCGTCAAGGAGGCCCGCGACACCCTCGCGGTCGGCGTCGACGCCGGGATGACGACCCTGCTGCGGCCCGCGATGTACGACGCCTATCACCCGATTCGAAATCTGACGGCGGACATCGACGTCGACTCGAGCGACGAACCCGTCGAATCGGCCGATACCGGTCGCGAAACGGTCCCGCAGACGATCGCCGGCCCGATCTGCGAGAGCGGGGACGTTTTCTGTACGGACCGTCAACTGGTCGCAAGCGAGCGCGGGGACGTCCTCGCGATCGGCAATGCGGGAGCCTACGGCTACGAGATGGCCAGCCAGTACAACTCCCGGCCGCGACCCGCGTCGGTCGTCGTCGACGGCGACGACGTGCGACTCGCCCGGCGACGCGAGACGTTCGACGACGTAACGCGACTCGAGACGAACCGGTCCCGTCCGGCGGACGCGGACCGAGAAGCCCATAACGATGACGACCGCGACACACGATAGCACGATGAGCGTTCCATTCCAGAAGTACCACGGCACCGGCAACGACTTTCTAATCATCCACGCGGACGAGTACGTCCCCGATCGGGGCGCGCTCGCCGAGCGCGAGTGCGACCGCGACGACGGCGTCGGTGCCGACGGCGTCCTCTATCTCGCCTTAGAGGAGCGGTTCCAGCCCCCGCGGGTCATCATGACGCTGGTCCAGCCAGACGGCGCGACGGCCCCGATGTGCGGCAACGGCGCGCGCTGTGCCGCCGACTGGGCCATGCGGAAGACCGGCGCCGACAGCGTCATGATCGACACGCAGTCGGGCACCCTCCGAGCGGACCGAACCGACGAGACGATCACCATCGAGATGGGCACGCCGACGTTCGATCCCGCGGAGGTCCCCGTCAGGGCCGACGAGCCCGTCTTCGAGGAGGAGATCGAGGGCCTCGAGGTGACGATGGTCAACACCGGCGTCCCCCACGCCGTCGCGTTCGTCGACGACGTCGACGAGGTAGACCTCGAGACGATCGCCCCGCCGGTCCGCTACGGCGACGCGTTCCCCGTCGGAACGAACGTCACGCTCGCCAGCCCGGACGGCGCGGGCGGCTTCGACCAGCGGACCTACGAACGCGGCGTGGAGGGCGAGACCGACTCCTGTGGCACCGGCGCGGTCGCCATCGCCGTCGTCGCGCGCCGACTCGGTCGCACTGACGCCGACCCGGTCGACGTCCACCCGCCGGGCGGTGACCTGCAGGTGAGCTTCAACGACCGCGGGAACGCGACCCTGTCCGGCCCCGTCGAACACGAGTTCGACGGCGAGGTGACCGTCCGATCGCCGACTGAACTGTGAGCGGGGACGACGGAGCGATAGCAGCCGAAGACGCCGAATTCGCTGGCTTCGATCCCATCGAGTTCCTCGAGACGGCCGTCCAGCACCCCTCTCACGAGGACGTCGGTCCGATGCGGGCGTTTCTGTGCGAAACGCTCGAGGCCCGCGGCGTCGAGCCCCGCGTCGACGACGGCGGGAACGTGCTCGCGACCCGCGGGGCGGCCGACGCCGAGACCCAGGTCGTGCTGAACACGCACATCGACACCGTCTCGCCGCACGTCCCGTTCGAACGGGACGCGGGCGTTCCCGAGGGAACGGGTGAGACCGAGGTCGACACCGGGAACGGCGAGAGCGACGTAATCCGCGGGCGAGGCTCCTGCGACGCGAAGGGACCGCTCGCCGCGTTGCTCGCGGCCTTCTTCGCCGTCGATCCCACCGAAGGGCATGTCACGCTCGCGATCACGCCGGACGAGGAGGTGCTCTCGACCGGCGCCTACGAACTCGTCTCCGGCGACGAATCGCCGACTCGAGACGCCGACGCCGTGATCGTCGGCGAGCCGACCGATCTGGACGTCTGTACGGCCGCGAAGGGACGCTTTCAGGGAACGATCCATCTGACGGGAGCCAACGCCCACGCCGCCGAACCGGAGACCGGAACCAACGCCGTCGGGGCGCTCGAGCCCGTCCTCGCGGCGATCCGCACCTTCGGCGAGCGCGACGACGCGCCGCCCGAGCATCCCCAACTCGGCGCCGCGACGCTGACCCCGACCGTCGTCGAGGGCGGCGAGGCGACGAACCAGGTGCCGGCCGACTGCGCGCTGACGGTCGACCGCCGCAGCGTTCCGCCCGAGACGGCCGACGAGTTCCACGCCGCGCTGACCGACCAGTTGCGTCGCGCCGTTCCCGAGGACATCGGCGTCGAGTTCCGCTTTACCGACCGACCGACGCCGTTCCTCGAGGCCTGGGACACCGACCCCGACGCAGCGGTCGTCGACGTCCTCGCGGACGCGTCCGGCGGCGCGGTGCGCCCGTTCACCGCCGCGACGGAGGCCTCCTACTTCGCGGCCGACGCGCCGACGGTCGTCTTCGGCCCCGGCGTGCTCGCCGACGACGAGGGCGCGGTCGCCCACGCCCCGCGGGAGTACGTCCGCGTCGACGCCGTGCGGGACGCGGCGCGGGCGCTCGAGGAGACGCTCCGAACGCTCGTCGCATAGCCCGCCTCCTCGTCGCGTAACCCGTCCGTGTGTGCGACCGGGCGCTCGAGCGGACGTTCCGACCGATGGAGCCGATCCGATCGGGCGTTTTTTGTCGATACTTCCACATCTATCCGAGACGTACGTGTCTCCCCTCGCCGTCGCCCCCGAAACCGCGTTCGCTCCGGTGACCCTCCCCGCCGTCGGTCCGGACTCGACGGCTCCGTTCGCCGCCTCAGACCTCGCCGCCTCGAGCGTCGACGCCCCCGTTCCGCGCCCGTTCTGGCTCGCGATCGGCGCGACGGTCGTCGCGGTGCTCGTCGGCGTCGTTCTCCTCACCGCCGCCTCGTCGTTTGCGCGAACGATCAGCGACGACATCGCCGAGCGGCCGGATCGCTCCTTTGCCGTCGGATTCCTCGGCCTGTTCGGACTGCTCGTCGCCGTGACGCTGCCGTTGGTCCTCTCGACGGCGTTCGATCACGCGGTGGTCTCCGCCCTGACGGCGACCGTGGCCGCGCCGGGACTGTTCGTCTGGGGGCTCACCGTGGTCGTCGGCGGCTGTCTCGGAGCCGTCGCGATCGGCGACCGACTCGTCGGACGGCGCAGCGATTCGGCATCGCTCGTTCCGGCGGTCGTCGTCGGCGCCGTCGTCCTCGGTGCGAGTCAACTCGTCCCCGTGTTCGGCGCGCTGGTGGCGATGGGGTTGGCGACGGTCGCAATCGGCGCCGTCGCGAGACGGTGGTTCGACGTCGACGAGCGCCTGTTCGGCGGCGACGCGGCCCGCGGGTCGACCGGGAGGTCGGAAACCGGTCGCTCGAGTGCCGGGCGGGAGACCGAATCGGACCGGGCGCCGTCCGCCGTGGCCTGGAACAGCGGAGACGAACCTGCCGAACCGTCGGCAGACCGCGAGGAACGTTCGTGGCCGGACGGAACGGAGGCCGTCCTCGAACGGGACGGCGATGACGGTGCCGGCCGGGACGAGATCGACATCGTCGGGGACGACGAGAACTGGACCGTCGGTGGCTGGCGGTGGGACGCCGACGCGGACGACGATGGGGGCGGCGACGGGACACAGTAGTCGTTCGCAGCGGGGCTCGAGTCGCAAGTCATCGAAATCACCGACGGGCGACTCGGACCTCTCGGTCGCTGCGGCCCGATCTCAGGCGTACGTCAGGTAGTTCGAGAGGTAGACGATCGCGTTGTAGCAGCCGTGGACCAGCGCCGGGACGAGCAGGCTGCCGGAGAGTTCGTACAGCGTGCCGAGGTAGAGTCCCAGCGCCAGCACCGTGCCGAGACTCACGAGGACGGCGCCGAACTCCTCGCCCATGTAGACGGGGAAGTGGACGGCGGCGAAGACGAGCGCGGACAGGGGGACCGCCAGCGGCGTCGGGAACGACTCGCCGAGTCGCGACTGGACGACCCCGCGGTAGAGCAGTTCCTCCCCGGGACCGGTGAGGAGGAGCGCGATCGGAATGCCGACGAGAAACAGGACCGGACGTCGGCGGTTCTCCTCGATGCTCGAGTGGGTCTCGCCCTCGCCACCGGTGCCGAACGGATCGACGTACTCGACGAGGCCGTGATAGCCGACGACGACGATAAACGCCCCGACCAGTCCGAGGACGATCCACGCCAGATCCCAGATCGTCGGGTTGCGGAGTCGGAGGAACGTGCGGACGAAGTCGCGGTCGAAACCCTCGCGGCGAACGATCAGATACGTCAGCGCGAGACCGCCGGCCCCGACGACGTTGAACGCGACCGACGTGGCGATCTGGGTGATCGCCTCGACCTCGTAGCCGAGCGCGAACACCTGTCCCTGGACGCCCAGCGCCGCGGCGTAGCCGGTCAGCCAGCCGCCGAACGCGAGGCCGAGACAGAGGACGACGACGCGGACGCGCGCCGGAACCGTTCCGACGATCGATCGACTCGAGGACACGGTCGATCCTACCCACTACGGATAGAAATAGGTACTGACACGTCGGGTGGCCCCCGTCGGGCGATCCTCGTTACTCGAGGTCGTCGACCAGTTCGTCGGCGACGCCGACGTAGTCCGTCGGCGTCAGGGCCAGCAGTTCCTCGCGGACGTCCTCGTCGACGTCGAGGTCGTCGAACAGCTCGCGGAAGTCCTCGATCGAGACGTCCTTACCCCGGGTCACGGCCTTGACGCGCTCGTAGGCGTCCTCCTGGCCCTCCCGGCGGAGGATCGTCTGGACCGCTTCGCCGATGATCTCGGGGGTCGACTCGAGCTCCTCGCGCATCACCCGCTCGGTGGGGACGACCTTCTCGAGGCCGGCGGCGGTCTTGGTGTAGCCGATCAGGCAGTGGGCGAAGGCGGCGCCGATGTTGCGCTTGACCGTCGAGTCCGAGAGGTCACGCTGGAGTCGCGAGGTGGTGACGTAGTCGGCGAGGAAGGTCAGGTCCGAGTTGGCCTTCGAGAGGTTGCCCTCGCTGTTCTCGAAGTCGATCGGGTTGACCTTGTGGGGCATCGTCGAGGAGCCCGTCTCGCCCTCGACGGCCTCCTGGCCGAGATAGCGGTCGGAGACGTAGAGCCAGACGTCCAGATCGAGGTCGAGGATGACGTCGTTGGCTCCGCGGAAGGCGTCGAAGAGGGTCGCGAGGTCGTCACACGGGTTGACCTGCGTCGTGAGGGGTTCGAACTCGAGCCCCAGCCCCGTGACGAAGTCCCGGGCGAACGCCGGCCAGTCGACGTCGGGGTAGGCCGCGTGGTGGGCCGCGTAGGTTCCGGACGCGCCGCCGAGTTTCCCCCGCAGGTCGTCGGTCGCCCGTCGGATGCGACCCGTCGCGCGGGCCAGTCGAGAGGCGTAGACGGCCATCTCCTTGCCGAAGGTGGTCGGCGTCGCGGGCTGGCCGTGGGTGCGGGCCAGCATCGGGACGGCCCGGTGTTCCCGCGCCATCTCCGCCACCGTGTCGCGGACGTCGTACAGTTCGGGCAGGAGCACCTCGTCGACGGCGTCCCGGACGAGCAGCCGATGGGCGAGGTTGTTCACGTCCTCGCTGGTCAGCCCGAAGTGGATCCACGCCGAGGCGTCGCTGTCGGCGGGGAGTTCGTGGCGGACGAAGTACTCGACGGCCTTGACATCGTGGTTGGTCGCCTCGAACTCGTCGTGGCCCTCGGTCTCGAGTTTCTTGATCAGACGGGCGTCCTCCTCGGCGAAGTGCTTGTAGAGACCCCGGAGGTGTTCGCGCTCCTCGAGGTCGAACTCCAGCGGCGTCGCCTCCAGATCGGCCAGCGCGATGAGGTACTCGACTTCGACGCGAACCCGCGCTCGCATGAGCGCGGCCTCGCTGGCGTAGGGCGACAGCGGTGCGGTCCGGCTGCTGTACCGACCGTCCAGTGGCGAGACGGCGTACAGGGCGTCGGTGTCGGTCATAGTAGTCCGTCCGCAACCATCGCGAAAAAGGGTATCGAAACCGCGACCCGCTCGGGGCCACGAGCGTGTATATCTCGGCGATCCGATACGGTAATATCGGGATAAGTATACACAACTATGCATACTCGAGGGATCGAGACCGCAACCACTTTGCCGTTCGCGGGCGCCACTCCGACCATGACGCGAATCGCCGGGATGGCCGGCAACCGAGGGCGCAACCTGTTGAACATCGCCGATCGCAACCCGGGCGGGGCCGAACTGGCCGTCGTCCTCACGAACGACGCGGACGCACCGGTGCTCGAGGCCGCCGCCGAGCGCGGGATCCCGACCGAGGTCGTGCCGCTCGAGGACGACATGAGTCGGAGCGAGCACGAGGAGGCCGTCCTCGATGCGCTGAGCGAGCACGAGTTCGACCTCGTCTGCCTGGACGGCTACATGCGCATCCTCTCGGACACCTTCCTCTCCGAGGCGCCGACGACGCTGAACGTCCACCCCGCGCTCCTGCCCGCGTTCCCCGGGATAGACGCCTGGGGTGACGCGCTCGAGGCCGACGTCTCCGTCACGGGGTGTACGGTCCACGTCGTCACGGACGCGACCGACGAGGACGGCGACGTCGTCGAGGACGAGGTCGACGCCGGCCCGATCGTCACCCAGGAGCCGATCCCGGTCTACGAGGGCGACGACGAGGAGACGCTCAAGGAGCGGGTCCTCTACGAGGGCGAGTTCCGCGCGTACCCGCGTGCAGTGAAGTGGTTCGCCGAGGACGCCGTGGACGTGGACCTCGAGGCGGGCGAGGTCACCGTCGAGAGCGACGTGGCGGGAGTCGAGGACGCCGATCACGATGGTCTTCCGAGTCGACGCATCGTCTCGAACGACCGCGCCGACACCCTTCGCTACGGGGAGAATCCCCATCAGGATGCCGCGGTGTACACCGACTACACCACCGACGAGGCCAGCGTCGTCCACGCCGACCAGCTCAACGAGGGCGCGAAGGCCCTCTCGTACAACAATTACAACGACGCCGACGGCGCGCTGAACCTCATCAAGGAGTTCGACGAACCCGCCGCCGCGGTGATCAAGCACACCAACCCGGCCGGCTGTGCGACCGCCGACTCGCTGGCCGAGGCCTACGAGAAGGCCCTCTCGACGGACCCGATGAGCGCCTTCGGCGGCATCGTCGCGCTGAATCGCGAGTGCGACGCCGCGACGGCCGAGCAGATCATCGACTCGTTCAAGGAGGTCGTCGTCGCGCCCGGCTACACCGACGACGCCCTCGAGACCCTCTTCGAGAAGGACAACCTGCGCGTGCTGGACGTCGGCGAACTCGGTGAACGGACGGAGCGCTTCACCGAAAAGCCCCTCGTGGGCGGCCGCCTCGTGCAGGAACGGGACCTGCAGTCGATCTCGGTCGACGACCTCGAGGTCGTCACCGAGCGCGAGCCCACGGAGGAAGAGCTCGAGACGATGGTCTTCGCGTGGCAGACCCTCAAACACGTCAAGTCCAACGGGATTCTCTTCGCGGACGGCACCGAGACGGTCGGCATCGGCATGGGCCAGGTCTCCCGCGTCGACGCGGTCCGACTCGCGGCGATGAAGGCCGACGAGCACGCCGAGGGGAAGGACGCCGAGGGCGCGGTCATGGCCTCGGACGCCTTCTTCCCGTTCCCGGACGGCATCGAGGAGGCCGCCGAGGCGGGCATCGAGGCGGTCGTCCAGCCCGGCGGGTCGGTCAACGACGACGACGTGATCGAGGCCGCGGACGAACACGGGATCGCGATGGCGTTCACGGGCCAGCGGTCTTTCAGACACGACTGAGCGAGAGCGGCGCGCCACTCGCCTCTCGTCGCACCCTCTCGGTCCGTCAGGAGCGCACGACGCACCGAATGAGGATTTCTCGACGCTACTCGATGGCTGATATTCGTTGCTGCGAATTGCTATACATATACGTGGCCGTGAATTACATAATGTCTGAAAATAGTTGGAGCGTGTATGTATAGGAGAACGGCACTCACAGCGGCAGTTTCGCTGATAGCGGTGTCTGCTGGCTGTACCGGTAGCGAAGACGAGCAACCGAGCGATTCGGAACCGGGGGACTCCGACGGTAACCAGACAGACGGAGCTGAGAGCGTCAACGAGACTGAGGAAGAACTAACGCTCGAGACGTTCGAGTATCCGGAAGCGGTCAACCAAGACGGATTCCGGCGGAATCTGGCCTCCGTCCATGCCGACCGGCTGGATGAGGCTGGATCGTTTCAGTTGACTCGAGAGAGGGAGGAAATGAGGGGACGGCATGACTCAGAGAACGAAGCGACAACGACCGTCGACGGGGACACCCTCCACCTCACATACGACGAAGACGGATTTCTGAGCACGGACGTGTGGTTCGACGCCGAGACAGACGGACCCACTGCTCTCGTCCGTAGTTCGAACGGTTCCGAAGAACGGTATCGGAGAGAGGACCGACCTCAGCTGAGAGAGAACGCCGACGCCGCCGATACGCTCGGTGCGCTGATCGACGCCGCGATGTTCGAAGCGACGGAACTCGACGAGCGCGACGACACGCCGGTCATCGTCTTCGAATCGGTCGACGTGATCGACGCGAGCGCGCTCGAGAGCGTTCAGCGTATGGACCGATACGACGATCTCGAGGCGTCAATCGCTGTCTCAGAAGCGGGGGTAGTCGGCTATCAGTACGAACTGGAAGGCGAGCGGTTCGACGAGCCGATGATCGTGACCGAATCGGCGACGTTCGAGGACGTCGGCGAAGCGACTCTCGAGGAACCCGACTGGGTCGACGAGGGCCGAGAGCGCGCACTCGAACTGTCGATCGAACCGGCCGCGGACGAGTCGTCGTTCATCGTGACGGTCGAACGCGGGGAGCCAATTCCGTCGGGTGCACAGATCAACTTCTTCGCCGGCACTCATCTCCGCGGTGAACTCGACGGGGAGATCACGCGAGAGGACACGCTCTACCTGTACAATGACGGGGGACAACTCGGAACGTCAATCAATAGCGAACCGAACAGCGGTTCGGAGCTCCAGACCGACTTCGCTGATCTCGGTATCAGAACGGAAAGCGGACTCATCGTGTATGAAGGGAAGTACGACGCGTACACCGAGGAATAACCGGTCGATCGATCGTCCGACCTGAGGGCGTCGATCGCGTGTCGCAGACCGGAAACCGGATCGACGAAGAACCGACGAGACGCGACCGAACGCGATACCAAGCAGTACGTAGCGAACGCCGATTCGAACGCCGTGAGTACAGGAACTGACCGGTTCCGATCCGTATTCACGTTGAAGGTCGGACGAGTGAAAGTCGTCGGCAACGGCAGTCCGAACTAGTCCCGTTCGTAGAGATCGGTCGAGAGGTACCGTTCCCCGGTGTCGGGGAGGACGGCGACGACCAGTTCGTCGGGGTGTTCGGCCGCGTAGTCGGCCGCGGCCGCCAGCGCCGCGCCCGCAGAGATACCGACCAGGACCCCTTCTGTGCGACCCAGTTTCCGGGACGCTTCCTTCGCTGCGTCCCCCTCGACTGACCGCACCTCGTCGACCAGTTCGGTTCGGAGGATGTCGGGCACGAAGCCGGGACCGATCCCCTGAATGTCGTGGCCGTCGCTGCTCAACTCCGAGAGGGTCGGCGACGCGGCCGGTTCGACGGCGACCGACGTGAGGTCGGTCTTCCCCCGCTCCTCCTTGATGTACTCGGAGACGCCTGTGATCGTCCCTCCGGTGCCGACGCCCGCGACGACCGCGTCGACCGCGCCGTCCGTCGCGTCCCAGATCTCGGGCCCGGTCGTCTCCCGGTGGGCCGCCGGGTTCGCCTCGTTCTCGAACTGGCGGGCCATGATCGCGTCCTCGCGCTCGGCGACGAGCTCCTCGGCGCGCTCGTTCGCGCCGCCCATCCCGTCCTCGGCGGGCGTCAACTCGAGGTCGGCGCCCAACGCCTTCAGGAGCTGGCGGCGCTCGGTCGACATCGAGGACGGCATCGTCAGCACGCAGTCGTAGCCGCGGGCGGCACAGACCGCGGCCAGCCCGATGCCGGTGTTGCCGCTGGTCGATTCGACGACGGTGTCGCCGGGCTCGAGCGCGCCCGCCCGCTCGGCGGCGTCGACGATCGCCCGCGCGATCCGATCCTTGACCGAGTAGGGGTTGTGCGCCTCGAGCTTTCCGAAGCAGTTGTCGGCGAACGCGTCCAGTCGCAACAGCGGCGTTCGACCGATCAGTTCGTCGACGGTCTCGGCGGCGTCGATCTCGGCCGCGGTCTCGAGTGATGGTCCCATCAGTTCAGACACTCGCGACGACCCCACTACCAGTTGCCCCGAACGGATTCGGGTCGTGCGGACGCTCGCGGTTCGGCGGACCGTTCGAGCACGGGCGGGGCTTTTTTCCGCCGCTCGTCGTCCGTCAGCTATGGATCGACGACAGTTCCTCGCGGCCTCAAGCCTCGGAACCGCGGCGGCGATCGCGGGCTGTATCGGAGGCGGTCGGAGTGACACCGACGCCGGGACCGATGCCGACGCGCGGACCGAATCGGCCGCCGACGAGCGCGAGCGCGCGGACCGCGGCGAGATCACGGTCAGTGCCAGCGGCGACGTCGAGGCGGACCCGGATCGGGCGGTCGTGACCGTGGGCGTACAGGCGAGCGGCGAGAGCGCCGACGCCGTGACCGACGAGCTGGCGACGGGGGCCGACGGGCTTCGCGACACGTTCGACGACCTCGGCATCCCTTCGGAGAACGTCGAGGAGGGGCAGTACCGAGTGCACCCGGTACACGATCGGGACGCCGAGGGGTTCGAGGGTACGCACTCCTTCGAGGTGACGGTCACCGACGTCGGCCGCGTCGGCGAGGTCATCGACGCGGCGATCGAGGCCGGCGCCGACGACGTCGGGCGAGTGCGCTTCGCGCTGCAAGAGGAGACGCGAGCGACGCTGCGACGGGAGGCGATCGACGCCGCGCTGGCCACCGCCGACGAAGAGGCGGCCCACATCGCCGACGACCGGAACGTCGAACTCGAGGGGACGACGGCCGTCACGACCGGTGATGTTCGAGTTCAGCCGGTCGAAGAGAGTCTCTCGAGCGCAGACGCGGCGGCGGACGCGCCGCCGACGGAGATCGAAGCCGATCCCGTCGGCGTGAGCGCCAGCGTGACGGTCACGTACGCGTTCGCCACCTGATCATGCACGCGTTCGCCGCCTGATCACGCACGCGCTCGCCGCGTGACCGCGGTCGACCGAGCACCGTCGACGCAGTGGTTTCAGCCGGCCAAAAACCGAACGACTTTTGATTTGTTAGGCGAGCCTAAATCGTATGAGATCGATACGGCGGCTCGACCAAAGCCGACGGGAGTTCGTGGCGACGGGAATCGCGGCCGGGAGCGCGGCAATGGCCGGGTGCATCACCGGTGGTGATGTCGGCGACTCGGAGGACGGCTCCGACTCGTACACGGTAACGATGGCGCCGATGGGGGAAATGGAGTTCGATTCCGTCCCCGAGGACGCCTTCGTCACCTTCACGCAGTACGCGGACATGGCGGTCGCGCTCGGCCACGGCGACGCGGTGAACACGCTGTTCTCGCCGGAGATGTCGGGACCGACGATGAACGGGTTCTACGACCGGCTCGAGGGCGTTTCCTTCGACTGGGAGGGCCTGGAGAACCCGCTCTCGGACACCGTGACGGAAGAGCAACTCGTCAGTGCCGACAACGACGTGCACTTCCTCGATCCGTCGTACCTGCTGACGAACCAGGACAATCTCGATCAGTCCCAGATCGAACGAATCGCCGAGACGGTCGGTCCGTGGGTCGGAAGCTACCACAGCGGGGTCCACACCGAGCCGGCGAAGGCCTACGCCGACAGCTACGAGTACTACACGCTCTGGGAACTCTTCGAGAAGATCGCGGCCGTCTTTCAGGAGCGGGACCGCTACGAGGCCCTCGCCGAGATCGCCGACGGGGTTCACTCGGAGATCGAGGAGAACCTGCCGCCCGAGAGCGAGCGGCCGACCGTCGCGCGGGCCACGTACGATTGGAACAACGACGCGTTCTACACCTACCACCTCAACACGGACGGCTTCTGGCACGCGGATACGCGCCCGCTGGCCGCCCGCGACGCCTTCGCCGACCGGGAGTGGTCGGGCGACTGGGGGAACTACAGCTACGAGACGATGCTCGAGGTCGATCCGGACGTCCTCATCCACCTCTGGGGGATCACGTCGCAGTACCCCATCGGCGACGCCCGGACTGCCCTCGAGGAACACTCCGTGGGCAGCGAACTGCAGGCGGTGCGAAACGACCGCGTCGTCGCCGGCGGCATGCGCTACCAGGGACCGATCATGAACCTCTTCCAGCTCGAGATGACGGCCAAGCAGCTCTACCCCGAGCAGTTCGGCGAGTGGCCAGGCTTCGAACCCGGCGAGTCGTACCCGGACATTCCGGCGGACGAACGGCTGTTCGACCGCGACCGCGTCGCCGAGATCATCACCGACGGAGCGTGAGATGATCGGCGAGGCTCCCAGCGGCGACGGTGGCGCCGACCAACCGTTCGACGCCGACGTCGCCGTCGTCGGCGGCGGCCCCGCCGGCTGCTCGGCCGGCGTCTTCACCGCGCGGTACGGCCTCGAGACGGTCGTCTTCGACCGCGGTCCCTCCTCGCTGCGCCGGTGTGCCTGCCTCGAGAACTACCTCGGCTTCCCCTGCGGGATCGACGTCGAGCGGTTCCTCGAGTTGGCACAGACTCACGCCGAGGAGGCGGGGTGTCGCCTCCGGGAGGGACTCGTGGAATCGGTCGTCGCGCTCGAAGAATGCGAAAATGGCGAGAGCGGAGGGTTCCGACTCGAGACACAGGACGACGGGACGATGACGGCCCGGTTCGTGATCGCGGCGACGAAGTACGACGGCGAGTACCTCCGCGGACTGGACGACGACGAGGCGCTGTTTATCACTGAGGAGAAAAACGGCGAGCAGGTCGAGCGGTTCGACCGCAACTATCCGGACACCGAGGGTCGAACGTCGGTCGACGGACTCTACGTCGCCGGCCCGCTGGCCGGCTGCGGCGATCAGGCGATCATCGCGGCGGGCCACGGCGCGACGGTCGCTCGAGCGCTGCTCCGGGACCTTCGCCGAGCGGACGGCTACTGGGGTCGCTTTGCGGAGCGGTACGACTGGCGTCGGTACCTCGAGAACCGACAGGAGGAGTGGGCCGATCCGGAACGCTGGGTGGAACTCTTCGCGGCCGAGGCGCCCGACGGACTCGAGGCGGACGAGGTCCGGCGGCTCGCCGAGGCGTACGCCGACGAGCGCGACGACACCTATCTCGACGACGAGACCGCGACGCGGCGGGCCGAACGGGGCCAGCGGCAGCTGGCGGATGCGCTCGACGACGAGGTCCTCCTCGAGGCCGTCGACGACGCGGCGATCCTCGAGCGGGCCGAGCGACTCGAGGGCGCCGAATCACTGACGGATGACGACGACCGCCCCGACAGCTGACCGCCTCACCCTGCGGCGACGGACGGCCCGTCCCGGTCGAGTTTTCCGCGCAACCAGCCACCGATTCTCGCACCGATCGTCCCAGCGAGGGCAGCGAGCGCGATGATGCCGGCGACGCCCACGACTGCGACGGCGGACTGGAGCAACCGCGACGGTGCCGACCCTCTGAGTTCGACGTGGATGAACCACAGCAGATCGACCAGCAGCCAGGCCGTCGGCAGCGCACCGACGAGGCCGGCCCGAACGCCGACTCGGGTCCGCTCGGCCGCCGATCCCTCGAACCAATAGCCCGCGAGAAGTCCGCCGAGACCGATCGGCCAGAGACCGATTTCGCTTCCCGTTTGCCAGTAGGAGAGCGTCGTCAACGGGACCGCGACGAGACCGCCGACGATCGCGTACCGCCAGCGCTCGTTCGCTAGCAGGGACCGGAAGCGGCGATCGAGAGTCATACTCGAAGATTCTGTTAGCTATGGCATAAATATATCTAGATGACACGAGAACGGGGCGACCGTGCACAATCGATCGACGCGGCCCGGTCGACCTGGCCTCGTCCGCGGCGAGCCGATCCAGTCGCTACGTGGCGATGCGGTTCGAACGGCAGAAAACGAAACTCGCGTCCGCCGATCAGTCGTCGGCGGGAACCGCCTGCGTGTCCGCTCGCTCGGAAGCCATCGCGAGCACGTCGTCGAAGAAGTCCAGCGTGTCCTCGGGGCCGGGGTTGGCTTCGGGGTGGTACTGACGGGTGATGACGTCGTACTCGATGCCGTCGATCCCCTCGGGCGTGTCGTCGTTGACGTTGATCTGGGTGACCTCGAGGTGCTCACCCGGCTCGGCGACCGTGTAGCCGTGGTTCTGAGTGGTCATGACGACCTGACCGGACTCGAGGTCGAGGACGGGCTGGTTGACGCCGCGGTGGCCGAAGTCCATCTTCTCGGTGGTGCCGCCCAGCGCCTCGGCGACGATCTGCTGGCCGAGACAGATGCCGGCGACGGGCGTGTCCTCGACGAACTCCTCGACGAGCGTGATCGCCTGTTCGAAGTTGACCGGATCGCCGGGACCGTTCGAGATGAACAGCACGTCGGGGTCGACGGCCGCGACGTCGTCGACGCTCGCGTCGTGGGGGAGCACGTGGACCTCGGCGTCGCGGGCGAGCAGCGAGTCGACGATCGAGCCCTTCGCGCCGCAGTCGACCAGCGCGACGGTCTCGCCGTCGTTGTCGGCGCCGTAGACTTCAGTCTCGTCGACGCTGACCTGTTGGCCGATCTCGGTGTGCTCGCTCATCCCCTTGCACTGCTCGAGTTGCTCCTTAGCGTCTTCCTCGGTGACGTCCTCGCCGACGGCGATGCCACACTTCATGGCGCCGCCGTCGCGGATGGTGGTGACGACCTCTCGCGTGTCGAGGTGGTCGACCGCCGGGACGCCCTCGCTCGCGAGCCACTCGGCGACGTCCTCGGTGAACTCCTTGGCGAGCGCGGCGCGGGGGTGGACGCGGTCGTCCTCGAACCGCTCCTCGCGGACGCCGTAGTTTCCGATCAATGGGTACGAGAAGGTCAGGACCTGCTCCTCGTAGGAGGGGTCGGTCAGACTCTCTTCGTATCCCGTGTACGCTGTCGTGAAAACGAGTTCCCCGCGAGCCGTGCCCGGAGCGCGACCACGTCCCTCGAGTACGCGGCCGTCTTCCAGTGCGACGTAGGCTTCCGTCATTACGATCTACGTATCGGATGCACCATCATAAGTGTTGTCTTCGAAGCTCAGTTACGATTTTCGTAATCGGTAAGTGCGGGTCACGCGTAGCCACGCATCTCCATGGACGATCTGGACCGACAGATTCTCGATATCCTCCGGCGGGACTCGCGGACGCCGTACACCGAGATCGCCGACGAGGTCGGGACGAGCGAGGGGACCGTCCGCAACCGCGTCGAGCGGATGATGGACGAGGACGTCATCGAGCGATTCACGATCTCGACCCGGACGGGCAACGTCCAGGCGATGATCGAGCTCAGCGTCGCGGTCGACGTCGACACCAAGGCCGTCTCCGAACGGATCGCCGAGTGGGACGAGGTGGACTTCGTCTGGATGGTCTCGGGCGAACAGGACGTCGTGCTCGTCGTCGACGCCGCGGACACGCGCGGGGTCAACGATCTGATCACGAAGGCCCGAGATCAGGAGGAGGTCGTGAGCACGAAAACGCGGCTAATTCTGGACGAAGAACTCGGCTAAGCTAGATCGCCTCCACGACCGTAAGCGCTGACAAAACGAGCAATCACGGTGGCGCGCGCTGTTGATCGGCCAGAGCGAATACGAGGGCCGATCGACGACATCGTGCGAGGGATGAGTGAGCGAGCCTGCGAGCGACGCGAGGCGCAAAGCGCCTCGGGATAGCGAACGGGGAGGAACGACCCGTGAGCGAACGAATCGGTTGGGGAGGATGTGGCGATTCCTTGCCGCCAGCACGAGTGAACCGCTTATCTTCCAGGTATCTTGATGTTCCTACTTCGCCGAATTGGCCTCAAAGAACGCTCCTGCGAGCGATATCTCTGTGGACCAACCGTCCCCGAGTACCTCTGGGAAGCGACTGCTTCGACGGTACCGAGAAGACGAGTCGCGACCCTCTTATCTTGACAACAGGGAGTAACCACTGCCTCCCCAGCCGATTCGTTCGCTCGCAGGCTCGCTCACTCATCCCTCGCGCGGCTTCGCATCGAGGTTCGCTGTTCGCTCACCACGATACGGCGCGCGCCACCGCAGAATTTCCCTGTTCGTCACTTGCTCCGGCAGGGAGACGCTTCATCTCCGATCAGTCCTCTCCCGGCGGCGGGCCGACGCCGGGCGTCGGCCGCTCGATCGCGTCGATCACGTGCTTGCGGCGGTGGATCGCCCGATAGCCCCGGCGCAGCAGTCGGTCCAGCAGCGACTCGGAGACGCGCGCGCTCACGCGACCGTCGCGGATCGCGTCGACGATCGACTCGGGCGTGAGCTCGTCGGCCTCGACGACCGTGTACGCCCGCCCCACCTCGAAGGGATAGTGAGCGTCGCTACCGCCGACCAGCGGGAGATCGCGCTCTTCGGCCAGTTGCTCAACGAGCGGCCGCGAGCGCGGGTGTTTGCCGTTGACCTCGATCGCGTCGAAGGGGATGTCCTCGAGTTCTCGCACCGTGCTGTTCCGGAAGGGGTGGGCGACGATCGCGGCGCAGTCCCGGTCGTGGGCCAGCGCGACCGCCTCCTCGGGGGAGAGCGCGCCGGGTTTCGTCGCGGCGGGCGGGTCGGGGCCGACGACGAGGACGTGGCCGCGGTCGGTCGTGATCTCGATCCCCGGCAGCGTCTGCGCGCCGCCGGGCGGCTCGAGCGGCGTGTAGTAGTCGTGGTTGGTCGTCGCGACGCCCGCGAGGCCGCGGCGGTCGGCGGCCCGGGCGAGCAGTCGGACGCCAAGCGGGTCGAACCGGTCGCCGAGGCGTCGCCGACCGTGGAAGAATCGCGTGTGCGCGTGGAGGTCGACCGAGTACATACTGGGGCAAACGCCGGGCAGACCCTTTTGCGTGCGGCCGGCATGTCCTGCAGTATGGGATCCGACGGTGCGAGCGACCGCGTTCTCGTTCTCAATCCCGTCAGCGGCAGCGGGGATCACGTCGACGACGTCGTGGAACTGGCGACCGCTCACGGTTTCGAGATTCGAAAGACCGAGAAAGGCGGCGACGCGAAGCGGTTCGCCCGCGAGGCCGCTCCCGACGCCGACCTCGTCGCCGCGGCCGGCGGCGACGGGACGGTCAACGCCGTCGCCAACGGCGTCGCGGCGGCGGACGCCCTCGAGTCGACGACCGTCGCGGTCGTCCCCGCGGGGACGGGGAACAACTTCGCGGCCAATATCGGCGTCGAGAGCATCGAGCACGCCTTCGAGGTGATCGAGGACGGCCGCCGTCGGCGGATCGACCTCGGGATCGCGAACGATCGCGTCTTCGCCAACTCCTGTGTCGGCGGGATCACCGCCGCGGCGAGCGGCGAGACCTCCTCGGAGAGCAAGGCAGAGCTCGGCGTGCTCGCGTACGTGAAGAACACGATCGAGACGGTCGGCGAGTTCGACTCGCTCCCGCTGCGGGTGAAGACGGCCGCGGGACCGAACGGCGAGCGAGCGCGGGCCTGGGAGGGCGAGGCCCTGTTCGTTCTCATCGGGAACTGCCGGCGGTTCACCGGCGCGCGGACCGCACAGGCCGACGTCGAAGACGGCCTGCTCGAGGTCACGATCGTCGAAGATACCGCGGCCATGAATCTGCTCAGCGGTGCGGCCCGCGAGGGGCTGTTCGACGGCGACAGCGACTGTATCATCACCCGGCGGACGCCGGCGCTCGAGATCGAGAGCCGCCGAGACGCGGTCGAGTACAGTCTGGACGGCGAGATGCTCGAGACCGAACACCTCGCCCTCGAGACTGAGCCGAACGCGCTCGAGATCGCCGTCGGAAGCGAGTATCGGGTCGACCCGGACGACGAGGAGGCGGCGGACGACGGACTCGTCTGACGCGCGTGACGGGCTCGACGCCGAGCGGGTTCCTCCCGGACGACGAGACGATACTGGTTTCAAGACCCTCTGCGATTGTGGTGATATGAGCACGCCACGGGACGAGCTGTCCCACGAGAACGCCGAACAGGACGTGATCGCCGTCGACGCCGACGACAACGAACTCGACCTCGTCAACCGACTCGAGGCCCACACCGGTGACGGGATTCGCCACCGGGCGTTCACGTCGCTGGTCTTCGACGGCGAGGGGAACATCCTGCTGGCCCAGCGCGCCCCCGACAAGCGTCTCTGGGGGACCTACTGGGACGGAACCGTCGCCTCCCACCCCGTCGAAGGACAGAGCCAGGAGGAGGCGACGCGCCAGCGACTCGAGGAGGAACTGGGGATCTCCCCCGACCAGTACGGCGACCTGCGGCTGACCGACCGCTTCGAGTACAAGCGCTACTTCGAGAACGCGGGCGTCGAACACGAGGTCTGTGCCGTCTTGCAACTGACGCTGTCCGACCGCGACCTCGACCCCAACGAGGAGGAGGTCGCCGGCCTGATGTGGGTTCCCTACGAGCGACTCCACTCGAACCCGGAGTGGTACCGCCAGCTCCGCCTCTGTCCCTGGTTCGAGATCGCGATGCGGCGAGACGTCCAGTAACCCTCCGGATCGTCGTTCGATTCTCGGTTTTCAGACACTTCGGCCGAACAGTCCGGTCCGAGCCCCGTCGGGACCGATATTTCGAACAGCGCCGTATCGGGCCTCTCGAGGCCCTATGTCCAACGATCCTCGCGAACGAGAACCGGCGCCCTGGACGGTCGTCTCTCGCGACCGGACACCGTCTAGAAACAGTACACTAGCGGGAGGTTTATTAGTGAGTGCCCACACATGAAGGATAGACTGCGATGGTCAGTGATACGTTCAGGCGTCTTCTCCGGGGGAGCGTCCTCACCTCGTCCGCGTCGGCAGGGGGGTCGACCGCTACGGAAGCGACAGCGGAGACCGGGCCGACGCCCGGATCGGCGCGACTCGAGGGCGAACCGCTGGATATCTGTCTGTTGAGCTACCGATCGAACCCCTACTCCGGCGGCCAGGGCGTCTACGTGAAGTACCTGAGCCGGGCGCTGACCGACCTCGGCCACTCTGTCGACGTGATTTCGGGGAAGCCCTACCCCGAACTCGACGACGACGTCGGGCTGGTGAAGCTGCCCGGCGAGAACGTCGTCGACGAACTCGACCGACTCGGCCAGTTCGAACCCGCCTACCTCCGCGATCCGCTGGCGATGTACGAGTGGCTGAGCGCGCTCACCGGCGGCTTTCCCGACCCCTACGCCTTCGGCCGCCGCGTGGTCGACTACTTCGAGGAACGGCGACCCGAGTACGACGTGATCCACGACAACCAGTCGCTGTGTTACGGCCTCCGGACGCTGCACGAACGGGGCCACCCCGTCGTGGCGACGGTCCACCACCCGATCACCGTCGACCGCGACGTCGCCCTCGCCGCGGCCGACGGCTGGGGCGAGCGGCTGCTGATCCGCCGCTGGTACCGATTCCTCCGGATGCAACGCGAGGTCGTTCGCGAGCTCCCCCACGTGCTGACCGTCTCCGAATCGGCCAAGCGCCGCACCGTCGCCGACTTCGGCGCCGATCCCGACGCGCTCCGCGTCGTCCACAACGGGATCGACACCGACCTGTTCGAACCCGTCGACCGCGAGCACGACCGCCCGCGCGTGATGACGACCGTCAGCGCCGACGTCCCGCTGAAGGGCGCCCGCTATCTGCTCGAGGCCTTCGCGGACGTTCGCGAGACCGTCGACGCCGAACTCGTCGTCGTCGGCGAGTTCGACGAGGGCGGCGACTGCGACCGGCTGATCTCGGAGTTGGGAATCGAGGACGCCGTCGAGACCCACAGCGAGATCAGCTACGATCGAATGGTCGAACTCTACGGCACCGCCGACGTCGCCGTCGTCCCTTCGCTGTACGAGGGCTTCGGCCTCCCCGCGGGCGAGGCGATGGCCTGTGGCGTCCCCGTCGTCGCCACCACCGGCGGCGCCTTGCCCGAGGTGGTCGGCGACGCCGGCGTCCTCGTCGACCCCGGCGACGCCGCGGCGATGGCCGACGCGATCCGCGGCCTGCTCGCGGACGACGACCGGCGCCGCCGGCTAGGCGAGCGGGCCCGTGATCGAATCGTCGAGGAGTTCGACTGGGAGCGGGCCGCCCGCGAGACCGTCCGCACGTACCGAACCGCGATCGAGGCCCGACGGAACCGGGAGGCCTGACCGTGGAGACGATCGACTTCGACCGGCTCACGCTGACGCCGGGGATGCGCGTCTTAGACGTCGGCTGCGGCGAGGGCCGACACGTCCACGCCGCCGCCCTCGAGAACGTCCGCGAGGTCGTCGGTATCGACCTCGAGCGATCGAATCTGACGGCGGCCCGAGAGGACTACGAGGCGTACATCGCCCCCGAGACGGACGTGCCGGTGGCGTTCGCGACGGGCGACGCGCTCCGACTCCCCTTCGAGGACGGCGCCTTCGACGTCGTCTGCTGTACCGAAGTCTTAGAGCACCTGCCGGACTACGAGTCGGCGCTGGACGAACTCCGGCGCGTCTGCAAGCCGGGGGGCACGCTGGCGGTGAGCGTTCCCCGCGAGGGGCCAGAGCGGGTCTGCTGGGCGCTCTCGGACGAGTACCATCAGGTCGAGGGCGGCCACGTCCGCATCTTCGACCGCGAGGAACTGCGCGAGGCGATCGAGCGGCGCGGCTTCCGGCGCACCGACGGCCACTTCGCCCACGCGCTGCACGCCCCCTACTGGTGGCTGAAGTGTCTCTGGTGGGACCGCGACGAGCGCGGCGAGGCGCCGCTTCCCCTGCGGGCCTACGACCGCTTCCTCGAGTGGGACGTCCTCGAGTCGCCCCGGCCGGTGCGACTGCTCGAGCGGGCGCTCGATCCGCTGGTGGGCAAGAGCGTCGTCTACTACTTCGAACTGGAGGGGCCAGCGTGAGCGACGGCTCCGGGCCGCGGTCGCTCGCCGACTGGGGCCTCGAGCCCGCGGTCGACTACATCGAGCGCGTCCAGCGCGCGGACGGCCTGATCCCCTGGTATCCCGACGGCCCCGCCGACCCCTGGGACCACGTCGAGAGCGCGATGGCGCTGTCGATCGCCGGCCGCCCCGACGCCGCCCGCCGCGCCTACCGCTGGGTGGGCGAGGCCCAACACGACGACGGGGCGCTGTGGGCGACCTACGGCGAGCCGGAGGACGGCGACGGTGCCCACGACGGCGACGAACCGCGCAAGGAGACGCATCGGAGCGCCTACGTCGCCGTCGGCGCGTCCCACCACTTCCTGTGTACCGGCGACCGCGAATTTCTCGAGATCCTCTGGCCGACCGTCCGCGACGCCCTCGAGTTCGCCTGCGATCACCAGGCCCCAACGGGCGAGATCTACTGGACCGTCGACCCCGACGGCGAGGTCTACGAGGACGCGCTGATCGCCGGCTGCGCCTCGATCTACAAGAGCCTGGCCTGCGGCGCCGGGATCGCGGACGTTCTCGGCCGCGCCGAGGTCCGCGACCGCTGGCTCGAGGCCCGCGCCGCCCTCGGCGAGGCGATCCGGAGCCGCCCCGACCGGTTCGACCGCACCTGGGAGAGCAAGTCCCGATACGCGATGGACTGGTTCTATCCCGTCCTCTGTGGCGTGGTGACCGGCGACGCGGCGCGCGAGCGCCTCGAGGCCGGGACGGAGCGCTTTCTCGAGGAGGGGCTGGGCTGTCGCTGCGTCGCCGACGAGCCGTGGGTGACCGTCGCCGAGTCCTGCGAACTCGTGCTCTCGCTGGCCGCGATCGGCCGAACGGAGCGCGCTCGAGAGATCTACGACTGGCTCTTCCGATGGACCGACGACGACGGGATCTTCTGGACGGGCTACCAGTTCGAGGACGAGGCGTTCTGGCCCGGCGAGCGGCCGACCTGGACCGGCGCGGCCGCGGTGCTGGCCGCGGACGCCCTTTCGGGGCTGTCCCCCGCGGGGGATCTCTTCACCGACCCGCGGCCGGAGTGAGATCGGATCGGTGACGCTCCTCGAGCCGGATACCGTTCGAACGCACTATTTGTCCGTGAACACTCTGAGCGCGATCCCGGCGAGTATCAGGGTCGCTCCGAGAACGATCCCCAACGGCGGCGGGAGCGGCGTGAACCGCACGAGTCCGACGAGGATGACGATAGTCGAGAGTCGAACCACGGGGTCCCTAGCACGAACGCACTGAAAAGGTCGCTGCGCGCGTTACGCAAGGGAACGTCGTCCGAGCGCGTCCCCGCGCGTCACTTAGGTGAGTTCGCTCAGTCCGTCCCCACGGACGCGTTCGCTCACTCCGTCCTCACGGACGACGGAATCCGTGCGAGTCCCATAGGGACAGCGCGGATGAGGAGGTGGGGAGTCGTACCTGGCGCGACTCACCGTCAGATAGCTGCATCGTCCACGACGAACTCAACGAGTGAAAGAACGACGAAGCCTCCCGCCAAGAGAACGCTTTCCAGGAATCCATACTGGAAGGGATAAACGGAGAGTCCGAGGAAAATCAACGCACCGATGAATGCGATCACGCTGATCAGAATCGTCTGCGTCATCTGCTCCATACGCCAGCTATGGGACTACAGTAAAAAAATGTGCGTCTATCAACCGATTCGCCGCCACCGACACGAGTTCGCGTCGAGCGCTATCGTGATTGCCGCCCGATTCCCGTATCGCAGACCACGCACGACTGTAATCCGTTTTCCTCGGTAAACCGATCGAACAGTCGCGAGAGCCGTACGTCGTGACTCGCCAGCACCCCGCCTGGCTCGAGGTGGGAGAGCGCCGTCTCGTACTCGAAGCGCATGTGGGGTAGCCGGTGGTCCGAGTCGTGCAGGAAGAGGTCGACGGGGCCGACGCTCTCGAGCAGGTCCGGCAAGACCGCCCGCGCGTCACCCCGATGCAGCTCCCAGCGCTCCCGACACCGATCCGGAATCAGATGGCCGTACTCGAAGGGGCCGGGCGGCCCGCCGGGGAGGTCGACCGAATGCAGCGTCCCGCCGCCGTTGGCCTCCATCGCCGCCAGCACGTGCGCGTCGAACGAGCCGAACAGGACGCCCGTCTCGACGGCGGTCTCGACCTCGAGGGCACGACAGACGACGTAGAGCGTCACCCCGTCGCGCCAGTGAGTGGTGTTGGTCGCGACGCCGGCATCGTGGATCTCAGCGACGCGGTCGGCGTAGGTCTCGTGGAACCACTCGAGGGCCTCGTACTCCCGTTCGTATTCGCGCAGTTCCGCGACGGAGGCTGGAAGGACGCCCGCCAACCGCTCGGCTCGCTCCTCGGTCTCGCGACCGTAATCGAGACGGCGGCGCTCGAGGCCCAGCCGTGCCGTCCGGAGCGCGTAGACGGCGTCCCGCAGGCGACCGGGTAGCGGGTCCGTCGCCGTCACCGGTACCCCAGCGCCTCGAGGCGCGATTCGACGTCATCGTCGCCGTCGCGCTCGTCGCTCGCGCGGCCGCCCGCGCCGTCGCGGTCGCCACCTTCGCTGATCGCGTCCGGGAGCGCCGGGTCGCAGGTCCCCCGATCCACCCCGTCGCGGACCACCCACGGGACGCGTCGCACGGCGGGCACCGGCGTCCCGGGCGGGTGCGACCAGACGCCGAACTCGCCGAGGGCGTTACCGTGGTCGCTGGTCATCGCGACCCGGCCGTCGCAGTTCTCGAGCAGGCGCGCGACGTCGTCCAAGACCCACTCGAGGTTGTCCCGGTAGGCCCGCCAGACCGCCTCGACGGAGAGGTCGCCGTCGCGGACCCGCAGCCAGGGGTCGTTCGTCGAGCCCTCGTCGTCGTCGGCCTCGGCGAAGGCCTCCAGCGCCTCCCGTTCCTCGGGCGTGAGGTCCTCGAGGTCGAGGTCCGCGTCGTCGCCCTCGACGTCCCCGCCGTCGGTGAACTGGCCCCAGTGTTCGATGTCGGCCGAGCCGAAGAACCACTCCGGCTGCGATCGGAAGGGCGCGTGGGGCTGCATGTAGTGGACGAGGACGCGATCGACGCCGAGCTCCTCGCGGCGGCGCCAGATCGCGACCGCGGCGTCGGTCAGCGACTCGGGCGGGATCGTCGAGATGTCGTCGTCGACCCAGTCGTCCCGCCAGGCCTCGTGGAAGACGCCGAAGTCGGCGTCCGAGAGCGGTAACACCTCGTCGGAGGTGACGAGGATGTGTTCGCAGGACTGCGAGGAGAAGGGATTGCCGGTCACGTAGGCGGTTCGATCCATCTCCGCCCGGTGTGCGGGCGCGAAGGTCCGGTCCATCCACTCGGCCGACTGCGAGCCGACCGACCACAGCGAGTCGACCCCGTCTGGCCCCGGCAGCGTCTCGTGGCCGGCCGCGGCCGCCTCGCGCATGAGATCGAGGCGACAGCCGTCGAGAACACAGCAGACGTCCCACTCGCGGTCCCAGACGGCCGTCGCGGGCACGAGCCGCGAGAGCGCGCGGCCGAGACGACCGGTCGCGATCGGTTCGGATAGCCTCGCGAGATCCATCGGCGTCGGCTCCTGTCTACTGGCTCGAGGCGATTCTGTTAGTAGCTTTTGATCGGCGAACCGACCGGTCGCCGACTCGACGGTCGGCCGTCGCCGCCGAGCGTCGGCTCGAATCGCATCCCGAGACGGAGATATGTGATGCGGTAACAAGGCTTATAATATATCAGTTCGTAGCGTTGGCTGAGGACCGACGAAACAGGTCCGTGTGACGTAATGAGTTCACAACCACCGGAAACCGAGACGCACGAAGTCACGCTCTCCAGAGACGAGCAATGGGTCGTTCACGCCGTCCTCGTCGGGTATATCGACGATTCCCTCGACGAGGACGAGACGCCGCCGGCGTGGGCGCTCGAACTGCTCGAAGCGATCGAAGCCAGTGACGGCACGGAAGTGTTCACCGGGCTTCAAACGCGACGACTCGCCGACGTGATGGACGACTATCTCGGGCGCGAGGAGATTCCGGATCAGGACTACGTCCACGGATCGGACGTCGCCGACCGACTCGAGGGCCACCTCGAGTCCCCCGGGACGGCGTAGTCCGTCCCGATCGACGGCTCGAGGTAGCGGCGACGACGCGCACTTCGGTCGAGTACGTATTTTTCGAGACGGAATGCGAAGCCGGCGTCAGGGACGGGTCGTTCCCCAGACGGCGGTAAGGGCGAGGAGCACTGCGGGGAACAGCGGCAGGCTCAGCAGTGCGAAGCGGTAGCCGACGTCCGGCGGCCAGAACGTGATCGCCACCGGTGCGACGATGAACGTGACGACGATCATGCCGACGACGACCCAGCCGCGCCAGTCGAACTCCCGGTCGACCGCGTCGGGATGAGGCGGGTCAGCGGCCGACTCGGTCTGCGTCCCGTCCTCGTCGAACGCGGCCGGATCGTGGACGTAGCCGCCCTCGTCACTCGAGGTCATACGCGGCGCTTCCGAGGCTATGGTGAAAGCCCTCACGGTTCCGGACGGATTTCGCGACGACCGAATTTGTTCGGCCTGGAACTCGAAAAATTGAGACGGAGAGAGTGGGGCTGCTATCGCGGAACGGGGATCGTGGCTCCCGCTTCGACCGATTCGCTCGAGCAGTGTCGTCGGCTCCCCTCACCTGCTCGGTCGGCCGACAGCGCGCGAGAGCGCACCGGTCCGGAGCGGTCTTTCTCAGTCTCTACCGAACGGGAGTCGCGTCTACAGTTCGCTGTCTGGCCTCACGACGACCTTCCCGAATCCCTCCCGGTTCTCGATGATCTCGTGGGCGCGGGGCGTCTCGCTCATCGGCAGCTCCTCGCGGATCGCGGGCTCGAAGGTGCCGTCCCAGACGAGGTCCATCACCTCGTCGACCTGGTCGGGCGTGGCCATCGTCGAGCCGATGATCTGGAGCTGTTCCCAGAAGATCCGCGGGATGTCGGTCTCGGGGTTCCCCCCACCGGTACCGCCGCAGGTGACCAGCCGGCCGCCCTTGGTGAGGCTCTTCAGCGAGTCCTGCCAGGTGGGCGCGCCGACGTGTTCGACGACGACGTCGACGCCGCGGCCGTCCGTCTCCGCTAAGACCCAGTCGGCGAAGTCCTCCTCCTCGTAGTTGCAGACGTGGTCGGCGCCGTGCTCGCGGGCGTAGTCGAGTTTCTCCTCCGTACTGCCGGTCGCGTAGACCTCCGCGCCCGCGTAGTCGGCGATCTGGAGGGCGGCGTGGCCGACCCCGCCGCTGGCGCCCAGCACGAGGACCTTTTCGCCGGCCTCGAGGTCGGCGCGGTCGATCAGCATCCGCCACGCGGTCTGGAACACCAGACAGCTCGAGCCGGCGACCGCCCAGTCGACGTCCTCGGGGACGGGGATCAGGTTATCTTCGGGGACCGCGGCGTACTCGGAGTGGACGCCCTGGACGTGCTCGCCGATGATGTGGAACCGGGGATCCAGCGTGGGATCGTCCATCCGCAGGTCGCCGACTCCGGCCGTGACGGCGACGCGGTCGCCTTCCTCGAAGCGAGTGACGTCGGCGCCGACCTCCTCGACGACGCCGGCGGCGTCGCTGCCCGGAACGTGGGGCATCTCGAGGTCGATCCCCGGCATTCCCCGTCGCGTCCAGATGTCGAGGTGGTTCAGCGCCGCCGCCTTCACGTCGACCAGCACCTCGTCGCGGTCGACCTCCGGGTCCGGATACTCCCCGTACTCGATGACGTCGGTGTCGCCGTGCTCGGTGATCTTGACTGCCTGCATACTCGCGTATGACGGAAACTCCGTCCATAACAGTTGGGCTACCAGCACGCCGTCGGCGGTCGACGCTCGGACTTTGTGACACAAAGTAACTTTGTGACGGAAACTATTATGTGCTGAGAACGTGTCAGCAGTAATAAGAATAATGTCAACGGAGACACACGGCGGTCGCGACCCGACCGACGACCTCGAGGGGAGCCGACGGGGGCGAGACGTCCGGCGCTGGCTCGCACAGGCGAGCGCGTTCACCGGACGGAGCATACAGGAGGTCCGCAACAGCTGGCTGATGCTGGGCTGGGTGATCGCGTTTCCGGCGATCATGTACCTGTTTTTCGTCGCACAGGGAACGGAGGGGCCGGCGACGGCCGACGCGATCACATCGATCGGCATCGGCGTCATGGGCGCGCTGTTCGTCTGTCTCTACCTCTTCGGCGACCAGCTCGCGGGCGACCTCGAGGACCGTCGGTACGCGGCCTACCGGTCGATGCCGCTGTCGCCCGCGGCCGATCTCGCCGGACGGATGGCCGCCGGACTCGTCCTCGCGGTCGCCGCGTTCGCGGCGACGATCCTCGCGGGGGCGGCGACCGGCGCCGAGTACGGGCTGCGCGGGCCCGAGTCGATCCCGATCGTCGCCGTCGCGGGGCTGCTGACCTGCGTCTTCTGGATGGTCGTCGCGATCCCGATCGTGCTGGCCGCCGACAACGAGCGCGTCGCCGAGTGGCTGACGTCGATGGTCGCGGTCGGCGCCTTCGTCCTCACCGGCTTCAACGGCGCACTGGCCGAGCTCTCCCCGATCGAGGGCGAGGTGCTGAACTACCTCCCGAACACCCTTCCGACGCGGCTGCTCGTCTACCATCTCGTCCCCGCCGAAAACTGGGCCGAACTCGGCGCCGCGCCGCCGGCGATGCCGACCGGCCTCGAGTTCGTCGCCCTGCTGGCCGGCTACGCGATCCTCGCGCTCGCCGTCGGGACGGCCCTGTTGAACCGGTACGGCTACGACCGGGGGTGGTGGCCGTGAGCGACGCCGTCGTCACCGCGACCGGCGTCCGGAAGTCCTTCGACGAGGAGGGCGTCCTCGAGAACGTCGATCTCACGGTCGAGGACGGCGAGCTGCTGGTACTGATGGGGCCGAACGGCGTCGGGAAGTCGGTGCTGCTCTCCTGTCTGGCCGGCAGCGACCGCCCCTCGAACGGTTCGGTCTCGGTCCTCGGCGAGCCGGCGACGGCCCGCACGGACACGACGAGTTTCCTCCTGCAGGACGCGCTCTGCCACGAGAAGCTCACCGGCCGGGAGAACGTCGCGTTCTACGACCGGCTCCACCCCGACTTCACCGACGCGTGGCGCGACTACGTCGAGCGGTTCGAAATCGACGACGCCCTCGCAAAGCCCGTCGAGGACTACTCCGGCGGAATGAAACGCAAGCTCGAGCTCTCGATCGCGGCGAGCATCGACGTCCCGATCTACCTCCTCGACGAGCCGACCGCCGCGCTGGACCTCACGACGATCCAGACGGTCCACGAGCTGTTCCGCGAGAAGCGGGCCGCGGGGAAGACGCTCGTCGTCGCCAGCCACCGGCCGATGGACGCCGACGTCGCCGATCGGATCGCCTTCCTCGCCGACGGCGGTATCGCCGCGACCGGCACGCCCGACGAGCTGCTGGCGTCGCTGCCGGCGATCGTCGAGACGGGCACCGCGCACACCGGCGAGCTGACCGACGCGATCGCGGGCGAGCCCTACGCCGTCGCCGGCAACGTCCGCGGATTCCTGCCGGCCCGCGGCGACGTGGACGACCGCGACGGGGCGGCGCTCGTCACCGAGACGGCCGCCGCGGCCGGCATCGAACCGGACGCGCTCGAGGTCGTCGAGCCGACCTACACCGACCTCTTTAACTACTACACGAACGCTGATGCGAACTAACGCTCGCGGGAGGTGACCACGATGACCGACGAAAGGAGAGACGTCGATCCGGCCGCTCTCGAGGCGGAACTGGCCGAGATCAAGGGAGCGATCGGACTCGCCGAGGACCACCCCTACTGGTGGCGGTTCTGGCTCGTCGAAGGGGTCGGTGCCGGGCTCTGTTTCACGCTCATTCAGTTCTGGTTCCGCGGCGGTCCCCGCCTGTGGATCCTCGCCGCCGTCGCCGGCCTGCTCGGTCTCGAGACGCTCGTCAAACGGCGAATCAAGGCGGCCTACGAACCGCCGACGAGGGGACTGCACGATACGCGGCTCTGGCTGCTCGCCGCCCTCGCCGGCATCGGCGCCGTGATCGTGGGTCTCCTCCCGGTCTTCGATGCGCTCGGCGACCGGAACGCGATCCGGCTCGCGCTGGTCTCCGCGGGGGCGATCGTCGGCAGCGGCTACATCTATATGGGCCAGTTGCTCGGCGCGTACGACATCCGCGCGATCGACCGCTACGCGTTCTACGCCGGCGGCGCGTGGATCCTCGTCCTCGCGGCCGTCATCCCCCACGTCCCCGCCGCCGAGGGCTGGGAGTACGCCGTCCTCGCCCGGCGCTAACATGGAACTCGACAAACTCGTCCACCAGCCGACCCGCCTTCGCATCTTCGCCCACCTCTACGCCACCGGCGAGACGAGCTTTACGGAACTGACCGAGGAACTGGAAATCACCGAGGGGAACCTCGCCACACACATCGAGCGGATGGAGGACGCCGACTGCGTCGCCGTCGACAAGGAGTTCGTCGACCGCAAGCCGCGGACCAGCTACCGGCTCACCGAGCGCGGCGAGGAGCTCTTCGAGGACCACATCGAGACGCTCGAGGCGCTGATCGACGGCCTCGAGACCGACGACGCGTAGCGGTCCGCGCGTGAGGGCGGGTGGACAGCGTTTTACCCGCCGGCGCTCGAACGACGGGACATGACCGAGACGGACTCGAGCGAGGACCGGGAGACCGAAGGGACCGAGGAGGCCCCGGAAGCGCCGCCGGGGGAAAATCGCGACGCGGACGAGCAGCGATCCGACGAGAGAGACGAGATCGACGGCCGCACGCTCGGCGTCAGCGTCGTGACGATCGCGACGGACCGGTCGCTCGAGTCCGACCCGGCCGGCGAGGCGATCGTCACGGGGCTGAAGAAGGCCGACCACGAGATAGTCACGCGGGAGCACATCGGGAGCGAGCACGACCGCGTCCAGTCGATCATCTCGCGGATGCTCGACCGCGACGACATCGACGTCATCGTCACCGGCGGGTCGACCAGCGTCGAACCCGGCGACGTCACCGTCGAGGCCGTCGAACCGCTGCTCGGGAAGCGGCTGGCCGCGTTCGAGGACCTGTTCACCTCGCTGGCCTACGAGGCGGTCGGCACTCGCGTCATCGCGGCGCGGACAATTGCCGGCGTCACCGAGGGAACGCCGGTGTTCTGCCTGCCCGGGAACGAGGACGCGGTGCGACTCGCCCTCGACGAGATCATCCTGCCGGAGATCCACAACCTCGTCAGCCTCGCTCGCGAGGACATCGCACAGGACAGGTGGGCCGTCGACGAAGCCGCGCTCGAGGACGGCGAGGCGACCGAGGACGAACGCGAGACCGAGACGACGGACGCGGACGAGAGCGAGCCCACCGAGGAACCCGCATCCGAACCCGACGACGGAGGCGAGTGAGATGGGCGGTTCCGATACCACCGAGACCACCGACGGCGTCGACAAGGAGACGATCCGCGAGCGCGTCTGGGACGACCTCGAGGAGAGCGGCGAGGCGCGGTTCCCCTTCCCGCCCCACGGCCGCATCCCGAACTTCGCCGGGGCGGACGACGCCGCCGGCCGCCTCGCAGAGCAGCCCGAGTGGGCGGACGCGACGACGATCAAGGCCAATCCCGACGCGCCACAGCTGCCCGTCCGGCGGCGCGCACTGCGCGAGGGGAAGACCGTCTACATGGCCGTCCCGCGACTCGCCGACGAGGAGTGTTTCCTGAAACTCGACCCCGACGTCCTCGAGGACTACGACGCGGCGACGACGGTTTCGGGCTCGTCGAAACACGGCGAGCGGGTCGGTCCCGACGCGGTCGACGAGATCGATCTGATCGTCTCGGGGAGCGTCGCCGTGACCGGTGACGGCGGTCGAGTCGGCAAAGGAGAGGGGTACAGCGACCTCGAGTACGCGATCCTCCGGGGGCTGGACCTCGTCGACGACTCGACGACGGTCGCGACGACGGTCCACGAACGACAGCTCGTCGACGACGCCGTCGCGATCGGCGACCACGACGTCTCGATGGACCTCGTCGTCACGCCCGAGCGGACGCTCCGCCCAGAGAGCCGCGCCCAGCCGACGGGGATCGACTGGGAACTGCTCGACGGCGAGCGTCTCGAGGAGATTCCGGTCCTGCAGCGGCTGCAGCCGTCGTAGTCCGATTGGAGGAATCAGCGACGTCCGCGGTCGTCACTGCGAGTGCGAAGCGCATCGAGAACCATCTCGAGGGCCGGAAAACGCCGGCGCCTCGAGTGCCAACCGCAGGTGGAGACGCAGGCGGGTGCAAGGCCTGCGTCGGTACCGGGAATCGGTACGGTGTGGCAGTGGTGGGGGAAGGGTGCTGTGGGTGGATTGGAAGTCACGGGAACAGGCGGTGGATGCCTCGGTGGGGTCTGCCCGTCGACCTCCATCTATCGATAGCCGCGGAAGCCACTTCAACGGGGGCGATGGTATTCGACGGTTATCCCGGATTCCGGCGGTTTCAATCCCAGTTTACGCGGTCGATATCGCCCTCGAGAGCGTTTATCACGTGGCTCCTCGAGTCAACGAGCAGTTATCCGAGACTGATCGGTTCGCGTACTGGTCCGAAGCCGGCGTGAACGGCGACGGTCCGAGCAGAACTACGGGAACGGGTCGATCGCCGCCGGCAGTTAGCCGGTCAGTTCGTCGGCGACGATCGCGGCGTCCATCAACTGCGGGTCGACGGCGAGGTCGAGCTGGCCCTTGACGAACTCCGGCACCGTGTCGCGGGCGTAGACGACCGTCCGAACGTCCTCGGAGAGGTCACAGACGATCGGGATCGTCGTCGCCTGCCCGATGTCGGTCAGGACGTAGAGGTCGGCGTCGACGATCCCGGCTTCCTCGAGGGCGGGCCGCGAGATGACGCCGTTGAGGCGGGCGACGGTGGCCCCCTCCTCCTCGAGGGCGGCAGTGATGTCGTCCTCGTCGGGGCCGGCGACGATTACGTCCATGCTCATTCGTACTCGATCGTTGCCGGGGGTTTGTGAGTCACGTCGTAGACGACGCGGGCGACGTTGTCGTTCTGGCCGGTGATTCGCGACTGAATGCGCTGGAGGGTGTCCCAGTCGATCTCCTGTGCGCGGGCGGTCATCCCGTCGCGGGACTCGACCGAGCGAACGGAGACGACCCAGCCGTGAACGCGGTTGTCGCCTTTCACGCCCGTCGCCTTGCCGATCACGGCCGCGAGCGCTTGCCACGGCTCGTACTCCTCGAGTTCCTCCTCGACGACGTGGCAGGCGTGGCGGGCGACCTCGAGTTTCTCCTCGGTGACCTCGCCGATCACTCGCACCGCCAGGCCGGGGCCGGGGAACGGCATCCGCTCGGCGACGATCTCGTCCAGACCGAGGTGGCGCGCGACCTCGCGGACCTCGTCCTTGTAGAGGTCGCGGACGGGTTCGACGATCCCTTCGAAGTCGACGACCTCCGGCAGACCGCCGACGTTGTGATGGGACTTGATCCCGCCCTCGCTCTCGATGCGGTCGGGGTAGATCGTCCCCTGGACGAGGTAGTCCGCGTCGGCGTCTTTCGCCTCGCGCTCGAACTCGCGGATGAACTGCTCGCCGATGATCTCGCGCTTCTCCTCGGGGTCGGTCACGCCCTCCAGGGCGTCGAGGAACCGATCCTTGGCGTCGACGATCCGCAGCGACTCCATGTAGTCGAAGGTCTCGCGGATCTGGTCGGTCTCGCCCTTGCGCATCAGGCCGGTGTCGACGTAGACGGGCGTCAGTCGGTCGCCGATCGCCTCGTAGGCCAGCGCCGCGGCGACCGACGAGTCGACCCCGCCGGAGAGCGCGATGACCGCGTTCTCGTCGCCGATTTCGTCGCCGATCTCTGCAACTGCCTCTGGAACGAACGTCTCGGTGTCTACCATCAGTGGGTTACCTCCGTTTCCGCGTCGGTGTCAGCGTCTTCGTCTGCGTCTGCGGACTCCGCGCCGTCCGCATCGGGCCCCTCGAGGACGGCCTCGACCAGCCCGAGGAACGGCGGACTGGGCTGGCCGGGACGGGACGTGTACTCGGGGTGGAACTGCGTCCCGAGGAAGTAGGGGTGGTCCTCGAGTTCGAGGATCTCCATCCGGTTGCCCGCTGTGCCGGAGAAGACGAGCGGTTCGTCCTCGAAGGCGTCGAAGTACTCGGGGTTGACCTCGTAGCGGTGGCGGTGGCGCTCGCTACAGGAGGTGTCGCCGTACAGGTCGTAGGCGAGCGTCTCGGGTTCGATGACGGTCGTATGCTCGCCGAGTCGCATCGTCCCGCCCATGTCCTCGACCTCGTACTGTTCGGGCAGGATGTCGATGACCGGGTGGGGCGTGTCCTCGACCATCTCGGCGGAGTGGGCGCCCTCGAGGCCCAGCACGTTCCGGGCGTACTCGACGACGGCCATCTGGAAGCCGAGACAGAGCCCGAGGAACGGAACGTCGTTCTCGCGGGCGTAGCGGACGGCCTCGATCTTGCCCTCGGAGCCCCGCATCCCGAAGCCACCGGGGACGATGATCCCGTCCATTCCCTCGAGTTGGCCCTCGTGGCCGTCGGCCAGTTCGTCGGCCGGCACCCAGTGGCGCTCGACGTCGACGCCGACCTCGAAGCCGGCGTGCTTCAGCGACTCGTGGATCGACATGTACGCGTCCTCGAGGTCGTACTTGCCGACCAGCGCGATGTCGACCGTGCCGCTCTTCTCGGTGGTGACGATCTCCCGCCAGTCGTTCGCCCGCTCTCCCTCGGGCAGGGCCTCGTCGGCCAGCCCGAAGTGTTCGAGGACGTACTGGTCGAGCCCCTCTTCTTCGACCATCAGCGGGACGTGGTAGACGTCCTCGACGTCGGGGTTCGAGAACACCGCTTCCGTGGGAATGTCACAGAACAGCGCGATCTTCTCCTTGGTCTCGGGGTCGAGGCGGTCCTCGCAGCGGCCGACGATGATGTCGGGCTGGAGGCCGATCGAGCGGACCTCCTTGACCGAGTGCTGGGTCGGCTTGGTCTTCTGCTCGCCGTTCTTCGAATAGGGAACGAGCGTGACGTGGGTGAAGAGGACGTTCTCCTCGGGTTCCTCGTGGGCGAACTGGCGCAAGGCCTCGAGGTAGGGCATCCCCTCGATATCACCGACGGTGCCACCGACTTCGATGATACAGACGTCAGTGCCTTCGGCGGCCTCCCGAATGCGACGCTTGATGTCGTCGGTGATGTGGGGGATGATCTGGACCGTCTTGCCCAGGTAGTCGCCGGCGCGTTCCTGCTCGATGACGTGCTGGTAGGTCTTCCCCGTAGTGATGTTGTGATCCGAGGTCATGTCGATATCGAGGAACCGCTCGTAGTTCCCCAGATCGAGGTCGACCTCGCCGCCGTCCTCGAGGACGTACACCTCCCCGTGTTGGTAGGGATTCATCGTCCCCGCGTCGACGTTCAGGTACGGGTCGATCTTCACCGCGGTGACGTCGAACCCGGCGTTCTTGAGGAGTCGGCCGGTGCTCGCGGCCGTAATCCCCTTGCCGAGTCCCGACATGACGCCGCCGGTGACGAAGATGAACTTGTTCCCCAGCGAGGGGTCATAATGAGTGTCCGATTCCGTCGGCATACCGAGTGTGCGCGCGACCGGTTGAAAACGATTTCGGGACCGCACCGCCTCCGACAGGCGTTGTCATCCCTCGAGTACGGGACCGACCGCTCGACCGCTGGCTCCCCGGCCCACGGTCGCCGAACGGGGCCGATGACCCGTCCCGTACTCGAGGCGACGTCTAGCGAATCGGGGCCTACGGTTCGTCGTCCATGGGCGCCTTCCCCTGGGGATCGTCCTCCTTGGATACTTTCCCCTCGGCTTCCTCCTCTCGTACTTCCATGTCTTGTACTTCGACGATCTCGGCCTGATCGATGAACTCGATGCCGCCGCCCATGCGCAACTGGAGCGTCTGCCCCGGCAGGTCCGGATCGTCCTCGTCGGTCGGTTCCTGCGGGACGGAGACGGCGGTGACCCCCTCGATCGTGACGGAGCGGCGCTCGATCGGGTCGCCCTCGTACTCGATCGTATCCCACGTCTCGACGTCGAACTCGTCCATGTCTTTGCCGAAGTAGTCCTCCGCGTCCGGGTTGACCGCGTCCTCGGTCTGGGACTCGCCCGTCGTCCTGTTATCGTCGAACTGGACCTCCTCGTGTTTGTACTGGCGGAGATGCACGAGCATAGTGGGTGCCACCAGCAACACCCAGTTAATGCTTTTAGTGGGAGGTTCAACCGTTTCATAGGTGCCGCGGAGGGATCGCCGGTCGAAACGGCGGATACTCGCCGACAGCGATCGCACCGATGGCGAACTCTCGTCGCGTCCGCGATAGTGCGACTCGAGCCCGTCGGTCTCCGGACCGATGCGTTAGCTATTCGTCACGTCCGCATTTATTTTATACCCGGCGTTCGTAGTACACCAACGTATGGTGGCGTCTCACGAACGACGAACGGCCCTCGAGTTCGACGAGCCGGACATCGGCTTTCAGGCCGGGTTCGGGTTCTACCTCGGTCTCGTCGCGGCCGGCGTCGCGGCGATCGCGGGGCTCACGGCCGGCACCGCTACCGAAACGCTGCTCGGGATCCTGCCGACGACGGTGACGGCGGTGGCGATCGTCGGCCACATCCTCGCGAGACGGGCCCACGGCCTGCCCGAACGGATCGGTCGGAGCCGACGGCGCCGGCTGGCGTGTTACGCGCCGCCGATAGCGTTCGCGGCGGCGCTGGCCGTTCCGCTCGTCGCACCGCTCGAAGCGTCCGGTCGGTTCGTCGTCGTGACGCTCGCGGTGACGGTCGTGACCGGCGTCGCGGCGTTCGGGGTCGATCGGATGGCCCGCAACCGGTACATCGACGCGATCACCGCCGACGAACCCGTTACGACCTGGACGTGGCAGCGGACCGGCTTCGCCTCCGGCGAGACCGTGTTCGCCGTCTGTATGATGATCACGATCGGCGGTGGCCTCGCCATGGCGTGGTCGGGGTCAGTCTACGGCCTGTTCATGGCCGCCTACGGCGTCTTGCTCTACGGCATGGATCGGTTCGATCTGGGCGACGAATGGAGCGCGTTCGATCCCGCCGAGCAGTGGAACCCGCCGACCATCCGCGCTCACGAGGCGGGGCTCGTCCTCGAGCGATCCGCCTCGAACGCGTTCGTCCCGTGGGACGACATCGCGGACGTCCGGCTGACCGACGACGCACTCGTCCTCGAGCGCCGGTGGCTCGACCTCCGCTGTGACCGCGCGACGATCGACGACCCCGAGTCGGTGCTCGAGGCAATCCAACGCGCTCGCGGGCGAGCGGACGCGACGCGGCGGACGGACCTCGCGGATTGAAGGGACGTCCGTCCGTGGACCCTCGCATGACCGATCTCACCGTTACCGTCGGCGATCGAACGCTCGCGGCCGACTGGACCGACGACGCCCCCGAGACGAGAGCAGCGCTCGAGGCGGCCCTGCCGGTCGCCGGCGACGCCGTCCGCTGGGGCGACGAGTTGTATTTCGGCGTCTCGCTCGACGTCCCGCCAGAAAACGCCCGCGAAGTCGTCCCTGAGGGCGCGGTCGCGTACTGGCCGACGGGCGAGAAACTGTGTCTGTTCTGGGGCGAGACGCCGGCCAGCGTCGACGGGGAACCGCGGGCCGCCGCGCCCGTGACGGTCGTCGCGCGCGTTACCGAGACGAAGCCGCTGACCGGTCTCGAGGGCGGGGCACGGATGCGACTCGAGCGCGCGGAGTGAGTTCCGTCCTCAGGTGCGATTCCGCGGCGTCCGTCCCGGCGTCCGCACTCGACTACCGGTTCTCGAGAGGAGCAGCCACTGGGGAACGCCCAGCAGCGCGAGTAACGCGGCAGCGCCGAGAGAGACCGCCGCCGAGTCGATCGCGAGCCCGTAGAAGAGCGCGGTCCCGAGCGCGACGTACGACGTGGCGAGTATCCAGACGATACGGTTCATGAGAGTCATAAGGAAGACGTCACAATAAGGGTAGCGGCCCGTCGGACGTCGGTTCCGCCGGGGTCGGCCGACTCCGCGCCGTCCCTACTTGCCCCAGAACGGGTCCCGGTTGCGCTGCTTGTCGAGGTACATGTTCAGCGCCTCGAGTTCGTCGGCGGGGATCTCGTCGGCCAGTTCCTGCTCTAGGATCTTGGCGTGTTTCTCGGGGATCTGGATCCAGAGCTCGTCGTCCTCCTCGATCTGGCGGCCGACGGTCGGTCCGTCGATGGCGACCGAGACGCGGTTGCCGGCCCGGGCCTCGTCGACATCCTCGCCCTGTTCCTGAATGCCCTTGATCTGGCCGACGCGTTCGGGCTCGTTGCCCTCGAACTTCACGACGTTGGCGTTGTTCTGGACGGTCCCGGAGTTGACCTCGACGCCGACGACCGCGGGGTCGTTCTGGCGGAACGTGTGATCCGGCAGGATGCGGAACCGCGCGGGCCGCGAGATGTTCTCGAGGATGGTGTCCTGCTGGGCCTGCTCGATCCCCTCGACGTACTCGTCGTACTCCTCGACGAGCTGGTAGATGACCTCGTCGGTGAAGATCGTCACGTCGTCGGTCTCGGCGCGGTGCTCGGCGTCGGAGAGGACGTCGACGTTGAACCCGAGGATGACCTGCTGTTTCGGGTCCTCGGCCGTCGACGCGACCGAGATGTCCCGCGGCGCGACGTCGCCGACCTCCGCGCGGACGATCGGCACCTCCGCCTCGTCCAGGGCGTCGGCCATCGCCTCGAGGCTCCCCAGCGTGTCGGCCTTGACGACGACCCCCTCTTCGGCGGTGTCGACCGCGATCGAGGCGAGTTCGGCCTGGACCTCCTCGATGACGTCCTCGAGATCCCGGTCGCGGACGACACGGACCGGCGCGCCGGCCATCGCGTCACCGAGTTCGGGCGCGGCGACCTTGATCCCGGCCGCGGCGCCGACCTCGTCGACGTTCTCGAAGCGGCTCTCGGTTCGGATCTCCGCGAGCGGCCGGGGCTGGAGCAGCGCGCGGACCTCGGTGACGATCGGATCGTTCTGGCCGCCGACGACGATCGTGTCGTCTTCCTTGATCGTCCCGTCGTAGAGGACGATGTCGACCGTCTTCCCGAACCCTTTCTCCTCTTTGACCTCGAGGACGGTGCCGACGCCGGGGCCGGAGACGTCGATCTCCATCTCCTCTTTCATGTACCGCTGGGAGAGCCCCATCATCACGGTCAGCAGGTCAGGGACGCCCTCGCCGGTCATCGCCGAGACGGGGACGACACCGACGTTGCGCTGGAAGTTCTGGACGCGCCAGTAGAGGTCGGCGGAGAAGCCCTCGTCGCTCAGATTGCCGATGATCTCGTAGAGTTTCTCGTCGAGTCGCTGGCGGACGCGGTCGGACTGGTCCTCGTAGGTGTCGTTGATCGGCGTGTCCTCGTTCGGGTCCCAGCCGGGGACGGTGTCGATCTTGTTCGCCGCGACGATAAACGGCGTCTGGGAGCGCTTGAGGATGTCGAGGGCCTCGAGGGTCTGGGGCTGGAAGCCGTCGTTGACGTCGACGACGAGGATGGCGATGTCGGCCAGCGCGCCGCCCCGGGAGCGCAGCGTCGTAAAGGAGTGGTGGCCCGGCGTGTCGATGAACAGCAGGCCGGGCAGGTCGAAGTCGTCGGGGTCGACGAGGTCGCCCGCGATCGTGGAGATGATATCCAGCGGAACGGCCGTCGCGCCGATGTGCTGGGTAATCGCGCCTGCTTCACCCTCGATCACTGCGGAACCGCGTATTTTGTCGAGGAGACTGGTCTTGCCGTGATCGACGTGTCCGAGGACGGCGACGATCGGAGTTCTGAGAGATGTTGGGTCGTGCGTATCCGTATTCGACATGGTGAACCACCCGAGAAGGTCTTATCTAAGAGGTCGGTAGAGCGGTAGTTAAACCCATCGTCATCCGCGCTGTTCTCGCCGGTCTGACTGGTCGCTCGACGCGAAACTGAGTCCGTCCGAACCGGCGCCGATCGGACGTCCCTCGAGCGGCTATCGAACCGGAACCGGGTCGCTTCGAACGGGCCCGGCTCGAGTCGAATCGCCGTTCGGCGGTCTCGCTCGAGCGGCGCGACGATGGCGGAAACGGCGGCTCGCTACCGACCCCGTGGACTTTAATACCGATTAGTAAGTACGGGTACGCATGAGCGATATACTCGCTGAAAATCTCTCGGGGAAGTCCGTCATGGGTTCCGACGGCACCGAGCTCGGACTGCTCTATAACATCACGATGGACCTCAAATCCGGCAAGCTCCACGATCTCGTTATCGATCCCGACGACGAAGTGTCCCAGCGAACGGTCGACTTCGACGTCGACGACGCCGGCCGCTTCCTCGTCCCCGTCAACCGCGTCCAGGCGGTCAAAGACTACATCGTCGTCCAGCGCTAACGGTATGTACGTTCTCGACTCCTCGGCGTTTATCCACGACTTTCACACGACAGAACAGACTGCAACCATCCCGCTCGTCCGCGAGGAACTCGAAGACGAGAGCGCCTATCGCTACGACGCGATGGAGGGCTCGGGGATGCACATCCACATCCCCAACGACGACACCACCGAGAAGGTCCAGCGCGCGGCCCGCGAGTCCGGCGACCTCGACGTCCTCTCCGACACCGACGTTCGCCTCGTCGCGGCGAGTTTCGAACTCGACGGGACGCTCGTGACCGACGACTACGCGATGCAAAACGTCGCGGAGAAGCTCAACGTCGACGTGGAGGTGATCGCCCGCGAGGGCATCGACGAACAGCGCCGCTGGCAGTATCAGTGTCAGGGCTGCGGTCGCGAGTTCGACGAACAGAAGGACCGCTGTCCGATCTGCGGCTCGGAACTGGCCCGCAAGAACCCGTCATAACTTCGTAATTATCGACGACGATCGACGAGTTTCTCACACGAGATACTCGACGAAGATCAGCGCGTTGTAACAGCCGTGGACCAGCGCCGGCACCAGCAGATTGTCCGTCCGCTCGTAGATCGCTCCGAGGACCAGTCCGAGCGCGAACACCAGCGAGAGGCTCGCGAGCATCGCTCCCGGTCCCGCGGTCGCGTACGCGGTCACGTGGACGAGCATGAAGACGAGGCTTCCCACGAGGACGGCGCCGGCGCGCGAGAACCGCTCGTAGAGGGACTTCTGGATCACGTTCCGGTAGAACAGCTCCTCGAACGGGCCGACGAACAGGAGCATCGACGGGACGGCGACCATCGCCAGTTCGGGATTCTCGGCCAGCCGCTGGGTGGTGCTGTGATCCGAGGGATCGATTCCGAGCGCCGTCATGAGCTGCGAAATCGCGATGTTCGCGGCGAATATCAGGACCAGCCCGAGCACGATCCAGCCGACCGTCCGGAGCGTCGGTCGCTCGAGGTCGACGAACGACCGGTCGCGACCGCGGTAGGCCAGATAGCCCGCCGCGACCCCGCCGAGGCCGAGCGCGTAGGCGGGGTACTCGATCAGTGACTGCTGGAGCGCCGTGGGTTCGCCGACGAGGGCGCTCACCGGCAGCGAGAGGAACAGCGCGGCGATCGAGATGCTGAACAGTCCGACGACGGCGAGTACGCTCACTTCGACCGTCAGTACGAGTCGGCGGTACAGTCCGCGGCCCGAGATGCCGCCGCGATCGGCGATCCCGACGCCGACCGTCCCGATCGCAGCGATCAGCGCGACGAACAGCAGCGAGATCGACCCCTCGAGGCCCGGAACGACGATCGATCCCAGCACGCCCTGGGTGATCGCGTACCCCGCGAGGGCGACGACGAGGAGGCTCCCGCCCGCCGCGGCCGGACCGCTGACGCGGCGCTCGAGCAGTCCGTGCCGACGACCGACGAAGGCGCCCGTGGCGACGAGGGCGCCGACCGCCGCGAGCCAGACAGCGGGAGCGTCGACGCCGCGGCGGACCGGAAGCAAGAGCGCGACGAGAACGACGGCCGAGAGGACGGTACCGACGGTCGGGACGACGGCGGACGCGGCCGAGCCGGCGTCGCCGTCACCGTCGGCGGAACGGGTGAGATCGCTCATACGTGATCCTTCGAGCGCGTGCCCATAGGCGCACCGCAACGAAACCGTCGGCCGCCGGCTTCGGTCCCGTTCGGTGTGGGACTCGAGGCGTCGCGAGTCGGTGCTGGGCGGCTCGGATCGCCACTGCGGGGAGCGAGTCGTCGCGAGTCTCCGGCGGCCCGACGCGCTACCGTTCGATTCGAAGTTCGGTCTTCTCGGCGACGGCGTCGGCCTCCTCGAAGTCCCCGCCGCCGAGCAGGCCGCGGGTGGCCTTCTTGGCCCACTCGACGGCCGGCTGTTCGAACGTGTTGACGCCGTAGAGTTCGCCCGCGAGGACGCAGGCAGCCTCCATTCCGTACAGGAGCCCGCCGAGTTCGTACTCGTCGACGCCCTCGAGTTCGATCCGGACGTTCGGCCGGTCGGCCGCCGCGAGGCTGGCCTCGGTCGCCTCGAACTCCGCCTCGAGCAGTTCGCCGAGCGTCGCGTCGCCGAGGTACGCCAGCTCCTCGACGTCGGTGTCGGGGATCGGTCGGTCGTCGGTCTCGCCCGGCGAGACGAAGGTGACGAGCTTGTCCCGCGGACCCGCCCGATAGAGCTGTAACTGGGAGTGCTGGTCGGTCACGCCGAGGGCTCGCACCGGCGTCTGGCCCAGGTCGTCCTTCCCCAAACTTTCGGCCCACAGCTGGGCGAACCACTCGGCGAAGGTCTCCAGCGACTCCGCGTAGGGGACCATGGCGTTGATTCCAGCACCGCGCTGATCGAGCGCGTAGGCCGTCGCCCCGTAGGCGTAGGCCGGGCACTCGAACAGCGAGCCGGTCAGGGTCTCGCGCTCGGCGGCGGCGCCCTCGAGGAGCGCCTCGAGGTCGTGGCCGCAGACGGCCGCCGCGACCATGCCGACCGCCGACAGCGCCGAGAAGCGACCCGGAACGCCGTCGGGGACCTTCAGCGACGGCAGGTCGTGGCGGTTCGCGAGGTTCCGGAGCGGGCCGGACTCGCCCGTCGTGACGATCGTGCGCTCGGTCCAGTCGACGCCCGCGGCCTCGAAGGCGTCGCGGACGACGAGGAAGTTCGCCAGCGTCTCCGCCGTCGTTCCCGACCGCGAGACCACGTTGATCGCCGTCTCCTCGAGGGGCAGTCCCTCGAGGTGGTTCGACACCCACTCGGGATCGACGTTGTCGAGGTAGACGGCCTCGGTGTCGCTCTCGTCGGCGAGCGCGTCCGTGATCGTCGCCGCGCCCAGCGCGCTGCCGCCGATGCCGACCGTGATCAGGGCCTCGGCGTCGGCGACCGGTTCGACGGCCGCTCGGATCTCCTCGGGGTCGGTTCGCTCCGGGAGGTTGAGGGCCTCGTAGCCGTGCTCTCCGTTTTCCATGCCCTCCGCGATGCGCTCGTGAGCGTCCGCGACCTGTTCGTCCAGGCGCTCGAGGGCGTCCCTCGAGGCGCCCGGCGACGCGACGGACGCGAGCGCGTTACCAATGTCGACGTGCATACGCGAGAAGGCGACCGCCTGCGGTAAAGGCGTTCCGTCAGCGAGCGACCGTCGACGCGGGCGTCACGCTCCCGGGTCTTCCATCGCGGAGAGGCCGGCCGTTACGAGTCTGCGCAGGAGCACGACGACCCCGTTCTGGAGTCCCTTGGCGAACACGGCCTGCTCTTTCGCTTTGCCACTGTCGGCGTCGGGATAGTAGGTACCGATCAGCAGCGTCTCCCGGTCGACGAGCAGGATCCGGCTGATCGCGACCTCGGCGTCCAGTTCGCTTCCGGTGAGCCAGTCCATATCGGTTTCGAACACGCGCGTCTCGGGGAGCCGCGCCTCCAGCGTCGCCGTCGTCTCCGTGGTCTGGCCGCCGAGAACGACGGTGAGGTCGCGCCCGATCGCCTGCTGGACGCCGTCGAACAGCGCCTCGGAGAGAACGTCGTCGTCGACGACGAGCAGCGCGATCTCCGACTCCGCGTTCCCGATCAGTTCGAGCGTCCGCGACTCGATCGCCTCGTGGCCGCTCAGCGACCAGATCTCCTGGACGTGATCGTCGTCCTCGGGCTCCTCGACGTCCGCCTCCTCGAGATACGTCTCGAGCGTGTCGATCCGATCGTTGTACTTCTCGCGCAGAATCCGCGTCGCCTCGCTGATCCCGACGGCGCGGTACCGCTGGGGGCTCGAGTGCTGGACTTCGACCAGGCCCTGCGACTCGAGGACGCGAATGGCGTCGTACACCCGCGTTCGCGGCACCTCGGAGATCTCGTGGATCTCCTTTGCGGTCCCGTTGGGGAGTTTATTCAACGCTATAAAACAGCGTGCTTCGTACTCCTGCAGACCGAGGTCCTGTAACAGACTAATCGCCTCTACCGTTGTTTCGTCCTGTGTCATGGCCCAACCACGAATTCGGATAACCGAACACCGGATATACGGCGCGCGCATGGAAAAGAATTCGTGTTCTCGAAAACAGCGTTTGACTCCGACAAACCGTGAAACCGACGAAACGTGGAATTTTCCCGTTCACTCAGATTATCACACAAGCTACTTGGGGATCGGTTCAGTAGAGGGTAGTGGCAGGTCCCATTAGGCCCAACCACGATGGGGCCTGTCGATTCTCTGAGGAACGACTATCCGTGAGTCCAGTAGCTACGTCTCAATAGAACTCCATTCCCGATACCCGCTCACGGGGCGGCCGAGCCGATAATCGGATCGGACCCGGCCAGTCGGGTGTTCGATCGCACCGGCCGCGTGGTTCGGGCGAGCGACGGCCTCAAATCACGCTGAAACCGGGGGGAGGCGCGCCTGCTCGAGCCAGAAGCGTTCGATCCCTTCGACGAGCGAGACGTACCCGCTCAGGTCGGTCGGCTTCGGTAGAGACGCGTTGGCTCGGGCCTCGTAGCAGCGCACGATATCGTCCGTCCGATCCGCTTCGGTGAGGGCGACGACCGGAAGCCGCCGCAGTTTCGGGTCGTCGGCGAGCGCCTCGAGGATCGCGACCCCGTCGTGGGTCGGCACGTTCAGATCCAGAAGAGCGAAGTTCGGCGGTGAGTCCGACTCGGACTCGACCGATCGACAGAGGAACGACAGCGCGTCGCTACCGCTGGTTACAGCGTGCAGTCTGGTCTCGCGATTCCGCTCCGCGATCGCGAACGCTTCCCGAAGCAGGTCGACGTCGCGCGGGTCGTCTTCGACGAGCAGGACGTCGATCGGTTCGTCGGCACCGCTTCGATGAGTGAAGGAGGACATATACTATCTCTAATGTCTTTTCGGTCGGCACCGGTCCGCTATCCCCGTATGGCCGGCAGGAGTTCCCGGTTGTCGGCGACCACTCGCAACATCGGTTCGATCTCCGCGAACCGAGGCCCCCGCACGACGGTGTCCGTTCGCCGATCCCACTCGATAAAGCCGTACTCCTCCAGTTTGGGGAGGTGAACGTGCCGTCGCTCGACCGCCGCGCTGTACCGCTCCTCGATGCCGTCCGGCGGCGAATCGATATCGACCCCCTCCCGCTCGAGCAGGGCAAACAGTATTCGTCGCTGTTGCCCGTCCGACAGCGCATCGAACAACAGGTCTCGTATCTCTCCCATGCGGAGGGCTATTTGGTTCAGATACGGTTGACACCCCGTCATTTTCACGCGAATCTGAGTTTTGAGTAACTGAGTGAACGTCTCCGTCGCGAGTGATGCAGTCGGCGAGCGGCGCCCGTCGCCGTCTCGATCGAAAGCCGAAACCCCGAAACCCGACCACCGCCTACGACCGTTCATGACCGAACAGACGAGCACGTTCGTCGTCACCCACGCCGAGAACGAGTCGGCCGTCGTCCGCGACGTCGAGACCGCACAGGTCCACACGCTCGGCTCGAACCCCGGTCTCGAGGTCCACGACGTCCTCGAGGCGACCGTCGCTCCCGAGCCGCCGCTGGAGGTCACCTGGGAAGTGATCGACGTCGCCGACCGACGATCGATCGAGCTAGTCGACAGCGACCTCGCGCCGACCCAGCACGCGACGGAGCTGGCCGCCGACGCCGACGTCGGTGACCTGATTCAGGAGGAGCGGGCCGGAACCGGCGAGATACACGTCTTCCGCGTTCCCGAGGACGAGGTGGAGTCGGCGGCGCAGGACGTTCTCGACGACGCGGAGACCATCGCGCGGGCGGCCCGACTCGAGGCGGTCCGCGTCGAGGTCCGTCGGTCGGCCGACGACGGCGTGTTGAGCGTGCGGTATCTTCCCGACTGAACTGGCCGGCCCCGCGCCGGGCGTCACTCGTCCTCGAGTCGTCCGTCCTCGCGAGTCACGTAGCCGAGTTCGGTCTCGTCGACGATTTCGGCGCCGCCGTCGACGCGTTCGACCCGCAGCGACACGTCGCGCGTGGACCCACAGCCCACGCCGACGAACTCTTCCCAGACGTCGCCCACACGGGCCTCGTCGTGGGTCTTGTGGAGGTACGACCGGAACGACTGCGTCTCGAGTTGCCGCCGGGCCGTCTCCGAGAGGGCGGCCGAATACGAGACTACGACGCGTTCGGCGGTCACCTCGTCCGACCGATCTGACCGCGCGCCTGATCGTCCGGACTGCCGATTGGATTCGGTCACGATACTCGAGCGGACGGCCTCGAGCGGCTTCAGCCTACGGTATTTCTCACTGCCGGTCTGATTGAAACATGCTGCAGAAATTGAGAAGGCTTACCTCAGGGGCCATCCAGTGGTCGAGTATATGGGGTATTTCGACGTACCGGAACTTCCCTACACCCGGTACAGCAACCGCCAACTCGCGGCGGTGCCGCTCGCGGTACTCGCGGTTGCATTGCTCGTTCTCACCGGCACGTTCCTCATGACGGGAACGCCGGTACCGCTGGGGATGGACTTCGCCGGCGGCTCCGAACTGACTATCCAGACGACCTCCTCGCAGGAGGAGATCGCGAACGCCTTCGACGAGGAACCCGAGTCGATTCAATCGGTCTCGGCGCCCAACTCCCAGAACCAGTACGTCGTCCAGTTCACCTCGACCGACCTCGAGTCGCTGAGCCAGCAGGCCGAGGAGAACTTAGAGCAGGACGGCGACAACGACGTCGTCCAGCTCCAGTCGACGGTTTCGGGGAGCTTCGGTCAACAGACCCAGCAGACGGCGCTGCTGGGGATCGCCGTCGCCTTCGTCGGGATGAGCGTCATCACCTTCCTGCTGTTCCGGACGTTCGTGCCGTCGATCGCCATCGTCCTCTCGGCGTTTTCGGACCTGGTGATTCCGCTGGCGTTCATGACGATCGCCGACATCTCCCTGTCGCTGGGAACAGTCGCGGCCCTACTGATGTTGATCGGCTACTCGGTCGACTCCGACATCCTGCTGAACAACCACGTCCTGCGTCGGCAGGGTGACTTCTACGAGAGCACCCACCGCGCGATGCGGACCGGGATCACCATGACGGTGACGTCGATGGCGGCGATGCTCGTCATGGGCGTCACCGCGGGGCTGTTCGGCGTCGAACTGCTCTCGTCGATCGGGATCGTCCTCTTCGTCGGTCTCGCGGCCGACCTGATGAACACCTACATGCTCAACCTGAGTCTGCTTCGCTGGTACAAGTTCGAGGGGATCCGCTCATGACTGGGCCGGTCGCGTTCGTCAAAGCCCACTGGCGGCTGCTGCTGCTTGCCGTCTTCATCACCGGCGCGATGGTCTCCCTGTTCGTCCCCGGCGGCGTCATGGGGGACAACAGCTACGTCGAGACCCAGGACAGCGGGGCCACGAACCTCGAGTACGGGCTCGACCTCGAGGGCGGGACGCGAATCAGCGCTCCGGTCACCGGGATGACCGCCGAGAACATCGACGCCGGCGCCGTCAGGGAGAACGGCAGCGTCGATCGGGAGCGACTCACCGAAATCGAGCGGACGCTGTACGACGAAACCGGCCTCGAGACCGGGAACGTCCGCGTCAGCGTCGACGACGACGGGAACGCCCACGCGGAACTGTTCACCGAGAACGTGAGCGAGGCGGAGTTCGCCGCCGCGCTCGCCGAGGCCGGCGTCGAGGTCGATCCCGACGAGGACATCCGCGACGGCGTGACGGCGGAGACCCGCCAGCAGATGGTCGATACGATCCAGTCGCGGATCAACGCGGCCGGGCTCTCCGGCGGCAACGTCTACGAGTCGGCCAGACTCGGCGGCGGCTACTACATCGTCACCGAGGCACCAGACATGGGCGCCGAGGAACTCCGAAACCTGCTCGCCGAGCGAGGGATCGTCGAGGTGCGGGCCTACTACCCGACCGACGACGGTAACCACACCAACGAGACGGTCCTGACCGGAAACGATATCGCGAACGTCGATCCGCCGGAGATCGACCAGAGAACCGGGAGCAGCGTCGTTCCCGTCCAGGTCGACAGCAACGCCGCACCGGAGTTCCAGTCGCGGTTGAACGAGCTCGGCTTCACCGATGAGGGCATCGGCCAGTGTGATCTCCGTGGTAACGGTGAGACCATCTCCTTCCAAGAGGAGTACAATCGAGATCAGTACTGTCTCGTGACCGTCATCGACGGCGAGCCCGTCGACGCCCACTCCATGGGACCTGATCTCGCGAGCTCGATGAGCGCCGGCTCCTGGGAGAACAATCCCACGTTCCAGATGGGCGCACAGAACACCGAGCAGGCCCAGTCGCTCTCGGTGAACCTCCAGTCCGGTTCGTTGCCCGCGCCGCTCGACTTCAGCGAGGACCAGACCTACTCGCTGTCGCCGGCGCTGGCCGATCAGTTCAAACTCTATTCGCTGGTGATCGGCGCACTGGCGGTGATCACCGTCAGCGGCGTGGTCTTCCTGCGATATCGGAACCCACGCGTCGCCGCGCCGATGATCGTCACCGCGATGTCGGAGGTGATCATCCTGCTCGGCTTCGCGGCGCTGATACGCATGCCGCTGGATCTCTCCCACGTCGCCGGGTTCATCGCGGTGGTCGGCACCGGGGTGGACGACCTCGTCATCATCGCCGACGAGGTGATGGACCAGGGCGACGTCAGCTCGAGGCGGGTGTTCGAGTCCCGCTTCCGCAAGGCGTTCTGGGTCATCGGCGCCGCCGCGGCGACGACGGTCATCGCCATGTCGCCGCTGGCCGTCCTGAGCCTCGGCGACCTCCGCGGGTTCGCCATCATCACCATCCTCGGCGTGCTCGTGGGCGTGCTCATCACCCGGCCCGCCTACGGGGACATCCTCCAGCGGCTGCTGACGGACAGGTAACCCACACGCGATCCCAGCGGTCTTTTCAGCGCTCGTCGACTTCGCTCGAGCGCCGGCGAATCGATCGGACAGCGACGCGCAGTGGAGACCGAGCCTCAGTAGCTCAGTCTGATCCCGAAAGACGACGTGCAGTCCCGCTACCTCGCCGACCAGGCTATCCGTCGGTGGCGCGCGCTGGCGTCGCACCTGAGCGTTGCGAAGGTGCGTCGGTAAATCCGCGCGAGGGATGAGCGAACGAGCAGAGCGAGTGAGCGAATCGGCTGGGGAGGGTGTGGCAATTCCTCGTCACCGCGAGAGCAGAACGCTTCTCATCACCGTCCGTATCGATCGAAGCGCCGTTCGACTCGAGTCGTTCACAGAGCGGCTCCGCCGCTCGATCCGTCGTGCGACACGGCACGGTGCCGAGAACTCCCCGCTACCGCTCGCGAGCAGAGACGGTTCGGATACCGACGTTACGTCGCGTCTCGGCACCGCGGGCACCAGTTGACGGTTCCGTCGTCACCGTAGACGCGCTCGAAGTCGAGAGAGACGGGGTTGTCGCAGTTCGTGCAGACTGGCATATTGAACGTCGCAACTGATCGCTCCGACGGGAAAAGCGGAGCGCCTGCGAGTGCAGCGACGGGTCGGGAACGCGAGGAGCCGCCGATCGCTGCGATCCGCGTCTCACGTCGGGACGACGTTCGTCGCGCCGACGCTCTCGAGGAGCAGCCAGACGACGAACAGGCCGTAGAGCCCGAGCAACAGCCGCGCCTCGCGCTTGGAGAGCAGCATCTCTGTCCGGATGACGGTGAAGAAGACGATCGTCGCGAGGATCAGGAAGCCCATCATCGGAACGATGTGCGTGAAGGTGATCGACAGGGTCCCGGCGACCAGCACGCCGGCCGGCACCGCGACGAGCAGGTCGAAGACGTTACTGCCGAGCACGTTCGCGAGACTGACCGACGAACGGCCCGACCGGGCGGCGGCGACGCTGACGAAGGCGTCGGGGACGCTCGAGCCCGCGGCGACGACGGTCATCCCCCAGAGGAACGCGGGGGTGCCGAAGGCCTCGCCCAGCCCGACCGCGGCCCGGACCAGTCCCTCGACGCCGACGACGATCACCGCCAGTCCGAGCCCGAACCAGAGCCAGGCCCGCCCGAGGGCGACGTCGCCGTCGGCCGTCGTCTCGTCCTCGGTAGTGTCCAGATACTGGGTAAACACGTAGAGCCCGTACAGGACCAGCGGGAACAGCGCGAGCGGTCGGGTGACGTCTCCCTGCAGCCCCGCTCCTTCGGCCGGGTAGTAGATGACCGCCAGCGAGAACGTCAACAGCAGGGAGGCGACCGCGAGCATGTAGAACAGCGCCTCCTTGTACACCAGATCCCGACCCGTCGACATCCCGCCGTCGTCGGCCGCGAGGACCGAGACGGCCGGGATCGCCAGCAGGTTGAACACGGCCGAGCCGACGATCGTGCCGATACCGATCTCGAACTCACCGTGTAACAGCGTCGAGACGAGCACGCTCACCAGTTCCGGCATGCTCGAGCCCGCGGCGGCGATAATCGCCCCCTGGACGACCGCCGGCACGCCGTAGCCCGCCGCGAGACGGTTCGCGGACGTCTCGAGCCACGTGCTTCCCTTCCAGACGACGGCCGTTCCGACGGTCGCGAGCGCGAGCAGTCCGACCACGTCGAGCATGCTCGAGACGTGGGTCCACGAGTATTATAAAACGGTCGACACGTGTTCGCCGGCACCGATCGGCCCGCCTCGAGCGCGCCAGTCGACGTTCAGAACTGCTCGAGGCCCGTTTGCTGAGCCTCGGCGAGCAGATCCTCGCAGGTCGACCACGTCTCGCGCGCGAACGGGGGCAGGTCGCCGTGCTCGTCGACGTAGGACGCGAGGAACTCGCGGGTGTTCGGATCGCTCGGGTAGCCGCTGCCGACGGGGCCGTACTCGTCGGCGATGGCGGCGACGTGAGCGTCGCGTTCGACCTTCGCAACGACGCTGGCCGCGCCGACGATCGGCGACTCGTCGTCAGCGCCGTGGCGGGCCTCGATCTCGAGGGCGTCCGCCAGCGGGTCCGGGAGCGAGGGGCGTGACCCACAGGCCGACGCGACGCGGCGAGCGAAGCGGTCCTCGTCGGTATCGCAGGCGTCACAGAGCCCAGTGATTCGGTCGGACGTGGCCTCGAGCGCGTCAGTGGGATGGGCCTCGAGCGCGTCGGCTTCGGCTCCGTCCGACTCGAGATCGAGGTCCTCGAGCGCGCCGCCGATCGCCTCGGCGTGGGCCGCGACGGCCAGCGAGTTCATGTCCGTCTCCGGATCGTCGATCCGCGTTGGCGTGATCTCGGCGACGCCGACGTGAAGGCGCTCGTCATCGCGGATCGTCGCCGCCAGTTCCTCGCGGCGCTCGGGCGCGAGTCGCTTCGAGTCCGCGATTCCGTCCGGGAGATCGGCGGGATCCTCGCAGTAGACGGCCGCGGCGAACATCGACCCGAGCGCGGGTCCCTTCCCGGCTTCGTCGACGCCGAATGGCATACCTCGAGGGTCCGTGGCCGACGGCTAAATCGTTGCGCTGTTCGGTCGTGGGCTCGCAAAAGACTAACCGCCGATAAGTCGTCTCGTCAGGCGTCCGCCGAGGCCGCCTCGCCGTCGTCCCGCGGCTCGTCGAGGAAGTACTCCTCGAGTTCGAACGGCTCGTCCTCGCCTTCGACGCCGGTGACGTCCAGCGCGGTCACCTCGGCGTCGGTCTCGAGGACGCCCGCCAGACTCGGCTCCGTGCGGCCGTCGTCGCTGCTGATCAGTTCCTTGACGTACAGTCCCCCTTCGCCGTGGAGGCGGACCTCGGCCTCGGTCGGCGACCGGAGCTCGCCGTCGATGTCGTAGACGGTCCGCTCGCGGGTGAGATCGGCCCGCCGGTGGTCGACGCGCTGGGGCGTGTCCTGCTGGACCGTGGTTCCGGTCAGCTCCTCGAGGGCGGCCTCGAAGTCGGCCTCGTCGACGGGGTCGGCGAACTCGACGTCAGCGCGGTAGCGCTTGCTCGCGTCGTGTTCCTTGACGCGCTCGACCATCTCGTAGGTCGCGAGGCGGAGTCCCTCGACCTCGACGCTCCCCTCGGCGGCGTCGTTGATCTCGCGCTCGAGTTCCGCGGCGTCGGGGTCGCGGGTCTTGGGTCGCTTGACCTCGAGGACGAACGGGCGACCCTCCTCGAGCATCCGGGCGTCGACGTCCTCGCGGCCGGCGCCGTGGAAGGTGCCCTCGTCGCCGTCCATTGCGTCGACGACGTGCGGGCGGACGGTCTGTTCGACGCTGGTGTCGTACATGTAGCCCGAGCCGCCACAGTAGTCGCAGGGTTCCTCGCCGTCGTCGCTCAACTGCGTTCCGCTGCCGCCACACTCCCGGCAGGGCCACTCGGTCTGCGGGATGTCCCGCTCGAGTTTGCGGTAGCGGCCGTAGACGAAGGCGGGGTTGAGCTGGACGTCGACCGCGTGGCCCGTGACCGTCCCCGACTCGAGGGCCTCGAGGGGATCGAACGCCTCCAGATCGACGATCGCCAGCACGTCGGGGCGATCGAAGTCGACGTCGGTACCGGTCTTCGCGCCGACGCGCCGACCCACCTCGCGGTTGATTTCGCGTTTGAACGACTCGCCGACGTCGGGCTCGAGGCCGGCGTCCTCCCGGAGGAGCCGGTCGTTCTCCTCGACCAGCGGCGGGACGCGGCTCCCGACCTGATAGGTCGCGAAGTCGGCGTCCTCGAGGGCGTCGACGACGGTCTCGGCGATCGCGTCGACGGCCCCCGAGTACCCCTCGCAGACCCAGCAGTCGGCGGGCTCGTCGGGCTCGAAGTCGGCGTCGTCGGCCATCGCGATCGTCGTCCGCAGCGCCCGGCCGCGCTCGGCGTTGGTCAGTCCGAAGCTCCGCTCGGCGAAGGGGCGACCGAGACAGGAGTCACAGACCGGCCCCGTCTCGAGCAGCGCGCGGGCGTCTTCCGTGATCATATGGCGGGAATCGGGCGGCCGCGGGTAACACGTTTTCCCTTCTGGCCGTCGGCCCGCGGAGACGAAATCGCGAGGATCGATCTCCCGACCGGCGTATCGTTCTGCCTCGACTGATAGTAATGATAAACAGACGGTCACGCGTCCCGGACGTTCAAATGGGTCGAGTGCGAGTCCCGAGTATGAACGGATTTCGACCGGATCGCCGCGAGTTCCTCGCGCTCGCCGGTTCCGGTCTCGTCGGTGCTATCGCCGGCTGTGCCGAGCCCCGCTCGGCCGACTCGATGGAGGGCTCGTCCTCGGCTTCGATCGAGCGGACGATCGACCCGGACGACCGCGCGGACGGCTCGACGTTCACCGACGTCTACGAGGGGGTTATCGACGCAGTCGCACAGGTACGAGCGCTGGGCTCCGGGAGCCCGTACAGCAGCGAACGGGGCGGGGGACAGGGCTCCGGCTTTCTCGTCGACGACTCCCACCTGGTCACGAACGAACACGTCGTCGCCGACGCCGACACCGTCGATCTCCAGTACATCAACGGCGACTGGTCCGACACCGAGGTCGTCGGCACCGACTTCTACAGCGATCTGGCCGTCCTGAAAGTCGACCAAGTCCCCGACGAGGCGACGCCCCTCGAGCTGGCCGCCGAACGCTCCGTCGTCGGTCAGGAGGTACTCGCCGTCGGCAATCCCTACGGGTTCCGGGGGTCCATGTCGAAAGGCATCGTCAGCGGCGTCAATCGCACGCTCGACATGCAGGGCCGGGCGTTCTCGTTTTCGAACGCGATCCAGACGGACGCCGCGGTCAACCCGGGCAACAGCGGCGGGCCGCTGGTCGATATGAACGGCGAGGTCGTCGGCGTCATCACCGCCGGCGGCGGGGACAACATCGGCTTCGCGATCCCGGCGACGATCGCGAGTCGCGTCGTCCCCTCGCTGATCGAGACCGGGACGTACGACCACGCCTACATGGGGATCACCCTCGCGACCGTCGACCGATACATCGCCGAGGCCAACGACCTCGCCGAGGCGACCGGCGTCATCGTCACGGGGGTCGAGCCCGGCGACCCGGCCGACGGCGTCCTCCGGCCCGCGAAGCCCCGCCCGCGGGACTCGATCCCCGTCGGCGGCGACGTCATCTACGCGATCGACGGCAAGCCGATCCCCGACCGCCACGCGCTCTCGAGCCATCTCGCGTTACGGACCAGTCCGGGCGACACGATCGAGATCGAGTGTCGGCGCTACGGCGACGAGACCACGGTATCGCTGACGGTGGGGTCCCGACCCCCAGCCAGATGAGAGCGCGCGGACGCGGCCGCCAGCCGCCGGCATCGCTGGCGATGAACCGATCGAAACCGTTTGAAATCGATGCTTAGCCGGACGGAACCGGTAGTTTCACAACTGCAATCCGCCGTATTCGGGCCGTACAGGTCAGATTACGTGTTCGTCAGGAATTCGTGAACGATTGGGGTGAACTGGGACTGAACTGACCGTAATCGGTACGCGTTGCGGTTTAGCGGGTCGATAACAATAGGTGAGACTGCGGTAGCTATCGGTAGCGCGATCATCCATCGCCTGTCACGCATGACTCCGGACGCCGACACCGCCCGCCAGACCGACGCATCGCTGACCGAACTCGATCACGTCACGATCGAGAACGACGACGCCCCCGACGAGTGTGCGATCTTCCCTCGGGAGGCGAGCGACGAGAAACTGGACTCCGCCTGGATCGTCGCCTACGACGACGGGTTCGTCCCGCTCGAGTCGATGCGCTAAGCTCCGATCTCCGAGAATGCACTTCGGCAACTCCGTCACCGCAGTCGGGTTCTGGATCGGCACCCTGTTGCCGGTCGTCTATCTACCCGTCTTTCTCTCCGGCATCGACTCCGCCGGATCCCTGTCGCTCGTCGTCGGCCTCCTCGCGACCCACGCCCTCGCTCTGATCGTCGGCCACGATTACTCGGGATCGCGATCGCGGTGACGGAGCGAGGAGCCGACACCGGACGGTCTCTGAATCAGCTATTCGACGCGTTCAGATGATCGCTGCGACTGTTCTCGTCCGCGCTCAGTTTGCGAAAAGCGTGAAATCGGCAAATCGCTGCCGGCGTTAATCGCCCGGCTGCCACAGCTGGGCGTGCGGCGTGTCGCAGCTGTCACAGATCGCCGCCTGCTTGTCCTTGTAGCTCCCGCGCTCGAGTTCGCCGTCCGAGCAGTACGGACACGGTCTGCCCTCGAGGATCGCAAGCAACTTCGGATCTTCGCTGTCCGTCGCTGACGACTGTGATTTCGCCATAGTAGCATTTCACTCCCGAGAGGGGGGAAACGGTTGGCCATGCCTATGCAGTGTTAACGAGGACGAAATACCGCGTCTCGGCGACACGGAGCGACGGTGTTCGCGGGTACGGATCCGACTACCGCGCGATCCGGTCTCTGAACGGGCAGTCGGCGGCGCTCGGTCGCGACGAACCGTGGCGGCTATCCCCCCGGACCTCCGCGTACCGGTATGCGCCAGTTCGTCTGCATCGGCCACGACGTCCCGACCGAGCCCGACTTCTCGCTGGACGACCTCGCGGGCGGGGCCGGCCGCCTCGACGCGCTCTGTCGATCGATCACCGCCTCGTTCGTCACCTCCCACGGGATCCGCGAGGACGTCCGGACGCATCTCGTCGTCCGGGACGAGCTCACGATCACCTTCGACGGGAGCGAGCTGCGCCGGCTCAACCCCGACGAGCGAAGCACCGCGGCGCTGGTTCGGACCGCCCTCGAGCACCGGGACGAGGCCATCGGCGCGCTGCCCGCGGAGCCCAGTCCGGGCATCGAGGTGTATCGGAGAGGGTTCGAGGGGACGCTCGAGGCGATCGCCGACGGAACCGTCGTGCAGTTACACGAGGACGGCGACGCCGTGGTCGACGTCGGCGTGGAGGGCCTCGCAGACCCCGTCTTCGTGTTGTCCGACCATCGGGACTTTACTGACGCGGAGGAACAGGTACTCGAGGAGGTCGTCGATCAGCGCCTGCGGCTGGGTCCGGAGCTGTTGCACGCCGATCAGGCGATCACGGTCGCACACCATTACCTGGACACCGAGGGCTACGAACGGTTTTAGGGCAGGGGCTCGAGGCAGTGAATCGCTAGCGGGCGGCAGGGGGACTCCTTTCGCAAGCGTTAAACAATCGGACGCTCTCAGTTGGAGATGCGGGCCGGTGGGGTAGCTTGGTATCCTTCGGCCTTCGGGTGGCCGTAACCGCGATTCGAATTCGCGCCGGCCCACTTTTCCCGCATCGCAAACCGAGGAGCGACGCGTGGCGCATTAGCGCTACGGATACGCGAATGGCGAAGAAGTGAGTAAAATGATAAGTCTGCGGTGCAGGTAACTAGACCCAAGCAGATTCGAATCAGGGAGGACTCTGTGTCTACCTGGTTGAAAGAGCAAGTTATCGAAAATGGAGTGGCCCTTCGTCACATACAACTGTTTTCTATAGCAGATTCTATACCCTCGTCTTCTATCCCGACTATGAGAATATGATAGGGTTTTCCCATTTCCATTGCCGACGGTCCCTCTGTATAATTTTCGAATGCGTGAAGAGCATTGTAATATTCTGAACCAAATTGATTCAACTCAATATGTTTTACCTCAGAATTCCTACTATCGTTAACGTACCAATCAAATGATGCAGATACCTCTGGCCGAGGGCTAAAAGCTCTTAGCACATCACATTTCTCGAACTTTTGAGATATTACAAACTCAACTGCAAGGGTATTATCTGGAGCTAATTTCTCCTTTTTTATCCTAAACGAGCAATTTTTCTCACTTACACATGCATCTCCTGTAGTTTGGACTCGCGTTGTGAGGAGAGGGTAGATCACATAATTACCACCGATTGTATCGTCATCTGTATTTGTATAAACACTATATCCAGGTAGAGGAATATCTAATTTCAAATTTTCAATATCAGATTCTCCATTATTGGACGCGACGAAGCGATAAACACTATACTCATTGTCCCACTCTAAACCATCATAGCATTCGACAGACTCTCCTTCTTGGTATATGGATCTCTCTTTTACTACGGTTACATCTAATTCAGGTGACTCGTATTTTGGCGCCTCGATAGAGACATACATGGATGTGACAATCGAGGATACATACGGTCCGATAAAGGCTTGAAGTATCATTCCGACAAGTGCACCCAATACGATGCTGATTAGGTTAAGATCCCAAGCAACCGGGTCCAGTAATTGTGCCATAAATTAATTAGATCGTATGTCTGCTTCGCTATGAAATATATCTTGATAAAATGACGATAGCAGGATTACGATCGACCGTACGGGCTCGTCCCCGTGGGTTCCCTCAATCCTGTCGCGTATCGACTCACTCGAGCACAACCTCAATCAACGCCAACTCGTCCGACGGCACGGCCTCGCTAAACGCGTCCGCCACCTCGTCCCACCCCTCGGGTCGATACGCTTCGATACCGAAACTCTCCGCGAACGTCACCAGATCCGGATTCGACAGTTCGGTCCCGGTGTGCTCGCCGCGGTGACCCTCCTGCTTCTCGGAGATCAGTCCGTAGTCGTTGTCGTTGAACACGACCGTCGTAAAGCTACAGTCCAGCCTCGAGGCGGTCTCGAGTTCCGCCGCGTTCATCATGAACCCGCCGTCGCCGGTCCCGGCCACCACGTTGGCGTCCACGGCCAGATCGGCCGCCAACGCGCCGGGGACGGCGATGCCCATGGTCGCCAGCCCGTTCGAGATCACGCAGGTGTTGGGCTCGTAGGTCGGGAACGACTGGGCGATGGCCATCTTGTGGCTGCCGACGTCCGAGACGAGGACGTCCGAGTCGGCCATGGCCTCGCGCAACAGGGGTAGGGCGTTCTCGACCGTGACCGGATCGTCCTCGGCCGGCGGCTCGGTCACCGACTCGAGGAGGCGGTCGTGCAGGTCGTCACACCACAGCGAGCAGGCGTCGTCGGACAGGCGCTCGTCGATGGCCGACAGCGCGGCGCCGACGTCGGCGACGATCTCCACGTCGGGGTTGTAGTGGCGGTAGACCTCTGCTGGTTCGGAGTCGACGTGAACGATGGTCTTCTCGAGGTCGGGGTTCCACCCTTCGGGGTCGTGCTCGGCGATATCGTAGCCGACCGCGATCACGCAGTCGGCGCGGTCGATCGCCAGCGCGGCCTCCTCGTCGGGCCCCGAGTCGAGGGTCATCAGCGAGGCCGACTCGCGGTCCGAGATCGCCCCCTTGCCCATGTACGTCCCGACGACGGGGAGCCCGACGCGGTCGACCAGCGCGCGGATGGTCTGGGACGCGCGCGTCCGCACGGCGCCGTTGCCCGCGAGGAGGATCGGCCGCTCGGCCTCCTCGAGCAGTCGCGCCGCGCGCTCGGCGGACTCGTCGTCCGGGTCCGGCCGGCGGACGGGGTCGCGGACCTCGATCGGCTCGGACTCGATCTCCTCGGCGGCGACGTCCTCGGGAAACTCGAGGTGGGTCGCGCCGGGCTTCTCGTACTCGGCGAGCTTGAACGCCTTTCGGACCGATTCGGGCGCGATTTCGGGCTCGCCGATCTGGGTGTTCCAGGTGACGATCGGCTCGAAGACGTCGACGACGTCCAGCGCCTGGTGGCTCTCCTTGTGCAGTCGCTCGCGGCCCCCCTGACCGGTGATCGCTACCAGCGGGCTCTTGTCCAACTGGGCGTCGGCGACGCCGGTCATGAGGTTCGTCGCGCCGGGGCCGAGCGTCGACAGGCAGACGCCGGCCTCGCCGGTCAGCCGGCCGTGGACGTCGGCCATGAACGCCGCCCCCTGTTCGTGGCGCGTCGGGAGAAAGCGGATCGGCGACTCGCGCAGCGCGAACAACAGATCCTCGATCTCTTCGCCCGGCACGCCGAAGACGCGCTCGACGCCTTCCGCCTCGAGACAGTCGACGAGCAGTTCGGCTGTGGTCGCCATGGGAATCCCGTCCACACCGCTGTCATTAGTCGTCCGCCCTGCATACACGGCCCGGCGGACCGTTCGGGCAACCGCTCGCTACGGCGTCGCACCGTCCGCCCGCCGAGCGGGTAGGGACTGCCGATAGGCCGCGGTGTGGGACGGTCCTCGCTCTCGGTTCGAAAGCGAAGGGAGGGGGCGGTCGATATCGCCGGACTCGATCTCGACGACCGGGAGACGTCGGTGACCGTCACCCGCGACGGCGACGCGGTCAACATGGAGAAGGCCAACATCGAACGGCGTGTGCGGACGACGACGGCAACACGGAAGCGACGCTACGCGCCGCTGGTTCCGGTCCCCCTTTTGAAGGGGAACCGATCGACGCGAGACGCGGTCAGGTGTGTGCGTACGCCCCGCTTACCCGCCCCAGACCCGAAGGCCCTTTAGCGACTGCTCGGATACCCTGAGTATGGCCGCCGACGGACTCGACGAAATCGATTACGGAATCCTCTATCTCCTCCAGCAGAACGCCCGAGCGACGACGCCGGTCGACATGGCCGAACAGTTACCGGTGACGGACACGACGATCCGCAACCGGATCGAGCGACTCGAGAAGGACGGGGTCATCGAGGGCTACGTACCGATCATCGACTACGAGAAGGCCGGATTCCCGATCCGGCTCCAGTTTTCCTGTACGGCCGCGACCGAGGACCGCCACGAGGTCGCCGAGCGAGCGCTCGAACTCCCCCGCATCGTCAAAGTCGACGAGATGTTGAGTGCACGGGAGAACATTCAGGCGCTGGCGGTCGCCAACGACACCGAAGAGGTCAACGAGGTCACCGCCCGACTGGACGACCTCCCGCTGACGATCGAGCGGGAACGCCTCTTACGGAAGACGCGGAGTCTCCCCTTCGACTATTTCGCCGGGGACGCCATCGGGGAAAAGTGAGTGGGAGCGCCGGTCAATAAATCTCCCTCTGATAGCTTCGAAATTTAAAACTCATATAAGTAACCGGTTACTCTCCAAATAGTTTAGGGAGAGGGTTTTTGTGGTGTCGAACAAGTCGTGGACAATGACTGTCGTATCGAGTCAAAGAGTGGCCGCCTCCCGACACCATATCTTGACCGGAAGCACCGACCAGCACGAGAACGCGAATCGTTCGTCGACCATCACGAGACACCCGGACAGTCCATGAACAGCACTGCATCCGTCCCCGCGACCGTCACCCGCCTCGTTCCACCGATAGTCAGTACCCGACCCTCACGAGCGTCGATCGATGAGTGAGGACCTCTACAGGTGCGTCTGTCATACCTGCGGCACGGAACGACTCGTCGAGGGCCTCGAGGACGCACAGGCGTTTTTCAATCGGCACGCCGAGCGCACCCACGAGGTGGAGCTGCTCAACCAGCAGACTCGGTGCCGGTATTCGAACGCGTCGTCCGCTGGCGAGAACGAGACGGACGATTCGATCGGCGACGCGACGGATACCGACGTCGATGAGGCGTGACGGCGATGGACTCGACGGGAGCGGTCAACTCGAGTCCTGGGCGTCGACGATTTCGTCGACTCGGATCCGCAGAACGACCCGCTCGGTTTCGATCGGGGCCCCGTACTCGTCTTCGCCCGTATACCGCTGGGCGAGTTCGTCGATGTGATCTCGAGCGCCCTCGGTCGCGAGCTCCTCGACCTCGCCGATGATCGAGAGCCGCCGGTACGGGTCCTCCGGATCGATCATGCTGACGCCCACCGACGGATCCTCGCGGACGTTGCGCTCCTTGCGGCGGCCGCGTTCGGTGTTGATCAGGAGGCGCTCGTCGTCGGCGTCGTAGTCGATCCAGACCGGGGTGACGTGGGGATCGGTCTCCTCGGTCAGCGTCGCGACGTGAGCGAACGTTTGCTTCTCGAACAGATCGTGGAAAGCGTCGGGAATGGACGTCACGGACGACGCTTCACTCGCGTCGGGTTTTTGCCTACTGCCTACGTGGGGAGGCACGACCCACTGATTCCCGTCGCCACGCGCGAGAGAAGATTAATAGCTATCGTCGGGAACCGGCAGCTAATAATAATACATGTACGCGCGCAACCCCGAGCGCGACGCGATATGGAACGACGCCCTCGAGTGGATGATCTGCCGGGGACTCCCGTTACGTCCCCGCGAGATCGAGGGCTACGATCCGACGCTCGTCCGGGGGGTGTTAAAAACGATGGTCATCGAGGGCTGGGTCGCTTCCGACGAACGCGGGGACTTCTTCGAACCCGGGCCTCGAGTCGAGCAGTTCGACGCCGGCGGGAGATCCCCCTGTCGACGCACCTGGTAACCCCACGGGCTGTGAAGCAGCCGGCTCCAGCGTTCGCCTCTCCTTCGTGACTCCTCGAGTCGACCCGTCGCCGTCCGCTCCCTTAGCGACGGAGTTCGACCCACGCGAGTGTCGGCTATCGACTTATCGGCCTCGGGATAGTTGCACGTGATATGAGTCCACGGAATCGGACGCGACGACGGCTGCTGCAGGTAACGGGTGCGACGGCGGCGACGGCGCTGGTCGCCGGCTGTGGCGGCCCGGGCAGCGGTGGCGGGGGAGACGACGAACCGGCCGCCGAAGAGGGAACGGGGAACGGACAGGACCAGGACGAAGACGAGGGACTCGTCAACGACAGCGGCGGGAGCAATCCCGAGGTCGGCGAGGACGAGGACGGGAGCCCGACGAGGGAAGAGGAGGGGGACGCCGGTAACGACAGCGGCGGCGAGAACAACGGTACCAACGAGAGCAACGACAGCGAATCGGAGTGACGTGACGGTCCGCAGCGCGGCTCGAGACGCCGGATCCGAACTCGAGGAGCGGCGGCAGCTACGGGTCCGCGGTCGCGCTATCGCGCCAATAACAATCCCCTCGCGGGTTCGATCGGGTCCGCATGAGACGGCGGACGTACCTCGCGGCGGCGACCGCGGCCGCGATGGCCGGCTGTACCGACGGCGATGACTCCGGCGCGACGGGAGCCACCACCGACGACGACCCGCCGCCGCTCGAGGGGCCCGACGCGGACGGAACGATCGACGACTTCGCCGACTTCGGCGCGTGGTCGGTGCTTGCCGGACGGGCGTCGCTGGTCGACGACGAGGCGTCCGTCGGTGATCGATCCGTTCTCCTCGCGGCCGACGGCGACGACGAGGCGGCCCGGATCGTCCGCGAACTCCCCGAGCCGGTCGATTTCTCCGGGGTGAGCCCCGGGCTGGCGGTGGCGACCGCGGAGACGGCCACGCCGATCGTCCAGCTGTTCGACGGCGACGGGAACGCGATCGAGTTCCGAGCGACGGTCCACGGCGGGACCGACCTGCGACGGTGTAATTTCGGCGTGACCGGCGTCGAGAGCGAGGCGAACCTGCGCGAAATCACCGAGATCCACGTCGCCGTCGTCGCCGCCGGCGACGCCGAACGCGAGCTCCGACTCGACGACCTCCACCTCGTCTCCCGACCCGATGACGGACTGGTCACCCTCCAGTTCGACGGCGGCGACGAGTCGATCCACGGCGAGGCGCTCCCGGTGCTCGAGGAGTACGGCTTCTCGGCGACGGCGTTCGTGCCGACGGACCTGATCCGCGCGTCGCCCGATCACGACGGCGATCGGATGACGGAATCGCAACTCGAGGAGCTCGCCGACGCCGGTTGGACGATCGGCAGCTACACGGCCAACGGGAGACTGCTTCCGGAGCTCGGCCCCGACGAACAGGCCGCCCAACTCGCCGACGCTCGCGAGTGGCTCGAGGAGGCGGGATACGGGGACGGCGCCCGGTTCGTCTCCTACCCGGCCGGGCGGTACGACGACGACGCGCTCGAACTCGTCGGCGAGACCTACGACCTCGGCTTCGCCGCGGGCCAGCCGGTCCAGGGTCGCGTCGTCGATCCGGTTCGCTATCCGCGCGTCGTCGACCCCGACGCCGCCGAGGAACTGCTCGAGCGGACGGCCGATCTGGGCGGCATCACGGGGCTTTGTTACCACGGGCTCGAGGGCGACGCCATCGATCGCTTCGAGGAAACGATGGCGTTCCTCGACGCGCTCGTCGCCGAGGGCGACCTCGAGGTCGTGGGGCCGGACGCGATCGCGTCCGAGTACGCCGCCGAGACCGGGTAGGTTCGACGTCCCGAGACCGATCCGAGACGCAACTGGTATCGGGCTCCGGTCCCTCTCACAGCTGATGACCGAGGGACTCGAGACGGACGTCGAGGGGATGGCAGACGTCGCCCAGCGACGCGACGAACTGGCGGCCCGCGTCCGGACCCACGCCGGCGAAATCGCGCGAGAACTCGCCGTGTTTCAGGGCGGCGACTACGGCCAACAGGCGTTCCAGACCGACGCGGGAACCTGGACGATCAAGTACGAGGCCGGCGACGTCCAGTACCTCCGGTTCGAGCCGAAATCGGGCGAGGAGACGTACGTCGTCTCGAGCAAACAGCCGCCCGAACCCGAGGCGCTCGAGACGGCGATGGCCGACTACGGGGCGTTCGTCGCCGCGTACAACGAGTACGTCCGCTCCTTCGAGGGGATGCTCGCGGACGTTCCCGACGAGTTCCCCGAGATCGAATCGACGTCGGAGCTGGTCGCCGAGCGCGATCGAATCCTCGAGCGGATCCGAGACGTCGGGAACGCGATGGCGAGCGAACTCTACCGCTACGAGGGCGAGTACGGCACCTACGCGACGACGGTGTCGGGCAGTCGCTGGGAGCTCAAGTTCGACGGCGACACCGCGAGCTACCTGCGGGTCGGCGGATCGGACGGCGTCTACCTCATCTCGCAGTACGGCCCCCCGCCGGCGACCGAGGTGCGGCGGCTCGCCGACGACGTGGCCGCGTTCGTCGAGTCGTTCAACGAACACGTCGACGACCTCGAGGCGGATCTGTCGACGGTGTCGCTCAGGGATAACTGACACGGCCATCACTGGTCAGTCCCGAGACGCCGCTGTAGGGTCGTCTTTCGCTCGTTACGGGACGATTACAGCGGACCGATTCGAGTAAACGAGGCGACAATCAGGCCAACTGACTGAGCCGTTTTTGCCGATTTCGCTCCCCCTGATTGACGTAGTATGACACTATCACGACGTTCGACAATCAAGGCGATCGGTGTCGTCGGAACCGGATCGACGCTCGCCGGAACCGCCCTGGGTGTCGCCCAAGACGACGAACAGGCCACCGACGAGGCGCCGGCCGGCGACGAGGAACTCGGCGCGATTCGCGTCGGTCACTTCCTCCCCGACGCGCCGAACGTCGACATCTACGTCGACGACCAGCAGATCCTCTCGGATGTCGGCTACGCCGAGCTCTCGCCGTATCTCGAGATCGTTCCCGGCACGTACTCGATCGCGATCACGCCCGCCGGCTACGACGACGCGATCTACGAGGGGACCATCGCCGTCGGGTCGGAGTTTTACACGGCCGCCGCGGTCGGCGAGTTCGAGGGCGGATCGGCTCCCGGAGGGACGGGCGATGACAGCGGCCTCGGCGGCGCAGGAAACGAGACCGCCGCCAACGAGTCGGCCGCGCTCGCGAACGAGTCGAACGACCTCGCGAACGAGTCGAACGGGCTCCAGAACGAAACCGCTGCTAACGAGTCGGCCACCGGGACCGGTATCGACGCCGAGGAGGGGTTCGACGCGAACGGGTTCGACGTCCTGCTGCTCGTCGATTCCCAGACGGACGACGCCGAGGAGGGGACGGCGCCGCTACGGCTGGTCCACGCGGTCCCGGACGCGCCGACGATCGACATCGCCGACGGGGAGACCGGGCAGACGATTTTCGAGGACGTCGGCTTCACCGAACCGTCGGGCTACGTTCCCGTCGAGCCGGGGACGCAGACCCTCGAGATCTTCCCGGCCGACGAGGACGACCGCGCCGGAGACACCGAGAGTGAATCCGACGGCTCGGACGCGAACGCCACCGAGACGGACGGCGGAAACGCGACCGACGGCAACGAGACCGATGTCGGGAACGGGATCATCTCCCAGCCGGACCCGGTCGTGACCGTCGACCTCGAACTCGAGGCGGACACGGCGTACACGGCGTACGCCATCGGGTACCTCGAGGAACAGGACGACACGGAGCTGACGGTCGACGAATCGGAGGGCGCGACCGACGGCGAGTCCAACGACGGTGAGGGCGATGGGGAGACCAACCGCGCGTTCGACGTGTACCTCGCCGTCGACGGCGAGATGAGCGACGGGCAGGAGACCGACGGCTCGAGTGCCGAAAACGAGGGCGGTGAGTCCGACGACGAATCGATGGACGCGAACGAGTCGACTGCCGACGAACTGGAATCCGACGACGGGATGAACCGCACGGACGAGCGCGCTGCGAACGAATCGGCGACGGCCGACCACTGAGATCGGAACGGCGCTGACGGTCGAGTAGCCCCTTTTCGATCGATTCTCGCTGCACACGTCGTTCTCGCACGGCCGTTCGTCTCGACCGGCCGGTGATCCCGGAGACGCGGTGGCGACCGGTCGTTCGTGACCGGTCGCGATCAGGAGCCGTTTTGTCCGTTCCGCTCCTAGAGACGGTGTTGCGTCAGGGACGCTTCGGACGATCATGGACGAGATACCCGATGGACGGATGGAAACTGACACTGCCGACGCGTGGACGACCGACCCCGACGAGCGGCGAGACGGTCCCGAACGGGACGACCGGCTCGAGGCGATCGTCGTCCGGTACAGGAACGGACGGGATCGCTGTACGTTCGTACCGCGAGACGGGGCGCCGGAGTCGATGCTGACGGCGTGGCTCAGCACGGACCTGGAGGCGGTCGTCGCTCTCGAGGAGGCCCGGTAGTCGAGACGAGCCGCGACGGACGACCGGTGATGGACGCTCCGCTGGACGGCTGAGTACGTGCGTCAACGTGGAGAACGCTCAGGAGCGGTTAGACGTCGACGTACTGGTCGACCCACTCCTGGCGGCGCTGGAGGGCCCGTCGCCCCTTCGGCGTCAGCGCGTAGTAGTTCGTCCGCCGGTCGAGTTGCCCCTTCTCGACGAGTTCCTTCTCGACGAGCGTGTCGAGATTAGGATACAGCCGGCCGTGGGTGACCGGCTGATCGATATAGGTGTTGATGTCGTCGAGTATCTCCTGACCGGACGGCCGGTCTTTGCCTGCGATCACGTACAGCAAGTCGCGTTGGAAACCAGTTAGTTGATCCATGGATCACCCTCTGAGTAACGACGTTCACTCATCTGTGACTTTGTTATAGAGCCGGTACGGGCGCCCGGCGAGTCGGAACGTTCGACGTAGGCCCAGTAACGACTCCCATCACCCGGCAGATTCGAGCCGCCTCCCGTGACGGGGCGTTTTTGAGAGCCACGGCCGTACGGCCCGGTATGCCGACGGATCCACTCGCCTGGGAGACCCGCGATCGACAGATAGCCTATACTTGTCCGGGCTTCGACGTCGTTAACGAACGCGTTCGACTGCCCGACGGTACCGAAACGGAGTTCGACTACCTCTCGGAACCCGCGAGCGTCTGCGTCCTCCCGTTCACCCCCGACGGCGACGTCGTCTGCATCGAGGAGTGGCGCCAGGCCGTCGACCGGGTCAACCGGGGGCTTCCCGTCGGCGGCACCGAACCCGACGACGACGATCTCGAGGCCGCCGCCCGGCGCGAACTGGCCGAGGAGACGGGTCACGAGGCCGACCGGCTCGAGCCGCTAGTGACCGTCGAGCCCGCGAACGGAATCGCCGATTCCGTCCTGCACTTCTTCGTCGCCCACGGCTGTCGGCCGACCGCCGAACAGCGACTCGATCACAACGAGAGCATTCGGGTGGCGCCGACGGCGTTCGAAGAGTTGCTCGAGGCCGTCCGCGACGGCGAGATCCGCGACGGACGGACCGTCCTCGCGATGTCGTATTACCAGCTGTTCGCGGCCGAGGCGTAGCCTCGAGACCGGTCGGTCGACCGACACTGACGCGAAAATTGATCGGCGGGTCGGGCGGTCGATTGCGCGATCGGTGCCCCCGATCGAACCGACCGCGCTCGCGTTCGGACCGACCGGGTCGAAGCCGTGGTAGACTTCTCCGTCTCGTTCCCGTCGATGACGGTACTACGTCTCGTTCCCGCCGGTCTCGTTAGCGCCCGTCTCGTTGGCAGCGGTTTCGTTCGCTTCGCCGCTCGCCTGTACGGCGGCCTCGAGATCGCTCGCGTCCTCGAGGGCGACGGTGTTAGCGTCCAGCGTCTCGATCGAGATCGCCGTCGCGGAGGCCTCGGAGACCGTCTCTCCGGTCTCGTTCTCGGCCGTCGCGTTGTCCGGAGCCGTCTCGTTCGCTTCGGACGCGTTCGCGTCGGTCTGATTGCCGGCCTCCTCGATCGACTGGATCGACATCGTATCGACCGAGACGGTCTCGACGTCGAACTGCTCGATCGTGAGCGCCTCGATCTCCTCGCCGGTCGACTCGTTGGCGGTGTCGTTCGCCGAACCCTCACCGTCGCCGCCACCGAAGATACCGCCGATGAAGTCACCGATCTCGCTCAGGATCCCGCCGTCCTCTTCGGTTTCGATGGAGTCGATCGTCATCTGCTGGACGTCCATCGTCTCGATGGTGAGGTTCTGGACGGAGAGCGTGTTGGCGTCCTCGCTGATCACCGGTTGCTGTCCGTCGGTCGCGTTCTCGCTTTCGTTCTCACCGGTCGCGTTCTCATCGGTCGCGTTCCCGTTGGACGCGTTCTCCTCGGTGCTTCCCACCGGTTCGCCGTCGAACTCGAGGTCCGTCAGCGAGACGTTCTCGAGCGCGAGCCGCTCGAATTCGACGTTGGAGATGTTCACGCCGGTTCCGGTATCGTTCTCGGCGCCGGTCGCGTTCTCGCCCTCGCCGGATCGTTCGACCGACTCGTTGAGCTGCTCGAGGTCCTCCTGTGCGGCGTCGAGCTGCTCGATGTTCAGCTCCTCGATGGTCGCGTTCTCGACGGTCGCGTTCTCGAGTTCGAGCGTCGCGACCTGTACGTTCTCGAGCGTCGCCGCGGTGCTCGCATCGCCCATGTCTCCGGTGTCGGCGTTCGTCCCCGTCGCGGCACCCGCGAGGGCGGGCCCCCCTGCGAGCGCGACTGCTAACGCGACGAACACCGCACCGAACGTTTTCGCTCGTGAAGCCATTGCAGTCGGACGTACCGGCGGTCTCCGGCTAAAACGAGGCGACTGTTACAGGGTTGTGGCGGGGAAACGCTGCGTTTGAGATTGACTAGCGGCCGATAATCAGCCGTTCATTCCCCGGCTAACGGCGATTTCGTCGACGATTCGAACCGATCGAGACCGGTGGCTCGCGGCTGCCAACGACGGAACCCGCGCCGGCGACGATAGCAGTTCGCCCGCGATCGACGACGGGCGGAGACGTCACTCTCGATCGGTGGTGTCCGGCAAAAAAGCGCAATTACAGGGTGGTCGGAACGGAAGCGATCGCGTGGCGTTCGTTCCGATCAGCCCAGCAGTCCGCCGTCGTCCTCGCTGTCGTTCTCGGAGTCTTCGGTCTCCGTCATGTTGTCGTCAGTCGCGTTGTCGTCAGTCGTCAGGTTGTCTTCTTCCGTCTCGTTGTCCTCAGTCGTCGTCACGTTGTCTCCGGGCTCCTCGCTCCCGATCTCGTCGAGTTCGCTCGCGTTGCCCAGCGTCAGCGTGTCGACGCTCGAGTTACCGATCGTGATCGAGGAAGCGGAGAGGTTAGCGATGGTTTGACCCTCGCTCTCGTTTTCCATCGTCGCGTTCGTCTCGTTGGTCGCGTTGTCTTCCGTCTCGTTGTCGTCCTCGAGACCGATGCCGTCGTCCTCGTCTTCCTGGATCGCCGCGGCGGTGTCGGTCTCGTTGTCGTCCTCGAGGATGCCGAGACCGTCGTCGGACTCGTTGTCCTCGGTCGCGTTCATCTCGTCGGTCGCGTTCATCCCGCCGTCGGCCTCCTCGACGGAGGTGACGTTCATCGACTCGATCGTGATCTCCTCGACGTCGAAGTGTTCGATCGTGAGGTTCTGGAACTCCTGCGTCGCGTTTTCGGTCTCGTTCGTCTCGTTGGTCGCGTTCGTCTCGTTGGTCGCGTTGTCGTCCTCGTCGTCGAGACCGATGCCGTCGTCTTCGTCTTCCTGGACCGCCGCAGCGGTGTCGGACTCGTTGTCGTCTTCGAGGATGCCGAGACCGTCGTCGGACTCGTTGTCCTCGGTCGCGTTCATCTCCGACTCGTTCGCGGAGGCGTTCATCTCGGCGTCGTCGCCGACGTTCAGCTCGTCAACGGTCAGCTCCCCGACCTCCATCGTCTCGATGGTCAGGTTCTGGATCGTGACGTTCTCGGTGCTCTCGTTGATCAGATCCTGACCGGAGGATTCGTTTTCGGTCGCGTTGTCTTCCGTCGCGTTGTCGTCCTCGTCGTCGAGACCGATGCCGTCGTCCTCGTCTTCCTGGACCGCCGCAGCGGTGTCGGACTCGTTGTCGTCACCGAGGATGCCGAGACCGTCGTCGGACTCGTTGTCCTCGGTCTCGTTCTCGGACGCGTTCATCGCCGAGTCGTTCGTCGACTCGTTCTCCGACTCGTTCATCTGCTCGAATTCCTCGAGTTCGACGTCCTCGAGTTCGAGCGTCTCGAACTGGATGTCGGTGAGGTTCGCTTCGCCAGTCGCGTTGCTCTCGTTAGTGGCGTTCGTCTGGTTACCGTCCAGTTCCTGCTGTAGCGCCGTCACGTTCGCGTCGAACTCCGAGACGTTCAGCTCCTCGATCGTCGCGTTCTCGACGGTGACGTTGTCGAGCTCGAGCGTCTCGACCTGCACGTTCTCGAGTGTCGCGCTCGACTCGCCTACGTCTCCGGCGTCGCCCATGTCTCCGGCGTCGTCGTTCGCGCCCGATGACGCACCAGCCAGGGCAGGACCCCCGGATAGTGCGACCATCAGTGCGACGAACGCAACGCCGAGCTTCTGTAGTCGTGAAACCATTGCGATAGATCCTACCACCGGTTTCCGGCTAAAACGAGGCGACTGTTTCGAGATTATCTCGGAGAAAAGCAGTGTTGGAATCGTGCAACGGTCCCTAACCTCGCGTTCACCTGTCTCGATCGATGATGATCATGGCTCTCGAGATGAACGAGGCGAATCGGATAGTAATTGTCACCTCGGTGAGTGAAATCGAACTTGTGCTTGCAGGCGATGGTTGATTATATCAGCCCGGAGGGAACGAGACATTTACCGGCGCGTTCGGCGCCGTCATCCACAGGAGTTATAGATTCTCGACAGCTGATCGGTTGCAAACCTTTACTGACTTACGTCCGACGGCCGAAGGGGCGGTCGATGCGCGAGTGCTTCGAACTCCGGGACACCGACGCCGGCGGCCGCATCGGCGAGCTCACCGTGCCGCGGGCCGACGTCACCGTCGAAACGCCGGCGCTGCTCCCGGTGATCAATCCGAATCTGGACACGATCGCCCCTCGTCGCCTCGCCGACGAGTTCGGCGCCGAGATCCTCATCACGAATTCGTATATCATCCACGGGACCGACGACGTCCGCGAGCGGGCCCTCGAGGACGGCCTCCACGAGCTGCTCGATTTCCCGGGCGCGATCATGACCGATTCGGGCTCCTTCCAGCTCTCCGAATACGGCGATATCGACGTCACGACCGAGGAGATCCTCGAGTTCCAGCGCGCGATCGGCTCCGATATCGCCACGCCCGTCGACATCCCGACCCCGCCGGACGTCCCCCGCGAGCGCGCCGAAGCCGAACTCGAGACGACCCAGGAACGCCTCGAGGTCGCCGAGGACGTCGACACGGGCGACATGCTCGTCAGCGCGCCCGTGCAGGGATCGACGTATCCGGACCTCCGCGAGGCGGCCGGACGTCACGCCGACGGCACTGACCTCGACGTCTTCCCCGTCGGTGCGGTCGTCCCGCTGATGAACGACTACCGCTACGACGACATGGTGGACGCCGTCGCCGCCGCCAAACGCGGCCTCGGCGCCGACGCACCGGTCCACCTCTTCGGCGCCGGCCACCCCATGATGTTCGCGCTCGGCGTCGCGATGGGCTGTGACCTGTTCGACTCCGCCGCGTACGCGCTCTACGCCCGCGACGACCGCTACCTGACGGTCCGGGGGACGCGGCTGCTCGAGGACCTCGAGTACCTGCCGTGTTCGTGTTCCGTCTGTACCAGCCACTCGCCGGACGACCTCCGCGCGCTCCCCGACGACGAGCGCGAGGAGGAACTCGCCGCCCACAACCTCCACGTCACGTTCGCGGAGATCCGCCGGATCAAGCAGGCCATCCGCGCGGGCAACCTGCTGGAACTGGTCGAGCAACGCGCCCGTTCGCACCCGACGATGCTCGACGGCTACCGGACCCTGCTCGACCACGCCGAACAGCTCGAGCGCTCGGATCCCGTCTCCAAGGGCGCGTTCTTCCACGTCTCGTCGGAGAGCGCCCGCCGGCCGGAGGTCGTTCGCCACCACCAGCGCCTCGAGCGCCTCTCCGTCCCCGACTCGCTGTTTCTCACCGAGGGACAGCCGGCCCGGGGCGACGAGTTCGACGACTCCTGGCGGGTCGAACCGCCCTTCGGTCCCTTCCCGCGGGCGCTCTCGCGGTCCTACCCGCTCACGGCCGAGGTGCCCGACCGGACCGACCGCGCGGCCCTGTCGGCCGCGGCGGACGGCGTCGCGCGACTCGCGGAGGCGAATCCGGACGCCGCTCTCACGCTCGGCCACCGCAGTTGGCCCGCCGGCGTCCTCGAGCGCGTTCCCGAGTCGGTCGAGTTGATCGATCTCACCGCGGATTGAGCGGGTCGCTGCTTTTCGGTTCATCCCGTCTCGGAGAGATCACGCCGATCAGTGCAGACGGAGGCGTTACCGCTGCGGTCGAACCGCAAGCGCCGCACCCGCGAGCGACCAACGGGAGCGAGCGGCCTTTTTCATCGAAGTTTTTGCGCCCAGCGAGGGACGCTCCGCGTCCCTCGAGCCGTGTGAGCGGACTCCGTCCGCGAACAGAGAGCGGTTCCGTGCGAAGCGCGGAATCCCGAGGCAGAAAGAGTTCGTTGTGCTATAACTGCGGACGATCGAAAAGGCGTAATTCAACGGTTGGCTGACAAGTGGGTGCGGCGGTGGCGCCAGCGGCCGATCGGCGCTTCAGGCGTCGGTACGGGATTCGGCGAATCGCTCGGACCTGCCGGCCGAAACCGGTTCGGCCGTCGTCGAGGTGCCGTCGACCGAGATCTCGAGGTCGGAGCCGCACTCGACGACGACCTCGTGGCCGGCGTAGGTGAACTCGAGTCGGCCGCGCCGGGGGCCGCCCGTTCGCGTCGGCGCGAAGAGGGCGTCCAGGGCGTCGGGGTCGAGCGACTCGTAGAGGGGCGGCAGTTCGGTCGGCTCGACGCCACGTTCGGACGCGATCGCAGTGACGACGGCGATACTGATGTCCCCGTCGAACCCGTTGTCGGTCGAGCCGATGAATGAATTACTCACGTCGTACTCAACCGCCCCCATGCATAAAAGGGCAGCGGGTAAACCTAACTTACCGAAGCGATTGTAGAATATATATCGGTTTCCGAAATCTATTCAGTATTTTGCTGTGAAACCGACAAGGGGCGAGATTCCGATTAGCTATCGACGGCGTCGGTCCCGAAGTGATCGAACGGTTGGTGGTACTCGGCTTTGATGAGTTCCTCCTCCTCGATCTCGAAGCCCGCGCGCTGGAGGCGGCTGACGGCGGCCGTGATCTCGTCGCTGTTCTCGGCGGCGAGATCGATCCGGAGGTTCCGATGGCCGGTCATGAGTTCGCGGACGCCGATGACGCCGTCGATCTCGAGCGCCGTCTCCGCCAGCTCGCCGCGCTCGTGGATCGGCACCGTACACTGGACGACCATGTGCATCGACTTCGCCGTCCGCTCGTAGTCGATGATCGGCACGTAGCCGGCGATCACGCCCGCGTCCTCGAGCCGCCGGATCCGGTTTCGGACGGTGTTGGCCGTGACGCCGACGTCGCCGGCGATGTCCGCCGCCGTCGTGTGGCGGGCGTCGTCCTGCAACCGGTGGAGGATCCCTCTGTCGATCTCGTCGAGTTCGAACGCCATACCCCCAGTTTCGGAGCCAGCAGCAAGCGCTTTCGGTTCCGGCGCCGTCGCGGGCCGCGACGACGGCGGCGAGGCATCGGAACAGCAAAGGTGCGGGCGGCGCCACCGTCGCGTATGTTCGGCGTCGCGTCGCCCGTCGGTGCGCTCGTCCTGGTCGCGGGTGTGTTCGTCGTTCTCGTCGTCGGATCGCGGCTGCGCAAGCGCGTCCGGGGCGGTCGATCGGCGGGACGACGACAGTCCTACGAGAAACACAAGGCGGCCCAGGAGCGCGAGCCGCCGGTCGATCTCGGCGACGTCAGGGAGGCCGCCGTCCGCGAGTTCACGGAGCACCACTCCGGCGAGCGACGGGCCGTCTGCAAGATCGAGGGGTTCGTCGTCTTCGTCGAGGAGATTCCCGGCGACCTCGCGGTCGGCGACGTGATCGAGATCGAGATCCTCTCGTTCAACCGCGGACACACGTCGGCGACGGCGCGGTTTCTCGGAACCGCGTGAACTGGCGCGGTTTCTCGGCCCCGCCTGAACCGATCGCGTCGCTCGTCGGGAGGAGTAATCGACGCGAGAATCGACGAATTCGTCCTCTAGTCGGCGCTGTGAAGCGGGACGGTTCCGCAGTCGGGACACCCGTTGTGCTTCGTCGTCTGATAGTGGAGTTCGGACCCGCAGTGCGTGCACTTGTAGTGAGTCGCTGGCATTGAATGGAGGCAGCGCGGCGATGATTATATGGCTTCTGGGAGACGGGTTCGCAAGCGATACTGTGACATCCTATCGCGGCCCAATCCCTCGCGAACCGACCGGACCGCGACCGACAGCCTCTTTCGCGCTCCCCCGCCCATATCGGGTATGACCGACTACTTCGAAGTCCACGAGCGCGACGGGGCCGCTCGCGTGGGCGAACTCCGCCTCGAGTCGCCCGTCACGACCCCCGCGCTCGTCGACGACGTGCTCGAGGACGCGGGGTCGCTGTGGAGCGCCGATCGGGACCTCCCCGAGGGCGACGAGTCGACGCTCACCGTCCTCCCCCATCGGGCGTTCCCCGGCGGCACCGCCGACGAGGTTCGGGAATCCTTCGCCGTCGACCAGCCCGACGTCGACTACCCCAGCGTCGCCGTCGTCTCGAGCGAGAGCGCCGAGGCGCAGGGCACCGACGCCTACGCCGTCTCGGACGTCCAGTCGATCACGGGCCACGGCGCGGCGCTGGTCGAGGCCGTCGTGAACGTCCGCGAGGCGATTCCGACCGACACCGCGCTCTACTTCTCTGGCGTCGCCACGCCGCGCAACGTCGCCGTGCTGGCCTACGCCGGGGTCGACCTCTTCGACGAGACCGCGGCCGTCGTGAAGGGCACCGAGGGGCGCTATCTCACGACGGACGAGGCGTACTTCCTCGAGGACCTCGAGGAATTACCCTGCTCGTGTTCGGCCTGTCAGAAACCCCGCGAGGAGTTCACGCGCGAGGACTGCGCCGAGCACAACCGAAACGCCCTCGCGGCCGAACTGGCGATCGTTCGCCGGCGGATCCGCGACGGCCGCCTCCGCGATTACGTCGAGGGGCAGGCCCGCCACGACCAGTGGCTCACCGCCGCCGTTCGCGAACTGGACTCGGAGTGGGGCTACCTCGAGGAGCGCACGCCCATCCTCCGGGACGCGGAGATCGACGCCGCGACCGAGGACACCCTCCGCCGCGTCGAGATCCAGCGGTACGCCGACCGCGTGACGACGCGGTACCAGAATCGCTTCAAGAATCCGTTGGTGCTGGTCCCCTGCTCGGCGACGAAACCGTACAGCGAGTCCCAGAGCCACGGCCAGTTCCACGACGTCATCCAGTGGCGCGCCCACCTCGTCTCCATGACGAGCCCCATCGGCGTCGTCCCGCAGGAACTCGAGACGACCTACCCGGCCCAGCACTACGACACCGTCGTCACGGGTCGCTGGTCCGAAGACGAGAAGCAGTTCGTGAGCGAGGTCCTCCGGCGCTACCTCGAGCGCAACGACTACCCCGAGATCATCGCCCACGTCCCCGACGAGGGGTACCGCGACATCGTCTCCCGCGTCGAGGAGGCCCTCGACCTCGACATCACGTACACGGTTCCCGAGGGCGGTCACCCGACCGACGACGAGTCGCTCTCGAATCTCGGAACGGCGCTGGACGGCGAACTGAAGTACTCCAAGCGCGAGCGCGAGCACAACACCGTCCGCGCCATCGCGGACTACCTGCTCGGCGACGGCGCCGGCGACGACCTCTTCGAGGACATTCAGACGACGAGTCGCTACCCGAAGATCCAGGTACGGGACAGCGAGGAGACCCAGCTGGCGACGATGGTGCCCCAGTACGGCACCCTCTCGTTCACGCTCGAGGGCGCCCGACGCTGGGTCGAGAGCGATGCCCCCACGAAGCGCGTGGAAATCGACGGCTTCGTTCCCCACGGCAGCGTGCTCGCGCCGGGCGTCGTCGACGCCGACGACGAGATTCGCGTCGGCGACGAAGTCGTCGTCGAGGGGCCGTCGGCCTTCGCCGTCGGTCGCGCGGAGATGTTCGGCCGCGAGATGCGCGAGAGTTCCCGCGGGATCGCCTGCGAGATCCGCCACGTCGAGGAGAAGTAACGACGCCCTCGAGCCGTCGACGACGCCTGCACCGCGTGAACCGAAAACCGACGCCCGTGACTCGAGGCGGGACTGCGCGATCAGGCCGTGAGAACCGTCTCGCAGCCACACTCGTCGCTGACGGTCTCCCGACAGGACGGACACCGACAGCCGTTCACGAAACGGTTCACCGATCGGCCACACTTCGGACACTCCCAGAGCCGAGAGCCGTGCTGTCCCGTCACTGGTCAGTGTGAGTCCAACGGTCCGCATAGCGTTTTCCCCGCGTCTCACTGCGAGAGAACGATTCCGTACCCCCACGAACGATGGAAAAACGCGATCGTACGGATTCGTCCGCACGCCCTCGAGACGCCGGTCCGCTGCTCACGCGCCGTCGTCCGTCCGGTTCCGGTCGGCCCAGGGGCGGAGGATCGCGTGGACGGCCTCGTTCATCGGCGCGTCGACGCCGCAGTCGGCCGCGTGCCGGACGACCGAGCCGTGCAGCGCGTCGAGCTCCATGGGCTTCTCGTGAGTCAGATCGTACTGCAGCGAGGAGTACATCTCCGGATCCAGCTCCCGCGCAAAGTCGAGCCACTCGTCGACGAGTCCGTCCGGGAGATCGACGCCTTCCGCCCGCCCGACGGCGGAGACTTCCTCGAGGAGCCGACGATACATCTCCCACGAGGCGTCGGTGTCCCGGATCTCGCCGACCGGGAGCCGGGTCGCGGCGGTCATCCCCGCCTGCGCGCAGATGAAGGCGAACTTCCGCCACAGCTCGACGCGGACGTCGTCGGCCAGCACCGCGTCGACGCCCTCGCACTCCGACAGCGCGTCGTCGAGCGCCTCGATCCGGTCCGTTCGCCGCCCGTCGAGTTCCCCGTAGACGAATCGGGCCGGACCGCCGGTGTGCTCGACGACGCCCGGCTCACCGATCGTCGAGAAGATGTAGGCCACGCCGCCGACGACGTGCTCGTCACCGATCTCCTCGGCGAGCCACCGCTCGTTGTCGACGCCGTTCTGGAACGAGACGACGGCCGTTCCGTCCTTGAGCAGCGGCTCGAGATCGGCGGCGGCGTCGCGCGTATCGTACGACTTCACGCAGAACAGGACGCAATCGCACGGACCGATCTCGGTCGGGTCGTCGGTCGCGGGCAACTCGACCGTCGCGTCGCCGGCGACGCTCTCGAGTCGCAACCCGTCGCCCCGAAGGGCCTCGAGGTGGTCGCCACGCGCGACGAGGTGGACCTCGTGGCCCGCGTCGGCGAGTCGCGCGCCGAGGTAGCCGCCGACACCGCCGGCACCGAACACGGCGAATTTCATACGGGCCGTACGGACGGCCCGCTGAAAGCGATTGCGGGCGGCGTGAGGTCGGCGTTCGGACTCGGATCCGCGATCAGCGGCCCGGACACTCCTTCAGCAGGTGCTCGCGGTAGATCGCCGCGGGCACGGACTCCCCGCAGACCTCGCACTCACGACGGGCGTCGACCTCGTCGCTGTCGTCGTCGCTGCGAGCGTCGGGCCCGTCCGTCTCGTCGGTCACGGCCGAGCGTACGCTCGACGGCAACCTCGACCTTTCGGTCGCCGAACCCGTCCCTCCCGTGGAGTGTCTCGATTTCGGACGAATATTCGGCCCGAATGGCGCGAGTAACAAAGGGTGGAATGCCGGTAGTCCGCTGCATGTCCGGGGGTGGACAGATGGCGGTCGGCGTACTGGCGGAACCGTCCCTCTACGAGTGGCAAGTCCGCGCGCTCGAGCGACTCCGCCGCGAGACCGCGGTCGAGATTCCGCTCGTCGTCCACAACGCCGCCGGCACGGAAGTCGGGGACGAGTCGTGGGACGAGGGGAAGGATCGCCTCTCGCTCGCGGACGTCGTCGAGTTCGTCGACGTCTTCCGCGAAGAGCGAGCGTGGACGTTCGTTCTCGCGGAGCGGAGTCTCGGACGAGTGTTCGGCGACGAGCGGCCGCTGTGGCACCGACGCGCGACCGCGAGCGTCGACGCGCTCTCCGACGCGGATCACGTCCGGTGTCGGCCGCGGACCGACGACGGCTGGAACGAACTCCCGCCGGGGATCGTCGCCCGGATCGCGGATCGCTGCGACGTCGTCGTCCGCTTCGGATTCGGCCTGATCCGCGGCGACGTCCTGACCGCGCCGGAACACGGCGTGGTGAGCTTCCATCCGGCGGACATCCGTCGCTATCGCGGCATGGGGCCGCCGGCGATCTTTCACGACGGACGGGACCGCGCCGGAGCGACGCTCCAGCGACTGAACGAGTCGATAGACGGCGGCGAGATCGTCGCCTACCAGGAGACGAGTATCGCCGACTGTCGGACGCTCTGGGACGTCTTCGACCGCCTCGCGGCGCTCCAGATCCGTCTCCTGCCCGAGGGCATCGAGGCCCTGCGCGAACCGACCGTCGAACCCCAATCCGTCCCCGATGCGGAGCTCGGACCGTTCTATTACCGGGACCGGCGGCGGACGCTCCGATTCTCGAGTCGCGTCCTCCTGCGGAACCTCGCCGGTCGACTTCGCCGCTGACTCGAGCCGGTGCGGTCGTCGGACGGAACGACCGACGCGATGACGGAACCGTCGAGCGAGTGAGCGCCCGGCCGATGACGGCGGCCGCGGGGATCGACGAACGCCGTCGTACTCCGTCGCGATCGGCCTCCGAACGGTCTCGGTCGCGGGCGAATCCGATCGTCCGGTTGCGTTCCCGAACGCGTACTGCATCCCGCCCGAGGCCCCTCGGCGGTTCGGCGTCGAGCGACCGTCGGCGTGGGCGAGCGGCCGAACGAGATAGTCGCAACTACTTTAACGGTTTAGGTTAGCCTAAATCGTATGGACAAGGATTCGGTCCGGGGACGGGCGACGAGACGCTCGTCCGCTCCGTCGTCGCACGGTTCGCCGCTCGAGTCGGTCTATCGGGGTGCAGCAACTCGTCTGCGCGCCCCACTCGTCGCGTATGACTGACGCGCCCCGGTACCTCCTCGCGATCTATCTCGCGACGCGGGAGGGCGGCGAGACCGAACCGATCGCGCCCGGCTACGTCGCGAGCGAACTCGACCGGTCGCCGTCGACCGCGACGGAAACGCTCCAGCGACTCGAGGAGCGGGGGTATCTCACGTACGAACCGTACGAGGGGGCGACGCTCACCGATCGGGGACGAGAGACGGCCGCCGAGCTCCACGAGCGCTACGTCGTCCTGTCGACGTTCTTTCGGGAGGTGCTCGAACTTCCGGATCCGGACGAAGAAGCGATGGAACTCGTTGGAAGCGTCAGTTCGGTCGTCACCGAACGAGTCGCCGAAACGCTGCTCGAAGCAGGAACGGGGGGAGACGACGAACGTCTCCCTCGTGTCGAGTAGTCGCGAGCGGTCCGTCGACTGCGAGCCGCGTCAGTTTGTCGCCGACTCGAGGACGAGCGTGTCGTCCTCGAGGTAGTGCTCGATGTGGTGAGCGTGCTCCTCGATAGTCGTGAGTTGCTCGCGGAGCATCTGGGCGGTCGCGTGGTCGCCGAGGTTCTCGGCGAGTTCGATGTGCTGGCGGTTGCTCTCGATGATGTCGCCCATCATCTCGAGGTCGTTTTCGAGCGACGTCCGGATGTCGTAGACGTCCTCGTCCTCGGGCTCGACGGTCGCCTTCTCGGCCAGCGTCGTCATGTTCGCGTGCGGAACGCCGCCCAGCGCCTGCAGCCGTTCGGCGAGGTCGTCGGCGGCCTCCTCGACGTCCTCGTAGACCTCCTGGAGGAAGACGTGGATATCGAGGAACTCGGCGCCCTCGACGTTCCAGTGGTGCTTGTGGAGCTGGTGGTAGAGGACGTAGGAATCCGCGAGGTCGCGGTTCAGCGCCTCGATGATCTGTTCGGCCTTCTCGGGCTCGAGTCTGAGCGCGTTCTCCTCGACGGTGCCGGCTTCCTGCTGAACGGACTTCTGCGTATTCATTACATCCTAGTAGATGGCTCCCACCTACATATAACTTTTCAAAATCTTTATAATTTTTCGCATGACCTAAAACTCCGCTCGCGGTCGGTCCGGCGTCCGGCTAGCGAGTACGCGGAGAGATCTCTCTCGATCGTGATCGGTAGTCAACCCGAATCGAAAACCGGGATGCGGTCAGCGACTACTGTTCGCCGAGCACCGAATCGAAGAACTTCCGCTCGGCCGTCCGGAGGTGCTGGTTGAAGGTCGCCGGCGCGATACCGAGTCGCTCGGAGATCTCCTCGCCGGTGCTCTCGCGGGGCCAGTCGAAGTAGCCCGCGAAGTAGGCCGTCTCGAGGGCCGCCCGCTGTTTCTCGGTGAGGTCGTCCTCGAGGACCGACGACGAGCCCGAATCGCTGCGGTCGCCGCGCTCGCGGGTCCGCTGGGCGAGGTAGGTGACGTCGTCGCGCTGTTCCCTGATGAGTTCGATCATCTGGCGGGTGTCCCGACCGCGCGGGAGTTCGACGACGAAGCGGAACTCGCCGTCGTCGACTGTCGCGGACTGGACGCGACCGCCGTGGGTCGCGATCGTCTCGAACAGCGAGACGGCCGCCGGCGCCACGAGTTCGAACTCGAAGGCGTCGCGCCTGACCGCGAGGAAGCGGACGTCACCGAACCCGTCGGTCTCGTCGACCGCTTCGCGGAACTCCTCCTGATCGACGTCGTGGGCCGAACCGTACGCGAGCAACGTCTCGTCCCCGTGGATCAGCTGCTCGAACTCGATCGTACACTCCTCCGCCGTCGACAGCTGAATCAGCGGCTGGGCCAGTTCCTCGACGCGGAACTCGAGTTCGATGACGGCGTCGCTGACCAGCGCGTCCTTGCGCTCGATCGCCGTGATCGCGTGGGCGATGACGTCGCCGATCCGGGAAAGGATGGTCGTCTCCGGCCCCTCGAACGCCCGCGGTGACTCGGAGTAGACGTTCAACACGCCGTAGACCAGGTCCTCGTGGACGATCGGGATCGCCGCCGAGGAACGGTAGCCGCGCTCGACCGCCTCCTCGCGCCACGGCTCGAACTCGGGATCCGATTGGATGTCGCTCATCACCTGCACCGAGCCGGTTCGAATTGCCGTTCCGGCCGGCCCCTGACCGGTTACGTCATCCTCGGCGACGCTGACGTCGATGGCGTCGAGATAGCCGTCCTCGATTCCCGCTGCCGCCTTCGGAACCACGCGGTCGCTGCCGGGGTTGACGCCGCCGATCCACGCGAACCGGTAGGCGTCGGACTCGGCAAGGCGGTCGCAGACCCGTTGCTCGAGGTCCGCTCGCGTTTCGGTCGTGATCACCGCGTGGGTGATGTCGTGGCCGATCCGGTTGAGCCGGTTGAGCGCCTCGAGTTGCTCGCGCTGGCGCCGGCGTTCGCGTTCCTGCCGGGCGCGTTCGATGGCGTGATGGATCGTCCGCACGAGCAGTTCGCTGGTCACCTCGTCCTTGACGAGGAAGTCCTGTGCGCCCCGCTGGATCGCCTGCACGCCGACCTGCTGGTCGCGGACGCCCGTCAGCACGACGATCGGCGTCGACTCGCCCTCGGCGTGGACCGTCTCGAGGGTCTCGAGTCCCTCGCTGTCGGGCAAGTTCAGGTCCAGTAGGACGACGTCGACCGGCGTCGCCTCGAGCGTCTCGAGACCGTCCTCGAGCCGGTTCTCGCGGGTGATCTCCGGCGTTCGGCCGGCCGACTCGTCGGAGCTGACCCGCTGGGCGAGCTCCTCGGTTCCCCGGAGCATCTCCTGGATCAGCCGCGCGTCGCCGGGGTTGTCCTCGATCAGCAGGATTTCCAGCGTGTCGACCTCGGCGGTCGCCTCGTCGGTGTCGGCCCGCGTGTTCGTCTCGCTCATTGGCCCTCACCCTCGGGCGGGAGCCGAACGACGGAGAACCAGAACTTCTCGAAGGCCCGAACCGTCTCGATGAAGTCGTCCGGATCGACCGGCTTCGTGAGGTAGGCGTTGGCGTGGAGTTCGTAGGACCTGACGACGTCCTCCTCGGCCCGGGAACTCGTCAGGACGATCACCGGAATCGATCGCAGTTCCTGATCCCCCTTGAGCTCCTCGAGGACGTCCTCGCCGTCCTTCCGGGGCAGGTTGAGGTCCAACAGGATGAGATCCGGCCGCGGCGCGTCCTCGTACTCGCCGCGCTGGTAGAGGAACTCCAGCGCCTCGTTGCCGTCCGAGACGACGTGGAGGTCGTTCTCGATGCGGCCCTGTTTGAACGCTTCTTCGGTCAGTCGGACGTCCCCGGGATTGTCCTCGACTAACAGGATCTGTGCTGGCTCCGGCTTGAACTGTCTCGAATCACTCATTTTCGATCGTGGTTCCAGTCGCGGTCTCGGCGCCGTGGCGCTCGACGATACAGTGACGGAGCGTACCCGATCCCGGTGCCCTCGTACTCCTGACCGCCGTGGAGTCGATCGAACACCTGGAGACGCGATCTGCGCCCATCGGATCGATCCCGATCCCCCGATCGCGAACTGAAATCGTCCACTCTTGTCCCCACTTATCCGCGAGCACAGATATACGTGGGGTCTGCCGACCGGCGCACGCGATCGCGTCGTTCGGCAGCCCCCGCTCGCCGAGGTCCGTGACGGCCTCTCGACGGCGAACGCGAGACCGAAACCGGCGAGTCGGGGAATCAGAGGGTGCCATGTACGATTGCTATCCAAAAATCGACTGACGAGTATAAAGGTAGTGCTCGAACGCGTCGCCCGCGATCAGTCTCATCATCGCCCGACAGTCGCTGGGACGGACATTAGGTTCGCCGTCGACCGCCCTCCAGTCGACGATTGCCGGCGGAGCGACTCTCGCCGGCTGTTCCCCACGCTTCGCGGGCCCAATCCGATCCGGCTTCGACCCCGATCGACCCCGATCGACTCGCTATTCCCGGCCGATCGCGTCGTCGACGAGCCGGTAGGTCCGCCCGCGGCGCTCGCCGACGGCCTCGATCAGGTCGTAGTGGACCATTTTCGTCAGATAGTTGCGCAGCGTCCGCTCGGTCTTGGGGTCGTCGACCCGACGCTCGTACTCGTCGTAGAGGTCGCCCGGATCGATCTCGCCGGCCTCGGCGATGACGTCGTACAGCACCCGCTGGTGTTCGATCAGTCCCTCGACGGTCTCGCGCCGGATCGCCGTCCGCGCGTCCGGGATCGCCGCCTCGAGGACGTCGTCGGTCACCGACTCGAGTCCCTGCCGGCTCGCTCGGCGGGCGGCCGACCGGAGGACGCCGATCCCCACGCGGGCGTCGCCCGACGCGGCGTCGGCGATCGTCCGCAACTGGCCGTCGCTCACGGCGCCGGGCTCGAGGGCCTTGTCCGCCCGTTCGGCCAGGATCGCGGCCAGTTCGTCGGTCCCGTAGCGGTCGAACCGGACGCGGGTCCCCGCACGCAGCCGCGACCGGACCCGATCGTCGAAGCTCGCGAACAGTTCCTCCTCGCGGTTGGCGATCAGCACCAGCGAGACGTGACCCAGTCGGTGGAGGTCGTAGAGCGCGGCCGTCTCCTCGAGCTGGTCGACCTCGTCTAAAATAACCACCACGGGTCGGGCGTCCGTCTCGCGCAACCGATCGAACAGTTCGTCCTTCGGCGTCGACCGGTGGATGTCGACGGTTCGGCCGACCGCCTCGAGGACGCCGTAGAGCACTCGAAACCGGGTGTACTCCTGCCAGCAGTTAACGTAGGCGACGTCGATCGACGGCTCCTGTTCGCGCAACTGGCCGAGGGCGTACCTGGCGATGCAGGTCTTCCCGACGCCGGTCGGGCCGAACAGGAACGCGGGGTCGGCCCGCCGATCGGACAGCAGCGGCTCCAGCGATTCCGAGAGGAGGTTCACCTCGTCGTGTCGGTGAACCACCTCGCTGGGCACGAAGTCCTCGCGCAGGACGCGACCGTCGACGATCACACCGATTCGGTTACACGTCGGTCGTTGTAAACGATGCCGTCCCGATTCCGAAATTTCCGAAACGATTGGGGATTCTATATCGCTATATGTGGTTTATGGAGGGTGTTTCGGCTCATTACAGGACGGGAGCCGCAGACTCGAGCAGCGTTAATTGGGGAAGTCTATCGGACGGTACGGTCGCTCGCGGATGCGAACGCGGCCGTTCGACGGATGCGAGCCCAGCCGACCGACGGACGTGAACCCGTCCGTCCGATACAGTGATCATCGTCCGGCCGATCCGAGCGAGAAGCGGTCGGTCCAACGCGCTCGAAGTCGGCCGTCGACCGAACCAGCGAACTTCGCCGATCCAGCCGTTACTCGGGACGGATACCGGTTCGACGACCGACTCGGTCGCGCGGTGATCGATACGGGAACGGTCGCCGATCCGCGGTCGCCGAACCGAGATCGTCCGGCACCGAACCATGCAGAACCATCGCATCGCGGCCGACGGCGCTCGGTTCGGGAACGCCGGCGAGCGCCGGTCGATTCGACCCTCGAACCCCGTAGCTCGAGGCGGTAGAATGGTCCTCGAGATCAGAATACCTGATATCGCGTCTCGCGCACTCGTCGGACCGAAGCGATGGGGCTGCCGGGCAGCCAATCCCGTCGGAACGCCCATAGTGTAACACAAACTAAACGTGCTTCTCCAGTCGATCGGTCGATCGTTGACCTATAGGATCTGGTCGACAGCGTGGCTCGGACGATCGGTCGCGTTCGCTTGCACAGTCGACGACGCTGTCTGTCCGTCGGCGAGCGGTATGGACCCGGTTCCCGCGTTCGATACCGCATTCTGAATCGATTCGAACCGGGTACACCGCTAAAATCACCCCCGTGTGGTCGGGAGACGAGAACCGCGAGCTGCCGTGGCGAGGGAATCGACTCGAGAACCCGTTCTCAGTCCGTTTTTTCCGAGTCTACGACGAGTCGCTGCGAGTGAATCCACAGCCCTACCAGCACTCGATAAATTACATAGCGCGATATAGAATAGCTCTTCCGACGGTATGCGAATTCGAAGAACGGAGGACCGACAATGAGCGACGATATTCTCTCGGCGGCGTTCTCCGTCCCGAAAGGCGGCATCGCAAAGACAACCAGCGCTGGGCATATGGCCGTCTCGGGACTCCACGATCACAATCTCAATACGATCTTGATTGATCTTGCTGGCACGCAGAACGCTCTCGCCACTCAGTTCGGACTCAAAGACGAGGTTGCGGATCCAGATATCCCGATATCGATCGTCTTCAGTGACAAGTGGGATTCGCTTCGGGACAACGCCGACGAGGTCGTCGACCGGATGGTCTATGAGACCGCTGAAGGCGTCGACCTCATTCCCGCGGACGACAGCCTTTCCGCGGAGGACAACGATCTCGTGAACGTCCCCCTCGAGGATCGGTATGATCGACTCGCATCGTTCATCGACGTGGAGATCACACCGCGATACGACCTCGTGCTATTCGACCTTCCGGGGAAGGGGACAATATCACGATTAGCGGCCTCCACGCCGCGGAAAACGTGATCGCACCGCTGAAACCCGGCGCGTTCGAACGGTCACAATTGGAGAACCTCGAAGGAGAACTCGAGACGATCGCCGCCGACGACGACCACGATGCCGAACCGGAACTTCAGCTCGTGTTCGCGCGATGGTTGATCAGACGACGAACCTCTCGAGTGAGTTCGTTGACCGACTCGAAGAAGACTATCCGGGAATATTTCGAGCACTGTACTATGGAGTCATGTCCTTAAATATAATATAAGCGCCAGCCATCAAAATGAAATATGAAAGTATTCCTCCGAGAAGGAATAATAAAAAATCTGTTGAAATATTAATACTGATTATGCCAAGGGTATTGAATGTATATGTGAAAAATGGAATGCCAAAAAATAACGCACTGAACATCGCACCTAGCTTTTTAAAATCCTCTTTCTCCATATATCCTGTATGGATTGAATAATATTAAAAGTTTTGACCAAATTTAGCTAATGATTGTAATCGTCGGGATGAAATTTACCTTGCTTTAGTGGAATTAGCAGTCTATCCATGCCTAAAGCCTGCGACGCCGCGATCTCTTCGAGCGGGCGCTCGGGTAGGTCGTCTGCAGCTCGAGAACGAGTACAAGAGCATCAAGAACGACTTCTTGGCAGAGACCTCCTCGAAAGATTACCAAGTGCGGTTGTTCTACTTCGTGTTCGCGGTGCTGCTGCACAATATCTGGCGGCTCACCGATTTTCTGTTGAAGGCTGGTGTCGGTGGTGAGATCGATTATGCGCCGGTTCTGACGGCTGGTGAATGTGTCGAGTTGGTTTGCTCACCACTACTCCCACCCGACTAGCGCTCTACACCAGCTCGGACTGCCTGTTGTGAGTGGCGACACTCTGCGAGTGGTCGAATTTTTGGCTGTTTTCGCGTATTCGATGGCGTCTCACCGAGAACGGTGGTTGATGCGACACCGATGTGGCCGTCCGAACCACGAAAAGCCCTAGAAAAGCACAAAAATAACCCATCCCCCGAAACTCTGACGGTAACAATCAGCGACTCGTGGCCGAACTACTACCGGCGGTTTCAGCAGCCTCGATCGGTCACTCGAGACGAAACCCGGTTGGCACCGCCGCGAACGGGGACCAACGCCCCTTCGTGGACGGATCCAACGAACAATTAGCGGTCCGCGGCCGCGAGGAACGACGGATTTCGATCGGCGTCATGGCCGATTGCGGAGCGATACGCCGTCCATAATAATACCGGCCGTCGGTGGTCATGGGGGTATGAGCGCCCAGCCGCGGATGTCGCCCGAGGATCTCGACGACGAACTGGAACGGACGGTCTACGAGTACGTCGAACGAAACGGGGCCGTCGAGCCGGCCGAACTGGCGCGCGCGATCCGCATCGAATCGGGAACGACCCACTCGAAACCGGCCCGATCCGGCACCTACACCGAATCGGTCTGCCCGCCCGCCGAGGACCTCGAGTCCTGCATCGAGAGACTCACGGACCGGGGGTACCTGACCGAAACCGACGGGAAGGTCCGCCTCGCGCTCGGCGCGACGCCGACGGAACTGGACCTCGAGGACGCCACCGTCACGGTTCGACCGGCGCGGGAGGAAGACCGCGAGGGGATCGTCGAGACGATGCGCGAGGTCGCCGACGAGGGTCCCTACATCGTCGCCGAGAACGTCGCGACGCGACTCGAGCGCGACTCGGCGCTCGTACGGGCCAACGAGGAGCGCTCGCGGGTCTGTTTCGTCGCGAGTCTCGAGTCGGAATCCGATACCATCGACGACGAATCGGCCGCGGACGCGACCGACGAACCGGGCACTGAGGACGCCGACTCCGACGTCGTCGGCTGGCTCCACGTCGACGCCCACGAACTGCCGTCGCTGGCCCACACGGCCGAGCTTACCCTCGGCGTCGCACCCGAGTACCGCCGCGAGGGAATCGGCTCGAGCCTCCTCGAGTACGGCCTCGAGTGGGCCGGCGACGCCGGCTACCGGAAGTGCTACCAGAACCTGCCGGCGACCAACGAGACCGCCATCGAGTTCCTCGAGGAGAACGGCTGGCAGCGCGAGGGCGTCCACGAGCAGCAGTACCGCATCGACGACGCGTACGTCGACGAAGTGATGCTGGCCAGACACCAGTCGGCGTAGCGGAATCGAACAGCGAGTACTCGCCGGTTTGATGTCGTCACTCACGAGCGGTAGTCGCGACCATACTCACGATCACATTTATAACCAGACACGACGTATAGGGAACTATGGCAACGGAATCAGTCCTCCAGACGGGATTCTACGTCGTGACAGGACTGGCCGGGATCACCGTATTCTGCGACGGGTTACTCTTCCGGCGAACCGAGCGAGGTGGATCGCATCCCGCGCTCGTTCCGATGTTCCTCGGCGGAATCGCACTCGCGGCGATCGGTATCAGCGGCGTCGTCGGACTCGCGCCGAATTGGATCGGGACAGTGGCCGAGTTCCTGCCTCGGCTGGACCGAGTCGATCAGTTTCATCGACTCGCGACGAGCAGTATGCTCACGCTGTTGCTGTTCGTCGTCCTACCGAGACGGATCCTCGGAATCGATAACAGCCTCACGATGCGAGCGCTCTCCGACGCCGTCGCCGCGGACGGCAGCGACTGACCGCGCGGACCGACCGCACGGCAGGCGTATTCCACGGCTCTCGCCGATAGCTCGAGTCGTATCGAGCGTACGCGACACGACGGCTCTGTGGAACGGGACTCGTAGGGCAGCCGTAGTTTCTTCCCGACCGCGGCCCATACTCGCGGTATGGACGAGATCACACTCGGTGTGCCGAAACCGGTTCTGGAGCGACTGCCCGAGGACGACGAGACCGCCGCGGCGGACATGCAGGAGGCCGTCGCCGGCTGGGAACAGCGACTCAACCGCGCGATCGAGGACGCCGACGACGACCGCGAGGCGGCGGGTCGCGTCCTCGAGGCGATCGAACGGTTCGAGGACCGCCGCGAGACCTACGACGACCTCGTGCCGGAGCTGCGGGCGTGGGGGCAGTCGCCGATCTACGCGATCGCGTGGCGGACGCTGTACGCCGACGTCATCGCCCAGCTCTACGACCACGACGACCTCGCCGACCACCTCGAGCGCGAGCGGAACGCCCGGCTGGTCGAGGACGGCATTCGATTGCAGGATCTGTAGGCGGGCCGTACCGATAGCCGCTGCCTCGAGGCGCCCCTCCGGAGGGCTATATATCCCTCCGGGAGCGTAATTCACGGCAGTCGACGGATGCCGTGCGCCGGATCGCCGGGAGCCACAACGATTTTGCGCTCGCCCGTGACCTGAGACCTACCGTGGCCTCGACCGACGACCGCGACGCCGCCGACGCGATCGATCTGACGACGCGCGTGCGCCGTCGCGTTCTCCCGACGCTTCACCGCATCAAGGAACCGTTCGGTGGGTTCGCGCAGTGTCTCCAGCACCCCGACGAGTACGTGGGGACGGTCCCGCACGGCCTCGAGGCGTTCCGCGCGGACCTCGAGGCGATGGCGTTCGAACCGGAACCGATCGCCTCCCTGAAGATCCATCGAGACGGGCGACCGTCGGCCGGCAGCTGGGTCCGACGGCGGTCGCCGCTCTCGTCCTGGCAACTGCACGTCGCGGTGTTTCAGGACGGCAACGGGGCGGTCGACGTGTTCGCCCACCGCGAGTACTCGTGGCTGCGCCACCCGTACAGACACTACACGTGCGAAGGATGGGACACCGAGGGCGGCGTCGAACGGATGCGATCGCTGCTCGCTGACCACGACGTGACGTACCGGATCGACCGCCCGCGGTCCGGAGACGACGATTTACCCCAGTTCGACCACTAACGAGCTCGACGGCGTGTGAATACAGACCAAGGCTTCAAACCCGCGCGGTCGATAGGGATAGGTATGGAGTTTGCAGTTTCGCGGGCCGGAACGACCCGTATCACCCTCCACGGGGGAAGCGACACGACCGCCTGCGACGACGCGACCGAGCAACTCGCCGAGAACCTCGAGCGCCTCGCGGCCGAGGGAACCATCGCCGACTGGGAGATCGACGACGCCGACGTGTACGAGCACCCGACCGCGCCCTTCGACCCGTACACGATCACCCTCGAGTTCTCCGTGACCGTCGTCGTCGACGCCGCGGACGCCGACGCGGCGGCGGAGATCGGTGCCAGCGCGATCGCCGACGCGCTCGAAACTGCCGACGTCGACGCCGTCAGCTACACGTCCGCGGCGGCGGCCTCGGTCGCCTGACGACCAACAGAGCGGGCCGACGATCGACGGTCGACCGTCGACCGTCGCCGCGGTCGGCCACCCGAACTTATGCGATTCCGCGACCATCACTCGGTATGGAACTCGAATTGCGGTTTTTCGCGACCTTTCGGGAGGCCGTCGGCGAGAAGGAACGGACGGAATCGTTCGACGACGACGCCGCGGTCGGCGACGTGCTGGCCGCTCTCGAGGCCGAGTACGAGGGCCTCGAGGGCCAGTTGCTCGAGACGGACGGGTCGGACCGCGCGATCAGGGCGCAGTTGAGCGTGCTGAAGAACGGCCGCGACGTGACCCACATGGCGGGTCCGGAGACAGACCTCGAGGACGGCGATCGGCTGTCAGTGTTTCCGCCGGTCGCGGGCGGGTAGCGGTATCGCGCGTCCGTCGGAACCGTTGGATCCTGACGACGCTGGTCGTCAGTCACCGTCGAATCGGTTTTCGAGGGTCGACCGAATCGTACCGAGACCGCCCACGCTGGTTACCTGTTAGATTGGTTGGGAAACTTAATTCCGGCACTTGCAGTCTCACGCGACTCTTCTTTCGTCGGTGGTAGCGGAGACGTCACTCGAGTCTCCAGATACATGTCTGATCCACTCACTCGCGACTCGATCGTCGTCCCGGCCGTCTCCGTCCCGAGTTCCGACTGCTGTCTCCGCTCGCTGTCGCCGACCGGCGTTCACACGATCGTCGTCTCCGAGGAGCCGACGGCGAAATCGTTCTGCTCGAGACACTGCGACGAAGCCGTGCTGGTTCCCGACCCGACGACGGACCTCGAGGGGTACGCCACGGCCCTGTTCGCGCTCGCTCGGCGCGAGGACGTTCGGACCGTCGTTCCCACCCGCGAGCCGGACGCGTTCGTCCTCTCGAAGTACCGGGACGCCTTCGCCGAGCACGTCGCGACGCCGTGGCCGACCCTCGAGACGCTCCGCCGCGTTCACGATCGGGTCCGGCTGGCCGAGGCGGCCGAGGCCGCCGGCGTCCCGGTTCCCGAGACGCGGCCGCTCGAGGCGGTCGACACGATCTCTCGACCGTCGGTCGTCAAGTCCCGGTACAACATCCTCGTCGACGAGTACGTCGAATCGGTTCCGCCGGGGCGAGTGCGACGGAGCAAGACCGTCGAACACCTGCAGCCGGGCGCGGCGGTGGAGCCGGCGTCGCTGCGCGAGACGTTCGGCCACGATCCGATCGTCCAGGAGTTCGTCCCGATCGACGAGGAGTACATGGTCGGGGCCCTCTACGAGCGCGGCGAGCCCGTGGCGACGGTCCAGCACAGACAGTTCCGCGGGACGTCCTACACCGGCGGCGGCGGCGTCTACCGCGAATCGATCCGCGACGACGACCTCGAGGACGTCGCGCTGTCGTTGCTCGACGAACTCGAGTGGCACGGCCTCGCCTGCATCGAGTACATGCGCCACCCCGGGACGGGCGAGTTCTACCTCACGGAGATCAATCCCCGCCTGTGGACCTCGCTCGCCGCGAACGCGCGGATGGGCGCCGACTTCCCGCGGTACTACTGGCGGCTGGCGACCGACCGCGCCGACGAGATCGACGCCGGCTACGACGTCGGCGTCGGCTGTCACTACCTCAAGGGCGAACTGGCCCACGTCTTGAGCCACCTCCACGACGACTCCGACCTGGTCGATCGCCCGTCGATCGCGGACACGCTTCGGGCGATCGGCCGCTCCTGTTACGACCAGCCCAACTTCGATCTCCTGAGTCGCGACGACCCCTGGCCCTTCGTACAGGACGTCCTCACCGAACTCGACCGGGGCGTCCTCGAGGGAGTTGGACCGGCCGACCTCGGCTATCGCGCCAGCGGCGCCGAGCGACCGGTCGACTGGCGCGAAGCGGCGCCCGCCGACGCGGTGACGGACGCGAACGCCGACGTACACGCGTCCTCGGGGCGAGACCGACGGCCGCCGCTGCGCGAGTCAGCCGAGGACCGGGGCTCCCCGTGAGCTGATCGGCTCCGAGTCGAACGAGAACGAGACACAACCCGACGCCGGTTCCGAGAACGTTTAGGCGGCGATCCGCCGAGAGTGAAACAGAACGACGCGATGGCGACGGACACCGAATCGGACGCGGCCGCTCGAAGCACCGCGAGCGACGCGACTGGCGACGACGGACCGGATTCGGACCCGGAGCGCGTCACGTTCGGCTGGGACGGGCTTCGCGCCGGCTTTCTGGCCTGTCTGCCCGTCGCCGTCGGCGTCGGCGGCTACGGGGTCGCGTTCGGCGTCCTCGCGAATCAGGCGGGGCTGAGTCTCGCGGAGGCGGCGCTGATGAGCATGACCGTCTTCGCGGGCGCCTCCCAGATCATCGCCGTCGAACTCTGGGCGGATCCGATCCCGATCGCGGCGATCGTCGCCACGACGTTCGCGGTCAACGTGCGCTACTCGCTGATGGGGGCGGCGCTGCAGCCGTGGTTTCGCCACCTCTCGCCGAGCCAGATCTACTCGAGTCTCGTGTTGATGGCCGACGAGAACTGGGCGCTGTCGATGCAGGAGCTCGCGTCGGGGAGTCGCCGCGGCGCCTTCCTGCTGGGCAGCGGCGTCGCGCTCTGGCTGTGCTGGGTCGGATCGACGATCCTTGGCGTCCTCGCCGGGGAGTCCGTCGGCGATCCGGCGCAGTACGGCGTCGACTTCATCCTCGCCGCCGTCTTCGTCGCGCTCGCCGTCGAGCTCTGGGACGGGCGGTCGACGCTGGCGCCGTGGCTCGTCGCGCTGGCCACGAGCGTCCTCGCGGCGAACGCCCTCCCGGGCCAGTGGTACATCCCCCTGGGCGGGTTCGCCGCGGCCGTCGTCGAGGTGGTGAGACACGATGGCTGACGTCCTCTCGCTGGAGCCGCTGGTCGTCGGCGTCATCCTCGCGATGACCGTCGTCACGGTCATCGCGAAGGTCGGCGGCATCTGGCTCGTCCGCCACGTCGAGGTGAGCGACCGGCTGCAGGCGGGGCTCGACGTCCTGCCGGGCGCGATCGTGATCGCCGTCCTCGGACCGGAGCTGGCGGCCGGCGGGCCGGCCGAGTGGGGCGCGGCCGCGCTCGTGCTGGTGGTGATGTGGCGGACCGAGAGCATCGTCCTCGCGCTGGTGACCGGCGTCGTCGCCGTGGTCTCGCTCCGGACGCTGCTCTGATCGACGAGAACGGCGAACGAACAGCTCCTCTGAGACATCACGGCTGCGAGTACTCGAGGCGAAAGTGGACGCAGACGGCAGCTACGTCCGGAGATACCGATGTCCCAGCGCGGTGCCGAGCGCGACCAACCCGACGGCACCGAACAGCAGCGGCGTCGCGGTACCGACGGTTTCGGTCGTCGCCCCGGCGAAGTCGATTGGAGCGACGCCGTTCAGCGGGCCGGCGTACCAGAGCGCGAGATAACCGAGTTCGAACACCCGTCGCGTCCGGCTCCAGAGGCCGAACGCCTGGGCGACCGAGGGGACGAACAGCACCGCACCGACGATCACGAGCAGTCCCTCGAGACCCGCCTCGAGGACGGTCGGCCAGATGGCGACGCCCAGAAACGCCGCCGTCACGGCCGCGCCGGCGGCCCACTCCGCGAGGAGTTGTCGATACGGCTGTTTCGAGGAAACGATGAAGGGCGTCATCCGGTGGGCGACCGACCGGTAGCCCATCCCCGACCAGACGAACAGCGGCCAGATCGCCGCGGCCGAGACGATCGCCTCGGGCGGCGCGGCACTGGTGAGTCCGATGATAGCGATGACCGCTGCTCCGATATACCACCAGCGGGCGTGGCCGCGAGTCAGGAGCTTGAGTTCCTGAACGAACAGCCGTCCGAATCCGCCGGCCGAGCGGTCGGTAACCGGCGTCAACGAGACGTCCGCGGGATCGGTCGCGTCGGACCCGTCCGCGTCCTCGCGGGAGAGGACGGACGGAACGAACCGACCGAGCCGGTCGCCGAAAGTACGACCCGGCGATTCGTCGCGCGGTGCGTATCGGTCATACGGCAGGGTCGCCGCGAGCGCCAGTCCGGCGCCCGCCAGCGCGAGCCCGAGGCGATTCGCGTAGAACCACGCGGGCCAGGAGCCGCCGTTCCACTCGTACGTGACGACTTCGCCGTCGATCGTGCCGGTCCCGTAGTTCGCGACCGGTGGACCGTCGTAGTCGGGAGCGACCGCGAGCAACGCGTCGAACGTCATCTCGCCGGCCGCGACGAGCCCGATCGAGTCGACGGCCCGAATCCAGACCGGAATCGATGACGTTGCACCATCGTCCCCCGCGAACGCTGCCGCTACCAGCGACAACAGCGCGACCGCGCCGAAGAAGTACGTCACGTTCCCGGCCGTGCCGCGCAGCCGGTCGGTCGACTGAAAGACGAGCGTCACGCCGGCGACGAAACAACCGATCGGAAACCCGACCAGAAAGACCGCACCGACGATCCAGACCGGGTCGGTCGAGCCGACGCCGTGAACGGCGTGATTGACGAGCGCAGCCGCGGCCAGCGTCGCGAGGACCGCCGCGACGACGCCGACGTGACTGAGCCACTTGCCCAAGAGATAGGTGCGGTCGCTCACGGGCGTGCTCGCGAGGAGTTCGTCGAACCCCGTCGATCGATCGCGCTCGAGCGAACTCGCGAGAACGTAGTAGCCGAAAAACAGCAGGAACGTCGCCCCGGTGAGCCCGGTCGTCAGCCCGACGTACGGTGCGGTCGGCTCGCCTCGGTAGTCGACGGTGGCTCCGTCGACGGTATCCTGGTACAACAGCTCGAACGTCCCGACGTTCAGCTGGTGGCCGACGTACGCGACGATCGCCAGGACGAGCAGAAACCGCCGGGATCGGGTCCGCTGAAGGAAATCGGCTCGAGCGATACGGATCGCGGTCGGAACCGTCTCGAGGACCGGGGCCATCTACGTCACCTCTATCGCTCGCGGTCCAACGTGGTTGAGATAGGCGTCCTCGAGCGTCGGGGTCACCGGTTCGGCGTCGGGAGTCGGGCGCTCGTCAGCGACGAGTCGCACACGGACGCCGTCGGCCTGCTGGACGGTACTCGAAACCCGGTACCGATCGCGCAGTCGTTCGAGGTCGTCGCGGGGAGCCAGCAGTTCGTAGACCTTGCCGTCGGTGGCGTCGATGAGCGATTCGGGATCGGTGTGGGCCAACAGCTCGCCGTCGTCGAGCAGCGCGACTCGCTTGGCCGTCGCCTCGACGTCGGGAACGATGTGCGTCGAGAGGAGAACGACGCGGTCGCTGGCCACCGAGGACAGCAGGTTCCGAACCTGCACCCGCTTTTCGGGATCGAGTCCGACGGTCGGTTCGTCGACGACCAGCAGGTCGGGGTCGTTGAGCAGCGCCTGTGCGATGCCGACGCTCTGGCGCATCCCGCCGGAAAAGGTGCGGAGCTTCCGATCCCGCGCGTGCTCGACGCCCGTCAGCGCGAGCAGTTCGTCGATTCGAGCGTTGGCCGTCTCCCGATCCAGCCCGCGCAGCGCGGCCACGTACTCGAGAAACTCCGCGGCGGTCAGATCAGGATAGACGCCGAAGTCCTGCGGGAGATAGCCGAGCACCTCCCTGACGACGTCCGGCGACTCGGCGACGTCGGTTCCGTTCCAAGTGACGGTTCCCGTGGTCGGCTCCGCGACCGTCGTAATAATGCGCATCAGCGTCGACTTGCCGGCCCCATTCGGTCCGAGCAGTCCGTGGATGCCCGTATCTAACTCGAGATCCACGTCCCGGACGCCCCACAAGCCGTCTCCGTAGCGCTTTCCGACGGAGTCGAGATGGAGACTCATTGACAGAAATATTGTATCCGAATGACAAAACGGTGGCGCTATTTTGACACTCCGGTCGCTGGCCGAGATCGACGAGGACGACGCGGTCCACGGGCTCGGAGTCAACACGCGAGTTTATCCGATCGGCCGCCGTATTGCGAGTATGGCAACGCGCGTCGAACGCTCCTTTCGCGGCATCTCGGAACGGCTGGCGATCCGCTACCTGACGAACCTCGGCGGCGAGCAGGTCGACGACGATACCGTCGCGGGCGAGGACTGGACGGCCACCCTCTCGTCGGAGCAGGTCGGCATCGGCCCGTCGCTGAAGCTGACCGAAGTGACGGTCGTCTTCGAGGGCGACGAGGACCGCCTCGAGCCGCTCGTCGACGACTTCGCGCAGAAGGCGATGCGCGCGGGTGGCTGATGGCGGGGGAGCCGATCGAGGGCCAGATCCTCGTGCTCACGGCGGCGAAGGCCAGCGTCGCGCCGACGCGACTGCCGGAGCTCGTCGACCGGGCACAGGGCCGCCTGGCGGCCGAGCGCGAGCGCTACCGGCGGGAGTACGAGCGGGTCCACGCGGACGACCGGCGCGAGGCGTTTCTGGTCGAGTGGGGCCACTGGGAACGGGTGGGCGACGAGCTCGGCCTGACCGATCGCGAGCGATCGGCCGTCCGTCGCGCACACGAGGAGCAACTGCTGCGGATCGGGCGCCGAACCGACCGCGAGGACGCGTTCGAGACGGCCCTCGAGATCCGGGAGCCGGTCTGTATCGGAACGAACGATGCGAACGGCGCGAACGAGGACGAACCGGCGGACGCGGACGGGAGCGAACCGAGCGGTGGGGCCGCCGACGAAACGAGTCAGTGAACCGCGGTCGACGGCGATGGCAACTATAAAGAGCGTGTTCGCCCTTGCTCAATGCACTGAGACGATGGCTATCGATCAGGAGACCGACATGGCCGACGCGGAGATCGACGACTTCCTCGGTCAGCACGAGACGGGGGTGTTATCGCTCGCGCGCACGGACGACCCCTACGCGATTCCGATCTCGTACGGGTACGACGACGCCGAGCGAGTGTTCTATATGCGGCTGGTATCGACGCCGGAGAGCGAGAAGCGGGAGTTCCTCGAGTCCTCGCCGGCGGCGCGGCTCGTCGTCTACGACGAGCAGGATTCGACCTATCGGAGCGTCATCGCGACGGGGAATTTAGAGGACATTCCGCCCGCGGAGTTGACGCCGGACCAGATCGCCCAGTACGGGGAGGCGAAGCGACCGCTGTTCGAGATCTGGGCGCAGGGCAAGGAAGATCTGGATATCGAACTCTACCGGCTCGATCCGGACTCGCTCGACGGACGGCGAACCGAAGTCGATCGCGAGGGGTGACGTCGGTCGGGCGGTGCCATCGGCGTGTGAGATCGAGCGTCAGTTCGTCTGTTGCTCGGCGGCGAAGTCCGCGGTCGTGACGTCGGCACCGCAGACCGGACACCCGTGTTCGAGCGTGGCCTCGCGCATCTCCTCGTTGACCTCGATCGCTTGGCCGCATTCGGGACAGTTGAATTCGTATCTGCTCATGAGGGTGGCGTAATCCGTGTGTCTCGTGGGTCGTCTACGTTCATAGCTGTGCGTCCACTATATATAGGGTTGCGGTTCGACGCCGAACCGCAGTAGGTCCCGAAGCGTTTTTGAATCACGAGCGAACGGTCGGCGCGATCAGTCGTCGTACTCGAGGATCGCATCGAGCAGTTTCGTCTGCGCGGCCGCGAGGTGCTCGGTGAACGTCGTGCTGGTGATCCCGAGTTCCTCGGCGACCTCGCCGGCGTTGGCTCGCTTCGGGTGCTCGAAGTAGCCCATCCGGTGGGCCGTCTCGAGGACCTCGAGCTGCCGGGCGGTCAGCGTGCTCCGGTCGACGAAGACGAGGTTGCGCTCGTCGTGGTCCTGCTGGGACTGCAGCAGCCGCTGGACGTCGAGGTTCGCGTACCGCTCCTTGAGATCGCCGATGATCGCCTGTAGGCCGTGCATGTCCGACGCGTGGAAGGTCAGGTACAGCGACGCCCCCTTCGTGCGGACGTCGACCAGCGGCGAGTCGTGGCGTTCGATACACTCGCAGGGACAGCCCCGGCCCAGTTCGCGACTGAACCGATACACCTCGCTCGAGCCGTAGGAGAAGACCGGCGCGATGTCGACGTCGGCGTCCACGTCGAACGCGTCGGGATACTCTTCGGCCTCGAGCATGAACTCCTCGGTCACGCGCTCGGGCGCGTCCGGGTTCGTGCTCCTCGAGACGGAGAGGACGCGACCGCTCGCCGCCGCCGAGGCCGCCGTGACGACGCAGTCGGCCGGATCGTCGATCTTGATCTCCGCTCGAATCCCCGAGGGCATAGCTACTGGTGGGGGAGCCGGCCTCGTAAAGCCTGTGTCTGGCCGGGAGACCGCGTCCGCGCGGCTCCGCCCGTCTCCCGCCGGTGAGCGAGCGACCCGTCATTCGTCCCCGCTGGGAACGCGTGTCAGGCTGCCTCACGCGCCGATTTTCGCATCCGTATATAAAGGACCCAGATTTAGTGGGACTCATTTGGAGGGGGTCGGGCCAGTAGGTAGGAGTGAAGACGATGTCCGCTACGAACTCACCCAAGCGAGGATGGCCCGCAACCGACGACGCGATCGACGCCGGCGCAGTGCTCGGCGCGTTAGACGACGACGCCTGCCGCGCCATCCTCGAGGCGACGAGCGAGGAGTCGCTGACCGCGACGGAACTGTCCGAGCAGTGCGACATCCCGATGTCGACGGCCTACCGGAAGGTCGAGAAGCTGACGGAGGCCGAACTGGTCGAGGAGCGCGTCCGGATCAACACCTCCGGCAAGCACGCGACCGAGTACCGCAAGTCCTTCGACGACGTCCACGTCTCGATCGACGACGGCGAGGTCGCCATCGAGATGACGAAACCCGACGCCGAAACCGACGCCAGCGCGAACTACGCCGTCGCCGACGACTGAACGTCCCCGACGTGACCGGACGAGCCGCTGGGAACACCACTGCTCGGATCACGTCGTAGCGGACGTCCCGACGGCCCGCGGATCGATCTTTTGAACCGACCGGACCCGACCTGAGCCGCGCGAGTCGTTTCGCTCGTTCCGACCAGACCAAGAGCGAGGGCTCACTCGGCCGTCCGCTCGAGGTCGTCCTCGAGGGGAGCGGCCGCTCCGGCACGATCGAGCGGACGGCGTTCGGCGCGCTCGAGGAGCCGACCGGCGACGCGGACGAGCGGTTTTCGGGTTCCCCTTCAGCTCGCGGACCCTGACGACGGACCGTTCCGTCCCCATACGAGTGGTTCAGCAGTCACGTCCTTGGCACCGGGGCGTTCGCTCGGTCAGTCGAGTATCTACTGATCGGCTACCAGTTCGTCGCGAAAGAGGGAGGACGGACGCTCGTCAGTCGTCGGCCGCCGCCGGCGAGTCGCCCGCGGAGACGCCCGTGCCGGGGCCGATGTCGATACCGAGATCGTCGAGTTTCTCGTCGGGAACGACGCCGTCGACCCAGCCGCGGTGGTCGTAGTACTCCCCCTTCATCTCCTCGAGTTCGCAGTACTCGCCTTCGGAAGCGCCCTGGCCGTGGATCCCGTCCTCGAGGAAGCGCTCGGGCAGCGAGTCGTCACTGCCGTCGAAGCCGACGAGGTTGTTGTAGTAGCGCTCCAAGTTGTAGATGCGCTCGCCGGCCTCGAGGAGTTCGTCCTCGTCGACGTCGCGGCCGGTCATCCCGTTGTACTGGGCGACGTACTCCTCGATCCCCTCGGCGAAGGCGTTGAACTTGCAGATGTCGAAGCTGTCCGAGATGGCGTGGAGGTCCTGGAACTGGGCGGTGAGCTCGCCTTTGCCCTCCCACTCGTAGGGGTCGACCTTCTCCGGGATCCCCAGGATCTCCGCCGCGGGCGTGTAGCCCCGCAGGTGACAGGCCCCGCGGTTGCTGGTCGCGTAGCCGATCCCCATCCCCTTCAGACAGCGGGGGTCGTAGGCGGCGATGGTTTCGCCTTTGACGTCCAGTCGGCAGTCGTGGGCGTCGAACCGCTCGGCCGCGCCCTCGGCGCCCTCCGCGAGCGCGTCGGGGAGTTCGCCGTCGCGGCGGGCGATCCGCTCGATCATCTCGACCATCTGCTCGGTGTCGCCCCAGTCGATCGTCTCGTCGACGTACCCCTTCTCGCTCATCTCCATGGCCATCGCGAGCATGTTGCCCGTGTCGATGGTGTCCATCCCGAAGTCGTTACAGCGGTCGATCATGAGGGCGATCTGGTCTCGGTCGTCGTTGGCCGAGTTCGTCCCGAGCGCCCAGGCGGACTCGTACTCGTAGGACTCCATCCGGACGTTCAGCTCCTCGCCCTTGTGCATCACGTCGACTTCGACCTCCTTCTTGCAGGCGACCGGACAGGAGTGACAGGTCGGCTCGTCGACGAGGATGTTCTCACGGACGTTCTCGCCGCTGATCCGGTCGGCGTCAAGGTCGTGCGGTCGGTCGGGTTCGCTCTCGTTGTAGGCGTTCCCCGAGGTGTAGACCCCGTTCTTCGTCGGATGGCCGTCCATCTCCTCCGTGACGTTCATCAGGACGTTCGTCCCGTACATCGAGAGGCCGCCCTCGTTCGGTGCGGTGACCTCCGACTCCTGGATGGCCTGCATCGCCTGCTGGTGGCCCTCCATGAACGTCTCCTTGTCCGCCGGTTTGGGCATCTTCGTCCCCGATTTCACGACGACCGCCTTGAGATTCTTCGACCCGGCGACACAGCCCGTGCCGCCCCGGCCGGAGGCCCGATCGTCCTCGTTCATGATGTTCCCGAAGCGAACGAGGTTCTCGCCCGCGGGACCGATCCCCATGATCGAGAGGTTCTTGCCGAAGGCCCCCTCGACTTCGTCCTCGATTATATCGCGGGTCTCGTGGACGCCCTTCCCCCAGAGGTGGGAGGCGTCCCGGAGTTCGACCTCGCCGTCCTCGACGACGGCGTAGACCGGTTCGTCGGCCTGTCCCTCGAACAGCAGGCCGTCGAAACCCGCCCACTTCAGCCGAGCACCGGACCAGCCGCCGTGGTGGCTGTCCGTGACGGTCCCCGTCAGGGGCGATTTCGTGCAGACGGCGATCCGGCCGCTCATCGTCACCTGCGTTCCCGACAGCGGTCCGTTCATGAAGGCAAGGAGGTTGTCCGGCCCGAGCGGATCGACGTCGGGGCCCTGTTCGAAGACGTACTTCACCCCGAGACCGCGCGCTCCGATATACTTCTCCGCGTCCTCGTCGTCGATCGACTCGTAGTTCACCTCCTCGTCGCTCAGATCGATACGTGCGACGTTGTCTTGGAATCCACCGAGTTCAGTCATCGTCGTTCACAATCGTTCTCTTCCCGCCGAAGTGTGTTAGGTGTTACCACACATTCGTAACGAACGACCGGTATTCGTGGCACTATCAATAACGATCGAGTCCGAAATCATACCCGAAAGCTGTCGAATCTAGCGAGGGTCGGCGGCTCAAGTCGACGCCGCGGAAGGGAGACGAGCGGCGGCCTTTTTTCGCCGTTCGGCGCGTAGTCGTCGACGGTGTCCCCGGTGATCGACGTTCCGGCCATCGTCGCGCGACTCGAGCGGCCCGAGTACACCGGAGAGAATCGGTGTCTCCCCTGTACGGTCGCGAACGTCGCGATCGCAGCCCTCCTCGCGGTCGGGCTCGGCGTCGCGACCTCCACGCTCGCCGGCGCGCTCGCGTTCGCGTGCGCTCTGCTCCTCGTCTACCTCCGGGGGTATCTGATTCCGGGAACGCCGACGCTCACGCGACGGTATCTGCCCGACCGCGTCCTCTCGTGGTTCGGCAAAGCCGACGCCCCGGAGCCCGAACGACGGCCGACGATCGAGACGGCAGACCTCGAGGCCGCCGTCGAGACCCTCTCAACGGCCGACGTAGTGCGCTCGACGGCGAACGGTGACGGGCTCCGCCTGACCGACGACTTCCGAGAGCGATGGACCGACCGCCTCCCGGCCGGCGGTGCGGTGGAATCGCCCGCCGACGCCGTTGCGTCCCTCGTCGACGCCGACGAGATCGACTCGTGCGGCGAGGCCACCGTCGAACTCGACGGGACGAAGCGGCTCCGATGGGAGTCGGACGCGGCGCTCGCGGCCGACGTCGCCGCGGACCGAGAGCTCCGGACCCGACTGGACGGCTGGGAGACGCTCGAACCGGCGGATCGCCGCGACGTGCTCGCGGGGCTGCGACTGCTCCGGGAGCGCTGTCCCGCCTGCGACGGCCGCCTCGAGACGCGCTGCGAGCGCGTCGAACACTGCTGCCGACGGCCGCGGGTGGCCCTCGAGACCGACTGCGAGAGCTGCGGGCGATCGATCGCGGCGCTCGCCGTCGGCGAGTCCAGTCCGCTCCTCGAGTGGGTGCCAGCGGGGGACGGCGGGGCGTGACCGCCGGCGACGATTCCGACCACCGGATCGTCGCTCCCCTCCTCGCCCTCGATACTGGCCGTCGACGGACCGTCCAGTACGTATCCGATCTGGGTGTTCTCGCGATCGCTTCCAGAAGCGTCGCTCCCGGTTCGATCCGCCAGTAGAGCACCCTCGTCCGTCGAGCGGGATCAGTTCCCGGTCCGACTGCTGTCGTACGCCTCGCGGAAGTCCCGTTCGCGTCGGATGAGCTCCTCGACGCCGTGCTCGAGGATGACGTCGCCCAGAATCGTCGATCTGTAGTACGTGTACAGTCCGTCGCGGTCTCGCTCCGTCCGAACGCGCTTCTCGACGAGCCCCACGTCGCGGAGTTCGTTGAGATGGTAGTGAAGCGTGCTGTCGTCGACGTCCATGACCGCATCGAGTTCTGTCGGCGTCAATTCGTCCGCGTGAGAGAGCCGATAGACGATCTCGAACCGCGTCCGGTTCGAGATCGCGGCCTGCATGTCGAGATACTCCTCGAGAGAGAGTACGCTCCGCTCCGGGAGGAGATCTTCCGGATCCTCCGGTGCGTCGTCGCCGATCCTTGGGCGAGTCACCATCGTCTCTCGAGAGGGACGGCTTCGACTTAGTTTTTGAGTGTATCGTCCCTAACGGAAATATTCGAACGTCGCAACTGGATGAACCGCGAGCGGTTCGGCGACCTCGAGTTCCCGGACTGACGACACCCCGCTGTGAGCGCCGATCAGTCGTCGGCCACCGGATCGGCCGTCTCGCCGAGCGGTTCGACGTCGACCTCGATCTCGGCGGCCGCGGCCTTGTACTCGGGGATCTTCGCTCGCTCGTCGAGGACGTGATTGGTGAGTCGGTTGGCGGAAGCGGCCGCGAAGTGCGGCGTCGTCCAGACGACCCCCTCCTTGGTGTCCTCGGTGACGCGGGCCTCGAGCGTGATCTCGCCGCGCCTGGACTGCAGCCGGACGTACTCGCCGTCCTCGATCCCGTAGCGCTCGGCGTCGTCGGGATGGACGTCGACGAAGTTCTCCGGCGTCTGGCGGTTGAGCGTCGGCGAGCGGGTGCTCATCGTGCCCGTGTTGTAGTGTTCCTCGAGGCGCGCCGTCGTGAGGATCAGCGGGTACTCGTCGTCCGGGGTTTCGGCGGGCGGGGTGTGCTGGACCCCCTCGATGTGGCCCAGTCCGCTCTCGGTCTCGAACTCCTCCTCGTAGAGGAACGGGTCACCCTCGTCGCCCGGTTCGTAGCAGGGCCAGTGGACGCCCTCCTCGCCGAGCCGGTCGTAGGTCATTCCGTGATAGCTCGGACACACCTGCCGGAGTTCCTCGAAGACCTCCTCTGGATCCTCGAAGTCGAACAGGTCGTCGCCGTCATCGAACAGGCGCCGACCGACCTCGCACAGGATTTCGAGGTCGTGCTTCGTGTTCTCGTGGACCTTCTCGACGCCGCGCATGCGCTGGACGCGACGATCGGTGTTAGTGACGGTGCCGCCGCGCTCGGCCCAGGTCGTCGCCGGGAGGAGCACGTCGGCGAACTCCGCGGTCTCGGTCGGGAAGATGTCCTGAACGACGGTGAACTCGAGGTCCGCCAGCCGCTCGGCGACGGCGTTGGCGTCGGGTTCGCTCATCACGGGGTTCTCGCCCATGATATACAGTCCGTGAATCGAACTGCGCGACTGCGGAGAGCTGACGGAACCGTACCCGGCCCCGCCGTCGACCGCGGAGTACGAGGCGTACCTCGAGACCTGACGGTCGCTCGGGGATCGATTCGACTGCGAGCTGTGGACGCTGTACCGTGCGCTCTGGCGACTGTGGAAGGACCGGAACTGAACCCCGCCAGTGGTCAGCGGACGGAGAGATCCGACCCGTCGCCCCGCTCGGTGAACTCGAGTTCGATCTCGAGTTCGCGCTCGCGCTTGCTCGCGAACTCGATCTCGACCTCGATCGGATCGCGGTACTCGAAGGGGATCTCCCACGTCGACCCCGCGACCGTCACCGTCGTGTCCGCCTCGAGCTGATCGGCGAGCTCTCGGAGGAAGGCGGCCGTCTCCTCGCGCGAGAGGTACACCTCCCGTTCGAAGAACCCGTCGGTGATCGTCCGGCGTTCGCGATCGCGGTCCTCCGGAAGGGTGACTCGGTCAGACATGCCATTTGATACCATGCGCGGTGGCATAAACCTGGACCAACGTCCTTCGAATCCTGTATGTAGGGTGACCGTACCTGCGAAATCCTTCTTGGGACGGCGACCGACGTGGGACCATGTCGCTGATCGAGGTACTGGGGAACGGGACGCGACTCGAGATCCTCCGCGAACTCTCTCGGGAGCCGAAGTACGTCTCCGAACTCGCCGAGGCGGTCGGCATGGACGGGACGAGCGCCGTCCACCACCTGTCGACGCTCGAGGACGCGGACTTAGTCGAGTGGTACATGCGCGGCAATCGGAAGTACTACCGACTCACGAGTTCGCTCGAGTTGCGGATCGCGCCGCCGCCGGAGCGGACGTTCGTCCTGCAGGCCGACGATCTCGACGCGTCCGATCCGTCCGATCAGTGAACCGTCACGGGGCCGCTACTGTCGGCGGATTCCGACCGGTCACTTAGTACCGTTCCCGTTGTGAGAAGAGATATCATATGACAGAGAACGGCGCAATCCCCGTCACCGTCGTCAGCGGCTACCTCGGTGCGGGAAAGACGACGCTGATCAATCACGTGCTATCGAATCCGGGGGAGCGGCGGGTGGCGGTGATCGTCAACGACATGGGCGAGATCAACGTCGACGCGGAGCTCATCGCGCGGGAAAACGACGATGAGGGGATCGTGGACCTCTCGAACGGCTGTATCTGCTGTCGGCTACAGGGAGACCTCCTCGCGGAAGCGGCCCGGCTGGCGGAGAGTCGCGCGTTCGACTACCTGATGGTCGAGTCCTCAGGGATCAGCGAACCGATCCCCGTCGCACAGGTGTTCACCGAGGGGACCGACGAGAGCGACGTGGATCCGACGACGCTGTTCCGACTGGACACGATGGTGACCGTCCTCGACACGTACGGGTTCTGGAAGGAGTTCGACGCCGGAGAGCGGCTTCCGGAGGGCGCTCAACCCGACGCCGACCGACCGTTGAGCGAGGTCCTCGTCGAGGGGATCGAGTTCTGCGACGTCTTGCTGCTCAACAAGTCCGATATGGTCCCCGAAGACGTCCTCGAGGAGATCGAAGCCGTCGTCGAGACCCTCCAGCCGCGAGCGAACCGACTCCGAACGAGCTACTGCGAGGTGGATCCGGACGTCGTCCTCGACACCGATCGGTTCGACTTCGAGCGGGCGAAGCGCTCCCAGGGGTGGAAACGTCACCTGCGCGGGGACGCGGACGGACACGATCACGAGGGGCGAAGCGCTGCCGAAACCCACGGCGTCTCGTCGTTCGTCTTCCGGTCCGATCGACCGTTCCACCCGGAGCGACTCGCCGACTGGCTCGAGGACTGGGACGGCGCGATCGTCCGCGCCAAGGGCGTCTGTTACGTCGCGGACCGCGAGGAGGTGATCGGCGTCAGCCAGGCGGGTCCGTCCGTCAGGGCCGGCCCGATCGGCGAGTGGCGGCCCGACGACGATCGGCGCACGCAACTGGTGTTTATCGGCCGAGAGATGGACGAAGAGCGGATTCGCGAGGAACTCGAGGCGTGCGTGATCGAGGGCGACGAAGCGGCGGCGACGGATGCGATGGCCGATCCGTTCCCGCTATGACCGCTCCCCGGTCCCTACGACTCCAGTTGGTCGCTGAGTTCGTCCCAGGACTCGTGGAAGCCGTGGGTCGACCGGTCCGTCGCTCGGTCGGGGAGCGCGTCCTGGTAGACGTCGTCGTACTCGAGCAGCCGCGTCCAGCCGTCGTGGAGGGAGTAGCTGCAGTACTGGCACATGCGTCGGGCTACGCCGGCCGGCGGTATACCCGTTTCTCCGCTCGAGTTCGCTCCGGCCGATCGCGACAACGGAGCGAAGTCGCGGCGGCATCGAACGCGAGTGACCGTCGAACGAGCCGGACGCGCTCTGCGATCGCGAGGGAGCGACGATGAACACGAATCGGAAGGGCGGATACGTCAGTAGCGCGGACGATACGGTCGAACGGGCGTGCGAGCACTGCGAGTGGCACGTGATCGCGGGATCCTATCCGGAGCTGATCGAACGGTATCAGGATCACCTCCGCGACGAACACCCGACGGCGTGGATGCGAAGCTGACGTCGGGGCTCGCCCGCGGACCGCGGTGAGGACCCGGTCCGATCGGTCGCTTCGAGACGACCGCTACCGACCGGAACCGACGGCGAGACGGCTACGGCTCGAGCAGGACCTTGATGACGCCCTCCTCGCGCTTGTCGAACTTCTCGTACATCTCCGGAGCGCGATCGAGGTCGACGCGGTGAGAGACGACCCAGCTGGGATCGGCCCGCCCCTCGATGATCATGTCGCGCAGCTGCCGGTTGTACTCCTTGACGTTACACTGGCCGGTGCCCACCTTCAGCCCCTTCTCGAAGAGTTTCCCGAAGTCGATACCGAGTCGGCCCTGGGCCGCCATCTCGTCGGGCGCGCCGGGGTCCGACGGGACGTACAGTCCCGGAATACCGAGTTCGCCAGTCGGGCGGACGGTCTGGATGAGCTGGTTGAGCACGACCGCCGGGTTTTCGCGGGCCGGATCGTAGGCGTCGTCGGTCGGATCCGTCTCGGGGTCGATCGCCTGATAGCCCACGGCGTCGACGCCCGTGTCGACGCCGCCGCCGTGGAGGTCTTTGATCTGTTCGACGGGATCGCTCTCCTCGAAGTTGATCGGGCGAGCGTCGCAGTGGTCCTCGGCCAGATCGAGGCGACTCTCGACGCGGTCGACGACGTAGATCTCGGACGCGCCCTGGATCTTGGCGCTGTAGGCGGCCATCAGCCCGACCGGGCCGGCCCCGAAGATGGCGATCGACTCGCCGGGTTGCAGGTTCGCGAGTCGGGTGCCGTGCCATCCCGTCGGGAAGATGTCCGCGAGGAGCGCGAAGGCGTCCTCGTGCTCGTCGCCCTCCGGCAGCTTCAGCGCGTTGAAGTCGGCGTAGGGTACTCGGAGTTTCTCGGCCTGACCGCCCTTGTACGGTCCCATCGCGACGTACCCGTACGCGCCGCCGGCGAAGCCGGGATTGACGTTGGTACAGAACCCGGTATAGCCGTTCTCACAGTTGCGGCAGAACCCGCAGGCAACGTTGAACGGCATCACGACGCGGTCGCCCTCCTCGAGCGACGTGACGGCGTCACCGGTCTCGATCACGTTGCCCATGTTCTCGTGGCCGAAGACGATCCCCGGATCGGCCGAGGTCCGCCCCTCGTACATGTGGAGGTCCGACCCACAGATGCACGTCGTCGTGATATCGACGATAACGTCGTTCTCGTGTTCGATCTCGGGCTCGTCGACCTCCTCGATGGCTACGTCCTGTGGTCCCTGATAGACGACGGCGTCCATTGACATTGTGTATCAAACCTCGATGAACGGACCACGAACTGCGTTGTAAACCTTCGCGTGGTCGCTGTGCTCGAGGGGGATCGTCGCGCGCCCGTCGGTTCCGAGGGGAAGACACGCCGGTACGGTCCATCCGGTCACAGCCGGAGCGTTCCATCGACTGCACCGGACTCACTCATCGAGGGCGCACGACTACCATCGTCACGGGGACCGCATATCGCGACACGTGCCGGAACCCCCAGTGAGAGCGATAATTCAGCCGCTCGATGTCCCATTTATCACCGGCAGTATAGCGTCGGTTTTCCACGACGGGTATTTATGAACCCTGGTGATGTGGTAGTACCCCGCATGGTTGAGTCAGTACAGCTCGAAACGGCGAAGGAGGTCATCGAGGCAGCCGAACAGCGAGCGGAAGAGATCGACAATCCCATGGTGATCACGGTCGCGAACTCGGAGGGAAATCTCGTCGCCCAACATCGAATGGACGGCGCGTGGCTGGCGTCGGTCGACATTTCGCGGAACAAGGCCTACACGGCGGCCGCGCTGGACATGCCGACGCACGAACTGGCCGATCCGACCCGGCCGGGCGAATCGCTGTACGGCCTGCAAAACACCAACCAGGGGCGGATGGTCATTTTCGGCGGCGGATATCCGCTGATGCGAGACGGCGACGTCGTCGGAGCGATCGGCGTCAGCGGCGGCGCGGTCGAGCAGGACATGGACGTCGCGGAGTCGGGGGTCGACCGCTTCGAAGAAACCTCTCCGTAACGAGTCACGGCGGTCGGCGTTCGTCGCGCGCCGACCCGAACGGCGGATTTCACGTCGAAAACGGACAGAACTAGCTCCACCGACGACGTCGCGGTTCACTCGACGGCCGGCGGTTCGTCAGTCCCGACGATCGCGCCGCCGGCCGATCCGCGACGCGTGTATAGATTTCCAACGGAATTCCCTCTCCGGGTTGTTAGTTATATGTTGGCAGATAGCATGCAGTGGGCTATGGTAGAAGATCTCCTCGAGAGCGCCATCGAGGGCCAGGGGCCGTGGGCCGCATACGTCGTCCTCGTCGTCGGCGCAGTTGTACTCACCTACAGCGTCGAGAAACTCATCAGCTACCTCACTCGGGCCGCGATCGGTCTCGGCGTCTCGATCTTCACGCTCGCGATCATCTTCACGGGGTTCGAGTTCGACGACACCGTCGTCGCGCTGGTGTTCGGCGCGGGCGGCCTCGAGCGCGTCGCGCTCGGCACGGCGTTCGGAACCGCGCTCGCGATCACCGGGATCACGCTGGCGGTCGCGGCGATCGTTCGGCCGTTTCCCGTCGAGGTTCCCCGGGATTACCTGGCGCTGTTCGTCCTCTCGCCGTTTCTCCTGGTTCCGTTCGTCCTCGCGGGCACGCTCGGCGTCGTTCACGGCCTCGTCCTCGTCGCGGCGTTCGTCGCCCTCCTCGGCTACGTCGTCGGTCGGGAGTACCAGCGCGACGTCCCGGTGTTCAGGGACTCGGAGATCGCGGAACGCATCGAGGCCGACGGCGGCGTGCCGATCGACCGACTCGACCTCGCGAACATCGACCGCGGAACGGTCCTCGAGGAGATTCCCGAGGACCGGTTCGTCACCGGATCGGGTCACGAAGGGGCGTTCTGGCTCGGCCTGTCGCTGCTCGCGCTCGTCGGGGTCGCCGCGGGCGCGCTCCTGCTCGAGGCGGGGTCGGAAGCGATCGTCGCGTCGTGGGGGATCGAGGAGACGGTCTTCGGGGCGACCGTGCTCACGCTGGTCCTGACGTTCGAGAACCTGCTGTTGACGATCGAACCGGTCCGACGGGGGATCCCGGAGATCGGGATCGGTCACGTCGTCGGCAGCGTGATGTTTTCCGTCACGGCGAACGTCGGTGTCATCTCGCTCGTCGCCGACGTCGTGATTCCGTCGTCCGTGCTCGTCTTCCACCTCCCGGCAGTGATCGTCCTGACCGCGGTCGCCGCCGCCGCCATCGCCACGGGGCGACTCCGACGGGGACACGGCTACCTACTGATCGGACTGTACGTCGCGTACTGGCTCGTCGCACTCCTCGTCTTCGGCGGCGTCCCGGTTCCGGACTGAGCGTTCGGATCGGCGACGGTCGTCTCGAAACGCCGAACGCGGCTTCGGGAATTAAGTTCGCCGGCGCCGTTCGGCCTCCGTATGAGCGCCGCGGAGCTCGTCGGTCTCGTCGCCCTGTTCCTGACGGGCGTCGTCCTCGTGATCTGGTGCGTCGAGGTCTTCATCGAGGCCGTCGCCCGGAGCGCCGTCTCGCTCGGTATCTCCGGGTTCTTCCTCGCGGTCGTCCTCGCCGGGATCGACCTCGAGAACGCGATCCTCGGCGTCACGGCGGCGTTCGTCGACCTCCCGACCCTCGCGCTCGGGACGGTGTTTGGCGAGTCGCTGTTCGTCCTCGCGGTCGCCGTCGGCGTCGCGGGGCTGGCCGTCCCCTTTCGGATGGCCGTCCCGCGGATCTACCTGCTGTTGCTCGTCCTGGTACCGCTTCCGGCGTTCCTCCTCTCTATCGACGGGACGCTCGACTGGACGGACGGCGCGCTCCTGACGGCCCTGTTCGTCCCCCTGCTCGCCGGCATCTTCTGGCGCGAGCGGCGGTCGGAGACGACGTTCCTGCTCTCGGGAGAGGTCGAGGAGGTCGTCGACCTCGAGGCGGACGCGGAGACGGCCGGAGCGTCGGGAACGACGGCGAACGCGGATGCGGGAGCGGAACCCAACGGCGGCGATCGAGCGCCCGCGCCCGACCGCGACCCCGAGCGCGCGGCGGACCGGCACGCGCGTTCCGACCGCGACGCCGATCTCGATCTGGACCTCGACCTCGACGAGTTCGTCCCCGACCTCGAGGGGAAGAGCGGTCGGTTCAGCCTCGCCGTCGCCCTCCTCGCGATCGTCGGCATGACGGTCGGCTCCGGACTCACCGTGGTGAGCGCCGAGGGGATCTTCGTGGCGCTGGGCATCTCGGGGCTCGCGTTCGGCGCGACGGTGCTCTCCTTCATCGCCTCGATCGAGGAGTTAGCGCTCACCGTCGAACCGGTCCGACAGGGTCGGGCGCACCTCGCAGTGGGGAACGTCGTCGGGAGCACGGTGTTCTACGTGACGGCCAACGTCGGCGTCATCGCGCTGCTGCGCCCCGTCGATACCGCGGGCGCGGTGATGACGGTCCACTGGCCGTTTCTCGCCGCGTGCCTGCTCGTCGTCGCCGGACTGTTCGCTCGCGGTCGCGTGACGCGGGCGGGCGGCGCGGCGCTGCTCGCGCTGTACGTCGGGTACTGGATCGCGAACTACGCGTGACGGAGCGCGGCTTCGCTCGCGAATGCGCGAACGCGGAGGGCGACGCGCTCGAACGGGTTTCGACCCGGCGGACGCGCTCTGCGCATCGGAGCCACACCGAAAAAACGTACGGCGCCGGACGGACGACCGTCGTCAGTCGTCGTCGCCCGTCTCGTTGCCGGGGGCCTCGAGCGTGTCGTTGCCTTCCGTCTCGTTACCGGTCGTCTCGAACGTCTCGTTGCCGGCGGTCTCATTGCCGGCCGTCTCGTTGCCGGCGGTTTCGACCGTTTCGTTGCCGACGGTCTCGTTACCGGCCGTCTCGTTACTCGCTATGTCGGTCGTTTCGTTACCAGACGTCTCGTTGCCGTCCGTCTCGGCGGTCACGTCGTCGGGGGCCGCCTCGTCGTCGGTCGCGCCGCCGACGGAGATCTCGCCGACCGCGTCGAGTTGCGACTGATCCAGGTAGACGCCCATCTGCTCGTTCGCGACGAACTCGACGGTCTGGGTGGCGCCCTCCTCGCTCGTGAAGTCCGAGCGGACGTAGGTGTTCCAGTCCATGGTGTCGCCGTCGCTGGCGATCACGAAGTTGTGGCCAGGGAGGGGTTCGAACACCCGGTTCTCGCCCTCGGGCTGGAGGCGACCGATCGCGTTCTCCCACTCGATCGCGTAGCTCTCGCCGGCCTCGAGTTCGAGCGTCGGATTCGTTTGATCGGCGATCGCGTCGGGTCCTTGGCCGACCCACTGGCCGTCCTCGAGACGCATCGAGAAGGTCTCGGTCGGTTCGCCCGGATCGATGGCGGGCAGCGTGACGGTGAGCTCCCGGTCCTCGCCGTCGATCGTCACCGTGTCGGTGACCCGCTCGTGGCCGTAGGTCCAGACCTCGAGGTCGTACTCGCCGTTCTCGAGCATGTCGAAGCGGGCGATCGCGGGCGGTTGCGTCTGTTCGCCTTCGACGTCGCCGTCGCCACCGCCGCCACCGCCGTCGCTCTCGTTACTAGCGTTACCGCCGTCGCTGTCGCTGGCGTTACCCGGCTCTTGGGACTCCGACTCTTCGCTCTGTCCCTCCTCCGCGAACGGATCCGGCCGGGCGGCGAGGTCCGAGTACGAGTGCATGTCGTCGACGAAGACCTCGGCGCCGAGGGGCTCGCCGTTCTCGTCCTCGACGTGCACTACCAGTTCGTGGACGTCGCCGGGATCGATCAGTTCGACCGGACCGCGCATCTGGGCCGGGTGCGGCTGGCAGTAGTACTCCTCCATCTCCTCGGTGGCGGTGAACTGGAGGGTGGTGAACTCTCCCTGTTCGGTCACCGTCTCCGTGACCTCGAGCACCTCGACGTCGTCGCCGACGGCGCTCCCGGCGGCGATGTTGAAGTTGTGGGTCGATCCGTCGCCGTTGACCCAGATGACCTCGTGTTCTTCGCCTTCGACCAGTCGCAGCGGCGGGTTGGACTTGCCGTCGATTTCGTGCGGCGCGACGCCGAGCCAGCCGCCGACGATGCCGACCAGTGTGAGCGTCCGAGCCATCTCGCCGTTCTGCGCGACCGGGAGGGGGAAATCGAACGCGTCGCGATAGGCGCCCGCCTCGCCGGTGAGCGCGGCCGTACTCGCGAGCGCCGCGGTCCCCTTCAGCACGCCGCGACGGGATACGTCTTCGCGTGAGGGTCGTTCGTTCGTCATGAGTGTATCGTGTGTGAGTGATTTCGGTTGTCCGTTCGGTTCAGGCCTCCATCGAGAACACGGCGAGCGTGTCGCCGCGGGTCCCCTGTCGGAGCCAGCCGCTGCCGCCGACCTGCACGGCGACGTACTGCTTCTCCTCGCCGGGATCGTACCAGCTCATCGGCGAGGCGCTGATCGGGACGTCGAACTCGTACTCCCAGAGGCGCTCGCCGCTCGCGCCGTCGTAGGCGACGAGGTTTCCGTTCTGGGTCCCGTTGAAGACCAGTCCCGTCGCCGTCGACATCGAGCCGCCCCACATGTAGAACTCGTCCTCGCTCTGGATCCAGTCGCGCCAGACGCGCTCGCCCGTCGCGGGATCGACCGCGGCGAAGGCGGTGATGTTCTCGTTCCACTCGTCGGGCATCTCCGAGGCCGGATCGTCGAGGCCGCCGCCCCAGTAGGGGTTGCCCTCGCTGTACTCCTCGTACCGCCAGTAGAGGTCCTGCGGGAAGTTCTGGTGGACGACGTAGACGTACCCCGTCTGGGGGTTGTACGACGGCGGCTGCCAGTCGTTACCGCCCGGTGCGCCGGGGACGAACGGGATCCGCTCGTCCGAGCTGATGTGGGGAATCATCTCCCACATATTGATGTGCTGGCAGATCTCCTGGCTGCGCTCGTGGAGCTGCCCGGACTCGGCGTCCAACATGTAAACCCACCCGGCCTTGTCGGAGCCGACGACCATGTCCATCGACTCGCCGTCGACCTCGACGTCGCGGAGCAGGACCCGCGGTGCCGCCGCGTCGTAGTCCCAGACGTCGTGCGGGCTGCTCTGGAACCCCCACACGTGCTCGCCGCTCTCTAAGTCCAGCGTGAGCGTCCCGCAGGTGGGGAAGTTCGGACCCGGACGGACGGTCCCGTCGAAGTCGGGGCCCGGGTTCGCGACCGGCGAGTGGAGCACGCCGCGCTCCTCGTCGATGGTCGGCGTCATCCAGCTGGTCCCGCAGCCGTGCGTGCGGCTCTCGCCGACCCACTCGTCCTCCGGGAGCGTGGAGGTTTGCCACATCATCTCGCCGCTCTCGGCGTCGAGCGCGGCGATGAACCCGAGGACGCCGTACTCGCCGCCGGCGCTGCCCGTGTAGATCGTTCCGTCGTGGACCACCGGCGCCCACGTCGCGGAGTAACCGACCTCGTGGTCGGCGGTCTGCGTGTACCACTCCTCCTCGCCGGTGTACCGATTCAGCGCGACGACGCCCGAGTCGAGCGTCGTCATGTACACCTTGTCGCCGAGGACGGCTGCACCGCGGTTGTTGTCGTCACAGCAGAGTTCGACGCCGATCGGCGGCGCGTACGTGTAGCTCCAGAGGACCTCTCCCGCGCGGGGATCGATCGCCTTCATGTGGTTCGGCCCGTTGGTCTGGTACATCACCGGCGGATCGCCGGGTACCACGATCGGCGTCCCCTCCATGCTCGAGCCGGTGCCGACCGACAGCTCGTACTCGAGCTCGAGGTCGCCGACGTTGTCGGGCGTGATGACGTCGGCGGTCGTGACCCGGTGTTGCTCGTAGTTGCCGCCGTACATCAGCCAGCCTTCGGGCATCTCGCCCGAGTTGCTCAGCATCTCCTGTGTGACGTCGCCCTCCGGAATGCGGTCGCTGTCGTGTTGCTGCGTGATCGATTCCTCCGGCCCACCGACCAGCGTATAGCCGTCTTCGATCTCTACCAGTTCGATGTCGCGTGCGGCCTGAACGGCCCTGTCGTTGCGAAGTGCCATGGGGTGATCACCTCAGTTCGCTCGGCGCACGCATCTCGTCCGTGATGTAGAAGACGGCGTGCAGCAGCTCTTCCTGACTGACGATCTGTACGGCCGTCCCCGCGGTGAGCGCGGCGGTCAGCTGTTCGTCCGTGAACCGTTCGGCCGCGGCGAGATCGTGAGCGGCGGTCGCCGTGACGAACAGGCCGCCCAGCATCGCCTTGACGTACCACGCCGCGTCGTCGAGGATCTCCTCGGTGACGAGCACCTCGTTCTGCCAGAGGTGTCTGTCGAGGCCACGGATCCACAGCAGCGCTCCGCCCATCGCCCGCTGATGTAACGGGGGTATCGTCGACGTCTCGAACTCGACGTCCTCCGGGATCTGATTCGACGGTACCCACCGGGAGAGCCGTTCGCTGTCGTTGGCGACCGCGGAAAGCAGCGCCGTCTTCTCGCCCTCGTCGAAGCCCGCGTCGTCGAGGGCCGACGAGAGCCGATCCGTCAGGACCAGTTCGCGCGCCGTCGTCTCGACGTGGTCGGCCGTGAACCGCGGCAGGGTCTCGTCGAGGCGCTCGAAGAACCCCACCTCGAGGAGGTGATCGTAGAGGCGCCAACCGGGTTCGGCGACCTCCGTATACAGTCCCTCGGGCTCGTCCGGAACGCCCGCCGCGCGGACGTCCGGCAGACGACCGATCTCGTCCGCGATTCGCCCGCGCTCCCGCTCGAGCAGGTCGGGATCGAGCCGGTCGCCGAGGTCGGCCCGGATCGTCGCCCCGCTCGAGGCGAACGTCGAGTCCGGTCGCGGTTCGACCTGCCCCGCGAGGTTCGTCCACGTTACGTCCTCCTCTCCCACTGTATCGACGCCGAGCACCGTCGCCAGATCGCCTCGTTCTGCGAGTTTCGTGTTCGACGCGGTTGGTGTCTGACTCATGCTACCACTACACACGAAAGGGCACCACCCGTTTGGATAATACTTGTCAATGGAATCGGTATCAAAATATAATATCTAAATCAACATGAGGGCAGTAGAAATGAATGTCCAATTGAACGCGCTGTTTTGCGGTAGTAGAACCCTACAGTTACGCGAGCGTAGTCCGTGCGTGCCGGTTCACCGGTGGCGTCTCCGAGACGGACCTAGTGCGTCGCCGCCGCGTTCGGTGTCGCTTCCCTCGCGTAGTGCTAGCCTTATGCAGTAGGAAGTCGATCGGTAGCACATCCCATGCGAACGCGTTCCGTCTGGGAACTCGACGACGAGGACGAACCGGTCGTCGACAGCCTCGCGGCCGGACTCGGACGGACGCCGGCTCGGCTCCTCGCGTATCTGCTCTTGCGGGCCGAGCGCGAGGCCGATCCGACGACGACCGTTCACCTGCAGGTCGGTACCGGGGCGAACCGGACGGCGATCAGCGAGGCGATGTCGCGACTCGAGTCTCGAGAGCTCGTCGAACGAACGACGGTCAGCGCGGTCGAATCCGGCGGTCGGCCCCGGACGGCGTGGCGACCGACCGCCGACGTCGAGTCGACGATCGAAGCGACATACGAGAGCCACGCCCGCGCCCTGCTCGAGCGCGCCGAGACCGTCCGCGTCGGCACGGCGACGGAATCGCGGTCCGGACCGGCAGCGCCGCCCGACTCTCCGATCGAACTCGCCCTGAACTGGCGGCCGAACGCCCTCCACGTCCCGATCTACGCGGCGCTCGCGGCCGAGTGGTACGACGCGTTCGGGGTCGACGTCCGGATCGATCACTGCGACGGCTCCCGGCGAGCGCTCGAGCGGGTGCGTTCGGGAGCGGCCGACCTGGCCGTCGTCGGCGCCGCGACGGTCGTCCGCGCCCGCGCGGCCGGCGAACCGATCGTGCCGCTCGCCATCTGCTACCAGCGGGCGATGACCGTCCTCTACACCGTCCGAGAGGCGTTCGGCGAGCCGCTGCGGAGCGTCGACCAGCTCGAGGGTCGGCGGCTCGGAATGCCGCCGGACTCCGAGACGCGACTGCTCGGCAGACTCTTCCTCGCCCAGACGTCGTTCGACGAGGACGTCACCGTCGTCGACACGAACGGCGAGGAACGGGACGCCCTCCGGCGCGGCGAGGCCGACGTCGTGACCGGCTCGTTCGCCGATCCGCGACAGCTCGAGCGCGACGGACTGACCGTCGACGCGTTGCACCTCACCGACCACTTCCCCATCTACGGGCCGACGATCGTCGTCCCCGAGCGGACGCTCGACGAGCGACCGACGGCGCTCGAGGGCGTGCTGGCGGGAACGACCGGCGGCTGGGCCGCGGCGCGTCGGGATCCCGGTCCGGCGGCCGAACGGATCGCGGCGGTCAGCGACGATCCGCCGGAGCGGATCCGCCGGACCTTCGAGCGGGCCGCGTCGACGTTCGGCGAGAGCGACGCCGTCCGCGAACGCGGCTGGGGCTGGCAGCGACCGGAGATGTGGGATCGCCTCCGAACGGCCCTCGAACAGGGAGCGGTGCTCGGTGATGCCGCGTGATCGATCTCGCGGACGTCACGGTTCGGTTCGACGACGTCACCGCGATCGAAGACGTCGACCTCCGGATCGACGACGGCGAGTTCGTCACGGTCGTCGGCCCGTCGGGCTGCGGGAAGACGACGCTGCTGCGGACGATCGGCGGCCTCCAGAAGCCGACGACCGGCCGCGTGCGCCTCGACGGGAGGCCGCCCGCGGCCGCACAGGCCAGTGCCGATCTCGGCTTCGTCTTCCAGCGCCACACCCTCTTTCGATGGAAGACCGCCCTCGAGAACGTCACCTTTCTCCGGCGACTGGCCGGCGAGGAGCCCGACGAGGCCGACGCGCGGGCGCTGCTGGAGACGATGGGCCTCGAGGGGTTCGAGGACGCCCGGCCCGCGGCGCTCTCCGGCGGGATGCGCCAGCGGGTCGCGATCGCTCGCGCGCTCCACCTCGGCGCGGACGTGCTCCTGATGGACGAGCCGTTCGGCGAACTCGACGAGATCACGCGCGACGAACTCGGGGTCGAGATCCGGGACGTCTGGCGCCGCGAGCGGAAGACGGTCGTCTTCGTCACCCACAGCGTTCCCGAAGCGGTATTTCTCGCCGATCGCTGTCTCGTCGTCTGCGGGCGACCGGGCCGGATCGAGGCCGCCTACGAGATCGACCTGCCCGAACCGCGGGACGCGGACGTCTTCGGCTCACGGGCGTTCCAGGAACAGGTCGCGACCGTCCGACGGACGCTCCACGAGGCCCACGACCGAGACCGGGAGCGGGATCGAGAACGAGAGCGAGATCGGGGGCAAGGTCGATGACGACGCGAATCCGGACGCTCGCGGGCGACGTTTTCCTCCCGACCGCCGCGCTGGCCGTCGCCGCGCTGTGCTGGTGGGCGGTGACGATCGTCGGCGACGTGCCGTCGTTCGTCCTGCCCTCGCCGGGCGCCGTCGTCGCTCGACTGACGGGGAATCCGACGCTGTACGCGCACAACGCCTGGTATACCCTCGAGAAGGTGGTCTACGGCGGCAGCGTCGGGATCGCCGCCGGGTTCCTACTGGCAGTGCTCGTCGCCTCCCTCCCCTGGTTCCGGACGGCGGTCTACCCCTATCTGGTGACCGTCAGAGTCCTGCCGAAGATCGCCGTCGCGCCGCTGCTGTTGATCTACCTCGGGACGGGAACGGAGACGGCCGTCATCTTCGTCGCGCTCATCACGTTCTTCCCGCTCGTGCTGAACACCGCCGCCGGCCTCGAGCGCGCCCCGTCGGCCCACCGCGACCTGCTGCGGTCGGTCGACGCCGGCCCGCTCGAGCGGATCGTCTACGTCGACCTCCCGTACGCGCTGCCGGACGTCTTCGCGGGGCTCAAGCAGTCGGTTACCCTCGCGGTGGTGGGCGCGGTCGTCGCGGAGTGGGTGATCGCGGATCGCGGACTGGGGTTTCTGATCCTGATGGGCTCGGAGAACGTCCGCCCGGACGTCATGCTCGCGGCGCTCGCGGTGTTGCTGGCGCTGGGGCTGGCGCTGTACGGGACGGTTGTGCTCGTTCAGCGTGGTGTGAAGCGGTGGCTGGGGCTCGAGGCGTCGGGTTGATTACGGCAAGTAGCAGTCCTCGGTGGTCGGTTTCTTTCTCCATCATCGCTCGCGAATCCCACGACTGGTACAGAAAACTCACGTACCGGTCAGTGTCGTTCTCATCGCAGTTCCAGTTTTTCTCACGATCGGCCGCCTGATGCGCGACTATTCGTTCTCCTGGGGCACTCCGCCTAAGTAAAATGGACGTGACACCTTGTCGGATTCTTTTAAATGTCGGCAGAGTAGACGCCGTCATGAGACGACGAAAATATATTGTAGTACTCGGCGCGAGCATCCCCGTCGCTGGGTGTCTGTCGGAGATCAAAGCCGCCGGTCCGAACGCGAACGAATCGAGGCCGGACGGTACTGAGACGGACACGAACACGAGGGATGACTCGGACACCGAAACGTCCGACGAAGCGTTCGGCGTTGGCAATACGACCGGTGAGGCCAACCCTCATAAGCTGACCGTCCAAAACGACGGCGATCGCTCGTGGACAATAGCCCTCCGTATCACCGACGCCGAAACTGACGAAACGCTCGTGGAGCGGTCGTATTCCCTCGGCGGCAGAGAGGACATCAACGGCGAACTTCGAGGGCCAGCCGAGTACAGGGTGACGGTCACCGTACCCGATACTGGAACGGAACACGTCAGGAAGGTCGGATACTTCGACACCTGTAACGACTACCGGACGACCGTAACGATCTCCCCCGACGGAACGGTCACGAGTGACTCTATTCGGACAGAGGCCGGATGTGGCGTCTGAACACCACCGAATCTCGGCACCTCAAAACAAGGGAGTCACTGGGACTCTATTCTCCTCGACCAACCGCAAACACGCAGTACAGGTGAAGCACAGAATAGCAAACGTAGCAGCTGATTTGTACTATCGCAGATAGACTACGGGGTTCGAGCGTTCCGTGCAGGTGCGCCTTCGAATGCCACCGTTCACGACTCTCGTTCGGAAGCCGACCACAGCAACCGCTCGAGCGCCACCGGCACCAGATAGAACCCGATACCCAGCGCCGAGAGGACGACCAGCGCGGCGTAGGTCTCGGCCGTCTCGAGGTACGTCGCCGTGTCGAACACCCGGTAGCCCAGTCCGGCCCGGAGCGTGACGAACTCGGCGACGACCGCGCCGATGACCGACAGCGTGGCCGCGATCTTGAACCCGGCGACGACGCTCGGCGCGGCGGCCGGCACGCGGACGAACAGGAAGGTCTCGAGCCGCGACGCGCCCACGGAGTCGGCGAGGTCGAGGTACGCCGCCGGCGTCTCCCGCAGTCCGTCGAGCGCGGCGATCGTCATCGGGAAGACGGTCAGCGTCGCGACGAGCAGCGCCCGCGCCGGGATTCCGCGGCCGAACCAGAGGAACAGCAGCGGCGCGACGGCGATCAGCGGCGCGATCCGTAAGGCGACGACGTAGGGCACTAGCGTCCGCGTCGCCGTCCGCGAGTAGGTCATCGCGAACGCGAGCGCGAAGCCGACGAGGCCGCCGGCGAACAGCCCCGCTGCGGCGGTGACGCCCGTCACGACCGCATCGCCGAGCAGGGTCGGATACGTCTCGAGCAGCGCGGTCGCGACGTCGGTCGGCGACGGGAGCAGCAGCGTCGGGAGCCCGGTGACGACGACGGCCGCCTGCCACGCGGCGAGCAGAACGACGAGGACGAGCGCCGGCGGTCCGACGCGTTTCCCGACGGGCGCGACTCGATCGCGGACGGATCGCGATCGCCCGATCGACGGCGTCCGGACCGAGCGATGGCGGCGGGAGTCGGTTCGCCCGTCGGACATCGCTTCCGCTCCCGTTCTCGGTCCGTCACCGTCGGGCATCGACTCGCTCCGTCCGTCGCTCATCGATTTCGCTCCGTTTCCGGCGTCGGTTCGGTGCCGTTCCGTCGGCTCCGTCGAATCCGCTGCCCCTCGGTCGGCCGCCGGTTCGCAGCGGTCCTCGAGGCCCGCGGTCGGTTACGATTCGACTCGTGCAGCGTAGTCGGCGATGTGTTCGGAGTCATCGTCGAGGTAGTCGTTCGTCCACACCGCCTCTGGATCGACGTCGTCCTCGAAGACGTCGGCCGCCGCGAGCGTCTCGTAGGTGGTTTCCCACGGACCCGACTCGCTGTACCCCCAGCCGCGCTCGCGGACGGTCTCCGAGAACATGTACTCGGCGTGCATCCGGCCCCACTTGTCGGCCTGGTTCTCGCGGACTTCCTCGAGTTCGGGCTGAACGTCGACGAGGAGGTCGATCGCGTCAGCAGGGTTGGTGCTCGCCCAGGCTGCGCCCCGCGCGGTCGCGCGGAGAAACGACCGGACGGTCGCCTCGTTGGATTCGGCGAAGTCCGCGTCGGTCGCGACGAGGTGGCCGTACGAGCGGATCGTCTCGTCGATCGAGAGCACGTCGACCGTCGCGCCCTGCTGTTCGGCGTCGACGACGTCGCCGAACACGCCGCCGGCGGCGTCGAGGTCGCCTCCGAGCAACTGCTGGACGGTGTCGAAGCCGGCGTCGACGTAGTCGACGCTCTCGAGGACGCCGTGGTGCTCGAGGTACGCCTCGGTCATCTGGCGGACCATGCCGGGACCGCTGCCGACGGTCGTTCCCTCGAGCTGCCCGGGATCAGTCAACTCGCCGAACCCCTCGCGGGTCGCGAAGACCACGTTCGGGTTGCGCTGCATGACGACCGCGACGCAGCGCGGCGAGAGGCCGCGGCTGTTGACGTTCAGCAGTTGATCGGCGCTCGTGATCGCGAACTCGACGTTTCCCAGTCCGGCCTGGTTTGCGGCGAAGTCCGAGCCGTCCCCGCTCTCGATATCGACGCTCTCGAACCCCTCGTCCGCGTAAAACCCGTTCTCACGGGCCGCGACGTAGGGCGCGTGCAGCCCGCTGATCCGCCAGTTGAGCAGCAGCGAGACGTCGGTGACGGCGGGCTCGCCGTCGGCGCCGGTCGAGCCCTCGTCACCGGGACCGCCGATACACCCCGCGACGGTCGCGGTCGCGGCCCCCGCAGCGGCGAGGAACCGACGCCGATCACATCGTGCGTTTGTCATTGTCTCCCACGGAAAGGGCTAACCACGAACGACGAAATAAAGGATTTGTCCGTTCCGTTAAGTAGTCCGTCTCCGATGACCGTCTCGAGGCGACGCCGGCCGCCCGCCGGACGAAGGAGCGCCGCGAACGGCTCAGCCGTCGGTCTCGGTCCGCGGGGTCGCGACGATCGCGATGTACGGCTCCCGACCGTCGCGCTCGAGGCGGTCGAACGACTCGATCCGGAATCCCGCCGCGGTGACGCGATCCGCCCAGTAGGATTCGGGATCGCGCGCGACACCGTCGGGCGTCAACGGCAACTCGAGGACGCCGAGCGCGCCGTCGGGCCGACAGACGCGTCGCGTCTCGCGAAGCGTTCGATCCGCGGCCGCCGCCTCGAGGTCGTGGAGGACGCGACAGGCGGTGACGACGGGGATCGAATCGTCGGCCAGCGGGAGCGCCGCCGCGTCGCCGACGATCGGGGTCGCCGCGAGACCGGCCCGGTCGGCGTTCCGTCGCGCGAGCGCCGGCCCGTTCCCGAGAACGACGCGGTCGTCGAAGACATCGAGACCGATGGCGTCCGCGTCGGGCGGCACGTGCGGGGCGAGGCCGACGAGCGACCGTCCCGTGCCGCAGCCGACGTCCAGAACGCGATCCGCGTCGGCCAGCGGGAGTCGGTTCGCCAGCGCGTCGTACTTCGCCCGCTCGAGCGCCCACGGCGGCGGCGACAGGAGGCGGCGCAGCACGCGGACGGCGTGGACGACCGCACCGATCGCCGCCCCGCCCGCGGCGAGTCGAACGCGCGGGTCGTCCGTCCGCCGTCGAACGGCGACGCCGAGCACGGCCGCGAGGAGCGCGGCGGCTATCGAGCGGAACCGCCGTCGCCAGTGATAGACGCCGAAGTCGTACCGGGGAGCCATAGTCGAAACGCGATGAGCTGAAACCCTACCGTCCGAAAAACCGACGTTCGAACGACGACCCGACGGCCGGGTCGCCCGCGTCGGCGATCAGTCGTCGGCCGGTGCCGGCGAGTCGCCCGCGGAGACGCCCGTTCCGGGCCCCACGTCGATGCCCAGTTCGTCGAGCTTCTCGTCGGGGACGACGCCGTCGACCCAGCCGCGGTGCTCGTAGTACTCCTCCTTCATCTCCTCGAGTTCGCAGTACTCGCCCTCGCTGGCGCCCTGACCGGGGATGCCGTCCTCGAGGAAGCGCTCGGGCAGCGAGTCGTCGCTCCCGTCGAACCCGTTGAGGTTGTTGTAGTACCGTTCGAGGTTGTAGATGCGCTCGCCGGCCTCGAGGAGCTCGTCCTCGGTGACGTCCCGGCCGGTCATTCCGTTGTACTGGGTGACGTACTCCTCGATGCCCTCCGCGAAGGCGTTGAACTTGCAGATGTCGAACGAGTCGCTGATGGCGTGGAGGTCCTGGAACTGGGCGGTGAGTTCGCCCTTGCCCTCGTACTCGTAGGGGTCGACCTTCTCCGGGATGCCGAGGATCTCCGCCGCGGGCGTGTAGCCCCGCAGGTGACAGGCGCCGCGGTTCGAGGTGGCGTAGCCGATGCCCATCCCCTTCATGCAGCGGGGATCGTAGGCGGCGATGGTCTGGCCCTTGACCGCCAGCGAGTTCTCGTGGGCGTCCCGCCGGTCGGCGACGCGGCGGGGGCCCTCGGCCAGCAGGTCCGCGAGGTCGTCCTCGCGGCGGGCGATCCGCTCGATCATGTCGATCATCGTCTCGTAGTCGCCCCAGTCCAGTTCGCCGACGCCCTCGAGTTTGCCCTCCTCGGACATCTCCATGGCCATCGCGAGCATGTTGCCAGTGTCGATGGTGTCGACGCCCATGTCGTTACAGCGGTCGATCATGAGCGCGATGGCGTCGCGGTCGGTGTGGCCGGAGTTCGGGCCGAGCGCGTAGGCCGACTCGTACTCGTAGGACTCGGTGCGGACGTTCATCTCCTCGCCCTTGTGCATCGCCGTCACCTCGACCTCCTTCTTGCAGGCGACCGGACAGGAGTGACAGGTCGGCTCGTCGACGAGGATGTTCTCCCGGACGTTCTCGCCGGAGACGCGCTCGGCGTCGATGTCGACGCCCTCGGCCTCGCGCATGCTCTCCGTCGAGGTGTACCGACCGTTCTTCGTCGGGAGGCCGTCCATCTCCTCGCCGATATTCATGAGGACGTTGGTGCCGTACATCGAGAGGCCGCCCTCGTTGGGGGCGGTGACTTCCGACTCCTGGATGGCCTGCATGGCCTGCTGGTGGCCCTCCATGAACGTCTCCTTGTCCGCGGGTTGTGGCATCTTCGTCGAGGACTTGACGACCACCGCCTTGAGGTTCTTCGACCCCATGACGCAGCCGGTGCCGCCGCGGCCGGAGGCCCGGTCGTCCTCGTTCATGATGCAGGCGTACTTGACGCCGTTCTCGCCGCCGGGGCCGATCCCCATGATCGAGAGGTTCTTGCCGTAGGCCCCCTCGACCTCCTCCTCGATCGCGTCGCGGGTGTCGTGGAAGCCCTCGCCCCAGAGGTGGGAGGCGTCCCGGAGTTCGACCTCGCCGTCCTCGACGACGGCGTAGACCGGCTCGTCGGCCTCCCCTTCGAACAGCAGGCCGTCGAAGCCGGCCCACTTCAGTCGAGCGCCCGACCAGCCGCCGTGGTGGCTGTCCGTGACGGTGCCGGTCAGCGGCGACTTCGTACAGACGGCGATCCGGCCGCTCATCGTCGTCTGCGTCCCCGACAGCGGTCCGTTCATGAAGGCCAGGAGGTTGTCCGGCCCGAGCGGGTCGACGTCGGGACCCTGTTCGAAGACGTACTTCACCCCGAGGCCGCGCGCTCCGATATACTTCTCCGCGTCCTCGTCGTCGATCGACTCGTACGCGACCTCCCCATCCGAGAGATCGATGCGGGCGACGTGATCTTGGAATCCACCGATATCAGTCATGATAACTCCTCACCGTTCAATTCATCGTCTATACTGTTAGTCGTTCTCACCCGGAAGTAACCGAATCCGGTTACGGTCGCGTCCGCGGCGTCGGACGAGCGATCGCTGGACGGTCAGACGAGACCGTGACGTCCCGAGCCGAGTGAGGGGCGAAAATACTGCGCCCTCGTAACTGAAACTACTCGAGGCGAAGGACCGAAGCCGTCGATTCCGCGCCGAGCGCCGCCCGCTACAGCAGCAGGGAGACGATCGCGAGGATGATGAAGATCAGCACGAAGATCCGTGCGACCTCCATCGAGATGCCCGCGACCCCGCGAGCGCCGACCGCGGCCGCGACGATCGCCAGGACGAAGAAGATCACTGCCCAGTACAGGAGCCCGCCGCCCGTCTGAAGCGGTATCGACGTTGCGAGTTGGAGCATACGTCGGCCTATCACGGAGACACAGATAAACCTCGGCGACCGTCCAACGGCTAGCGCCGGGCTACAGTCCGTTAAGAGGGGCATTCGGCCCTGCAGTGTCAGCCCGAAGACTCAGTGTCTCCGAAGAACGCCCGACACAGCTTCGCTTCGGCCGTTCGAAGGTGTTCGTGGAACGTCGGCCGCGAGACGCCCATCGACTGGGCGAGTTCCTCGCCGGTCGTCGGCCGGGGCCACTCGAAGTAGCCGCTCAGATACGCCCGCTGTAACGCGGCGAACTGGCGGTCGGTGAGTTCGCGCTCGAGTCGCGCCGCGAACTCCTGGCGCGTCTCGCCCTCGCGCTCGCGCTGCCGGAAGGAGATGACGTCCGTGCCGGCGTACCGGTCCTCGAGGGCCTCGACGATCGATCGGACGTTGGCCGAGCGCGGGATCTCGAGGGTCACGCGGGCCTGACCATCGTCGCTCTCGATGGCCTCGAGCCGGACGCCCCGCTCGGAGAGCCAGCCGACGAGGTCGTCGCCGCCGGCGAGTTCGACCAGACACTCCCCCTCGCGCTCGACGACGACCCGGCAGTCCAGATCGACGGCGTCGGCCGCGTCCGCGAGGGCGGCCGCGGTGGCGTCGGACCCCGTGACGGTGAACATCGACGTCGTCTCGTCGTCGGTGCGGTGGACCGAGCGGCGGTACTCGAGTCGGCAGTCGGCCGCGGCCGAGAGGGCGACGGGCGCGACCGATCGATCGGTCAGCGCGACCTCGACGGCGACGACGGCGTCGGTCTCGAGCACGCGGCTGGTCTCGCGGGCGTTGACGCCGCTGGCGACCGCGCGGGCCAGCGCCGAGAGGATCACCCGCTCGCGCTCGTCGACCTCGCGGTCGCGATCGATGCGAACGGTGAGCACGCCGTACTCGATACCGTTGTACGAGAGCGGGAACGCGGCGCGAGTTCCGCCCTCGAGCGCGTCGGTCGCGGCGGCGTTCTCCGCGAGCGCGGCGGCGGCCGGGTGGTCGGTGTCGATCGGCGTCCCGTCCGCGTCGTCGCACGCGCCGGCGCTCGCCCGGACGTCGACGATCCCCGTCGCGGGGTTGCGCTCGCCGATCCACGCCCCGTCGTAGCCCGCCTCCGCGGCGATCCGCTCGCAGACCGCGGTCTCGAGCTCCGATCGGTCGGTCGAGCCCGCGACGACGTCCGTGACGTCCTGAATCAGTCCCTCCACGCGCTCGAGGAGGTCGTCGAGTTCCTCGGTGCGCCGCTCGAGGGCGATTTCGGCCTCCTTGCGCGCCGTGACGTCGTTCTGGAAGCCGACGTAGTTGGTGACCGTTCCGTCCGCGTCGCGGACGGGCGCGATCGTGACCTCGTTCCAGAACTCGGTGCCGTCCTTGCGGTAGTTCTTCAGTTCGACGGTGACCGGACGGTCCTCGTCGATGGCCGCGGCCATCTCGGCGATCGCCTCCTCGTCGGAGTCCTCGCCCTGCAGGAACCGGCAGTTCCGGCCGACGACCTCGTCGTAGCCGTAGCCCGTGATCTCCTGATAGGCGTCGTTGACGTAGACCAGCGGGTTGTCCTCGCGGTCCGGATCCGAGATGGTGATCCCGACCGGCGCCTCGTTGATCGCCCGGTCCTTGACCGTGCGGTCGCTCTCGCCGATCGCCGTCTCCGCCCCGGTCTCGGCCGCCGCAGCGTCGTCCGCGTCGCGGTCGAACGTGACCGTCGCCACCGCCGCGTCCCGGTGGATCCGCGCGTCGTACGGCTCGTCCTCGAGGGGGACCCGGCGGGCCGTTCCAACGGTCGTCTCGTCGATGGCGGCCTCGAGTCGCGGCCACGACTCGAGTTCGCTCGCCGCGTCCCACTCGTCGGCCCCGGGCTCGCCCTCGGTCGACGCCGTCAGGTCGAGGGCCGACCGCGCTGCACCGTTCGCGTACGTGATCGTCCCGTCGGCGACGGCGACGACGGGGTCGACGACGGCCTCGAGCGCGCTGGCCGCGGGCCCGATCCGACCCTCGTTCTCCGCCGCATCGGCGTTCTCCATAGCCCTCCTTGGGTCGGCAGCGCCGTAAGAACCGCGGTGCCCGATCGAACGGGTCAACGATCGGACGGGTATCCTAGATTGTTATGTAATGCCATACCATAACTAGACGTATGTCAACCTATCGGTCACCCTTCGAGCGACTCAAGGCGAAATTCGACGAGTCGGATCCGAAATGCCCGGCGTGTGGCTACGTCGACACCGAAGGCGGCTGGCGCGTTCGGACGAGCGGGAGCCGCGTCACCTACCAGTTCGTCTGTCCGACCTGTGACGCCATCGAAACCCGGGAGATGCGACTCGGATAGGCCGATCGGGACCGAACGGGTGGCAGTGCGTCGCTTCGAGGGAGATCGATGACACGGAATTTCATCGCCGAGATGATCATCTCCCACCCCGATCTCCCACTGACGCCGACGATTCGAACCGTTGACGGCGTGGAAATAGCAGTGGAATCTGAGCCGTTGACCTATCCGGATCGATCCGGATCGATCCTCTTCTATTCGGTAACGAACTGTGACTTTCGAGCGTTCGACTCCGCGCTCGAGACCGATCACACGGTAGACGAATGGGAAGTGACGATGGAGTTTCGAGACCACCGCGTCTACCAGATCTATCACACCCGCGAGACGAAGTTCACGAGCCCCGAAATCGCCGATCTCGGGTTACAGGTGCTTTCCAGTCGGACCGTCGACCGGGACTGGGAACTGCGATTACACGCGCCCGATCGAGAACGGCTCGGCGACTACTGGGAGTTCTGTCGCGAGGAGGACATTCGATTCGATCTCGAGAAGATCTACAGCACCGAATCGCAAGCGAGCGCGGTCTCCGTCGGTCACGCCGAGGTCGCTCTCACCGAACGCCAGCGAGAGGTCGCCCGGACCGCGGCTCGAATGGGCTATTACGAACCCGAGGGCGCGAGTGCGGCCGAAGTCGCCGACGAACTCGGTATCTCACAGTCGACGCTATCGACGCATCTGCGGCGAATCATGGCCAAAGTGTTCCGCCACCTGTTCGACGACTGACGGCTCCGAAGGAGGAATCGACCCCGATCATCCGCCCCGGTATAAATAACGGAAGAATACGACAGTAGATACGAGGCCATCGAAGGAGACCATTCGGTAATGAGTGAACCAATCTTCTCTGCAGAGCCATCGAGCGAGACACCGAGTCTGGAGATCATCGAACGGGTCGCCTCGCTCGAGGAAACCGATCCGGTGGCGTTACCCCCGCTCTACGACACCATCGATCCCGACGCGTTGAATTCGCTCGTTCAGTCGTCGACTGCCGACGGCGCACGGACCGAATCGACGGTCCGCTTCACGTACTGCGGATACGACGTTCGCGTCGGCGCAGACGGCAGTATCGTCGTCTCCGAATAACGCCGGCCGATATCGTAGCGGTGCGCTCGTGCCCCCAGACGAAGGCGCTTTACGCGCCGGACTGCTTCCCCCTCGTAATGAGTAAACCGAGCCCCGACGTCTACGAGCAGGGCAAGGGCATGGACGCCCACAATCAGGTCATGCGCGAGATCCGCTCGCGCAAGGAGGCCAGCTACGATCCCCACGAGCCGACCCGCGTCTGGCTCGACGAGGACAACACCCCCGGCGGCGTCAAGCGGAGCCTGACGATCATCCTGAACACGGGGGGCTGCCGGTGGGCCCGCGCCGGCGGCTGTACGATGTGTGGCTACGTCGCCGAGAGCGTCGACGGCGGCAGCGTGAGCCACGAGGCCCTGATGGACCAGATCGACGTCTGCCTCGAGCACGAGTCGGAAAACGCCGACGACACCGCGGACCTCATCAAGATCTACACCTCCGGCTCCTTCCTCGACGAGCGCGAGGTCGGCGCCGAGAGCCGGCGGGCCATCGCCGAGACGTTCGCCGACCGCGACCGGATCGTCCTCGAGTCGCTGCCCGACTTCATCGACCGCGAGAAGATCGGCGACTTCACCCAGCACGGGCTCGATACGGACGTCGCGATCGGCCTCGAGACGGCCACGGACCGCGTCCGTCACGACTGCGTGAACAAGTACTTCGACTTCGCGGACTTCGAGGACGCCTGCGCGGAGGCCGCCGCGGCCGACGCGGAGGCGGCCGGCGACGCCGACGCGGGGATCAAGGCCTACCTCCTGATGAAGCCGCCGTTCCTCACCGAGTCCGAAGCCGTCGAGGACATGATCTCGTCGATCGAGCGCTGCGCCGACGTGGAGGGGTGTCACACCGTCTCGATGAACCCCTGTAACGTCCAGCGCTACACCATGGTCGACGAACTCTACTTCAACGACGGCTACCGCCCGCCGTGGCTCTGGTCGGTCGTCCACGTCTTAGAAGAGACCGCCGACGTCGACGCGATCGTCGTCTCGGACCCGGTCGGTCACGGCTCCGACCGCGGCCCGCACAACTGCACGGAGTGCGACGACCTCGTCCAGAAGGCGATCAAGGACTTCGACCTCCGGCAGGATCCCTCGGTCTTCGAGCAGGTCTCCTGTGAGTGCGAACTGACCTGGGAGACCGTGATGGAGCGCGAGCGGAGTTTCAACCAGCCGCTGACGCGATAGGTTGACTCAGTCGTTGACGCGTAGCTGGCCCAGGACGAAGGTTCTCTGAGGTCCCGCGACCTTCCCAGTCGATTTCGTCACTCGCGTGGCTCGGTGCGTCGCATCCTCGAGAGAACGGTGTAAAACGAAGCGTCCTGCTATCGTGGCGACAGGGAATCGCCACGCCCTCCCCAGCCGATTCGCTCGGTCGCTTCGCTCCCTCACGCATCCAACGGAAGGCGCGGAGCGTCTTCCGAGCCGTTCGCTCATTTCATCTGCTCACGGGCTTCGCGCCGTTCGCACGGTATGCGAGACCTCCTGTCTCGCACTATTCGCGAAGACCTCGCACGTACTCGTCGGTCGACCTCACTCCCGTTCGGTCGACCGACAGCGCGCGCCGCCGCACGTCGAGCGGTCGTCTCGAGCGCGGGTCCTTCGCTGGTCTCGCCGGCAACGAGAGCCGCGCACCGAAACCGGCATCAGTAGTCGCTGGTCACCGTCGAGTCGCCCGTCGAACGGGCCAGTTCGGCGTCGGCCCGCGGAATCTCGAGCGTGACGACGGTGCCCCGCGGCTCGTTCGCGTCGAAAGTGAGCTGGCCGCCCGCCTGCGTGACGACGAGGTTGACCAGCCAGAGCCCGAGACCGCTCGCGTGGCGCAGCTGGGTGATCTCCCGGTCGCCCTGGAGCAGTTCCCGCTCCTCGTCGGGCATTCCGGGCCCGTCGTCGGCGATCGACAGCGAGAGCATCCCGTCGTCGCGCCGATCGCAGACCGAGACGTCGATCGTCGGCGCCGACCGGTCGTGGTGTTCGACCGCGTTCTCGAGGACCTGATAGAGCGCGGTCCGGAGCGAGGCGTCGATCCGGGCGAACAGTCGGTCGGGGACCGAACGGGTGACGGTGACGCCGGGATAGTCGGTCTCGAGGCGGTCGAGGGCCTCCTCGATCGTCTCGGTGACGTCGATCGGGCCCGTCGTCACCGACTCGCGTTCCAGGACGCGCTCGACGGCGCGGGTCTTCTCGGCGAGCGAGACGAGTTCGCCGGCCCGCTCCTGAATGGTGGTGGCGTACTCGATATCGTCGTCGTCGACGGCGTCGGCGAGCATCTCGGCGCAGCCGTCGATGATGTTCATGCCGTTTCGCATGTCGTGGCGCAGGACGCGGTTGAGGATCTCGACGCGCTTCTGTCGCTGTTTCCGGTCGGTGATATCGGTGTAGAGGCCGAACGTGTGGTCGGTCGACTCACCGCGGTCGACGGGAACGACTCGCATCATGAAATCGCGCAGTCCGTCGGCAGTCCGTCGCTTGACCTCCGTCTCGATGGTCTCGCCGTTACCGCCGCGGCGGGTGAACGTTTCCGCCTCCGCGGTCCTGTTGGCGGGCACGATGATCCGATCGAGCGGCCGACCGACGATCGCCGACTCGTCGTAGCCGAACATCCGTTCGAACGCCGGGTTGACTGCCTCGACGATCGCTTCGTCGGCGGTCTGGCGCGCGCTGACGACGGCATCGGGGACGTTCTCGAACAGCGCCGCGAACCGATCGCGTTCCGCCCGCAACTGCTCCTCGAACGCGAGCCGATCGAGCGCGGCTTCGGCCGTCGCGGCCAGAACGTGGGTGAGGTGAATCTCCGCGAGATCGAAATCGGCGTCGTCCGCCGGCGCCACCGACAGCAGACCGTGGTCGCCGAGCGGGTAGAGGACGGCGTTACTGACGGCGACCCCGATCTCGTACGGGATCAGCTCGGTCCTGACGTCCTCGATGACGAACGGCTCGCCGTCCTCGTAGATCTGCCAGAGCGCCCCGCCGTCCGGTCCGATCGAAGAGATGTCGCCCGTTACCTCGTCGAGCGTCTCGCTGATCGCCGCGAGCTCGAGCGCCTCGCGGTCCTCGTCGCGGATCCGGACCGCGGCGAGCGGACGATCGATGACGTGTTCGGTCGCGTCGGTCACGATCGCGGCGATCTCGTCGGCCGACCGGGCGCGCATCAGTTCGCGGGTCGTCTCCTGAAGCGCCTCGAGCGCGTTCGCGCGCTTGCGTTCGGGGGTGACGTCTTGAACGAACGAGAGGACGCCGACGATCTCGCCGTCGTCGTCGGTCAGCGGCGTGTTGACCCACTCGCAGGTGATCGTCGTCCCGTCCTTGCGAACGTTCTCGTTGACTCGCCACGCGGTGTTCCCGTCGAAATCCCCATCGAGCAGCTGCTCCCAGTGTTCGAGGACCTCCCCCCGAACGTCGGCGGGGACGATCAGTTCGGTCGCGGACCGGCCGCGTGCCTCCGACGCCGCGTAGCCGAACAGCTCCGTCGCCGCCGGATTCCAGCACGCGACGTCGAAGTCGAGCGACCACTCGATAATGGCGAGCGGCGATTGGTCGATCAGTAACTCGAGACGGTCCGAGAGATCGGTCGTCGAACCGGACGCGGAGGGAGTCACAGCGGTCGACGACGCGGTGTCGTCGTCCTCGAGGAGGGCGTCGAGACGGGTCGCGAGCGTGTCGACGCCGTCAGCGCGGGGAACGTAGCCGTCGGCGCCGGCGGCGACGGCCGCGCCCGCCAGCGACTCGCTGCCGTCGGTCGGGAAGACGACCACCGGGAGCTCGGGGCGGTACGCTCGGAGTCGCCGACAGCACTCGATCGGATCGGTATCGGACAGTCCGTCACCGACGACGACGCAGTCGGCGCTCGAGAGGGCCGTCGGACGGTCGGCGACGGCGTCGACGGTCGTGACCCGACCGACGCGTTCGCGCAGTTCCCGAACGGTCCCGTCGGCGCCGTCGGGGCAGACGTAGACGACCTCCGTTTCAGATCCCATGCGCTCGTCCCCACCGGTTGGATATACCGGCGTCAACGAACTGCCGTCTCATTACTGTTCGACTCGACTCAGAAACTGAGTCGTGGCTCGATCGGCAGTCTGGCGGCGCGGTCGGACGATCGATAGCGGGAGCAGCGGACGTCTACGCCTCCGTCTCGGACAGTTCGAATCCGCGGAGGATCCCCTGGCCGTCCGTCGGGCCGACGTCGGGTAGCGTCGCCCGTTCGGGATGGGGCATCAACACCGCGACGGTCTCGCGCTCGCCGAGGACGCCAGCGACGTCGTGTTTCGAGCCGTTCGGGTTCACGTCCGGCCCCGTTTCGCCGTTCTCGTCGCAGTAGCGGAAGAGAACTCGGTCGTCGTCCTCGAGGGCGTCGAGTCGGTCGTCACCGATCTCGTAACGGCCCTCGCCGTGGGCGATAGGGATCTCGATGACGTCGCCCTCGTCGTAGGCGGCGGTCCAGGGCGTGTCCGCGCGTTCGACGCGCAGGTAGACGCGTTCACACTGGAAGCGGGCGCTCTCGTTTGTGGTGAACGCCCCCTCGGTGAGCCCCGACTCGCAGCCGATCTGGGCACCGTTGCAGACGCCCAGAACCGGCGTCCCCTCGGCCGCGGCCTCGCGAACCTCGGCCATGATCGGCGAGCGCGCGGCCATCGCGCCGGCACGCAGGTAGTCCCCGTAGGAGAACCCGCCCGGGAGGACGATCCCCGAGGTGTCGGCGGGTAGGCCGTCCTCGTGCCAGACGATCTCGGCGTCGATATCGAGGTGCTCGAGGGCGCGCTCGGCGTCCCGGTCGCAGTTCGAGCCGCCGAAGCGAATTATTGCAACGGTCATCTACCGCTCGTCGACCTCCACGTCGTAGTCGTGGATGGTCGGGTTCGCCAGCAGGCGCTCTGCCATCTCGCTCGCGCGATCGTGGGCGTTCTCGGTCGATTCGGCCTCGAGGTCGATCTCGAAGCGGTCCGCCGAACGCAGGTCCTCGAGGTCGAAGCCCAGCCGCTCTAAGGCCTGCTGGGTCGTCTCGGCCTCGGGATCGAGGACGCCGTGTTTGAGCCGAACGGTCACCGTCGCGGTGTAGGCGGTCATTACCTGAATCCCCGTATCCGTGCTCAAAAACGCTTTCGACTCGGATTCGTAATACACGTTCGTGGATATCCGCACGTATCAAGCCGGAACGGCCGGTCGGCGCGCCTCGAGCGTGCGTGCGATCCGGTCGGCCGCGCGCCGGCGACGTTGCCCGCCAGCGGACCGACGGTTCCCGCCGCGAGCGCGCCCGTAACGAACAGCGGCGTCTCGTCGCCGGTCGCGTCGCGCCAGGCCAGCGTCTCGTCGTCGAGTATCGGCATCCCGCGGTAGCCGCGCGCGAGGTCGAGCGACGCGGCGACGCGCTCGACGAACGGATGCTCGAAGACGGGAGCGAACCCCGTCGCCAGGACGACGCGCTCGGCCGAGCAACAGCCGCCGTTCTCGAGCAGCAGCCGAACCCGATCGTCGATCTCGCGTGCGGAACGGACGTCGCCGGTTCGAACCACCAGATCGCCGTCGTCGACGGCCGACTCGAGGCGCTCGAGCAGTCGCGGCGGAACAGTGCCGTCGTTGCGCGCCTCGCGGACGGTCTCGAATCGCACCCGCGATCCGGGCGGGTACCGATGAAGGTGTTTCTCGATGTGGTTCCAGTTGATCCAGCGCGGATCGGCCTCGATCGTCGCTTCCGCGATGTCGTCGCGGGGACACAGCGTCACCGGTTCGCGCTCGGCCAGCGCGGTCGCGAGCTGGACCGCGGTGATCCCGCCGCCGACGACGACCGTCTCCTCGGCGCGGCGCCCGGGATCGAACCCGTCCCAGACGTGGGTGATCGCGTCGACGCCGTCGGCCCACGGCGGATACCGGTAGCGACCGCCGTGACCGATCGCCAGCACGCAGCTCCGCGTTCGGATTCGCCCTCCACTCGAGTCGCCGTTCCCGGTTTCGTCTCCGTCCTCCGCTCCGTCTCCGTCGCCTGCATCCGTCTCGAGGACCAGCGAGCCGTCGCCCTCGGTCGATCGGCGAATCGACTCGACGGCGGCTCGCCGGTGGCGGTCGGCGAGTCCCTTGCGTTCGATCGCGTAGTCGGCGAAGTCCAGGAACAGCGACAGCGTCGGACGCGGCGGATACCCCGGCGTCGGCCGGAGTTCCCCCTCGCGACCGCGGCTCTCGGCGAACGACTCCAGACCGAACGGTTCGGTGCCGACGTGCTGGACGAACGTCGATCGGAGTTCGTCCATCCCGCAGGCCGCCGCCTTCCGACGAAACGACGCGAGCAACTGGTCGTGCGGATCGACGAGCAGGAGGTCCTCGCGCTCGAGGGCGGTGTCCTCGAGTAGGCGCTGACAGCAGTAGGTCCCGTGAACGCCGCCGCCGACGATGACGCAGTCGTACATCGAACCGCGGTACACCCTATTATTACTTTAGTGCTTTGTATTATTAACTACAGCTATTCTTCACCGATAGATTCACACCTTTGCCGAAACTCGAGCGACTCCGCGTGCGGGACCTCGAGGGCGAACGCAGCCGCGACCGCAAGCGGTCTCCGGGTGAGTGCCGTCGACGTTGGGACGGAATTGCGATCAGTACAGAAGCCGTCCCGTCCACGCGATGACGAACGCGAACCCGACCGCCGCGGCGGCCTGTCGCGCGAGCATCGCGGCGACGAACCGCACCGAGACCTCGCGGGCGACCGTGATCGCCGTGACGAGACAGGGCAGCAAGACGCCGGCCAGATAGACGGCGACCAGCACCTCGACGGGCGAGAGGGCCTCGATCGCGGTCGACTCGGCCGTCAGGAGCGCGATTCCGTCCTTCCGGATCGCCGCGAGGACGATCGGCAGCGCCGCCTCCGATGGGAGGGCAAAGGCGGCCATCGCCGGCTCGAGGACGGTTCCGAGACCCTCGAGCGCACCGACGTAGTCGAGCAGCGCGGCGACGACGCAGATAGCGGCGAAGACGGGGAGCGCCGTCGTAACGAAGCCGTCGAGCGAACTGCGGGCCTCGCGCCAGACAGCGCGAGGACGGGGCCGCTCGAGGAACGTCCGACGGGCGACCGCCAGATCGGTCGTGCGCGCTTCGGGAGGCGCGATCAGGCGGACGTAAACGAGCGTCGTCGCGGCGAGAACCGCGAGATACGGACCGACGAGCCAGGGCATGCCCACCGCCGCGAAGACCGCGAGCGTCGCGGGGAACTGGTAGGAACACGCCGAGCCGAACGAGATCGCCGAGATGGTCGTACAGCGCGTACAGTCCGAACAGCCGCGCGTGCTCGTGACCGCGGGGACGTTACAGCCGAAGCCCATGACGATCCGGACCAGATCGCGACCGGCGAGACCGACGCGGCGCATGGCCGGATGGAGCGCCGTCGTGACTCGCATCGTGAGCCCGCTGGCCGAATACGCGCCCGTGAAGAGGGCGAAGATCAGCAGCGTCGGCAACGCCCAGACGAAGAGGAACGGCCCCATCGAGAGCAAGCCGTAGTCGCCGGCCGAGACGGCCGCCAGCGGACCCGGCAGCGTCCGGCCCCAGGATACCGCGGGCTCGAGGGCGGCCCCGACGAGCGGATCGAGGTCGTCCGCGACGGCGTTGGCGAACCAGACGGCGACCGCGGCGGGCGACAGGAGGACGAGGGCGCTCACGACGGGGCCGAGGTACGGGCGCTCGAAGACGCGCGCCGGCGGTTCGACCGCCCAGCCGGCCCGCACCGCGGTCCCGCCGGGGAGTTCGTCCGCGTACCGCAGCGCGGCGCGGACGTCGCGACCGTCGGCCGCTCGAGGCGCCGTCGCTCGTCGGCGTGGCGCCGTCCGCCGCGACGCGCTCGAGGGTCCGCGCGTCGACCGGCACGACGGGGACGCCCAGATCCGCCTCGAGGTCGGCGATCGTTCCGCGCGCCTCGCCGGTCGCCTCGACGCGGTCCCAGTGGGTGACGATCACCGCACCGGTCCGGCCCTGCACGAGCGGCAGGAGGTCGGCGAGATCGCGATCGAGGTCGGTCGCCGGCACGACGGGGACGACCGTCTCGGCGTCCGCGAGCGCTGTCAGCGCCTCGCGGGTCGTCTCGGTGTCGGCCTCGAGGGTGATCCCGGGCGTGTCGATCACCTCGAGGTCGCCGCTCCGGTAGACCTCGCTCGAGACCGTCGCCCCCGCGACGTTCTCAGCGGCCGGCGCCGCGCCGGTGAGTCCCGCGGCCAGCGCCGACTTGCCGACGCTCTCCTTGCCGATCAGGACAACGCGGTCGGGTCTCGAGCCGTCCCGAGCAGGATCTGCGTCGATCATTCGGCCCCGATCACCTCGTCGCGTCGTGCGGTTCGGTCAGCGGACGGTACACTCTGCGCCGGCCCCAGCGATGATCCTCGCATGCTCGAGTCGGCTATGGTGCCACTGATTTAATAATCCTACTGCATAAGATAATAATATCTATTACATTGGAGCCAATATTGTTAATTGAATGCCCGACAACTCGACTCCCGTCACGGTACTCTCCGGCGTCCTCGGAGCCGGAAAGACGACGACGCTCAACTACGTGCTGGGCGAGACCGGCCGCGATCTCGCCGTCCTCGTCAACGATATGGGCGAGGTGAACGTCGACGCCGAACTCGTCGCCGAGTCCTCCGACATCACTGACGAGGACGAGGAGCTGATCGAGCTCTCGAACGGCTGTATCTGCTGTGAACTCCGGGGAGACCTGCTCGACGCCGTCGGCGAGCTCACCGCGTCGGACCGGGAGTTCGACGCGATCGTCGTCGAGTCGACCGGCGTCGCCGAACCCCTGCCCGTCGCCCAGACGCTGACGCTCGGCTTCGACCAAGCCGATCTCGATCCCACCGAGTTCTACGAGGAGACCGGCATCGAACCGCTCGAGGGCTGTCACCTCGATACGACCGTTACGGTCGTCGACGCCCACCAGTTCCGGACGGCGATGGAGTCGGACGAGTTGCTCGACGACGACGGCACTACGAAACATCTCGGCGACCTCGTCGTCGAACAGATCGAGTTCTGCGACGTCCTCCTGTTGAACAAGTGCGACCTCGTCGACGAGGACACGCTCGCGGAGATCGAGGCGACGCTCGAGGTGCTCCAGCCCCGCGCCGAGATCGTCCGCACCGAACACGGCCGGGTCGATCCCGACGACATCGTCGACACCGATCGGTTCGACTTCGAGGCAGCCAGCCAATCCGCGGGCTGGATTCGGGAACTTCAGCAGCCCCACGAGTCGGCCGAGGAGGAACACGGCGTCTCCTCGTTCGTCTTCGAGGCGCGCCGTCCGTTTCACCCGGAACGCTTCGCCGATCTGCTCGACGAGTTCCCCGACGCCGTGGTCCGCGCGAAGGGCCACTTCTGGATCGGCAGTCGTCGGGACGAGGCGTTCACCCTCAACGTCGCCGGCCAGTCGATTCGCGTCGGTCCCGGCGGGACGTGGGTTGACGCGCTACCCGAGGACGAGCGCCGCGAACGACTCGCCGAGGAGCCCGAACTCGAGTCCGTCTGGCACGACCGATGGGGCGACCGCGGCGTTCGCCTCGTCCTGATCGGCACCGAGATGGACCGCGAGTCGCTGCGAGCGAGCCTCGAGGACTGCCTGGCGACCGACGCGGAACTCGCGGCCGATCCGGACGCGTTCGAGGACCGATTCCCGACGTTCGAAGCGCCCGAGGACGCAGAGGTAGCGGCGGCCGACGAGGACGATCCGGACACCGCCGATGCGTCCGAGGACCGCGACGACCACGCGGAGGAACTCGGCATTGCGGACTGACACTGCACCGCGATGACCGACCGAGACACAGACGCCGAGACCGCGAGCGAAGCGCCACTGCGCCCGGATCCGCAGCCGGCCGACGGAGAGATATCGCCGTGCTACAAGGCCTACGTCGAGCGAAACGAGCACCGACCGGACGTCTGTACGATCTACTCGGACGTGACGCCGGGCGACGTCGAGGAGACGTGGATCCGCGCCGTCGGATCGGCGTTCGTCTCTCGAGACGAGATCCGCTGACGACCCATAACTCGAATCAGAGGCCGACTGCGCTCGAACGGGGCGGAACTCGAGCCGCGCCCGATACGCGCGTCCGGGTGCCCCGTCGACCACGTCGTCTCGGTGCCGGCGATATCTCGGCCCCTATTTTTGTGATCGGCCGTGGGAGGGCAACCCGAACCATGACATACAGCTGTTCGAACTGTGACGACTCGTTCCAGTCTGCCGCCGGCGTCACCCAGCACGTCGCGCTCCACCACAACACCTGTGCCGTCTGTGACGACTCGTTCGACGAAACCGACGAATTGCGCGAACACATCCACTCGAGTCACTGACGCGAACTCGGAACCGCTCGAGTCCGTTTTTTCTGCCCGATCGCTCCCTCAGCAGTCGCAGTAGTCCGGCTCGCAGCACTCGAGGTCTTCGAGGAACATCCGCTTCTCTCGGTACTCCTCGAGCGGATCGGTGTCGACGCCGAGTCGGTCGCCGACGGTCTCGGCGACGACGGCGAACCGCTGGCGGAACTTGTAGATGAAACAGAACTGCTGACCGTCGTGGGCGACCTGTGGCCCGACCAGAAAGAGGCCAGGTGTCTCGGTCGACTCGTCGCGGTCGGTCAGCGCCGGCGCGCCGCCGTCGAACGCGAAGAGGTCGTCGACGACGGCGAGACTTCCCTCGAACCCGGTCGCAAGTAGCGGCGGCGCCCGCGAGCGGAACGCGTCGCCGTCGGCCGTCCGGACGACGTACTCGTCGCCGTCGGCCCTGACCGGACCTCGTCGCTCGCGCTCGATCGCCTCGACGCGCGCGTCGGTGACGAGATCGATCGGCCGCCCCTCGGTGAGCGCCGACTCGAGCCGATCGCTCGTTCGCGGCGAGAGCACCTCGCTGGGGTCGGAACTGCGGTACTGCCAGGGGCCGTCACCGTCGAGAACGGTGACCGAGCAGCCGGTATCGGCGAGCCCGAGCGCCGCGTCGATGCCGCTCTCCGCGCCGCCGACGATGACGACGTCGTCGGTGATCGGCCCGGCCGCGCCGGCGCCGTCGGCCGCGATCCGCGCTGGCTCGCGGTCCGCGTCGCTCGCAGCGCGCTCGGCTTCGGCGTTCCGTTCGTCCTCGTCGATCGACCACTGGCCCGCGTAGGACGCCCACGAATCGACGGTCGAGACGTGGACCGCGTGGTCGGCGCCCGAGAGGGAGCCGTCGGACGGATACTGGTACTGGCCCGCCGCCCAGACGACGTACTCGGCCTCGATCGGCCCCTCACTCGTCTCGAGAGTGAAGCCGCCCGCCTCGTCGCCAGCGGCCGATCGATCGGCCGTCTCGTCGTCGGGAACGACGCGGTCGACTTCGACGCCGCCGTAGATCGGCAACTCGTGGAACGTCGCGACGGCCTCGAGGTAGTCGGCGTACTGCTCCCCCGTCGGGTGTTCGCAGTCCAGCGCGAGCGCGGGCGAGGTGTCGGTCGTGACCGCGTTCAGATCGCGCACTCCGAAGGCGTTAGCGGGGAACGACGGCGTCAGGAGCCGCATCTCGTCGGGCCACTGCCGGAACGAGGCGCCGATGCAGTCGCGCTCGAGGACGACGTGTTCCGTCTCGAGGGCGTCGAGTGCGACCGCCGTGCCGATTCCGGCGGGACCGGCGCCGACGATCGCGACGTCGATCGTACGTGGGAGTGTCATCTGTTGCTAGTACTTGTCGGTCCGCTATTAACAATACCTATAGTTATCTTACTAATATATCATAACTAGGCCTCCTTCTTTATTATGACCGGCCTCAGAGACATCCGCGGAAAGCAGGACTTTTGGCGGCAGGTAGATTGAAACACGTAGTGATGAATCCAATTTCGCTCGAGCGGAGGTGGTCCCGATGACGACCGATATCACCGAAATCACCGTGATCGGAGACGACGACACGGGACTGGTCGCCAACGTGACCAGCCTCCTGTTCGAGCGCGGAATCAACATCGAGGACCTCGATCAGGCGGTCCGCGACGGCGTCTTCCGGATGTATCTCGCCGTCGATACCGCTGAGATGGTCTGTACCGAGGAGACGCTCCGCGAGGACCTCCACGAGCTGGGCGACGACCTCGGACTCGACGTTCAGGTTCGGTTCCCCGCCGACCGCGAGACTCAGCAGATCGCCGTTCTCGGAACGAAGGAGAGCCACTGTCTCGAGGCCATCTTCGAGGCGTGGGCCAACGACGAACTCGGCGCCGACATCGGCGTCGTCATCGGGAACCACGACGACCTCCAACCGCTGGCGGAGCACTACGACGTCCCCTTCCACGACATCGGCGACGAGAAGGGCCAGCAGAACGAGGACGAACTGCTCGAGTTGCTCGCCGAGTACGACGTCGACCTGATCGTGCTCGCGCGGTACATGCGCATCCTCTCGCCTAACGTCGTCTTCCGCTACGAGGACCGCATCATCAACGTCCACCCCTCCCTGCTGCCCGCGTTCCCTGGGGCCGAAGCGTACCGTCAGGCCCTAGAGGAGGGCGTCCGCGTCGCGGGCGTCACCGCCCACTACGTGACGACCGATCTGGACCAGGGGCCGATCATCACGCAGCGCGCGTTCGACGTCCCCGACGACGCCGACTTGGACGACATGAAACGTCGCGGCCAGCCCCTCGAGGCCGACGCCCTCCTCGAGGCGGTCAAACTCCACCTGAACGGCGACGTCTCGGTCCACCGCGGCCGGACCTCGGTCCGGGAGAACGGCACCGACTACCAGCTCGGCCTCCCCGAGGAGATCGACGAGGTCACGCCGGACCGTCCGGTCGACGGCATCGGCGACGTCGTCGCGAAGGAGCAGTAGCGAGTCGGACCGGTCGAGCGCCGATCGGGAGCGTTCCGCACTGCCGTCTCGCAGTGCGATTCGCGGTTTTCGAGTCCGCGTCGAACTACGACTCCCAGCTCTCGAGGCAGTCGTCGCTACAGAAGTGTTCGTAGACCGTCTCGCCGTCCTCGACGGTTGTCACGACGCGGTGGTCGGAAGACGATGCAACGGGGTCGCCACACGCTCGGCACTCCTGTGAGTCCTCGTCCGTCGAATCAGCCATTAGGTGAGTGAAGGGACAAGACCCACTTCAACGCACCTATCGCGGCTGATACGGCCACCGGCCGACGAATCCGCCCGCTGAGCGGATCTGACGGCGAAAACCGCGCTCAGAGCTGCTCGGGATCGACCGTCACGTCCTCGAACAGCGGGTGGAGGTCGTCGTCGAGCTGGGACGTGAGATCCCGGACCTCGCCGTCCGTGAGCGCGGCGGCGACGGCGTCGGTGACCGCCTCGGCGAACTGCTCGGCGTCGTCGGGTTCGACGTCGGTGTCGCGGAGGTGTTCACCCACGCGGTCGACGAACGCCTCGCGGTCGTAGCCGGCGCCGTCGTGGTCGGCGTCCTCGAGAGTCCGCGCCAGCTCATCGGGCAACTGGGCGGCGACGTCCTCGGCCTCGCCGCCGGTCAGGGTCTCGCCGAGGGTCGCGAGGACGGCCTCGCTGGCCGCCTGCGCGCGATCCATCGACTCGAGGTGGCCGGCCTCCTGTACGAGCGAGTAGAACTCGTTTTCCTGCATACGCGGGCGTTCGACGGTGATCAGTTTCGAAATTAGGCACGCAGATACAAGGACGGCGAAGCGACACCTCGAGCGGGCGACGGCGCGACCTGACGGGGTAACGGCGCGGCCTCGGTGGACGACTGCCGACGGCGCTACCGGCCGCTCTCGCCGCCGGTGAACAGCGATTCGACGTCTTCGGGGAGCTGTGAGCGAACGCCGCGTTGCTCCTCGCGGGGGATCGTCTCCTGCAGCGCCTCCGTGACGGCTTCGACGCGGGGCCGGAGTTCGTCCGTCTCGTCGGGGATTCCGCCGCCCGCGTAGTCGGCCGCGCGGTCGCGGACGCGTTCGACGAACGCCGCTCGAGAGATCGATTCGGCGGCCTCGCCGTCGGTGTCGCTCTCGTCATCGCCGGCGCGCTCGCTCGCGTCGGTCAGCGTCGACGCGTACTCGCCGGGGAGGTACTCGGCGACGTCTTCGGCCTGCCCGCTCGAGAGCGTCTCGCCGAGGGTCTCGAGGGTCGCCGCGGTGATCGGTTCCGGGTCGTCGATCTCGCCGGCCCGCGTGACGCGGTCGTGGAAGTCGGATTCGTCCATCTCGACTCACCGTCGAACCCTAGAACGTTCCCGCCACTACCGGCGTTGCCATCGATTGCAAGCGTGGCTCGAGACTGTCAAAATCAAGGAGCAACGCGCTCGAAACGCGGGTTCCGGCGACAGTAGGCTTATCGACGACGACGGCGTAGTGTGCTATGTCATGGCACAACGAGAGGTTCAACAGGAACTGTCCGTCGACCAGTACACGCTCGGTCTCGTCGGTCCGGATCAGGAGTGGGCGGGCACCGTCGCGGACGGCGGGACGATCGAGACGTACACGCCGCCGGGCTGTTGGGGTCCGATGGTGACGCCCGAGTTCCGCGGCGGCCACGAAGTCACGCGGCCGATCCGCGTCGAGGGCGCCGAGGTCGGCGACGCCGTCGCCTTGCACATCCGGGACGTCGAGGTGACGAGCATGGCGACCAGCACGGGCTCGATGGCCGAGCGCGAGGACGCCTTTTACGACGACCCGTTCGTCGATCACCGCTGTCCCGAATGCGGGACCGAATGGCCCGAGACGACCGTCGAGGGCACGGGCGAGGAAGCGATCAAGTGCGCCGAGTGCGGCGCCAACGCCTCCTCCTTTGGCTTCGAGTACGGCTACACCGTCGCCTTCGACGACGACCGCACCGTCGGGATCACGCTCGACGAGGACGGCGCCCACGAACTCGCGAAAAACGCCGACGAGGTGATGGACATCCCCGAGAACTCGCGCCAGCACCCCATCCTGCTGTACGAACCAGGCGAGATGCCCGGCACGCTGGGTCGTCTGCGACCGTTCATCGGCAACGTCGGAACGACGCCGTCGATCACGATGCCCGACTCGCACAACGCGGGCGACTTCGGCCAGTACCTCATCGGCGCCGAGCACGACTACGGCCTCGAGAGCGAGGACGAACTCGAGGCCCGCACCGACGGCCACATGGACATTCCCCAGGTGCGGCCGGGCGCGACCCTGCTCTGTCCGGTCGAGATCGACGGCGCCGGCGTCTACGTCGGTGACCTGCACGCGAACCAGGGCGACGGGGAACTCTCCCTGCACACGACCGACGTGAGCGGCACCGTCCGGATGGACGTCGAGGTCATCGACGACCTCGAGCTCGACGGTCCCGTCCTGCTGCCGCCCGAGGAGGACCTGCCCTTTATCAGCAAACCCTACAGCGAGGACGAACGCGAGGCGGGTCGCGAACTCGGCGCCGAACACGGCGTCGATATCGAGGACGACATGGGCCCGATCCAGGTGATCGGCTCCGGCGCGACGGTCAACGACGCGACACAGAACGCCTTCGACCGCGCCACGAAACTGCTGGACATGAGCGAAGGGGAGGTCCGCTCGCGGTGTACGTTCACCGGCGGCGTCCAGATCGGTCGGCTGCCGGGCGTCGTCCAACTCGACATGCTCGCGCCGCTGGACGTGCTCGAGGACCGCGGCATGGCGCATCTGGTGCGCGACCAGTACGGGCTGTAGGCGAGAAACGGCTCGGCGGTCGTAATGCGGTGGCGCGCGCTGAATCGGGGTGAGGCGTGCGAGGTCCTCCCGTCAGTTGGACCTCGGTAAGCGAGCGGTGATCGAAGGGAACCGCGAGTCACTGACGAACCCCGATTCGATATCGTGCGAGCGAATCGGGTGGGGAGGGTGTGGCCTTCCTAGCTGCCGCGTGAGCAGTGCCTCGATCGCCCAATTACCCGGATCATAGCGAAACGTCTCGAGAGCCGCCCTGAACCGCGGGCATTAGCGCCAGCGACGCGTCGCTCGGAACCGGTTCGTCGAGGCCCGCGCGCTCGTCGTCGACCGTCACCCTGACGCTCGGCCGCACCGTCTCACCGTCGTAGAGCTGTGACTCCGCTCGCGGATACGCGTCGACGAACGCCGCGATGGCGTCCGCGGCGGTGCCGCCAGACCACTCGAGCGTGACCGTCTTCTGGCCGGTCGCGCTCCGGAGCGGGCCGTAGACCGTGATCTCGGTTTCCATACTACCCGTTCGGTGACGGAAGACATATAGAACGTGACGCGGGTCGTTGTTCGTCTGATCGCGAAAATCGAAACCGAATCGGTCGTCAGTCGTCGCTGGGTTCGGCGCCGGCCGCGTTCGTCGCCGTCGCGTCTTCCCGGCCGGACCAGTCCGAGGAGAACGCCGACGCGAGCGTGAAGTAGAGCATCACGAGGACGAACAGCCCCAGCACGGCGCTCGCGACGGTCCCGATCCCGGACGTGAGGTTGAACAGGACGATACCCGCTGCGATTCCGCTGGCGGTGAGAGACATTTGCGCTCGTTCGAATGTGGTTCGGCCCTCAATATGAGGGTTACTTCTCCGGATCCGGGTGCTGATCGCTACCACAGCGCTCACTTCGGTGGCGGTCTCGCTCGACGAGTCGGTCGTCGGTCCGAGAACTGCCGGTCAGTCGCGGTCCGGTCGAACTAGAGGCGTCTGACCGCGCCGATCGCGCTCGAGAGCGGCGGCGCGTCGAACAGTTCTCTGCCGGTGTAGGCGTTGGCGCCGGCGCAGTAGAGGTCGCGGGCGGTCTCGACGACCTCGTCGTCGAGCGGTTCGGGTTCCTCGTCGCACAGCGACTTCCAGTCGGCGACGTCGGTCCGTTTCGCCTCGGCCTTGGCCTCGTCGACGGCCTCGACCCAGTCGGGCTGGGTGCGCTTGTGGTACTGCCGGAGGACCTCCTTCGAGAGCTGCGTGCCCTCGTAGCTGAAGCGGTTCTCGTCGAACGTGCCGACGACGTCCGCGACGCGGATCTCGCCCTGATAGTAGCAACACTCGATCTTCCCGTCTTCGTGGGTCAACCCGGCCGACTCGGCCTGCTCGGTGACGATCCGGTTGACCTCGCGAGCGACCGACTCGAGCTCCTCGATATCGGCCCGGCCGGCGATCTCGTCGGCCTCCGCGCGGTCGAGTTGCCGGTCGCTCTCCTCGTACTTCGTCGTGAACTCGACGATCGGCTCCTCGAGGTCGACGGCCTCGTCGGGCCACTCGTCGAAGGCGAGACCGTGGTCTTCGGGCTCGGTCCGACGGCGCAGACTCGAGCCGACGGGAACTCGGTTCCGGAAGACGATCTCCAGCGGGACGAGGTAGTTCTCGCCCGCATCGGCGTGGTAGCTGTCGTACTCGTACTCTCGACCCTCGTGGGGGAGGTCGGGGACCTGCGTCAGCTCGATGGCCATCTCCCAGGGCGGACTGGAAGTCTCCTCGAGCGGGACGACCTCGCCCGACTCGACGACGCCGCGGTAGTGGGTCGAGACGCCTTCCGACTCGAGCAGTTCGAAGTTGAACGCGCCCATCGTACAGAGGCTCGCGCCCTTGTCGGGGATGCGATCGGGCATCTGGCCCCAGTCGAAGACGGAGTAGGCGTCGGTGAAGACGAACGACCCCTCGCCGAGTTCCTCGTCGGTCGCTTCCTGCTCGATCCGGAACTCCTTGACGCTCGTCACGTGAGACACCTCCGACGGGGGCGTACGTGACGTTCGAACGGTTTCGCTGTGAGAGCAGTCATACGCGACACCTCAGGACGTGTCCGCCGCCGCAGTTCATACCCCAGTTGCCGTGGTCGGCCCCTAAGAAGGTTTCAGTATCGCGCAGGGGACTCCGGTCGGCGAGGCCGCGTCTCGAACCGGAGTCCGAATCGATCGCTGGATTCCCGCTCACTCGCCGTCGACGGTCTCGAGCAGTTCTTCCGCGTCCCGCTGGAGCGGGTCCTCGAGGGCCGCGTCGTCGACGAGGTGGCGAAGGGCCGAATCGCACTGGGACGTCGCCATCGCTTCGAGCGCCTGCCGTCGATACCGGTCGGCGATGTCTCCTTCGCGGACGAGCGCCGCGAGCTCGTCGCACTCGTTGGCCGTCTTCAGTTCGCGGATCGCACCCGCGCGTTGCTCTTCGTCGGCCCCCTCGTCGAGGGCGAGGTCGATACACTCTTCCGGTGTCCGTGAGCTCATAGACGACCGTTCGCGGTCACTGCCGATAACTTCGGGACCTGCGATCGACGGACGGGCAGCGGAACCGTTCGACGACGACGGGCCGGGGAACTGACGTGACGCCGGCCCGTCCGCGAGTCCGCAAATTTTCGCGCTCTTCCTGTCCGTATCGGTGCAAAAGTCCGACACGGCTGGCGCTCCTTCGACGCGTATGGAGCTGAATCACATCCGTCGCGGCGACGGCGAGCCGTTGCTCCTCGTTCACGGGCTCGGCGGCAGCTGGCGGACGTGGACGCCGGTGCTCGACGGGCTGGTCGCCGAGCGGGAGGTGATCGCGGTGGACCTCCCCGGTCACGGTGAAACGCCGCCGTCGTCCGGCGAGGCGTCCGTCGACACCCTCGCTGATGACGTCGCCTCGTTTCTGACTGCGAACGATCTCGAGGGGGTCGACGTCGTCGGGAACTCGATGGGCGGGCGGCTCGTCCTCGAACTCGCGCGTCGGGGCGACGTCGGCGCGACCGTCGCGCTCGATCCCGGCGGGTTCTGGACGGGCTGGGAACGGTACTTCTTCTACGCGACGCTGGCCCCGTCGATCCGCCTCGTTCGCGGGCTTCAGCCCGTGATGGATCGACTCATGGACAGCGCCGCGGGCCGGACCCTGCTGCTGGCGCAGCTTTCGGCTCGTCCCTGGGACCTGCCCGCCGACGTCGCCCGCGAAGAGATGCGGACCTTCGCCGACTCGCCGTCGTTCGACGAACTGTTGCGGCGATTGGCGTTCGGACCCGGCCAGCCCGGGACGGAGTCGACGCCGGGACCGGTCGTGATCGGCTGGGGCCGCAAGGATCGGGTCACGCTCCCTCGACAGGCCAAGCGCGCCGCGAACCGATTCCCCGGCGCGCGATTCCACTGGTTCGAGGAGAGCGGTCACTATCCCCACTGGGACGCTCCCGAGGAGGCCACGCGGGTGATCCTCTCCGCCACGGCCCGCGAGGCGTTCGACGAGTCGTGAGGACTGGACTCCGCGACCGCTGGCGTGGAACGCGGTCGCGACCGAAACGACTCGAACCTCGCTCCGACCGAGACGTCTCCTCCGAGCGGACGAAAGGAAGGATCCATCACCCTTTTCTCGCTGTGCTGGTATCGTTACGTCGATGGAGCGACCGGTGACCGAGGCAGACCTCGCGTTCGAACACACCCCCGAGACCGACCAGTCCTTCGAGAACGCACTCGAGAAGGCGCGCGACGGCGACCGACTCACGGTCGACGACGCCGTCGAGTTGCTGACGACGGGAACCGACGGCGAGGGCATCGACCAGCGGCGCAAGGAGCAGGTCCTCGAGGCCGCCGACCGCCGGCGCGCCGAGGTCGTCGGCGAGGAGGTCACCTTCGTCGCCAACCTGAACAACAACGTCACGACCGCGTGTAACGTGGGGTGTCTGTTCTGTAACTTCAAGGACGCCGCCCACACCTTCGAGAGCGACGCCGAGGTCGAGACCGCCGGCTTCACGAAGACGCCCGCGGAATCCCGCGAGATCGTCGCCGACGCCGTCGATCGGGGCATCTACGAGGTCACCTCGGTCTCCGGTCTCCACCCCGCCTTCGCGCTCGACGCGGAACACCGCGAGATCCTCGAGGCCCACCCCGAGCCGAAGGAGATCAACTACAAGTCGCCCGAACGCTACGACACGAGCCCCGGCACCTACACGGATCAGATCGCGGCGATGAGCGTCGACGGGGTGCACGTCCACTCGATGACCCCCGAGGAGGCCTATCACGCCCGCCGCGGGACCGACTGGTCCTACGAGGAGGTGTTCCGACGGCTGAAGGACGCCGGCCTCGACACCGTCCCCGGAACCGCTGCCGAGATCCTCGTCGAGGAGGTCCGCGACGTGATCTGCCCCGGCAAGATCGGCACCGAGGAGTGGCTCGAGGCGATGGAGGCCGCCGCAAACGTCGGCCTCGGCATGACGGCGACGATCATGTACGGCCACGTCGAGAACGAGGCCCACCGCGCGCTACACCTGAAACGGATCCGCGATCTGCAAGACCGGACCGGGAACATCACCGAGTTCGTTCCGCTGTCCTTTATTCACCAGAACACGCCGCTGTTCGAGCACGACGTCGTCTCGAGCGGCGCGAGCATCGACGAGGACGAACTCATGATCGCCGTCGGTCGACTCTTCCTCGACAACGTCGATCACGTCCAGTCCTCGTGGGTCAAGTACGGCGACGAACAGGGACTGAAGATGCTCTCCTGTGGCGCCGACGACTACATGGGGACGATCCTCTCCGAGGAGATCACGACCCGCGCCGGCGGCGAGCACGGCGAGTTCCGCTCGTTCGAGGACTACGTCGAGATGATCTCCTCGATCGGCCGCGTGCCGGTCGAGCGCTCGACCGACTACGAGAAGCGCCGCGTTATCGATCCCGAGAACCCGCCCTTCGGCCCGCAGTTAGGACCGAAGGCCGACGGCACGCCGCTGCTGACTCGGGAGGAGCGGGAGTCGCAGACCGCGATCGCGGACGACTGAGATCGACCACGAGTCGAGGGCCGTCGTCTCGAGCGTTGGGTGGCATACTCATTCCACGTCACTGACGCCGACCGCCCGAGCCGGTGCGCCGTCGCTGTCGAGCGCGATCGGATACGCTCGGAGGTCGAACCGATCTCCGAACGCGTCGAGGTTCGTGAGGTTCTCGAGGATCAGCAGGTCATTGCCCAGCGCGTGGTGGGCTGCGAACCCGTCCGGTTCGTCCTCAGTGGCGTTTTCCGTCGGCGTCGGATCGGGGTTGAGGTCGCCGACTGCGGCGACGTTCCGGTGTTCCCGATGGACCTCGAGACCACCGCGGAGTCGATTCACGGTCCACGTCGCGACCGTCGCTGCGCAGGGGACCATGCCCGTCCTCGTCGGCGGCGATCACTACTGTACGTTCCCGGCGTTTCGAGGCTTCGCGGAGGGGTCTGACCACGAGACGATCGGGCTGGTCCAGATCGACGCCCACACCGACACCGCCTCCGAGAGCCCGCTGTTCGGCGAACACTTCCACGGCTCGCTGACCACCACATCGCGGACTCGCCACACACCGACTTCGAACACGTCGCCCAGGTCGGGATCCGCGGCTACGAGTCCCCCGTGTTCTTCGAGTTGGCCGAGGAGACCGGACTCGGGCACTATATCATCCGCGACGTCGAGAAACGCGGCGTTCGACCAGTCGTCCGCGATGCGATCGAACACGCTGCGGCCGAAACCGACGCCGTCTACGTCACGTTCGACATCGACTCGGTCGACCCGTCGGTCGCACTCGGAACCCGGCGGCCTCTCGGCCTCGCAGGCACTGGCCGTCGTCGAAACCCTCGGAGAGCACCCGGCGGTCGGCGCCGCCGACCTAATGGAGGTCGCGCCGCCGTACGACCCCACCGACGAGACGGCGCGGCTGGCCGCGTATCTGTTGACGACGCTGCTCGAGCGGCGGTTCGCCGAAGAGGTGTTTGAGCCGCGGTAGCTGTTCTATTTCAGTCGCGTTAAAAGAGCAAGATTTCCGTGTGCGCCTCTCCGGATCGGTAGGCGTTACTGCTGTACGAGGGAGAGTGTCTCCGATTCGGTTACTGCACCGCCGAGGATCGAAACGGTAGCGTTGACCGTATTACCGAAGATATCGATGAGGTCGTTGAGACTGTCCTGAACGACGATCTGAACGAGATCGTCATCAGCGGTAAGGATTTCGACGTCCGAGATATCGATCAACTCATCGTTGAAGAAGAGCTGGACGTTGTTCGCATTGAGGGCGTTCAGACTGACACCGCCGACCTGGAGAACGACGAGTCCCTGTCCTGCTTGATTAGCGGTCACATTGCTTTGAATGTCCTCTATCGTCGGCTGACCGCCTTGTCCTTGCCCACTCTGTCCTTGTGCTGCAGCCTGTCCGCCGAGTGCGGCGAGACTGGTCGTTGCTGCTACACCTTTTACGAACGTACGTCGGCTGGATTTCTCTGTCATAGCGAGCCGGGTAGGACGGGACCGCGAGTCCGTAAAAACCGACGCGACCGTTCCGGGGAGTTTCTCTCGAGAATTCGATAGCCGGTCGATCGCCGAATCGACAGTATCGCAGTCCGGTACGTGACGCCTCTTCTTGGCGGTATCACAGGTTCCGTTATCGATGATTAGTCGATCCGCCGCCGATAATCGGGCAACGATACAGCGATATATCGAGCGAAAACGTTCGTTGTCTCGGACCGATCGCAGCGACCGCACCCGTTTCGGTCTCTCGGAAATCGGTCACGAACGCGGGTTCGAGCGTTCCACTCCTGAAACGGAAACTCCGCTGATAGAAATCCGTGATTTTCATCGGGTCATATTTGATATCCAACCGTCACTTCTGATCTGAAGCCGAATGGCCGATCTGTCATGCGATCTACCACTGGAACCGGGTATACCGAAATCCGTTCGCTTGAAAGTGATCAACTGCTGTCAGTACAGCCAATGCGAAGAGTCCGTCGCCGAGACTCGACTTGAGCCGGCAACTCGACGCATCGGTCCGATATTTATGTGGCTACTCGAGAAGGAACGCGTATGCGACTCGAAGGCAAGACAGCGTTTATCACAGGGGCAGGGTCCGGTCTCGGCCGAGAAGCAGCGCAATTGTTCGCCGCGGAGGGAGCGACGGTCGTCGCCGCCGATATCGACCTCGAGAGCGCCGAGGAGACGATCGACCGCGTCGAAGAAGCGGGTCAGGACGGGGCCGCCGTCGAACTGGACGTCCGCGACGCGGACGCGGTCCACGCGGCCGTCGACGAAGCGGTCGAGGAGTTCGGCCTCGATATCGTGGTGAACAACGCGGGCGTCAGCCACGGGCGCGCGAAGATCGAGGAGATCGACGAGAGCGAGCGCGACCGCGTCATCGACGTCAACGTGAAGGGCGTCTGGAACGGCTGTCACGCCGCGATTCCGCACTTCAAGGAGCAGGGGTCGGGCGCGATCGTTAACACCGCGTCGCTGGCGGGCGTCATCGGCGCGCCGGAACTGGGCGCCTACTCGCTGTCGAAGGGCGCGGTCGTTAACTTCACGCGAACGGTCGCGGCGGAGGTCGGCCCGGCCGGCGTCCGGGCGAACGCGGTCTGTCCGGGCGTGACGGACACGGCGATGCCCCGGAAGAACCGCACCGAGGAGGAGTGGGAACGGGCCAAAGAGGAGATGGCCCGGTACTATCCGCTCAAACGACTCGGAAGGCCCGAGGACATCGCCAACGCCATGCTGTTCCTCGCGAGCGACGAGGCCGACTGGATCACCGGTCAGGCGCTGGTCGTCGACGGCGGCTTCTCCTGTTCGTAACGACCGGCGGCGTTCCCGCTCGAGGGGAACCGTTTCGGAACCGACGGTCGAACGTCCGCTATGGCCACCGATGAGTCCTTCGTGCGGCAGGCGATCGACCTCGCCGGATCGGCAGTCGAACGCGGGAACACCCCGTTCGGTTCGCTGCTCGTCGTCGACGACGAGGTCGTTCGAACCGCGGAGAACACCACGCTCACCGACGACGACGTCGCCGCCCATCCCGAGTTCAAACTGGCTCGGTGGGCCGCGAGCGAACTCGAGCCGGCCGAGCGCGAGCGATGTACGATGTACACCAGCACCGAGCCGTGCCCGATGTGTGCGAGCGCGATCGTCTACGCGGGGCTCGGACGGGTCGTCTACAGCGTCTCCGTCGAGTCGCTCGCGGAACGCAGGGACGACGGCGTGATCGAGATCCCCTGCGAGGAGGTCGTCGACCGGGCGGACGCCGAGACGACCGTCGAGGGTCCGTTCCTCGAGAACGAGGGACTCGCGGTCCACGACGAGTACTGGTAGCGCGGCGTCGACTCCTCAGCGCGTCGCCGCCGCCGCGTTTCGGAGCACCGCGCGATACCGCTTCCCGGCCCCGTCGTCGGCCGCGAGCGCCTCGCGGATCGTCGGCGAGAGCCACTCGCGGTCGGTGGCCGGATCCCGTTCGCCCGCGGCGCCGGCGGTCCCGTCGGCGGCCACGCCGTCGAACCCGTCGGTGCGCAGCTCCTCGGGCAGGAACCGCTCGTAGACCGGGAGCCGCTCGCCCAGCGGTAGCTCCGCGGACGCGGCGATCTCCTCGAGTTCGCGCAGCGCGGGCCACTTGTAGTCGGGGTTGATGTGGTCGTCGGTGACCGGCGAGACGCCGCCCAGGTCGTCGACGCCGCAGTCGATCAGGTCCGCGGCGGGGGCGAGGTTCGGTGGCACCTGCACCGACACCTCCTCGGGTAAGGCGGCGCGGGCCATCGCCGTCACCCGGCGCATCGTCTCGAGGGCGGGCGATCCAGCCGACCAGCGCTCGTTTTCGACGACGGGCTGGACGATCACCTCCTGGATGTGGTCGTAGCGGTCGTGCATCTCGCGGATCGCGAGCAGGCTCTCGGCTCGGTCGCGCCACGTCTCGCCGATCCCCACGAGGATTCCGGTGGTGAAGGCGACGTCGAGTTTCCCGGCGTTCTCGATCGTTCGCAGGCGCTGGCCCGGTTCCTTCGTCCGCGGGCCGGCGTGGGCGCCGACCTCGGCGGTCGACTCGAGCATCACGCCCATGCTGGCGTTGACGTCCGCCACTTCGGCCATCTGCTCGCGCGTCTGGTCGCCCGGGTTGGCGTGGGGGAGCAGCCCCTCCTCGAGGGCGACCTCGCAGGCCTCGCGCAGGTAGGTGTGGATCGAGTCGTGGCCCCACTCCGCGAGTTGCGCGTGGATCTCGGTGTAGCGGTCGTCGGGGTCGTCGCCGAAGGTGAACAGCGCTTCCGTACAGCCCGCGTCGGCCCCCTGTCGGCAGATCTCGCGGACTTCCTCGAGCGAGAGCAGTGAGGCCTGTCCGGGCGGATCGAAGTACGTGCAGTAGGTACAGGTGTAGCGACAGGCCGTCGTCAGCGGCACGAAGACGTTTCGCGAGAAGGTCAGCGCGGGCGGCGCGCCGACGTCGGCGGGCGTGACCTCGAGGAGGTCGTCGACCGCCGCGTCGTCGACCGCGATGTCGACGCCGTACTCGCTCGCCCCGGGGAACATTACCTCCGAATCCCGGCGCTCGACACATAAGCCCTTCACTTCCGGGCGGCCCGACGCAGCGCGGACGAGGGATCGCCCGATCGAGCGTCCGGTCGGCGAAAAACTCCCGGACCGGTTGAATTACGTCAGTGGTCCGGCATAGGGGTATCCGTATGCTCGATATCGCACTCCATACCGGTACAGAACATCCAGACCTCCTGTGGATTCTCGTCCCTAGCCTCCTGACGTTTATCACGGGACTCGTCCTCGCCGCGTATTCGGACCGGATCCGAGCGTGGTCCAGTCCCGAGGACGACGCTGTGACCGAGTAACGGCCGTCTCGCTCTGTTGAACCCGAGTTTCCACGCGTCGCTGAGTCCCGACTCCGCCCCGTCGACGGCGCTACTCCGGTCGCGACTCCTCGAGTCGCGCGACGGTCACGCGGCCGTCCGTTCGCTCGAGTTCGAACCCGAACTCGCGAAGCCGGGCGGGCGCGCGGTCGGTCTCGGTTCCGTGGACGAGCACTTCGACGAGATCCGCGGGTTCGTCGACGTCGGTCCCCAGCCGGAACGAATCGACCGTCTCGAGGGTCGCGCCGACGTCGCGGGCGATCTCGCAGTGATCGAGATAGGAGGCACCGTGGTAGTCGACCCGAAAGTCCGGGTGGGCGACGACGAGCGCGTTCGTCCCGCCGCCCCGACCCGGTGCGACCGCGATATCGCCCCCGGCGGAACACAGCGACTCGAGCGCGTCGGCGGTCGTCAGCGCGAGATCGGCCATGACGACGGCCACGGGGTCGGGATCGGTGCCGTCGCCGCGCTCGGGCAGCCGCGCGTTGACCGCTTCGGTGAGCGACCGCTCGTCGACCGCGACCGAGACCGCGGCGCGGACGTCGGCCGCGAGTTCGAGCGTCTCGAGATCGAGCGGCGCCGTCGCGAGGACCGTCGGCTCGTGGCCCGCCTCGACGACCGCGGTCAGGACGTCCGCGAGCATCGCGCGTGCGAACGACGTCCGCTCCGCGGGCGTGAGGACGTCGGCGAGCCGGGTCTTCGGCTCCGTCGCGGCGAACGGGACGACGACCTGCATCGACCGACGGTACTCCGGACGGGGGCAAAAACACGTCGAACTCGGACTCGAGTCCGGAATCGAGAGCCGACGGGGCCAGCGTCCCCCGTCGTACCCCCCGATACGAGTGCGGTCGCTGGCGCCGTCGGGGTCCGAAAGAAGGGCGAGCCTAGAACAGCGGCTCGAGTTCGTCCTCGTCGTCTTCGACGAGTTCTTCGAGGTTCTCCTCGCTCTCCTGCTGGATGTCGTCGATGTTGTCCTGTGCCTCGATGGCGACCTGCTGGAGGCGCTTGATCCGCGGGACGTTCGTCACGCCCGAGAGCAGGATCGCCGCGGCGACCTCCGGCTCCTCGCGCGGGTAGTCGCCGCCGCGGACTTCCATGCTGCCCGTTTCCTCCTCGAGCCACTTCCGCCCGCGTTCGATGCCTTTCCGGTTTAAGTACTCCGAGGGGCCGGCGAGCACGAGCAGCGCGCGCTCGGTGCCTTCGATCTCACACGGGAGGGTCAGGCGTCCGAGCGCGGCCTTACGAACGAGACTCGTGATGCGGTTGGTCGTGTTCGCGGCGTCCAGCTCGTCGTCGCCGCCGGCGTCGCCGGTAAACCGGGAGAGCAGACCGCCGCCGGTGTTCAGGTCGACCTCCTCGCTGGCGAAGCCGACCGTGGAGACGCCACCGCCCGAGAGCGTGTTGATGATCTCGGAGGAGTCGACGACGCTCTCCGCCACCTCCTGGCCGTCACCGACCTCGCCGGCGCCGAAGAGGATGCCGAAGCGACGGACGATCTCCTCGTTGATCTGCTCGTAGCCGCCTTCGACGGACTCGCCGGTCTGCCGCCACGAGTCGTTGTCGAAGACCATGAGGTTGTCAACCTCGCGGACGAACGTCTGGAACGAACGGGCCGCGTTGAGCGTGTAGATCCCGCCCTCGTCCGTGCCCGGCAGGACGCCGAGCCCGTAGACGGGGATCGTGTAGATCCGCTTGAGGTGCTTCGCGAGGACCGGCGCACCGCCGGACCCGGTCCCGCCGCCCATCCCGGCGACGACCAGAAACGCGTCGACCTCGTGGGTCGGAATCGCGTCGATGGCGTTTTGCACCTCGTCGATGTCTTCCTCGGCGACTTCCGCGCCGAGCTCGTTGTCTGCACCCACGCCGTGGCCCTTCACCCGGGCCTGGCCGATGAGTACTCGATTCTCCTGTGGTATATTCTTCAGACCCATGAGGTCCGCTTTCGCGGAGTTCACGGCAATCGCCGCACGGACGATTCCGCTACCCGTCCGATCGTCGTAATCGAGGAATCGATCGACGATCTTGCCACCGGCCTGTCCGAATCCGATCATCGCCAACTTCATAGTTTGTCAGGGGGCTCCGTTGAATTGGTACAGAGTGATCAAGGGCATAAGTCTTTTGTTGAGCTGAATTTCTCGTCTTCTTCAAAGTCCGCGAAAATCGCAAGCGGGCGTCGGGATCGATCGCGTATTCCCGCGGAAGAAAGCCATCATGTACGACGAAGGACCTCTGTTTTATATTAAATGTTTGGGCCGACTGGTCCGGTCGTAAATGGGGGGAGCAATCGCCGGACGGCGGTATCGCCTCGGGCGCGGGTCACGGTGACGGTCGAGACGCCCCCCGTCGCCCGGTCGCGCCGACGCCGAGATACGAACCGAGCGTCGTCAGTTCGTCCTCGGAGACGCCGAACGCCGACGCGTCGTTGGTGACGACGGTGTTGTTCATCTCGAGCGACCGCGCCTGATCCGCGCCCAGCGGAACGAACGGTAGTGGATCGATAGCCGACAGCCCGAATTTCGCCAGCGACATCGGAATCGAGACGATGGAGACGGACTTCCCCTCGGCCGCGTAGGCCAGTTCGGTCGCGTCCGCGAGCGTGACGATCTGTGGCCCCGCGATCTCGTAGGTCTCGCCGACGTGGGTGCCGTCCTCGAGGGCGTCGGCGAGCATCGGGACCAGATCGCCGACCCAGATCGGCTGGAACCGCGTCTTCCCGCCGCCGGGAAGCCCCGTCACGTACGGCGTCGTCAGCTGTTTCGTGAACTCGAGGAACTCGGCGCCGTCGCCGAAGACCACGGAGGGGCGGACGATCGTCCACGCGAGCCGCGAGTCCCTGACGACGGCCTCGGCCTCGCCTTTGGTACGGAGAAACTCGGTGTCGGCGTCCGGGTCCGCCCCGAGGGCGCTCATCTGGACGAACCGATCGACGTCGCCGTCTTCGGCCGCCCGGACGAGGTTCGCCGTGCCCCCGAGGTGGACCGTCTCATGGGCATCCTCGTCGGGGGGTTTGTACAGCGGCGAGAGCGAGACGAGGTTGACGACGGCGTCGTGGCCCGCGACCGTCTCGGCGATCGAGTCGTAGGCGCTGACGTCGCCCGCGGCTCGCTCGACGTCTGCGGGAAGGTCGGCGTCGCTGGGATCGCGGGACAGCGCCGTCACCTCGTGGCCACGGTCGTGGAGTTCCGTACAGAGGTTCGTGCCGATGAAACCGGTACCGCCGGCGACGAGGATCTTCATACTCGAGAGATGACGACGCAGCGATAAATAGCTGGTCGCCTCCGCTGTTGGGGTCCGATGGATCCTTCTAAATACCCCTCGGCCACACGTGGGAGTATGCTGGTCACGCTCGAGGGACTGGACGGAAGCGGCAAGACGACGGTCTGGGAGGCCCTACAAGGTCGCTATCCGGACGCGGTCTTCACGCGGGAGCCCACGAACGACTCCTGGTACGGCGACGCGGTCTACCGCTCGATCGGCGACGACGACGCCGACTCGCTGGCGGAACTGTTCCTCTACACGGCCGACCACGCCGACCACCTCTCGCGGGTGATCGAACCCGCCCTCGAGCGGGGCGACCTCGTGATCTCCGATCGCTACTCGGACTCCCGGTTCGCCTATCAGGGCGCGACCCTCGAGACGTACGACCGCCTCTCGGTGGACGACCCGCTCGAGTACGTGATCGACGTCCACGACCCCTTCACGATCCCGCCGGACCTGACGATTTACCTCGACGTCGACCCCCAGACCGCCGCCGAGCGCGCGGGCGCGACGAACAAGTTCGAGCGGGCCGACTACCTCGAGTCGGTCCGCGAGAACTACGAGCGACTCCTCGAGCGCGACCCCGACCGGTTCGTCCGCGTCGACGCGACGCAGGCACCGGACGCGGTGCTCGAGGCGGTGTCGGGGGCTCTCGAGTCGGCGCTTGAGGGGTCCGGCCTCGAGTCGGCCTGAATCGTTCGAGCTGTGGCAGTAGATAGCGGTGGTGTTTATTCAACCGAGTAGACATGTGAAACCTACGGCAAGTACAGGATGCTCACTTAGCAGGAGACCTCCCCTTGTGAGGAAGACGAGGTCGTCCTCACGTATCAAGAGGCACCAACCAAGACGGAAGTCCCTCGATGGCATTCGGGATGGTACCATAGCGATGCTGCATCCATACCTGGACAGCAACGGTCACGTAGAACCACAGATTCGAGAGAGGGTCCTCTTCGTACCTCCCTTAACTACTGGACTGATGCGTCCAGACTTCGGAGCACCATCTGCGCCGCAGCACTGTCAGTCGCAGTTCCGAAGTACATGTGGAATTCATGTTACACTCCAACTCGTCGTCTCGAAGCATCCTGATTAACATCCACAGTAGGCCTTACCAACAATCAAGAATCAATATGAATAGCCGCCAACCGACGACCGATCCAACAGTACAGCAGAGTATCCGAACTCCCGGGTAGAGTGTTCTCGGTATCCAGTCGATGAAGCACGGAGTAAACTAGTGATGAACGAAAATAATACGACAGACGAAGATATCACGGCAGGTCTCACCTATGCGTTCCCCGAGCGAGAGATCGAGGCGGTGCGTCCCGCGGGACTGTCTTGGAACGACCTAAACGAGACAGTTCGTGTCGAGTTCGCCGACGGTCGATCGGCGTTTCTAAAGGTCGCCAGAGATGACGATGGGTCCAGAATCACCCGGGAGTGTGCCGTTATCGACTACGTCGACACATGCTGTGACGTGGACGTGCCAACGGTGGTTGCAAGCGATGCGACCAGTGAACCGCCGTATCTCGCTACAGCACCGATGTGTGAGCGGACTCTCGCATCTCAATGGGAAGAATTGAGCAGGACTGAACGGACAACTGTCCTGCGACAAGTTGGGGGTGCCATCGCTGAGGTACACTCCCAAAAATTCGATCACCACGGGCACATCGTAGATGGTGATGCAGACGGATTTGTGGTAGACACCGGATCGTGGACCACCATCCTCGTCGAACGAATCGAGATGATGCGAGAATTAGCGTCGGCAGATCGCTTCGAACATTACTTCGACGAAGTGGTCGAGGCCGTCAACACAAATCACGAACGTCTCGACCTCGCACCAGCGACTCTCGTTCACGGCGATCCGGCGATGCCAAACATCTGTCGAAGCGAAACGACGTTCGGTTTCATCGATTGGGAAATTGCGCATATTGGCGATCCCGCCAGGGAGCTTCATAAAGCACAAAAGCGGTTACTCGAATCGGTGGATCGTGGAGACGACGAGCAACTCGTACGCGCACTTCACGAAGGGTACCGACAACGCGCGGGTTCCTTGCCAGCCGGCCTCGATGATCGTGCACCGATCTACGATGCAGTTCTGTTCCTCGGGACGGCTGGATACTTCGACAAAGTCGTCGACTCCTCCGACGACTCACCCGAGGAAGTTGCGAGGTGGATTGAGACAGAGATGACTGAACGACTTACAGCAATTCAATAGTTAGTAGTGGACGACAACAAGAACCGGCAGGCAGACGCTCCACACTGTTCCCGTCGGGCCGACAACGAGGAACGGTGGTCGTTCATTCGAGTCCATGTTTCTATCAGGCATAATCACTATATCAGTTGATCATAACTGTCTGCTGTGCAGCAGCTCAGGGACCTCCGGAGATGGGTGTTCATGCGGTTCCAGCCGTCTGAGCGGGAACTTTCGTTTTCTCGTGGTAGTGTCTCAGCTGTGCAAATGGAGTATGGCGACTACGTAGAGTTGAACCGGGTCGGATCGGAATCGAGCCTGATCACCGAGCTGTGTTCACGCGCCAGCTCGGACGATGTCTTCTTCGACATCGGGGCGAACCTCGGGGTGGTCTCCGCCGCGGTCGCCACGCACACCGGGGCGACGGTCCACTCGTTCGAACCGAACGAATCGACGGCAGCGAAGTGTTGGGAAACGTTGCGACGCAACGGGGTCGAGCCGTCAGTATTCGAAGTCGCTCTGTCGGACGAAAACGGCACCGGACGCCTCGAAGCACCGTGGGAACATGGGCAAACCGCTGTGTCGGATGACGGTAGTATCGAGGCCACTCTCCGACGGGGGGACGATTTCGTCGACGACGCCGACCTCCCCACTCCCACTCTCGTCAAGATCGACGTCGAGGGACACGAAGCGGCAGTGTTGAACGGACTCAAACGCACACTGTCCAAACAGCAGTGTCGGACGATCTTCTGCGAGGTACACGACGAGCGCGGTATTGAGGTAGAGGAGGTATCTTCGCCACTCAGGCGCTATGGGTTCTCGGTGACGGAGTTTGAGACGAGAAAGTACACAACGATGCTCGTCGCCGAAAAATAGTGGGACTGAGGCACGTGAGATGGACTCCCGATGCGATTGATGTCGAGATGAGCCACGAATGGGCAACAACGAATGATCCGTGAATGGACCGCTGCTTCAAAGACAATTCTGCTCAGTACGCACACGTAGTTACCGAGTCCTCCAATCCGCGCTGAATAACGGATCCGTTCTCCTGATGGATCCCCGACGAACGTCGCCGCGGCGAGTCGCGCCCCCCGTCAGAGCCCCCAGAAGAACGCGATACCGAGCACCGTCACGACGGAGAGCAGCAACTGCAGCGGCGCGCCGACGCGGACGAAGTCCATGAACTTGTAGCCGCCGGGGCCGTAGACGAAGAGATTCGTCTGGTAGCCCACGGGCGTGAGGAACGCCGTCGAGGCCGCGAAGGTCACCGCCAGCACGAACGCGAACGCGTTCGCGCCGATCTGGGAAGCGGTCTCGACGGCGACCGGGAGCATCAACACGACGCTCGCGTTGTTGGAGATGACGCCCGTGATGAGCCCGGTCGCGAGGTAGAACACCCAGAGGACGCCGATGACCGGGAGATAGGCACCGGTCGCGGCGACGAGACTCCCCAGCAGGTCCGCGCCGCCGGTCTGTTCTAAGGCCATGCCGAGGGGGATGATGCCGGCCAGCAGGAAGATCACGTCCCACTCGACGGCGTCGTAGATCTCGGTCGGCTTGAGGACGCCCGTCGCGACCATCGCCACGACGCCCGCGAGCGCGGTGACCATGATCGGGAGCGAAAGCGCCGACATCGCCTCGAACGCCGCGACGCCGGTCGCACCGGCGAGGGCGGCGCCGACAGCCCCCCAGGGCACGGCGACGAAGCCGACGACGCCGGCCATGATCGCTACCGCGTGCGGGATCTTCTCGCTCCGGTAGTCCGGTTCCTCGGGTTCGTGGGCGACGATGAAGTCGTCGTTCTGCGAGAGCCGGTCGATGCTATCGGGGGCCGCCTGGACCAGCAGCGTGTCACCGACGCGGATCCGTCGCTCGTCCATGTGATCCCGGACCGTCTCGCCCCGACTGCGGAAGGCCAGCACCGTCGCGTCGTACCGCTGGCGGAAGGTCGAACTCGCGAGCGATTCGCCCACGAGGAACGACCCCCGCGGGACGACGATTTCGACGAGGGTCCGCTCGGGCACCTCGTCCGGCTCGAGGTCGTCGACCGTCTGCGGGTTCCCCACGAGCGAGAGAGTCTCCTGATCGACGAACTGCCGGACGGTATTGCGGTCAGCGCGCAGTCGCAACACGTCCCCTTCACGGATCGTCTTCTGGCCGATCGGTTCGATGAACTCCTCGCCGTCGCGGACGACCTGGAGGATGTCGGCGTCGAACTCGACGTGATCGATGGCGTCCTCGACGGTCGTCCCGACGATCGGCGAGTCGTCGTCGACGACGACCTCGGTCAGGTACTCCTCGATGGCGTACTCCTGGACGTAGTCCTCCTCGACGGGGACGCGCTCGGGCAACAGTCGGTGGCCGACGGTCATGAGATAGATGCTGCCGACGATCAGCACGATGATTCCGAGCTGGGTGAATTCGAACATCGAGAACGGATGGTCGAGCAGCCGCGCGGAGACGTCGCTCGCGAGGATGTTGGTCGAGGTGCCGATGAGGGTGAGCATCCCGCCGAACATCGAGGCGTAGGAGAGGGGGATCAGGAGCTTCGAGGGCGACGTCTTCCCCTTGTGAGCGATGTCCGAGACGACGGGGACGAGGATGGCGACGACCGGCGTGTTGTTGATGAACCCGGAGATCGGACCGCTGACGCCGATCGTCGCGAGCAGTTGTTTGTCGAGGTCCTCGCCCGCGAACGCGGACATCTTCCGGCCGACGATCTGGACGACGCCCGTTCGGCTGATCCCCGAACTGAGGATCAGCATCGCCAGCACGGTGATCGTCGCCGAGTTCGAGAAGCCGGAGGTCCCTTCCGCGGTCGAGATCTGCGTGAAGTTCACCACGCCGTCGGTGCCGAGCACCATCAACAGCACCATAACGAGGATCGCGGTCACGTCGATCGGCAGCCACTCGGTGACGAAGAGCACGAGCGCGAGCAGGATGATCCCGAACACGACGATCATGTCCGGCGTCACCTCGAGCCCGCCGGCCTGTGCGGGGAAGAAACCGATACCGTCACTGAAGAGAAAACGACCGAACACGGTTGACGTCCCGGACTCTCGACCGATCCCGCTTGAAGGTCCCGGTTCGGAGAGATGGACAACGGCGACGGCATTCGGCACCCGGTGGCCGATACCCGCCGCCCGCCGCTGGGCAAAGGCTTTAGTCGTGCCATAGAGTACCACACTACCGATGGTCCACGCGTTCATCATGGTGAAGACGGCCGCCGGAGAGTCCGAGGGGTCGCTCGCGGAAATCAGGGGCCTCGAGGCGGTGACCGACGCCCACATCGTCGCCGGCAACTACGACATCATCGCCGAGGTCGACGGCCAGGAGGTCTACGACGTTCTCGAGACCGTTTCCTCGAGCGTGCAGGGACTCGGCGGCGTCAGCGACACGAAGACCTACATCGCGATGGGGTGAGCCGAGCGGTCGCGCCGCGAGCACGGCGGTACCGACCCCGAACGGACGACGGCAGGCCGTTTCCGCGCGGTCACACTCGTTCTCTCGTCCGGTCTCCCACGGCGGTCGCGGACCGCTCGAGCCGGTAGCGACGACCGCGTAGTCGCGCGATCGCGACGGTCGAACCCCGTACGGCAGCCAGCCTGTCGAACAGCTACCATGGTAGTCGGGGGCAAGCTTATTCACGGGGGCGAGCGTACCCCTGTCCATGCGGTTCGTGATTATCGGGGCAGGACGGGTCGGCCTGCGCACGGCGCGCGTCTTGCGCGACGAGGGCCACGAGGTAACGATGATCGAACGCGACGAGGCGAGGGTTCGCCGCGCTCGCGACCAGGAGTTCCCCGTCGTCGAGGGCGACGGCTCCCGCGAGGACATCCTCGAGGAGGCCGGCGTTCGCGACGCCGACGCGTTGGGCGCGCTGACCGGCGATCTGAACGTCAACTTCACCGCCTGCATGATCGCCAACCACTACGGCTGCCGAACGATCATGCGCATCGACGAGGCCTACCGCGAGGGGATCTACCGCAAGTACGCCGACGCCGTCGACGAGGTGATCTACCCCGAACGCCTCGGCGCTATCGGCGCGAAAAACGCGCTGCTGGGCGGGACGATCCGCGCGATCGCGGACATCGCGCCCCACCTGCAGGTCGTCGAACTCACGATCACCGACGCGGCCCCCGTCAACGGCTACACGATCAGCGAACTGCAACTCCCCGCCGACGCGACCCTCCTCGCGTTCGGCAAGCGCGACCAGCCGCTCGGGCTCCCCGACGCGGACCTCTCGCTCGAGAACGGCGACCGCCTCATCGTCCTCGCGGACTTCGACGTCCTGAGCGAGGTCCGCCAACTGCTGGTCGGCGAATCGGCGGCCACGGCGGCCGCGAACGCGGGTTCGGGCTCGAGTTCGGCGGCGACGGACCTGTCGTCGGAGACGGACACCGGAGGTGTCAACTGATGGTCACGGCATTCATCATGATCAAAGCGAACACGGGCGAAGCGGATCGACTCAGAGACAGCATCCAGACGATCGAGGGCGTTCAGTCCGCCTACATCGTCGCCGGCGACGTCGACATCATCGCGAAAGCGCAGGTCGAAACCCCCGCGGCGGTAAAGGAGATCGCGGCCACCAAGATCCAGGGCGTTGACGGCGTCGAGAACACCCAGACGTACATCGCGATGGACTAGCAGCGAAGTTTTGCGCTGCGGGCGCGGCTTCGCCGCGCCCTCGGCAAAAATTCGATTAAAAGCAACGGAAGACGTTCCCGCTCACTCCGTTCGCGGGCTGCGACTTCCGAGCCTTCGTTCGCTCCGCTCACGAAGACACTCCTCCCTCCGTTCGGCCTCTTCGAGGCCTCCACATCGGTCGTCGGCCCGCTCGTTCACTTCGTTCACTCGCGGTGATCGACTGGGCATTAGCCTGCCCTTCCCCGGGTCGCGCGACTCTCGCATCTGCTCGAGTCGCTCTCCCGGCCATCCCGCAGTTTCAAACGTTCGTTTGAGTAGACAATCTGATGCCGTCGAATCATTCCACCGATATGACGTCGGCGAGCGAGCGGTTCGGAGAACCCGAGCGACGCCGTTCACCGAGCGCTTCGCGCTCGGGCCGACGACTGACATGGAACGAACGAAGTGAGTGGAATGGAAGGAGGAGTGCTTTTCATCGAAGTTTTACCGAGTGCGGTCGCTTCGCGACCGCACGCAGAGTAAAAGTTCGGTCTACATCGGCATGCCGCCGCTGCTACCGTCGCCTCCGTTCTCCGCGGCCTGCTGGCCGCGGTTCTGGGCGTTCTCGAGCAGCGTCGCGGCCGCGCCCTGGTACTCGTAGCCGGGGATGATCCCCTGAGCGAACGTCCCCTCGACGAACTCGATGAGGGCTTTAGCGTCGTCGACGCCCTCCGCGGCGTCCCAGGCGACGTACTCGAGCGTGACGGTGACCGCGTCGTCCCCGCGGTCGACGGCGGGCTCGTCGTGCGTGCTCGTCTGCGCGACCGTGAACGTGTCCTCGAGACGGCGCTCGAGGGTCTCGAACCAGCCGTCCTCGACGACGGGGGCGACGGTCTCGCCCGCGACGGCGGCGTCGAGCGTCGGGAGGGTAACGGTGACGCGGAACTCGCCGTCTCGTTTCCCCTCGGCGTCGTCGGCGGTGACGGTCGCATCGAAGACGGTCGTCGTGAGGTCGTACTTGGGGCCGTCCTCGAGCGGGACGAACGCGTCGTGGGACTCGAGTTCGCGCGCGACGGGGTCGGGAAGGTCGGTCATTATCACGTCGAACGGCGGTGAGCGAAAAGGGTGTTACGCTGTCGGGGTATCTATCACGAACGTTGTCTTTCGAAGGGGACTGTTACAGGGGTAATCGCCCGACGGCGGCGGGATCGTTTCACGACCCTAATCGTCCATTTCCGCAGCAAATGGGATGCATTACTACAACGGATATTGCCGTTTTTCGTCGGCATGAGTCTCGATAGACATGCCGCTGAACGCCGCCGGTTCGCACGCCTCCTCGGTATCGACGGGGAACTCGGCTCCGGACTGCCGATCGGAACTCGCTCGAGCGGAACCGCCGAGGAGGACATCGACCGCGACCGTCGCGAACGGGACGACGACCGAGCGACCGGCGAGGAGTCCGCTACTGGATCTCGCGATCGTTGAGGAACGTATTGATTGCCGTCGCGACCTCTTCGAAGTCCTTGACCGTGAGCCCGTCCGTGGTGACGAAGATCCCCTCGCTGTCGCTGGTCACCCGGACGAGAAAGCCGTTGTCGAAGACGCGAATGGTGTAGTTATAGTCGCCGAGTTCGGAGTTATCGTAGGCCGTCTGGGCGGTCTTGAAGCCACGCCACTCGTGACCGATGAAGGTCGACAGATCGGCGTCGCGCTCGAGGTCTTCGCGCAGGTACACCTGCTCGAAGTCGTCTCGCGTGAAGTAGGTGATCGAACGGAGACTGTCGCCGATCGCCGTCCGACAGGTGATGACGATCTGTTCCGCAGCCTCGTCCGTGAGTAACCCAGTAGGCATACCGAACGAATCGATCCGCGTGACCTTAACGACAAGGGGCTGATTCGACTCGCTGAAAACGGCGTTCGACGTCGAGCGCCGTTCCGCCGTCGAACACCGATCCGCCATCGAACGCCGTTCTATCACCGAACGTCGTTCTGTCCTCGCGCGCTGTCACCGGCGACTCGAGGGCGAGCGATCAGGCCGCGTCGATCGCTCGATCCAGATCCGCGATCACGTCGTCGATGTCCTCGATGCCGACCGAGAGACGCACCATATCGTCGGTAGTACCGCTCGCGAGTTTCTCCTCCTCCGTGAGCTGCTGGTGGGTCGTGCTCGCGGGGTGGATGATCAGCGTCTTCGCGTCGCCGACGTTGGCAAGCAGGCTCGCCAGATCGACCTCGTTACAGACCGTCTCGGCGGCGTCGTAGCCGCCCTCGAGGCCGAAGGTGATCATCCCGCCGTAGCCGCCCTCGAGATACTTCCGGGCGTTCTCGTGGGTCTCGTGGCTCTCGAGGCCGGGGTAGTTGACCCACTCGACGTCGGGATGATCGTCGAGATACTCCGCGACGGCCATCGCGTTCTCGCAGTGTTTCTCCATCCGGAGGGGGAGCGACTCGAGCTTCTGGAGGGTCACCCAGGCGTCGAAGGGGGACTGCTGGTTGCCCAGGTCGCGCAGACCGCGAGTCCGCGCGACGACCGAAAACGCCGCCTCGCCGAAGGTCTCGTAGAAGTTGACGCCGTGGTACGCGGGATTCGGCTCCGTGATCTCAGGATACTCGCCTCGTTCCCACGGGAAGGAACCGCCGTCGACCAGCACGCCGCCGACCGTCGAGCCGGCGCCGTGGATCCACTTGGTCGTCGAGTTCCAGACGAGGTCGGCGCCGTGCTCGAGCGGCCGGCACAGGTACGGCGTCGCGAAGGTGTTGTCGACGAACAGCGGCACGTCGTGGTCGTGAGCGATGTCGGCGATCCGTTCGATGTCGGGCGTGACGAGCGCGGGGTTGCCGATCGTCTCGAGGTGGACGAACGCGGTGTCGTCGTCGATCGCCTCCGCGTAGGCCTCGTAGTCCAGCGTGTCGACGAACGTCGTCTCGATCCCCCGCTTCGCGACGGTGTGGGTGAGGTAGGTGTACGTGCCGCCGTACAGCGAGGACGCGCTCACGATGTTGTCGCCGACGTCCGCGAGGATGAACGTCGCGAGGTCGAACGCGGCCATCCCCGACGACGTGGCGAGGGCGCCGACGCCGCCCTCGAGCGTCGCGATGCGCTCCTCTAACATCGCGTTCGTCGGGTTCATGATCCGCGAGTAGATGTTGCCGGTCTCCTCGAGTCCGAACAGCGCGGCGGCGTGATCGGTGTCCTCGAACTCGTAGGAGGTGGTCTGGTACAGCGGCGGCGCCCGGGCGCCCGTCGTCGGATCCGCTACCTGACCGGCGTGGACGCTGTTCGTGGCGAACTCGTTGTCGTCGGGGCTGTCTCCCATATCCGGCTCGTTGTCAGCCGTGGGAGTAAAACTGGAAGTCGATCATGTTCGGGCCGCCGCGGCGAGCGGCGCGTCGAAAAACGAAAGAGGGCGAAGCGGTCAGCGGAGTTTCGCGAGCACGGCGGCCACGAGGGCGGCGAGCGCAGCGAGCGCGGGGCCGACGGCGAAGCCGGGGACCGACTCGGCGTCGTCGTCCGACTCACTGTCGTCGGCGTTCGATCCCGAATCGTCGTCCGATGGGGAACTGTTTCCGTCGGATTCGGAGCCATTGCCGTCGGATTCGGACCCGTCACCGTCGGATCCCGAGTCGGGACCGTCGGACTCCGAACCGTTGGGATCCGATCCCTCATCGCCGGTTCCGGGCGTCGTCTCGGGCGTGTCGTCGCCGATCGTCAGCGTTCCGGCCTCGAGCGACGGATCGATAGCGCTGCCGTCGTCGTCGTCGACCTGCATCGACGTCACGCGCAGGTCCGTCTGACCGTCGTCGCCGCCGGCCACGTCGATCGTCGCCAGCGTGACGTTCGTCGCGCCGGCCGCGATCTCATCGTCGAGATCGGCGGCCTCGACGGTGACGGTCTCCCCGTCGGCGCTCACGTCGGGATCGGTCGTCAGTCCGAAGTGGTCCGGATAGCTGGCGTTCGCGACGGTCGCGACGTCGCCGTCGTCGACGGCGAGCGTGAGCTTGAATCCCGCGAGGCCGTCGGGTACGTCGGTCAGCGAGACGCGGAGACCGGCGGTCGAATCGGGCTCGACCGTCGCGTCGGAGACGACCAGCGTGGGCTCAGTTCCGCTCGAGGCGGAATCGGTCGACGCGGCGCCGACCGAACCGAGCGCGGCCGTTCCGGCGACCGTTCCGATCGCGAGCGCGACGACGAGCGTCCGGAACGCGCGCCGGCGGAGCGCCGAGCGATCCCTGCGGCGCGATTCGGAACCGGACGTCGACGCGTCGGTGTCGTTTCGAATCATCGGTTACAGTTCGTCGTAGAGGGCGACGACGTCGTCGTAGTCGATGCGACCGTTCTCGTTGAAGTCGAAGGCGGCCTCGTTGAGCCGGACGGACTCGTCCTCGAGGTTCTCGAACAGCAGGGTGACGTCCTCGTAGTCGAGGCGACCGTTACCGTTGACGTCCTCGAAGAGCCCGTCGCCGTCGAGGTCGGTCGGGGCGCGGCCCGAGCCCTCGCCGACCGGCGGCGGGCCGACGACCACGACGCCCGGACGAGCCTGAGTGTCGATCGCCGTCCCGTCGTCGTCGTCCAGCGAGTGGACCTCGATCGTGACGTCGGTCGTTCCGGTCCCGACGCCCTCGAGGTCGAGCGTCGCGAGCGTGACCTCCTCGCGGGTGGCACCGATCTCGTTCTCGAGGTCGGCGAAGCGGAACTCGACGCTCGAGCCGTCGCCGTCGATCGACGGCCCCGAGGTGAGTTCCAGCGCGTCGTGGTAGCTGGCGTCGGTGATCTCGGCGACGTCGGCGTGCTCGACCGAGACCGTGATGCGACCGCCCGCGAGCCCGTCCGGAATCGACGACAGCGTCAGGTCGACCGTCCCGGTCGCGCCGTGGCTGACCGCCACCGAACTCGCCTCGAGAACCGCCGGCGGCTCGTAGACCCACAGCGCGTCGTTCTCGTACGTGCGGCCGAAGCTGCCCTTGTCCTCACAGAGGAGCACCCGACCGTCGTCCATGACCATCACGTTGTCGACGTTGATGAGCGACTCGTCGAGCAGCGATTCGGAATCGCTCGCGTTCGGCCCGACGACGACCGGCTCGAGCGTCGAGACGTCGTAGTCCGCCTCGAGCTCGGCCCGGTAGAGGACGCCAGTGTCGACCTCGTCGAACCGGAGGTCGCCGTGCTCGTCGGTCATGTAGCCGCTGAGCGAGGAGATGCCGAAGTAGATGAAGTCGCCGGGCTCGGCCTCGTCGTGGGAGTCGATCCCCTCGGCCTTGTTGAACTCGATGCTGGCGCCGATCTCCTTGGCCGCGGCGCGGGTCTCGAGGAAGGGGACGCGCCGCAGGTCCTCGTCGACGCCGTCGGGGCCGCGCTCCTCGTACTGCTCGGCCCACTCGACGACCTCCTCGTCGGTGATGTAGTCCTGATTGCCGTTGATGGCGACTTCCTCGTCGGCTTCGGCGAGCGCAGCCTCGAGGTCCTCGGTCCAGTCGGTCTCGGCGTGGGTCTCGAGGTAGTCGACCTGCGTGACGTCGTCGTACTCGGCGATCCAGGACTCGACCTCGGCGTTGCTCGCGGTACCGAGTTCGAGCCACTCGACATCGAGATCGGTCTCGGCGACCGGCCCCTCGCCGATCTCGGTGGCCTTGATCGCGTACAGGGTGCCGCGGACGTCCATCCGGTCGTCGTAGCTCGGGATCGGTTCCTCGGCGACGAACTTGTAGATGCCCTTCGCGCCGCCGTCGGAGGCGAGGTAGACGGTCCGCTCGTCGGGGAGGACTTCGGGACACTCCCACGCGGCGCGGCCGAAGACGTGGTGTTTGACCGGGATCGGCTCCTCGGCGGTCGGTTCGGTGATCTCGACGATGTACCCGTACCGGTAGCGGTTCGGGAACGCCTCGTCCCCGATGGGGCGGGGCGTGTTCACGGTCTTGGTGCCGTCCCCGTCCTGATCCTCCGCCGCGTCATCGACCTCGACTTCGGTCATATCGATCGGCTCGGCGCCGAGCTGATAGGCCATCTTCTCGGTGCCCCGGTTGTTGTTCAGTCCCATCGGATACGCGTGCTCCTCGCCGAAGAGGTCGCTGAGCGAATCGTGGACGTCCAGAATGTTGGGGCGGTTCCAGAACTCGCTGCCGCCGCGAAGGCCGACGCCGCTGCCGGCCTCGACGATATCGCTGACCGTCGCGAGCCCGTTGACGCGCGGATGGCCGTACTCCTCTTCGGCCGACAGCGGCGTCTCCCACGGACTGAGATCGCCGTAACAGTTGACCTTCGTTCCGCCGACCTCGCGGAACGCCTCGGTGTTCTCGAGTTCCATCGCGTTCTCGAGGTCGGCCTGCCAGTAGCCGTCCTCGTCGCGGTAGAGCGGCGTTCGGGAGATCGCGCCCGGTCGCGTCTCGTTGTTGGTGAAGAGGTACCCCTCCGTGCCCTCGTCGTTCGTCGCGACGAAGAAGTTCATGTCGGCCTGTTCGCCGACCCCCTCGTAGGCCTCCGCGGCGATTTCTTCGAGGTCCGTGCCGTCCGGCGTCTGCGGGTGACCGAACCGTTCGTCTCCGCCGTTGATCTCCTCGCCGGTATGGACGAGGAGACGGTACTGACCGGCCGCCGAGAGGACCTGTCGCTCCTCTTGTTTGGTTCGCGGCGCCTCGAGTTCCTCGAACTCGTCGTTCTTCCCGTTGAAGGTGAACCGGAAGTCGTCGAAGACGCCGACCCCGCCCGTGTCGAAGGGAGCGACGTTCTCCGGGCTGGGACCCTGCAGACTGTAGAGGAGTTCCCCCGTCTCGAAGACGAACGGTCCGGTGACTTCGGCGCCGAGCGCCGTCGTCGAGAACCGATCGATGTTCCCCTTGACGTAGGGCGCCTCGAGCGTGTCGTGTTCCTCCGGGTCGTCCTCGCCGCTCGCGACGCCGACCGTTCCCGCGCCGATCGCCGCTGCCGCCGACGATGCCATCAGTTTCCGCCTGGTAAATTCGACCATGCAGACGGATCACTCTGCGATTAACTAATGGCGGTTTATAATATTCGGATGTAGGACACTATAGGTAATGAGATAGAACGTTCGGAAATATACGGAACATACGTCTCTGACGGCTATTGATCGGTCCGTAGTCGACGGTATCGGTATGTAGCTGACCCATCACGGAGACGGAAGCGTTACCACACCGGCGAACGACGGACGGGCGATCGAGCGACGAGTCCGCACGGCCGAAACGGAACAGTGTCGCGAGTCGCGCCGAGCGAGCGGCGCGGCCGCGAGGACGGCGGTCGCCGTGATCGGCGATCCGAACGCGGAGCCGGGACGACCGAGCCGGCGTCCGATTCCGCGCCATCGGCGTCGGACTCGAATCCAGTGCCGTCGAATCCGATCGGTCGTCCGATCTCTCCTCCCGGTTACAGTTCGTCGTAGAGGGCGACGACGTCGTCGTAGTCGATGCGACCGTTCTCGTTGAAGTCGAAGGCGGCCTCGTTGAGCCGGACGGACTCGTTCTCGAGGTTCTCGAACAGCAGGGTAACGTCCTCGTAGTCGAGGCGACCGTTACCGTTGACGTCCTCGAAGAGCCCGTCACCGTCGAGGTCGGTCGGGGCGCGGTCCGAGTCCTCGTCGACCGGCGGTGGACCGACGACCACGACGCCCGGGCGGGGCTGGGTGTCGATCGCCGTGCCGTCATCGTCGTCCAGCGAGTGGACCTCGATCGTGATATCGGTCGTTCCGGTCCCGACGCCCTCGAGGTCGAGCGTCGCGAGCGTGACCTCCTCGCGGGTGGCACCGATCTCGTCTTCGAGGTCGGCGAAGCGGAACTCGACGCTCGAGCCGTCGCCGTCGATCGTCGGCCCCGAGGTGAGTTCCAGCGCGTCGTGGTAGCTGGCGTCAGTGATCTCGGCGACGTCGGCGTGCTCGACCGAGACCGTGATGCGACCCCCCGCGAGCCCGTCAGGGATCGACGACAGCGTCAGGTCGACCGTCCCGGTCGCGCCGTGGCTGACCGCGATCGAGTCGGCGCGCAGGACCGCCGGCGGCTCGTAGACCCATAGCGCGTCGTTGGTGTAAGAGCGGCCGAAGTTCCCCTTGTCCTCACAGAGGAGCACCCGACCGTCGTCGAGGACCATCACGTTGTCGACGTTGAGGGGCGACTCGTCGACGATCGACTCGCGATCCGTCGCGTCGGGACCGACGACGACCGGCTCGAGCGTCGAGACGTCGTAGTCCGCCTCGAGTTCGGCCCGGTAGACGACGCCGCCGTCGACGCGATCCATCCGAATGTCGCCCTCGTCGTCGCTCATGCCGTCGTTGAGCTCCGAGATCCCGATGTAGAGGAAGTCGCCGGGCTCGGCGTCGTCGAGCGAGTCGATTCCCTCGGCCTTCCGGAACTCGACGCTGGCGCCGATCTCCTTGGCCGCGGCGCGGGTCTCGAGGAAGGGGACGCGACGGAGGTCCTCGTCGACGCCGTCGGGACCGCGCTCCTCGTACTGCCGGGCCCACTCGAGGATTTCCTCGTCAGTGATGTAGTCCCGATTGCCCTCGACCGCGACCGTCTCGTCGGCTTCGGCGAGCGCTGCCTCGAGGTCCTCGGCCCAGTCGGTCTCGGCGTGGGTCTCGAGGTAGTCGACCTGCGTGACGTCGTCGTACTCGGCGATCCAGGACTCGACCTCGGCGTTGCTCGCGGTGCCGAGTTCGAGCCACTCGACCTCGAGGTCGACCTCGGCCGGGGGACAGTTCTTCGCCGCGTCGTCGTTCGTGACGCGGGCGGCGTACAGCGTGCCGCAGACGTTCATCCGGTCGTCGTAGCTCGGGATCGGCTCCTCGGCGACGAACTTGTAGATGCCCTTGCTCGCGCCGTCGGAGGCGAGGTAGACGGTCCGCTCGTCGGGCATGAACTCGGGACACTCGAAGGCCGCCCGCCCCATGACGTGGTGTTTGACCGGAGTCGGCTCCGCGGCGGTCGGGTCGGTGATCTCGACGATGTGGCCGTACCGGTAGGGGTTGGGGTAGACGTCACCGATCGGGTCCGTCGTGTTCGTCTCACCGTCCTGATCGACGGGCTCGGCCCCGAGGTAGTAGGCCAACATCTCGAGTCCCGCCAGCGCCCACGTTCCCTGCGGGTCCCAGCCCTCGTCGAACAGGTCGCCGTCGTCGCCGAGTTCGCCCGCGATCTCGGTCGGGTTCGGTCGGTTCCAGAACGCCGCCGCGCCGCGGAGACCGACGCCGCTGCCGGCCGCGTCGATATCGCTGACCGTCGCCGGCCCCGACACGCGCGGATGGCTGTAATCCTCTTCCGAGGACATCGGCGTTCCCCACGGACTCAGGTCGCCGTAGCAGTTGATCCGGGTGCCGCCGACCTCGCGGAACGCCTCGCGGTTCTCGAGTTCCATCGCGTTCTCGGGGTCGGCCGTCCAGCCGTCCTCGCCGCGGCTGATCGGGGTCCGGCTGATACAGCCCGGACTCGTCTCGTTGTTCGTAAAGAGGTAGCCCCCGAGCCCGTCCTCGTCGGTCGGCACGAAGAAGTTCATGTCGGGGTTGTAGCCGACGTCGCCGTACCGGGACCCGACGTAGTCGGCGATGTCGGTGCCGTCGGGCGTCTGGGGGTGCCCCCACCGCTCGTCGCCGCCGTTGATCGGGTCGCCCTCCTGGACGAGGATGTCGTACTCGCCGCCGGCGACCTGGACGCGCCCCTGTGCCGCGTCCGATCGCGGGGCCTCGAGCTCGTCGAACTCGTCGTTTTTCCCGTTGAAGGAGAACCGGTGCCCCGCGAGGACGCCGACCGCCGCCGTATCGTACGGCGCGGGGTTGTCCCGGCTCGGGTGCTGGAGACTGAAGAGGATCTCGCCGTTCTCGAACACGAACGGTCCGGTGACCTCCGCGCCGCGAGCCGTGGTCGCGAGGCGCTTGATGTCGCCGTTGATTCGCGGTGCTCCGGGCGTGTCGCCGTCCTCCTGTCCGGAGACCGTCCCGATCGCCCCAGCGCCGATCGCGGTCGCTGCCGAGGTTGCCATCAGTTTTCGCCTGGTGAATTCGACCATGCGGGTAGAGAAAGCCGTTCATCGGGGTATCAGATTTTATAATAGTGATACCAATCCGAATGTAATTCGACGTTTAGATTCGTACTACTGGATAGATACTGCGAACACAGAGCGGACTATCTATCGAGCGAGAGCGGGAAGGGGAACGGCCGAACACCGTGGGCGGCGCCGGTGACGAAAACGGACGGAGTCGGCAGCGAGCGACGCGGTTGACGACACCGCTACCGCAATCCGTTCTCGGGTCGATATCGAGTTCGGCTCGAGGGACGAGCGAGTCGTCCGAGAGAAGAGCGATCGGCGGTCAGGCCCGAGACGACGGAGCGGCGGACGGCTACTCGAGGTCGCGGTTCGCCGCTCGAGTGCGGATCTCCTCGGCGCGGTCGCGGACCCACGTGAGGTAGCGCTCGGTTTCCTCCGGCGTCGCGCCGTAGAAGGAGGCGACCCAGTTGACGTCGGCCCAGGGCATCGTCACGAGGTACGCCGCGAGGGTGTCCTTGCCGGCTTGCACGACCTCCGGCGGAACGCCCCGCTCGCCGGTGCCCTCCTCGACGAAGCCGTTGACGTCGAAGTAGACGTCGGCGTAGAGGCGGGCGTCCTCGAGGCTGTCGAACGCGATATCGGTGTGTTCGGGCGCCTCGAATCGGTAGCGCTCGTCGGTCTCGTCGTCGACGATGCGGACGCCGAAGACGTAGTCCTCGACGACTCGGTCGGCGGTTTCGGGGGCGGGATCGGACGTGGACATCTCCGTGAACCCACTCGGGCCCGAGACGGTATTGAACGTTGATATGATGGCTATAGGGATCTCGTGAGCGGTTCGTACCGCTACCGGATCGAACGGACCCGGAACCGTGTTCGAGTCGCGGACGCATCGGCGGCGTACTCGGCGGCGGAGTCAAGCAGGCCCTATCTTTTCGGAGAGCGCCGTCGTCACGGGCGGATACGACGCCGAATGAACGTCCTGATCGTCCTCGGCCATCCCCGGACCGACAGCCTCTGCGGCGCGCTGGCCGAGGCCTACCGCGAGGGGGCGCTCGAGGCCGGCTGCGAGGTCCGCGAACTCGCGGTCGCCGACTGCGAGTTCGATCCCGACGTCCGCGAGGTCTCGCCGACCGACCAGCGGCTGGAGCCCGACCTGCGGGAGGCCCAAGAGCTGATTCGATGGGCCGACCACCTCGTCTTCGTCTACCCGAACTGGTGGGGGACGATGCCGGCGCGCCTGAAGGGCTTCTTCGATCGCGTCTTCACCCCCGGCTTCGCGTTCGTCGAGTACGACGAGGGGGAGGGCGCGGGCCACGAGGGGTTGCTCTCCGATAAGACCGCCGAGCTACTCGTGACGATGGACATGCCGCCGTGGGTCTACCGCTGGATCTACCGCCAGCCGGGCAACAACGCCGTCAAACGGGCGACGCTGGGCTACGCGGGGATCCGCACCACGCGGATCACGAACCTCGGTCCCGTCGCGGAGTCGACGCCCGCGGAGCGCGAGGCGTGGCTCGAGCGGGCGACCGAACTGGGCAGGGACCTCGCCGACGGCCCCGACTCGCGGTCGACGCGCGTCCGCCGGCGGACGACGGCGTGGCTGAAAGCGCTGCGACTGCAGTTCTATCCGATGGCGTGGGTGGCCTACACCATCGGCGCGCTGGCGGCCGTGGGCTCGAGCGACGTGTTCTCCTCGCTCGCCTACTGGCTGGGCTTCGCGTTCCTCTTCTGCCTCGAGGCGGCGACGGTGCTCTCCAACGAGTACTTCGACTACCCGACCGACCGCGAGAACGCGTTCGCCGGCCCCTTCACCGGCGGCTCGCAGGTGCTGGTCGACGGCCCGCTCGAGTTCGACGATCTCAGACGGGGGATCGCCGCCGCCCTTCTGTTTGCCGTCGCCGCCGGCGGGGCCGCGCTCGCGGTCGGTCCCGGCTCGCCCGTCGCCCCGGCGGCCGTCATGGCCGTTCTGGGGCTGCTGGCGCTCGGCTACACGGTCCCGCCGCTCGAGCTCTCCTACCGAACCCTCGGAGAACTCGACGTGGCCGTCACCCACAGCACCGGGGTCCTGCTGGTCGGCTACGTCCTGCTCGGCGGGCGGGCGACCGACCCGCTCCCGTGGCTGCTCTCGGTGCCGTTCCTGCTGTCGGTGCTGCCGTCGATCACGCTGGCCGGCGTTCCGGACCGCGACGCCGACCGCGCCGCCGGCAAGGAGACGATCGCGGTCCGCTTCGGCATCGACGGCGCCGCGACGGTGGCCACGGCGACCGCGGGTCTGGCCTGTCTGACGGCGCTCGCCTGGATGGCGTTCGACGTCGCCGGCGGCGCCTACGGGCCGCTGGTCGCGCTCAGCGTCCCGCACGCGCTCGGGCTCTGCTGGCTCCTGCGGGATCGGCTGTGGGACCGGACGGAGCCCGCCCGGATCGACGGGCTGATGGCCGCCGCGCTTTCCTTTCTGAGCTGGTTCGGCGTCGTGCCGCTGCTCAACCTCGCCTGAACTCGAACCGCGGGTCGGGCCTACTCGAGCAGCGACTCGCCGGTCATCTCCGGGGGCTGCTCGAGGTCGATCAGCTCGAGGATCGTCGGCGCGATGTCGGCGAGGGTGCCGCCCTCGCGGACCGTCCGGCCGCCGTCGGTTCCGTCGTCGGCGACGTAGACGAGCGGGACGAGATTGTACGTGTGCGCGGTGTGGGGGTCCGCCTCGGTCCCCATGTCGTCGGCGTTGCCGTGATCCGCGGTGATCAGGACGTGCGAGCCGGCGGCCTCGAGCGTCTCCGCGAGCCGGCCGAGCTGGGCGTCGACGGCCTCGACGGCCTCGATGGCGGCCTCGTAGTCGCCCGTGTGGCCGACCATGTCGGGGTTGGCGTAGTTGAGCACGAGGACGTCCGGATCGTCCGACTCAATGGTATCAACGGCGGTGTCGGTCACCTCGGGCGCGCTCATCTCCGGTTGCAGATCGTAGGTCGGCACGTCCGGGCTCTCGACGATCTCCCGGATCTCGCCGTCGAACTCGATCTCGCGGCCGCCGTTCAGGAAGTAGGTGACGTGGGCGTACTTCTCGGACTCGGCGATTCGAAGCTGCGTCCGGTCCGCGTCGGCCAGCACCTCGCCGAGCACCTGCTCGGGCTGGTTCGGCGGGTAGGCGATCGGGAGGTCGAAGGTCTTGTCGTACTGGGTCAGCATCACGACCTCCGCGTCCGGCGGGCTGGTTTCGAACTGATCGGCCCAGTCCTCGGACCGGATGTCCGCCAGCATTCGCGTGAGTTGACGGGCGCGATCGGAACGGAAGTTGAACCAGACGACCGAGTCGCCGTCCTCGAGGGCCGGCCCGCCCTCAACGAGGGTCGGCTCGACGAACTCGTCGGTCACCTGGCGGTCGTAGGATCGCTCGACCGCCTCGACGGCCGTCTCGGCTTCGTGGTCGGCCTCGCGGTGGACCATCGCGTCGTAGGCCCGCTTCGTCCGCTCCCAGTTCTGGTCGCGGTCCATCGCGTAGTAGCGACCCGTGACCGTCGCCACGTCGCCCGTTCCGTGCTCGGCGACGACGTCCTCGAGCGTACTGAGGTAGTCCCGACCGCCGGTCGGGGAGGTGTCCCGACCGTCCGTGATCGCGTGCGTGACGGCCTCGACGTCGCGGTCGCCCGCCAGTTCGATCAGCGCGTGGAGGTGCTCGTGGTCGGAGTGGACCCCGCCGTCGCTGACGAGGCCGACGAAGTGCACCTTGCCGTCGTTCGCGCGGGCGTTATCGAACGCGGTGTTGATCGCGTCGTTCTCCCGGAAGGAGCCGTCCGCGATCGAGTCCGAGATCCGGGTGTACTCCTGGTAGACCACGCGACCGGCGCCGATGTTCAAGTGGCCGACCTCGCTGTTGCCCATCTGCCCGTCGGGGAGACCGACGCGCCGGCCCGCGACCTCGAGCGTCCCGTACGCGCCGTCGTCGGCGAGCCGGTCGAAGTTCGGCGTGTCGGCGGCTTCTACGGCGTCTCTGCTCGTCCCGTCGCCGAGTCCCCACCCGTCGAGGATGATCAGCGCAGCGTCCATGTGCGACGGGTCGCCAGCCTCTCGTAACTAGCTGTCGTTGTCTCGCAGACTCGAGGAGGGCCGGAGGCCGAGCGGGGCCTGTGGGATCCGGACCCGTCCGACACCGCTCGGGACGGTCCGAGCGAAGCGACCCGCTCGGCGACTCCCGACGACGCCTGTCGCCAGACGGAAAGTATATACAACGCAACTAGAGAATGTGGCGCAGTTACGGGTCGCCGCGACGGCGGCGGCCGCCCCTCGATCATGACCGGCCGTCCCTCCCCCACGACGCTGCCCGATCGCGCTCGGCTCCGCGACGCGCTCGATCGCCGTCTCGGGATCGACGCCCGCGCACTGGCGGCGTTTCGGATCCTCCTCGGCTGTACGCTGCTGTTCGACGTCCTCCACCGGTCGCGGGATCTGGTCGCGTTCTACGCCGACGCCGGCGCGTACCCGCGGGCGCTGCACCTCGCGGTCGGCGACTCGACCGGCCGGTACTCGCTGCACGTGCTGTCAGGCGAGCCGTGGGTGCAGGCCGCGCTCTTCGGTCTCGCGGCGCTGCTCGCAGTCGCCTTGATCGCCGGCTACCGAACGCGGCTCGTTACCTTCCTCTCGCTGGTCCTGCTGGTCTCGGTCCACTTCCGCAACCCGCTGGTGCTCAACGGCGCCGACAGGCTGTTGCGCGAGGTGCTGTTGCTGGCGCTGTTCCTGCCGCTCGGACGGCGGTGGGCCGTCGACGCGCTCGGCGGCGACCGAGCGCGCGACGGCGGAAGCGAACGCGAACGACGGAATCGGGCGGGTGCGGGCGGCGAGAACTGGGTGGCGACGCCCGCGACGGCGGCCGTCCTCGTCTACGTCGTCGGCTTCTTCGCGAATAACGGCCAGCACAAGCGACTCGGCGACACCTGGACCACCGGCGAGGCGCTGGGGTACGCTCTCCGACAGGATCACATGACGATCCTGCTGGGCGACCGCGTCGTCGACTATCCGCTGTTCCTCGAGATCGGCACCTACGGCTGGCTGGCCATGGTCGTCGGCGCTCCGCTGTTGCTGGTGCTGACGGGGTGGCTCCGGACCGCCTACGTCGGGGCGTTCCTCGGCGCCGTCGCCGGACTGGGGCTGAGCATGGCCGTGGGACTGTTCCCCGCCGTGCTGACGGCGGTGCTGGTGCTGTTCCTGCCGTCGTTCGTCTGGGACCGCCTCGAGGCCGCCGGCGCGGCGCTCTGCGAGCGCGTCGGGCCGCTCGAGCGCCTGCGAACGCGAGCGGGCGCGCTCACGTCGCGGATCAGACCGCCCCGCAGTCTCCGTTCGGCGGTGCCGCCCGGGGTCAGAACTCGACAGCGACGGGTCTGGTCAGTCGTCCTCGGTGGCGTGCTGCTCGTCGTCGTCCTCTGGAGCATCGGACTGCTGGGCTACGCCGACCCGTTCGAGCCGGTCGACGCCATCGATCCCGACGACAACCAGTGGACGATGTACGCTCCGAACCCGTCGACGAGCTACGGCTGGTACGTGGTCGAGGCGGAGCTCGAGTCCGGGAAGGAGATGGACGTCCTGCGAAACGAGGCGCTCCGGGACGGGCCGCCGCCGGAGGCGTCCGACACGCTCCCGAGCTTCCGGTGGCGGAAGTACATGAACTCGCTGGACGAGGAGGCGGCGCGCGCCGATCGGTTCGGGACGTACATGTGCGACCGCGCCGCCGACCAGTTCGATAAACCAGTCGAGCGGATCGAGGTCACCTACCACTACCGGTCGATCGAACCCGAGGGAGACGAACCGACGATGGGGAGTGCGACTCGCGTCGAGACGGCGTGTTCGGGCGCGACCTGAATCGGGACGGGACCGGAACGTTGACCACTCGGCGATTCGAACTCGGGATATCCGATGGACACGGACGTACCGGACGACGGCCCGATCGTCCTCTTCGACGGCGTCTGCAACCTCTGTCACGGCTTCGTGCAGTTTCTCATTCCGCGGGATCCGGAGGGCCAGTTTCGGTTCGCGTCGTTGCAGTCCGACGTCGGCCAGCGGCTGCTGGCCGAGCACGGTCTCTCGGACCGCGACCTCGATTCGGTCGTGTTGCTCGAGGGCGACGAGGCGTACGTCAAGTCCGACGCGGTGATCCGGATCGGCCAGCTACTGGGCGGCGTCTACCGACTGCTCGGGCCGTGTCGGTTCCTCCCCCGTCGGTTCCGCGACCGGGCGTACGACCTCGTCGCGCGCCACCGCTACCGGCTGTTCGGGCGGAAAGAGCAGTGCATGCTGCCGACCGGAAACGTCCGGGATCGGTTCCTCGAGTAGACAACAGGGGCTCCACTATCGGTTGCCATCGTATCTCGGAGGACGGTGCTACCACGTGAGGCGGCTGATGTGCACCGAATCAACGCCGCGAACGCCACAGGGGTCCGAGGACGGTGGTAACGACACCCGCATCGCTGATTCTACCGGTATCTCGACAGGTAGACGGAGACCGATATTCGACGCCGGTAGGGCGGCCCGCGTCGTCGAACCCGACTCGAGTCGGACTCCTCGAGCCGTCGGGAAGAGACTAGTCGCGGCGGTGGTCGAAGGTCGCGCCGCAGTCGCCACAGACCGTGCTGCGGCCGGGTTTGGTCCGCTGGGCGAAAACGGCGCCGCACTCGTCGCAGATCATGAAGAGCCGACGTTCCGGCGGGACGCCGGCCTCGAATCGGACCTGGATCCAGGCGTCGGCGTTCGTCTCGTCGTAGAGCGTGACGTCGGCGCCGTCCTGCCGCCAGTTGATCGGGTCATCGTCGGTGTCGACCGCTTCCAGACCTCGCTTGGACATCGGGGTATCGGGATTCATCGTCCGCCCACATATAATTTTTCTGATAATTTTTTACCCGGCCTCGAGTTAATGCATTGCTACCGGAGCGATCGGTCCGACCGCGGTCTTTTTGCGAGTGGGGCGGCAGCCACCGTGTATGACTCTCGATCCGGTCCACTTCGACGGCATCGCGCAACTCGCGAGGCGGATCGATCACGGGGCCGACGAGCGCGATCGCCGCGCCTTCGCCGAGACGGTCTGGACCGAGTTCCTCGACCCGCTGATCGACCGGGACGGTCGGACCGTCCTCGAGCCGGTCGACGAGCGGCACCGCCGTCACGTCGACTGCGAGGACGTCGCGCTCCGCGATCGATCGTTCGCGAGCGAGCACGGCCTCGACGCGGGAACTATCAATCCGACGACGTTCAAAAACGGCCTCGTCATCGACATCGCGCAGGCGGCGATGGCCGCCACGCCGAGCGACCTCGACCGTCACCGCTCGCGGACCACCGTGATGACGGTCCACTCCAACGACGAGACGATGACCGTCGACGAGTCGTGGGGGAAGTTCGACGAGGGCTACAGTCGGAGCCGCGCCGTCAAGATCCCGCCGCTGCCGCGCTTCGCCGAGGGGGTCGTCCACGCGCTCGCGCTCTACCTCGCCGAGAGCAAACACGCCCTCGAGAACGCCGACGCGGTCGACGACTTACTCGTACTCGACGGCCCGATCTACCCCCGCGGGCTCCTCCGCTGGGCCGATCAACACCCCGACCTCGCGGACTTCCTGCTCGAGGATCCCCGACCGACGACGGTGCTGGAGAACTACGTGCGACTGGTCGAGCGGTTCGTCGAGCGGGACGTGCCGCTCGTCGGGTTCGTCAAGAACCCGGCGACGCGGGTCATCACGCGAACGCTGAAGAACAAACGGGACGTCGACGTCGCCACCCCGTGGAACGACGACGCGGCGCTGTTCACGCGCCTCCTCGAACGCGGCGAGTACGTGGACGACGTCGACGGCCAGCGCTGGGAACGCCACACGTCGGCGCTGACCTACACGAACTGGTTCCGCTCCCGCGGCGGGGTCGATCGCCCCCTCTCGGTCGAGGGCGACGCGCTCGGCGTCGAGCGCGACCTGTCGCTCGAGTCCTACGAGGTGACGTTCTTCGTCGTCTACGATCCGCGCGACGATCTCGTCTACCGGATCGAGGCCCCCTACGCGTTCACTCGGGAGCCGGAGACCCGGCGGGCGGTGACGATGCAGGTCCTGCAGGACGTCGCCGTCGCCCACGGCCCACCGACGGTCGTCGAGAAGGCCGACGAGCTCGCCAAAATCAGCCGCTCGGAGAAGGCGTCGCTGCGCGAGACCCTCGAGACGCAGTTCGACACGTCGCGGGACCGGACCTACGACGACCACCGGTGGGACGAGGAGTACTAGCGCCGCCGACGGTTCGATCGAGTACTGTGACAAACGTACTGGATCCGGCAGCACATAGCAACGATAGTGGTAATTCCTTTCGCTGACTGTCACGATGACAGGAACGTCCGGACGTGACGACAGTGACTCGACCGACTCGGGTATCGATCCGCGCCGCCGTCGATTGCTCGGCATGGCCGCAGGCGCGTCGGCCGCCGCCGTGCTCCCGACGACCGGGAGCGTCGGAGCGGAATCCGCCGAGACGGTCACGATCGTCCACGACACGCACTTCCACGGCCGGTTCGAGGACGCCGAGGCGGCCGCCCTGAACCTTCCGCGGTACTACACGGTCGTCCGAGACGCGCTCGCTGACGCCGATAACGCCCTGTTCGTCGGGAACGGCGACGACATCGCGCCCTCGGTGATGGGCCTCGAGTTCGAGGGCGAGCACATGATCGAGGCGCTGAACGCCACGGAGCTCGACGTCGTCGGCGTCGGCAACCACGAGTACGATTTCGGCGCCGACGTCGCGACCGAGCGGTTCGAGGAGAGCGAGTTCCCGTGGGTCGTCGCGAACCTGCTCGACGACGCGGGGGAGCCGGTTCCCGGAACCGAGCGGTGGGCAACGTTCGAGGAAGGGGACCTGACGGTCGGCGTCTTCGGCCTCGTCTCGACGAACTTCCACTCGCTGACCGACTATCCGGAATCGTGGCAGGTGCTCGGCTACGTCGAGGGCGCGCAGGAAGCGGTCGACGCGCTCCGCGAGGAGGCAGGTGCCGACGTCGTCGTCTGTGCCTCGCACGTCTCGACGGGCGTCCACTACACGCTCGCCGAGGAGGTCGACGGCCTCGATGCGATCGTCGGCTCCCACTCCAACGTCGTCTTCGACGAACCCGAACGGGTCGACGGGACGGTCATCAGCGAGTTCGGCGACGAGTTCGATCACGTCGGCTCGCTCACGCTCGACGCCGACGGCGAGCTCGTCGACTGGCAACGGACCGATCTCTTACCCCCCGAGGCGGATCCCGACCCGGTCGTCGACGAGTACGAGGAGATCGGCGTCCGCTACGCGGACGAGATCGAGGAAGACGACGCCCTCGCGGCCGTGGCCGACGACTGGTCCGAGAAACTCGAGGCGGAGCTCGGAGCGCCGGTGGTCGAAAGCGAGGTCGAACTGAACGCGACGTTCGACAACTACGCGATCGAGACCAACTGGGGGAACCTCGTGACCGACGCGATGCGAACCGTCGGCGAGATCGGCGACATCGAGGTCGACATCGCCGCCCAGAACGGCGGCGGCATTCGCAGCGGGTCGACGTACGGCCCCGGCGAGATCACGGGCGCCGACGTGATGAACATCCTGCCGTTCCCCAACGAGATCGAGGTCGTCGAACTGACCGGCGAGGACGTCGTCGCGTACCTCGAGGAGGCGATCCGTCCGCATCCGTCGGAGAACTACGGTACGCAGCCGGCGATTCAGGTCTCGGGAATCTCCTACGAGTGGTGGGGACACGACGGCGAGGCCCGGGTCGAGAACGTCTTCGTCGGCGGCGAGCCCATCGATCCCGACGAGACGTACTCGCTCGCGCACAACGACTACTCGATCGGGAACTCCGACGTGCTCTCGGAGGCCGAGGTCGTGCTCGCCTCCGGTCAGTATCAGGGCCCGTTCGTCATCGACTGGCTCGAGGAACGGGACACCGTCGCCCCCGAACGGGAGAACCGGATGCTCCGAGTCGACGAGACGGTCGGCGAGGCGTCGGTCGCCGCCGGCGACGGCGAGGCCGTGCTCACCGTCGACGTCCCGGACGGCGCCGACGAGGTCCTGCCCGACACGTTCCGGGCCGTGATCCGGACCGGCGCCGACCTCGAGGCGAAATCGGCGACCCGGAACGGCGACAGCGTCGATGTGACGTTCGATACCGACGACTTGCTCGCCCTCGTCGCGGACGTCGACGAGCCGGCGCTGCGACTGTTCGGCGGCTACGACCCCGATCAGGAGTACTGGGACTACGACTTCGAGGTACCGACCTCGAGCGGCTACGACCACTTCCGACTCCGCGCGGAGGTGAGCGCGGCCACCCTCGAGGGCCTCGGCGACGACTCGAACGGCAACGATGGGACGGACGACGATACCGACTCGAACGAGACCGACGAGGGTGACGGTTCGGGCGATTCGGGCAACGGGTCTACTGACGACGGTTCGGGCAACGGGTCTACTGACGACGGTTCGGGCAACGGGTCTACTGACGACGGTTCGGGCGACGGGTCTGCTGACGACGGTTCGGACGATTCGGGCAACGGGTCTTCCGGCAATGGATCGGACGACGGGTCTTCCGGCAATGGATCGGACGACGGGACGCCCGGCTTCGGTCCGCTCGGCGCGATCGCCGGCGGGAGCGTCGGCGGCTACCTCTACTCGCGTCGTCGGGCCGCCGGCGACGACGAACCCACCGAGACCTCGACCGACGGAGCGGACGACTGATCGGCCGATGCGACCATGCTCTCGCCTCCCCAGCGCGACGATCAGCGTCAAACGAGGAACCGCGCGATGAGAGTCGCTACGGGCCGACGGACGATCGCCGTCGGAAGCGGCCTGCTACTGGGAACGGCCGTCCTCGCGCTGCTGACCGTCTCCCTGCTCGGGTTCGCCGCCGGTACGGCAGCCGCCGGCGATCGGTCCGCGGCCGTCCTGCCGTCGGAACGGACGATCGACGCCGACCCCGGCGAGGCGGTGACCGTCGACGTCGTCATGCAGAGCGACGGCGGCTACGGCGGCGAAGGCGTCGAGTCGGTCACCCTCGTCGCCCGGTACAATCCCGAGTATCTCGAGATTACCGACGTCGAACGGGGGCCGTGGCTCGAGCAGGGCGCGGAGACGGAGGTCCGCGCCGAACGGGCGCTCGCACACGACGACGGTACCGCCGTCCTCGAGCAGCGGCGCGATCCCGTCGCCGACGGCGCGACCGGCAACGCCGAACTCGCGACGCTCACGATCGCAGTCGCCGAAGACGCGCCGCCGTCGGAGGCGGCGATCTCGTTCGAGGAGAGCCGCGTCGAACTCCTGCGCGGGACGCCGATTCCGGTCTTCGATACGAACGCCACCGTCTCGATCGACGGCGGGGGCGACGAGGCACCACCGTTCGATCATCCGGATCCGGACGAGCTCGAGACGACGGCCGTCGACGACGAAGCTACTGACGGCGCCCCGTTGTCGGGGACCGAATCGGCGACGGAAGACGAGTCGACGGAGACCGACGGCGCTGAAAATGGAAGCGGCGAGACCGAGCGGGACGACGGGGACGCCGTTCCGAGACTCCCGGCACCGATCACGGCGGCGATCGTCGGCGGAACCGCTCTCGTCGTCGCCGTCCGATCGCGCCGAAGTGCCGGCGCTCGAGCTGGCTCGGAACGGAACTAGCCGTCGATTACCCGGATAACAGGTCTTGGGAAACGGTCGTGTCCCCCCGACCAAACCGGCATCGGCAAACCCGTGAGTTCACAGCCGGGGTAATCTGCTGGCCGGATTGCCCACGGAGGAATCCCACGACTTCAGTCGTGTGGAGGACGTCAATCGTCGGTTTCGCTGTTTTTCTCGACCTCGAGTTCGACGTCGTCCGGATCGACCCCGATGCGGGCGAACTGCGTCCGGACGTGTTCCTTGGCGCCCTCGAGGGCCTGCTCGCGGGTGTCGAAGCCGCGGGGCATGGGGGATTCGAACGCGAGGTGAACCTCGCGGCCGTCGATCAGCTGGGTCGAACCGCCGCTGTCGACCTCGTAGAACTCGTCGCAGACCCAGACGTAGGCGGCGTCTTCGTCGGGCGCGCCGCGAAACGAGGGCGCTCGTTCGCCCCGTTCGTACAGCGTGCCAGTGAGTTCGGTGCCGCCGGCACGACCGCGGATCAGTATCATACCGCTCTTTGGGCTCGTACGCGCAAAAAGACAGTGGCACGAGTCTCAGGGACGTTTCCCACCGTCTGTCGGTCTCGAACCGGATTCGCCGCCGAAACGGACCGGCCGACCCCGCGGTCGGGATCGAACGCAGCGGTTAGTATCGACGAATCTCACGATTATCCTACCGTCTAGAAGCGAGTATTCTTCCCTCTCGAGGGGGTTTCGCGGCGGATTAGCGCGTTAGTCGGCTATTACGCGAGTAACCATTCGTTCCGGATCCAAATCGTTTTGGAAATGGGCTTAACCCCGTTCCACCGCTGCCTGTTAGTAATGAGTTCGAAAGCGTCCATCGGCGGTGACAGCGACCGGGGCCCATTGACAGACGTCCCTGAGGAGTGTTACGACGTCCTCCGACACCCGCGCCGGCTTCGCATCCTCGCGACGCTCGGCGCCCGTCGCACGCGACTGTCGCTGATGGAACTGACGACGGCGATCGTCGAGAACGAAGACCTGGACGTCCCGACCGGTAAGGCCCGCCACGACGTCCGCATCAGTCTCGTCCACAACCACCTCCCCCGACTGGCCGAGTACGGCCTCGTCGAGTTCGACGCCGAGACCGGCGCCGAACTGGTCGACGAACCGCCGGTCCACCCCGCCGATCTCGTCAGCCTGCTCGATCTGTGCGAGGACCCGGAGGGACAGCGCGTGCTCGAGGCGATCGTCCATCCCGTCCGAATGCGGGTCCTCGCGATGCTGTCGGGCGCCGAACGGACCGTGTCCGTCGACCGGCTCGCGTCGGAACTCGCCGCCAGCGACGTCGGCGCGGACGACCCCGAACGCGCGAAGATTTCGCTCTACCACGCACAGCTCCCCATGCTGGCCGACGTCGGCGCACTGGAGTTCGACGCCGACGCCGGACTGGTCACGCGACGCGAGCAGACCGCGTCGATCCTCCGCTGAGCGCCCCTCGTCACCGCCGAACTCGCCGCCGGTCTACCGCTGGCGCGATCGGCCCTCCACCGACAACCACCGTCGCCCGGCCCGTTGACGCGGTTTCCGTTTCTCCTCGACGCCCCTGGTCGCAGGCTTCGGCCGTTCCGTTCTGTCGTCAGTCCCGATCGTCTGTCCCGACGAACCAGTGTGCCGCCTCGAAAAGTAGTTGTGGGGGCGGCCTGATGGACCTGATATGACCGATCTGGGTGACTTCGGCGATTTCAACGCCGGGTCCGGCGCCGATTCCGGCGACAGAGACGACGACGTGGGCGGTTCCGACGGATCGACGGGGACCCCGTCGAGTGCCGGCGGATCGACAGGTACGGACGGCGGAACGACCGACGAGTTCGAACCGACGCCCGTCGAGCCGCGAGGCGAGGACGTCGGTATCGGCGCGATCTGCGTCTCGCAGGGACTGCGCGTCGCCGAGGACGGCGACGAGACCACCCTGCGCGCCTACGTCACCCGCGGCAACCGTTCGTCGATCCGCATCGGGAGCTATCTGCTCGCGCCCTATCCCGACGGCGAGACCCTGTTCTGTCGTATCACCGGCCTCGAGTACGCCCAGCAGTACCACGCAGACGACGCCACCGAGATCCACGCGCGGCGCGCGATGCGATCGGACGGGGTCGACGAGGCCGACTACAAGTTCGTCGCGGAACTCGAGCCCGTCGCAGTGCTGTACGACGACGACGGCGAACTCAAACGGCGGATGACCGACCGCGTCCCCAAGCCCCAGACGGTGATCCGGCAGGCCGACGATACCGCCGAGATCAAGACCGGGCTGAAGATGCCCGACGACGGCGTCTTCCTCGGCCACCTCTCGGTCGGCGGCGAGAAGGTGCGGACCGCGGCGTCGCCGCCGACCATCGATTATCGGCTGAAAGACGACTACGAGGCCGGCGACCCGCTGGTCTACCGACACACGCTGATCGCCGGCGGAACGGGGTCGGGGAAGACCCACGGCGCGAAGAACATCCTGCGCCAGTACCTCGCCGAGGATCGCACCTATCCGATGGACGACGGCCGCGAGGTCCGGCCCGCCGTCGTCCAGTTCGACCCGCAGGACGAGTACGCCCAGATGCACGACGACAACCCCGACCTGGACGACGAGTTCGCGCGCCGCCTCGAGCGAGAGGGAATCGCCTACGGCGGCCACGAGGACACGACGGCGTTCGTCCCGAAGGTGGGATCGGCGTCGTACGCGGCGGGCCACCACCGCGCCCGGCAGGTCGAGTTCACGATTCCGTTCTCGATGGTCTACGACAACCCCTGGCTGGTCGCGGGCAGCGGGCTGAACGACAACCAGTACGGCGCGCTGGTCAGCGTCCTCCTGCCGCGGTTCCGGAAGCAGTACGGCGAGGACGGCACCTACGAGGAGTTCACGACGTTCCTCGACGACCCCGCGCTGCGCGAGGAGCTCGACGAGTCCGGCCGGGTCCACGAGGCGACCTTCGACGCGGTCCGGCGGCGCGTGCTCGGCTTCGGCCACGTCTTCGATCAGGACGCCCGCCCGATCACCGACCTCGTTCACGAGTTCGTCCGTCCCGGCGGGCTGACCGTCGTCCCGACCTACCACATCAACGACAGCCGGGCGACCGAAACGATCGTGCTCGCGGTCTCCTCGCTGCTCATCGACCAGAAGCTCTCGAACGACCCGTTCTACGACCGGATCAAGGAGACGCCGCTGGTCCTCGGGATGGACGAGGCCCACAACTTCCTGACCGACGCCGACTCGGTACAGGCGGGGAAAGTGATCTCGAAGTTCACCGAGGCCGCCAAACAGGGCCGCAAGGAGCGACTCGGCCTCTTTCTGATCACGCAAGACCCCCAGGACATCCACGACGCCGTCTTCAAGCAGATCAACACCACCGTCGTCCTGAACCTCGGCGACGAGGACGCCATCAAGAGCGTCAATATCCCGAGCAACCTCGAGTCGAAGGTGCCCTACATGGAGAAGGGGCAGATGGTCGTCTACTCGCCGGACAACTCCGAACCCGTCGAACTGATCGGCCTCTCGAAGTGTCTGACCCGGCACGGCCGGGACTGAAAAAAGAGCGTCGCGGATCGCCGTCCGACGACCCTAACAGAAGTTCTGCGTGACGAACACGCGGTTATCGTCGGTGACGGAGACGCCGATGCCCTCGTTCTCCCACTGGGTCGCGAGGAGGTTCTCGCGGTGGCCCGGCGAGTTCATCCACTGCGTGACGATTCCGTCCGCGAGTTCCTGCTCGGTCTCGTAGCGGACGGTCTCGCCGTCGTCGGTGACGACCGGCGTGTCGTACCACGTCTGCGCGAGGTTCTCGCCGCCGGTGTAGCCGTTCGCGTTGCACTCGTATCCCGCCTGTTCGTACCGGTCGGTGACGTCGTTCCCTTCCGGATCGACGTGCGCGAAGTAGCCGCGCTCGGCCATGTCCTCGCTGTGGGCCCGGGCGATGTCCCGCAGCTCGGTGTCGAATTCGAGCGGCTCGAGGCCGCGGGCGGTGCGTTCCTCGTTGACCGCCTCGTGGACGTATCGCTCGAGGGCCGCGCGATCGATCTCGTCGCTCGAGCCGTCGTCGGTTTCGTCGCTCGAGCCGTCGTCGGTTTCGTCGCCCGCGGTGTCGTCGGTTTCGTCGCCCGCGGTGTCGTCGGTTTCATCGCCCGCGGTGTCGTCGGTTTCATCGCCCGCGGTGTCGTCGGTTTCATCGCCCGCGGTGTCGTCGGTTTCATCGCCCGCGGTGGCGTCAGTTTCGTTGGTCTCGTTTCCGTCAGTTTCGTCGCTATCCGTCTCGTCCGTTTCGTCGTCGCTATCGGTTTCGTCGGTCTCGTTGCTGTCGGTCTCGTCAGTTCCGTCATCGCCGTCAGTTTCACCGGTCTCCTCACCGTCCGTCTCATCCGCTCCGTCGCCGGTATCGTCATTCGTCTCGTCCGTTCCGTCGTCCGCATCGTCGGGCGTGTCCTCGTCGTCGATACGGTCAGTGATGTCGCCGTCGAACAGCGACTCGAGCAGCGACGTAGCGTCGCCGGCCTGTCCGCTATCGAGGTCGCCGACCGGCGACTCGACGTCGCTGTCGAGGCCATCGGTGGTCACCTCGACGGTGTCGTCGGTCCCCGAGGTCACCGACGAGACGGTGGTCACGTCGGACTGGGTGACGACGTTCGACTGCGAGACGTCGTCCGTATCGGTCTCGGTCGACGCGTCCTCGACCGGACTCGCGGCGGGCGCGGCGGCCCCCGCACCGACCATACTCAGAGCGAGCAACGCTACGACTGCGACGGCCGTTATCGATTGCAGTTTCATCCGCGATATCTTTCGGAATTTCATCGGAAATAGTAATACTCGAGATACCGGTCAGAAGATGGTTCAGGATTCTGCAAGAGTCCGTCTCGAGACGAAGGATCGATCGATACCGTTTCGAAGAACGCTGTATGCGATAGTTTCGCCCGGATTCGGTTCGCCTACGGCTCGAAAGTGTCGGATACGGCGGCCGACGGCGTCTCGAGACCGCGTCGCCGAATCGATCCGCCGGACCACTCACTCCTGTGGCTGATAGTACTGCTTGAGCCAGGTCGTCAGCCCCTCGAGGTCGGGAAACAGCGTCCGGTGGTTGACGTTCATCTGGTCTAACTTGTCGCGGAACTCGAGTTTGCGCTCGCCCGGAATCACGATCTTCCGGTAACAGTCCGGGCGATCCTCGAGCCAGCGGTCGAGGGTGAGCCGGGGATCCGACTGGAACGAGAAGACGGCCGACTGATTGGCGATGCGGTCGTCGATCGCCGGCGGCCGGAAGAAGACGACGTACTGGTCGTCGGCCTCGTCGTCGGCGTCGACGCCCCACCGCTCGCGCCAGAGATCGTCCAGTCGAGAGACGTCGTTTATGTTTCGCGTCGTCGCCTCGTCTCTCGCGTCGGCCGCGGCCGCATCGGCCTCGAGCGTCGCGTTCGAGAGCAGATGCACGTCGAGCATGTCCGTCTCCGTCCGCTCGAGGACGCGCTGGTAGTGGTCGGGCAGGGAATCGTGGAGTTGCCGGAAGTCGACCGCCCAGACGGCCCCGTCGTGGGCGGTGTCGCCGTCCCGGACCGCGAAGTAGGTCGCGACCAGCGGCGAGAACGACCAGTCCAGCAATCGGGTCGGCAGGCCGTAGTGCTCGGCGATCGAGAGCAGGTGCCAGACCGACTCGGGCTCCTCGATCTCGCTCACGGCGTACTGGTGGAAGTTCCGCAACAGCAGCGACTCGAGTTTCCACTCCCCCGAGTCCCCGACGAACCGCTTGATCGAGGTCTCGAGGGTGTGGTCCCGTGAGGGGACGCCTCGGAACACGAAGGGGGAGCGATGCCGCGAGATGTCGGGCATCCACATCTCCGCGGTGACCAGTTCCTGTAGTTCCGCCCACGATTCGGCCCGGACGGTCGACGGCGAGCTATCGGCAGTCATCGGTATGTACGACCGTTCCGTCGTCGATCGCGCGTCGGTTCCGCATCGAAGCGATACTCACAGGGTCGGGGCACGATTGTCCACGGTCGACGAAGGATACCGGTCCGAGCGCGTCGTCAGAGCGGACGTCTCGAACCGCCGTCACTGTGCGAGGTACCCTCCCTCGACTGGCAGCGTCACGCCGGTAACGCGGGACGAGAGGTCCGATCCGAGAAAGAGCACGGCGTTCGCGATCTCCGTCGGGTCCGCGAGGCCGGGCATCGGCTCGGTGTCCCGGAACTGAGCCTCCATCTCGGGATGGTCCTCGATGGTTCGTTCGATCATTTCGGTGCGGACGATTCCGGGTGCGACCGCGTTCGCCCGGATGCCGTCCTCGGCGTACTCGATGGCCGCGTACTTCGTGAGCTGACTGACTGCCGCCTTCGCGGCCCCGTAGCCGCTGTACTGCGGCACCGCGACCTCACCGCCGATCGAGGAGGCGCTGACGATAGCGCCGCCGTCGTCGGCCAGCATCGCCTCGATCGCGTACTTCATTCCGTACCAGACCCCCTTCAGGTTTATATCCAGGACCTGTTCGAAGGCATCGCTATCGTACTCGTCGATTCGCGCGACCGGCCCTTCGATGGCCGCGTTGTTGTAGAGGACGTCCAAGCCGCCGTAGACGTCGATCGCAGTTTCGATCATTCGTTCGACATCATCTGGATCGGAGACGTCGGTCTCGACGAACGTCGCCTCACCGCCGTCGTCGGTTATCGCCGCGACCGTCTCTTCGGCGCCGTCGGCGTCGACGTCGGCGACGACGACGGACGCACCGTTGTCGGCGAACGTCTGCGCCGTCGCTCGTCCGATTCCGGATGCCGCCCCCGTGATCACCGCGACGTCGTTTTCGACTACGTTCATCACCTGTTATCAGCCCTCCTGAGCGGATATAGCTAGTGATGCGAAAGCCATCGTGTATCATAATCTTCCGATATATGTCGCGGATAAAGGAACGGTCCCGTTCGTTCTGAGTAGCGTCACGGTAAGTGACCGGACATCGTAAATCAGACCGCGAGACGGGAACGGAACGATTCGTCGCTCCGACGGCGTCGCTCAGTCCGACGCGAGCAACGTCCGTTCGAAGAACGTCGCGACCTCGCTCGCGATGGCGTCGCGTTTCCCGAGGAAGAAGTGATCGCCCGCCAGCGCGGAGACCCCATCGCCGCGCTCGCGAGCGCGCTCGACCACCGGCTCCCAGTCGACGGTCGTGTCCCGTTCCCCGTAGAGGACGTGGACGGGCGTCTCGCGCTCGAGTGACTCGAGCGCCGCGACCGCGTCGAGGTCGTCGGCCAGTCGCGCGGTCGGCGCGAGGACGGCGACGGCGTCGGGATCGACGTCCGCCGCGGCGAGCAGCGTCAGCGACGCGCCGAAGCTGTAGCCGAAGACGCCGACGGGGCAGTCGTACTCCTCGCGGGCCCAGCGGACGGCGTTGCGCACGTCCTCCCGCTCGCCGTATCCGTCGTCCCACGACCCGTAATCGAACCGGAGGCTAGCGATACCCGAGTCGCGAAGCGCCGCCGCGACCGCCACGAGGCGCTCGTCGCTGCGCGAGCCGCCGTGCTGTGGGTGGGGCGGACAGGCGACGACGATCGCGTCGGCCCCGTCGGGCGGTTCCTCGAGGATCCCGCGGACGTCGCGACCGCCGGGAATCAGGACGTCGCTCATGGTCGGTCGTTCGCCGCGGGCGATAATCAAAACACGTCACTCGATCGGCGACGACGGACGCGCGCCGGTGCGGTCGGAAAACGACTCGCGCAATCGCAACCGCTCGTACTCGCCGACGACGGCGTAGCCGACGAATCCGAGCGGTAGGGCCGAGACGCCGAGGCCCTGTACGCCGACCCCGATGGGCGGCTCGGTCCGGCCGTCCCAGACGACGACGGCGGCGACGAGGGGACAGCGACGATCCTCGTCGACGAGTCGGTCGCGGTTCGTTCGGTTTCGGTCGACCGGTAACGGCCGCTCGAGTCCGGCGTCGGTGCCCCGCTCGATTGACCGGCCGGCTGACGGCCGCGTGACCGGTATCGAGACGGTCGCGTTCATCACAGTCTGTTGACGAAGTGATGTTTTTAAGGGCGACGAGCGATACGTACGACTATGGGCATCCTCTCGCGGACCTCCTACATCATCCGGTCGAAGCTCAACTCGGTGCTCAACCGCGCCGAGGATCCGACGGAGACGCTCGACTACTCCTACGAGCAGATGCGCGACCAGCTCCAGCAGGTCAAACGGGGCATCGCGGATCTGACCACGCAGAAGAAGCGCCTCGAGATGCAGAAGCGGCGCCTCGAGGAGAACGTCGAGAAACACAACGATCAGGCCCGCACCGCGGTCCAACAGGACCGCGAGGACCTGGCGCGACGCGCCCTCGAGAAGAAGAAGACGAAGATGAACCAGATCGAGGACCTCGAGCGCCAGATCTCGAACCTGCAGAACCAGCAGGACAAGCTGATCGACCAGAAGAACGAGCTCCAGAACCGCATCGAGCAGTTCCGCACCAAGAAGGAAACGATGAAGGCCCGCCACGAGGCCGCGAAGGCGAGTTCGACGGTGTCGGAAGCGATGACGGCCACCGGCGAGGAGTTCGAGGACGTCGGCCGCGCAATCGAGCGCGCCGAGGAGCAGACCGAGGACATGGAGGCACGCGCCGCCGCGATGGACGAACTCCACGAGTCCGGCGCGTTCGAGGACGTCCTCTCGGACAAGGACAACATCGACCGCGAACTCGAGCAGTTAGAGACCGACAGCGGCGTCGAGGCCGAGCTCGAGACGCTGAAATCCGAGATGGGCGAGGGAGAACGGGAATCCGCCGCCGAACCGGCCGGCGACGTCGACGAGGAAGAACTCGAGGACGTGGAGTCCGAGGTCGAGGACATGGAAGCCGAGGTCGACGACAGCGAAGTCGAGGCCGAGCTCGCGGAGCTCCAGGACGAGGAGAACGCCTGAATCCGCCGACGGAGGTCTACCGATAGCGACGCGGGCGGCGACCGGTCCGTATCGGATCCCGCGCGATCGTTTTCTCGCAGTGGGTCGTGGGGTAACGACTACCACAGTTGACGTTGAACCCCGAGTATGGCCACGGATACGGACACGGATACGGACGCGTTCGACGAGATCTCGCTGACCAATCAGGTCGTGCTGCTCGGCGTCGCCGAACTCGATCGGCGCGGCGAGACGCCCGTTCAGACTCACGACCTGCGACGCGTCTGCGAGACCCAACTCGAGGGCGTCGACGTGGGCGTCGTCGGGACGCTCACCGAGGCGGACGTGATGCGATCGCTCTACCGACTCGAGGACGAGGGGTTCGTCGAGGAGATCGACACCGAGCGGACGTCGCCGACCGGAAAGGGGCGTCCCGCGTACGCGCTCGATATCGCTCCCGAACTCGTTACCGAGGGCGTCGCCGACGAACTCCTCGAGTCCACCGACTGAGAGGAGTCAGCACGTCGGGTCGGCGGCCGAAGAGGCGTTAGGACGGCGTCCCCAACACCGCGATGTCGTAGTTGGCGACGTCCGACGGCGCCTCGAGGACGACCACCTGGAACTCCCAGGTCTCGCCGCCATCGAGGTCGCCCGTCGTGGCCAGATACCGACCGATCACGTTGCCGGCGTCGTTGTAGATCCGGGTTCGCACTTCGACGATCTGGATCCGATCGCTGCCCGTGTTCTCGACGGTTCCCTGCACGGTCGAGCCGAGATAGCCCCCCTCGACGACGAACTGGTGGTCGGTCAGCGAGAGGGGATCCAACGGCGTCACGGACTGAGACGGTTGCTGGTTTGCGAGCGCGGCCGCCGTAGACATCTCCGACGTCGTCCGGTTAGAGACGTTACTGGCGTTTATCTCGACGCCGTTGCCGTCCTCGTAGGAGGGTTCGCCGCTGAGGCCCCCGCTGCCGGTACAACCGGCGACCGCGGCCGAGACGCCGGCACCGACCGCTGTGAGAAGTCGGCGTCGGCTCGTCGACTCCGATCGGGTCATCGCCGTCGCACCCCCCTCCACGAGTGGGTTCCGTGACCGAGCATGTATCGGACCGACACTGTCGACGCATTTCAGTGTAGGCCCTGAAGGGGCAATTCTCGAGTCTACCTTCTCGCGTTCGGCCGACGTGTCGGCGGCGAGGACGATCCGGTATCGACGCTTGCGCTCACACGGTTCCCGTTGCGGTCCGGTCGCGGTGCCGGCGGTGTGCAACGCAGGCTCTTATTGTCGGGTGTGTGGAACGTGGCGCCATGAGTCCCTCCGAGAGCGATGAGACGCTCGAGTCCTTCGGAGCCGACGTCGGGAAACGGGAAGGGACGGTGACGCGGGTTCAGGAGTGGTTCCTGATCCAGGGAGGTCGTCTCGCCGTCGCTGCGGTCCTCGCACTCGTCGTCCTCGTCTCGCTCGTCGCGGCGTACGAACTCGAGGTCGTCGCGTTCGCCAATCCGAACTCCGTGACGCGCGTGGCCAGCGGGATGATCGCCGGCACGTTCTCACTGGTGACGCTGGTCGTCTCGGTCAACCAGCTCATCCTCTCCCAGGAGTTCTCCGCGGCGAGCAAGGCCCGCGACCGGCTCGACGGAGTCATGGAGTTCCGGCAGGACGTCGCCGAGGAGGCCAGCGTTCCCGCGAGTCCGGCCGCGCCCACGAGGGTGCTCGAACTGGTCATCGAAGCGATCCGCCACGACGCCGTCGAACTCGCCGACGCCGTCGCGGACCACGACGACGAGGTCCGCGACGTCGTCGTTCGGTACACGAACAGCATCGAGCAGCGGGCCGATCGAATCGACGAGACGCTCGAGGAGACGAGCTTCGGCACGTTCACGGCCGTCTCGGCGGCGATCAACTACGACGAGGCCTGGCAGCTGTACGTCGCGACCCACCTCCGCGGCGAGTACGCCGACTCGCTGTCGTCGGACGCGACCGAGCGACTCGACGAACTGATCGGCTCCCTGAAGCTGTTCAACGTCGCCCGGGAGCACCTCAAGACGACCTACCTGCAGCGGGAGCTCACCCGGTTCTCGCAGCTGACGATCTACTGCGGCGTGCCGTCGATCCTGTCGGCGGTCGCCATCGGGCTCCTGTACGCCGACTTCACCGGGCCGAACGTCAACCTCGCCGCGATGCCCTACGCCGTGATCGTCCTGATCCTCATCGGGCTCTCACCGCTGTTTCTCCTCGTCTCGTACATCCTCCGCACCGCGACCGTCACGCGACGGACCGCGTCTATCGGACCGATGATTCCTCAGAAGGATCCCGATGAGGGGCCGTTCGACGTGTCCTACGGCGAGGATTCCTAACTATTCCCAACCGACGTCCTCGCCGCGATCGGTCTCCCGAAGGATGAACGGGCCGATCGCGAGCGTCCACTTCGCGACGGTGACGACCCGCAGGATGTACGACAGGAAGATCGCGAAGGGCGCCACGCCGACGGCGAAGGCGAGGCCGACGAACAACAGTCCCTGATCGAACCCCGCGACGATCCCGGCCACGTCACCCACCTCGAAGACGAGGATCATGTACGCCGAGACCGCCAGCGCCGGTAGGGCGAGGTACGCCAGCGACCGCGAGAGGGTGATGATCTCCCACCGGAAGTACAGCGTCTTGAAGTGTTCCCGGGCGGGGCCGAAGAAGCCGAGCACCTCGAGCAACTCCTCGAGTTGCTCGTCGATAGCGTCGGGAAGCGCCTCCTCGTGGCGGTTCCGTACCCGGTTGCCGGTGTAGATCTTCCAGGAGTAGTTGTACTCGAGGGCGGCCTTGACGACCTCGAACCGACCGAACTGTTTGCCCTCGAGGTTGTCGGCGACCCGTTCGGCGTCGGCGGCGATCCCCTCGGCGTACTCGCGGACGTCCTCGCGAACCGCCTCGTCGAGATCGGGGTCGGACTCGAGCGCGTCGATGAGTTCGTCGGCCCGGTCGCCGGTCGCTTCGACGAGTCCGCGGAGGAAGGCGGAGGGCTCGGGGGGGCTGGTAGTCCGGTCGACGGCGTCTTCGGTATCCCGGCGGAACTCCATCGCACCGGCCATTCGCTCGCGCTGATCGGCGACGGGGCCGAGTTCCTCGGCGAGGACGAACTGGTTGAACGTCAACACGAGCGTGACGCCCATGATAATCCCGATGATGGTCGGAGTGAACGTCGAGGCGATCGGCGCGGGATCGAACAGCTTCGAGATGGAGCCGGGGCCGAACGTGCCGAGAACGACGAGGATGGTGTAGGAAACGGCGAGCATCACGCCGGCGACGAGAACGCGATTCCCCTCGACCAGAAACCACAGCATCGGTCGACCGCCGCGAACGCGGTCGACCATCGTGTTCGACGTCTCCTCGCTCGCGCTCTCGGCGGACTCGCTCATGGAATCGGTCGTACCATGGCCCCGCCTACAAGCCTTTGGCCGTCAACGGTAGTTTCGGTGGTGGGAACGAGCGACAGCCGTCGACGTCGGGGTTGCTTTCGCCCGGATGACTCTTTTACCCGCCGCCGTGGTCACTTCGGGCAGGCAATGAGCGACTCGGACTCGAGCGGCGTGTTGGGACAGCGGGCCGGCGTCGGCGGCCCGCGGTTGTGGGTGTTGCTCCGGCTGAACCGCTGGCTCTTCACGGCGGCCGTGCTGGTGATCGTGTTCGCCGTGCTGGTCGGCGCCAGTCTGTTCGGGCTCGCACCCCACCGGGTACTCGTCGAAACACACAACGCGACCTTCTGGATCTTCTCGGGGTTCATCGGGGCGATCATCACGGGGACGTCGATCGTCGTCACGATCAACCAGCTCGTGCTCTCCCAGGAACTCGGCGCGGTCGGCGATCAGCGCGAGCGCATGCAGGACGCGATGGACTTCCGCAAGGACATCGAGGACTCGCTGGAGTACGAGGACGTGACGCCGCCCGAACCCGCGGCGTTCCTCTACGAGCTCGTCGACGGCGTCGAGGAGGAAGCGCAGCAACTCGAGGAGACAGTGGCGGACGACCACGGCGACGAGATTCAGGAGAAGGTCTCCGGCTACGTCGACGACGCGGTCGAGAACGCACAGGTCGTCAAGGACGACCTCGAGGACGCTCAGTTCGGCACGTTCGACGTGATCTGGAACGCGCTGAACTTCAACTACTCGCGGAAGATTTACGACGCGCGCAAGATCCGCGCGGACCACAGCGACGACCTGTCGGACGAGGCCGACGACGAGCTCGACGAGATGATCCAGATCCTGAAGTTCTTCGGCCCGGCCCGCGAGCACTTCAAGACGCTGTACTTCCAGTGGGAGTTGATCAACCTCTCGCGGGCGCTGCTGTACGTCTCGGTCCCCGCGCTCACGGCGATGGGACTGCTGATGATGTATATCGACGGTACTGCGCTCCTGGGAACGTTCCTGGGGATCGACAACCTCGTCTGGCTGACCAGCGCGGGGTTCGTGATCGGTATCTCCCCGTTCGTCGTCTTCATCGTCTACATCCTGCGGATCGCCACCGTCGCGAAGCGAACCCTCGCGATGGGACCGTTCATCCTGCGGGAGACCAAGCGGGACGAGGATCTGGGCTGAGTCGCGTCGCCGACTGCGATCCTGCCGTAGCTATTTCCCGCCCATCGTGGTACTCTCGCGCTCGAGCGATGAGCGACGACGGCTCCCAGCCCAGCGACACGATGGCCGAGCGCAGCGAGTCTCCGACGCTGAAGCATACCCTCCTGTTGAACGCGAACCGGTGGTTGATCACCGCGGGACTCATGCTGTTCGTCTTCGTCGGACTGCTCGTCGCCGCCCGGCTCAGCCCCGTCTCGCTCCAGGCGGTCGTCGGCGCGCGGGACCCGATCGAGACCCTCTTTCAGGCCCTCGTGACCGCGCTGATCACCGGCGTCACGCTCGTCATCACCATCAACTCGCTGGTGCTCTCGCAGGAGCTCGGCGCCGTCGAGGATCAGCGCGAGCGGTTCTCCGGGGCGATGGATTTCAGGGAAGACGTCGAGTCGTCGATCGACGCGCCGATCAGTCCGCCGGAACCGTCGTCGTTCTTTCAGGCGATCATCGCGGCCTCCGAGGACCGGGCGACCGACTTCCGCGAGGCCGTCTCGGAGAGCCAGGACGAGGAACTCAGAGAGCGCGTCGACGACTTCGTCGACAACGTCACGACCCACGCCGACTCGATCCGCGAGGACCTCGAGGACGCGGACTTCGGGACGTACGAGGTGATCAAGGCGGCGTTGGACTACAACTACTCCTGGAAGATCTTCCGGCTCCGCCGGATCCGAAACGTCCACGCGGACTCGTTCACCGACGAGGCCCACGACGCCTACGACGACTTGCTCGAGTCGCTGAAACTGTTCGGCCTCGCCCGCGAGCACTTCAAGACGCTGTACTTCCAGTGGGAACTGATCAACCTCTCGCGAGCGATGATGTACGCCGCCGTTCCCGCGCTGGTGGTCACGATCTCGATGATCCTCTTTTTCGATCCGAGCGCCGTGAGGGGGGCCGCCCTCGGTATCGACGCCGTCGTCTGGGCCGTCGCGGCGGCCGCGACCGTCGCCGTCGCCCCGTTCCTCCTGCTGATCGCGTTCATCCTGCGGATCGCGACGATAGCCAAGCGAACGCTGGCGATCGGCCCATTCATCCTGCGGGACTCGAGTCGCGGCGAGGAGATCGACTGGGAGTGAGGTCCCACTCCTGGCGACGGTTACGCTTCGCGCTGTGGCTTCTTACGTTTCGCCGACCAAGTGACACCCATGGCGAGCACCGCCTCGGATACCGTTCGCGTCTGGCTGGTCGAACGGACCTATTCCGACGACGAACAGAACCTGATCATCCTCACCTACGCGACGACCGACGGCGAGCGATACTTCCGGAAGGAGCGCGCGCTCACCTCGTTCACGGACGTTCGAGACACGACCGCGGCCGTCGACGTCGATTCGGACAATCTGGGCGCAGTCGACGATCCCGACCTGCGAGAACAGTACGCCGCCGAAGCCCAGCGGATGGCCGAGGTTCACGACCCCAGCGACGTCATCTGACGGCGGTTCGACCGCAATCTCGACTGCGATTCGAGGCCGCTAGAGCGGCGCGCCGACCAGGACCAGCTTCACGCGCTCGTCGCTGCGGTTGAAGATCTGGCGGGTCTCCTCGGGATCGAGCCGGATCAGGTCGTCTTCCTCGAGCGTGACCGTCTCGTCCCGGTCGGTCAGTTCGACGTCGACGGTACCGCTGACGACGTAGTAGATCTCCTCCTGTCCGCTGTCGCTCTCGTCGTGTTCCATGCCCTTGCCGTCGGGCTCGAGCTCGAGGATCGAGAAGCCGGCCTCGTCGGCGTCGACCTCGTCCTTGAGGAACCACATACCGCCCCACTCCTCGTCGATGACTGACTCCGGATCGGTCTTGCTGGCAGTGTCGTAGCCCATGCGTGGTCGTTCACGCGAGAAGCGTAAATCGATGAGGGAACCGGCACGGGAGTGGGGTGGCTCGCTGCGATTCGCGTTCGTGGTTCCCGTTCCGTTCGCGCTCGAAGACGCTCGGGGTCGGTTTTCGCTCGAGACAGTCGATCCGGTATGCGGTGGCGCGCGCTGTCGACCGTCCGAGCGGCGCGAGGTGCGAACGGAGTGAGCACCTCGGAAAGCGAACGTGAACGGAGTGAACCGTGAGCGACAGCGAGGACGGGCGTCGAACTCGTGCGAGGGACGAGTGAGCGAGCCTGCGAGGGACGAGTGAGCGAGCCTGCGAGCGAACGAATCGGTCGGGGAGGGTGTGGAAATCCCTGTTGCCACGCGAGCAGCGCACTTCCGTTCATTTGGGTTTTTGAATGGGCTTGTGGGAGAGATAGTGGTGAAAACAACGTCCTGCTATCGTGGCAACGGGGAATCGCCACGGCCTCCCCAGCCGATTCGCTCCCTCCGGTCACTCATCCCTCGCACGGTATTATCGATCGGCCCTCACTGCGTTCGGACACGATCGACAGCGCGCGCCATCGCAACGGCGATCGGAGCATCTCGAGCGAGAGATAGACTGCTTGCACCGCGCGACACGTAGCGATAATTCGACGACGGTTAGGGGCCCGAGGACTAATTTCGCCCGTGAGTGCCGAGTGATCCTCGTCGTCTGTGGGCCGCCGGGCGCCGGTAAGACCACCATCGCGACGGCAGTCCGTAACCGCCTCGAGGCCCGCGGCGAACCTGTCCCCGTCCTGCTCCACCACTCCGACGACTTCTCGAGTCGCACCTACGAGCAGTTGTTCGAGCGAGCCCGCGACGACCCCGTCGAGACGCTCACGGTCGTCGACGGGACCTTCTACGAGCGCGAGTGGCAGACGCAGTTTCGGACCCTCGGCTTCCGCGAGGCGATCCGCTTCGTTTTCGTCACCGCGAGCCTCGAGACCTGCCTCGAGCGGAATCGAACGCGCGCGGATCCGATCGAGGAGCAGGGCGTCCACGTGATCTACCGGGAGTTCGACGCGCCCGAGGACGCTCTCGAGCTCGATACCGACGCGGTGGACGTCGAGAGCGCCGTCGACCGGATCGAGCGCGCGCTCGAGGCGTGGAACTGGATCGCAGAGTCGACGACGTGACCGGCATCGCCGCGCGCGGAGCCGATCGGACTCGAGTCGGCGACTAACCCGGTGAATCGAAATACGCTATACGCAATCGGTGGCGAGCGCTACAGCCCCGGCACCAGCGCCGCCAGGTCCTCCGGTCGCCGCTCCGGGACGAGTTCGTCGGGCAGCACGTCCCAGTCGAGTTCGTCGGACCCGGGTTCGGCGTCGGTCTCGAAGCCGGCCTCCGCGGCGGGTTCCCGATCGCGGTTCTCCGCCGGCGGCGCGTCGTGCGCGTAGACGCTCTCGGGGTGGTCGACCGCCCAGACGTGGAGCATACAGGGCGTCCGACAGGGGAGGTCGATGTCTCCGTCGGCGAAGTCGCGCTCGTAGGCCTGCTGGTAGTACCACCACGCGAACCGGCCGGGGAGGCCGGAGTGATAGTGCCACGGGGAGCAGGGGGACTCCGGTTCCGCGGTGGCGCCGATGGGGGCGTCGTCCGCCGTCTCGCCGCTCGCATCGCCGCCGTAGACCGCCGGCGGCTCGATCCGCTCGCCGTTCCGCGTCGCGACGAACATCACGCCGATCGACCGCCAGGACTCGTCGTCGACCAGTACCGACTCGGGTCGTTCGGGGTCGAGCACCGCGTCGTCCCCGACGTACTCCGGATTGATCCAGTGGGAGTAACTGTCGTCCTCCCGATCGAGCGTGTCGAAGTACGGCTGGTACCCCTCGTCGATCAGCGCGCCCACGTCGGAGTAGCGCTCCTCGAGGGCCGTCTGCACCCCCGATCGGAGTTCGGTCGTCGCCGGATGGTCGTCCGCACAGCCCTCCATCCCGTTCTCGACGCAGTGGCCCATGTTCGGCTCGAGGGTCGCGTCGGGACAGCGGTCGTCGAACCACGGCGTCGTCCCGGTGGCGTCGCTCCCGTTCGCTTCCGCCGATCCGACACCGACTGCAGAAAATACGGCCGTCCCCGCCGACGCTCGCAAGAGCGTTCGCCGAGAGACGGTCACGTCATCGGTACCGTCGTGCATACCAGCAGTTCTCCACCGACGACCGTTGTAAACCCCCGTTGCCGACCGGAGTGACAGTCCGACCGCGTGATCCGTTTCGATGAGTGATGAGACTACTCGCGGACCGCGCCCGTCCCCGACCGCTCGAGTCCCGCCAGATCGATCCGACCGCCGGGCATCGGGACGCCGTCGTAGGGATCGTCGGCGAGCAACAGCGAGCCGTCCAGGTCGGCGTAGTCCAGCAGCGGCGCGAGGTGACAGGCCGCGGCGATCGAGGCGTTGGACTCGGTCATACAACCGCACATCACCTCGAGGCCGTGGGCGCGGGCGGCGTGGATCATCCGCTTCGCCTCGCGGAGGCCGCCGCACTTCATGAGTTTCAGGTTCGCGATATCACAGCGGTCCGCGACCTGCGGAATATCCGCGAGCGTCACGCAGGACTCGTCGGCGGCGATCGGCAGCGGCGAGCGCTCGTAGACGTATCGCAGTCCCTCGGGGTCCTCGGCGGGGACGGGCTGTTCGACGAACGCGAGGTCGTAGTCCGCGAGGCGCTCGATCTTGCGGACGGCCTCCTTCGGCGCCCAGGCCTCGTTGGCGTCGACGAACAGCCGAACGTCGGGTGCGACCGCCCGAATCGCCTCGACGATCTCGAGGTCCCCATCCGTCCCCAGTTTGACCTTTAACGTGCCGTGGCCGCGCTCGAGGGCGGTCTCGGTCTTCTCGCGCATCGTCTCCGTGTCGTCGAGACCGATCGTGTAGGAGGTCTCGAGGGTCTCCGCCGGATCGAGCCCCCAGTACCGGTAGAGCGGGACGTCGAGTCGCGTGGCGACCAGATCGTGGCAGGCGATGCTGACCGCGGCGCGAGCCGCCGGGTTCCGCCGGACGGTCTCGCGCATGCGACGCTCGATGCGCTCGAGTCGGTGGGGATCGCCCACGTCCTCGACGACCGCGAGCAAGTCGGGGAGGACGGCCGTCACCGTCTCGACGGTCTCGCCGTAGTGGGCCGCGGGCGCGGCGCCGCCGACGCCGACGGCGTCGTCGTCTTCAATGCGGACCGTGACGACCGCTCGCTCGGTCGTCGTCCCCCGGGCGATCCCGAACGGGTACTCGAGGGGCAGCGCGTGGCGTTCGAAGGAGGTCTCGAGCGCCATGGTTCACTCGACGATGGCCTCGAGGACCGCGTCGGCCCCGAAGCGGAGCACGTCCGTCGCGGGGGCGTCGATCTCGGTCCCGTACGCGTCGACCGCCTCGCGCGCGTCGGCGTCGGTCTCGAGGCCGCTGGTGTTCAACGCGCCCGCGACGATTTCGCCGCCCGAAACGGGCGCGGACAGCGACTCGTAGAGGTCGACGTAGGTCTGCAGGTCGGGGAGCGAGAACGACTCGTAGCCGTGGATCGCCTCCTGTCCGGCGTTGTGACAGAGGACGAGTTCGTCCGGCATCGACCCGTGGAGGATCCCGCAGGTGACCGCCGAGTACGCCGGGTGGACGATGCTGCCCTGGCCCTCGACGAAGAGGTAGTCGTGCTCGTTCCCCTTCTCGAGGACCATCTCCTCGACCGCGCCCGCGGTGAAGTCGCTGACGACGCGGTCGATCGGGTTCCCCCAGCCCTCGATCATGATCCCCGTCTGGCCGGTGGGGATCACGGCGGCGTCGTGGCCGGCCTCGCGGGCCGCCCGCGCCAGTTCCATCGTGGTCGTCATCTTGCCGACGCCACAGTCGGTGCCGACGGTGAGGACGACCTCGGCGTCGACCTCGCCGGCGACGCCCTCGGCGACGGTCAGGTCTTCGGGCGGCTCGCGGACGTCCCGCAGCTCGCAGCCGTTTTCGGCCGCGAGACGGGCGAATTCCTCGTCCTCGGCGAGGAAGTAGTGCAGCCCCGAAATGACGTCGCAGCCGTACTCGAGGGCCGTTCGCACGTCATCGCGCCAGCTCTCGTCGAACTCGCCGCCGATCGGAGAGATGCCGATCAGCAGGGCGTCGACGGCGTCGGCCTCGAGGTCGGCCATCCCCTCGACGATCGGCGCGTCCTGGACGTCCGGGACGACGTCGTTCACGCGACGGCCGGCCGACTCGCGATCGAGGACGGCCGCGGCCTCGTAGTCGGCGTACCGCAGGACACCCAGCGCGGTCTTGGCTCGGTCGGGAAACTTCTCGTGGGCGAGGATCGCGACGCGCATACCGGATCATCGCCGAGGGTGCACTTAAACGGTCGATATCGCGATCCGAGTGCGACCGATCGAACGACGTGCGGTGGCGCGCGCTGTCTGCGAGGCGCGACCGAAGGGAGCGCCTCGAAACGCGAATCGCGCGGGACCGACGGTCCCGCGAACCATACGAACGGGCGCGGAGCGCCCGTGAGTAGACGGGGAACGAAGTGATCCGTGAGCGAGGACGACCGAACGACAGTGAGGTCGGCCGACGACACCGTGCGAGGTCGTCGCGAGCGTAGTGAGTGACGGCTTGGAAGACGCGAAGCGTCTTCCGTTGGATGAGTGAGTGAGCGGAGCGAACGAGCGAATCGGCTGGGGAGGGAGTGGCGATTCACTGTTGCCAGCACGAGCAGGACGACCCGACCTGCTTCCGCAGAAAGCGGTGAAACGGAGCTCCCACGAGAGTCCCGCTAGTCGCTACCCCGTCCGCTCGAGCGAGAAAACAACGATCCGCACTCGATCGCGCTCGGGTCGCGTCCTCGAGCGCGGTCGTTCCGGTTAGCGATCCGTTTTCAGCGATCTATTTTCAGTGCTCCTCGAGCGCGCAGGCGGGCGAACAGAACCCGCGATCGGCCGCGTTCGCGTCGGGGTATGCCTTGAACTCGTCACCACAGCCGCTGCAGCTGACGGTTTCGAAGTCGGACATCGCTCGGTCGAACAGTCGTTCGCGCCGACCAAAAATGCCCCCGATTCGGCTCGAGCGACACTCCACCCGAACTCGGACACCGGTCCCGGCCGGCTCAGAACAGCCGAAGCTCGGTCGTCCAGAACGACCGGTGGGCGTCCTCGAGCGCCGGTTCCGGGTCGCCGGTCGCGTCGACGGCGGCGGTGCCGGCCGGCTCGAGGCCGCTCTCCTCGGCGAGGGTCTCGACGACGCCGCGCTGGCCGACCAGGTACAGTCGCTCGATGTCGTCCCCGACGTCGTCGGCCAGCGCCTCCCGGCAGCGCTCGAGGTGATCGTCGATCTGGTCGTCGCGGATGCGCTCGAAGCGGGCCTGCGAGAAGCCGCCCTTCGAGTGGTTCCCCTTGACGTCGCTCTCGAAGCCGCGATAGTCGACGCGGTCGCCGTCCTCGTAAGCCCCGAGGGCGAAGAGGTCGGTCCGGACGAGCGCGAGCGCGTACCGACCGGTCGGCAGGAACCACTCGCGCTCGAGGGCGAACCGATCGTCCCAGGCGACCCGCGAGTCGGAGCCGGGGTCGGGGTCGGGCATCGCCGGCGGCTCGAGCGCGGCGGCGATCAGTCCGGCGTCGTCCAGACAGAGCACGCACGGCGTCGCCTCGTCGACGAGCGCGGCGCGGTCGCCCAGCGGCGTCTCGAGGTCGACGTCGAACTCCTCGACGAGCGTCTCGCCGCCCTCGTCCTCGCGGAGAATCGCCGTCAGGGCGCCCTCCGGACCGGTGCGAAACGACGTCAGTCGGTCGACGACCGCCTCGAGTCGGCTCCCCCGGAGCCGTTCGCGCCGGCGGACGGAGCGGCCGGCTTCGTGGCCCTCCAATTGCTCGAGTTCGCCCTCGAGCTGGGCGATGCGGTCCTCGAGGCGGTTGACCCGCTCCTCGGCGTCCTGTCGGGCGGTGGCCGCCTCCGATCGGCGCTCGGATTCGGCCTCGTACCGGTTTCGTAACCGCTCGTTTTTCTCCTCGAGTTCGTCGATGCGCTCCTTGAGGGAGGCGCGGCCGAGTAACGCGTCGAGCATCTGCGTCTGGACGAAGGGGTGCAGCGAGGCTACTTCTAGGTTCCGGCGGCGGGGTGGTCGTCGGAAGCGGACAGGCCGCCGGCCCACGTGAGCAGCTGCTCGGCGCGCTCGCGACGGGCGAGCAGGACTTCCCGCAGCGACGGCGGGTTGCGCACGTCGGTGTCCTCGAGCATCGGTTCGGGCACGGCGAGCGTGTTCGTTGGCACGGCGTCGTCGCCGTGGACGGGGAAGTGCCCGGACTCGAGTTTCATCACGAGCGGCGCGTCGAGGCGCTCGAGACCGTCGCCGGTCGCGTACACCTCCTCGTTGATCCGCTCGTGCTGGTCGCTGTGCATGAGGGCGCGGTCCCCGTCGATGGGGGTCACGTAGAGTCGTCCGAGATAGTAGCTCCGCGAGAAGACCTCGAACATGGTACTAACACACACGGGCTGGCGGGATATAACTATTTTCGGATAGATTTATGTCGTCGGACTTTCAGCGAAGAAGACAAACATATATCGTCTACAGCTGGACAGACGAAACGTATTAAGAGTTGTTTTCCATTGAATGCACAGCAATCAACTGTTGTGAGCGTCGGAAACGCTCCCGTTGCGATGCTCGAAACCGATCCGCGAGAGAGCGGACAGCGCGGCGCTCGTCTCGCTGACCGCCGACCGTCAGCGGGGCCGAATCGCCGCTCGGATCAACAGTTCACGTGATTCAAGAGCCAGTTGAACCGTGCTGACAGTGTCTCCGCCTCGCGTAAACGTTCGAACCGTCAGAGCGACGGTTACGGAGGGGAGTAAACGGTTCGAACGAAGGTTCGTCTTTTTAGTACGTTCGACGGAACGGGCGCAGTGATGACCTCTCGGTCGGTTGCGCTCCTCGCACTGGTCGCCGTCTTCGGGCTCACGATCGCCCCGCTCGTAAGCGGTGCCGTCGTCGTTCCGTTCGCCGACGATACCGGAACCGAGTCGAACAGCAACGCCACCGTCTCGACGTTTATGCAGTCGAATGCGGCCGACACCGAGAACACGGTTGACGCCGAACTGTTCACCAAGCGATACGAGGGGGCCGAAAACGAGAGCCGCGAAACGCTCGTCCTCGAGCGGACGGACGACCTCGTCGAGCGCCTCGAGACGCTCGAGGCCGAACGCGCGGAACTGCGCAAGCGCCGGGACGAACTCCACCCCGGGGAGTATCGGGCGCGGATGACCCGATTTACCGTCGAGATCCGCGCCCTCGAGCGCGAGATCGATCGAACCGAACGGCGCGCTAACGAGACCGACGTCGACGCCGACCGCCTCGAGGCCCTCCGTACCGACGCGGCGAACCTCAGCGGCCCCGAAGTGGCCGAAATCGCCCGGGAACTCGGCGGACCGGACGCCGTCCCGGGACGGGGGCCGCCGGACGACCGATCCGGTAACGGTCCACCTGACGACCGAACCGGGAACGGACCGCCCGCCGAGCGCGACGACGGAACGCCGGGTAACGGGCAGGGCCAGAGCGCCGAGCGGTCGCCGGGGCAGAACGAGGGCGGTCCGTCCGGCGCCGCGGACGACGGCTCGAGCGCCGATCCCGGGCCGCCCGACGAGACCGGGACCGCGGACCGCGAGCGGTCCGGGAACGACGACAACGGCTCGGCCGCCGACGGCGAACAGCCCGATACCGTGACCGACGGCTCAACTCCCGACTCCGCTTCGCCGATCGCTGGAGGGGGCGACGGCTCGAGTTCCGATTCGGACTCGTCGGCCTCGGACGAAGATTCGGCAGCCGACTCGCCGGGGTCGGCGTAGCGAACGGCTACCCGGGACACGGTACCGCGCCGAGCGGTGATTCTGATAGCGGTTCTCACACTGAGCAGACACGCTTTTCAGCGCCGACCCCCAATCATCGCTCGATGGACTCCGCCGCATTACTGGATTTGCTCGGAAATGAGAACCGGAGACGGATTCTTCGGTTGCTCGCCCGCAAACCCTGTTACGTCACGGAAATCTCGGATTACCTCGGCGTGAGTCCGAAGGCGGTCATCGAACACCTGCGCAAACTCGAGGAGGCGGGCCTGATCGAGAGCCGGGTCGACGACCAGCGGCGGAAGTACTTTCATATCGCTCGCAACGTCCGTCTCGAGGTGAACGTCTCGCCGTACGGCTTCGCGAGCAAGAGCGCCTATCCCGCCAGCAGTAGCTTCGACATCACGACCTGCCGGCACCTCTCGCTGGACGTCGCCTGGGAGGACGCCGACGAACTCGACGACCTCCTGCGGGCTCTCGAGGACCTAGAACAGCTCGAGAACGAGCTCTCGCTTGCCCAGCGGTGGGTGCAGGGACGGCTCTGTGACGTCCTCGATGGGATCTCCGAGACCGTCGGCACGGGCCCCGAGAGCCGGATCTACGCCGACCTGCTGGCGAGCATCCGAACGGAGCCGAAGTCCGTCGGCGAACTCAGCGAGGACGTCGACGCGCCCCGCGAGGTCGTCGCCGACCTCCTCGAGTCGATGGCCGACGAGGGGATCGTCCGCCGCACCGAACGCGGCTGGGAGCTGACGACGAGTTAGGAGTCGGTCGAAACGCCGTTACTCGATATCCTGAGTGAGCCCGTTTCGCAGATCGCGTCCGAAGTAGTAGCCGAGCAGACAGCCGACCAGCCCGACGGTAACGCCGACGGCGAGGACGGCCCGCGTGGAGCCGGCGATCGCGATGACGGCGTTGCTGACGACGGCCGAGACGCCACCGACGGCGGTTCCGGCGGCGCCCATCTCGAGGTAGCGCCGCTTCGAGGTGAGCAGGCCGACGGCGAAGGCGACGCCGAACATGCCGACCAGTCGACCGGCGATCGGAATCGCCATGCTGCCGGCGAACAGCCCTGCACCGACGAGGAGCACCAGCGCGAGAAACGCCCGCGGCGAGAAGTAGTCGCCCGGCGAGCGCCCCGGCGTGAGCCGGGACCGCAACCGTCCGAGCCGCGAGCCCGACGACTCCGGGGACGCGTCCGCAGCCGGCGCGGGGCCGTCGGACGACCGCACCGAGTCGGTCCCGAGCGGATCGTCGGCGGCTCCGACGTCCGCGCCCGCGTCCGGTCGATTCTCCGGCGTCGAGGCCGTTCCGGTCCCGGGATCGGCCTCGACGTCCGACTCCGAGAGCAGGCTCTCGGTCTCCTCGAGGAGGTCGTCGGTGTCCCGGCTCTCGGTGACCTCGTCCGAGCGGTCGCTCATGCGTTCTCGTTGGGCAGCCGACAGCATGGGTCTTTCCCATCGGCCAGAGGATATACGACCGCGGACCGCCCACCGGCGGTATGAGCTGGCTCCCGCTCGCGACGTTCGGCCTCTTCGCGGCCGGCGCCGGCGTCCTCTGTTACGTGCTCGTCGCGAACGTAGAGCCACAGCCGGAGTATCCGGAGCTGATGACCGATCTGGTCCGGCTGCTCGGTCTGGGGATCGCGCTCGGCGGGCTCGCGATCGGTGCCGTCTTCCTGCGGGCCGCTGCCGGTGCGTACGTGTCGTGAGTCGACGGTCGTCGGCGTTCGACTGTCATCGTCGGACCGGCGGCGTTCGTCTGTTATCGTCGGATGGGCGGCGGATCATCATCGGCGGATCGCCACCGTCGTTCGCCGGCCGAGCGGAGACGAACGTTCTCGACTCTCGAGTCGTGGGGCCCTCCCTTATCACGCTGGCCGCGGTAGCAACGACGGATGAGCACCGAGCTGGTCGCGTTCGGTATCAGCGCGCTCGCGCTGGGGATCGGGATGCTGGTGGCCGGCCGGCGGCTTTACCCGCGACTCGACGTTCCCGAAGACGCCGAGTCGTCGCTGCAGTCGCTGACCGCGATGATCGCGGGAATCTTGCTGCTGACCGGGCTGGGACTCGTTCTGCTCGGACTGTTTACCTGACGAGAACGCGACAACGGGATCGATCCCGGAAAGCGTGCCTTCAAGTCCGCCGCCGCGCAACGCCCACGCATGAATCCAGGCGATCGCGTTCGCGTCGACCGCGCGGATCGCACGTACGAAGGCGTGTTGCTCCCCTCGAGTACGGACGACCACCTCGTGGTGAAACTCGAGGGCGGCTACAACGTCGGCGTCGACCGAGCCGAGGCCGACGTCGACGTGCTCGCGGAGGACGTCTACGAGATCGACGGGACCGACTCGACGGGGGCGGACGACGACACGGGCTCGGAGATCGAGTTCGACGACGACCTGCCGACGATTTCGCTGCTCTCGACCGGTGGAACGATCGCCTCGACGGTCGACTACCGCACGGGCGCGGTGACGGCGCAGTTCGACGCCGAGGACGTCCTGCGCGCGGTCCCCGATCTGGCGGGCCGGGCGAACTACCGCGGCCGCGTCGTCGCGAACATCCTGTCAGAGAACATGGAACCGCCGCTGTGGCGGGACCTCGCCCGCGCCGTCGCCGAGGAGATCGAAGCCGGCGCCGACGGCGTCGTCGTCATGCACGGCACCGACACGATGCAGTACTCCGCGTCGGCGCTCTCCTTCATGCTCGAGACGCCCGTGCCGATCGTCTTCACCGGCTCGCAGCGCTCGGCGGACCGGCCATCCTCCGATAACGTGATGAACGCCGTCTCGGCCGTCGAGGCCGCCAAGAGCGACTGCGCGGAAGTGATGGTCTGTATGCACGCGTCGGAATCGGACGACCGCTGCGCGCTCCATCGGGGCACCCGCGTCCGGAAGAACCACACCTCCCGTCGCGACGCGTTCGAGACCGTCGGCGCGGAGCGGCTGGGTGAGGTCGACTACGACTCGGAAGAGATCACGTTCCACCGCGACTACCGGGAGCGCGACGAGACGGAACTGGAACTCCGCGACGACCTCGAGGAGGACGTCGAACTCCTGAAATTCACGCCCGGAATGGATCCCCAGTTCCTCGACGTCGTCGAGGGGAGCGAGGGCCTGATCATCGAGGGGACCGGACTCGGCCACGTCCACACCGATCTGATTCCCCGCATCGAGGACCTGATCGAGGAGGGCACGACGGTCGTGATGACCAGCCAGTGTCTCGAGGGCCGGGTCTGCGACCGCGTCTACGATACGGGTCGGGACCTGCTCGAGGCCGGCGTCGTCGAGGCCGGCGACACGCTGCCGGGGACGGCGAAGGTGAAACTGATGTGGGCGCTCGAGAACAGCGAGGACGTCGAGGAAGCGATGGGCACGTCGCTGGCCGGCGAGATCCAGGAGCGGTCGGTTCCCTGGGAGTAAGCTGCGAGATATTCGGGGCGGATTTTCGTCGGCGGTCCGCGTCCGAGACGAACCGAGGAGGCTCGGTCTGCTCACACTGGCGGCGAGGAATTGCCACGCCCTCCCCAGCCGATCCGCTCGCTCCGAGGCTCACGGCTCGCGCCGTTCGCTTCACCGCGGCGCGTCGCGCCGCGCTCCGCTCGCTCATCCCTCGCGCAGTGTGATCGCCCGCCCTCACGTTCGCTCGGTCGGACGACAGCGCGCGCCACTGCACTGATTCTGCGAAGTTCTTTCCCGTTCGACCCTATGAGAGTCCCATGGTCGATCGACGATGGTAACTGACTCAGTAGCCGACCCCTCCATTGAGATCCGACGGGCGACCCACGACGACTACGCGGCCGTGGCCGACTTCACGGGCGATATCTGGGCCGAGCGCGGCGGCGACTACATCCCGCGGGTCTACCACGACTGGCTTGAGGACGAACCCGGACGGGGGAAGAAGACCTTCCTCGCGGAGGTCGACGGCGAGGCAGCGGGGATCGTCCAGGGCGTCATGCTCACCGACGACGAGGCCTGGTTCCAGAGCCTGCGGGTCGCGGCCGACTACCGACGACGGGGCATCAGCCACCGACTCAACGAGGCGACCTTCGAGTGGGCCCGCCGGCAGGGCGCGACGGTCGGTCGCGTGATGATCTTCTCGTGGAACGCGCCCTCCTTCGGCGCCGCGCGGGCCAGCGGCTTCGAGCCGCTCACCGAGTTCCGTTTCGCGCATCCGGACCCAGACGCGGCTGTGGACCTCGGGTCGAACGTCGACGGCGCTTATCGGGTCTCGAGCGATCCCGCCGCGGCGTGGCGGTACTGGACCCACAGCGACGCGCGCGAGCACCTGAACGGACTCGCGATGGCCCCCGAGGAGTCGTGGGCCGTCCGGGAACTGACGCGCGCGGACCTCGAGCGACTCGCCGACGAGACGGCGGTGTTCGCCGTGACGGGACCGGACGGGCTAGCTGGGACGGCCTACCGGTCACGAACGTACGAGCGCGAGGGCGACGAAACCGACGAGTCCGACGAGGCAGCCGATACCGAGACGTGGGCCGAGTACGGCGTCGGCGCGTGGGAGGGCGTCGACGCCGCCCGCGCGCTGTTCGCCGCGATCGCTCGAGACGCGGCCGACCGCGGCGCCGACGAGACGCGCGTCCTGATCCCCGAAACGCCCCGTCACGTCACCGACGCGCCCTACGCGGGGGTCGGTGTTTCAGAGGAGCCGGACTTCGTGCTCGGGATCGATCTGGGCGGAACCTGATCGCGAGCGAGACCGATAGCGGAAACGCTGGGGGACGGCGAGCCCGCGTTTTGTTATACAGCGAAAGACACGGAGCGTTCTGCTATCGTGGCTTCAGGGATTGCCACACCCTCCCCAGCCGATTTCTGCTCACGGGCGCTACGCGCCCGTTCGCATGGTTCGCGGAACCGGAGGTTCCGCGCTAACGCTCCCTTCGGTCGCTCATCCCTCGCACAGTGTCGTCGGCCGCCCTCGCTAGCACTCGGTCGGCCGACAGCGCGCGCCACCGCACGGCGGCTGATCGTCTCAGAACGAGCCGCCGCTGACGGGCGGGAACAGCGCCAGTTCGTCGCCCTCCTCGAGCACGGTTTCTAACCCCTCCTCCTCGACGAGGACGTTCGTCCCGTTTCGCAGGACGTTGATCTGGGAGCGCAGGTCTCCGTCCTCGAGGACCCGTCCCTCGAGGTCGGGACGGTCCGCGACGAGTTGCTCGAGGGCGTCCCCGACGGTGTCGCCGGCGTCGGCCTCGACGGTGACGTGTTTGTCGCCCGCGCGTTCGGCGAGGTCGGCGAAGAGCTTCCACTCGGTGGCCATACGTGGCGGTATCGGTGCCGACGGCAAGTAGCTACCGCTCCCAGGTGCGTTCCCGCGGGGTGTCGCCGGCCGGCTCCGCGTTGTCGTCCGGGTCGAGGTCCGACGCCGGCCCAGGTTCCGTGTCCGAGTTCGGATCCGCGTCGGAACTCGCGCGCTCCGCCGGGCCCGATTCGGACTCCGCGTCCGGCGTCCGCTCGAGGTCGCCGATGCGCCGCAGGGCGTCCGGGCGGCCGAGGACGTAGGCGACGTCGCCGGCCTCGAGGCACGTCTCGGCCGACGGCAGCGCGACCGGTTCGGCGGTCTCGTCACCGGTGCGGTCGAGGGCGACGACCAGCACCGGCAGGGAGCCGACGGTCGCGCCCTCGAGCGGCTCGCCCGATTCGACGGGAAGCGCGGTCACGGTCTCGTCGGCCGCCCGGAGCAGGGAGACGAGGTCCCGCTCGGCGCCGGGGTCGCGGGGCAGCGTGACGAGCCGGTACTCCTCCTCGGACGGGAGCGATCCAGCGTCGTCGGCGTCGACGGCGACGGTGGCCACGTCGCCGGCGACCCCGCGGAGTTCCCCGCCCGTGGCCCGTCGGAGCGAATCGCCGTCGCGTCGCCAGATTCGAACGGCGTCGCCAGGGCTGGCGTCCGGCGCCGGATCGCCGCGGATCGCGACGGCGACGGTCCCCGGCGCCAGCGTCGATCCGATTCCCGACGGGCGGCTGCCGAGGGCCAGGTAGTCGATCGTCCGATCGGCCCCGAACTCGACGTCGACGTGACCGATCCCGTAGTCGCGCTCGAGGCGGTCGACCAATCGCTCGCGCAGGTCGTCGACCGAGAGGCGCCGCGGGAACAGCAGCGTGTGGCCGGCCAGTTCGGTCTTGATTGACTCGTCGACGGGGTCGTAGCCGTCGACGTCCGCGATCTCCGCGGGGAGTTCGACGGCGACGACGCGGCCGGCCGACCGGACCAGCTGCCCGACCTCGGTGATCGTCCGCGGCGTCGCGATCGAGAAGACGTCCGTCGCGAGGTAGTCGCCGAGCCGTCGGCCGCCGTCGGCGGCGATCGCGCTCGCGGCGAACGCGACGACCGTGGAGACGACCGTACTCAGCTCGAGCAGTTCCGCGTCGCCGCTGATCACCTGCTGGAGCGCCGACTGGGCGTTGAGCCAGATGGCGACCATCGAGACGCCGAGCAGAATCGCGACGCCCTCGGGGATCCCGTCGGCGCTGTACCAGCGGAAGACGAAGGCGACGCCCGCGGCGGTTCCCCCCGCCAGCAGCGTGAAGCCCAGGATCCCGACGAGCGAGGCGAGCAGCGTCTCCGAGGTGATCGTCTGGGCGAGAATCGGCTCGAGTCCGGCGGCGACCGTCGCCGTCATCGGGCGACCGCCTCCACGAACTCGTCGGTCGCCGCCCTCGGCCCCGCGACGAACACCTCGTCGCCGGGCTCGAGCGACCGTTCGATGCCGGGCGCGAACACCCAGCCGCTGCGGCGGCCGCCGGTCTCGCTGCCCTGTCGGCGGGCGGCCAGGACCGTCACGTCCGCCGCGGCGCGGACGTCTGCGTCCGCGCTCGGGCCGACGGTGAACCGCCGGATCGCGTGCCCGGCCCGCTTGACCAGCGTGAAGGCCTCGAACTCCCGGCTGGTTCCCCGGGAGCGGACGACCAGCCGCGGCGTCTCGGCCTCGAGCAGCGCCTTGACGTCCCGGCGGGCGACGGCGACGGTGACGCGGCCGACGCCGCCGGCGCTGGCCGCGGCCGACTCGGGCGCGGGGGTCGGGCCGGCCTCCGCGTCGCCGCCGTCGGGGACCGGCGTCTCGCCGTCGTCGACCGGCTCGTCACCCGCGGCCGCGTGTTCGTCGTCGACCTCCGTCCGGGCGCTCAGCACCGTTCCGGAGAGCGTCCGCTCGCCGGCGCGGATCGACACCTCGTCGCCTCGCGCGAGCCCGGTCGGGACCAGCGTCGCGATCGAGACGGCCCGTCGGCCGTCGGGGATCCGCTTGGAGAGCCCGCCCGACGGCGGGGCCGCGGTGATCACCGCGCGGGCCCGCTCGTCGATCGTCACGTCGATGTCGGCCAGGTCGTGATCGGTCCGCAGTCGCTCCTCGAGGCGGGACTCGAGCTCCGAGAGCGGCAGATCGGCGGGGAGCCGCCAGGAGCCGTTCTTCAGCGATCGGCGGAGGGCCGGCGACAGCGGCGGGTAGCCCTCCATGTCGTGGATCTCCCCGGTGGGACGGACCGTGACCTGGCCCATGTTGCCGACGAGTTCGACGACGTCGGCCGACAGGGTCCGCTGGCGGATCGAGGTGAAAGAGAGGTGCCGCGGGAGTTCGGCGCCGAGTTTGTCGCCCTGGTTGTGGGCGTAGAGCGCGAGCATGAGAACGACGAGGACGGCGACCAGCAGCCGCGGCGACTGGGCGATAGTCGGTTCGACGAGACCGAGCAGGCCGCCCTGCACGCTGGCGATCGAGAGCGCGAGGACGACGACACCGAAGCCGGGCAGCGTCACCCCCGTGAAGTAGCGGACGAGAAAGCCGAGCGAGCCGGCGACGAACGCGGGAACGATACCCGTCAGGAGACCGAGATAGATGCCGAGCAGGACTTCGACCGGGAGCGCCATTGTGGGCGAGTGGGACGGGATCGTTAAATCTCCACCGGCAGCGGCGGTGCGCTCGCCGGCGCGCGATCGGTTCCTACGGGTGGCGAGGGGCCGCTAGACTGCCTCGGATCGCGACGAGCGAACGGAACAATCGGATCACGATGAGCGGACGAACGGCCAGTGATCGACGGGCGGACGGAACGTCGGATCACGATGAATTGACGAGCTGACAATCGATAGGCAGCTGTGAACGTCTGCCAACAGAGGCGTTTAACTGACGCCGTCGCGGATCGGGGTGTATGGCCGACGACCGGTCGTTTCGATCGCGGCTGCCGGACAACTGGCATCGAGTCCTCTCGATGCGGGCAGCCGTCGCGCTGGCGCTGATCGTCGCCGGGCTCTCGGTCGCGACGGCGATCGTCAACATCGGCACGAACGCCGTGGGCGGGCCGCTCAGCGACTACGTCCCCGAGGCGATTCAGAGCGCCGCCGCGTTCACCGGGGCCCTCACGGGATTCCTGATGGTCGGCAGCGCGCTCGCGCTCCGGCGGGGACTGCGAGTGGGATGGTGGGCGACGCTACTGCTCCTCCCGCTGACCGCCGCACAGGGGTTGCTCCAGTCGAGTCCGTACTCGCTCCCGCTGGTCGTGCTGTCGCTGCTCGCGATCCCCGTACTGCTGATCAGCCACGGGCGGTTCGACAAGTCGCTCTCGCTCGGCACGACCCAGATCGCCGCCGGCTTCGCGCTGCTGGGCGTCCAGGCCTACGGCACTATCGGCGCGTACGCGCTCCGCGAGGACTTCGAGGGGATCAACACTATCCTCGACGCCTTCTACTTCACGCTGATCACCTCGAGCACGGTCGGCTACGGCGACGTCACGCCCGACCAGGGGTCGACGGAGGCGATGCTGTTCACGATGTCCGTGCTCGTCCTGGGCGTGGCCAGTTTCGGTATCGCCATCGGGGCGCTGGTCGGCCCGGCGATCCAATCTCGCATCACGAAGACACTCGGAAAGATGACCGACTCACAACTCGAGTTACTCGAGGACCACGTCCTCGTGCTCGGCTACGGCGAACTGACGGAACCGATCGTCGACGAACTCGCGGCCAACGACCGGGAGTTCGTCGTCGTGACCGGCGACCGCGAGGCGGCGGAGGCGCTGACCGATCGCGGCCTGTCGGTGATACGGGGCGATCCCAGCGACGAGGAGCCGCTCCAGCGGGCGAAGATCGACCGCGCGAGCGCGATCCTCGTCGCCACGAACCACGACGCGGAGGACGCGCTGTCGATCCTCACCGCGCGCCAACTCGCCCCCGAGACCCGCATCGTCTCGGCCGCGACCGACCGCGAGAACACCCGGAAGCTCGAGCACGCCGGCGCGGACGCGGTGATCAGTCCGTCGGTGCTGGGCGGGCACCTGCTGGTCCAGTCGGCGCTGGGCGAGGACGAGAGCTCGCTAATCGAACACATCATGGGCGGCGACTGAACGTCGCCCCGGTTCGCGGGAGGCGACGACACACCGCAGTGCGGGATCGCGGCGACTACTGATGGCGACCGCGGTGAACGATCGCCACGTCGGTCTCGAGGTCGCTGAGCCGTTCGAACGTCGGCGGGGAGACGAACCGCGAGGCGGTCGACCGATCGGTGCTCGAGCCGACGAAGACCACGTCGTACTGCAGCGAGACCCGCTCGAGGTAGGACTCGACGGGTTCGGTGACGACGTGGGTCTCGAAGCGGCCGTCGAAGGCGTCGACGAGATCGGCGACTGTGGTCTCCGCGCTGCGGCGCTCGGATTCCCGGTCGATACAGGTACAGACGCTGGTCGGGTTCCAGGAGCCGGTCACCCGCTGGGCGAAGTCGACCATCGCGCGGGCGGTGTCGCCGGCGCCCCGAACCGGGACCAGCGCGTGCTCCCAGCGCTGTCGCGGCTCGGCGGCGCGGAAGGCGATGACGTCGATCTCGCTGTCGAACAGGCCGACGATGAACGACGAGAGGCCGCCGCCGTCGCGCTCGGCGTACGGCGTGACGATCAGGTCGCAGTTGTGCTCTCGGGCGGTTCGAAGGACCTGCCCCGACGAGCGCTCGCCGGCCGCGACGACGACCTCGCAGGGGACGTCGTACTCGGCCGCGAGAGCGGCCGCGAACGACTCGAGGCGGCGGGCCGCAGGTCCCGGTTCGCTCTCGGCGATCGCGTCGCCGTCGTCGACGATGTCGAAGAGGACGATCTTCCCGGCGTCGTGTGCGCTGGCGAGTTCGGCGGCGAATCGCGCGACCGGTGTCGCGTCGCCGTCGTCGTCCCAGCCCTCGTCGAGCGGGACGAGGACGTGGTCGTCGCCGTCGGTCGTCCGGTAGAGGTACTGCGCTCGGCGCTCGTAGAATCGGTTCCGCCAGACGACGAAGACGGCCGCGACGAACGAACTCGAGACGACGATCCCGAGCACGTAGACGAAATGCGCGTTGCCGGAGACCAGCACGAGCAGGGCGGTCGAGAACGCGGTCGGCTCCTCCAGGTCAAGCGCCCAGGTGAGGGCGCCGGTGAAGAAGATGCCCAGCGCCGCGCCGGTCGCGCTGACGCCCGCGGCGCCGTTGACGCCCGCGGCACCGACGGACTCGAGCGCGAGCCAGCCGCAGAGCGCCCCCGCGGTCATCCCGCCGACGAACTTCGTCGGCGTCGAGTACCGGCCCTCGGGATCGGCGAACAGCGTGTACGTGCCGGAGGCCAGCGGCGGGAACAGGAGGAAGGAGACGGCGGCCGTCGCGTTCGCCAGCCACGTCACCGCGCCGATCAACAGCGGGACGAAGAGCAACACCGAGAGGTGAATCAGGTTCCCGGTGTGCTCGAGCCAGCGCACGAACGCGTCGAGTTCGCGCCGCTCCAGCCGGCGCAGTCGCCGCCGAAGCGATCGAATCCGGGCCCAGACCGACTCGAGCATAGGCTCCGTTGGACGACGCCCGACGAAAAGTGTTCGCGTTCGTGATAGCAATCGCCGATCCACTGTCGTCGTTTCGGACCGATTCGCCGACGGCGGGACGACCGGAACCGGAACCGGTCGCGTCGTCCTACTCCGGTGCGCCCTCGAGGATTTCGACGCCGCTCGAGGCGCCGATCCGCTCGGCGCCGGCCGCGAGCATGGCCATCGCCTCGTCGTAGCTGCCGACGCCGCCGCTGGCCTTGACGGGGAGGTACTCGCTCATGAGTTCGACGTCAGCGACGGTCGCACCACCGTCGGCGAATCCGGTCGAGGTCTTCACCATCGCCGCGTCGGCCGCGTCCGCGGCCTCGCAGGCCCGGCGCTTCTCCTCGTCGGTCAGCAGCGCGGTCTCGATGATCACCTTGACCGGGATCGGCACTGCGGCCGTAACCTCCGCGAGTTCGGCCCTGACGACGTCGATCTCGCCGGCCTTCAGCCGACCGACGTTGATGACGACGTCGAGTTCGTCGGCACCGGCCTTCCAGGCGAGGACGCCCTCCCGTCGCTTCGCCGCGGCACTGTGCTGGCCGTGGGGGAAGCCGATCACCGTCGCGAGCGTCACGTCGGGCGCGTACTCGGCCATCTCCTCGAGCGCGAAGGGCGGGATACAGGCGTTCATGCCGTACTCGCCTGCCTCGTCGACGACGCGGCGGACGTCGGCGATCGACGTCTCGGGGCCGAGCACGGTGTGATCGATCAGCGGGGCGAGTTCGCTGCGGTCCATACGGGGAGGGAATCGCCCGACGGGCAAAAACCCCGCCCGATCACTTTTGCCGTCCGGAGTGCAACTCATTGGCATGGACGACCGTGGACCCGACGTCGCGCCGGCCGTCGAGACGACCGCCGACGAGATCGCCGCGATGGAGATCCGCGGGGCCGCGACGATCGCTGACGCGGCGGCCGAGGCGCTCGCGATCCAGGCCGAGCGATCCGACGCGGAGCGGCCCGACGCGTTCGAGCGACAGCTGCGAGCCGCCGCGAAGACGCTCTACGAGACGCGCCCGACGGCGGTGAGTCTGCCCAACGCGCTCCGATACGTCCTCGCCGGGATGGACGGCGAGACCGTCGCGGAACTGCGCGCGTCGACCGTCGCCCGCGCCGACGAGTTCCGGCGCGACCTGGCGCAGGCGCAGTCGAAACTGGGGTCGGTCGGCGCGAACCGGCTGCGCGACGGCGACGTCGTGATGACCCACTGCCACTCGACGGACGCGCTGGCCTGCCTCGAGGCCGCCGTCGAGGACGGCACGGAGCTCGAGGCGATCGTCAAGGAGACCCGACCCAGGCTGCAGGGTCACATCACGGCCCGACAGTTACGCGAGTGGGACGTGCCGGTGACGGTGATCGTCGACGGGGCGGCCCGTCGCTACCTCGATCGGGCGGATCACGTCCTGGTCGGGGCCGACAGCATCGCGGCCGACGGGAGCGTGATCAACAAGATCGGAACCAGCGGACTGGCGGTCATCGCCCGCGAGCGCGGCGTGCCGGTGACCGTCGCCGCCCAGACGATCAAACTCCACCCCGATACCATGACGGGCCACACCGTCGAGATCGAACGCCGCGACGAGCGGGAGGTGCTCGACGACGAGGAGCGGGCCGCGATCACCGACACCGCCGACGGCGCCGACGACGGACTGACCGTCGAAAATCCCGCCTTCGACGTCACCCCGCCGCGGTACGTCGACGCGATCGTCACCGAACACGGCCAGTTCCCGCCGGAAACCGTCGTCACGCTGATGCGAGAGCTGTTCGGAGAGACGGTCGACGAACCCTGGGAGGAGTAGCGGAGCCGCCGGAACAGCGCCGCGAGACGGCTCGCAGACGTTACGGCGTCGGGAAACAGTCAGCCTCGTGAATAATTAGCAATCGGAAAGTGTTTGTCACTGGTGTGTGCCAGTACGGATATGGTATTACCCGAGGGGTTCGTGCTCCCACCGTGGTACCTCCTCGTCCCGCTGCTGGTGATACTGGCGGGGATCGTCGCATTGCTGTGGGTACTCGAGCCGCCGGTGACCGACCGGACCGTGCTGGCGTTCGCGCCGTGGATGATGTTCGGCTCCGCCCTGCACGTCCTCTATCAACTGAGAGCGTATCCGGAGAGCGTCGAGACGCTGTTCGCGACGCCGACGGTCTATCTGGTCGCCGCGGTCGTCGCGGGCGCCGCCTGGATCGTCGCGATCTTTCTGTACGCCGGAGGGCTCCAGCCGACGATTCCGCGATTCTTCGGCATCGCCGGAACGGCCTTTTTCGCCGTCTTCGCGTCGATCATTCTCAACCTGAGCTGGGCCGAAGAGACGTTTAACCTGTTCTGGCCCGTCATCATCGTCGTCGTCACCGGAATCGTCACCGCGGTCGCGTGGGTCGCACTGGGACTGTGGTTTACCGACGTCGCGGCGACGACGAGTTACACCGGCGCGCTGGTCGTCTTCGGCCACGCGCTGGACGGCGTCTCGACGGCCGTCGGCTACGACATCATCGGCGTCAGCGAGACGGTGCCCCTCTCGGCGCTGCTCCTCGAGGCCGGCGAGTCGCTGCCGACCGCCGAGTACGTCGGCGCCGGCTGGCTGTTTATCCTGGTGAAGACCGGCCTGGCGATGGTGATCCTCGGGCTGTTCAGGGAGTTCGTCGAGGACGAACCCCAGCAGGCGCGGATCGTCCTCGCCGGGATCGCCGCGGTCGGACTCGGGCCCGGCGTTCACAACGTCTTACTCTTTATCGCCACCTAGATTTTTTTCCGACGGTCCCTTCTTCTCGGTCGTATCGAATGGCCCCCACCGTACTCACCGCCGGCCACGTCAACTGGGACGTGACGCTGCGCGTCGACCGACTCCCCGCCGCCGACGGCGAGGCGACGATCCGCTCACAGCGCCAGTCCGGCGGCGGCAGCGCCGCCAACGTCGCCGCCGCGCTCGCCGGTCTCGAGGTCGACACCGGGCTGATCGGCAGCGTCGGCGACGACGACAACGGGCTGCTGGCCAGGCGCGGCCTCGAGGAGGCCGGCGTCTCGCTGTCGGGGATCCGGGTCGTCGAGGGCGCCGAGACGGCGGTCAAGTACCTGCTGGTCGACGACGACGGCGCGGTCGCGATCCTCGGCAACGACGGCGTCAACGAGGCCGTTCGGCCGGCGGATATCGACGCCGATCGGATCCGGGCGGCCGACCACGTCCACCTCACGAGCCAGCGCCCGGCAACGGCCGCGGCGATCGCCACGACCGCCGCGGCGGCCGACGTCACCGTCAGTTTCGATCCCGGCCGCCGGTTCGGCGACCGCGACTACGGCGAGACCGTCGCGGCGGCCGACGTCCTGTTCGTCACCGAGCGCGAGGCCGCGGCGCTGGCCGACGCGGCCGCCGTCGATTCCGAACCGACCGATCGGATCGTCGCGATCACGTCCGGCGCCGACGGCGCGGCGATCCGGACCCCAGAGGGCAGCCACACGCATCCCGGGTTCGACATCGACTCGGTCGACACGGCCGGCGCCGGCGACTCGTTCGCGGCCGGCTTTCTCGCCCGCCGGCTCGAGGGGGCATCGATCGCGGACGCGCTCGAGTACGCGAACGCCTGCGGCGCGTTGACGGCGAGTCGAGAGGGAGCGCGCAGCGCGCCGACGGCGGCCGAGGTCGAGCGGTTCCTCGAAGAGCGCGCGGGCTGAGTCGAGGGCCGATGTCGGCGCCGGTCCCCGCTCGAACGCGGTGACCGCAACGCGATCGTCGTCACTGACCGGCGGAACGAAACCGCTCGAATCGGCCGCTACCGCGCAGTTTTCACCCGATGTTGTCTGACGGTAAGTATATGGTCGGGGCCGTTGCCCACTCAGCTAGACGGTCACGGAGACGTGACGGAGAGATATGACGGAACGAAGGATCAGAGAGTCCCCTGGATGCGAGTTTCAACGCCGCATTCAGTACGAGCGAGATACGGACGAATCGCCGAGTATAGCCACTGCAACCGCGCTGTCGCAGTATTTCGACGAAGATATCAGTGCGACCAGTACCCGACTGTACGACTACATCGACCCGGACGCACTCGACTCCCTCTTCGCGGATACGAACCGGGGAGCGAGTCGAACCGACGGGACCGTCGAATTCAGCGTCGAGGACGCGACGGTACGGGTCACGCCCGAACGGGTAGAGATCTCCCCGAACTGCTGACCGAACGGCCGGATCGAACGTCCCTCGCGGCCGGGTCGCACTCGGCGGTGGGTGGGGACGGGGGCGATCGCAGGTCGCCGAAACGACGGACGCTCGGGACCCGTCCTCGAATCTTTTTTCTCACCGCCACTGGAATCGACGGGTATGGCAACGCAGCCACACCTGTTGGTCGACGACGGCGACGTGACCGATCGCGTACTCGTGCCGGGCGATCCCGGTCGCGTCGATCGCATCGCCGACCACTGCGACGAGGCGGAGACGGTCGCCCAGAACCGCGAGTACAAGGTCGTCAACGCCACCTACGAGGGGCAGGCGCTGACGATCTGCTCGACCGGCATCGGCTGTCCGTCGGCGGCGATCGCCGTCGAGGAACTGGCTAACGTCGGCGTCGAGACGCTGGTCCGCGTCGGTACGATCGGGGCCCTCCAGTCAGGTATCGAGATCGGCGACATGATCGTCGCGAACGGGGCGGCGAAAAACGAGGGAACGACGAAACGGTACGAGGACGTCTCCTATCCGGCCGTTCCCGACTACGACGTGCTGTCGGCACTGGTCGACTCGGCCGAAGCGAACGACGAAGCCGTCCACGTCGGGCCGGTCGCCACCGACGACGCCTATTACGCCGAGAGCGGCGACGTCGTCGACGACTGGGAGGCCGCCGGTCTCCTCGCCGTCGAGATGGAGGCCGCCGCGCTCTTCTCGCTGGCCCGCCGCAGGGGCCTGCGCGCCGGCGCGATCTGTACCGTCGACGGCAACCTCGTCGAGGGCACCCAGAAGGGCACCGACACCGAGGACGACGAACTCCCGGAGAAGGCGAAGAACAACGTCGGCCGCGCGATCGACATCGCGCTCGAGGCCGTGACCGACCTGTAGTCGGGCGGCGCGGACCGTTCGCTCGTTACTCCGATCCGAACAGCCGCTCGCGGAGCGACCGCTCCGCCGGCCGTTCGGCGAGCAGGACCGAGCAGTCGACCTCGTCGACGACGTCGAGGACGAGCGAGCCGCGGACGAGCCGCGAGAGCAGGCCGCGCTCGGTCGCGCCGATGATCACGAGCGTCCGGTCGTCGGCCTCCCGGGCGATCGCTCCCTCGACGTCGCCGGAGTCGTCGACGGTCAGGACGGCGTCGCCGAACCCGTGTTCGGCCGCCCAGTCCGCGAGGAACTGTTCGCCCGACTCGCGCTCGGTCTCGTCGTCGACGACGTGGAGCAGCTGGATCGACGACCCGGTCGCCGAGCGCAGCGTCTTCGCGACCTCGGCGCTGAGATCGGAGTCCGGCCCGCCGGCGGTCGGCAGGAGGATCCGCGAGGGATCGTAGTCCCGATCCTTCAGGACGAGGAAGTCACACGGCAGGTCGGCCGCGAGTTCGTCCAGCGGCCGCTCGGCGCGGCCCGCGGCCCACGGGCGGTCGCCGCCCCAGCCCATCACGACGCGATCGGCGTCGTGCTGACGGGCCGCGTCGAACACTTCCTCGAACGAGCGGTGGGAGACGATCGTCGTCGTCTCGATCTCGGCGCCGCGGCCTTCGGCGTGCTCGCGGGCCTGCTCGAGCAGCGCTTCGGACTCGGCGTCGATCCGCTCGAGGTCGTCGGCGCCGCGATCCAGCGGCGTCTGGTCGGGGACCTGTACGATGTGGACCGCGTGGACGACGCCGTCGTTTTCGGCGGCGAGCGTGCTGGCCAGTTCGATCAGGTGTCGCTCGGTCCGGGGGTTGGCAAGCGGCACCATGACGCGGTACTCGCTGGAGCCGTCGGGTCGAGCGGCGCTGGCCGCCGAGACCGCGACGTCGGGCATCGACTCGGAGCGATCGAGGATGTACTCGCCGAGGACGCCCTGTCGAGGCGTCTTCGTGCGGGCGTAGAGGGCGTACCACAGCACCGCGACGGCGACGAACGCGAGGCTCAGCGCGATCTCGATCGTCTCCATGAAGGCGACGAGCCCGAACGAGAGGGTCGCGCCGACGATCGGCGTCACCGGGTAGAACGGTACTCGGAAGTCGGGCTCGTACTCGGGGACGTCGGCCTCCCGAAACGCGATCAGCGCGACGTTCATCAGCGCGTAGACGATCAGGTGGAGGACGCTCGCTGCCTTCGAGAGGATCTCGAGGTCCTGCCCGAGCGCGGCGATGAAGACGATGATGACCGCGCCCGTCAGCATGATCGATCGGTAGGGCGTCGCGTATCGCGGGTGAATTTCGTTGAGTTCGTCCGTGACGATCTTATCTCGGCCCATCGCGAAGTTGATTCGGGCCGAGGAGAGGATCGACGCGTTGGCGCTCGAGGCCGTCGCCAGCATCGCCGCCAGCGAGATCAGCGTCACGCCGACGGCGTCGAGGACGGGGATCCCCGCGAACGTGATCTCGGCGACCTGCGAGACGGGGACGCTGTCGTCCAGCGAGTGCCACGGGACGATGCCGACCATCGTCCCGACGAGCACGGCGTAGATCGCCGTCACGACGCCGACGCTGCCGATGACCGCGATCGGGAGGTTCCGGCCGGGGTTCTTCAGCTCCTCCGCGACGGTCGCGATCTTCGCATAGCCGAGGAAGGAGACGAACACGAGGGCGGTCCCCGGCAGGATCGCGCCGTAGCCCGCATCGGTCGGCGCGAGGCCGTCGGTCGTCAGCGTCGACCACTCGAAGTGGAGGAAGCCGGAGGCCGCGAAGACGGTCAGAATACCCAACAGGATCGTGACGATCACCGTCTGGACGCCGCCGGTCTCCTTCGCGCCGACGTAGTTGACGCCGACGAACAGCAGGCCGGCGATCAGCGCGCCGAGCTGGATGTCCGTCAGCGTGACCAGGGCGAGGTCGAGCGTCGGCAGCGCGAGCATCGTCCCCGCGAGGAGCTCGGTGAGGTAGCCGCCGAAGCCGATGCAGTAGAACGCCGACGCGAAGGCCAGTCCCATCCAGTCGCCCATCCCCGCGATCGAGCCGAACAGCGGCCCGAGCCCGCGGTTGATGTAGTAGTAACCGCCGCCGGCCTTCGGCATCGCCGTGCCGAGTTCGCTCACTGCCAGGGCGTTGACCATCGCGATCAGGCCGCCGATGACGAACGAGACGACGACGATCGGCCCGGCCTCCTGGGCCGCGACGCCGGGCAGCACGAAGATGCCGGCGCCGATCATCGTCCCCATGCCGATCGCCAGCGCTGACAGCAGTCCGAGGTCCTTGGCGAGTTCTTCGTCACTCATGGGCGTCCCCCCCGCGGCGGGCGTACCGCCGGTCGATCCGCGTCGGCGAGCCGATTCTGTGCGACGTCGGTCCCGTACGGGTGCTCCGTGTCGACGGCGGCGTTCGTCCCGGTCACCGCCGTCTCGAGGCGGAACTCACCCATCGAGCGACCCCTCCGTCGGCGATCGCCGACGCGCGCGTGTCGGTGGTCGATCGCCCGAACTGTGCGTTCCCTCCCTACACGGTTGATCGGTCATTATCTCGCGCCTTTCCCCGACTAGACCATAAATGATCCGAAGCCATTGCTGATTACTCATTTTGGAGCGGGGAGAATTGGCGCATCGGCAGAAATGACACTTCGGTTATCGTTCTGCCCACGAAAGATCAGAACCGTGTATATCGATGACGGAATACCTGGAGACATGGACCACCGGCTCGACGAGATCGATCGTCGAATTATCTACGCGCTGATGGACGACGCCCGAAACATTTCGGCTCCGACGATCGCCGCGGACGTGAGCGTCTCTCCCGGGACGATTCGAAACCGAATCGAGCAACTCGAGGAGCGAGGGATAATCACCGGCTACCACGCGAACGTGGACTTCGAACGGGCGGAGGGACACCTCGCGAACCTCTTCATGTGTAACGCACCGGTTTCGGAGCGCGAATCGATGGCCCAGCGGGCACAGGTCATCCCCGGCGTCATCAACGTGCGGGAGTTGCTGACCGGCCGGCGGAACCTGCACGTGCTCGCGGTCGGCGCGGACACGTCGGACCTGCGCCGGATCGCGCGGGCGCTCTCGGATCTGGGGATCGAGATCGAGGACGAGGTGCTCGTTCAGAACGAGACGACGCGACCGTACGCGCCGTTCGGTCCCACGGACGAGACCCACGAGGCCATGCTGACGGACTTCATCAGTCTCTCCGGAGACGCCGAAGTCGCCGAAGTGACCGTCGATCGGGACGCGCGGATCGCCGACATGAGCCTCCAGGAGGCGGCTCGCCGCGAAGTGCTCGACGACGATTCGCTCGTCGTCGCGATCGAGCGCGACGAGGACGTCCTGACGCCCCACGGTGACACGGTGATCCGGCCGGACGACATCGTCACGCTGTTCGCTCGCGACGGCGTGGCCGACGAGACGATCGACGTGTTTCGCGCCGACGACGAGGCGGCGTGAGACTCAGGACTCCGTCAACTGGCTCGCCAGCGTCATCGTTCGGTCGGTCAGCGTCTCCGTCGTCGTCGAGGCGCCCTGGAGGCTGTCATTGACCGACGAGAACAGCCGTTCGAACGCGATATCGCCGTCCTCGGTCCGCCAGTCGGCCGTCTCGAGCGCCTCGAGGCCGCAGGTCGAACAGACATCGCCCTCGATCGGTTCGAAACAGCCGTGACAGCGCTCGAGTCCCGCGGGAACGGACTCGGCGAGGGCGACGGCCTCGCGCAGCGTCGACTGCAGGTCGGTCGCGGTCTCGACGACCGTCGACAGCGACGAGCGGACGTCGGCGTCGAACGCCGTCTCGTCGACCGCCCGGACGCGCTCGAGGCGGGCGTCGGCGACGTCGAGCGCGAGCAGGGCCTCGCGGCGGCCGTCGCGATACTCCGCGGCGGTCTCGTCGACCGCCGATTCGAACGCCGACCCGGAGTCGGCCGCGGCGTCGGCGTCGGTCCGGGCCTCGGCGATGGCCGTCGGCAGCGACGTCGCGAGCGAGGCGAACGAGGCGACGTCGGCGATCGCGCCGCCCTGTACCCGAGTCGTCTCGCGGACGAGGCGGAACAGGTCCCCGCTCGAGACCGATTCGACGGTCGAATCGGGCGAGTCGCGGGCAAACTGCAGCGTTTCGAAACAGTCGGTACAGACGGTCGCGAGGGAGCTCTCGTGGACCGTTCCCTCGAGGGGGACGGCACCGACGGGATGCGTTCGGAGGTCGGTCGGGTCGGCGGCGTCGCCGGGTTCCTCACAGTGGCGACACGCGCGGTCGTCGCGGTCGAAGACGGCGCGCCGGTCGGCCTGCCAGTCGCGGGAAGTCACGGGCGAGCGGAGACAGCGCGGCGACAAAAACGCACCGGCCCTCCGGACCTCGGTCGGAATCCGACCAACCACTAACACGCTGGCCGACGTAGGGGTCGTATGGACGACTCACCGACGGAGATCGAGTTCGAACTCGAGCGCGCGTACGACCGCGAGGAACTCGCCGCCGTCTTCCGCGAGTTCGCGGCCGCACTGGCCGACGACCGCCCCCTGAAGATCGACGACGGCGACCGGACCGCGGCGGTGTCGATTCCGGAACGGGTCGTCGCCGAGTTCGAGGCCGAATGCGAGGACGACGAGCCGCCCGTCGCCGAACTGGAGCTCGAACTCGAGTGGGACGACCCGGACGGATCGACGATACGGCTCGGCGACAGCGAGCGCGAGACGCCCGGCGTCGTGGGCGCCGAGCCGGCGGGAGAAGGCGAGCCCGAGACCGATCCCGCGGCGGCGACGATGCCGCCCGAGGCCGTCTCCGGTGGCTCCGACGCGGACGACTCGTCGTCGGACCGGACCAGTCGGTTCGAAGTCTACGAGGACCGCGGCGGCCAGTGGCGCTGGCGGCTCGTCCACTGGAACGGGAACATCGTCGCCGACAGCGGCGAAGGGTACAGCTCGCGGTCGAACGCGAAACGGGCGGCCCGAAGCGTCATGCGGTCGGCGCCGACCGCGAGCGTCGAGGATCGGGAGGACTGAGCTCGAGACCGATCGTCGCGTCGCGGCTACGGCCGGAACTCGTCGATATCGGCGTCGAAATCGACGTCCGGCGTCCGGATCGCCGATTCGTACTCGAGCGACGGTCGCCGCCCCGACGGGATCGCGTCGTACGTCCGCAGAAACGAGACGACGCCGCGTTTCCCGCCGAAGTCGCCTCGATACCGGTGAAAGAGTCGGGGAACGGTCGCGACGCCGGCGTCGGCGTCGTACGTGACGGTCTCCTCTATGAACCACTCGACGGCGACGTCCAGTTCCGCGTCCACGTCGGGCGGCGAGTAGGTCGTGATCGGCGGCGAGGGATCGGCGCAGTGACTGATGGCGAAGTGAATCCGCGGGTCGCACTCGGGGAGCCGATACCGCCGCTCGAACGACGAGGGAAACGGCCGCGGGACGTAGCCGAACCCCCAGGGGTGTTTCGACCGCCGAAGCATCCCGTGTTCGATGTCGGCGAGGCTGAGGCGAACGCCGCCGATCGGGATCCGATCGCGGGAGACGAACTTCCAGCGCTCGAGGCGGCCCGCCTCGCCGTCGAGTTCGGACCCGTCCTCGAGCAGCAACTGGGTGTAGGCGTTGTAACAGTTGAGCCAGAAGGCCAGCTTCCGGTCGCGGGTCTCGAGGGCCCGGTCGAGCCGCGATCGCTCGAGCGTCGCGAGGTGGTCCTGCAACCAGTCGGTATCGCCCTCGGTCTTGACCGTATAGAGCAGATCGGCCGAGAGGGAGAGGGGATCGAGCTGGGTCGACATTCCCTCCGACGTAAGCCAACCAGCACCTTGAAGCCGTGTGAGAGCGAGGGCGACAGTCTCCCCACCGGACAACTCCGGGCCCGGTTTTATCGGTTAGTAGGTGGACAGGTGGCCTGTGAACCTCAGCAAGGGGTATCTGCTGGCGCTGGTCGGGGTCTTTACGTATCTCTCGTGGCTGCTCGTCGAACCGTTCGTGCAGTACGTCCTCGCGGCCGTCCTCATCGCGTTCGTCCTCTATCCGCTGCAGGGCCGACTCGAGGAACGCGTCTCGCCGTCGATCGCCTCGTTCCTGCTCATCCTGCTCGCGGTCGTGGCGTTCTTCCTGCCGTTTCTCGTCGTCGCCGGACTCGTCGCCGAGGACGCCGCCCGGATCCTCGAGAACGCCGATACGGGCGCGCTCGGGATCACCGAACTCGAGCAGACGATCGAGGCGGAGACCGGGATCAGCGTCGACCTCACGTCGTCGCTGATGGACGCCGCACAGGGGATCGGAACGACGGTGCTCGAGCGCTCGACCGCGTGGTTCAGCGCGTTCACCCACGCGCTGATCGGGCTGGGGCTGGCGCTGTTCCTCGTCTACTACCTGCTCAAGGACGGCGACGACCTGATGGCGTGGCTGCGGGAGATGACGCCGCTGCCGGCCGACGTCCAGAACGACCTCTACACCGAACTCTCCGACGTGATGTGGGCGGTGCTTGCCGGCCACGTCCTGATCGCGATCATTCAGGGCGTCATCGCTGGATTGGGGCTGTTCGCAACCGGGATTCCCAACGCCGCGCTGTGGACGTTCGTCATGGTGATCCTCGCGCTGATCCCGCTGATCGGCGCGTTCCTCGTCTGGGGACCCGCGGTCGTCTACCTCTTCGCGACCGGCGAACCGGCCCTCGCGGTCGCACTGGCGGTCTATAGCACCGTCATCGTCGGCGTCTCCGACGACTACCTGCGGCCGATCGTCGTCGACCGCTACGCCGAACTCAACCCCGCCGTCATCATCCTCGGGGTCCTCGGCGGCGTCTACGCCTTCGGCATCATGGGACTGTTCTTCGGCCCCGTCGTCCTCGGGGCCCTGCTCGCGACGATCGACGTCGTCGACGACAACTACGACCGCCTCGAGGGGGAGTCGGGAACGACCGAGACCTGATCGCCGGCGGCGAGACCCGCCCAACGGGCTCGAGCCCCCTCGCGAAACGGACGTTCCTTCACCGTCGAGCCCGTACCCCCGTCATGCGCGTTCGGACCTACATCTACGATTCCGCGGCCGCTCCCGACCACGTCGACCGCGTCCGCGAGCGACTCGCGGCCCGCGACGAGGAGATCGAATCGCTGGACGTCGCCGGCGCGGACGATCGGTCCGACGCCGTCCGGGAGGCGATGTTCGCGGTCCGCGAGTCGGTCCGGATCGGGACGGCCCCCGACGAGATCTACGACGAGAGCGGTGAGCCAGACTTCTCGGCCGGCGTCCTCCTGACGGAGGAGCCGACCGGCCGTCGGAACGTCCACGTCGGACGGGACGCGCTCGAGGCGCTCGCCGACGACGAGTGAGACGACAGGAGCGATGATCCCGTCCGGGTCGACCGTCGCGTCGATACCGCCGCATCCGCTTAGATCCACGACGTCCGACGGCCGAGCCAGCGTCTGCCGAGCGCTCCGGCTCCGAGGAGCGCGAGCAACGCAACTACGGTGAGTCCCGGATTGTCGATAGCGACGGCGGCGACCGTCTCGAAGAGCGACCGCTCGCGGCCGTAGTAGACGACGCTCCCGGTGGCCGCGTAGAACCCGACGGTCCCGACGGCCGTGAAGACGCCGAACCTCGTCGGGTCCATTCCCGCGAGCCCCGCGGGGATCGAGACCACGGACCGCAACGCGGGGAGGAATCGGCCCCAGAGCACCGACGACTGGCCCCACCGTCGGAACCACTCCTGGCCCCGTTCGATTCGGGCCTCCGAAACGTCGATCCGATCTCGGAGCCAGTCGGTTTCGCCGACTCGAGCGCCGCGAAACACGTAGAACGGAACGAACGCACCGACCGTCCCGCCGACGCCGGCCGCCACCACGAACGCGAGAAACGACGCGGGGTCGCTGATGAGCAGTGCGGCCGCCGCCGGGACGACGACCTCGCTCGGGAGAAGCGGGAAGAGCATCGACGTCTCGAGGAAGGTGAACAGACACAGTGCGAGCGGGCCGTACAGACGCAGGAACCGGAGCGCGACCGTCGTCAGGTCCACCATGGGCGGGCTAGGTGCCGCGGTCGTAACACGCTTTGGACGGGGATCGGTTCGGGAGCGAACGCGCCGTCTGCGGACCGTCCCTCGGGAGGGGGCACGCACCACCCGAACCGGATTCGTCGCGCTTTTGCCGTCCCGGACCCGAAACACGTTCAAGCGAATGGCCCGGTATCACATCGAAACCTACGGCTGTACGTCCAACCGCGGGGAGAGCCGCGAGATCGAGCGCCGGCTCCGCGATGCGGGCCATTACCGCGTCGACGGTGCGGACGAAGCCGACGTCGCCATCCTCAACACCTGTACCGTCGTCGAGAAGACCGAGCGGAACATGCTCCGCCGGGCCGAAGAGCTCTCCGAGGAGACCGCGGACCTCTTCATCACCGGCTGTATGGCCCTCGCACAGGGCGAGGAGTTCCGCGCGGCCGACGTCGACGGCCAGGTGCTCCACTGGGACGAAGTACCGGAAGCCGTCACGAACGGCGAGTGTCCGACGACGACGCCCGACGCCGAACCGATCTTGGACGGCGTCGTCGGCATCCTCCCCATCGCTCGGGGCTGTATGTCCGACTGTTCGTACTGCATCACGAAGCAGGCGACCGGCAAGATCGACTCGCCGCCGATCGGGGAAAACGTCGAGAAGGCCCGCGCGCTGATCCACGCCGGCGCGAAGGAAATTCGGATTACGGGGCAGGACACCGGCGTCTACGGCTGGGACGAGGGCGAGCGAAAGCTCCACCGACTGCTCGAGGCGATCTGCGAGATCGAGGGCGACTTCCGGGTGCGCGTGGGGATGGCCAACCCGAAGGGCGTCCACGGCATCCGCGAGGAACTCGCCGCGGTGTTCGCGGAGTACGACGAACTCTACGACTTCCTGCACGCGCCCGTCCAGTCCGGATCGAACGACGTGCTCGGCGACATGCGCCGCCAGCACCAGGTCGAGGAGTACGTCGAGGTCGTCGAGACCTTCGACGACGTCCTGGACTACTGGACGCTCTCGACGGACTTCATCGTCGGGTTCCCCACTGAGACCGACCGCGATCACGCCCAGTCGATGGCGCTGCTGCGCGAGACCCGCCCCGAGAAGATCAACGTCACCCGCTTCTCGAAGCGCCCCGGCACGGACGCCGCCGAGATGAAGGGGTTGGGCGGCACGGTCAAGAAGGAGCGCTCGAAGGAGATGAGCGAAGTCAAGCGCGAGATCGTCCGCGAGGCCTACGCCGACATGGTCGGCGAGGTCCGCGAGGACTGTCTCGTCGTCGAGCAGGGAACCGCCGACTCCGTGAAGTGTCGCGACTCGGCGTACCGGCAGGTTATCGTGCAAAACGCGAGCGAGTACGGCCTCGAGCCCGGCGACTTCGTCGACCTCGAGGTCACGGCCCACGAGACGATGTACGCGTTCGGCGAGCCGGTCTGATTTTCCGCCCGTCGTCGCGTCCGGGTTAGAGACTCGCGATTGCGTCTTCGATCTCCTCGAGCGGCAGCGGCGAGATCCAGTCGTCCGCGACGAAGGCGTACCGGACCTCGCGGTCGGCGTCGACGACGAACGCCGAGCGCCACGGCGTCGCGACGTCGGCCATGTGATCGCGGTCGACCAGCAGGTCCAGCGACTCACCGATCTCGCCGTTCACGTCGGCGAAGAAGCGGAACGCGGGCTCGTCCAGCCAGCGCAGGAACTCGTTTTGCGCGTAGGGCCCGTCTCGGCTGACACCGAGGACGGCGACGTCCTCGAACGCGCCCCAGCCGGCGCGGACGAACTGCGTCCACCAGTTCTGTGCGATCGCGCTGAACGCGAAGCCGGTGCTTATCAGGACGCCGCCGCGCTCGCCGAGCGCCGCGGACAGCGCCGTCGAGCGGAACGTCTCGCCGTCGCACAGCAGCGCCTCGAAGTCGGGGAGTTCGTCGCCGACGGTCGGTGGCATACCCGAACTGGTCCGGGCAGCGACAAAAGTCTCCGTGCCCCGGCAGGTCGTTGCCGACGAGCGGGCGAGGCGATCGCGGGCGAGCGACACCCACCCTTTTGGCGATCCGCGCCGAAGCGCCGACCATGGTTACGCTGTACCAACTCGAGGGCTGTCCGTACTGCGAGCTCGTCGCCGACCGCCTCGACGAACTCGATATCGACTACGACAGCGTCTGGGTCGAGGGGCTGCACTCGAAGCGCGACGAGGTCAAGCGGATCTCCGGCCAGCGGCAGGTCCCGGTGATCGTCGACGACGAGTACGGCGTCACGATGGCAGAATCCGAGCGGATCGTCGACTACCTCGAGCAGACCTACGCCTGATCCGTCGAGGGAGACGGCGCCCGTTATTCGTCCTCCGTCTCCGCCTCGAGCCCGTGGGGATCCAGTCCCGGGTCCTCGACGGCCGGCGCGCCGATGGCGAGCACGACGCCCTCCTCGTCGCCGACGTTGCGGTGGCCGTGGCCGATCTCGGGTTTGGCGATCCAGAACGTTCCCGGTCCGGCCTCGACGTATTCTTCCTCGCCCGAGCGGCCGAGCTTCAGCGAGAACTCGCCCTCGAGGACGTAATAGAGCTCCTCCTGCTCGGCGTGGGCGTGATACCGAATTTCCTCGCCGGGGTCGAAGTACCAGAGTTTGAGGTGGACGTCGTCCGTGTCGAGCACCTCGTCGAGCGCGCGGATGCGCAGGTCCGGCGGGACGTCGTCGCTCTCCGAGAGATCGGTCATCGGGACGTCGTCGGTGTGGACGACTTCATACTCCATGCTACCGAATCGCACTATACCGGCCACCAAAAGTGTCCGGTCCGCTCGCCGCGGCTGCCATCACTCGTCGTTTCCGCCGGTATCGTCCGGGCCGACTCGAGACGCGGATCGCGGGCCCACGGCGGCGGCCTGTTCGAGGGCGCTCGGGCTCGCGGCGGCGAGATCGATCCCCTCGCGCTCGAGGCGATCGACGATTTCGCGGGCGTACTCCGAGCGAATGCGACCGTAGGTGCCGCGGTCGGGGTCGGCGATCCAGAACGAGGCGACGACCTGCACCGCGTCGTCGAGGGCCGCGATTCGAGCGGTCGGCTCCGGGTCCGCGAGGATCTCCGGGTGGTCGATCGCCGCGTCGGTCAGGATCCGAGCGACGGCGTCGAGATCGTCGTCGTACCCGACCGCGACCGGAAAGGTCAACCGGAGGCGGTCGTTGAGGACGGCGTTCGTGACCGCGTTCGCGGTCAACTCCGAGTTCGGGACCGTGATGATCTCGTTGTCGAACGTCCGGACTCGCGTCGCGCGGAAGCTGATGTCCTCGATGACCCCCTCCTGCTCCGACCAGCGGATCCAGTCGCCGATGTTGAAGCTCGGATCGGTGACGATGAACGCGCCGCTGACGAAGTTGCCGACCACGTTCTGGGCGGCGAACCCGAGCGCGACCGTCAGGCCGGCGACGAGGATCGCCGCTCGATCGAGGACGAAACTGAGGCCAGCGATCGACAGCCCGACCACGACCGCGGCGGCGATCACGCCGATGGCCACGACCCGCTCGAGGCCCTGCTGGAGGGTCCGTTCCGTCTTGCGATAGTTCAGCGCGGCGCTCACGAGCGGTCGGACAATGACGCGACCGAACGCGTACACCAGCGCGAACGTCAACAGGAAGGTCGCGACGTTGTCCAACAGGGAGAGATACGCCGCGATCAGTTCCTCGAGTCTGGTCAGCACGTACACGCGTTCGGCGTTCGACGGGGACTCGGACAAGGATTCGGCCGGCAATCGCGCCCGGGACGAGGTCGCAGCGCGACCTCGGCGGCGTCACTCGAACTCGAGGACGACGGCGTCGTCCTCCTCGGCGACGGTCGCGCCCGGTTGCTCGGCGAACGCCTCGCGGACGCGATCGTAGGTGTCGGCGAGCGCCTCGACGATCACCGACGTGTCGCTCAGGACGGGCATGAAGTTGGTGTCGCCCTCCCAGCGGGGCACGACGTGGGTGTGGAGGTGGTCGTCGATGGAGCCGCCGGCCCCGTCGCCGAGGTTCAAGCCGGCGTTGAAGCCGTCCGGTTCGAGGGCGACCTCGAGCGCGTCGAAGGTGCGCTGTTTCAAGCGGGCGTGATCGAGCAGTTGCGCGTCCTCGAGCGCGGTGTAGTCGCCGGTATGAGCGTGAGGAATAACCATCGCGTGACCCGGGTTATACGGGTAATTGTTGAGCATGACGAACGCGTGCTCGCTCCGGGCGACGATCAGGTTCTCCCTGTCGGGTTCGAGGGCCGGCAGTTCACAGAAGACGCAGTCCTCGATCTCGGGATTTCCGTCGTCGCGCTCGATCCAGTCGATCCGCCACGGTGCGAATACCTGCTCCATACCTGACACAAGTGAGGAGAGGTCTAAAGGGTTTCACTCCGCCGATTCGTTCGTTATGGATGGTAATATAACATTTCGTGTTAATACTGGAGGGAATGTAGGGGCAGAATAACGTTTCGAGAGAGCTCGATAAACGATATAGAACGTTCTCGGAGCGTTCTATAGACACCATAACGCCGTCTTGCGGTTTTTCGACTCAGTGTTCGAAATGAAACAGGGATTTAAGCTTGTACTACCGAAAGGACTCGGTAATGGCAACGACAGACGACTCCTTCAACGGGATGACCGAGCACTGCGACGACTGCGACCTCGAAACGCTTCACGAGGTGTCCGTTCAGATTCGGACCGAGAGCCTCAAGAAAGAAAACGCCCAGTTCTCGCGCGAACCCTACCGCGTGGCCGAGTGCCAGCGGTGCGGGAACCGCTCGAGCCAGCGGATGAACAACGCCTGAGAGCGACCGAACGCCGACCGCGCTACGAACCGCCCTCGTTGCCGGTCTCCCGCTTACCCCCCTACACCCCTCTTCTCGACGCGCGATCACGTCGCCGAGCGAGCGCTCGAGACGAGTTCGCGACCGTCAGTCGGACGCCGTCGTGACCTCACAGCCGTCTTCGGTGACGATGATCGTGTGCTCCTTCTGGCTGACGAGATAGCCGTCGTCCTCCTTGAGAACGGGGTACCCGTGGACGATGTCGTTGCGCTTGAGCCGTCGCAGCGCCATCTCCGCGCGGTCGGTCTCGAGCCATCGGGTCGCGAACGGCAGCGTGCGGAACTCCTCAGTGATCTGTTCCAAGGCCTCGCGGGCCTGTCGGTTGCGGACGGAGCCCTCGCGCTCTAAGGCGAAGATCTCCTCGCTTGCGCCCTCGCTGACCTTGCCGCCGCCGTCGGTCGCGAACGGCTCGATGGCGACGACGTCGCCGGTCTCGAGGGTCGTTCCCTGCGAGACGGCGCGGTTAGGGATGTTCGGGCTGGTGTGTTGCTCCCAGTGCCCCAGTCCGTGTCCGGTCAGGTTGACGACGGGGTTGTAGCCGTAGCCCTCGATGACGTCCTCGATCTCGGCGCCGATGTCGCCGGTGTCGATGCCCGGTTCGATGATATCGAGAGCGGCCTCGAGGGCCTGCTCGGAGGCCTCGGCGAGCTCCGGATTGCCCGAGAGATCGACGGTGATCGCGGTGTCGGCCAGCCAGCCGTCGACGTGGACGCCGATGTCGAGGTTGACCATCTCCTCGCCGAACGTCGTCTCGTCGCCGATCGACGGCGTCGCGTGGGCCGCCTCCTCGTCGATCGAGATGTTGACCGGGAAGGCGGGTTCGCCGCCGAGTTCGCGGATGCGGTCCTCGGCGAACTCGGCGACCTCGAGGTGACTCGTGCCGACCTCGACGCGCTCGGCTGCCTCTTCGCGCACCTGCGCGAGGATCTCTCCCGCCTCGCGGTGCTTCTCGTACTTCTCGGACTCTAAGTCCACCTCGGATTCGGCCATGCACCGGGGTTGTATCGGTCGACAAAAAGAGGTTCCGCCTTGGCGACGGTCCCGGGAGCGCGATCGGGAGACGGTAACGGCGGCGCCGACGTCACCGCCGAGCGTCAGTCGGCATCGATCCACTGACACTCCGGACAGGCGTCGACGCCCTGGACATTGGACAGCGTCGTCGCGCAGTGGGGACAGTGTCGCGCCGCGTAGTGTGGTGTTTCCAGCATACGTCCGACCACGGCAACGACGATGATAAAACTACTCGACGTCGATCGTCGAACTTTCGAGGCCGATCGCGGGCGGGCGGCCGATACCTGACCCGTCGACTCGCGGGAAGTCGGCCGTCGATCGCGGAAGAAATCACCGATAACATTAGTACGTTGCCAGAAACGGTCACCGGCGTTTTATCGCGCGCTCGCGTCGGTGTAGCCGGCGTGAGAGACGCCACTCCGAGCGAGTCGGTTCCGACGGTCAGCGCGCGACGTGAACCGTCCTCGAGTCGGCGGCGAATCGACCCGGCGGGTGGAACCGCCGACCTCGAGGGCGTTCACGGCCGATGTCTCCTCGCGTCTGTGAGCCGCGTCGACGCGCCGCGATCCATCGACCCGAGAGTTCCACGTTCGTCGATACCGATCTCCCCTGCCGTCGATACGAAGTTGTGATTTTTTCCGTCTGCGTACCCGTCATAAGACGAATGTTTATATGAAGCGCATATCTCCCTCCGGCAGAATTCAACGGCTGCAGTACCTCACGCGGCGGATGTCTCTCTCGTCCCCGTCGTGGATCGTTCAATTTTTGCCGGCCGTCGATGGAAATGGTAGGCCTTTTACCCCCATCGAGTAACCGTATAGACGAGATGAGCTACGACAAGATCGAGGTCCCCGAAGCGGGGGAGAAGATCACGCTGAAAGAGGGTTCCGAGGACGAGATCGAGGTGCCCGACAACCCGATCATCCCGATTATCCACGGCGACGGTATCGGGAAGGACGTCGGTCCCGCCGCACAGAAGGTCCTCGAGGCCGCCGCCGAGGCGACCGGTCGCGAGATCAGCTGGATGCGCGTCTACGCCGGCGAAAGCGCCCGCGAGAAGTACGGTGAGGACGTCAACCTGCCCGACGAGACCGTCGACGCGATCGAGGAACACCGCGTCGCCATCAAGGGCCCGCTGACGACCCCCGTCGGCGCCGGCTTCCGGTCGCTGAACGTCGCGCTGCGACAGACGCTGGACCTCTACGCCAACGTCCGTCCGACCTACTACCTCGACGGCGTCCCGTCGCCGATGAAGGCGCCCGAGGAGATGGACATGGTGACCTTCCGGGAGAACACCGAGGACGTCTACGCCGGCATCGAGTGGGAAGCCGGAACCGACGAGGTCGAGCAGGTCCGGGAGTTCGTCGAGGACGAGATGGGCTTCGACGAGACGATGCACGACGGTCCCATCGGTATCGGCCTCAAGCCGATCACCGAGAAGGGGTCGAAGCGACTCGTCCGCGAGGCCATCGACTACGCCCTCGAGCACGACCGCGACAAGGTCACGCTCGTCCACAAGGGCAACATCATGAAGTTCACCGAGGGGCAGTTCGGCGACTGGGGCATGGAGGTCGCCGACGAGGAGTACCCCGACGAGGAGGTCTTCGCCGCGCCCGACTCGCTGTGGGAGACCCAGGACGAGGTCGACATCCCGGAGGACGCCGTCATGGTCGAGGAGCGCCTCGCCGACGCGATGCTCCAGTGGATGCAGCTGCGCACCGACGAGTTCGACGTGCTCGCGATGCCCAACCTCAACGGTGACTACCTCTCCGACGCCGCCGGCGCCCAGATCGGCGGCCTCGGCATCGCGCCCGGCGGCAACTTCGGCAAGGGCCGCATGCTCGCGGAACCCGTCCACGGCTCCGCGCCCAAGCGCGCCGGCCAGGACATGGCCAACCCGACCGCGATGATCCTCTCCGGCCGACTCATGTTCGACTACCTCGGCTGGGACGACGCCGCCGACCTGATCCGCGACGCCGTCGAGGAGACCATCTCCTCGGGCAAGGTCACCTACGACTTAGAGCGCCAGCTCGAGGACGCCGAGAAGCTCGGTACCAGCGAGTACACCGACGAGATCGTCGACACCATCGAGAAGCTCTCGTAGAGACCTTCTCGTCCTCTCGCGGCGAAGCCGCGAGAATATCGAGCAGCTGTCGTAAGCCGGCGTTTCGGGCCGTCGGAAGCGTCGCGTTCTGACGCGCTCGGGAACCCGGCGGAGACGGTTTTTCGCACTCGCACGGGCTCTCCGTGCGACCATCGAGGCGCGTTCTCCGACCGCGTCTCACCCGCAGTTTCGCGTTCGCAGTTTCTCTCTCCCTCTTTGTCGATATCGTCGATCGCCGCGCGCTCGAGACCGTCGAGGAACGGAGCCGGGAGCATCGCTGGTCCGATCGACGAACCCGACAGTCACCGATGCCGCGAGGAGCGACGGTATCGATCGCGATCAGTAGCTTTTCGGGGCGGTGTCAACGCGTGTTACCCATGAATCCGACCCTCGAGCCCGAACCCCTCTGCGAGCGCGACGACGTCGACGTACAGACCGAGACGCGGACGCTCACCCGGACGGAGTTCGAGACCGCCCGCGACCTCGAGAACCACCTGACGATCGGCGTCGCGAACGACGCGGGCGAGGTGCTGCTGGTCACCGACGGCGTCCGCGGCTGGACGCTGCCCGGCGCGCCGGTCGATCCGGACGGCGACTGGGACGGCATCGCCCGCCGCGCCCTCGAGTCGCTGACCGGGGTCGACGCCGACATCGCCGAGCCGGTGCGCGTCCGGCGGGTCGAGTTCCGGCGGGAGGGCGACGCGGGCCGCCAGCGGACGACCTACGACGTGCTCGTCCGGACGGCGTCGGTTCCCGGCCGGCCCATCGCCGACGAGCCGACGGTGGCCGGCGAGGACGTCACGGACCTCATCTGGCTCGACCGCGTCCCCGAGGACGCGTCCGACGCGATCGCGGCCGATATTCGATCGATCCTCGAGCGGGCGGCGGAGTGACGGTTCGGCGCGGAGACGTCGGCAGGAGTACCGGTCGTCGCGCGGTTTCGACCGGAGACGCCGAGACAATTCACCGCCGGTTATCGTCCTACATCCCTAAATTCGCGTTCTCGTAACCATCAACTAACCTTATTCGCCGCCGCAGAAGATTAGTAGATTGACACATGACAGACGATCGCGATCCATCGGCGACGCCCAGACGAGCGTTTCTCGCGGGAACCGTCGGAACGGGGCTGATCGGGACCACCGCGGCCGCGGTCGGAGACGAGAACGGCCGTGGGAAAGGCGAAGGGAAACGAAACCGGGGCGGGCGGAAGGGACGAGCGGACGGCTCCGAGACGGGGCCGCCGACCGCCCACGATCTGACGATGGACGACGGCCACCGACTTCGGGTCTGGGAGCGGACGACCGCCGCCGACCCCGCCGAGGCCGTCATCTTCGTCCACGGGATGACCTACGGCGCGCTATCGATGTTCGAACCGCCCGTCGCCGAGGGCTTCGGCTGGCTCCCGTACGCCGCGACCCAGGGGCAGGCGACGTTCGCCCCCGATATGCGCGGCTACGGCGACACCGAACTCCCGCCCGAGTACGACGAACCGCCGGAAGCGAACGGGCCGCCGCTGTCGTTCGAACGCGAGGCGCTCGATATCCTCGAGTTGACCCGCTGGCTCCGGGAGGACCGCGGCTTCGATCGCATCCACTACGTCGGCCTCTCCGGCGGGACCTGGCGCGGTCGCGCGGTGTACGAACTCGGCGACCCCGACTACGCGACGGTCACGCTCGCCGGCGGCTCGTTCGACACCCTCGAGGTCGGCGCCGATCCCGAGGGTCCCGCGTACCTGACTCAGGAGCGGTCGGAATTCATCGACCGGTGGAACGCGGAACTCCCCGAGGGTGCCGACCGCGACTACTGGATCGGCGGCGAGGAGTACACCGCCGACGAGGTCCAAGCCGCGGTCTGGGAGGCGATCTACGAGACGAATCAGGCGATCGGCGACGGCGAGGCGTCGGAGACGCCTCGAGAGGGCGGTGAAACCGCCGACGAGGAGACGATCATCGCCCCGCTCGTGGTGCAGGAAAGCGAGTACCACCCGCGGCAGATCGACGATCCGACGCTCGTGATCCGCGCCTCGAGCGACGGGATCATCTCCCGGGCGGGCGCGCTGAACCTGTACGACGCCGTCGGTGCGATCGATCACCGGAAACGGTACGTCGAGATCGGCGGCGGGACGCACTTCGTCTTCCTCGAGCGCAAGCGCCGGGAACTCTTCGACGCCGTGAGACGGTTCCAGACCAGATACTGAGGCGGCGCCGCGGATCGGGACGGAAGCCGGTCCGCCGTAACGTTCTCGTCGCGGCCGTGCGTACTCGCGGCCGATGGTCGAGGTACGCGTCGCCGACACGGAGCGAGCGCGCGAGGACGCCTTCGCCGTCAGGCGAACGGTGTTCGTCGAGGAGCAGGGCGTCGACGAGGAACTCGAGTACGACGAGCACGACGCGACGGCGACCCACTTCGCGGCCTACGACGGCGACGAGCCGGTCGGCGCCGCCCGCCTGCGAGCGTACGAGGACGGCGTCGGCAAGGTCGAGCGCGTCGCGGTGCTCGAGTCGCACCGCGAGGCGGGCGTCGGTCGCGCGGTGATGGCCGCTCTCGAGGAGCAGGCACAGCGGGAAGGACTCGAGTCCCTCAAACTGCACGCGCAGACTCGCGCCGCCGGGTTCTATCGCAGTCTGGGCTACGAACGGTACGGCGAGGAGTTCGAGGAGGCCGGGATTCCACACGTGGCAATGCGGAAATCGCTCGAGTGAGTCGTTCGACGCGTCGCTCAGGTTGGACCAAGCAGTTGACCCGAGCAATAGCGACGGAATACGAATCGTTTCGAGTTGAAAGTCGACGTGTGGTGGCGCGCGCTGTCGAGTGACCGAGCGGGAGCGAGGCTACTCGACGCTGGGGAGGGCGTGGCAGCTCCCTGTCGCCACGATAGCAGAGCGGTTCGTTCGACTCCGATCCGCCTCGAGTAGACCGTTCGAACCGAGTTATCGCTCTCCCTCGACCCCGAGTTCGTCGGCGAATCGGGCGAAAAACGACTCCGTGAACTCCCATCGGGACGCCCCGAGGCGACGGGCGGGGTCCGTATACAACTCGTCCAGCCGCTCTCGCGCCCACTCGCGGAGGAGCGCGACGTCCGGACCGTCCGCCGTCGCCGCTCGCTGCACCGACGAGTCGTCGATCACCGCGTATTTCTCGCCCGTGCGACCCGAGCGTTCGCCGACGATACAGGCCAGACGGACGATGCCGACCGCGCCGGCCGCGTCCAACTTGTCCGCGTCGAAGAGCAACTTCGCCTCGAGCGTCTCGGGCTCCGGAGAGCTAGACCGAATACTGTGCGCCCGAACGCAGTGTTCGATCGCAGCGATTCGGTCGGCAGACACCTCTTCGCCTGCGAGAAGCGCTGCCGCTTCGCCCGCACCCCATTCGTCGTGGTCCTCGATCTCCCCCGTTCGCTCCGCGGGACGACCGATGTCGTGTAACCACGCGGCCGCAGCCAGCACGTCTCGATCGACGGTTCCCTCGCACTCGTTCGCTAATCGGAGTGCCACATCGCGGACGCGATTGGCGTGGAAACTGTCGTGTGCGGGGAGGGCGACTTCGTAATACGGAATCGATACCTCTCGAGCGAGCCCGTCTAATTCCAGACTCATCCAGCGGAAAGAAACCGGCCATCGATATAGGAGTTGTGGGACGGCCGACAGGACCCGGACGTGAGACTCGAATTCGCTATCCGAGCCGCTGCTCCCACTCCTCGGCGGGCATCGACTCGCCGCTGACGCCGTCGGGACCCTGCGCCGCGAGGAGCACGGCCGCGTCGTTCATCACGTCCGGATCGAGGATCTCCTCGCGCTCCTCGTCGGGGAGGTGCGCCCAGATATCGGTGTCGACCCGGCCGCCCGGATCGAGCGCGTTGGCGTTGACGCCGCGGTCCTCGCCCTCGAGCGCGATCGTCTGGGTCAGCCCCTCGAGACCCCACTTCGAACTGACGTAGGGGCCCGCGCCGGCGATGGCGTGCCGGCCGAGTCCCGAGGAGATGTTGATGACGTTGCCCTGCTCCTGTTCGTACATATGGGGCAGAACGGCGCGAGTGAAGAGGAAGACGCCCTTGAGGTTGACCTCGAGGACGGTGTCCCAGTCGTCCTCGCTGATCTCCTCGAGCGAGGTTCGCCCGTCGTACATCCCGAGCAGGCTGACGCCGGCGTTGTTGACCAGCGTGTCGACGCGGCCGAACTCCTCGATCGTGCGGTCGACGACCCGTTCGACGGCGGCGGCGTCCCGAACGTCCGCGGGGGCGACGAGCGACTCGCCGGGCAGATCGGTAGCGACCTCGTCCATCCGTTCCTCGTCGCGGGCGGTGAGCACGACGCGAGCGCCCTCGTCGGAAGCGCGTTCGACCATCGCGCGACCGAGGCCGCGGCTGGCGCCCGTGACGATGACGACGTCGTTCTGAAGGTCTCCCATGAGCGATCGGTCGGTTCCGATCGGCTTGAAGATTGGTCCGCGAGGCGATCGCGCTGCGAGTGGTCCGCGAGACGATCACGCCGCGAGCCGATCGCGACCGTATTTGCCGGCGAGGCCGACGATCGCCAGCGCCATCGCGGCGGCGAAGACGACGACGAAGGCCGAGGCCGGTTCGGTAATCGTCTCGAGTTCATCCTGAACGAACTCGCCCGCGAGGACGGCGGCGACGACGAACAGGGCGATCCCGCCGACGTTGGCGGGCAGCGAGTTCGTCTCGGGGACGACGTCGGGGTCGTTCAGGAGCACGAGGAGCACGGCGATGGCGAAGGGCGTCCCGACGAGCCCGAACGCCAGCGTGAGCACGAGCAACTGGAAGAACGTCCCGCCGAGGAACGCGCCGACGGCGGAGACGAGCGCGAAGCCGGCGATCGCGGCGCGGTAGCGGCCGTCGTCGGTGGAGCGCTCCCAGCCGAGTTTGTCGGCGAGCAGGTACGGCGGGACGATCGTGTTCCCGCCGAGGGTCGACACCGCGGCCCCGAGGAGGCCGGCGAGGAACACCCAGGTGGCGTACTCGCCGGCGACCGGGCCCAGCGTCTGTGCGGCGCCCACGCCGTCGATCGTCGCGGGGTCGACGCCGGCCGACGGGAGGACGCTCGCCGCGACGAGAAAGACCGCGAGGCTGAAGGCGCCGAACGCGAGGAGCATCGAACTCGCGACGTCGACGAGTGCGGTGTCCGCGTCGCGGACGGTCCAGCCGCGGGCGCGCATCGTGTAGCTCTGCATCGTCAGCAGCGTGATGTGGACCGCGCCGCCGAGGATGCCCGCGGCGACGAGCGCGCCGTCGACGCCCGCGGGCATCGCGGGGACCAGTCCGCCCGCCGCCGCGGCGGGATCGATCGGTGCGACGAACGCAGCCGCGAGGAACGCGACGACGACGATCGAGACGAGCACCTTGGCCCCGGCCTCCGCGAAGCGGTAGCCGCCGCCCGCGAGTCCCAGCGCGAGGAGGAGGGCCCACGCGATCCCCCAGAAGCGCGGATCGGTCAGCGCGGCGACGCCGACGCCCGCTTCGGCGGCCATCGTCGCGCTGACCGACGCGAGCGTCTTCATGATCACGATCTGGGCTAACCCCGCGGCGAGCACGGCGTCGACCACGAGCACCCACGCCCAGAACGAGCCGAGGTGTCGTTCGGCGACCGAGACGATCCCCGCCTCGGTGAGCAGCCCCAACCGCATCGCGAGATACTGACCGACGGTGCCGAGGACCGCCGAGAGGACGACGACCCACAGCAGCGCGTACTCGAAGCTCGCCCCCGCGACCAGCAGGCTGCCCATCGTCGCGGGCCCCGCCGCGATCGCGCCGGCGAGCCACGTCGGCCCCAACCGCTCGAGGTGCGTTCCGATGCGTCCGATTCCTCGGGAGTTCGATGACTGCGACTCGGTTGCCATCGACTGTCCTTGCGAGTTCGAGCGTATAACTCCGTGGTATTCGTAAGTGTATCGGCGGTGAGAGACGACGCTCGCGGGAGCGATCGGCGATTACTCCGACTGCCAGCTCGGATTCTCCCGCGGCGGGCTGAAGATGTCGACGCCGCGGACCGTCTCGTCGCCGCGGTTCTCGGCCGCGTGGGGCTGGTCGCCCGGGATCGCGTAGGAGTCACCGGGTCCGCAGATGATCTCCTCGCCGTCGGTGAGGAACGTCAGTTCGCCCTGCGTGATGTAGCCCGTCTGGTCGTGGGGGTGGCTGTGCTCGTCGACGGTCGCGCCGGGTTCGATCTCGAAGTGCTGGACGTTCATCGAGTCGGTACCGGCCATCAGCGCCAGGTGGACGCCGTCGGCCGCCTCCGACGGATCGCAGTCGTCGATCGAAACGCGTTCCATACGAAGGGCACCGGTGACGATCCACATAGGTCCGCCGGTCCCGGCGATCGGCCGTTGATCGCCGACTGCCGACCGTCGGCCGAGATCGCGGACTCGAGGCGCCGCTCGCCCGTCGGTTCGGCCCGTCGACTCGAGCCGGTCGCGGACCGCCTCGTCGTTCCACTTCCGCCGCGCTTGCCGAACCTTGAACTGCCGGGCGCACCCACTGCGAGCCATGTACGCCGTCGTCGGCTGTAGCGAGTGTTCGAACCTCTGGATCATCGAGGGTCGCTCCGAGACGACCCAGTGTCCCCGCTGTGGCGCGCGGAAGGCCTACGAGAAGCGCAAGAAGTTCGTCGAGACCGACGACGCGAGCCACGCTCGCGACGTCCGCGCGTCGATGCTCGCGAACCGACAGGGCGAGGGCGAGGCCTTCGCCGAACTGGACTCCTTCGACGCCTTAGAGGACGAGGTCGCCGACGGCGTCGTCGACGACGACGAGTACCTCGCGGAGTCCGGCCTCGACGTCGACGAGGTCTCCGCCGCCGGCGAGCGCGACCCGCGCGGGCCGACTCGCAGCGGCAGCAAGAAGGAGATCGTCGAACGCGCCCTCGAGGACCTCGAGCGGCCGACCGAGGACGAGATCGTCGACTACGCCGGCGAACGCGGCGTCTCCGCGGAGTACGTGCGGGACGCGCTCGAGAAACTCGTCGGCCGCGGCGAGGTGAGCGAGAGCCGCGGCCGGTATCGACGGCTGTAGCGGTCGCCCGAGCGGCGGGGACGCATCGACGAGCGACGTACTGGAACGGCAGGGCTTTGCACCGCGGACGGCAACTCGGTGTCATGGACGAGACGGTGGACGTACAGGAGCAGGCGATCGGTGCCGGATCGATAGCGGCGCTCGCGCTCGTCGCGTACGGACGGTTCATCGACGAGACGCTGTTGGGCGTCGACGCGACGACGCTGGGGCTGGTCGCCTTCGCTGCGACCTTCGCCGCCGTCGCCCTCCTCCACGGCGCGTACGGGCGCCGGGACTTCGCGGTCTCGCACGCGCTTTCGGCCGTCGGGCTGGGGCTGGTCGCGCTGGCCTCGAGCGTGCTCCCGATGCTCGTCGGCCTCGTTCTGCTCGTCGGCGCCGGCAGTTACACCGCGCGAACGACGATTCGCGCTCGGAACGAAGCGACGGAGGAGCGCGAGGCCGCGACCGAGAACGCGTAGTCGGATCTGCCTCCGAAATCGAAGCCGTCACTCGAACGGATCTGCGACGCCACACGCGGTACAGAAGTTGAGCTTCGACGGCTTCCCGACATCGTTCGAATCGACGGGGATGTGGGCCACGGACAAGTTCTCGGGATCCCGCGGGAGGTCCTGAAGGTGATGACAGTCGCGTTCCGCGTGGAAGAGCGGATTCTCCCTGTAGACGCAGAACCAGAAGCGCATCATCGGCACCGAGTCGGTCTCGTTGCTCATGACCATCGATTCTCGGTCGACTCGCTTATTCTTTATAGCGAGTCTCGACCGGTGACAGTGGCTCGAGAGTCAGTTCACCGCCCGAGATCCTCGTGAGCGCTCGCGAGGTGACGGGACGACAGCGCACCGAGCAGGGAGAGTTCGCCGGCCAGCGCGCCGACGGCGATGATCTCTGCTAAGGCGTCGGCGTTCGATCCCGGCGGGTCGCCCCCGCCCCGCAGCCCGAGGACCTCGAGCGCCTCGGCCTGCGTCGGCAGTTTCGTCCCGCCGCCGACGGTGCCGACCTCGAGTGAGGCGAGCGAGACGCTGGCGTAGAGGTCGGTGGTGCCGTCCTCGCGCTCGCGGGCGTCCATGGTGGTGATCGCGTTCGCGGCCTCGACGACCTGGGCCTCGTCCTGGCCGGTCGCGAGGAAGGCGGCGGCGACGACGTTGGCCGCGTGGGCGTTGAACCCAAGGCTGCCGGCCTTGGCGCTGCCGGTGAGATTCTTGCGGGTGTTGGCCTCGGCGATGGCCTCCGCGGTGGTGTGGAGTCGGTCCTCGACGAGTTCGCCGGGGATCACGGCGTCGGCCGTCACCGAGCGCCCGCGGCCCTCGACGGCGTTGATCGCGGCCGGTTTCTTGTCCGAGCAGAGGTTGCCCGAGAGCGCGACGAGATCGGCCGGGGTCTCGCGTTCGACGATCTCGCAGGCCTCGCCGGTCGCGATGGTGGCCATGTTCATCCCCATCGCGTCCTTCGTGTCGTAGGCGAAGCGCAGGTAGACGGAGTCGCCGACGACGTACGGTTCGACGTCGATCAGTTCGCCGTGGCTCGTCGTGGACTCGGCGGCTTCGGCCAGCGCTTCGGTGTTGTCGTCCACCCACTCGACGGTCTCGGCGGCCTCGGCGACGCCCGCGACCCGAAACACCGGCGCGCGGGTCATCCCGTTTTTCGTCACGCGGGCGTCCGCGCCGCCCGCGGAGCGGATCACGCCCAGCCCGCGGTTGACCGACGCCAGCAGGGCGCCCTCGGTCGTCGCCAGCGGCAGGTAGTAGTCGCCGGCGGCCGCGCCACCGTCGTTCGCTGCGGTCTCCTCGCCGTTGACGGGCACGGGGCCGACGACGCCCATCGGCACCTGCGCGGCGCCGATCATGTTCTCGATGTTCGGTTCCGCCGCCTCGGCGGGGAAGGCGTAGTCGCCGATCGCCTCGAGTTCCGTCCCCGTCTCGCGCTCGAGGAGCAGCCGGCGGGCTTCGGCCGCGGTGTCGTGGTCGGCGTGGTCCTCGAGTTCGTGCAGGCGCAACTCGCCCTCGCGTACTCGCTCGACGAGGTCCTCGGGGTCTGTCATGCGTTGCCCAAAACGGCGGTCGATCCTAAGGATTGCTGATTCCGCACGCGACGGCGATCACCCCTGCGAGAGGCTCCCCTCGCTCGAGCCGCGGTGCCACCGCAGCGCCTCGTAGCAGACGAGTCCGATGACCGCACACGAGCCGATGGTCGCGATCGCGAGGTAGCTGATTCCCGACGCGTCGTCGGCGAAGGCGAGCGCGAAGACCGCCGTCGCGACGGCGGCGAACTGGACGCGGCTCCGGGCCGGGTCGTGGTCCCTGGTCTCGTCGTCGGTCGCGGCGAGATAGAGCTGCGGCGCGGCCAGTGCGAGACCGGCGAAGACCAGGAACGACAGGACCGGGTACTCCCGCAGTCCGACCCCGAGCTGCGCCTCGACGACGATTGAAAGGGTAAGCACGAGAACCAGCGACAGGAGGGCGCCGAAGACGATGCGGCCGTCGCGATCGATCATTGTTATCGGGGGATCCACGAGCCGGTAGGTTAAGCTTGCGCCGGACTGCACGCTCGGTCGCTCAACGGGAGCGAGAGGAGCAGTGATCGATCGTGGCGACTGACTGGTCGAAATACCGAGATATCGGCTGACTGGACGAAATACGGCGGTGTCGGCAACCCGGGAACCCGTCGCGATATCGGCCGGCCGGTCGACGCTCCCGGGCGGGACTGAACGGGGCGACTCGCTGGGCGCCCGCGCCCAGCGAGTCGGGGCTTTCGGGTGGGACTGAGAGGGGCTGCCGCGCTCGAGCCGACGGATCGAGCGCGGCAGGGGCTTTCGCCCGAACCGTTTTGGCCCTCGCCGACACCCTCTCGAGCATGACCGAGGCCGCCGATCTCCTGTTGATCGACGGGGAGATCCACGCGCTGACCGACCCCGATATCGTCTACGAAGCGATGGCGATCCGCGACGGCGAGATCGTTCGACTCGGCGACACCTACGAGGTCGAGTTCCTCGAGGGCGTCGCGACCGACGTGGTCGACTGCGGCGGGCGAACCGTCCTGCCGGGCTTTATCGACGCCCACACGCACGTGGAGCAGCTGGGACAGCACCTCGTCCACGCCGACCTCTCAGATGCGACGAGCGTCGCGGACTGCCTCGAGACGCTGTCGGCCCACGCCGACGCCGAACCGGACCGCGAGTGGGTCCTCGGCTTCGGCTACGACGAGAGCGCGTGGGACGACTCGCGGACGCGACCGCTCACGCGCGAGGAACTCGACCGCGTCAGCGAGGACCGCCCGGTCGTCGCGATGCGCGTCGACCTGCACACCGCCTCGCTGAACTCGGTCGCCCTCGAGCGACTCGGGGACGACCTCCCCGCGTCCGATCTGCGGCGATCGGGCGGTGAGCCGACCGGCGTCGCCGTCGAGGACGCCGCCGAGGCCGTCCGCCGGGAGCTGACGGCCGACCGCGCGGAGATGCGCGAGGTGCTCGCGGCGGCAACCGAACGCGCGGTCGAGTTGGGTGTCACCGGCGTCCACGACAAGGTCCGCGGCTCGGTCGCGCCGCGAGTCTATCGCGACATGGCCGTCGACGGCGACCTCCCCCTGCGCGTTCGGATCGACTACTGGAGCGACCACCTCGAGGCGCTCGAGGAGGTCGGGCTGGCGACGAACGCGGGCGACGACCGCGTGCAGACGGGCGCGATCAAGTCCTTCTCCGACGGGAGCTTCGGGAGCCGAACGGCGCGACTCCGGGAGCCGTACGCGGACGCCAGTGCGGCCGGAGCGGACGCAGAACACGATGCGGACGAGGGGACCGACGACGACGACCGCGGCCAGTGGGTCGTCGACCCCGACGACCTCGCGGCGCTGGTCGAGCGCGCCGACAGTGCGGGCTATCAGGTCTGCGTCCACGCTATCGGCGACGCGGCCATCGAGGAGACGCTGTCGGCCCTCGAGTCGACGGCCGATCCCGGCGGCCGGCGCCACCGGATCGAACACGCGGAACTGGCGACCGACGACCAGTTCGAGCGCATGGCCGACGCCGGGGTCGTCGCGTCGATGCAGCCGAACTTCCACCGCTGGGCGGACGAGGGCGGCCTCTACGACCGGCGACTGGGACGCGAGCGGCGGAATCGGACCAACCGGTTCCGGCGGGCGCTCGAGGCCGGCGTCCCGCTCGCCTTCGGCTCGGACTGCATGCCGCTGGATCCCCTGCTCGGCGTCCACCACGCCGTCACCGCGCCGACCGAGGCCCAGCGACTGTCGGTCACCGACGCGCTGCGGGCCTACACGCGCGGCGCGGCGTACGCCGGCTTCGACGAGGACCGACTCGGGACCCTCGAGGTCGGCAAGAAGGCGGATCTGGTCGTCCTCGAGGAATCGCCGTGGGACCGCGCGGATCGAATCGACGAGATCGACGTCGCGATGACGATGGTCGACGGCGACGTCGTCTTCGACGGGGTCGGCGGCTGACGGCCCTCGAGGCGTCGTCTCGCGGCGGACCGTTCGCCTCGAGTGATAGACGGTCTGCCTGGCGGGAACTGTAACTGTTATTTGGCTAAGGGTTGGCCGGACTAGTGTGGGAGATAATGTCAACCGAACAACTACCAACGGCGACCGCAGTGGTCGTCGACGACGTCCGGCGGACGTACCGGCTCGGGGAACCGGTTCACGCGATCGACGGGATTTCGCTGACGCTGGGTGAGGGGTCGTTCACCGCGGTGATGGGACCGAGCGGGTCGGGGAAGAGCACGCTCATGAATTTGATCGGCTGTCTGGACACGCCGACCGAGGGGCGGATCGAGGTCGGCGGCGAGACGATCGGGGAGCTCTCGGACGCCGAACGGGCGCGGCTTCGCGGCACCGAGATCGGTTTCGTCTTCCAAACGTTCAACCTCATGCCGCGGCTGACCGCCGCCGAGAACGTCACGCTACCGATGGTGTTCCACGACGCGGTCGACGAGAGCCGGCGCGAGCGCGCCGAGGAATTGCTCGAGCGCGTGGGGCTGGGTGATCGGCTCGAGCATCGACCGACGGAGCTCTCGGGCGGCCAACGCCAGCGGGTCGCGCTCGCCCGGGCGCTCGCGAACGAGCCGACGCTGGTTCTGGCCGACGAGCCGACGGGGAACCTCGATACCGAGACCGGCGCGGGGATCATGTCGCTGTTGGCCGAACTCAACCGGGAGGGGACGACGGTACTACTGGTCACCCACGAGCGAGCGGTCGCCGAGCACGCCGACCACGTCGTCCACCTCGTCGACGGGCGGATCGAGGACGTCGAGCACCTCGCGGACGCTCGAGACGTGACGGGCGAGACCGTCGACGATCGAATCGGCGAGAGGCGACCGGATATCGGCGATTCGGGGTCCGAACCTCTCGGTCCGAGCGAAGCCGGCCTCGCCGACGAGGGGGTGCGCGAAGAGTCATGAACGTCCGCGAGAGCCTCCGAATCAGCTGGCGATCGATCCGCTCGCACAAACTGCGCTCGACGCTGACGACGATCGGCGTGATCATCGGTGTCGCGGCCGTGATCACGTTCGTCGTGCTCGGCGGCGGCTTCTCCGAGAGCGTGATCGGCGACGTCGAGGCCGAGCAGGAGCCCGTGATGACCGTCCAGACGCAGACGAACCCCGAGGCGGGGTACGGGATCATGACCGTCGACACGCCGATCTACACCGAGAGCGACGTCGCGGCCCTCGAGGATAGCGAGGGCGTCGAGTTCGTCGCCCCGCAGGGGACGGTCGACGTCGTCCAGACAGCGACCGACGACGAGCAGGTGACCGGCGTCGTCGACGCGCAGGCGACGACAGCGGATCGGTTCGAACACGCGACGTTCGTCGCGGGCGGCCCGTTCGACGGCGAGGGCGAAGTCGTCGTCAACGAGCAGACGGTCCAGCTGTTCGAGGGCGACGTCGCGGTCGGCGACGAACTGACGCTCACGTTCGAGGACGGCGAGACCGAGACCGTCACCGTCGCCGGGGTCGTCGAACCCGAGTTCGGCGACCAGACGCCGCCCCGGCTGTTCCTCTCGATCGACGCCTACTACACCACGACGGTCGAGACGCCGGCCGGCGAGGAAGAGCGGGCTTACCCGGGACTACTGGTCGGCGCCGAGAGCGTCGACGAGGTCGACTCGGCCAAGGCGTCGGTCGCCGACTACCTCGAAGAGGAATCACACGCGGCCGAGTTGAAACAGGACGATCACGAGATCGCGGTCCAGACCGTCGAGGACGCCATCGAGCAGTTCACCGACATCGTCGATCAGCTCACGCTGTTCATCGGCGCCGTCGCCGGGATCGCGCTCGTGGTCGGCTCGATCGGCATCGCTAACATCATGATCGTCAGCGTCACCGAACGGACCCGCCAGATCGGCATCATGAAGGCCGTCGGCGCGACGAAACGCGACGTCATGCAACTGTTTCTCGTCGAGTCGATGATCCTCGGCGTCATCGGTGCCGCCGTCGGCGTCATCGTCGGGATCGGGGTCGGCTATCTCGGCGTGTCGCTCCTCGAGTGGCCGATGGCGTACCCGATCGACTGGATCGCCGTCGCTATCGTCGTCGGTATCGGCGTCGGCGTCGTCTCGGGGCTCTACCCCGCGTGGCGCGGCGCCCGCGTGGACCCGATCGAGGCACTGCGCCACGAGTGAGTCGGTCCGTGGCGAGTTTCGTCACGGATTCTCCCGGCGGCTCGAGTTCCAAGGTTCATGTGAGTGGATAGCAAACGGTTCCGCATGAGCGAGGCGCGGGTCATCGCCGAGATCACGCTCGTCCATCCCGAGCTGGTGCTCACCCCGACGATTCGGGCGCTTCCCGAGATGACCACCGAACTCGAGTACCAGACGATCGCCGGGCCGGGGGAGTACTACCTCTTCTTCGAGACCTACGGCGGCGATTTCGACGCGTTCGACCGCGTCGTCGCCGACGATCCCACGGTCTCGGAGCCGACGGTCGTCATCGACGGGGGCGAGTTCCGCGTCTACCGGATGCGACTGACCTCGGCGGAGCGGCTGGTGTTGCCCCGCGCCGCCGAACTGGGGATGCGGGTCCTCCACGCTACGAGCGGTCGCGGCGGCTGGATCGCGACCCTCGAGGTGCCCGAACTCGGCCGGTTACAGGAGTTCCGCGACCACTGTCGGAGCAAGGACGTCGCCTTCACCGTCGACCGGCTCTACCACGCCGAGGACGGCGACCGGAGCCCGGGACAGGGCTACGGTCTGACCCCCGTCCAGCGGGAGACGCTCGTCACCGCCTACGAACGCGGCTACTTCGAGGATCCGCGGGACTCCTCGGTCGAAGACCTCGCGGACGCGCTCGAGGTCTCCTCGTCGGCCGTCAGCGGTCGCCTCCGCCGCGGGCTGAAGGCGCTGATCGAGAACTCGCTCGTCCGATGAGCTTATAAAACCGGGCATATACCGTCCGCTCCTTCAACGTGTTTGCGGACGTATTCAGTGCAATGAACGGCCTTCTCTCCGAACACGAGTGTCCGCCCGTCCACTGCGCCCATTTCGACCCGACCGTCTCCGGCCAGCTCTCGAGTGCGATCGTCAGCGCGGTCACGACCGTCACGGACCGTTCGCCGATGGCGATCGACCCGCTGTGGGAGACGATCGATCCGGAGGCGCTCGAACGACTGCTCGACCACGCGGCCACGCAGGGCGAGGGGACGTCGTTCGGCCTCGAGTTCAGCGTCGCCGGTCTCGACCTGGTCGTCACCGACGCCGGGGAGATCGTGGTGTACGACTGCGCGAGCGAGCGCGAGTCCGCGGACGGTCTCGAGTTCACGTTCGAACGGTAGCCCGATTTTTTCTCGCTGGCTCCCGTCGTCGGGAGCATGGACGTCGGACTCATGGTAACGTCGTTCGGTGACCTCGATCTCGCGGACATCGCGGTCCGCGCGGAACAACTGTCCTACGACGCCGTCTGGGTCGGCGAGCTCTGGGGCGAGAGCGGCGTCGTCCAGCTGACCGAGATGGCCTGTCGGACCGACGAGATCGGCCTCGGGAGCGCGATCCTGAACGTCTACTCGCGGTCGCCGGCCGTGCTCGCGATGACCGCCGCATCGTTGCAGCGAGCGTCGGACGGTCGCTTCACGCTCGGCGTCGGGACCAGCACGCCGAAAGCCGTCGAGGACCTCCACGGGATGGCGTTCGATCGGCCCGTCCGGCGGGCCCACGAGGCGATCGAACTCGTCCGCGCGTACACCGCCGGCGACGGCCGCGTCGACTACGACGGCGAGGTGCTCGCGGCCGCCGACTTCCCGTCGCTCGAGGCCCCGGTGCCGATCTACCACGCCGGTCTCGGGCCGGCGAACCGGCGGGTCGTCGGCCGGCTCTGCGACGGCTGGATCCCCCACAACATCCCGTTCGCGCACCTCGAGGAGGCCTTCGAGGAAGTCGCGGACGCGGCCCGCGAGCGCGACCGCGATCCGAGCGAGATCACCGTCGCGCCCTACGTCCCGTCGGCGGTCAGCGAGGATCCCGACGAGGCCCGGGAGACGCTGCGCCGGCACGTCGCCTACTACGTCGGCAGCGGCGAAGGATACCGCCGTGCGGTGGCGACGGCGTACCCCGAGCGCGCGGACCGAATCGCCGACGCCTGGCGCGGCGGGAACAAACGCGAGGCCGCCGAGGCGGTGACCGACGCGATGCTGGCGGACCTCGGCGTCGCCGGCACGCCGGACGACGCGCGCGAGCAGCTTCGGACGCTCGTCGCCGAGACGGGGATCGACCACCCCATCGTCGTCGTTCCGGAACCGGCCTCGAGGGACGTCGTCGAGACGACGATCGACGAACTCGCACCCGACCGGCTCTGAGCGGGTCGGCTCGAGCGGCGCCGATCGCCCGCCTCGAGGCGATCGAGAACCGTTTCTCAGGCCATGCCAATCCCGGGATGACGTTTTTCGACAGTTCTCTCCACAGTACCGGGCGAGGGCTCCCCTCTGATTCCCGATGTCCCAGAAGAAGACCAACTACACGGACTTCGTCGGCGAGGTACAGCATCGCATCGAAGCCGGGACCCAGGCCGAGGCCGTCCGGACGGTGCGGGCCGTCCTCGAGACGATCGGCGAGCGCGTCGACGAGGGCGGCGCGACGGACATCGCCAGCCCGCTGCCCATGGAGATCGACCGCTATCTGCTGGGGGTCGACCACGGACAGGGGTACGACTTCGACGAGTTCGTCGGACGGGTCCACGAGCGGCTGAACTACGACGACCTCGATCTCGACACCGGCTACGGGAAGCCCGCGGAAATCGACGAGAGCGAGGCAGTGTTCCGGATCAAGGCGGTCACCGCCTTGCTCGCCGAGACGGTGCCCGGCGGCGAGCTCGCGAACGTCGAGGCACAGTTCCCCGACGAGTTCGACGAGCTGTTCGAGCTGGTCGACGCCGAGTCGACGCCGTGGGAGGAAGCGTCCTCCTGACGGGCCGAGGATCGTTTTCTCCTCGAGGTACAGTCGTTCCCAAACGTACCTCCGTGGGAATCACTGATTGGCTGCGACCGCGGTGGCGCGCGCTGTCGGCGAGGCGCGACCGCGGAGAGCGCCTCGAGAGCGAACGGAGAGCGAAGCGAGCCGTGAGCGAGGCCGGCCGAACGTCGTGAGGACGGCCGACAACGCCGCGCGAGGGATGAGCGAGTGAGCAATGCGAACGAGCGAATCGGCTGGGGAGGGGGTGGTACTCCCCGTTGCCAGCGCGAGCACCAGAGACTGTGTGTTACCGCGACGTTTCATCGGCCCGTTTCCGCCCGCGCTGATACGCCGGCCCACATCGAATCTCGAGGTCCAGCCGGCGAACCGTCACTCAAGAGCTACCCGACGCCCGTCACTCGAGCCCCACTCGACACCCGGTCTCGGCGGACTCGTAGGCGGCCTCGATCGCCTCGAGATCCACGAGTCCGTCCTCGCCGTCGGGCTCCGGCGCCGTCCCGGTGAGCACGCAGTAGCCGAAGTAGTCGAACTCCTCGCGGACCTCGTCGACCGGCGGGCCCGTGTACTCCATGCGGACGTCGCCGCTCTCGACGACCATCTCCTGGGGGACGACGCCGCCGAACGGCGACTCGACGTGGATCTTCCCCTCGGTGCCGACCAGCTCGAGCTGGCTGCTGGCGTGGGCGTCGAAGCTGGCCGTACACGAGGCCGTCGCGCCCGACTCGAACTCGAGCTGGAAGGCGACGTGTTCGTCGACCGCGTCGAAGGGCGCGCCGCTCGAGTGGGTGGTGGCGTAGACGCCCGTGGGATCGGCCTCGAGGACGAACCGGATCGTGTTGAGCGGATAGACGCCCAGATCGACCAGTGCGCCGCCGCCCGCGAGGTCTGGATCGAGGCGCCACGTGTCGGGACCGGCGTCCTCGAGCAGCGGGTGCGAGAAGCCCCCGTGAACTTGAACAATGTCGCCGATGACGCCGCTGCGGACGAGTTCCCGCGCCCGTCGAACCGTCGGTTCGGTCTGCAGCCGATAGGCCGTCATCAGCGTCACGTCGGCCGCCTCGCAGGCGTCGACGATGCCGAGAGCGCGCTCGCGAGTCGTCTCGAGGGGCTTCTCGCAGATGACGTGTTTGCCGCGCTCCGCGGCGGCGACGGTGTACTCGCCGTGAGTGGCGTTGGGCGTCGCGACGTAGACCGCGTCGTAGGAGTCCGCGTGGTCGCCGGCCAGAAACGCGTCGTAGCCGAGGACGTGGGGAACGTCGAACGACTCGGCGACGGCCCGCGTGCGATCTGACGAGCCGGTGACCAGCGCCGTCGTCTCGCAGTACCGACCCGCCGCGATCGCCGGGAGCGCGCGATTCCGGGCGAAGCCGCCGACGCCGACGACGGCGAGTCGAACCGTTTCGTCGGGCGATTCGTCCTCCCAGTCCCGCCGGGTGAAGTGCGTGAAGACTTCCTCGAGCGCCATATCCGCTCTAGGGACGCGAGCGGAAAGGAGCCACTGCACGGAGAGGTGACTGTCAGCGAGAACGACCTATAGACCAGGCTGAACCACGGGCAATCAGTTTTCGTCCGTCATATCCATCGATGGTATTCCGCCGGTGTGCAGTATCGAAGGAAAAACTTCTTCAACGGAGCGGTGTGACGTGGAGTTACCCACAGGTGACGTGAAATGGTCAAAATGGAAACGGCGGAGCTGGAGACCGATTTGAGTCTGTTCAAATACGATAATCTCGAACAACTACCGCCTCGATACCGTGATCTCGAAGAAGACGAGCGCACGAAGCGCATCGAGGCGGCGCTCGAGGAACTCGGCGACGACGTCGTGATCCTCGGGCACAACTATCAGCGCCGGGAGATCGTCGAGCACGCCGACTTCATCGGCGACTCCTACCAGCTCTCGAAGGAAGCCGCGAACGCGGACGCCGAGTACGTGATTTTCGGTGGCGTGACGTTCATGGCCGAGAGCGCGGACATCATCACCGACGACGACCAGACGGTGATCCTCCCCAGTATGGAGGCCTCGTGTCCGATGGCCGGGATGGCCGAGGCCCTGCAGGTCGACAGCGCGTGGGCCGAGATCACCGACGCGGCGCCCGACGCCGACATCGTCCCGATCACGTACATGAACTCCTACGCGGACCTAAAGGCCTTCTGTGCGAGTCAGGGCGGGCTGGTCTGTACCTCATCCAACGCCCACAAGGCCTTCGAGTACGCCTTCGAGCGGGGCGACAAGGTCCTCTTCCTCCCCGACAAGCACCTCGGAGAGAACACGGCCCACCGGCTGGACATGGAAGACGAGATCGCCGAGTGGGACCCGTGGGACCCCGAGGGCAAGGACGCCGAAGAGGTCGCCGAGAGCGATATCATCCTCTGGGACGGCTACTGCCAGGTCCACGAGCGGTTCCGCGAGGACCACATCGCCGAGATCCGCGAGGAACACCCCGAGGCCAACGTGGTCGTCCACCCCGAGTGTCGCCGCGAGGTCGTCGAGGCCGCCGACGTCGTCGGCTCGACGAGCACGATCTGCGAGACGGTCGCGAACGCCGACCCCGGCGAGACCTGGGCCATCGGCACCGAGATCCACCTGACCAACCACCTCCAGCGCTGGCACCCGGAGGTGAACGTCCTGCCGCTCTGCGGCGACGCCTGCATGGACTGCAACGCCATGCGCCAGATCGATCCGAACTATCTGACCTGGGTCCTCGAGGAGCTCGTCGCGGGCCGCGAACGCAACGTCATCGAGGTCGCCCCCGAGGAGAAGGAACTCGCGGGCGTCGCGCTCGACCGCATGCTCGAGATCTGAACCATGACCGATACACCGAACGCGACGCAGGAGACCGCGGACGTCCTGGTCGTCGGCAGCGGGATCGCCGGCTGTGCGGCCGCGCTCGCGGCCGCCCGGGAGGGCGCCGAGGTCCTCCTGCTGACGAAGGCGACGAAACCCGACGGCGCCAGCACCGACTGGGCCCAGGGCGGCATCTCGACGACGCGAGGCGATCCCGAGAGCCTGAAAAGCGACATCCTCGAGGCGAGCGACGGCACCGCGGATCCCGACGCGGTCGACGCGCTCGTCGAGCACGCCGACGACGCCGTCGAGGACGTGCTCGTCGATACCCTCGGGGTCGACTTCGACGAGGGCGACGACGGCGAGTTCGACTACACCCGAGAGGCGGCTCACTCCGACCACCGCATCCTCCACGTCGACGCCGCGACGGGGACCCACATCCTCCGGCCGTTCCTGAATCACGTCGACGCGCACGAGCGGATCGAGGTCCGCCAGGACACCGCCGCGCTCGATCTGATCACGCACGAGGGGCGGGTTCACGGCGCGCTGACCGACGAGGAACCCGACGGACACCCCGTCTTCGCCGGGACGACGGTCCTCGCGACCGGCGGGATCGGCGCGCTCTACGCGCGCTCGACCAACCCCGACGACGCGACCGGCGACGGGATCGCCGTGGCCGCGCTCGCGGGCGCCGAGGTCGAGGACATGGAGTACGTGCAGTTCCATCCCACCGCCTACGACGGTGACGACCCCTTCCTGCTGTCCGAAGCGCTCCGCGGCGAGGGCGCCGTGCTCCGCAACGGCGACGGCGAGCGGTTCATGGACGACTACCACCCCGACGCCGAACTCGCGCCGCGGGACGTCGTCGCCCGTGCGGTCGAGACGGAGCGCGAGGAGACCGGTGAAGTCGTGCTTGACGTGAGCACGCTCGAGGGCGAGTTCGCCGAGGAGTATCCCGCCATCGCCGAGAAGTGCCGCGATCGGGGCATCGAGGGCGACGAGATCCCCGTCGCCCCCTGCGAACACTTCCTGTGTGGCGGAATCGCGGTCGACGACCGCGGTCGGACGTCGCTCGATCGGCTCTACGCCGTCGGCGAGTGCGCCCGCACGGGCGTCCACGGCGCCAACCGGCTGGCGAGCACGAGTCTGCTCGAGGGGCTGGTCTGGGGGCTGCGGGCCGGCGAGGACGCAGTGGCGGCCGGGTCCGAACCCGAGGTCGTCGAGGCGCCAGACCTCCGGAACAGCGACCCCGACCTACCCGAACGGTTCGCCGCCGAGAAGTCCGTCCGCCTGAAGCGGACGATGGACGAGTACCTCGGCCTCGAGCGCGACCCCGAGGAGATCGCCCGCGCCAGTGCCGTCCTCCGGCGACTCAAGGGCGAGGTCGACGCCTACGTTCGGACGCGGACGGCGCGCGATCTGTACGAGCACCGGAACGCCTGCGTCGTGGCGCTGCTGATCGCGCGGGCGGCCGGCGAGAACACGACATCGACGGGCTGTCACTACGTGAGTGACTCGAGCGACGAGTCGGCGGCGGAGCCCGAACCACCGGCGGACGACTGACCACCGATGATCACGAACGCACAGGTCGAACGCTGGCTCCGCGAGGACGTCGGCCACCACGACGTGACCAATCAGGTGCCCGGCGAGACCACGGGACGGCTCGTCGCCAAGGAGTCGGGCGTCGTCGCGGGCCTCGAGGCCGCGACGGCCGTCTTCGACTATCTCGACGTCGCGGTCCGCGACGCGCTCGAGGACGGCACCGCCGTCGAACCCGGCGACGAACTGCTCCGCGTCGAGGGGGCCGCACGCGAGATTCTTCGAGGCGAGCGCGTCGCGGTCAACCTCGCCGGCCACGCCTCGGGAATCGCGACGCGAACGAACGAGGTCGTCGAGTGCGCTCGCGAGGCGCAACGCGCCTCGGAGACGCGAGCGGCTACCGGCCGCGAGCAGCGCACCGAATCGGAGGACGTCCGCATCGCCGCGACCCGCAAGACCACGCCCGGTCTGCGCGGCCTCGAGAAACGCGCCGTCGTCGCGGGCGGCGGCGACACCCACCGACTCGACCTCTCCCACATGGTGATGGTCAAGGACAACCACGTCGCCGAGATGGGACTCGAGGGCGCGATCGAGCACTTCCGAGAGCGGACCTCGTTCGCCACGAAACTGGACGTCGAGGTCGAGTCGGTCGACGACGCGCCGCGGGCCGCCGAAGCGGGCGCCGATATCGTCCTGCTGGACAACATGACGCCGAACGAGACTGCAGAGGCCGTCGACCTGCTCGCCGACTACGACGCACTCGCCGAGGCCAGCGGCGGCATCACCCTCGAGACCGTCGCCGACTACGCCGCGACGGGCGTCGACATCGTCTCGATGGGATCGCTGACCCACTCGGCGCCGTCGCTGGACCTGTCGTTCCGGACGGGCGACTGACGGCCGGGGACCGAGCGGTTGGTTTCGCTCGAGCGAGTACGGGCGATCGTGACGGACCCGATTCGAACCTGTGAGGAGCACGGGCCGTACTCGAGCGCCAACGGACGGTGTCCCGTCTGCGACGCCCGCGGGAAGCTGTTGCTCTCCGGTGAGCGACGCCGCCGGCTTTCGAAATTCGTCAGCGGCGCGCTCCGACACTTCCCAGAGGACGTCGGTCTCGAACTCGACGAGCGCGGCTGGACCGACTACGAGTCCCTCGCCGATGCGGTCGAACGGAAGTACGACTGGGCCGAGCCCAGCCACGTCGCGGCGGTGATCGCCACGGATCCGAAGGGACGGTTCGAGCGGACCGACGTGGAGTCGGAGAGCACGGGCGGGGGTCGCGTCCGGGCGTCGTACGGTCACTCCGTCGACGTCGACCTCGAGAGCGAAGCGACCCGCGAGTCGGAGCCGACCGACGCGCCGGTGCCCGACGAACTGTATCACGGGACGGCGCCCGCCAACGTAGCGTCGATACGCGAGGAGGGGCTCCGGCCGATGTCCCGCCAGCGGGTTCACCTCTCGGGGAGCCGCGAGGCGGCCCGCGGCGTCGGAGCGCGCCACGCGAGCGATCCCGTCGTGCTCGCGGTCGACACCGCGGCGATGCTCGCGGACGGCCACCGCATCATCAAACGCGGCCGGGAGACGTACACGACCGACGCGGTAGCGCCCGAGTACATCGATTTCCCCGCGAAGGAAGGCTGACTACGCCGCGAGCGACGCCACACCGACCACGACACCGAGGAACGCGGCCACGCCGACGGCGGCACCGACGATCAGATAGAGCCGGCGCTTCGTGCGGATCACGAGACCGTCGCTCAGCCCGTCGGCCCCGTCGTACGACGGGAACGAGGGCAGCCGGGACGCCACGACGGCGCCGACAACTCCGGCGAGCGCGAGTCCGATCCCACCGAGGACCGACGGCGAGAGCGACCCACGCAGCGTCTGCGCGGCGAGCGCGAGCGCGGGTCCGACGATCGTCAGCCCGAGAGCGACGAGGATCGCGCTCCCGCGGAGGTACTGGGTCCGACGGTCGGCGATCGCTCCGTCGGCGTCGGTCGGGAGCGCCAGTCCGGCGGCCTCGAGCGCTGTCCGGACGCGCGGCAGGTCCGCGTCGGAGATCTCGAACGCCGTCGGCTCCGAGACGTTCACGCCGGCGTACGAGACGGTCAGTACGGTCGTTCCGGGGAGCGAGAACGCGCCGACCGATTCGACGCGGTCGAGGTCGATCACTGGGACGTCGCCGGTCGCGGGGACCAGCGGATTGTCGGTCTCGACGCCGACCCGTTCGATCTCGAGTCGGCGGGCGTCGGTCTCGAGCGTGTACTCGGTCCGCGCAGCGCCGGCGGACGTAAACCAGACGAACAGAACGGCGATGAACCACGCGCCGGCGGCGAACGTCAGCCCGGGTTCGCCGACCGCGGCGACGATTCCGGCGACGACGAGCGGGCCGGCGACGAAGAACGCGACCAGTATCGATCGGGGCATGCCGGCGAGGGTCACCGCGACGCGGAGCGGAAATCGAATCGGCCCGCGGTGATCGACGGTCCAGGTCGTCGGTTCAGTCATCGTACATACCTGATAGCTGTGTAACAAAATACGTTCCGTCGCGACGCCGCTCGCGTCCGAGGGAGAACGACGAACCGCGATGAAGGGACTTCGACGACGACACGATATTTTCACCAGGAGGTTACCGGCATGATCCACAGCAACGATCAGCCGATCAACGACGAACCCCACGTCCCCTTCGGCGGGATGAAACAGTCCGGACTGGGGCGGTACAACGGTGAGTCGCTCCTCGAGGAACTGACGACGACGAAAGTGGTCTCCGTCCAGCGCGAACGGCGGGAGTACCCCTTCTGAGCGGCCCGGTCCGCTCAGTCGTCGGACTCGTTTTTGACGATCGCGAACCAGAAGTCCTCGACCTCCCGGACGAAGTCGATGAACTCCGCGGTCTCGACGGGCTTGCGGATGTACTCGTCGGCCTCGAGGCCGTGGGAGCGGACGATCTCCTCGCCCATCTCGGAACTGGTGAGCACGATAACGCGGATCTCGTCCAGCGGCGGCTCGTTTTTCAGTTCGGAGAGCACCTCCATCCCGCTGGTTCCCGGGAGCTGGGGCTCGAGCAGGATCAGGTCCGGTCGCGGCGCGCCCTCGTACTCGTCCCGCCCGTGGAGAAAGTCGAGCGCCTCCTCGCCGTCGGTGACGGCGTGGACGGCGTTCATGAGCTTCGCGTCGCGAAAGTTTTCCTCGAAGAGACGGGTGTCGCCGGGGTTCGGCTCGACTAACAGAATATCGATCGCCTCCCCCACATCGGTCTCACCCGTCTCGTCTGCTGACGCCATACCTGAGCATGCGGCTGCAAGGATAAAGTTGCAACTCTCACGGAGTCCACACGGTCACTCCCGCCGCCCTGTTTCGGGCTCGAACTATCGGCTGCGAGACGGCCGTTCGAGGAGATCGGTCGGCGGCCAACTGTCTAACTCGTCGGCGGCCTCGAGGAGCTGATCGACGCACTCTTCGTCGGTCAGCGCTACCGCCTCGTCGTCCCAGTCGATATCGATCAGCTCCCGCGCCTGGAGATGTGGGAAGTGAGCGTGCACCAACCGGACGTGCGCGCGCTCGACCATCGCGTCATCAATCTTCCCGGACGAGAGCCGATGCCGTCGAGCGGCCACCTGTCGCGAGAGATCGTCGATACTGGCCGTCCCGTCGCGCTCGAGGAGTTCGTGGAGCACGAGCTGGCGATCGGCGCTCGCGAGAACGCGGAATGCCTCTGTTTGTTTCATAACGATGCGTGTCTCGAGCAAGAAGACCGAGGGGGAAAGCACCTCTTCCTAAAGCCATTGGCACTTGCGTCTACTGCCGTCACCGTTACATTACTGCGATTATCGCTACGAAAGCAGTGCGAGGGTTGGGATTTGAACCACGCCCGAGAACCTACTCGCGTCGCTTGCAGAACCTCGGTCTGATTCAAATCCCTCGTCTCGCAGACACGACTCTCACTGTCGTTCGAGTCGGTATGCGAGGGTTGGGATTTGAACCCAAGGACCCCTACGGGAGCGGGTCTTAAGCCCACCGCCGTTGGCCTGCTTGGCTACCCTCGCACAGAAGCGCACTCGAGGGTAGTCGTCCCCCGGGAATGTGCGTTTCGATGTTCGCCTCCCGAACGACTGCGGCGGGTCTGCGTCGTGATTGCGGTCACTCGACGCTCAGCGATCGAGTCTGGCACGAATCCACGTCGATCGATGGCGCAGGCGCGTCCCTGTACAGCGCGGGCGGTGTGCTCAAAGCGTGCCCGTTCGGAGAAACCGAATCCGTTAGTCCCACAATCTGTCGGGGGAGAATGTACGTTCGTTGCAATACAATTTAGAGACGGATTCGCGTGTCTACTGATGTGGGCTGTTTTTGCAAGCCAAACGCACACCCACGATCGTCCGATTCTCGTAGTATGGATTCGCTAGTAAACGGCGGCGAGCGGTGTCGAAACGCGATGGTGGTGGTTCGCGATGGCGAATAGTAACCGCTACACGCGGCGGGCGTTGCTCGGTGCCGGTGGGGCGACGGTCACCGCAGCGACGGCAGGCTGCCTGAGCTCGCTCACCGACGCCGGGGCGAAACCGGGGGAGTTCACGGTCGGCGAACTCGGTAACCCGAACGACAATTGTCTGGACTGCATCTCGCCGTCGGCGTCGTTCGCAATCGCCGATCGCCTCGAGGAGGAATCGGACGGCGAACTGACGATGATCATCCAGCCGGACAACCAGATTTGCAGTTCAGCGAGTTGCGGAACGAAAGTTCAGAGTCAGGTCATCGAAGCCGGCTACGGGTCGGTCGGGAACTCGACGGCGTTCTTTCCGGAGAACCAGGTCTGGCTCGTTCCGTACACGTTTCCGTCGCCGGAGTCGATAACGCACACGCTCACGCACGAATACGCCTGGGAGAATTTCTGGCTGCCGTTCGCGCGGAAGTACAACGTCTTGCCGTTCTATTACTGGACGCCCGCGCTCCGGGACGTCTTCATCTCCGAGGACGGGACGGACCAGATCGGCGGCGACCTCAGGCGACCGGAGCAACTCGAGGGCCTGATCATTCGCCGGACCGCGTCGCGGGCCGCCGACGAGTCCCTCGGGACCTGGAGCGCGACGCCGACCGAAGTGTCGTGGGGCGACACCGTCCAGGGGATGGAGACCGGCGTCGTCCAGGGGCTCGAGACGTGGTCGTCGGTCGCGATCGGCTCGGGGATGGGGCCGGTCATCGATCAGGTCGTCGACGTGGGGTTCATGTGCGGGCAAGGGACCCTGTGGGTGAACACGGACTGGCTGCAGTCGCTCCCGGACGAGCATCGCGACCTGATCGCCGAGGTCACGCGGGAGACGACCGAAGAAGCGGTCGCGCAGGCCGACGAACTGGTCGACGAGCGCGTCGGGCAACAGGAGTCGCCGCCGGACGGCTCGGCGTGGGACGATCTCGGCGTGACGGTGAACATCCTCGACGACGACGAGCGACAGGCGTGGGTCGATCCGCTCGATCCGCGACAGAACCCCGAGAAGTGGGAGCCCGAACGGGCACTGCTCGATAACTTCGAGGAAACGCCCGACGACTTCTACGAGCGGATCTACGAGATCGCCCGCGAGGGCGACGCGCCGGAGTCGCCGTCCGAGTTCAGCATCGACGCGTGGTGGGACGACTACCTCGAGGAGATATAACGACCATGTCAACGATAACGGAGACGAGCGACGTTCGGTTTCCGCCCTGGCTCCAGTACCTCGAGAAGTACTTCGAGGGAATGCTCGCACTGACGCTGTTGATGGTGGTACTAGCCATTACGATTACGGACATCTTCGGTCGCACGTTCTTCGCGTGGACGATCGACTGGGGGTTCGAAGTCGCGCAGGGACTGTTCGTCTGGATCGCGTGGCTCGCTGCGTCGTTCGGCCTCCGCCACCAGTCGTACTTCCGGTTTACGCTGTTTCGATCGAATCTCTCGGGGGTCGGCCAGTACGCCATGTACGTGATCGAGTGGCTGCTCTGGGTCCTCGTCGTCGGCGCGATCTTCTGGCACTCGCTCCCGGAGCTCGTCCAGGTGTTCGAGTCCGGTCGGATGGTCGTCGGCACCGAGAACGTGATGCAGGCGCACTTCTATCTCGCCGTGCCGGTCGGGACGGGGCTGATCCTGCTCCGGGTAGTCCAACAGGCAATCACCACGACGATCGCCTATCGAAACGGTGACGATATCCGCCCGGACCCGCAGATCGGGGTGAGAGACGAATGATCGCCGCGAGCCTCCCGCTCGAGGTGCTCCTGCTGGCGGTCGCGATCGTCAGCGTCCTGCTGTTCGCACTCGGCGTACCGCTCGTGCTCTCCTTCGGTCTCTGGGTCGTCACGTTCTACCTCTTCGTTCCCGGCTTCTCGATGGCGAACATGTCGATCACGGCCTTCTCGGAGTTGGAATCGTTCACGTACATCGCGATCCCGTTATTCATCCTCGTCGGGGACCTCTTCAGGAAAGCGGACGTCTCCAAGGACATCATCGCGTTCTCGCGTGCCTGTCTCGGCTGGCTTCCCGGGAGCACCGGGAACACGGTCATCGGGACGTCGGCGATCTTCTCGGCGATCACGGGATCGAACGCCGCGACGACCGCGTCCGTCGGTCAAGCGCTCTACCCGTCGATGGAGGAAGAAGGGTACGAGCCGGGGTACGCGGCGGCCACGATCGCGTCCGGCGGAACGATCGGGAGCGTACTCCCGCCGAGCATCATGCTCATCGTCTACGGCGTTACTTTCGGCGTCTCGATTCCGGACCTGTTCATCGCCGGCATCGTTCCCGGGATAGCGATGCTGGGTATTCTGCTGGGCATCAACATGTTCATCTCGAATCGGTTCGATTACGGCATCGACACGGACGCGTACGACTTCGAAGCGCGGGACGTCGCGGAAACTGCCTGGAAAGCGAAGATCGGGCTCGGCGCGATCGTGATCCTGCTCGGCGGCATCTTCGCAGGGATCTTCTCGCCCGCGGAATCGGCGTCCGTCGCCGTACTCTACATCCTCGTGACGGCAGTCGTCACCGGTCGACTCCGGAGCGGGAACGAAATGGTCAGGGCCGGCTACACGTCGCTCGTGCTGGTCGGCGTGCTGATGCCGATCATCGTCATCGCCGTCCTCGTCCAGCAGAATCTGGCGTATCTCAACCTTCAGGACGCCGTTTCGGAAGCGATCCTCTCGCTGGGATCGGACTGGCTCATTATCGTCGCGCTCGTCGCGACCGTGTTGATCGCGGGCCTGGCCCTGGCGTCGATTCCGAATGTCGTACTGACGGCACCGCTGCTGACGCCCGCCGCGCTCGAGATCGGCCTCGATCCGGTCGCCTGGGGCGTCATCTTCATCCTGGGCGACGCGATCGGCTTCATCACGCCGCCGTACGGGCTGAACCTCTACATCATCAGCGGACTCACAGACATCGACTACATGGTCGTCGCGTACCGCGCGCTGCCCTACCTCGGCGGTCTGCTGGCGCTGCTGTTCGTCCTCCTGGCGTTCCCGCAGGTCAATTTCCTCGCCTGAGGGGGCTATTCGCACTCGGTCGCTCGAGACGCGATCGACGGTCGAGTCGCTACCAGTCGACGCTCAGCGTCCCGTCGCCGTGCGGATCGGGCGCGATCTCCTCGTCGGTCCGGCGGTCGACGACGTGGATACAGCCGTCGTCCTTCTTGGCCGGGCAGACCTCCGCCGCGCGGACGTTGTGCTCGAGGTCCTCCTCGCCGAAGAAGTACTCGTTCGGTTGGGCCATCCCCGAGGCGATGGACATCTCCCAGTTGTCGCTGACCTCGGCGCACTTGCCCGCGCCGAAGCACTTGTTCGCCTCGAAGACGATCTTGTAGGGCTTCTCCTCGACCGGGGGCGCGTCCGACGAACCGACGTCGCTCGCACGCTGGATACCGTCGTCGCTCATTACTCGATGATTCGGCTGCGTCGTCTTTCGCGTTACGGTCGCCGCGACGTCGGTCGCCGGCCCGGACTCACGGCGACTGAGCTTTCGGCTCGGGAAGTCGGTCGTAGGTCACGCCGGTCAACTCGCTCGAGACGTCCCACAGCCGTCGGGCCGTCTCCTCGTCGTAGGAGCGGTCCGAGGAGGCCTGACGCTCGGGCGCACCGCGCATGTTCTTGAATCCGCCGGGGCCGTAGTAGGCGCCGCCCTCGGCCTCGGGCGCGGTCGCGGCGTACAGCGTCGGCAACGCGCCCATCTCGGCCGACTGCGCGAGAACGGTGTTCATCACCTTCATCGCCGCCTTCCGGACCCGGCTGCCGCTCTGTTCGGGACCGCGAAACTGCAGCCGCGTGTTCGCGTAGCCCGGGTGGACCGCGTTGCTCGTCGCGTTCGCGTCCGCCGTCAGCAACCGGCGCTCGAGTTCGTAGGCGAACAGCACGTTGGCCAGTTTCGACTGGGCGTAGGCGTCCCACTTGTCGTAGGAGTCCTCGCCCTGGAGGTCGTCGAAGTCGATCTCGCCGCTCTCGTGGACGCCGCTCGAGACGGTGACGATCCGCGAGTCGCCCTCGTCGTGAATGCCCAGGTTCTCGAGCAACAGCCCCGTCAGCGCGAAGTGGCCGAGGTGGTTGACGCCGAACTGGGTCTCGAACCCGTCTTCGGTCTCCGAGCGAGGGATCGCCATGACGCCGGCGTTGTTGATCAACACGTCGAGGTCCTCGCCGTCGAGTCGGTCCGCGAACGATCGGATCGACTCGAGGTCCGCGAGGTCGCACTCCTCGACGCGGAGGTCGGCGTCGGGAACGTCCGCGCGGACGTCGCTGACGGCCTCCGCGCCCCGCGCCGCGCTCCGGCAGGCCATGATCACCGTGGCGCCGTTGCGCGCGAGCTCGCGCGTCGCCTCGAGACCGATACCGCTGTTGGCGCCCGTGACGACGACCGTGCGACCGTGCTGATCGGGAATATCGGCGGCAGTCCAGCCCATACGCTCGCTACGAGGCGTCGCGGGTAAACGGATGGGATACCCCTCGCGTTCGCCGGCTCCGGCCGCGACGGCTACGAGTCGCGGGAGGCGGGGAGGGCGACGGAGAACGTCGAGCCCTCGCCGGGTTCGGAGTCGACCCAGATCTCCCCGCCGTGGCGCTCGACGATGCGCTCACAGAGCGCCAGCCCGATCCCGGTCCCGTCGTACTCGCTGCGACTGTGGAGGCGGTCGAAGATGGTGAACACGCGGTCCTGGTCCTCGGGATCGATGCCGATCCCCTCGTCCGCGACCGAGATCACCCACTCGTCACCCCGGCGCTCGGCGCCGACGTGAATCCGTGGCGATTCGTCGCCGCTGTAGGTGAGCGCGTTCGACAGCAGGTTCTGGAACACCTGCCGCAACTGGCTGGCGTCGCCCTCGACGCGCGGGAGGTCCTCGACGGTGAGCTCGGCGCCCGTCTCCTCGATCCGGAACTGGAGGTCCTCGAGGACGTCGTCGACGATATCGTCGAGATCCATCGGTTCGAACGGATCGCCCCGCGTCTCGACGCGGGAGTACTCGAGGAGGCCGTCGATCATCTCGCGCATCCGATCGGCGCCGTCGACCGCGAACTCGAGGAACTCCCGCCCGTCCTCGTCGAAGGCGTCGGCGTACCGGTTCTCGAGCAGCGTGAGGTAGCTCGTGACCATCCGCAGGGGCTCTTGCAGGTCGTGGCTGGCCGCGTAGGCGAACCGTTCCAACCGCTCGTTGGACTCCTCGAGTTTGCGCTCGTACTCCTTGCGCTCGGTGACGTCCTGGGCCATGACCATGCCCGCGAAGATCTCGTCGTCCTCGTTTCGAAGCGGGAGGGTGTGGGCCCAGACGTCCCGTCCGTGGGCCTGATACTCGAACGTGTTCGACTCGCCCTCGAACACGGCCCGGAAGTACGGTCCGATCTCCGCGACGAGCTCGTCCGAAAACCGCTCGTCGACCGTCGCCCCGGCGACCTCGTCTTCGTCGATGCCGAGGTCGTCGAACGCCTCGCCGCCGACGACGATGTACTCGAGGTCCTCGTCGTACAGCCCCACCGCACCGCCGGGGAAGTTCTCGACGAGCGTTCGGTACCGCCGCTCCGACTCCTCGAGCCGGCGTTCACGTTCCCGTCGCTCGCTGATGTCCCGGACGATGCTGACGCGGTGCCACGCGCTGTCGTCCTCGGGCAACATCGAGAATGTCGCCTCGACCGGGAGGCGGTCGCCGTCGGCCGTGTGGACCTCAGCCTCGAGCGTCGGTCGGTCGACCTCGCCCGCCATCAGTTCCTCGACCCGTTCGACGACTTCGTCGTCGACGATCCGCGAAGCGTCGGTCCCGACGAGTTCGTCCGGTTCGTAGCCGAGCATCTCGGCGTAGGTCTCGTTGACCATCGTGAAGTTCCCGTCCTCGTCGACGACGTAGATGCCGTCGTTGACCGTCTCGACGATCGTCTCGTAGCGCTCGAGGTGTCGCTCGCGCTCGAGCCGGTCGGTGATGTCGCGCCCGATACCGGCCAGTACCGTGTTCCCCCAGGGATCCTCGAGGCGCGAGGCGTTGAACTCGAAGGGGACGGCGTCGCCGTCTTCGGTCCGGACCGTCAGTTCCGCGTTGAACGACCCCGTCTCGAATCCCTCCCGAACGGCGTCGAGGGCGCCCTCCAGATCGTCGTCCGTAAAGAGGTCCGTCGTGTCCATCGCGGCGATCTCCTCGTCCGCGTAGCCGGTCACCTCGGTCACGCTCCGGTTCCACCGCTGCAACGAACCGTCCTCGCCGACGACGTAGAACACGTCGTCGATGGCGTCGAGGATCTCGTCGATGTACTCCTTGTACTGCTCGAGGCTGCGCTCGCGCTCGCGGAGTTTCCGCTCGCGTTCCTTTCGCTCGGTGATCTCCTGGACCATGACCATCCCGCCGAAGATCTCGCCCGCGTCGTCCGTGACGGGGACCGTGTACGCCATCCAGACCCGGTCGTGGTACTCCCACTCGAAGGCGCTGATCTCGCCCTCGAGTGCGGCCTCGAATCGCGGTTCCAGACGCTCGGCGACGTCCGGGGGATACCGCTCCCAGAGCGTCTCGCCGATGATCTCGTCCGCGGAGACGCCGATCTCGTCGAACGCGCCGCCGCCGGCGATCTGATACTCGAGGTTCTCGTCGAACAGCCCGACCGCGCCGTTGGGGAAGTGGTCGATCAGCGTCCGGTAGCGCTGCTCGGACTCCTCGAGTTTGCGCTGGGACTCCCGGCGCTCGGTGATGTCGGTGACGGTGACGACGCCGCGGGTCACCTCGCCGCGCTCGTTCCGGACCGGCATTCCCTCGACTCGGACGATCCGGCGCTCGCCGTCGGCGGCTTCGATCTCGTAGATGTCGGGCTCGGTCACCGCCTCGCCGTCGAGGACGCGCGCGAGAGTCATCTCCCCCGGAGAGACGCGCTCGCCAGTGTCGGCCGACCACACCGGATACTTCTCGTACTCCGCGACGGAGTCGGTATCGAAGACGTCGCCGCCCCAGATCTCCTCGGCGGTGTCGTTGGCCTGGAGAATCCGACCGTCGGCGTCGGCGACCACGACCCCGACGGGGAGGACGTCGAACAGCGTCTCGAGTTGCTCGTTGGTCCGTTCGAGCTGTAACTCGGCGCGTTTGCGCTCCGTGATGTCGGTGACCACGCCGGGAAATCGGACCGGATTCCCGTCCTCGTCGCACTCGACGCGGCCCCGGGCGACGACCCAGCGGAGGTCGTCGTCGGCGGTTCGGACGCGGTACTCCGCCTCGTACTCCCCGCAGGACTCGAAAGCCGCTTCCAATTTCTCCTCGACGCGCCCGAGGTCGGCAGGGTGGATCGCCTCGAAAAACCGCTCGCTCGAGATGCCCGCGCGGGCCGCCTCGGGATCGACGTCGAAGGTCTCGGCGAACGTCTCGCCGGCGACGATCTCGTCCTCCGGAATGTGCCACTCCCACGTCCCGACCGCGCCCGCCTCGGTCGCGGCCTCGAGTTGCGCCGTCGTCTCCCGGAGGTATCGCTCGTGTTTCTTGCGCTCGGTGATGTCCTGGGCCATCGTCATCCCCGCGAAGACGTCGCCGCGCTCGTCCGTGATGGGGGCTACCCGCAGGACCCACTCGCGACCGCTGTACTCGAGTTCGATCGACTGCGCCTCGCCGTCCAGCGCGGCCTCGAACACCGGCTGTAGGACGTCGGCGGTCTCGTCGTCCCAGACCTCCCTGACGTGGCTGCCTTCGAAGTCCGCGGGATCGACGGGAATGCGGTCGAATCCCTGTCCGGCCGCCAATTCGTACCGGAGGTCGGGGTCGAACAACGTCACGAGTCCGTTCGGGAAGTACTCCGTGAGCGTCCGATAGCGCTGCTCGGACTCCTCGAGTTCCCGCTCGCGCTCCTTGCGCTCGGTGACGTCCTGGGACATGCCGAGCGCGGCGAACACCTCGCCGTCGTCGTCCCGAACCGGGACGACGTGGAAGTCGAAAACGCGCCCGTTAGCGGTCGCCTCGAACGAGCTCGACGCACCCTCGAGGGCGGCTTCGTAACACGAGACGAGTTCGTCGGCCAGCGGAGACGGGACGGCCTCCGCGACCGGCTCGCCCTCGATCTCCTCGGCCGTGGCGTCGGCCGTGTCCGTCGGACTCCCGCCGACGGTCCGATAGGTGAGGTCCTCGTCGACGAGGGCGACGGCGCCGTTGGGGAAGTGATCGACCAGCGTCCGGTAGCGCTGTTCGGACTCCTCTAACTGCCGTTCGCGCTCCTTGCGCTCGGTGACGTCGCGATCGGAGACGATCACCGAGATGACCTCCCCCGCGTCGTTCGTGACGGGTCTGAACGCGCCGTTCAGGGTGTATCGCTCCCCGTCCGGCCGCGTGAGATCGGCCTCGAAGTTCACGTATTCGCCGGCCGCCGCTCGCTCGGTCCACCGCCTGACGTCGTCACGGACGTCGTCGCCCTCACCCCACCACGGCGTCTCCCAGAACGGCTCGCCGGTCACGTCCTCGAGATCGGCGTCGATGTACTCCATGGCCGTCCCGTTGATGTCGAGGACCGTCCCGTCCGGCTCGAGCAGCCCCGCGAGGATGTTCGGGTCCTCGAAAATCGCCTCGAACCGTCGCTCCGTTCGCTCGAGCTCGCGCCGCGTGCGGGCGCTCTCGACCGCCGACCCGAGGACGTCCGCGACGCGCTCGAGGAAGTCGACGTCGGCGTCGGCAAACGCGTGTTTCTCGGTCGCGTACGCGCCCAGAACGCCCCACGGCTCTTCGGCCGGCCCGATTCGGACGGCGACGCCACTGCCGGCGCTGTGATCGGCGAGCAGTTCCGAGGTGGAAAACCGCGATTCGTCGTCGAAATCGTCGGCGACGACCGGCTCCACCGCACGAGCCGCGCGTCCGATCCACGTGGACCGGTCGGCGGACACGGCGGTCGATCCGACGGAATCGGCGGACCAGCCGGCGCCGGCCCGCAACGCGGCCGTCGTTCGATCGGGTCGGAGTTCGAAGACGGTACAGTACTCGATACCGAGCGTCTCCGCGACGGCCCGCGCCGCGTCCGCCAGCACTCCGTCGAGTTCCCCCGTCTCGAGGGCCTGCTGGCTGAGGTCGGCGACGACCTCCTGCCGGTGAAGCTGCGCGCGGTGATCCGCGTCAGTGGACGACGATCCCATTCACCGGAATACAGTAGCGGGGGCGGTAAAACGTCTTGGTCGGCCGCTCCCGAATACCGCGTCACTCGAGGGGGCAGTGACGGCGATCCGGACGGCGATAGCCGTCAGCGACGGCTCCGCAGCGGGTCGTTACTCGTAGTCGACGGAGACCGACTCGAGGACGACGTCCTCCTTCGGCTGGTCGTTGGCGTCGGTGTCGACGCTCCCGATCTCGCGGACGACGTCCATCCCGTCGATCACTTTGCCGAAGACGGAGTGGCGGTCGTCGAGATGGGGCTGGGCGTCCAGCGTGATGAAGAACTGCGAGCCGTTGGTGTCGGGCCCGGAGTTGGCCATCGAGAGGATGCCCTCGTCGTCGTGGCGAAGCTCCTCGTGGAACTCGTCGTCGAACTGGTAGCCGGGGCCGCCGCGACCGGTCTCGGTCGGGTCGCCGCCCTGGATCATGAAGCCCTCGATGACGCGGTGGAAGGCGACGTCGTCGTACAGGGGCTCGCCCTCGACCTCCTCGCCCGTCTCGGGGTCCTCCCACGTCTTCCCGCCCGTGGCCAACCCGACGAAGTTGTCGACGGTCCGCGGTGCGCGCTCGTCGTAGAGTTCGACTTCGATATCGCCGCGGTTCGTGTGCAGGGTGGCAGTAACGTCTCCCATGTCCGCCGGGACGGCGGGACTACGGAAAACGGTAGTGGTCTCGACCGCTGCTCCCTCGCTTCGAGCCGTCGATATCTGTTCTCATCGCCCTCGATCCGTTCACGGCACGTAGACACTAGTTCCAGTAAAAATACTGCTTCCACACATGCGAACGGGACGACCACCTGCACACATGCGAACAGAACGACTCCTGCAATGTATCGTAGCGCGAGAGAAGGTCACACCTCGTTGGCAGGAGGGGGGAGCCGCACGGTAGACAACCAGAAGTTCTCGAACACGCGAAGTGTCGCTTCGAGTTCGTCCGGTTCCGCTGTCTTGGTAATACAGGCGTTCGCGTTCTTCGCATACGCATCGCGGACCTCCTGTTCAGACTGCGATCCCGTCAATACGATAACGGGGATACGACGGTGATTCGAGTCGGAGTTCAGTTCGGCTAATACGGTCCCGCCATCTATGCCGGGGAGATGCCAATCGAGGAGGATGAGGTCCGGCCGCTGGGCATCTACGTATTCTCCGCGTTGATTAACGAAATCGAGCGCCTCATCTCCCGTCGAAACGACGCGGAGTCGGTCCGCGAGTGCTGGACTGAACGCTTCCTCGATGAGCCGTGCGTCACCCGGATTATCCTCTACGAGCAAGAGCGTCTGGGAGTGGCCGCTATCCGGCGTCGCACAGCTATCGGTCATTGTCGGTTCAAATGCTGCTATCTGTATAATCGTTGTGTGAGTAATCGGGTGAAAGGGTGGTGGTCGTACAGTCGTCACCTGTACTCATCGTTGAAAATATAAATACTATAATACTATTAGCAGTTCAGTATGCTTCTCTCAGAGCGGTTACGTTTGTAATCTCGAGCGATATCGGCAACCGGCCGGCCGCAGCTACATACCGCCGGGCGTGGAACGACGCCGTATGAGTCAGCACACCGGATACACCGGAACCCATACGGCGGAGGAGGTGACGCTCGCGACGCTCCCCTCGGGAGTCGACCTCACGACGACGATCCACACCTACGACGGCGCCGAAGACGGACCGACGCTGTACGTACAGGCCGCCCAGCACGGCCGCGAGATCAACGGCACCGAGACGCTCCGGCGGTTTCACGAGCGGCTCCCGCTCGAGGAGCTCTCGGGAACGGTCGTCGCCGTCCCCGTCGCGAACCCGCTGACCTTCGATCTCGTCTCCTACATCACGCCCGAGGAGTTCGACAGCGTCAATCCGAACATGAACCGTATCTGGCCGGGCGACGCGGACGGGAGCCTCCACCAGCAGATGGCCGCGCGGCTCTGGACGGAGGTCAGCCGCGCCGACGCCATCGTCGACCTCCACACCGGGAGCCCCGACATGTACCCACACGTCGTCTACCGTGAGGGGGACGAGCGCTCGCGCGCGCTCGCCGAAGCCTTCGGTACCGACCTGCTGCTCTCCGAACAGGCCGACGAGGAGGCCTCCGACGAGTGGCACCGGCGCGGCTTCGCGGGGAAACTCCGCGTCGCCGCCGCCGGGGAGGGGATCCCGTCGATCACGCCCGAGCTCGCGCACAACAAGCAGATCCTCGAGGACGCCGTCGAGGAGGGCGTCGACGGCCTGCTCGACGTCTGTCGGTATCTGGGGCTGCTCCCCGGCGATCCCGCCGAATACGACGGGACGGTCGCCCGGAACCACCTGGGACAGGTCACCGCCGACGGCTCCGGCCTCTTTCGCCCGGAACCGGAGCTCGAGGTGGGTCAGTCCATCGCCGAGGGAACGTCGCTCGGGACCGTGTACGATCCGCGGACGTACGAACCGCTCCACGAGGCGGCCGCGGATCGCGACGGGATCCTCTACGCGCTCACCCGGGAGGCGACCGTGACCGCGGGCGATCAGCTCGCGAGCGTCGCGCTGGTCCGCGAGGAGTGACCGCTCAGGGGAGCCCGAGCAGCGAGAGCCCGACGGTCGAACCGCCGACGAGAACGACCGTCCAGGCCGCGAGTCCGACCGTGAGCCAGCCGGCGGTCAGCCGCGCGTCTTCGCCGACGACCACCGCCAGCAGCGCCGTGAGGTGGATTCCGGCGAGTATCGGGCCGGCGAGCGAGAGCCCGACGATCCCGTAGCGCTTCCAGACTCGTCGCGCGCGGCCGTATCGGTCGCTCGAGTCGAGTTCGTCGCCGCCCCGCCGGCGAGCCCACCAGTCGGTCAGTCGCTCGTGGGCGACGACGATCAGCCCGACCGCGGTGACGCTGCCGGCGAAGGCGGCTCCGCCGGTGGCGACCGGATCGAATCCGAGCCCGATCGCGACCGGGATGACGATGAACGGTTCGATCGCGGGAATCATCGCGAGGGCGAACACGAGGAGGTATCGACCGGCGCCGGTCGCCTCCTCGAGCGCGCTGCCGACGTCGACGAGTGCTGGAGCGAGTGTCATGGGACCGTCGTCCGACGAGCGGACGTGTTAGTGGAGATAGAATATCGCTGTTGAAAAAACGGTTTCGGTCCGACTGCGAACGGCGTCCTCGAGCCCGGTTTCAGGCCGAATAGCCGCCGTCGACGACCAGTCCGTGGCCGGTGACGAACGAGGCCTCGTCGCTGGCGAGGAACAGGATCGCGTCGGCGATCTCCTCGGGTTCGGCGAGCCGCCCGAGCGGGTACTCCTCGACCATGGCCTCGCGAGCCCGCTCCGGGTCGCCCTGCTGTTCCAGATAGTCGTCGAGCAGCTGGGTCTCCGTGAAACCGGGACAGACGGCGTTGGCGCGGACGCCGTAGGGGCCGGCCTCCGCCGCGACGGTTCGGGTCAGGTTCAACACGGCGGCCTTGGTCGTCGAGTAGGCGGCCTGGTGTGGGAGCCCGAGGATACTCGCCAGCGAGCCGACGTTGACGATCGCGCCGTGGCCCTGTTCTTTCATGTGCGGGAGGGCCGCGGAACAGCCGTTCCAGACGCCGTTGATGTTGATATCGACCACGAAATCGCGGACCTCGTCGTCGAGTTCCTCGAGCGGGCCGCCGGGATGACCGGTGCCGGCGTTGTTGATCATCACGTCGAGCCCGTAGTCCTCTGCGACGGCGTCGACGACGTCGTGGACCCGATCGCTGTCGGTGACGTCGAGTTCGGCGAACTCCGCCTCGCCGCCGGCGTCCTCGATGCGCTGGACGGTCTCCTCGCCGCCCTCGACGTCGACGTCAGTGACGATGACGCGCGCGCCCTCGTCGGCACACCGTAGTGCCGTCTCCCGACCGATTCCCGCGCCCGCACCCGTGATAACGACGGTTTTGTCTTCGAGTCGCATACTGACAGTATCGGCCGCTCTTTATATAAATTCGTTCATTATTTTAGCGGGTAGCGGAACCTCTGTTCGCGAAAGTCAGCCCTTAGGGAAACAGTGGTAGTTACAGAAGGTAGTAGCCGAACGATCGGTAGTTAGAAACCGGACTCGGGAGAAGTCGGCGCTTCGTTCGAGGACGAACGCTTATCTGACGTTCGACGCTAGTAGACCGTATGGCCGCGATCGAGATCCCGGAAGCAGTGTACGACGCGCTTCGCCTTCCGGAAGGCGAACGAGAGGGCATTATGCGCGAAGAGCTCGCGTGCTCGCTGTACGATCGAGACGTCCTGTCCTTCGGAAAGGCCCGCGAGCTTGCAGGAATGACGAAACGGGAGTTCGGTGAACTACTCGGTGAGCGCGGAATCGAGCGGCATTATACCGCGGAAGAACTGGACGAAGACCTCGAGTATGCCAGCGACTGAACTCGTCGTTGCGGATACCTCTCCTCTTCTCAATTTGGCTCTGATCGACCGTCTCGAGCTTCTTCGATCGCAGTTCTCATCGATTACAATTTCCAAACCGTCCGAACGGAACTGCTTGCTGGCGAGGCTGGCGTCGAGAGACTCGAGGCACTGCTCGATACCGAATTCGTAGCGATCGCTCACCCACAGCGCGATGACCTCGTTCGGGAACTTCGAACCGAAATCGATGGTGGTGAAGCGACCGCGATCGCACTGGCGATCGAACGTGATGCGGATCGCGTACTGATCGACGAGCGGGACGGCCGTCAGGTCGCGCGCCGTCACGAGATTCCCGTAACGGGAGTTGTCGGGATCCTTCTCAAGGCCGCTCGGCAAAACGATCTCGCCATCGAACCGGCGCTCGACGAACTTCGCGAAGCCGGATTCTGGATCGGTGACGATCTCTACCAGCGTGCGGTCGACGCCGTCGACGAAAGTGATACCTGAATCGGCCACACGTACTGGGCCGCAATGCGGATACTGACGAAATCGACCGCCACGTCTCAGAACGCCCGCAGGTCCTCGAGCACCGCCTCGGCGCTGCCGTCGGCGATGACGTCACGGGCGGTCTCGAGGCCCGTCTCGAGACTGTCGACGTCCTCGCGGGCGTACATCCGGAACGCGCCGTTGAGGGCGATAGCGTCGGCGAAGTGGCCGTCGCGCTCGCCGGCCAGCACGTCCTCGGTGATCGTCGCGGAGTCGGCGGTGACGTCGTCGACCTCGAGGTCCTCGTTTTCCATCTCCATCCCGTACTCGGCGGTCTCGATCTCGTAGTCCTCGAGTTCGTCACCTTCGGTCCATTCGGCGACCTTCGTGTATCCGGGGCGGATGTCGTCGTAGCCTTCCATCCCCTGGAAGAAGATGGCTCGAGAGTAGTCGAGGTGGTCGCTGTTCCGGATGAGGTCGGTCAGCTTCTTCGCGAACGCGAGGTGGTAGAACGAGCCGAGGTGAACGTCGGCGTTGGCGGGGTTACCGACGGTCTCGATCGTGTTGACGAACGTCCGGACGCCCATCTGGTCGCGCCGCTCGAGCAGGTCGTGAACGCCGGGATTGAATTCGGGCTGGTAGTAGAAGCCGAATCCGGTCTCGTCGACCATGTCGGCGCTCTCCGCGGGCTCGAGCTCGGTCCTGACGCCGAGTTCGTCGAGGACGTGTTTATACGCCGTTTCTTTCTGGGTCGGGACGCGGTCCCCGGAGTGAACGACGACCGGCGTGCCCGCGGCGGCGGCCACGAGGCCGGCGCCGACGCCGAGGACGGCCGAACTGTGCTTGCCGTCGTAGTTGGCTCCGCAGTCGACCGGATCGGCCTCGGGCTCGGCGGTGACGACCGACTCCTCCCGCATGACGTCGGTGTAGCCGGCCAGCTCCTCGGGGTTGTTTCGCTTCCAGCGGTTGGCCAGCCAGAACGCGCCCAGCGTCGTCGCGTCGGGCTCGCCGGCCAGAATCCGCTGGAAGGCCTCGCGGGCCTGCTCGCGGCTCATGTCGTCGGCCGACTTGGGACCGGAGCCGACGACCTCCGTCATCAGCCGTTTCAGCGGCCACTCACCGAACTCCTGGGATGCCTGCGCCATGAGAGTCCGTTCGGACGGCGTCCGCAAAAGGGTCCCGTTTCCGGCGACGGAAGCCAGTATGAATGCCTCGAGAATCCGCGAGCGTAGCGAGCGGTTTGCTACGAGAGAGCGTTGCTCTCTCGGCATCTCGCGGAACGAAGTTCCGCGACGACTCATCGAGGTGGCTTTGCCACCTCGAGATCACGAAAGAGCGCTCGGCGCTCTTTCGAACGACACCGCCGAAGCGGGCGAAGCCCGCGGAGGCGGCCTTTTTCATCGAAGTTTTTGCGCCTACGAGGGACGCAAGGCGTCTCTCGAGCCGTGCGAACGGGAGCGTAGCTCCCGTGAACAGAAAGCGGTTCGCCGCAGGCGAACCCGATGCGCAAAAAGTTCGCTACAGTTCGATCGCCATCATCACCTCGTCGATGTACTCGTCTTCGAGTTTGTAGTGGTCCTCTCGGACGGCCTCGATGACCCAGCCCCGATCTTCGAAGAACTCGATGGCCGCCTCGTTGCTCGAGGGGACGCTCTGGTAGACCTTCTCGTGGCCCTGCGAGCGCGCCCACTCGAGGGCGCGGTCGAGCAGTTCGCTCCCGATCCCCATCCCGCGGTACTCCTCCAAGACGCCGACCGTCAGTTCGGCGGTGTGGGAGAGCTTCGCCAAGTTGGGGACGTGCAAGTGGGCCCAGCCCACGACCTCGTCGTCGACGGTCGCGACGAAGAACATCCGGGATTCGAACTCGTTGTGCCGGAGCAGGACGTTCTCGTGGTCGAGTTCGTCGGCGACGGTCTCGGCCTCGATATAGGTCATCCCCTCGACGAGCCGTCGCATCGCGCCGACGATGCCCGAGAGATCCTCCTGTCTGGCGGGTCGAATCGTGACGTCGACGTCCTCGATCGAGAACTCCTCGCGCTCGTCCTCGACGTCGATGGCGATGCGGAGGGTTCCGTCGTCGTCCTCCTCGAGATACCCGTCCCGCTTCAGGATCGCCACGTTGTGCCGAAACGCTCGCGTATACTGGGGGTCTCCCGGCGGATCCTCCGGGAAGAGCTCCTCCCGAGCACGGACCCGAGCGACCGCGCCGTGGGTCTCGACGTACTCGTAGATCTGCTCCCGTTCGTCGCCCTCGATCGCGATCGGTTCGGTGAGTGCCATGTATAATGATAACGTTCACCACCCCCATAATCGTTTCAATAGTCACGCGGGAGAGACTGTAATACCCACGAATACGAGCGAAAACCGTCTCTCGTCGGCCGGACCCGAAAGCAATACGGTACCCTTCTCCCTAGGGGCACTAATGAGCACCCTCTCGGGGGACTGGCGCGAGGGGATCGACGACGTCGACGCGGCCATCATCGACGGCTACCAGAGCGGTGTCCCCGTCGAGGAGCGACCCTTCCGATCGATCGGCGCTGCGCTGGGGATCGGCGAGGACGAGGCGCTCGAGCGCGTCACGCGCCTCCACGAGTCGGGGATCGTTCGGCGGTTCGGCGCCGTCCTCAACCCGCCGGTGATCGGCTCCTCGACGCTGGCCGCCGTCAAGGCGCCCGAGGATCGGTTCGACGAGGTCGCGGCCGTCATCAACGAGTACCGGCAGGTCAACCACAACTACGCCCGCGACCACGAGTGGAACATGTGGTTCGTCGTCACCGCCGGCTCGCGGGCCCGACGCGACGAGATCCTCGCCGAGATCGAGATGCGCACGGGCTGTCCCGTGCTCAACCTGCCGATGCTGACCGACTACTACATCGACCTCGAGTTCCCCGTCGTCAACGGCGATCGTTTCGCGCGGGAGAGCGCGGACCTACGGTCCGCGGAACAGGCGAACGGTGAAACCGTGAGCCGCAAATCGCTCGAGGAACGACTGGACTCCTCCGCGACTCGGATCAGCGAGGAAGCGACGGGCGATCTCTCCGCGCTCGAGGCCGAACTGTTGCTCGCGATCCAGGACGGGTTCCCGCTGTCGGCGACGCCGTACCGCGACATCGCCGCGGAGGTCGGATACGCCCTCGAGGACGTCCTCGAGGGCGTCGAGCGCCTCGTCGACGCCGGCTGTATCAAGCGGATCGGCTGCGTGGTCAACCACGTCGTCACGGGGTTCGACGCGAACTGCATGGTCGTCTGGGACGTTCCCGACGACCGCTTAGACGAGTGGGGCGAACGCGCGGGGGGACTGCCGTACGTCACGCTCTGCTATCACCGGCCCCGCCGCCCCGAACAGGCGTGGCCGTACAACCTGTTCACGATGATTCACGGGCGCGATGCCGACGCCGTCGACGCGAAGATCGACGAACTGGCCGCTGAGTATCTCCCCGTCGAACACGAGCGCCTCTACTCGACGGAGACGCTGAAACAGACCGGGGCGCGCTACGAGGAACTGGTCGATCGCTGAACCCGGTCCACGATACCGTTTTCCCGTCCCTTCCCCGTCCCCTCACCGTGGTGATACCAGCCACACCTCGAAAATCGTCTGCGTCGATCTTCGTGAGGCGAGAGAATCCCGCTGTCGGTCACTCATCCACGTCCGGGTGGAAGAGTTCCTCGACGGCACAGTCGAAACACCGGGCGAGCTTGAACGCCAACGTCAGCGACGGATCGTACTTCGAGTGTTCGATCGCGTAAATCGTCTGGCGGCTCACGCCGACCTCGTCGGCCAGTTCCTGCTGGGTGAGGCCGCGTTCCTCGCGCCGTTCCCGAAGTTCGTTGTCCATCGCTCGGTCGAATATCGGGCTCGAGCATCAAATACGCTGACGGATCTCGGTCGCACCGAGGACGAGCAAGACCGTGACGACGCCGACGGCGGCGAGAACGTCGACCTCCCGCGGAACGGTGGCGTCGCCCACAACGTTCCAGCCGTAGAGACTGACCATCGTTCCGAGGAGGACTGCGCCGACGACGGCCAGCGCGAGATCGAGGTTCCGGACGTCGCGCTCGTCGACGACGCCGCCCGCACCGCGGCGCGTCCGCCCGTAGTAACCGACGTTGAAGAGGAGGACCAGTATCGTCGGAGACACGAGGAGGGCCCCGAGCGACGGATCGGCGGGCGCGGTCCCAGTAGCGACTTCGAACGCCGGGATAACCAGTGCCGGCACGAGAAACAGGAGCACGTTGTACTGTAGGGGGAGCAGCGACCCCGTCGACCCGTCGGCCGGGGCGGGTTCCGGTCGGTCGGCACCGAAGAATTCCTCCTCGAGGATACCTCTGAGATCGACGGCCAAACCGACGAACGCACAGACGACTATCACGCCGACGGCCCCGAGGTAGCCCCAGACCGTGATCGTGTCGAGAACGACATCGATCGCGACGAATCCGGACGCAATGACGAGGCCACTGGCGATCACTGCAGCGAGAACGAAGAGGGCGCCGTACGCCCTGAGCGGGTTTTCGGGCATACGCGATACTTGTGGCTTGTCCTACATAAATGTAAAGGTATCTTTGCATTCGGTCGGCCATCGACCGTGGAGCGGCGACTCGAGCCGGACCTCGGCCCTCGGCTCAGCGCATCGAATCGATTCGTTGAGCCGACGATCGAAGCCGGACGGCATATTCGGCGTCGACGAGTTGGAACGAGTCCGGAACTCGTCGCCGAAGACGAGATCGCCTGCGAGTCGCTCCCGCTCGTCGAGGCGGCTGAAACGGTCCCCGAGGCGACGCTGGAAGCCGAGACCGGTTCCGATCGGGGCCGACACCCGCCGTTTATCACCACCGTGATTCACGACTGCCCGAACGAGTCGAACGAGCCTTCGACTCGCCGGCGTTCGCGGCGGAGTACCGCTGATCGACCGAACTGACGAGCGACGACCGTCGCGTCCGAACGCGGTCGTCTCATCGGAGACGTTCTATCGAAGGATTGACTGGGTCCGGCCGCTATGCCTTCTCATCCGGAGTGTCGAGTGAAATCGGCCGATTTCTCGGCGAGAAGCGGTTCTCGTTACCACTCCGGAACTCGACACCCCGACTGTCGAATGAAATACGATAGCGAGGCGAACAGCCGTTCGAGCGTGACCGCCGAACCCGCGAGCCGGACCAATCCCCGAGCGACCTGTCCCGTAGCCGAGTCTCGAGTCTGGGCGGCTCCTAATACCCCGGATGTCGAGTGAAATCAGTGTGGGATCTCCACCCCAGGTGTCGAGTGAAATCGGTCGTGGACTGCTACCCTACGTGTCGAATGAAATCAGTGCGGAACCACCGCCCCAGATGCCGAATGAAACCGGTCGGGAACTACTACCCCAGGTGTCGAGTGAAATCAGTGCGGGACCACCACCCCAGGTGTCGAGTGAAACCGGGGCGATTTCCCGGTGGAACAGGTTTCTATTACACACTTAGGAATTTGACACCCCAGGTGTCGAGTGAAATCGGTCTCGAGGTTCTGGGTGCCGCGTGCCCGTCAGACTCGAGTGTACGTAAAACCCACTACCCCAGGCGTCGAGTGAAATTATTGGAAATAGTCACCCCGGGTGTCGAATGAAATGCAATCCCATGATCCGAGGCGTCGAGTACACGGGGAATCCACTACCAGAGGTGTCGAGTGGAATCAGTAACCCCAGGTGTCGAGTGAAATGTGGTATCGAGACACGTTCGTCGGGCCGCGGTCTGCGTGGACCGACTCGCCGCCGTGAACCGACTCGCCGCTCACCCCAGGTGTCGAGTGAAATCAGGTCTCGAGAGTCGAGGGTCGAGTACACGGAGACTCGAACGTCGAGGATACGGCGGACCCGAGACCCCAGGTGTCGAGTGAATTCCGCTCGAATACGTTCCTTCCAGTTACTGCTGCTCGAGTTCCGAGAAGCGATCGTCGTCGTGAATAACGGCCTGCACGACGGACGGGTCCTCCAGCAGGTAGTAATAGTTCGTCACGCCGCTACTGTATCCGCGGCCGACTCGTTCGGTCCGGCCGAGGATATCCAGAAAGACCTGCTCGTCGAGTTTATCGCTCATCCGACGCTGCGAGAGCGTCTCGATCCCGAGGGCGCTGTCCGAGGTAATGGACTTGTACATCTCGTAGATTTCGCGGGTCGCGAACTCCTCTCGATCGCTGTGTCGGTCGGCGAGTATCGACAGCGCGTACACGGACGCCTTGATCTGCGTCGGCTGCCCCTCGAGGAGCTGCGAGAAGCGGTCGATATCGGCCTTCTCTCGAGCGTTACGGACGTGGATCTCGGTCACCTCGTCGGCGTCTTCGTCCTTCGCCAGTTCGCCGGCGTTTCGGAGGATGTCCAGCGCCTTCCTCGCGTCGCCGTGTTCCTGTGCGGCGAAGGCGGCGCTCAGCGGGATGACGTCGTCGGAGAGGACGTCCTCTCTGAACGCGTCCTCTCGATTGGACATGATTTCGCGGAGCTGATTCGCATCGTACGGCGGGAAGACGAATTCGCGGTCCTGGAGGCTGCTGAGGATCCGCTCGTCGAGCGTTTCCTTGAACGAGATCTTGTTACTGATCGCGATGATCCCGACCTTACAGGCGTCCAACTTCCCGGCTTCCCCCGCCCGCGATAGCTGCATGAGGATCTCGTTGTCCTGGAGCTTGTCGATCTCGTCGAGAATGATGATCGCGACGTCGTAGAGTTGATCCAGGATCGACCAGAAGCGCTCGTAATAGACGTCGGTCGAGAGCCCGGTGACGGGAATACTGATGCCGGTCTCTTCCGGCTCGTTCAGCTCTTGAGCCAGATTAATCACGACGCGGGTCTCGGTCTTCGTCTGGGTGCAATCGATGTACGCGCGCCCCATCTCCGTCCCGTTTTCGACCGAATACTGCTGGGCACTTCTGGTAACGTGTTTCGCGACGAGCGATTTGCCGGTTCCCGTTTTCCCGTAGATGAGCGTGTTTCGGGGCGATTGGCCCTTCACTGCGGGGTGAATGCTCGAGGCGACGTTCTGAATTTCGCTGTCCCTGCCGATGATCCGGTCCTCGTTCGGAACGAGGTCGATATCGAGGAGTTCCTTGCGGTTAAAGATCGGGTCCTCCGTCGCCCAGAAATCCTCAAGAGATCCGTCTTCGTGACCGGAGCCGTCGTCCATACTCATCACCTACCGATGAGGGTTACATATAGGCTAGTGATTGAGAGCCACCGAGTGTCGTATGTAGACCCTAGAAATTAGCAGCCCTATCCCATCTATTGCAGAGATGGTGCGCATACCGATCATCCTCGTGTCGAGTGAAATTGAAGCGGTGAGTCGGCGAAATTCGTTCGGCGACCCGCCTGTCGAGCGAGAACCGATCCGCCAGCCGTCCGTGAAACGATGAGCTGAAGAACGATCGCACTCGAGTGGCCCACACCCCAGGTGTCGAGTGTAGATTGTCGAAAACGAAAGGGGAGACGTCTAGAACGCGGTTTTAGAAATGGATGTGGTCGCGAGTGGATAGCGAAGGGGTGAGACGCGCGTAGTGAGAAGGAAGAGAACTGGCGGAGACTCCCAGCAGAGACGTTGCGCCGCCCGTTCGAACGGTCGTTCGAACTCTATCGGTCCAGTACGGTTCTGGTTTCCTCCTACTCTACATAAATATTTCCTATTAGGATGGGTATTTGTTCTCACTATATTCCTTCTCACTATACTGATACTACTGATACTGGAGATCTCTTTCATCGACGGAGACATCGCTATTGGCGTCAGCCGAGCACTATACTCCGTTTGACTGCCATTTCAGTTCCACCAGTAAATCCTCTCTACCCCCGCCACACAGACATCTACATTCGACACCTGGGGTGTGGGGGAGCAGAAGAGAAGTTGGAGGCTGAAATCGGAGGCTGAAATCAGAGATCGAAATTGGACGAAATTGTGCGTGAAATTAAACACGAAATCGAACGTGGAGGGAACGTGGGAGTGTGATCGTCTCGAAAAGAACTGGCGGTGCCGCGCCGCGAGTCGCGGCTACTCGAGCGCCTTCGCCACCAGTTCGATCGGCGTCGGCGGATTCTCGTCGGCGCCGGGACGGTGCTCGAGTTGCGTTCGACACGACGCACCGGGAGCGACGACGCGGTCGCCCTCGCTCGCGTCGACCTGCTCGTAGAGGATCTCGCCGATCCCGTCGCTCATCGAGGCGTGTTCGGCCTCGTAGCCGAAACTACCGGCCATCCCGCAGCAGCCCGAATCGAGCGGATCGACGGCGTAACCCGCCCGGCGCAGGACGCCGACCGCGTGGTGGTCCTTGGCGACGGCCTTCTGGTGGCAGTGGCCGTGGTACGTCAGCGCCTCGGTGGCCGCGCTCTCGTCGAACACGATTTCCTCGTCCAGCCGGAACGTATCGACGTACTCGCAGACGCCGTACGTCGCGGCCGCGACCCGTTCGGCGCGCTCGTCGGAGAGCAGATCGAGGTAGTCCAGTTGGAACATGACCGCGTCCGAGGGCTCGATGACGACGATCTCTCGGCTGTCCTCGACGAGCGGCGCGAGCTTCGAGACGTTTTCGCGGGCGGTCTCGCGGGCCTTCTCGAGGAAGCCCTTCGAGAACGCCGGCCGACCCGTATCGCCCAGTTCGTCGGGGACCGTCACGTGGACGTTCGCGGCCTCGAGCACCCGTACCGCGGCCTTCCCCGCTTCGGGATGGCTGTAGTTGGTGTAGGTGTCTGGATAGAGGACGACGTGCCGGTCCGCTTCGGACTCGCTGACCCGCGCACGACCGCGCTGGTCGAACCAGTCGCGGAACGTCCGCACCCGAAACGTCGGGAGCGGACGATCGGACGCGATACCGACGGTCGCCTCGAGGACCTTCCGGGCGCCCGGCAGGTTCGGCAGGGCGTTCGAGAACGGGGCGAGCTTCGACCCCACTTTCGAGAGGGTGGCGACGTTGGCGAAGAGGCGATCCCGCAGCGTCGCGCCGTTGCGCTGGTGGTACTCGTGGGTGACTTCGGCCTTGAGCTTCGCCATGTCGACCTCGCTCGGACAGTCGATGGCACAGCCCTTGCAGCCGATACACAGGCCCATCACCTCCTCGACGAACTCGTCGGAGACGGCCTCTTCGGGATCGAGATCGCCGCTCATGGCCTGTCGAAGCGCGTTCGCTCGGCCCCGGGTGGCGGTGATCTCCTCGCGGCTCGCCCGGTAGGTCGGACACATCACGCCACCGGTCGTCTCCTGCTCGCCGCGACAGCCGCCACAGCCGTGGCAGAGTTCGACCATCCCCTGCATGCCGTTGTCGTTGTCCCACTCGAGTTCGGGCTCGAAGCCCGCCTCGAACTCGTAGTCGGGATCGAACCGGAGATGCTCGCGCAGGTCGGTCGGGTCTTCCTCCCGAAACACGACCTGGCCCGGGTTCAGAAGCCAGTCGGGATCGAAAGCGGTCTTGAGGTCCTGAAACGTCTGCCAGAGCTCGTCGCCGTAGAGCTTGCGGTTCCACTGGGTGCGAGCGCGGCCGTCGCCGTGTTCCCCCGAGACCGAGCCACCGAGCTCGACGACGAGATCGGTCACGTCGTCCGCGATCCCGTGCAACTGCTCGAGGCCCACCTCGGTCTTCGTGTTCACGAGCGGTCGCACGTGGAGTACGCCCGGACCCGCGTGGGCGTAGAAGCTGGCGTAGGTGTCGTGGGACTCGAGGATCGACTCGAACTCCTCGACGAACGCCGGCAGGTTCTCGGGCGGGATCGCGGTGTCCTCGATAAACGAGATGTGCTTCGCGTCGGTCGTCCGCGAGAGCAAGATTGGAAGTCCGGACTTGCGGAGTTTCCAGAGCTGGGCGCGTTCCTCCCTCTCGTAGGCCTCGAGCGCCTCGAGGGCGAGCGTCTCCGCGCCGTCGGTACGCGGCGCGTCCTCGGCCGGCTCCCCCGCGGGCGTCGCCGACGGCACGCGGTCGGTGAGCAGTCCGGCGACCTGTTCCTCGCCGTGGTCGGCGTCCTCGGCGTAGAACTCGACCAGCAAGACGGCGTTGGTTCCCTCGGGGAGCATCTCGGTGACCGGCCCGAACTCCGCGGTGTCGCGCGCGAGGTCGATCAAGACGTCGTCTAACACCTCGACGGCGGCGGGGTCGTGTGCGAGGATCGGTTCGACGTCCCGCATCGCCTCGTGGAGGTCCGGATAGCACAGCAACGCGACGGCCTTCGTCTCGGGGACGGGCTCGAGGGCCAGCGTGGCCTCGGTGACGATAGCCAGCGTCCCCTCGCTGCCGGCCAGCAGGCGCGCGAGATTGACCGTACCCGGCTCCCCCGCTTCGGCGGTTTCACCGCCTTCGCTTCGCGACGACTCCGTCGTCGCGCTCCCCTCGCCGCCGGGCAGCTCCTCGCCGCGGGCTTCGGCGACCAATCGGTCGAGGTTGTATCCCGAGACGTTCCGCTTCAGGTCGGGATACGCCTCCTCGATCAGGTCCGCCTCGTCCTCGAGGATCCGCTCGACTTCCGCGTAAATGCGCTCCTCGAGGTCGCCCTCGGGGTCGGCCCGCTCCGCGATTTCCTCGAGGGTGACTTCGCCGAAGGTCGTCACGGTGCCGTCGGCGAGGACCGCTTCGCACTCCTCGACGTACGCGTCCGTCTTCCCGTACTTCAGGGAGTGCGAGCCCGTCGAGTTGTTGCCGATCGCGCCGCCGACGGCGCTCTTGTCGCCCCAGGCGGGGTCGGGCGCGAACTTGAGGTCGTGGGGAGCGAGGGCCTCGTTCAGCGTCCCGAGGATCGTCCCGGGCTGGACCGTCGCCGTCCGCCCGTCGGGATCGATCTCGAGGATATCGTTCATGTACCGCGTGAAGTCCAACACGACGGCGCGATTGACCGTCTGGCCGGCGAGACTCGTTCCGCCGCCGCGCGGGAGCACCGGAATCCCTCGCTCGGCGCAGTACTCGACGATCCCACCGACGTCGGCGGTCGACTCGGGGAAAGCGACGGCGATCGGCGTCACCTCGTAGGCGCTCGCGTCGGTCGCGTAGAGTTCCCGCGAGTAGGAGTCGGCGCGAACGTCACAGTCGACGAGTCGCTCGAGGTCGTCGACCAGCGCCGGCCGATCGACCTCGTCGCTCCGGTAGTCGTAGTTCGCACGTCCGTCGGCGGCCGGATCGGCGCTCGGCTCCAGTGACATAGTTGTCCCTTGTCCGGCGGTGCTTAAGTGATCATCCTTCGGGAAAGATCCCGCCCTCGGACGGTTCGTTCCGAAGCGTCCGAGATGAGCGGCGATATCCGCGGTAGTGTAACCGTTTCAAAACCGAATCGTTGGCCCGCGGTGTCGCCACGAATATTTGCGCCACGAGCAACTGCCGCTGATAACGGTGATTATCACCGTCGTCAACCCGTCGTTCGGCCGGTCACCGCCACCGAAGCGTACGAGAGCGATACGGTCCGAACGGTCGCCGCGATTCTCGTTTATGGGTTCGACAAACGGTACGCGGTTCGATCACTTCCGGTTGCTTTTCTCTACTGCAATCCAATTCAGACGCTAAGTATCTGTGTAACTGCTACAATCGAATTTAATATCAGGGAAAATATGGGCGGTAGTACCGATGACTCACTCCTCATGAGTTGCCATTACTTCGTATCAATGACACGCCGAATCCGGTCCGGCTTCAATCGGACGACGCGAGTTCGGTTTCGATCAGCGACCGCGCACGGACCGCGCACGTAATCAGATGGGATCGGTCGTTATCTCTCTCGATGCAGAAGTAGGCTGGGGATTTCACCACGACGAATCCGTGTCGGAGACGTTTCTTCGCAACACGCACCAGAATTGGCGTCGCCTCCGGGAACTATTCGACGCGTTCGAAATTCCGGCGACATGGGCGGTCACCGGGCACCTATTCTTGCGCTCGTGTACTGACAGACACCGGAACCACCCCGCCGGCGAGCGATGCTGCCAGAAATCGATCGACGACCTTCCCGCGAGCGATATCTGGTTCGGAGCCGAACTCGTCGACGAAATCGCGACCGCCGACGTCGACCACGAAATCGGCGGTCACGGGTTCACGCACGTTCACTTCGACCACGATCGGATGGACGAAGCGTTCGCCACTCGAGAGATCGAAAACTGCGTTCGTGCCGCGTCGCGCCGCGGCCACGACCTGTCGTCGTTCGTCTTCCCCGTCAACAGGATCCGACACCGGGACGCACTCGCGGCACACGGTTTCGACTGTTATCGCGGGACGAACCCGCTCCGCGACTCGCAGAGTACGCTGATGCGACAGTTGACGAAGGTATCGAGCGCGGCGGTCGGAAAACCGACGCCGCCGATCGTCGACCCGTACGTCGACGACCACGGCCTGGTCAACGTACCGGCGTCGATCTACCTGTTCAACTTCGAAGCGAAGTATAGGAAACTGTTTTCCGCGTTCGGTGAGGATCCGGTAGTCAGACAAGTGAAATCCGGGATCGACCGCGTCGCCCAAACGGACGGCGTGTTGCACATGTGGCTTCACCCTCACAACCTCCGGACGCCGGCGCACTACCAGCGGCTTCGATCGATCGCGGGGTACATCGACCGTCGTCGAAGCACGGACGGCCTACGCGTCGAAACCATGGCCGAGGTCGCAGACAGGGTGCGAGACGAGAGTCGACCGGGAACGACATTCGAGAACAGCTAACGTCTATCGATGACCGATTCGGACCCGTACGAGATCCGACAGTACGAACCGGCCGATAGGGACGCGTTTCTCGACCTGTTCGCCGACGTACTGGGCGGGCGAATGGGCGACGACTGGTTCACGTGGAAGTACGAACGGAATCCGTACGTCGACCACGTTCCCATTCTAGTTGCACAGCGAGACGACGAACTCGTCGGCGCGCGGGCGTTCTTCCCGCTCCGCCTCGCGGCGGGCGACGACGAGTTCAGCGCCTTCCAGCCGTGCGATTCGATGGTCCGTCCCGAGCACCAGCGTCGGGGACTCTTCACGCGGCTGACCGAGCGGGCGATCGACAGATACGACGACGTGGATCTGTTCTTCAACTTCCCGAACCACCGCTCGCTCCCGGGGAATCTCAAACTCGGCTGGCGGGTCGCGAGCGAGCGAGAGACGTACTACCGAATCCAGAATCCGACCGCGTGGCTCCCCCGACTCGAACCGGTCGAGCCGATCGTTCGATCGCTGGCGAGCGGGTACGTCTCGCTCCGGGATCGATTCGCCGATCCGACCGATGCGGTCGAACTCTCGCGGTACGATCGCGTGCCGGCCTCGCTGCTCGCGACGCTGGCTTCGTCCGAGACGATCCCGGAATTTCACGTCGTTCGCGACGAAACGTTCTACGAGTGGCGGTTCGCGAATCCGCTCTGGACGTACCGCACGATCGTCGCGACGCGGGACGGAGCGCCCGTCGCAGCGGTCGTCTACGGTCGACGGGATCGAACGACCGGTCCGACGGTCGTCCGAATCCTCGACGTCCTCCCGCTCGCAGCGGGGACGAGTTCGTCCCCGTCCCGGCAGGCGACACTGGCTGCACTTCTCGACGCGGTGCTTCGAGAAACCGGCGATGCGGACGTCATCGCCGCTCCCGGGTCGGTGGTCCCCCGGGCGGTGTTGCGGTCGCGGGGCTTTCACAGCGACCAGCGAGCGCCCCTGAAGTGGGGCACCTCGTCGTCGACGCACGTCGTCAGACCGGCCGGGACACCGCCGCTTGACTGGACGCGGTCCGGAACCCGGCTCGCGGACGGCGCGAACTGGCGACTCGCGTTCTGCGAGGTCGACAGCGGGTGAGGAAACCTCGTTTTCGGTGACCGCGTTCGGACGCTCGATCACCGGGCGTTAGGCCGAGAACGAACCCGTCACCGTCCTCGTCGGAGTTCGTCGGTCAACTGCTCGATCGTCTCCTGTTGGCTCTCGAGGCGATCGCTCTGCCGTTCGATCCTGGTTTCGATCGTTTCCAGTCGCTCGCGAACGTCCGAGCTCGAGACCGCGTTGCTTTCTGCCGCCGCGTTTCGGTCTTCCGGTTGCTGTCTCTCTCCGACGGTCGACGCGTCGTCGTCCGGGTCCTCGTTGACGTCCGCTTCGCGGTCATCGTCGACACCGTCGAACGTAGCACGGAGGGTGGAGCCGAACGAACCGATCGGGTCCGGTGCGGCCTCGAGGGGGGTGATAACCTCGTCGAGGTCGAGCGCACCGACGGCGACCGCGGCCACGAGGAAGAGCGCCGCCCCCACAGGGGGGACGACGGCCAGTGAGAGGATCGAATCCCCGAGAAATCGTGCCAGCAGACCGATCGGAATCGAAGCGATCCCGCCCGCGAAAATGACCCGCGGAATCCGCGCACCGGTGATCGGGTCGAATCCGATTCTTTTGGCGCTCCAGACGTGAAACACGAACATAGACCCGTAGCTGAGGCTCGTTGCGGTCGCCGCACCGTACATTCCGTACCGGGGGATCAACAGCGCGTTGAGCGCGATGTTGCCGACCGCCGCTGCACCGGTCGAGGCGATCAGCACGTGAAGATCGCCTTTTCCCTGCCCGATCGCGAGAATCGGTCGCGCCAGCGCGAACCCGACGCAGCCGGGAAGCAACAGCAGGATCGGACCGTAGCTCGCGATGTATTCGTCACGAAATATGATCGGTAGCGCAACCGGGGCGAGCGTGCCGATGCCGACCATGAGTAGTAAGGTAAACAACAGTGTGTATCGTGTGACACGAGAGGCAAGCGAGTTGATCCGCTCGTGGTCGCGATTCGACCAGATGTTCGAGGTCGAGTGTAAGAGCACGTTCTGTAACGCCAGCGGGACGATCCAGAGGAACTCCGCGATCGTGAGGGAAATGTTGTAGTAACCGGTCTCCTGTGCCGTCGTAAACATCCTGAGCATTATGACGTCGATTTTGTACAACGACGTCAAACAGAGGATCAAGACGATGCTGAGCGCGTTGAAGGTGAACAGTTCGCGGCGCGGAAAGTCTGTAGGCGGAATCCGGGCGAGCGCGGTTCGCAGCGACACTGTGCGGTTTATCAGTACGAGCCCGATGATCGAGGTCGTTACCGCGCCAGTCATGTGGCCGATCAGCACACCCGGGACGCCGTGTCCGAGGAACGCGAGGCCGACGCCGACGGTGATAAACAGAATTTTATCGAGGAAGAGCAACGGCTCGGAGTAGCGCTCGAGACCGAATCCCATGAGCGTCCGCCGCGTGTACTCGCGGAACTGGGAGGTGAACACGAGCAGCGAGAGGAGATAGAAGTACGTCCGATACGACGTCCCGAACCGGGACGTGATGATCCCGGTCTGGGCCGCGAGCGCGAGTCCGAAACAGCCGATCGCCGCGAGCAGGATCGCCATCCGAAGGTAGAATCCGACGACGTGTTCGTCCCAGTGGGGACTGTCGCGTTCCTCCGCGACGTACTTTCGCACGCCGTCGCCGACGCCCGAACTGACGAAGATCATGTAGACCGAAAAGATCGCCATCAGACCCGCGTAGTCACCGTATCCCGACGACCCCAGAAACCGAGTCAACAGCGGTGCCGAGAAGAAATCGAGACCGATGAGGAGAAACTTGATGCTGACGATCGAGAGAAAACCGCTCATGATGCTTCGTTTCATGTCTCGTGATGCAACCGTCGCGATAGGGTGTCATTCGCGCTACGCGTTATCAGTTCGGCCGACGTACCGAGCATCGGGGTGAACTTGACGACTCCGACTCGCGGGTCGGACGCGTCGACGGTGCAACGAAAGCGACTGGCGATGATCGGACGCGCGCAGTCGATGGAAACGGCGACGAACTCGTTCGCGTGCGCTGGAGAACGCGTCCGTACGTTCGACCGCTCGAACGGAGAGAGTGACGACCGACCGGTCAGATCCATTGATCGCTCGTAGTAACCGTTCTGGGATTATTATACAGCGAATAAGTGGCCGGAAGCACCGATTTTCCCGAATCCGACGATAGCCACCCCGGTCGGGGAGGCGGACCGCGAGAGTCGCGTCGCGAACACCGTCCCGCGAGCGGCCGGCGTCGCTCTCGCAGTTATCCTCCGAAAACACCATAAAACATTCATATATGTCGTCTAGATATTTTCAGTGCGGCTTTCACACGTCGAAACGTCTAAAAACGAGTGAAACGTCGATATATGGCCAAATAAGGCGGTTTTACCGTCGAATTTGGCCAGCAATCAGAAGGAGTTAGATAGTTTAATTATTGGTCTAATATCGGTATTCAAGCACCCTAAACGGCGGAGATATGATGTTCTCGATCGAGATCGGTGGAACAGCGTTAAAAACATAATAGAATAGAATAGAACGATGTCTTATAACTAATCCAGAATATTATGCCGTCTCACTACTCGCCGGTGAACTCCGGCTCGCGGCTCTCGAGGAACGCCTCGATTCCCTCGTTGTCGTCTTCGATCGCAAACGGCCGAACGGTTCGGCTCGGACTCGAACACCGTCCGCGAACGTTCCGTCATACTCGATCACGTCCGCAGCGGTAACGAACGCGCGCGAGTCCACCCGCCGGTGAAGACGTGCACGCGAATCGCGTCCGCGACGGTCCCGCTAGTTCGGTGCGGACCCGCCAGTCGACGCCTCGGGGCGTTCGTGCGTTCGATGGCGACTGTCGTCACCGCTCGGGGTGTCCGCCAACCGGGACGAAGACCGCTTCGAGAGTAGCGTCGAGCGCGGCGAGTCCGATCATTCGTCCGTACCCCAGTCGCCGCTCGTGCCGACGCGCTCGCCGTCCTCCCAGACGTAGTAGCCCTCGCCGGTCTTCTTCCCGAGCTTGCCCGCGCGGACCTTCCGGCGCAGGGACTGTGGCGGCTTGAATCGCTCGCCGAGCTCCTCGCGGAGGTGTTCGGCGATGTGCAGGCGGACGTCCAGCCCGACGTGGTCGGTCAGTTCGATCGGTCCTATCGGGTGGCCGTAGCCGAGTTCCATCCCCTCGTCGATGTCGGCCGGCTCGGCGACGCCCTGTTCGACCATCCGGATCGCCTCGAGTCCCAGCGCGACGCCGAGTCGGGAGGTGGCGAAGCCGGCCGTGTCGCGGACGACGACGTCCGCTTTCTCGATACCCTGCACGTAGTCGACGGCGAACGCCTCGGTGCGCTCGTCGGTCTGTTCGGCGATCACGATCTCGACGAGGTCCATGATGTGGGGCGGATTGAAGAAGTGCAGCCCCACTGCGCGCTCGGGACGCTCGAGCGCGCTGGCCATCTCCGTGACCGACAGCGAGGAGGTGTTCGAGGCGATGACGGTGTCCTCGCTCGCGGCGTCCTCGACGTCCGCGAAGACGTCCTTCTTCAGGTCCATGTCCTCCGGGACCGCCTCGACGACCAGGTCGGCGTCTTCGACGGCCGCCTCGAGGTCGGTCGTCCCCTCGATGCGCTCGAGGGTCTCCTCCATCTCGTCGTCCGTGATTTTGTCCCGGTCGACGCCCCCCTGCAAGTTCTCGCGGATCCCCTCGAGGCCGTCCTCGACGAAGTCCTCCTCGATGTCCCGCAGCACGACGTCGTGGCCCGCCATCGCGGAGACCTGTGCGATTCCGTGACCCATGCTCCCGGCTCCGAGGACTGCGACGTGCATGTGCGAAGCCACAGCGGAAACTATCAAAAGCGTTCCCGTTCGAACAACCCGCTCGAACCGCACGCGTACGGTACCGGTCCGAAATCAACTGCACGGCAGTCGAAACAGTCCACGTGGCGCGACGTATTCCTCTCTACTGCCCATGACACCGGCCGAACATCCACCACTGGACGTAATGGATGAATCGTCGATCACGTAGCGGAGAACGGAGCTACTTTGGGTTCGGAGCCCGAGTCAATCGGTACCAATGAGCGACCGACAGCCAGTCATCATTGCGGCAGTCAGGACCCCGCAGGGGAAACACGGTGGCGTCTTCGCCGAAACCGGCAGCGAGGAGCTCTCGGTGCCGCTCGTCGACGAAATGCTCGAGCGAACCGGCCTCTCCGGCGACGACGTCGACGACGTCCGCTGGGGGTGTGCCAAGCAGGTCAACGAGCAGAGCAACAACATCGCCCGCGTCATCGCCCTCCTCTCGGAGCTCGGCGAGGGCGTTCCCGGCACGACCATCGACCGCCTCTGTGCCTCCTCCGCGGAGGCGATCATGAGCGCCAGCGACGCGATCCGCGCGGGCCAGCGCGACGTGATCGTCGCCGGCGGCGTCGAGAACATGTCTCGCAACGAGCGCCGGAAGGGGATCGACTCCTACGACGGCATCGCCGAGCAGTACGACGCCGCCGGCCTCGCGATGGGCCAGACCGCCGAAAAGGTCGCCCGCGAGTACGACATCTCCCGCGAGGAACAGGACGCATACGGCGCCCGCAGCCAGCAACGGGCCGTCGAGGCCACCGAGGCGGGGAAATTCGACGACGAGATCGTCCCCATCGAAACCGAGGACGGCACCGTCACCGAAGACGAGGGCCTTCGTCCCGGCACCACGACAGAGAAGATCGCCGACCTCCCGCCGGCGTTCGAGGAAGACGGCACCGTCACCGCCGCCAACGCCTCGCAGGTCTCCGACGGTGCCGCGGGCGTTCTCGTCACCAGCCGCGCGTTCGCCGAGGAGAACGACCTCGAGATCGCGGCCGAAATCGAGGACCACAACGTCGCGGGCGTCGACCCGACGATCATGGGCATCGGCCCGGTCCCCGCGGTGCGGGGCATCTGGGAGCGCAACGGCCGCTCGGCCGAGGACTACGACCTCGTCGAACTCAACGAGGCCTTCGCCAGTCAGACGATCTACTGCCGCGACGAACTCGGCTTCGACGACGAGACGTTCAACGTCAACGGCGGTGCCATCGCTATCGGTCACCCGCTGGGTGCGTCGGGCGCCCGCCTCCCCGTTACGCTGATCCACGAACTCCGGCGCCGCGGCGGCGGTCTCGGGCTCTCGACGATGTGTGTCGGCTACGGACAGGGAGCGGCGATCGAATTTACCGTCGACTGAGACGGTTCGGCTGGGATTGTGCGAGGCCGACGCTGCGCGTCGGCCGAGACAAACGGTGGACGCGTCAGGACGCGACGGCCGACGATCGGCGGTAAACGGTCGGCCTCGAGCGCCGCGGCTCGTGCTGGCGAGAACGAGGGAACGACACTGACGGCTACGACGCCGTCCGACGAGGGAACCGCGGAACAAAGGCGGTGAACCGACCGAATCAGAAGATCTGGTCGGCGATGATGTTCTTCTGGATCTCGCTGGTGCCCTCGTAGATCTTCGTGATGCGGGCGTCGCGGTAGTACCGTTCGGCGGGGTAGTCCGTGACGTAGCCCGAGCCGCCGTGGACCTGCACGCCCTCGTCGGCGACCTCGACGGAGATCTCGCTCGCGAACAGCTTCGCCATGCTCGAGTACTGCGCGGCGACGTCCTGGTTGTTCCGTTCGACCTGGCTGGCGGCGCGGTAGGTCAGCGAGCGGGCGGCCTCGACCTTGGTGGCCATCTCGGCGATCTTGTGCTGGATGGCCTGGAACTCCTTGATCTTCTGGTCGAACTGCTCGCGCTCGTTGGCGTACTCGACGGCGGCGTCGAGGGCCCCTTGCGCGGCGCCGACGGCCTGCGCGGCGACGCTGGTGCGACCGGAGGCGAAGAACTCCATCAGTTGGTAGAAGCCCTTGTCGACCTCGCCGATGACGTTCTCCTCGGGGACGCGGACGTCGTCGATGACGACCTCCGCGAGGTCGGAGGCGCGGATGCCCAGCTTGTTGGTGATCTTCTCGGTCTTGATGCCGTCGCGGTCCATCTCGACGAGGAACGCGGTGATACCGCGGTGGCCCTCGTCGGGACTGGTCTTGGCCATCAGGACGCCGACGTCGGCGACGGTCCCGTTGGTGATCCACATCTTGTTGCCGTTCAGGACGTACTCGTCGCCGTCTTCCTCCGCGACCGTCTCGATGCCGGCGACGTTCGAGCCGTGGGCGGGCTCGGAGATCATGGAACAGGAGGCGGTCTCCCCGTTAGCGATCTTCGGGAGCCACTCCTCTTTCATCCACTCGTCGCCGAACTCGATGATCATGTCCGAGCCGAAACCGGCGCTGCCGACGGCCGAGCCGATCCCCGGATCCGCGCGCCAGAGCTCCTCGGTGACGATCGTCGTCGAGAGCTTGTCCATCCCCGCACCGCCGTACTCGATCGGAATGTTCGGCGCGACGAAGTCGTATTCAGCGGCCTTCTCGCGAAGCTCCTCGGGATACTCGTGCTCCCGGTCGTGCTCCTCCGCGACCGGTGCCATCTCGTTTTCCCCGAACTCGCGAACGGCCTCGCGAATGGCCTCGTGTTCGTCGGACAGCGTAAATGCCATACCGTATCGATCGACTGCGGGAACCAAAATAGCTTCGGTATATTCAACAGATGTAAAGTGTCCTCGCCCAATCGCTAACCTTGTTAAGGATGCTCGGCGAAACGGCGAGCCGCGAGCAGAACGCTTGTTGCCCATCGGACCCACTCCGCCACGCCCCTCAAAACGTATTCGTCTGACAGAACGTACCGTAATACCTATCCGGACATTGGTAGAGTATCACGTATGCTGGATTTCGTCGATCTCGAGGCGGATTTGGACCAGGAAGAGCGCATGATCCGCGATACGGCCCGGGAGTTCGTCGCGGAACACGTCAGGCCCGCCATCGGCGAGCACTTCGAGAACGGGACGTTCCCGAAAGAGGTCATCCCGAAGATGGGCGACCTCGGCTTCTACGCCCCCAACCTCGAGGGATACGGTTCGCCGAACGTCTCCGAAACGGCCTACGGACTCCTCATGCAGGAACTCGAGGCCTGCGACTCGGGGCTGCGGTCGATGGCGTCGGTCCAGGGTGCACTCGTCATGTATCCGATCCACGCCTACGGGAGCGAGGCCCAGAAGGAGGAGTGGCTGCCGAAACTCGGCGAGGGCGAGGCCGTCGGCTGTTTCGGGCTCACGGAACCCGAACACGGCTCGAACCCGTCGGCGATGGAGACCCGTGCAGAGGAGGACGGCGACGGCTACGTCCTCAACGGCTCGAAGACCTGGATCACCAACTCGCCGATCGCGGACGTCGCGGTCGTCTGGGCGCGCGACCAGTCGGATCCCGACACCCCCGTCAGAGGCTTCCTCGTCGAGACGGACCGCGACGGCGTCTCGACGAACAAGATCACCGAGAAGCTCTCCCTGCGGGCCTCGATCACGGGCGAGATCGGCCTCAACGACGTCTCCGTCCCCGAGGAGAACGTCCTACCCGGCGTCTCCGGCATGAAGGGGCCGCTGTCCTGTCTCACGCAGGCCCGCTACGGCATCGCCTGGGGCGCCGTCGGCGCCGCCCGCGACTGCTTCGAGGAGGCCCGCCAGTACGCACAGGACCGCGACCAGTTCGGCGGCCCGATCGGACGCTTCCAGCTCCAGCAGCGCAAGCTCGCGGAGATGGGAACCCAGATCACGCTGGCCCAGTTGCTCGCCTACCGCCTGGCGGAACTCAAGGAGCGCGGCGAGATGCGGCCCCAACACGTCTCGATGGCCAAGCGCAACAACGTCCGAACGGCTCGCGACCAGGCCAGAATCGCCCGCGAGATGCTCGGCGGTAACGGCATCACGACCGACTACTCGCCGATGCGCCACATGGCCAACATGGAGACGGTCTACACGTACGAGGGCACCCACGACATCCACACGCTCGTCCTCGGCGAGGAGTTCACGGGTATCCCGGCCTACCAGTAACGACTCGAGGCGACCGTCTCGAGACGGTCCGGTACGAGAACTGCGTTACCTGCAGGAAGCGATTCGTCACTCTTGTCCCGACTTCCGGAATACGTATTTCGTAATACGGGATATTGTTCCCGGAAAGCGAAAATAGTCGGGTCATCTCGCGACGGCAACGACAAGCGTTCCGCAGCTCTGCAACTGCGTTTCACTCTCCGGAACATTGAACTGGTTAGTGACGGATGTACACGTATGGAGACGGACGAGGGAGACGAAACCGACGCGGGCGTCTCGACTACGCGAAAGACGTTCGCGATCCTCGAGGCGCTCGCGGAAACGGACGGGCTCACGATCACGGAACTCACCCGCCAAACGGGACTGAGCAAGAGCACCGTCTACCGCCATCTCGCGACGCTGACCGACATGGGATACGTCGTCGAACGCGACGGCGAGCACTCCATCGGCTTCCGACTGCTCGAGATCAGCGAGCGGGCACGCAACCGAGAGGCGGGCTACGCGGCCGCGAAACGGGCGGTGTTCGAACTCGGTCAGGAGACCGGCGAGCGAGCGGTCTTCACCGTCGAAGAGCGCGGCGAGGCCGTCTACATTCACCGATACGGCAGCCGCTCGAACACGTTGATCGGCGAACGGCGGCCGCTGCACTCGCTAGCGTCGGGGAAGGCGATCCTCGCGGAGTGGGACGACGACGCGGTCGCCCGGTTCGTCGACGAGAAGGGTCTCGAGGCGATCACGGACAACACCATCACCGACCCCGGTGAGCTCCGCGCCGAACTCGAGCGGATCCGAGAGCGCGGCTACGCCGTGAACGATCAGGAACACATGGACGGCCTCCGGGGCGTCGCCGTCCCCGTCTACACGCCCGACGACGACCTGCTCGGCGCGCTTAGCGTGTTCGGACCGACGAGTCGATTCAAAGACGCGACCGTCCACGAGGAACTTCCGGCCCGACTCCGAGACAGGGCCGACGAGATCCGCGTGACGCTCGCCTACGGCTGAACCGGTCGCGATCGATCCGACGGCGTCGAACGGACGTCCGACTCGTGCGTTCCCACGCTCGAGTGATCGATCCAGTAGCCGGTTCGACTCGAAACGAGAGACAGCCACCCGTTCGATTTCCCGTCCTTCGATTTCGTCTGCATATTGTTTCACCATACGGAACAGATGACTGGCGTAGCGAGAACGCTCACTGCGGCCGCACGTTTATCAGTGATCACGCGGCCAACGGGGGTATGTCGACGCGACAGCAATCGACGCGACGAACGGTACTCCGAACGATCGGCTCGCTGGGTCTGGCATCGGTCGCCACGGCGGCGACGGCCAGCGCCGACAGCGACGCCGACGAACCGACACCGCCCGCAGACGCAGGCGATGCCCGCTCGAGGTCGGCTACGGCCGGCTGCGAGCCGGCCGACGTGAACCAGTACATCGCGACCGTCGACCGGATCGTCGACGGACGATACGTCGTCCTCTTGCTCGAGGAGGACGGCGAACTCGTCGATCAGCACGTGGCTCCGCGATCGACGCTCGAGTCGGTCGATGCCGACGATATCCTGCGAGTAGTTATCAAGGACGACGACCTCCTCGTGGCACAGCGACTCCCGAGACGACCCGGCCGGAGCGCCACGGACCCGACGCCACAGGAACGATTCGACTCGCTGGCCAGCGACGACGAGCCCGCGTAGCCACGGTCGTCGAAGCGGTGGGTAGCCGTCCGGAGGCGACTCCGGCAGTGGGCCAGAACCATCTGTAGCCATCGCTCTATCGGGCGTTTCCCGGTATCGGCCCGATCGAACGAGGGGCGAACTCGCCCGAGAGTCACCTCATGATTACACACATACGGGTGTAATATTCTGTTAGAATAGTTCCGCTTCGAGCGCCTCGATCTCGTCTCTCAGCAGGTGGCCGATCTCCTCGCTCGTCGATTCGTCGACGGCCATGCGGTACGTCGGGCCGCCGATCGAGAACGCGCCGACGACCTCGCCGTCCGGACTCGTCACCGCCGCGCCGATGGATCGATACCCCTCGATCAGTTCTTCGTTGTTGATCGCGTACCCGCGAGACCGGATCGCCTCGAGTTCGTCGAACAGCGCCGTCTCGTCGGTGACGGTTCGATCGGTCGTGGCCGGAAGTCCCCAGCGCTCGATGATCTCCCGAACGCGCGATTCGGGCATCGACGCCAGCATGGCCTTGCCCGAGGCGCAGTTGTGCATGTAAAACCGATTACCCGCACGGAAGGGGCCCGACTCCGACAGTCCCCGGCGGCTCGACTCGCCGATGGCGTACTCGAGGGAGTACGCGCGTCCGTTTTCCTCGACGATGAAGTCGGCCTCGTTGCCCGTCTTCTCCGCGAGGGCGTAGACCCGCCGCCGGGCCGTCACGTACCGCGGATTTCGGTCGCGCGCGTGCTTACCGAACGGGAGAAACTGGAGCCCGACGTGGTAGGTGTCGCCCTCCCGAACGAGAAACCCCTCCTCGACCAGCGTGTGGAGGTGGTTGTGAACGGTACTCTTCGCCAGCTCGAGTTGGCCGGCCAGGTCGCTCAACGTGGCACCGTCGCTGTCGCGGATCGCGCGCACGAGCTCGAGCGACGTTTTCGTCGTCTTGACCGAGCGTGGACCGGTATCCGACATTGTTCAATCCGTGGTCGTCCCTCGACATAAGCGTTCGGAATGTGTGAACGGGTTTGTCGGGATGAATGATTACAATCTCAAGCCGCTACATTATTTCTAAAGATAGTTTCTGAAAAGAGCTTTATTTCATATATGAGTTAGAATTGCAGTCTGGAGCAGGTACCGACGATACGTTCCCGTCATCGACGGTCATTCGGCGAGTCGCTCTGACGGAGATATGTTCGGAAAGCGTGAACGGTCGGAAACGGGCGGTGTCCGTTCCGACCGAGTTCGGGAAACCATCGTGCGTTACTGGTCAGTATCGATATCGGTCGTTCACGCATTCGGAACACCATCGCCGAAAAGGTAGTGCACCCGCGTGTCGCCGCGTTCGGTTCGCGCGAGATTCGATTCGCGCGGACAGGACCTGATCGAGTGAACTCAGTGGAGAACAGCAACCGGGCCGATCGGCGCTAGTCGGCGCCGCAGCGTCGCATCCAACCGCAGTGCCGACACCACTCCGACGAGACGGCGGCCGGTCGACCGCAGAGCGGACAGCTCGTCTCAGTCATCGTCGGTCGTGATGTCAGCGGACAGCCCCTGGGCCATCTCGATGTCCTTCGAGTTGTTCAGTGTCCAGGCGGTGCGTTCGGTGACGGCTTCGATCACTTCGCGACCGCTCGGGTAACCGTTCCCGGACTTGTTGACGCCGCCGAACGGCAGGTGCACTTCCGCACCGATGCACGGCAGGTTGCCGTACGCGAGCCCGACTTCGGCGTTATCGCGGTAGTAGTTGATCTCGCGGTAGTTCTCGGAGATGATCGCTCCCGCGAGCCCGTACTCGGTATCGTTGTGGATCTCGACGCCGTCCTCGATGTCACCCGAGTACTTCATGAGCGCGACGTGAGGACCGAAGACCTCCTCCTGCGTGCAGCGGAGGTCCGCGTCCGGGTCGGCCTCGTAGACGAACGGTCCGATCCAGTGGCCGTCCTCGTGGTCGTCCGGAATCTCCTCGTCGTCCAGTTCGTCGCGGTCGACGAGGACGTTCACGTCCTCGTTTCGGGCGAGTTCGTTGTACTCGAGGACCTTCTCCTTGTGCTCGCCCTCGACGAGCGGGCCCATGAAGGTGTCCTCAGCCAGCGGATCGCCGACGGCGAGGTTCTCGGCGATCTCGACGAATCGCTCTTTGAACTCATCGTAGACGTCCTCGTGGACGATCAGCCGTTCGCTCGAGACGCAGCGCTGGCCGGTGGTCTTGAACGAACTCATCACGGCCGAGTGGACGGCCGTGTCGAGGTCGGCCTCGTCGCTGATGACGACCGCGTTCTTGCCGCCCATCTCGCAGGCCGCGAGCTTCCCGGGCTGTTCGGCGACGGACCGAGCGACCTCCTGGCCGACCTCGGCCGAGCCGGTGAAGAGGACGGTGTCGACGCGCGGATCGTCGACGATCGAGGCCCCGGCGTCGCCGAAGCCCTGCACCATGTTGAACACGCCGTCCGGGATGCCGCTCTCCTCGAACATCTCGGCGATGATCTGGCCGCACCACGGCGTCTGCTCGGCGGGCTTCCAGACGACCGTGTTCCCTTCGACCAGCGAGACGGCCATGTGCCAGAAGGGGATCGCGACGGGGAAGTTCCACGGCGTGATACAGCCGACGACGCCGCGGGGTTTGCGACGCATGTAGGCGTCCTTGCTCCCGATCTCGCTCGGCACCACGTCACCGTGGGGGTGACGGGCGTTGCCGGCGGCCCACTCGACCATATGGGCGGCCTCGACGACGTCGGCCTTGCCCTCGGAGATCTCCTTGCCGCACTCCTTGGTGACGATCTCCCCGAGTTCGTCCGTCCGCTCGCGCAGCTCGTGGTAGATGTCCCAGAGGTACTCCGCGCGGTCGATGTACGACAGGTCGCGCCACTCCTCCTGTGCTTCTTCCGCGGCCTCGAGGGCCTCGTCGACGTCGGCCTCGGTCCCGCGGTGGAAGGTCCGCAGCGTTTCGCCGGTCGCCGGGTTCTCGCTTTCGAAGGTCTCGTCGCCGTTCCCATCGGTCCACTCACCGTTGATGTAGTGCCGGTCAGGCTGGGCTGTCGTCTGCTGACTCATACGGTATGGATGACGGATCACCGCGGAATAACCACGGCCTCCCATGGTCGGGCGCTCCCGCGTCCATCGGTGACCGAGGAGCGGACCATCGCGCGGCGCGATTTCGAGTCGCGGTACGGACGGAACCGATACGAGCGCCGTGGAACGAGACACGAACGCTGACGAGCGGACGGGCGTTAGCGACATTCAGTATGTTTATGGTGCGCACACGGGAGTATCGAGTAGAGCCGACGCATGAGCAGCACCAGTCCGACGACGACTACGACAGGGACCGCGGACGGCACACGACTCACGCTCGAGATCTGGCATCCGGATTGCTGGGGCTTGCAGGCGACCGAGGCGGTCGACGCCGGCCTGCTCGTCCACACCGTCCATCGAACCGTCGAGGATGCGGTCAAGGGTCACTTCACCGTCTACGCCGACACGACGGACCAACTCGACGAGTTCGTCGCGTTCGCAGACGAGTCACCGCTGACGCACTCGACGGTCGAACTCGGACAGCGACCGACCGGCACGGCACCGAACCCGGGGAACGCGACCCGCGAACTGTTCGTCGAGTACGAGCCCGAACACAGCATCAGCGACGCGCTCGTCTCCCACGGCTTCATCCACGACGCGTCGGTGCGCGTCGAAGGCGGCGTCGAACACTGGCCCGTCTTCGTCGCCGGCGACCGCGACGAGATCCGGGCCCGACTCGAGGCCATCCGCACCGAGACCGATGCGGAGATCTCGATCAGCCGAGTCGCCACGCCCGACGGCGGCCCGTCGGAGACCGCCGACCGGACCGATCGTCTCACGCCGCGCCAGCGCGAAGCGTTCGAACTCGCCTGCGAGCGAAACTACTACGCCTGGCCCCGCGAGATCAGTACGCGCGAACTCGCGGACGAACTCGACATCTCGAAGACCACGCTACTCGAGCACCTTCGGAAGGCGGAAGCGAAATTGCTCAATCCCGACGACGCCTGATCCGTTCTCGAGGATTTATTCTCACTCCTTCAGCCCGAATCTTTTGGTCGGGTATCGATTTAGGGGGCTTCCGTTCCAGCGATTGGGTATGATTCCCCCGATCGCAAGCCGGTTCGTCGCCGGCACGTCCGCATCCGGTGCACTGGATCACGTTTCGGAGTGTAACGAAGCAGGCATGGGCGGCATCCTGAACCTGCTCGGCGAACACTATCACGAGCCCGAACCTGCGGCCGAGGACGCCGACGAATACTGCCGTCTCGCCGCGGGTCTGGCCGACCGCAATCTGAACGGGACCATCTCGGTCAAACCCTCCCAGATCGGGATCGACGTCGGTCCGGACGTCTTCACGGAGAACTTCGAACGAATCGTCGAGGCCGCGGCGGCCGAAGACGTGTTCGTCTGGTGTGACATGGAAGACCACACGACGACCGACACGACACTCGACGCCGTCGAAGCGACGGCCCGCGACCACCCGAACGGCGTCGGCGTCGCGATTCAGGCCAACCTCACGCGGACGCGCGACGACCTCGAACGACTCGCCGACGTTCCCGCAGCGGTCCGTCTGGTCAAGGGCGCGTACGACGAACCGTCGTCGGTCGCTCTCGATTCGAAAGCGGCCGTCGACGAGGCCTACGAGGACCACCTCGAGTTCCTGTTCCGGGAATTCGATCAGGGTATCGCGGTCGGAAGCCACGACACGAAGATGCTCAAGACCGCAGTCGACCTCCACAAGGAGTACGGAACGCCGTTCGAGATCCAGATGCTCATGGGCGTTCGCGAGGACGCCCAGCGCGAACTCGCCGAGAAGGGCTACGAGGTCAATCAGTACGTTCCCTACGGCGACAAGTGGATGCAGTACTTCTACCGTCGCGTCCGCGAACGGAAGGAGAACGCGCTGTTCGCCCTCCGCGCCGTCGTCGGTGTGTGACGGAGCCGGGAACAGTTCGAAACGCGACGCGATGACACAGCGATTGACTACTGGAATGTAATCCCCCTGGAATTCTTTCCGTTCCGAGATAATCCGCTATCAAGGAGGTAAATTCGGTATGTTTATCTGTGGGTAGTAAGCACACGGCAGTATGCTTGAGAGTGGTTCAGTCGAATTGCTGTGGTTATTCGGACCGTTCGCCGTGTATCTGGTGATGCTCGGCGTCTACTACGTCTGGGAGGGAAAGCGCGAAGAACAACTCCGAAAGCGCTACGAGGAGGCAGAGCATGGCCAGTGACGGACTAGCCGGCTCGGCCGGAATCTGGGTGCTCGGAACGTTCGCCGTGTATCTGCTCGTCCTCCTCGGGATCGGCCTGTACTCCTCGCGACTCATGGACTCCGTCGACGACTACGTCATCGGCGGACGGAGCGTCGGCCCGGTCGTCACGGGCTTCTCCGAACGCGCCTCCGAGATGAGCGGCTGGCTCACGCTCGGTGTCCCGAGCGACGCGTTCGGTACCGGTGTGATGGCCTTCTACAACGGGCTCGGGATGATTCCCGCCGACCTGTTCGCGTGGGCCGGAATCGCGAAACGCCTCCGGAAGTACACGGAAATCGTGAAGGCGGTCACGCTGCCGACCTTCTTCGAGACGCGTCTCCAGGACGATACCGGCTACGTCAAGGGCGTCTCCGCGTTCGTGTTGATGATCTTCGAAGGCGGATACGTGGGTGCACAGATCGTCGCCGCCGGGACGCTGCTGGAGGTCCTCACCGGTGTCTCGTCGCTGGTCGGGATCCTCGTGGGCGGCGTCATCGTCGTCGGCTACACCATGCTCGGCGGCTACTTCGCCGTTGCGTGGTCCGACTACGTGCAGGGCGCGATCATCCTGGCCGCGTTCATCGTCCTGCCGATCATCGCCTTTACCAACTACGGGCTCCCGTTCGGCGAACTCGCGTCCGCCGGGAGTTCGTACACGAGCGTCACGGCCGGCATGACCGGCTGGGCCGCGATCTTCGGTATCATCAGCTACGCCGCGATCGGGCTCGGTATCCCCGGGAACCCGCACGTGATGGTCCGGTTCATGGGAATCGACGAGGTCGAGAACATTCGGCTGGCGGCGCTGGTCGCCCAGCTGTTCATGTTCGTCGCCTACATCGGCGCCGGCTTCGTCGGACTGTACGCGCTGGTCGTCTTCGGTCAGGGCGGCATCAACGACCCGAACAACGTCATGCCGCTGCTCACGCTCGAGTTCTTCCCCGGTGCGATCGCGGGGATCATCCTGGCGGCCGCACTCGCCGCGATGATGTCTAGCGCGGACTCCCAGCTGCTCGTCGCGACGAGCGCGATCGTCGAGGACGTCTACCACGGCTACGTCAACCCGAACGCGAGTCAGGAGACGCTCGTCCGTTACTCCCAGTACGTCACGCTCGGGCTCGGAGCAGCGAGCGTCGCGTTCGCCTTCCTCGCGCAGAACACGCCGATCTACACGCTCGTCCTCGACTACGCCTGGGGCGGCCTCGGCGCGGCCATCGGTCCGACGCTCATCGCGGCCGTGTGGTGGAAACGGGTCACCGCGACCGGATCCGTCGCGAGCATGATCGTCGGAACCTCGACGATGATCCTCTGGACGCAGCTGTCGAACGTCCTCGACCTGTTCGGACTCATGGGAGCCGTCGAGGGCTCGGCGTTCCTCACGGGACTGGTCGGGGTCTACGGACTCTTCCCCGCGTTCATCCTCTCGACGGCGACGCTCATCGTCGTCTCGCTTCTGACGACGCCCCCGGAGGGCGTCGACGACCACTTCAAGTCCTTCAACAAGCCGCTCTCTGCCCTCTCGAGCAGTGACGATCCGACGGGAACCCCCGACTACGTGACCGACGGCGGTCGCGACGTCGGTCCGAAGGCCGTCACGGAAACCGATAACATCCGCGCACACGTTACGGCCAGCGAGTACTGGGACGAGGGTGACGAGTAGATGAGCGACACGCGTCGGCAGTCGGTCGAGCCCGCGCCCATCACGGGCGAGCCGCGTGACTGCGCGGACCTCACCGTCATCGAACCGACGGTGACGCGCGAGGACGTCGACTCGAGCGGTCGTGTCGGCGCTGTCGCATACCCCTATCGCATTTACGACGCCGTTGCGACGATCGAACGACCGCTGATTGCGGACCGCGACGTCGAATACGTCGTCAGCGTCGATCGTTCCCGTCGACTCGCCGTCCGGGCCGACGTGTTTCCGGAGACCGTCGCGACGACGGTCGACGACGTGCTCGTCGTTCCGTCCGAACTCTCCGACGAACAGGTTCGCGAGAAAGCCGAAGACGCCGTGTTCACGTGGACGCTTCGGAAGGTCGCCGTCGGCTCCGCGCCGGACATCGCGTTCGAGCAGTCGGTCGACGCTCACAAGCTGTTCTGGATCGCGTCCCGACCCGACGGCGACGTCATCGTCGATAGCGTCCGCGGGACCGAGTCGCCGCTCGCCGACTGAGACTCCTCGCGTCCGCGACGCTCCCGAACCACCGTTCGGGACGTCGATTCTCTCGTCCTCGTTCGTCTCGAGCCTCGCAGTCACATCGCGAGCCGGTCGATGCAGCAGCGGCGCGAAGCTACTGCTCGTATCACGGGCTACGATTTACGGCCGTGTGCGCCCGAGAACGTCGCGAGGATCTACTTCGACCGTCCGTACTGCTATAGTGGTTTAGGGAACAGTATATTCGTCGTTGTATCGGACTACCCATGTATTTGGTAGCGCGGCAGTTTCCACACCAGTCGATTTCGAGACTGACTGTACCGGGACGGGTACCGTTCGGTTGTATTCCCTCTCGAGAAGCACAAGCGCTGCTCTGTGTTCCGTTCCACTCCTGAAAGAACGCCCGTGTCGTACCCGCTCACCGGGATCGGCAACCGAAGCGGCTCGCTGCACTCGTGAACAGCGCCGCACAGTCAAGACAACGGCTCAGCGATCCGATTACTGCTTCGTGTAGTGGCTCCGTTGACCGGCGATTGGTTTGAAAATTCACTCGAGTCGAACCTGACCACGACCCCACTTCGATCATCGATCAACGCTAACCCTCGGATTGGCGAGTAGTTTTTGAAAGCGAGGGGTGTATAGAATCGGTCTCTCCGTGGTGGGTATCATGGCTAGACTATTACGTTCGTAGCGATCGTCTCCTGAGCACTCCCCAAACGGCCGCGGGATCGCTCTCGTATTCAAGACACTCGTGGACGGCTCTGCTGTACGAGCCGTAACGCCGACCGGCGGGATCGAACCGCCGCCGGACTACTGTCGATTCTCGAGGACTGCCTCTATAAATACGAAACGCCCCACACAGCAGTGGCTGTGTGGGGCATAATGATGGGAGTATGAGTGGATGGCGGCGAATCGGGTCTCCCAGAGGCTCGCGCACTCCAGTACTCGCCGAAACGCAGGTGGGCTTAACGTCCGTGTTCGGGATGGGTACGGGTGGCACCCCACCGCTGTGGCCGCCTCAACGCCGATCGACGGAATCGAACCGTCGCAATACCAGTATCGGTGGCAAAACCGTGTATAGTACGTGTAGTCCAGTTAGCGCCTGGACCCGTTTCCGGGTCAGTGTTGATCCAGATGCGATATGAGTGTGTGGCTTGGCCGGTTAGTGCTCGCGGACTCAACACCTCGTTGCCTTGGTGCGTACATCCCGAGTCTATCGAACTCGTCTTCTACGAGTGGCCTCGGTGGTATCTCTTTTCCAAGTGGGTTTCGAGCTTAGATGCGTTCAGCTCTTACCCCGTGGTGCGTCGCTGCCCGGCACGTGCCCTCTCGGACAGCCGGTACACGAGTGGCACCCATTCGTAGTTCCTCTCGTACTATACGAACGTTCTTGTCAGATACCGTAACACCCCCAATAGATAGCAGCCGACCTGTCTCACGACGGTCTAAACCCAGCTCACGACCTCCTTTAATAGGCGAACAACCTCACCCTTGCCTGCTTCTGCACAGGCAGGATGGAGGGAACCGACATCGAGGTAGCAAGCCACCCGGTCGATATGTGCTCTTGCGGGTGACGACTCTGTTATCCCTAAGGTAGCTTTTCTGTCAGCAATGGGCCGCATCAAGCAGCCGCATTGGTTCGCTAGACCACGCTTTCGCGTCAGCGTCCGTCGTTGTGCCGGACACTGTCAGACTTCCTTATGCTCTTGCGCTCTTTCCCGCGTCTCCGACGCGGGTGAGGAAATCTTGGGGCGCGCTCGATATCTTTTCAAGCGCGTACCGCCCCAGTCAAACTGCCCGGCTACCAGTGTCCTCCGCCAGGAGTGAGAGTCGCAGTCACCATCGGGTAGTATTTCAATGCTGGCTCGGTGGCCCGCTAGCGCGGGTACCTGTGTAACGCCTCCTACCTATGCTGCACAATGGCGACCACGTCTCAGTGACAGCCTGCAGTAAAGCTCTATAGGGTCTTCGCTTCCCCTTGGGGGTCTCCAGACTCCGCACTGGAACGTACAGTTCACCGGGCCCAACGTTGGGACAGTGGCGCTCTCATTGATCCATTCATGCAAGCCGCTACTGAAGCGGCAAGGTACTACGCTACCTTAAGAGGGTCATAGTTACCCCCGCCGTTAACAGGTCCTTCGTCCCCTTGTACGGGGTGTTCAGATACCTGCACTGGGCAGGATTCAGTGACCGTACGAGTCCTTACGGATTTGCGGTCACCTATGTTGTTACTAGACAGTTGGAGCGCCCGAGTCACTGCGACCTGCCTCGTTGCGAGGCAGGCATCCCTTATTGCGAACGTACGGGACTAACTTGCCGAATTCCCTAACGTCGGTTGCTCCCGACAGACCTTGGCTTTCGCCGCCACGAATACCTGTGTCGGATCTCGGTACGGACAGTGTGCTCGCCTTTTCACGGGCTCTAGGTTGACCTCTCTTGCGCTATCCAGCCATTCGCTCGCTTCGTGCCATTACGGCTTCCACGAGTTTCGACTGTTCGCCCGGGCGAAAACCCGGGAGAGGCGGCCCCAAAGCGTCGGCTTTGAGTGCACACTGGCATAGGAATATTAACCTATTTCCCTGTTGTCTGCTTCGACTTACGGGCAGACTTAGGACCGGCTAACCCTCAGCTGATCAGCATTGCTGAGGAACCCTTATTCGTTCGGCCGTCGGGGTTCTAACCCGACTAACGCTGCTACTATGACCAGGATTTTCGTTACTGAACGGTCCACACGATCTCTCGACCGTGCTTCCACCCGAACAGAACGCCAACCTACGAGATCACCTTGTGACAGGTGCTGCTAGGTCTCGGTGGTAGACTTGAGCCCCGATCATTTTGGGCGCCGCAAACCTCGGCCGGTAAGCTGTTACGCTTTTCTTAGAGGGTAGCTGCTTCTAAGCTCACCTCCCGGCTGTCTAGGGCTTGCGACCACCTTCGATCGCACTTAGTCTACACTTGGGGACCTTAACCCAGCTCTGGGTTGTCTCCCTCACGGTACACAGGCTTACCCCGTGCACCGGACTCCCTGCGTCGAGCGGCGTTTGTAGGTTCGGAGTTGGACAGGGGGGCGCACTCCTCTCGGAGTGCGGTCCCCCAATCCGTCGCTCTACCCCACAAACTACCTCGGCAGAGGTCATGCTTCGACATGTTTCGGTTGGAACCAGCTGTTTCCGGATTCGATGGGCCTTTCACCCCTAGACATAGGTCACGCGAGGGTATTGTAGGACACCAACGCTATCGGGCCTCCACGTGGCTTTCGCCACGCTTCACCCTGCCCATGCCTAGATCATCCGGTTTCGGGTCGTGCCCGTTTGACTCCCCGCGCTTGAACACGGCGGCCCTCGTCGTAAGACTGCGGCCATGTCGGTTTCCCTACGCCTTCCTCGATGATCGAGTTAGACTCGTCAAACAGGCACACTCCCTGGTTCGTTTTTCAAAACGTACGACTGGACACCGGCTTCCCGAACGGCTTACTACAGGTTTGCACCTGATTCATTGGGTTCGGGACCTTTTGTGCCCAGTCGCTCCATCGCCAACTGATTTCACGCCCTATTGCACCTCCCTTCGTGGGGTGCTTTTCAGCGTTCGCTCACGCTACTTGTTCGCTATCGGTCTTGAGGAGTGTTTAGTCTTCGCGGTCGATGCCCGCGATCTTCACGAGGGATATCCAACCCCCGATACTCTGGAGCTGACTCGTCTCTTACTAATCGACAGTACGGGACTGTCACCCTGTTTCGTGCTCCATTCCAGGAGACTTCGTGTCGCGGTTCGGAGAGTGATCGTCAGTCCGAACACCACATTGCCCGTGAAGGCTTCGGTTTGGACTGTGTCGCGTTCTTTCGCCAATACTAACGACATCGCGTTTGCTTTCTTTTCCTGTCGATACTAAGATGTTTCAATTCTCGACGTTCCCCATTGCGCGAAGCAATTGCGGTGGGGATTCCCATTCGGAGATCCTGAGTTCTTCGCCTCCGTGCGGCTCCCTCAGGCTTATCGCAGCTTGGCACGTCCTTCTTCAGCTCTCAAGCCGAGCGATCCACCAGCTGGCACAGTAGCCACGTTCATCGGATCGACGTTACACGGAAGTGTAACGGATAGTGACCCGGGAACGGGTCCAGTGGACGCCTGGACTACACGTACACACGGTCTCATCTGCACACCGTAGACGCGGCATGCATTAACCCTTCCCAGCCACGTTTACACGGGCTGGTGCATCGGTTCGTTCGGATTAGATCGAAAGTCCGTCTCCCACTTAAGGGACACGATTCGATCCGCTCCGAGTATGGACCCACAGGGATTCGAACCCTGGGCATCCTCCTTGCAAAGGAGGCACTCTACCACTGAGCTATGGGCCCACGTCCGCCCGGAGGGCGGACAGAGCGCGAAAGTGTTAGCCTTGGTAGTTCAAAGGTGCCCGATCGGCCTAACGTGGGTCGATCGAACGTGAACTGCGTGGCGCAGAGCGCCACGACTTGTGGGCCGGGGCAGCGCCCCGGTCCCGGTCTGTGGAGGTGATCCAGCCGCAGATTCCCCTACGGCTACCTTGTTACGACTTAAGCCCCCTTGCGGAGCCCAGATTCGACCAGCGTTGCGCTGGCCTCATCCGGACCCCACTCGGGTGCTTTGACGGGCGGTGTGTGCAAGGAGCAGGGACGTATTCACCGCGCCCTTCTGAGGCGCGATTACTACCGAATCCAGCTTCATGAGGGCGAGTTTCAGCCCTCAATCCGAACTACGACCAAGTTTCGGAGATTAGCGCCCCCTTTCGGGGTTGCATCCCACTGTCTTGGCCATTGTAGCCCGCGTGTCGCCCAGCACATTCGGGGCATACTGACCTACCGTTGCCCGTTCCTTCCTCCAGTTTGGCACTGGCAGTCCTCCTAATGTACCCAACCACCACAAGGGTGTTGCTGGCAATTAGGAGTGCGGGTCTCGCTCGTTGCCTGACTTAACAGGACGCCTCACGGTACGAGCTGACGGCGGCCATGCACCTCCTCTCAACGGCTCCAGTAAGCTCATCACACTGACCTTCACGGCACGTTGTCGATGCTGGTGAGATGTCCGGCGTTGAGTCCAATTAAACCGCAGGCTCCTCCGGTTGTAGTGCTCCCCCGCCAATTCCTTTAAGTTTCATCCTTGCGGACGTACTTCCCAGGCGGTCTGCTTCACGGCTTCCCTACGGCACAGCACAGGCTCGTAGCCTGTGCCACACCTAGCAGACATCGTTTACAGCTCGGACTACCCGGGTATCTAATCCGGTTCGTGACCCGAGCTTTCGTCCCTCACCGTCGGATCCGTCTTCCAGAGGCGCTTTCGCCACCGGTGGTCCGTCCAGGATTACGGGATTTCACTCCTACCCCGGACGTACCCCTCTGGTCTTCCGGTCCCAAGCCATGCAGTTTCCACCGGACGCCCGCGCGTTAAGCGCGCGGATTTCCCGATGGACTTGCACGGCCAGCTACGGACGCTTTAGGCCCAATAATAGCGGTCATCACTCGTGCTGCCGGTATTACCGCGGCGGCTGGCACCGGTCTTGCCCAGCACTTATTCTGCGACCACCTTACGGTCGCGAAAAGCGAGGACGATATGCCCTCGCACTTGGAGTCCCCTTATCGCACTCGCGTGCAGTGTAAAGGTTTCGCGCCTGCTGCGCCCCGTAGGGCCCGGTATCTTGTCTCAGATACCGTCTCCGGGCTCTTGCTCTCACAACCCGTACCGATTATCGGCACGGTGGGCCGTTACCCCACCGTCTACCTAATCGGCCGCAGCCACATCCTATGGCGCCGTAACGTTTCGGATTCCCCGCAGTTCCAGCGTGGGAATCGTATTCCGAATTAGCCTCAGTTTCCCGAGGTTATTCGGATCCATAGGGTAGTTTGGCCACGTGTTACTGAGCTATCTGCTACGAGTCTAAACTCGTGCAACTAGCATGGCTAAATCGGACTCCAATAGCAATGACCTCCGGCAGGATCAACCGGAATGCTATATGATCTCCCCAGTTGGGGAGGGTTTGTTGGCGGTGAATGTTAAGATACACACTCACACATGGGTCCACGTTCGGTGACCACGGATCGTCGACCGATCGGGCGTCACCGAACTACCAAGGCTAACATCAGACCCCTTCTGTACGGCGGACCGCAGGGGAAGGGTCCTCATCTTCTGCGTATTACTTTGTAACCGCTGGGTACTATTTAAGGCCTCTGAATCGAACCTTCAAAGATAGGTAGTACCATGCAACAATCAATACGAATATACTATTCCGATCCGTGTGATCAGTTCGGCTACTCGAGACCGGAACAGGAGACGAGTCATCTTCGGATCGCCGCTCACTGAAAACGCGTACGCGATGAGTTATCCTGATCGCTCGAGTGAACCGGGGGAGCCCGTTCGAACACGAGACCGGTGGCTCGCTGTCTCGAGTAGAGGGCGACTCCCTCCGAGCGTGAACATGCGTTACCCGTGATTCCGACCCTCGTGGTACGGTGGTGCTCAGTAGACGAGTCTGTTCGTCGAGAGAGACGGATCGCTACGGATTTGGACGATCTCGAGGTGACGAGATCGCCGACCCCTTTCGCGTCGGTCGCTTCGGGCTGTGACTCGCAGAGACCCAGCTGAGGTGCCGGACCGAGGAAGACGCTCTGGAGTACTCACTCTGTCCGTTTCCGAGTACGCGATTTCCGGAGTTCCGATTCGAGTGAGTCTATACCCGCAACTCGCGAATTTACTCGTCGAACCGTAGTGAGGCGATTCGAATTAGAAACAACCGAAGACGTTCCGGGTCGCTCACTTCGTTCGGTCCCGGGCGTGCGACTTCCAAGGCTCAACTCCTCGTGGCTGCACGTATCTCCGACTCACGGATTTGTTCGTCGGAAAAGTAGTGGGCCAACTCGGATTTGAACCGAGAGCCTCCACCTTATCAGAGTGGCGCTCAACCTAATTGAGCTATTGGCCCGCGCTTCGCACTCAATAGTTGCGGGGTGGAACGTTTAAGCGTTTCTTTCTTCGGGCCCCGTGCGAACCGCTACCGGGCGGAGGGGTCGTCGTCCAGATCGTCGCCGGAATCGGACGTCCGTTCGTCGCCGAAGTCGATCGTATACGAGTCCCCGTCGCCCGTGTCGTCGACCGTGTAGTCGTCAGCACCGAGATCGTACGTCCCGCCGTCGGTCGAACCGCCGCTGCTACGCCCGTCTCGAGTCGATCCGTCGTCGGGGAAGCCGAACGTCCAGACGTTTCCACTGGCGAAGCCGCCGGTCTTCTTGTCCGCGTAGGGGACGATCACGTAGCGTTTGAGCGCGGCCCGAATCGGAATTCGGGTCAGCGGGACGGCCAACAGGAAGCCGATGGCGTCCGTGACGAGGCCGGGAGTCAGCAGGAAGGCCCCGGCCGCGATCAGGAGGGCACCGTCGAGCAGTTCGTTCGTCGGTGGCTTCCCCTCGGCCATCGTTCGCTGCATCTTCCCGATAGTTCGGCGACCCTCGGCACGGACGAGCAACATGCCGACGAGTCCGGTCAGGACGACGAGCAGCACCATCCCGACCCAGGTGAGCGCGCCGAACTGGGTGACGAGGAACCCGAGCAACACCGCATCGAGGAACGGGATGAGCAACAACGCGGCAATCCACCGGAGCATGCCTCGACATAGCCGGCGGAGGGTGAAAACGCTTTACTCTCACTACACATCCGTGAAACGACCACTCCGGAGCGGCTCCGCTCGCCAGCAGGTCGATCCGGTTGATCCCGCGATCACGCCGGTTTCATCGGCGGTTCCGCAGTCGAAGGGCTTACGCCCGCGACAGCCGAGGGTCCGATATGAACGACCAGACGCGTGTCGAGTGGCGCGAGTGGGGTCAGGACGCCTTCGACGAGGCGGCGGAGGCGGACGCCCCGGTCTTGCTCTCGCTCACTGCGACGTGGTGTGATCACTGCCACGAGATGGACGCGGAGACCTACGCGGAGCCCCGCATCGCGGCGAACGTCAACGACAGTTTCGTCCCCGTTCGTGTCGACGTCGATCGTCGCCCGCGCGTGCGTGATCGGTATAACATGGGCGGGTTTCCGTCGACGGTCTTTCTGGCCCCGGACGGGACGGTGCTGACCGGCGCGGGCTATCTCGGTCCCGACGGGATGCGACAGGTACTGGACAGCGTTCGGACCATGTGGCAGACGAAAGGCAGTGGCGCCGGTCGCGTCCCTCGCCCGCTCCGCGAGGACAACCCGCCCGCGGGCCGACTCACGGCCGACGTCGAGTCGGCGATGCTCGGCCAGTTAACCGAGGCCTACGACGAGACCGCCGGCGGCTGGGGCGGGAGTCCGAAGTTTCCGCTGCCCGACGCCCTCGAGTTCGCGCTCAAGCGCGACCGTGAGATGGCTCTGCGGTCGTTCGACGCGGTCAGCGCGAACCTGCTTGACGAGTACGACGGGGGATTCTACCGGTTCGCGGCCGAACGCGACTGGGCCGGACTCCAACACGAGAAGCTCTTAGACTCCAACGGCGCGCTCGTGCGCGCGTTCGCCAACGCCTACCTGCTGACGGGCAGAGACGAGTACCGCGAGCCCGCCGAGCGGACCGTCGACTACCTCACGACGACGCTGTGGAACGACGACGCCGACGCCTTCGCGAACAGTCAGGCGCCCGGCGAGGACGACGCCCACACGATCGACGCGACCGACCGCGCCGCGGCCGACGAGCCGCCGGTCGACGAGGGCGTCTTCGCCGGCCCGAACGGACTGGCAATCGAAGGACTGCTCACCTACCACGCCTACACCGACGACGAGCGGGCGCGTCGGTACGCCGAACGCGCCCTCGAGACCGTCCGAGCGGACCTGCTCGAGGACGGCGTGGTCGTCCACGCGCTCGAGGGCGACGCCGAACGCGACGCGGACGGCGAGCCGATGGCGTTGCTCGCGAATCAGGCCCGCGTCCTGTCGGCGCTGACGACGACCGCGAGCGTCCTCGAGAGGGACGCGCTGGCGTCCGCGACCGCAGTCGCGGACGCGGCGATCGATCGGCTCCGCGACGGGGAGTCGTTCCTCGACGGGCCGGCGACGGGGGCCGGACTCCTCGATCGGCCGCTTCGACCGCTGGATACGAACGTCGCCCTCGCGGACGCGCTGCTGGAGCTCGCGGTCCTGACCGGCGAGACGGAGTACCGCGAGGTCGCCCGGGAGACGCTCGAGGCCTTCGCCGGCGCGAGCGACCGCTTCGGCGTCCAGATGGCCCGCTACGCGACCGCCGTCTCGCGACTGCTCGAGGGGCCGCTGGTGATCCGCATCGCGACCGAACCCGGAACCGATCTCCACCGGGCCGCCCTGCGAATGGCGGACCACGAGAAGGTCGTCGTTCCCGACGCCGACGACCTCGAGGCCGGTCTGGCGCGAGTCGAACGCGGCGAGCAGCGCTCGGACGTCGCCGAAACCCCTGCCGAGTTGAGCGAACGCGTCCAGTCGGTCCTCGAGTAACGCGCGTGGCCGAGTTCGCGCGCCAGTCAGTCGTCCATCAAACGACCACAGCGTTTATATTCCCGCGGTTAGTTCTTGCAGACAATGTCCAGTCTCAGGGATCTCGGGCTCTCGGAGTACGAGGCCCGAGCCTACCGGTCGCTGCTCAATACCGGTCCCACAACGGCGAAAGAGTTGTCGCGTGCCAGCGACGTGCCGATGGGACGGATCTACGACGTGCTCAACAGCATCGAGCAGTACAACCTCGTCCGGAGCCAGACCGCGAGTCGGCCAAAGAAGTACGTCGCCGTCGAACCGTCGACGGCCCTCGATCGGCTGCTCGAGGACAAGAAACGCGAACTCGAGGAGAAGGCCGACCAGTACGAGTCGATCGTCGACGACCTGGCCGACGAGCTCGACGCGGCCGAGCCGGTCGAAGACCAGTTCTGGACCGCCGCGGTCGGCCCCGAGGAGACCGTCGACCTCATGCTCGAGCGACTCGCGGCCGCCGACGACCACATCGTGATGGTGTCGGCCGATCCGTCCCCGCAGTGGGACATGCAGTCGGTCAGCGAGGCGGTTACCGCGCAACTCGAGGACGCCCTCGATCGGGGCGTCTCCATCGATCTCCTGATGACGCGCGAGATGGTCGCCTCGATGTCCGAGGAGGTCGGCGAGCGCTACCGGGAGACGCTCCAGCAGCGTGACGACTTCGACGTGCGCACGAACGACGACATCTCGGGGTCGTTCAACATCATCGACGGCGTCGAAATCTGTATCCAGGTGCCGAACCCGCTCTCCTCGGGCGACGCGTTCGGGATGATCGACCTCAAGGACCCGGAGTTCGCCGCGAACGTCCACGAGGAGTTCGTCCCCCGATGGGGGGAAGCGGAACCGCTCGAGTTCTGACGCGCCGACTCGATCCGTCGATCGTCCCGTCCGCGTCAGCCGTCACGCCTCGTCGAGGACAACGGGGACCCCATTGGCCGCAACGTCGGCGGCGAACGCCCGCGAATCGGCCTCGAGGTCCGGGAACGTGTTGTAGTGGATCGGACAGACGAGGTCGGGATCGATCGCCGCGGCGAGTTCGGCGGCCTCGGTCCGGTTCATGGTGAAGTTCTTCCCGATCGGCGGCAGGAATAGCGAGACGTCGAGATCGGCGTGACCGTCGAGAACGTCGCTGTCGCCGGTCCAGAACGCGCTCGTTCCGTCGACGACGAACCGATAGCCGCAGCCGAATCCCTCGGGGTGGATCGGCTCGCCGCTCTCGTCGACGTTGCGGCCGTCGGGGTGGTTGTAGGCGGAAATCACCTCGAGGTCGATGTCGCCGACCGCCAGCTCGTCGCCGTATTCCACGCGGCGGACGTCGTAGGGGAGCGCGTCGAGGTCTTCGACCTCGCGCCCGCCGGCACGGATCGACGCGGCGTCGACGGCCTCGTAGGCGACGACCGTCGCGTCCTCGCGGGCGACTCGGCGGACGCCGTCGGAGTCGTAGTGGTGATCGTGGGTCACCAACACGAGATCGCCGTCGCGTTCGGTGTACTCTCGGCCCGGCGGATGGGGAACGTCCCGGTCCCACTCGCCGGTGAGCGTGCCGTATCGACCGGGGTCGATGTAGACGACGGTTCCAGTGTCGGATTCGATCCGAACGGTCGCGTAGCCGAGCCACGAGATCGTCAGCGTGTCGTGTCGCACTGTCACGACCGATGGTATCCCGGTCGCGCCGATAAAAGTTGTCTCGAGTCGAGAGTCGGTGCTCGAACGTCGACCGCGGTGCTCGTCCGGCATTCCGTCGATGACCGCCGTTTCCCGATCATACCATTTATGACAGATGTGGCGAAAGTTGGGTTATGGTTCATATCGCGGATAGAACGAGCGTTTCGATCGGTGTGGCGACAGTCGTCTTGCTGGCGACGAGTCTCGGCGTCCTCGCGATGCCCGCCGCCGCAGAAGAAGCGTACGGCTCGGAGAGCACGGAGGTTACGGTGTCCGAGAACGGTTCGGTCGAGCGGGTAGAACTGGTCTGGGGAGTGGACGAAGAGACGTACAGCGACTACGAAACGTATGCGGAGTTGGAAGGATACGACGGGGTCGAGGCCTGGTACGAGTCGCTGTACGAAGCGGATGACTGGATCGGTAACGTGTCGGTGACGACTTCGCAGGTCGCCGGTGGCTACGTCTTCTCGGTCGAACTCGTCGACGTCGATACGGGCGGACAATCAGAGGCCAACGTCACAGCGGACGGAGACACGGTCGTCTACGAGGAGTTTAACATCACGAATCGCGGTGCTGATCCGAACGTCTCCGAATACACGTATCGGGTGAACATGCCGGGCGAGATTACGGATTCGAACGCCCACGAGGTCCGCGATGACGTGGCGGTGTGGCACCTCCACGAGGAACACACGAGCGAGTTGTTCGTCGAGGCGACCGTAGCCGACTCGTCCGATGACGACGCGGACGATGAGAACGAGTCCGATAACGAAGCGGAGACGTCTACCGAAGACACGGACGATGAGAACGATACCGACGACGAGGACGGCGTTCCCGGCTTCGGCAGCCCCGTCGCGCTCGTCGCCCTCTGTATCGCCGCCACGCTGGCGATCGACCGGCGAGTCGACCGGTAATCGACCCGGACGGCACGACTCGAGCGCAGTTGGGTCGAATACAGGGAGTCCTCGAGTGCGTCGACCCCGTCGAGGACGGCGGTGACGAAATCGGCAACGACGCAGATCCCGGCGGCGGCGAAATTCGCGTTTCGCGGGTCAGCGCTCGAGGTCGCCGTCGACTTCCTCGCGTAGCGTCTCCATCTCGACTTTCCGTTCGGCGTGGGCGTTGTGCTGGTGGATCGACTCGTCGTTAGACTGTTTCATCGTGATCACCGCGTCGTCCGGGAGGTGATCGAACTCGTCGACGACGCCCTCGGCGAGCGCCCGCACGCAGTCCTCGACGAACTTCGCGTCGGCGTGGGCCGCGTAGGTCATGTGGTCCTCGTCCGGCCGCTTCGCGAGGTTGTAGATCCGCGCGCTCATCGCGTCGCGCGCGATGTCGATGACGTCGTTCAGGTCGACCTCGGGATCGCCGTTCGATTCGACGGTCAGCGTCGCGTGACCGCGCTGGGAGTGGCCCGGCTGTGGGACCTCCTCGAGGAACTCCGTGATCGTCCCCTCCTCGACGCCCAAGTCCTCGAGGGTCTGTTTCGCGCGCGCGGCGGACATCCCCTGCGAGCAGGGGCAGACGGTCATCCCGGTGACCTCCGCACCGATCTCCTCGCGGGTTCCCTCCTCGGTCGCGGTCGCCGAGGCGATGATGTCGACGGTGTGTTGGGTCTCGCGGTCGCTGGCGGGCGTCTGCTCGCGGCGCATGAACTCGGCCTCCATCGAGACCTTGGCCGTGGAGGTGTAGTCGTGTTTCTCGAGGAGCCGTTCGGCGGCGTCGCCGCAGACGTCCTCGACGCGGTAGGCCTCCTCGCGGGTGGCCTCCTCTAAGATCTCGTCGATGACCTCCATGTTGCGACTCATGTCCGCGCCCTTGCGCCAGGCGGGGAGGTCGACGAAGACCTCGAACTCGGCGGTGAGGACGATCGGTCGTTTCCCCTCGCGGGCGATCTTGACGAGTTTGTCGACGCCGGTGACGCCGACCTGGCTCAGACCGACGGTGACGTCGGGCGACGTTGCCTGCACGTCCGGAAGCTGATGACTCATTGTCCGCATTCAGGGCAGGCAGCGATTCAAGCTTTCGGAACGAGAAGTCGTCGGCGAACAGTTGGCCAATTCGGACCGCAGGCGGATCTCGCGTCCGCGAATCGGCTACGGCGCCTCGCGTCGCTTTACGTACTTCTGGTCACAAGGTGGAGATACGACGGGAGAACGGTTCCTTCTCGAGTCACCTCGTCTCCACCAGCGGTAGCGCTCGAGTCACTGATCAGCGATCCTCGACGGTCGTTCTTTAAGTGGCTCTCGTCACAAGGTGAAGCTACGAAGAGCTTCTCGCGGACCGCTGTCTCGCTGGACACGAGAGCGACAGCCATGTCTACCGTCCCCGACGCCGTTTTCGAGACCGTCGACGACCTGCTGGCGACGATCGAGCACGACCGCGACGTTCGCGTCGCGCTGGCGGTCGCCCGCGGGAGCCACGCCTGGGGCGCGGCGAGCCCCGAGAGCGACTACGACGTCGGCGTCGTCTTCGTCCCTGACGATCTGCGTCGCTACGCCCATCTCGAGGGACGACCGGAGACGATCCTCGAGGAGTCCGGCGACGTCGAACTACAGGGGTGGGACGTCCGCACGTTCGCGCGGCTACTGGCTGACTCAAACGACGGCGCGATCGATCTGCTCCGGAGTCCGGTCCGCTATCGCGTCGCGTACGATCCCGCGGCCCTCGCCGCCTACGTCGACCGGACGTACAATCCGATGGACCTCTATCACGCGTGGCGAGGTATCGCGACGAGCAACTACCGGAAGTACGTCTCGCACCATCTGGTCCGCAGCGACGACGCGACGTTCCCGATCGTCGAGGTGCGCGAGGACGAGTACGTCGTCGAGACCCGAGACGAGGGAGGAGGAGACGACTCTGGCACCGGCGACGGAACGCGAACGATCCCGGCCGACGACGAGCGGTTCACCGAGACGCAGACGAAACCCACGGTGAAGCGAAACCTGACGATCGTCCGGGCGGCGATGTCGGCTCGCTACCTGAGGGCGACCGGGGAACGAGGCGACCACGAGCTCCCGGCGATCGAGTTCGACCGCTTCCTGGACGAGCAGGCGCCGTCGGTCTTCGACGCCGATCGAATCCATCGCGCCCGCGCGTTGCTCGAGCGAAAGCGGGCCGGTGAGGGGGCGGCAGTGATCGGCGACGCCGTCGGCCGCGAGTTCGCCCACCCGCCCCGCGAGATCGATCCCGCGATCCACGCGCGCAGCGGTCCCGCTCTCGGACGGCTGGACGGGTTCATCGACGAGTTGATCGACGCGGTCCGGTAGCGGTCGGACGGCGTCTCGGAGAGCGATCGTTCTTTAAGTGGCTCTGGTTACAAGGTGAAGATACGACGGGACGGCGTCGTTCTTCGAGGCTATCGAAACCCGATCAGAGACCGATCTCTCGAGTGATCTCTCGTCCGTAGACGAGCGACTGAGCAACCGGGCGAACTCGAGTGCCGGTGAGCGCGGTCCACAGAGACGGGCCGTCCGCTAACTGATCACCGCTGGACACCGCTGCCGTTACTCCGTCTCGTAGTCACAATAGCGGTTACTGGCGTGAGCGTCTGGCATCGCTGATGACGTGCGATAGTTGTGGTGAGGAGATCGAGGGAACGCGATTGTATACGGCGAACGGAGGAAGGACGAGCAACCTCGGTGTCTACCATCCGGATTGCCGCCCGTAGCCGCGTGTCCGCCACGAGCGACGTGGGGCGATCGGTCCGCGATCGCGCTTTCCGTATCTCTGGTTACGAGGTGGAGCGATGACGGAAACGAGGTCCTCGAGGAATAAGACGAGGGAGCGATGGGCCTCTGCAGTGATCGGCCGCCAGTGAACGACGTTTCTTTAAGTAGCTCTGGTCACAAGGTAGAGATACGACGGGAGAACGGTTCCTTCTCGAGTCACAGATTCGCGGGTAGCGACATCGATCTTCGAACCGTGGCCCGAACCAACGACTGGCACTTCTTTAAGTGCTTCTGATCACAAGGTGAAGCTACGAAGGGCTTTTCGCGGCGCCGAAATCCGTCCCCAGCCACGAGAGCGGTTGCGCCGTCGGGCGGTCGTCCCGCGGATTCGTATCATCGAGCCGGTCAGTTCCCTCGAGCGACGGTTCGCCTAGGAGGTGCCTTTTTCCGTCTGCCGGTCCGAGGGAGCGGTAATGAGAGACGACGGTGCTGAACCCGGTCCAGGCCTCGACGACGCCGCGGCCGTCGGCGACAGCCCGCAACTCGAGTACGAGGACGAACGCCGACTCGAAAACCGGCCCGGCTCCGGGTCGCTCTCGCGGGCGGACGTCCAGCGCGATTCGACGGTCCGCCAGTGGGGGGTCGTCACGCCGAGTGCGACCGTGATCGGCCGCGCGGAGTCGCCGGAGGGGGACCTCTCGGAGAGCGTCCGCCGACTGCACGACGAACAGCACGCGGCCACGCCGGGCTACAGCGAGCGCGCTCACCGGCTCGACCGGCTGCGGACGACCCAGGCGCTGTGTAACGCCCTCGAGGTGACGCCGTGGCAGCGGGACCTCGCGCTGGGCGTCATGGACGAGATCGATCTCACCGAGTTCGGTAGCCAGCGCGCGATCGAGAAGGTCGCGCTGGTGGTCATCCGCCACGTCGTCGACGTCGACCGCCAGCAGTACTTCGGGCTCGACGACATCGACGCCCAGGCGCTGTCGGCCGACCGGATGGACGACCTGTTCGCCCAGTACCGGGCCCACGACATCACCGAGGAGGAGACGTTCAAGCGTCTCGCGGCCGACTACGGGCTGGACACGACCAGCCTGAACCGGCTCCGACGGGTCCTCAAGGAGCAACTCGAGGACGAGCTCCCGGCGTACGGCCGGAACCCCTACCGAGACCCCAACCTGCCGGACGTCACCGAGGCGAACGCGGGGAGCGAGGAGGGCGTCGCCGCCGGCGACGGCGCGAACGAGGCCTGAATACGCCAGCGGCGCCAGCAGCGGGCGCGAGTCGGTGCCGAGCGACCGATCGATAGAGGCGTTCCCTTCCACTCCGTTTCGTTCCGTTCCGGTTGCCGGCGACTTTTCCGTCGTCGCTCCCTATCGTGGGTATGTCAGATTCAGCCGATGCGGTCGACCGACTCGAACTCTACGCCGATTACGTCTGTCCCTTCTGTTACCTGGGAACGCGATCGCTCGAGCAGTACCGCGAGAATCGGGACGCGCCGCTCGAGGTCGACTGGCAGCCGTTCGACCTCCGCAGCGGCAAGCGGAACCCGGACGGCTCCATCGATCACGAGGCCGACGACGGCAAGGACGAGCAGTACTACGAGCAGGCCAAACAGAACGTCCGCCGGCTGCAAGAGGAGTACGGCGTCGAGATGGCCCAGATAATGGCCACCGAGGTCGACTCGCTGCCCGCCCAGCAGGCCTCGTGGTACGTCAAACAGGAGTATCCCGACCAGTGGGCGGCCTTCGACGAGGCGATCTACGAGGCGCTCTGGCAGGACGGTCGCGACATCGGCGACACCGACGTCCTCGCGGACCTCGCGGAGACCGTCGGGCTTCCGGTCGACGAGATCCGCTCGGCGATCGACGACGACGGCCTCCGAACGGAGCTCGAGGACCGGTTCCAGGCGGCCCAGCAACGGGGCGTCACCGGCGTTCCGACGTTCGTTTACGAGGACCACGTCGCCCGCGGCGCCGTCCCGCCGGCGCAGCTCGAGCGACTGCTCGAGGGAGCGGAGCAGCCCCAGCGGTAGCTCGCGACGACGCGACGGCGTTCAGTCGAGTTTTTCGAGGCTGGAGACGAAGTCGCCGCGGGGGCCGACGAGCCTGATCGGCTCGTCCGCGACCGAGACGGTGACCGTCGCGGGGGGCTCGAGTCGGCGTCGGTTCCGACCGTCGCTGATCGCGTAGGCCGTGTCGGTCTCCGAGATCGTAATCGAGAGATCAGTATTCGGATCGACGACCAGCGGCGGCATCGAATCGGCGGCGGCCATCTGTGTGACGATCAACGCGTCGGCCGTCGGGTGAACCAGCGGCCCGCCCTCGCTCAGGTTGTACGCGGTCGAGCCCGTCGGCGTCGCCACGAGGACGCCGTCGGCGTGGCTTGCGGCGTACCGCCCGCCGTCGACGCGGATCTCGACGGTCCCGCCGCCGCCGGGTCCCCGGCGCGGGCCGTGAACGACGATCTCGTTGAGCGCCGGCTCGAGGGTCCAGTCGGCGTCCTCGCCCGTCGCCTCGAGGCGGGCGAGTTCGCGCCCCTCGAAGGCGCCGGTCTCGCGGTAGTCCGCGACGAGTTCGGTGACGACGTCGACGGCGTCCTCGGGCGCGACCGCGTTGAGAAAGCCGACTTCGCCGAGGTTGACCCCGAGGATCGGCGTGGGGCCGACCTCGCGAGCGACGAACAGCAGCGTGCCGTCGCCGCCGATACTCACGACGAGATCTCGGTCGTCCATCTCGTCGACCGGACGCGCGGGCACGTCGACCGTCTCGCCGGTCGCCTCGTCGACGACGACCGCGGTCTCCCCTCCATCGCGTCCGCGTCGCTCGAGCGTCTCCGCGAGCGACGCGGCGAGTCCCTGTGCGCGCTCGTTGCCTCGCTGGCCGACGATTCCGACGGCGACGTCCATCGTCGGCGGCTACCCGCTGCGTCGTCAAAAAGCCATCCGTCACGCCGTCGGCCCGGCAACAACATTCATCGTGGTGGGGGACACTCGAGTACGTGAACGGTCCCGCGGTCCCCGCCGTCCCAGATCCGGTATGAGAGAGGCTATCCCGCCGAGGTATCACGACCGGTCGTTGCAACCGCCGCGAGCGGACGCCCTCGGCGGCGCTCCCGGTGACGGTCGTCGCGGGGCAGCGAACGACGGTGATTCCCGTGCGTGACGGGTGTGACGAGTCCGACGACTGGTTCGAACGCGCGCTCGAGGACGCCGAGGACGCAGTGAGCGACGAGACCGAAGCGACGGTCGCGGACCGGCGTGAAACGGAGAACGGGACGACCGACGAAGGCGAAGGGGAAGCGGAACGGAGAGGGAAAGGGGAAGGGGAAGACGAGAGCGAATTATTCGAGGAAGACTTCGGCACCGCGCTGGGGGACGTCGACGTGCCGACCGTCGGGGGCGACGCCGCCAGGCCGGACGGCTTTTCGGACGTCGACTTCGGACTCGCGACGGCCGACGAGACCGACTTCGACGAAGCGGTCGACTCCGAACTCCCCCGACTCGAGCTCGGCATCGAGGGGCTCGATCGGATGATCCAGGGCGGCGTCCCCGAGCGCTCGCTGCTCGTCGCGATGGGCAGCGCCGGGACCGGGAAGACGACCTTCGGCCTGCAGTTCCTCGAGCACGGCCTGGCACGGGGCGAGAACGCGGTGTTCATCACCTTAGAGGAGAGCCGCCGGCGGGTGATCGACAGCGCGACCGAGAAGGGCTACCCCTTCGACGAGTACCTCGCCGAGGACCGACTCGCCGTCGTCGACGTCGACCCCATCGAGATGGCCAACAGCCTGCAGTCGATCAAAAACGAGCTCCCGGCGCTCATCGCGGAGTTCGACGCCGACCGACTCGTCCTCGACTCGGTGTCGCTGCTCGAGATGATGTACGAGGACCGCGCGACGCGGCGCACCGAGATCTATGACTTCACCCGGAGCCTGAAGGACGCCGGCGTCACTGCCCTGCTGACGAGCGAGGCCGCCGAAGAGACGCCCTACGCGTCCCGGTACGGTATCGTGGAGTACCTCACGGACGCGGTCTTCGTCCTGCAGTACATCAGACCGGACGACTTCCGGGAGACGCGGCTGGCCGTCGAGATCCAGAAGATCCGAGACGCGAATCACTCCCGGGAGAAGAAGCCCTACGAGATCACGGGCGAGGGGATTTCGGTCTACCAGCAGGCGAACCTGTTTTGAGTCAGTCTGGTGGGGCCGTCGTCGTCTCGCTCCGAGCGGAGGTCGTCTCGTTCCTCTCAGTGTCTATCTCGTCACGATCAGTGGTCGTCCCGTACCTGTTAGTACTCGTCTCGTTCCGGGTGCGATAGCGGTCAGGCCGCGTCTGGAGCAGTAACCCTCCGTTAGGAACCCGTTTGCTGCCCATACTTTTGCGGATATCGCCGCCACTAGCGCGTATGGCTCAACGGACGACGGCCGACGAGAAACTTCCGCGATCGGAACTCGCAGCGTTCCTGTCGACGCTGTCCGAAGAGTTCGACGGAGACGCCGAGGAGATCGACGTCACCGTCGGCAACAAGACGGTCTCGCTGAATCCGTCCGAGGAGATCGACGTCTCGATCGACGTCATCGAACGCTCCTCGATGATCCGGGGGAGTCGCGAGACGATCGAGATCGAACTGAACTGGAAGGCCTAAATCATGGCTGTAATCGATTCCGCCATCATCTTCGTCCTCAGTCTGCTCGTCGGAACGGTCGCGATCCTGGCCGGCGCCCGGGTCATCCTCGATCGGGACGCCAGCGCCTTCAACGCCGCGTTGACCGCCCTCATCGGCGCGGCCGTCTGGGCGCTCACGAGTTACTTCGTCGGCTGGATCCCGCTGTTGGGCGTGCTGGTGATGCTCGTCGCCTGGGTCGGCGTCATCAACTGGCGCTACCCCGGCGGCTGGGGGACTGCGGCCGCGATCGGCATCATCGCCTGGGTCGTCGCCGTCGCGATCGTGTACGCGGCTTCGATACTCGGCATCGTCACCCCGGAGGCGCTGGGCATCCCGGGCGCCTAGGGCACACCGAAATCGGTCGCTGACCGCGGCGTCCGAGGTATTCCCACGCGAAGAGAACGACGGCAATCGCTTTTTCACCGCGGCCGAGTGTCTCGAGTACGCCCGATGTACGAGACACTCCTCGTTCCGACCGACGGCAGCGATCAGGCGGCAGTCGCCGCGAGCCACGCGATCGATATCGCAGCGACGCGATCGGCGACCGTCCACGTCCTCTCGGTCGTCGACGACCGCGCGTTCCTCGTCCTCGACGAGGATCGCGTCGAGACGGTCCGCGACGACCTGCGAGCGAACGCCCGCGACGCGATCGACGACGTCGCGACGAGCGCGGCGGCCCGCGACCTCGCGGTCGAGACGGCGACCGACACGGGACATCCAGCGGAATGCATCGTCGACTACGCGGCCGACCACGACGTCGACATGATCGTGATGGGAACCAGCGGCGACGAGTACGAGACCAACGTCGTCGGGAGCGTCTCCCAGCGGGTCGTTCGCGAGGCCCCCGCTCCCGTCCTGACCGTCGGCCCGGACGTCGAGGGCTGACTCCGCTCTGAAACCACATAGATTGATGTGTAACCCGTCGCTAGTAGGGAGAACATGCGTCGCTCGCTCGTGATCGCACTCGCGTTACTCGTTCTCGCCGTGCTCTTCGTCGGCGGGCCCTCACTGCTGTTCTCTCCCTCGACCGAGTCCATCTCTTCGAACGAGACGGAGGTCTCGCCCAGAATGACCGAACTCGAGGACTCCGAGAGCAGGTTCTGGCGGTACCTGAGCCCCGACGAACGGTTCAAGCAACGGAGTCCGATCAACGTCGTCGTTCGCGGCGACGTCGACGACGTCGAGCGGGTTCTGACCGAAGCCAGCGACGGCGAATGGACGGAGATCAACGAGACGGAGACCGAAGCGGGGCCGAACACCTACGCGCTCATCGGCGACGGCAATAGCTCCGACGATCCGAACGACACGATAGCCAACGACACGACAGCCAACGGGTCGATCGGCGACGCTCCGCCCGCGAACGACACCGACAACGAATCCGAGTCGGCCAACGAGACGTCGGGTCCGATCCCCGACCTCGAGTGGGGCGACGCCGACGGTGGCACTCGCTACGCCTATCTCGATCCCGGACCCAACGAGTCCGGCTACTGGACGACCGAGACGCGGCAACTCGAGGACGGCGACTACTACGGCCAGCGCTACCACATCAGGCTCTACGAGAGCCCCAACGAGGACGACCAGTGGGTGATCATGCAGACCCACTCGGAACACTTCGACTGGTTCACGCTCCGCCACCGAGTCCACGGCTCGCAGGACGCCCAGACGAAAGTCGAGAACGACTTCATGAAGCATCCGCGGGTCGACGTCGAGGAGGACGTCCACCGGATGTACCTCGACAACAGGAACTCCAGCGACGCCGACGGCTGGGCGACGGTCGTCGATCTGACCGGGATGATTCTCCTGCCCGGGGCCGTCGGCCTCGTCGCGCGCAGACGCAGTCGGACGGTACGGGCCGATACCGGCGGCCGAATCGATCCCGAACGCGTCGCCAACCGGACGCCGTCGGCCATCGACGACCACCTGACGGACGTCGACCGCCGGCGGATCGCGGCCGCGTACGCCCGGATCGAGATCGGCCACCTGCTCCTCGTCGGCGCCATCGTCGGGCTGTACTTCGCCGTGCGCTTCGGCGGCCTCGCCCTCGAGCACCGCGCCGGCTTCCTGACGCCACACCAGATCGCCGGCCTGCTGTACCCGGTGCTCGCCGTCGGGATTCCGACCGCGACCTACCTGATCGCGGGGACGCTCACCCGGCGGCTCGACGCCGCGCTCGTCGCCGCGGGCTCGCTGGCCGCCGCGATCTGGCTCGATTACGGCTACCTCGGCGTCGATTCGCTGCCCGTCGACGTCGTCCTCCAGCGCATGCTCGTCGTCGTCGCGCTGGGACTGATCGCCGGCGGCGCGGCCAAGCGCGCGACGCGCGAGTCGCGATTCAACGATATGCTCGTCGCCGGCGTCGCGTTGTGGGTGCTCGTTCTCACCGGAACGCTGATAGGGTACTTCTGAAGGGGGTTCGCGGCTTTTTAGCGGTTCGGCGGTTCAGAAAAACAATCGATTTGTGGAGGGCGACACCTAAAAGCCTCGGCCGTCATTGTCTATACGAAATGGCTCGCCCATCCCGCCAGCGTGAACGCGAATCAGCATCGACCGAAACCACAGACCAACGTGAACGCGAGCGGGCGTGTGACGAGTGCGCCGACGGCACGCTCGTCACGAGCGAGGATCAGGGCGAACTCGTCTGCGATCAGTGCGGACTCGTCGTCGAAGGCTCGAACATCGACCACGGCCCGGAGTGGCGCGCGTTCAACCACTCGGAGCGACAGAGCAAGTCCCGCGTCGGCGCGCCGACCACCCAGACGATGCACGACAAGGGGCTGACGACCTCCATCGACTGGAAGAACCAGGACGCCTACGGCCGCTCGATCTCCGCGGACAAGCGCAGCCAGATGCGCCGCCTGCGCAAGTGGCAGGAACGCATCCGCACCAAGGACGCCGGCGAACGCAACCTGCAGTTCGCCCTCAGCGAGATCGATCGAATGGCCTCCTCGCTGGGCATCCCGCGATCGGTCCGCGAGGTCGCCTGCGTCATCTACCGGCGCGCCCTAGACGAGGACCTTATCCGCGGCCGCTCGATCGAGGGCGTCGCCACCAGCACCCTCTACGCCGCCTGCCGCATGGAGGGCATCCCCCGCTCGCTCGAGGAGGTCGCCGCCGTCTCCCGCGTCGAGCGCAAGGAGATCGGCCGCACCTATCGGTACGTGGCGCAGGAACTGGGACTCGAGATGGAGCCCGTCGACCCGAAACAGTACACGCCGCGGTTCTGCTCGGAGCTCGACCTCTCGGAGGAGGTCCAGGCCAAGGCCACCGAGATCATCGACACGACGACCGAGAAGGGACTGCTGTCGGGTAAGTCGCCCACGGGCTACGCCGCCGCCGCGATCTACGCCGCCTCGCTGCTCTGTAACGAGAAGAAGACCCAGCGCGAGATCGCCGAGGTCGCCCAGGTGACCGAGGTGACCATCCGGAACCGGTATCAGGAGCAGATCGAAGCGATGGGGATCTAGCGGGCGGTTTTTGGGCGCGTTTTGTCGTCCTCGGTGACACGGACCCGGCTCTCGAGAACTCTCCGATCCAGAGGTAGATCTATCGAAGCGTAAAATTTCGAGGGATGCGCCGGCCGGGAATTGAACCCGGGCCGCGAGCTTGGGAAGCTCGAGTCCTACCACTGGACCACCGGCGCTCACTTTGTTCGCGCCGTAATTCGACGGACATCATCCGTCTCACCACCGGCGCTCACCCAAACGTACCCGCCGACTCCACTTCAACGTAGCGTTCCTTCTCGAGTCCACGACCACACCGACAGCCCGATCGCCGAACAGTCGTCCACTTTTCGCCGTCGAGGGGAGGCTATTAGGACGGGCCAGCCGTACAGACGCCCAGACAGATGCTCGACCTTCGCTTCTCGGAGGCGGAACTGGAACGGCGACGCGAACACATCACCGAGTTCATTCGGTCGCAGGTCGACGCCGCCGGCGCCGACGGGGCCGTATTGGGGCTTTCGGGCGGGATCGACAGCACGCTCACCGCCCATCTCGCCGTCGAGGCGCTGGGCGCCGAGAACGTCCACGGGCTCGTCCTGCCGGCCCGCGTCAGCAGCGAGGGGAACATGAGCGACGCCGAGCGAGTCGCGAAGGACCTCGAGATCAGCTACGACGTCATCGAGGTCGAGCCGATCGTCGACGCCTTGCTCGAGGCCTACCCCGAAGCGGAGGGCGACCGCGAGGCCGTCGGCAACGCTCGAGCGCGCGCCCGTGCAGTGTTAAACTACCTCGTCGCGAACCACGAGGAGCGGTTGGTCCTGGGCACGGGCAATCGCAGCGAGGCCGCGGTCGGCTACTTCACGAAGTACGGCGACGGCGCGGTCGACTGCCACCCGATCGGCAACCTCTACAAGGGCCAGGTCCGCCAGCTGGCTCGTCACGTCGGCGTCCCCGAGGAACTGGCCGCGAAGACGGCCACGGCGGAGCTGTGGGCCGACCAGACCGACGAGGACGAGATGGGCGTCAGCTACGAGACGCTCGACTCGATTCTGGCGACCCACGTCGACGGCCCGCTGTCGGTCGACGCGACCGCCCGGCTGCTCGAGGTCGACGCGGAGACCGTCGAGAAGGTTCGCGGCATGTACGACCGCAGCGAACACAAGCGGCAGGCGCCCCCGGCGCCGGAGCCGCTCGACTGACTGCGCTCAGTCGGCTCGCGAGCGCCAGTTCGCTTCGAGGAGCCCGTACCAGTACGTGTCCCGGTAGTCGCCGTCGATGAACACTTCGTCGCGGTGGATCCCCTCCTTCGTGAACCCGATCGACTCGAGCAGCCGCTGGGAGGCCTCGTTGAACTCGAACGCGCGGGCCGTGATCTTGTGCAGGCCGAGTTGGTCGAAGCCGTAGGTGACGAACCGCTCGGCCGCGTCGGTGGCGTACCCCTGCCGGTGGTGGTCGGGGGCGATCCAGTAGCCGATCTCCGCCCGGTCCGCCTCCTGATCGATATCGTTGAACGCGATCGTCCCGACCGGCGTCGAATCGGCGACGATCAGGAGGTTCACCGTGTCGTCGCCGCAGACGACGTTCTCGAAGAACTCCCGTTCCTGCTCGCGGTTGACGGGTCGCGACCGGCCGATCGGGCGCCAGACGCGCGGATCGTTGACCGCCGGGCGCAGGAACTCGAGGTCGTCTTCTTCGATCGGTCGGAGATCGACGCGGTCGCCGGAGAGGAAGGTCGGGCCGGGCATTAATCGTCCCTCATCGTGAAACGGGAAAAACATTTCTGGAACTATAGTTCTCGCGGTCTCGTCGTCTCGTCCGTCGATCGCTACTCGAGGACGGCGGCTACTCGAGGACGGCATCGATATCGTCCGCGTGGGCCGCGACGAGGTCGCCGAAGGCCCGAGCCTCGCGACGTTCCTGCGTCGCGCGCTCGCTATCGTCTCGGACGCGTCGTTTGAGGGCGGCGAGCGCGTCGGGCGCGTTCCCGGCGATTTCCTCGGCGACCGTCCGCGGATTCTCGTCGATCCGCGAGATCAGGCCCATCCGCAGCGCCGCCTCGGCGTCGACGGCCCGCCCCGAGAGCGCGAACTCGAGGGCGTCGCCCTCGCCGAGCACGCGGGGCAGCCGGACGGTGCCGCCCCAGGCGCCGAACAGACCGAACGTGACCCCGGGCTCGCCGTAGGTCGAGTCGGGCGTCCCGACGCGGACGTCGCAGGCCAGCGCGAGCTCGAGGCCGCCGCCGCGGGCGGGGCCGTCGACGCCGGCGACGACGACCGACGGCGAGTCCTCGATCGTCCGGGCGACCCGCTGGCCCAGGCGGGCGAACTCGACGGCCCGCTCGCTGTCGCCGTCGAGATCGGCGACCGCCGCGAGGTCCGCGCCCGCGGAGAAGGCCTCGCCGCGTCCGCGGAGGTAGATCACCGGCTCTTTGGCGTCCGCGACGGCCGTTTCGAGCGCCTCGAGTCCCGCGACGGTCAGGGCGTTGCGCGCGTCGGGGCGGTCGATCGTTACGGTGCGAATCGATCGGTCGGCGTCACTGTCCACATCGATCATGTACGCGAGTCTACCGGACGTTTCCAAAGGTCTTTGGCTCCCCCGTCGTAAGCCGCTATCAATGGATCGAGCCGACAGCTGTCGGCGTGCCGCCTACGAAGCCGTCGCGGACGTGGAGCCGCCGGCGCTGCACGACCGCATCGAGACCACCCTCACCGAGGCATCGATGGTTCCCGGCGTGTTGACACTCGAGAGCGCCGCGACGACAGCAGCCGACGGCCGTGCCGTCGCCGAGTCCGAGCGGGAGCGAGGAGGGGAGTCCGATACGGATCGAGAGACCGACCAGAGCCGCACCCGGCGCCGCGGCCGTGGCCGCGACCGCGACGGAGCCCCCGATTCCGACGGGATCGCCACGCAGGCGGCCGGCGTCCAGCTCATCTACGAGGGGCTGCGACTGACGCGGTCGCTCGCCCACGACGAACCCTGGGCTACCGATGGGGAGGGTGACGACGACAGCGACCTCGCGATCCTCGCTGCCGACATCCTCGTTGCCCGCGGATTCTACCTGCTGGCTCGCACCGACGCCGCCGGCAAGGCGGTCCGGACCGTCCAGAAGTTCGGACGCGATCAGACTCGTCGCGACGCGGTCGCCGACGGCTCGAGCGCGGCGGCCACCGACGCGGACAGAGAGGCGCGCTCCGACGGCGACGAGGCGACGGCGATCGACGCCAATCTCGAGCGCGATATCCTCGAGCTCGCGGTCCGCACGGGCGCCGCGGCCGTCGGCGATGCACCGTCCCAGCGGCTGCTCGCCACTGCCGAAGGACTCGCCGACGCCGTCGGCCCCTCCTTTCCGCCGGCCGCGGACTGTCTCGCCGACCTCGAGCCGATGCCCTCCGAGCAGTCGCTCGAGGACCCGACGACCGATCGGGCGACGTCGGCGACCGATCCCTGAGGAGAGCGGGCTCGACACTGCAGGACGGCACCGCGATACACCGCCGCACGGCCCGGTGGAATCGAAAGCCCTAAAGAGTACTCCCGACAACGAAAGGATGCGCGCCTGGGTAGCTTAGCGGTAAAGCGCGTCCTTGGTAAGGACGAGAGCCCGGGTTCAAATCCCGGCCTAGGCTCTTCTCACGAACTCACACTCATAGCGTCAGTGCTACGTACTGAATACACGAGTCCACCCCGAGAGGGGCGCGACCGTCGGGACGTCGGTTCCGCATTCGGCCCTGGTAGCAGTGGCGGGGCGGGGATTCAACCGTGGCGAGAGTGTACGACGGCCCGTACGGACCGAACGGCCAGTGCGGACGACTCTCAGCACGATTCATCATGTCCTCTCACAGCACCGACACGGCCGACCTCGAGGCGACGTACGGAACCGACGAAACCGACACGCAGTCCGAGGGGAGCGGAATCCCGTCGACCATCGGCTCCCGAGTACGGGACGGCACGCTCCCGATCCTGTCCGGCGCCGCCCTGCTCGTCGATGCGATCCGGACGGCGGGACGGAGCCGACGCCGCGCCGGCCTCCGTGCGTTCGCCGGGGGCGCCCTCCTCGGGGCCGGGCTCCGGCAGCGGCGCTCGAGCGACGACACGGCCGAAACGGCGGGCGACGAGTCGGGCGAGTACGCCGAAACCGAATCGATCGGGATCGGTGACGACGCGGGTGAGCTCTCGGACGACGCTCGAGCCCACCGCGAGCGGTCCGACGTGCGCCACGAGTCCGAGACGAACCCCCGCGGCGTCTCGGGGGAGCCCGACGTCGAGACCGAAACCGATCCCGACGAGGGCGAGGTCCGGTTCGCGACCGCGCGGAACGAGAACGCGTCGCCGAAGCCGCGCCTCGAGGACGCGGACGAGGAGGACCCGCGGCGGCCGGACACCGAGGATCCGTCGACGCCCGACGACCACGTCGAAGTCGACCTCTCGACGGCCGCGATGGCCGACGAAGCCAGCGAGGCGACGGGTCCCGATCCCGAGCAGGCCTACCCCTCGCTCGAGGGGACCGATCCCGAACCGATGTCGGAAGAGGCCCCGCCGCGAGGCGGTCTCGCCGGTTCGAACGCCGATTCGGGCGATACTGAAGGCGAGCTGAGCGACGATCGCTCGCCGACAACGGACGGCGAAACGGACCGCGAGGACGAGAACGATTTCTGACGCCGACGGAAACCGTTCGCTCGTCGCTCACGGCGACGCGAGCCCCGATTCGGAGGCGATCTCTCGATCGGTGACCGGACCGCTACGCGCTCGAACGTCGAACCAGAACGGCGCCGAATAAGACGTCTTCAGCGTTTCTATCGTCGATTCTCATCTACTGGCGAGACGGTAAGCGGATAATATGTGACGGTACTCGGACGTTCGTATATCGTATATATACATAGATTGAAATGATCGCTTCACATCGAAATCCCGGTAAGAATCTCGCCGTCAACCATACCCGGTAGTTCTAGCTGGAAACTAACGCGTTCTAGAAGATGTCTCCGGAGAATACGTACGGAGAATAACTATTTCTGTCACTATTATAGCTCTGTTCTGGGTGCCAGATGACACAGCGATACCAATCGAGAACGGGAGGGAACAGGTGGGGCCGTCACTCACGGTGGGGGTCCAAATGAGCGTCGAATCGGTGGGACAGACGTCCCTCGAGGAGTCCGACGACGCGACCGACGGGCTGACGCAGGAGGTAGCGTTTACCATGTTGAGCTGTCGGCGGCGACGATACATTCTCCACTATCTCAGACAGGAAGGCCGAGCGGTGACGCTCCACGAGCTGTCGAAGCAGCTCGCTGCCTGGGAGAACGACGTCGATCCAGACGCCGTCACGCACAAGCAACGAATGCGGGTCTATACGGCCCTTCGGCAGTCTCATCTGCCGAAGTTAGACGAGAACGGCGTCGTCGAATTCGACGCGTCGGCCGGCACGATCGCGTTGACAGACGACGCGTCGGAACTCGAGGTGTATCTGGAGGTCGTCCCGCACGACGAGATTCCGTGGAGCACGTACTACCTCGGGCTCGGAGGAATCTGTGCCAGCGTGGTAGGGCTTTTCGGGATCGGCATCTTCCCGTTCTCGGCGCTCTCCGGGATCGGTATCGCCGCGCTCGTGACGCTCCTGTTTACGGTCTCAGCGGTCGCGCATCGATATCACGAACGACGGAACCGCCTCGGTTCGGACGGGGAGCCGCCAGCGTGAGGTGACCGATATGGGAACGGACGAATCCACACGAGAGAGCCGTTGGAATCGGAGAACGCTCGGTAACATCATCGGCGTTTGTCTACTAATCGGGATCGTCACGCCGTTTCTCATCGTAGGCGTCCCGCAACTCGCGGGCGCGAGCGAGAGCCACGTCGTGCTGTCCGACAGCATGAGCCCGACGTTCGAATCGGGCGACGTAATCCTCGTCGAGGACGTCGGTCCCGAGAACATCGAGGAAGGCGATGTGATCACCTATGCGGACGGCAGTGGGGAACGGACGACCCACCGCGTGGTCGACGTCGTCGAACGGGACGGCGAGCGCCAGTTCCGGACGAAAGGCGACGCGAACGAAGAACCCGATAGCGACCTCGTGTCAGCCAGCGCTGTTGAGGGCCGACACGCACATACACTGCCGTATATCGGGCACGTCGTCCTGTTTGCCGGCTCGAGGCTCGGGATCGCCCTGCTGCTGATCGTCCCGGGAACGCTGCTGGCCGTTTCCGAGGTATGGGAGCTGTATCGTGCGTGGAAGACTACCAACGACGACAGTCCGACCGATTCCGGAAAAACCGATGACGATGAGGTCAGTGAACGGGCGACGAAGCACAGTAGACCGGAACCGACGGAAGACGATTGAGCGAAAGCCACGAATGAAATTGAACCATCAAACACGATTCGCGATCCTAATAGTGACGATCACGCTCGCTCTGACGAGTGCGACAGTATCAACGACAACGGGAACTTTTCTCGATGAAGAAAGGGTGAACAACAATGAAATCGAATCCGAAATCTATGGAAGTGAGTCGGCGAACAGTAGTAACGGAACACAGACAGTTGAGATTGATCAAAAGGGATCTGAAAACCAAACTGTCCTCAATGGAATGAATAATGGCGGCCACGATCAAAGCAGCGACAATGAATCGAATGGATAAAATAATCTGAGGAAGACACGAAGTAGATCCAATGGGATAATCATTACAGGATCTGTTCTAGTACCAAAGATACAGTTGGTTAATAGATATAGAATAAGTTATTGTAATCGTCTTCTCTGATCCTCTCCTTTGAGGTATTACTATGGGAAGAATTGCTAGCTATATTCAGTATCCACTCTAGTAGTGTTCAAGAGAAGCAGGGTGACTGCCAGTGAGTTAACTGGAACCCTGACGTAGAGAGAACGTCACGTTCGTCTTAACTACGTCTCCCTGATAGTCATTCGGTATTTCCGCTGCGAGTGCGACCTCGATCGTCACGGTCGTTTGAGTGTCCTTATCATCGGCGGATCCGCCTTTCGGAGGGACTGGTGTGAGGTCATCTAGCGCGTCTTCGTTTTCTGCTGCAGCCAAGTCATCGAGATCGATGTAGCCGTTACCGTTCGTGTCTCGAATATCGGGATGATCGCTATTACTCACTGATTCACCGTCGTTGACTAGTGTCAAGACAGTATTGCCGTCCGTGTCATCGTATCCCAACTTTTCTACCTTCACGTACTCAGTCATACCGTCGGCTCCATCAGTCGGATCACTTTCTGGACCGGATGAGGTTCCATCATCGCGATCACCGTTATCGTCCTCATATGTGTTATTCTCGAAGTCCAGTTTAACGTGAGAGCCATCAACCGTGCCACTGTTGAACAGCTGAACGTCTTGATCGTCCCACGCGTTCGAACCACCTGGCGCGCCACCCTGTATGAGCCACTCTATCGATCCACCGTTCGTAATACCGAGGTCAAGAGTGCCTGCAGTTACTTCGTTTCTAGCACTTGTCTCTGAGTCACTGAAGTATGCCCATGTTCCAGCGCCTACACCGCCAGCAGCGAGACCTACAGCTGAGAGACCCTCGAAGAAACGTCGGCGAGTTAATTCGAGTTGCGATTCGCTGTCGTCCATGACGTGTCAGTTCTGTTTTAGCGCGACTTCGACGTCAAAGGTGACTTGGTCACCCTGTGCGTCGTTCTGGTTCCCATTGTTCGGGAACTCCCACTTGACATAGAGGTACTTAGTCTCTGACGTCGAGAGGCCTTCTTCGGCGCTTTGTGGTCCGTTGCTGGCCACCGTATGGATATTGGCCTTGCTCAGGACATCGTTTTCGTCGCCATCACCGAGATCCGTATCATTAGCGTAGTCGGGATCGATACCGACCTCAACCTTGAGGTAGTCGTCAAGTTCACCGTCACCGTCATCATCCACGGGTTCCGGGTCCTCATACCCGTTTTCAAGGCTCACAACATTGATGACATCAAGTTCAATGTCGCCCCCATCGATGGATCCTGCGTTGTTGAGCTGCCAGACAGCGTTTCCGGTGTCTCCTGGTTTTGCGTCGGGAACCGAAATGGGAGCATTCGCCTGCGTGGACAGCTCGAGATCGAGCGTCCCCGCGGACACAGTGTTCCCCGTACTCTCTTCGGTGTCGCTGAAGTACGCCATCGTCCCCGCACCGGCAGCTGCGCTGCCAGCGCCGATGAGACCGATACTTCCGAGCACTTTGCGCCGCGAAATGTCGAACGTGTTGTCGGACATAGTTGGTATTCTCCGTCGTCACCCCGTCGCGCTCGAGAGGTCGACCCCACCGGCCGACCCCCGAACGCCCGGGGCGACTGCAAAAATGGCTACGGCACAGTCCACACTATATATACACAGGGTGACAAGAACATAGAAACACCCTCACATCGTCGGAGAGGTCGTATAAGCTCGATAAAGCGATGGTTGTGAACTGGAACCGAGGAATATACGCCGTCTATTTTCGCTGAGAGACCGTCTATTTCCGGGTATGTGGCGTCTACCGATTCGGGTGCCATACGGACGAGGCCGATCAGGCAATCACTCCGTCCATTTTGCTCGAGCCGCGTAGCTGCTCTTCGGTCAGGAACTCGAGTCGCCGCTGCCCTTCTCGAGGTGCAGTTCGGAACCACGGTTTAGTGGGTGACCGTTGGACGACCGGTATGGCCGAAACCGAACTATCGACGGCGGAGTTCGAGTACGATGTCGAGACCGCGATCGTCACGGGGGCGACCGGGGACGTCGGGTCGTGGGTCGTCGACCGACTGGCGGACCGAGGCGTCGACGTCGTCGGGATCGATCTCGAGCGGCCCGACGGCGTGCGCGCGAACGTCGACTTCCGCGCCGTTGACCTGACCGAGGGCGTCGACACGTGGGAGACGATTCACGAGGTCGACCCCGACGCCGTCGTCCACCTGGCGGCCCTCTCGGATCCGCTCGAGAACCCGTCGACGCGGCTCTTCGAGAACAACGTCACGAGCGCGTACAACGTCCTGCAGGCGACCGGACGCGAGGGGATCGACGTCGTCTGGTCGTCGTCGCAGGCGACCTACGGCGCGCTGTTCGCGGAGTCGACGTGGACGCCGGACTACCTGCCGATCGACGAGGCCCACGACCGCCGACCCGAGGACGCCTACGGCCTCTCGAAGGTCTGCGGCGAGGAGATCGCGAAATCGATCGCCCGTCGGTACGACATCTCGGTGACGACGATCCGGCCGGCGACGATCTTTTCGCCGACGAAGGAGCGAGCGCGCCCGCCCGAGGACGGCTCGGACCTCTCGAGCGAGGAACCGACCGGGAACTTCGCGTCCTACGTCGACGTACGCGACGTCGCCCGGATGGTCGAAGCGGCGCTGGCGGCCGACCTCGAGGGTCACGAGGAGTTCCTCTGTGTCGCCGACGAGAACTACCTCGGGCGGCCGACCGCGGAACTCGTCGAGACGGTCTGCGGATCGATTCCCGGCGAGGTCGACCTCGAGGGCAAGGAGTCGGCGCTGTCGAACGCGAAGGCCGCCGAGGTGCTCGGCTGGACGCCAGCCCACACGTGGCACGAGGGGTCCGACGAGGACGTCTCGGGACCGACGTGGCTCTGAGCCCCGCTGCGAGCCGGTTATCGAGGAGACGGGAACCGGGGACGCCACCGCGGAACGTCCGTCTCGTTCCGGGCGACCAGCGTGACGCGCGGCTCGTCGCCGACCCGGTGTTCGGCGTAGTAGAGGATCGCGAGGTCAGAACACGCCGTCAGGAGTTCGTTTGCATCGAACCGAAACCGATCGCCCGGTCCGAAGTCGTCCGCCGGCGACGCGAGGTAGTGTTCGTAACAGAGGACGCCGCCGGGCGCGAGGGCGTCGATCAGCGCCGGTAGTCGGTCGCGCGCGTCGAAGAAACTCACCGTCACGAGGTCGTAGCGCCCCTCGGGGACGCAGTAGCTGTCGATGTCGGCGAGAATCCAGTTGACGGTCGATTCGAACCCGGCCGCCCGCTCGCGATCGCGGGCCCGCGAGAGCTTCGCGCTCGAGAGGTCGACGGCGTCGACGGTCCAGCCGCGGTCCGCGAGGGCGAGGGCGTTCCGGCCGGTTCCGGTGGCGACGTCGAACGCCCGTCCGGGCGACAGGGCCTCGACGACCGTGCTGACGACCGGTGCGAGCCCGTCCGGTTCGGCGGCGTCGCCTCGAGAGTGGGACGCGTCCGACCCGGTATCGGGGTCTTCAGTCACGGCTCGTACTCGCGGGATGCAGTCCCCTTAGTCTTCCCGTGAGAGTCACCGATCGTCAGCGGGCGTCGACACGATAGCGCGTCCGTTCCACCGCCGTCTACGTCACGTACAGGGAGTAGGCGATAATGACGAAGCCGGCGAGCATGAGGAGGCTCTCGAGCAGGATGCCCGTCATCAACGAGACGCCGAGGATCTCGTACAGCAGGCCGGCCAGTACGAGCCCCAGCGTCACGAGGCCGAATCCGACGGCGAGAAGACGGAGCGCGCGCTGGCGCGTCCGGCGGTACGCTTTGAACGCGAGAAACGTGATGAGACTGCCCACGAGCAGGATGAGGGTCTTGACGACGGCGAGCGTGATGGCGATCGACGTTCCTGCGTCGTGGAAACTCATAGTGGTCCGTACGTCGAAAATTACGAACGGGAACCAAGTAGCTTGCGTTCACGACGAATGCGGCCGGCCGTAGCCGCGGTCTCGAGGCGAATCGGACCGACGCGCGGACACCGAATCTTTTGCACGGCGGTCCCGAACCGACGGCCATGACGCGATTGGTCGAACTCGAGGAGACGGGACCGCGAAAGCTCGACCCGTCGGATATCGACGACGAGAAGGGAGACGTCGCGGTCTGTCGGTGCGGCCTGTCGGAGTCGTTTCCGTTCTGCGACGGGAGCCACCGACGGACCCGCGACGAGGACCCGGACGAGACCTACGTCTACGAGGACGGCGAGCGCCGAGTCGTCGAACGAGTCGTAACTGAAGACGAGTCGGCCGCCGACAGCGACGGGAGCACCGAGGACAGCGGAAGCGGTTCCGATGCCGATGACGACGGCAGCGCCGAATAAGCGGCGCTACCGGAGTTACCGTTACCGCATCGAACGCGAGGAGTTGAGCACGACCAGCAGGCTGCTCGCGGCCATCGCGACGGCGGCGAAGAGGGGGTTCAGCAGGCCGGCGACCGCCAGCGGGATCGCCACCGCGTTGTAGCAGAACGCCCAGCCGAGGTTCTGTCGGATGCGCCGGTGCGTGCTCGCGGCGATCGCGAGCGTCTCGCCGACCGCCTCGAGGTCGTCGCCGACGATCACCGCGTCGGCCGCGTCGGTCGCGAGTTGCGTCCCGCCGCCCATCGCGATGCCGACGTCGGCGGCGGCCAGCGCGGGCGCGTCGTTGCTCCCGTCGCCGACCATCGCGACCGTCCCCCGCGCGCGGAGGCGGTCGACGGTCTCGGCTTTCGCCTCCGGCGGGACGCCCGCGAAGACCTCGTCGACGCCGTCGACCGCGCGGAACCGCTCGGCGGCCGGCCCCTCGTCGCCGGTGAGGACGACGATCTCGCGACCCACCGAGAGCGTCTCGAGCGCTGCATCCAGTTCCTCGCGTTCCGAGTCGCCGACCGCGACGACGCCGTGAACCCGGCCGTTCCAGCCGACGGCTACCGGGACGCGACCGGCCGCGCGGGCCTCGTCGATCGGGGACTCGAGGGCGTCGGGAACCGACAGCCCGCGCTCGCGGCAGAAGTCGGGGTGGCCGACGACGACGCGAGCGCCGTCGACGACGCCGCTGACGCCGCGGTCGGCTCGCTCGAACGAGTCAACAGCTGTGGAGCCGTCGGCGCCGGCCACGGTACCATCGTCATTTTCGGCCTCGAGACCACCGCCGTCGGCCGCGGCGACGGGCGCCGCCTCGACGACGGCGGCGGCGATCGGGTGCTCCGATAGTGATTCGACCGCGCCGGCCCGGCGGAGGAGTTCGTCCGAGTCGGTCCCGTCGACGACGTGGACGTCCTCGACGGCCATTTCCCCGGTCGTCAGCGTTCCCGTCTTGTCCAGCACGACGACGTCGACGTCCGGCGCGTCCTCGAAGATCGTCTCCGCGGCGACGACGATCCCGCGCTTCGCGGCGGCCTGGACGCCCGCGGCGATCGCCAGCGGCGTCGCCAGCCCGAGCGCGCAGGGACAGGAGACGATGACGACTGTCAGCCCGATCAGGAGGGCGGTCGACGGGCTCGAGCCGGTCGCGAGCGAGACGGCGACCGTCCCAGTGGCGAGGGCGACGACAAGCGGGACGAACACCGTCGCGAGCTTGTCCGCGAGCCGCTGGACGCCGGGCCGCGAGCTCTGGATCGACCAGAGCAGGGAGACGAGCCGATCGAGGGTGCTCTCGGCCTCGTCGCCGACCGCGAGGACGATCGGCGCGTCGGTGACGACGGTGCCGCCGCGGAGTTCGTCGCCGGGGGCCTTCCGGACCGGGAGGGACTCGCCGGTGACCAGCGACTCGTCGACGGCGGCGGTCCCCTCGACGATCTCGCCGTCGAGGGGAACCCGCTCGCCGGGGCGGACGAGCAGTCGGTCTCCGGGGTCGACGGCCTCGAGCGGAACCGTCTCGCCGCTCTCGAGGCGGGCCTCGTCGACCTGCCGTTCGGTCAGTTCCGAGAGCAGCCCCGTCGCGCGGCGCTTGACCGCCCGCTCGTAGTGGGTGCCCGCCGTGACGACGAGGACGACGGCGACGGTGACGTCGAAGTAGAGGTGGCTCTCCCCGAGGAGGATCGCGACCGCGCTGTAACCGTACGAGCCGAGCGCGGCCGTCGCGACGAGCAGGTCCATGTTCGGCCGGCCCGCCCGGAGGCTGACGTACGCGCCCCGGAGGATCGGATACCCGGTGTAGAAGAGGATGAACGACGTGAACGCCCAGATGTTCGCGGACAGAAAGGCGAGCTCGTAGCCGCCGAAGGCGACGACCGGATCGAGGTCGAAGTAGGTCGGGTAGAGAAAGAGGACGTACCACACCATGACCATCATGCCGAAGAAGCCGCCGAGCAGCAGCCGAGCGATCCCGTCGTCGGAGCCCGCGTCGCCGTCAGCAGCCGATCGGTCGGTCGCGGTGTAGCCGTATCCCGAGACGATCTCGGGGAGGTCGTCGGCCGCGAGCCGGTCGGGATCGTAGACGATCCGGATCGTGTCGGTCGCGTAGCTCGCCGTCGCACCGAGCACGCCCGCCTCGCCCTCGGCGACCGACTCGAGGAAGGCCTCGCAGGTCGAACAGTGCATCCCGTCGACCGCGAGGAAGGCGTCCTCGCCGTCGAGGTCGTCGAGGTCGCGCTCGTCCGCCGCGCTCGACCCGTCCAGCCGCGATCGAACCGCCGACTCGTCGGGTCCGTCGGCGGTCCGCTCGAGCGTCCGCGAGACCTCGAGACAGCCCCGACAGCAGTAGGCGCCGCCGACGTCGGGATCGGTGATCGGCGCCGACGGGAGCGGCAGGTCACAGAGGTCGCAGCTGTCAGCCCCGTCGGCTGTCGACGAGGCGGGCGATCTCGCGGACGGTCGTGAGTTCGTGCGCATCGTTAGAACGGGGGTGCGAACGGCAACGGCAGGTGCGGGAGGTGGATCCCGTACAGCATCAGCCCGTGCGAGAGGGGGACGTAGCCGAGGACGACGAAGGCGACGCCGAGCCCCCGGTGGAGCCGGACGCGCGTCGCGGACTCGAGGGCGGTCAGGACGGTCCCGTAGGCGAACAGCGTCGGGATCGTTCCGAGCCCGAGGACGGCCAGCGAGAGCGCCCCGCGCGTCGGCGAGCCGACCGCGAACGCGTAGAGGTACGCCGGATAGATGATCGGACACGGCATGAGTCCGTGGACGGCACCGAGCGCCGCGATCCCCGGCGACGTCGCGAGCCGGTCGACCCGACTCGAGAGCAGCCCCGAGAGCCGACGGAACAGCGTCCCGACGATGGGGAGATCGTGACCGGGGACGGCCGTCCGCCCGCGGACGTAGTAGAGGCCGCTCGCGATGATGGCGATCCCGACGAGGACGCCCGTCGCGCCCCTGACGGAGTCGCCGACCGCGGCGACGGCCTCGCTCGAGGCGACCGTCGCCGCACCGAGGAGGCCGAAGAGGCCCCCGATCGCCGCGTAGCTCGCCGTCCGACCGAGGTTGAACAGCGCGTGCTGGCGCACCTCGTAGCCGGTGAGCGCGTCGTCGCGGCGCTTGTCGCTGGCGGCGCCGACCCGATCGGCGTAGGTCGTCACCAGCGGCCCGCACATCCCCAGACAGTGGGCGCCGGCCAGCAGTCCGACGACGAAGAGGACGACCAGGTCCGCGTGCTCGAGTCCGAGCCCCGGACCGGCGGTGCTCGCGAGCGTCGCGTCGGCGACGAGCCGGTCGAGTCCGGGAAAAGCGACGACAGCGGACGGGGACGGTGCGAGTGCCACGGCGGTCATCGGAACGGCGGTCGTCAACGGGCGGTTCCGTTCCCGTTTCCGGAGTGGTCGCCGTGTGCCCCCTCGACCGGCGACATCGCGAGGTACAGCGAGCCGACGATCAGTGCGACGTTGACCGCGCTGACGAGGCCGGCGACCCCCGAGTTCGTGACTCCGTAGACGAGGACCGGAACGACCGCGAGCAGTCCGATGGCAGCCGCGTACCGCGGCGTGACAGTCTCGAGCGTCATAGCCGTCTCTCGGGCGGTCAACGAGTTAATACCTCGAGAAGTTCCCATCGGTCGGGAATTACGATCGGTCGTAAGTTCTCGCTCTTCCCTATCCACCCGTATGAGTTCGGCAACAGAACAACGGACGACCGATCAGGCCGGCGAAACTGCGTCTGGGGAGACCGGCCCGGTTCGCACGATCGGTCACGACGAGTACGATCCGATCGGGACGCTGATCCTGATCGCGATCTACTTCGCGATACTGGTACTGCTGTGGCTGTTCATGTACTTCGTCGAGTTCCTCGGCAACGGGCCGACCGTCGTGGGGGCGCTCATGCCGGTGGTGGGGCTGGCATGAACATCCACACCTACGAGAAGCTCTGGCTGGCCGCGGCGATGGTGTTGATCGTCGGCTTCATCGCGACGATCACGTACGGCGCCGTCGGGCCCGGCGTCACGATGGTCAGCGACGACGGCGGCTCGATCGACCCCGACGCGATCAACGACCACGAGCGGTTCGGCGAGACCGGCGTCACGCACGTCGGCGGCAACGAGTACGAGGTCGACGTCGTCGCGCAGGCGTGGTCGTACTCGCCGGGCGAGATCGAGGTGCCGGCCAACAGCGAGGTGACGTTCTACGTCACGAGCCGGGACGTGACTCACAGCTTCTCCGTGGTCGGGACGAACATCAACACGATGGTCATCCCCGGCGAGGTCTCGGAGATGACCGTCGAGTTCGACGACCCGGGCGAGTACGGCATCCTCTGTAACGAGTACTGCGGCCAGGGCCACCACAACATGGAGGGCAAGCTGAACGTCGTTCCCGAAGACGAGTTCGAGATGACCGAACTGGACGTCGAGGCCCCCGACGAGGTCGACGCGGGCAACGAAACGACGATCAACGCGACCGTCAGCGACGGAATGCAGACCGACCTCGAGACGACCGCGACCCTCGAGATCGGCGACCAGCAGTACGAAGAAGACGTCGCGATCGAGGGCGCCGGCAGCCAGTCCGTCGAGTTCGCGGTCGACGCCGACGAACTGGGCGCGGGCGACCACGACTGGACGGTGACCGTCGACGGCGAGGAGGAGAGCGGCACGCTCACCGTCGCGGACGGCAACGGCGGCTCCGACGGAGGTGACGGCGATGCGTAACGCCTACGTCGATCAGTTCCCGGCGGAGGCGAAGGTGATCAAGGCCGCCTTCTGGAGTTCCTTCATCGCGCTGGCCATCGGCGGCCTCCTCGGACTCGTGCAAGCGCTCCACCGGACGGACGTCGTCCGGTTCATCGATTCGGCGGACTACTACACCGTGTTGACGGCCCACGGCGTCCTGTTGGCGATCACGTTCACGATCTTCTTCCTCGTGGGCATCTTCACCTGGGCGGTGACGACCAGCCTCGAGCGGGGCGTCGTCGACACCCGTTTCACCTGGTCGTGGTACGCGATGATGGTGGTCGGCACGGTACTGGTCGGCGTCACGATCTTCGCCGGCTTCCTCGAGGACGCGCCGGAGATCCTCGGCGCGCCGCTGAACGCGGACGTCCTCTTCACGTTCTACGCGCCGCTGCAGGCCCACCCCTTCTTCTACGTCGGACTGGTGCTGTTCGTCGTCGGCTCCTGGCTCGCCGGCGTCGACTGGTTCCGGACGTGGTGGGCCTGGCGTGACGAGAATCCGGACGCGCGGATCCCGCTGCCGACGTTCATGGTGTTGACGACGACGCTGTTCTGGTACATCTGTACGTTCGGCGTCGCGCTGTCGATCCTCGTCTTCCTGCTGCCGTGGTCGCTGGGGCTCGTCGACTCCGTCAACCCGCTGCTGACCCGGACGCTGTTCTGGTACTTCGGCCACGCCGTCGTCTACTTCTGGCTGATGCCGACGTACGTGATGTGGTACATCATGCTGCCGAAGTTCTCCGGCGGGAAGCTGTTCAGCGATCCGCTCGCACGCGTCGTCTTCGTGTTGTTCCTGCTGCTCTCGACCCCGCTGGGCATCCACCACCAGTATCTGGATCCCGGCATCGCGGAAGGCTACAAGTTCATCGCGATGACGAACACGATGTTCCTGTTGCTGCCGAGCCTGCTGACCGCGTTCACCGTCGTCGCGAGCATGGAACACGGCGCGCGCCAGCGCGGCGGCGAGGGCTATCTCGGCTGGCTCAGAGCCCTGCCGTGGCGCGATCCGGTCTTCACCGGCATGGCGCTCGCGGGCCTGATGTTCGCCGCGGCCGGCTTCTCCGGCATGATCAACGCGGGGATGAACATCAACTACCTCGTCCACAACACCTGGTGGGTCGTCGGCCACTTCCACCTCACCGTCGGCACCGCCGTCGCGCTGACGTTCATGGCGGCCGCCTACTGGTTCATCCCGCAGGTGACCGGCAAGGCGCTGTGGAACCGCTCCGTCGCGCTGGGGCAGGTCCTGCTGTGGTTCATCGGCATGACGTTCATGTCGAACGCGATGCACCGCTCGGGGCTGTTCGGGATGCCCCGCCGGACCGCCGAGCCCCAGTACAGCGGCTTCGAGTTCGAACCCGCGGCCGGGACCGTCGGCGAGATCAACGCGCAGGTCGCCCTCGGCGCCGTGATCCTGACCGTCTCGCTGGCCCTGTTCCTCCTGAACATGGTCCTGACGTCGTTCAACGGGACCAGCGACGCGATTCCGGACAACACCTACGCCGGAACGCTCTCCGGGCCCGAGGACGCGCCGGAGATCCTCGATAACCTCACGCTCTGGACCGCCATCGCCATCGTCCTCGTGATCTTCGCGTACACGCTCCCGCTCGCGAGCATCGTCGAGAACGGCGGCCTGTTCGGCCCCGGCATCGAGGGGCGACAGCTCACGCTCGCCCCCGATACCGCGGCCGTCCTCGAGACCGTCCGTGAGGTGATCCCATAGATGCGCATCTCCAAGGCCGGTCTACTCGTCGTCACGGCGATCGTCATCCCGGTCGTCGTCGAACTCCGCACCGCGCTCTCGTGGTTCGGCATCGAGCTCTCGGTCCTCGAGGGGGTCGCCCTCGCCGTCGCGATCGTCCTCGCGATCGTCGTCTGGGCGGTGTGGCCGTCCGACGGGAACGGCAACGCCGAATCCGAACCCACCGGTCCCGAGTGATCGAGGGCGGCGATCCGACGCCCTAACCGGGAGTCGGGCTGCGGTTTCCCTTTCAGAGAAGGGCGAAAATCGCGGTGCGTACGGGGAACGCCGGTATCGAACTCGTGCGCCACAGCGAGACCGCCGCTCACGTTTCGAACGGAAGATCCCCGAGAAACTCGTCACTCTGGTAATCGAGATGGTCCAATCGAGGGCCGAGCAGTTCGCGGGTGAGGACCACCAACGGATTGGTCCGTCCCTCTCCGATCATCGCGACCTCCGTTTTCTCACCAGTGGCGTCCTCCTCCCAGAGACCGACGACGACGGTCTCTCGATCGGCGACGATGAGCCGACTCACCTTGGGATAGTTCGCCCGTTCGTACATCCAGTCCATCTGTGGCTCCCAGATCGTCGCTTCCGGGAGACGCTCCCGAAAGAACTCTCGAGCGGCTCGATTTTTCGTCCCGGCGTGAAGTTCGACGCCCCGCTCGATGGCGTTCTCCGCGCACGGGAGACACGCTTCGTCGAGTAAGTCGGCGGACGCGTAGATCAGAAAGAGCTCGTCGTCGGCGCTGTCAGCCAGGTCTCGGCAGTAGTCGTACACCGCTTCGCGACCCTCGAGCCGTCCGACGGTACGCTCGGCCGGTCCGTCTCCCGTCCCGAACTGCGAGAGCAGTTCGTCGAGCGCTTCGACGGCCATCCAATCGGCGTCACCCGTCGAGCGATGTCCGCCAGTAACGATATTTTCATCGCGGTCGTACGTGACGAGTCCGACTTCGTCGAGTCGGGGAAGGTACTCGTGATGAAGCGAGACGATCGTCCGGTCCAGTTCCGTCTCGTCCGCCGAAGCGAGGCGTTCAGCGAGCTCCGTTACGGAGAGGCCGCGAGGACAATCATTGAGAGCAGTTAGAACTTTACGATTAGTGGCATCTGTGAGTAATCGAATGAGTTCTTCGTCATTTATCCCCATTGCCGATGGATATCCCCGTGCGGGTCTTAAAAAACAGGTTTCTATTCGCGGATATTATTACAGGAGCATATCCCGTCAATTTTCGTTGAAAGTCACCACCCTTTGAACCCGATTCACAGAAGTAACTACCGAATCGGCCGAATTCGGTTCCGAGAGCGACGTTGAAGGACGAAATCGTGTTACTAGCTACCGGAAACGCGGCGGTCGCTACCAGGTCTCGATCCGTCCCTCGCGGACGTCCTCCGCACAGCCCTCGCAGTCGGGATGGCCCGCTTCGAAACACGCCGGCCGATACTGGTCGTCGAGCTTCGCCGCCCGCTGTTCGGCGTAGCGTCGGCAGACGATCTTCGCTCGTCCCGCCTCGTCCGAGGGCAGGCTGCGGGCGTTTTTCGCCACTTCGTAGGCCTCACGGGCCTCCTCGAGTTGCTCGCCCGTCGAGCCGCGAACCTGTTCGTACTGCTCGCCAGCCTCCTGAAGCTTCGAGCGCAGGAACCGCTCGAGCCGACGACGATCCGCCATTGGAACGTCGTTGGACCGCCGGCCACATAGACCCGTCGCCGCCGTTCCGGGGCGCGTCGGGACGGAAACGGTCCCGGAGAACCGTCGAAGAGAGACAGAGAGCGCGAGCGCTCGAGACGGGGCGAAGGGTTTTGCCAGTTCGTGGCGTGTGGTATCTATGAGCACAGATGAGTCTCGAGAGAGCCGCCGCGACGAGATCGACGCGATCCTCGAGCGAAAGGACGGCGGCGTCCGAGAGGCCCGCGATGAGGCCGACAAGTACACCGTCGTCGGCGCGGCCGACAGGCGAACCTACGCGAACTGGCTGACGCCCGTCGAGGAGCACTTCGTCTGCCACCGCAACGACATTCCCGACGCCGACGCGGACTCGTGGACCGTCTCCCTGACGGGCCACCTCGACGAGGAGTACTCGCTGTCGGAACTGAACGACGAGTTCCCGACGGTCGCAGTCGCCCACACGATGGAGTGTGCCGGCAACGGTCGCGGACAGCACCGCCCGGAGACGGGGAGCGTCCAGTGGGGGTTCGAGGCCGCCGGGACGGCGATCTGGACCGGGACGCCGCTCAGTTCGGTGCTGCGCGGCCGACTGGACGACGCGGACGACGACGCGTGGCTCACGGCCGTCGGCGGCGATCCCTCGGACGGCGACGACGTCTTCGCGCGGTCGATCCCGCTCTCGAAGGCGCTCGAGGACTGCATCCTCGCCACCGAGATGAACGGCCGGCCGCTCCCCCGCGAACACGGCTTCCCGGTTCGGCTGATCGTCCCCGGCTGGTACGGCGTCAACTGCGTCAAGTGGGTCGAGGAACTCCGGCTGATGGACGCGATGGTCGTCGACGGCTCGCTGGATCGGCCCGGCGACCACGCCTACTGGCAGCAGGAATCCTATCGACTGCATCCCGCCGACACCGACCCAGAACCGAACGAGACCGTCGAAACGGTCGATACGTGGGCGCAACTCGAGGCGGGCGAGCCCGAACACCCGTACACGTTCGACCAGACCGTGATGTCGATCATCGGCGCCCCTGACGGCGAATCCGCGGTGAGCGCACCCGATGACGGGACGGTCGAAATCACCGGCGTCGCCTGGGCCGGCGACGACGGCGTCGAACGCGTCGAGGTCTCGACCGATGGCGGCGACACGTGGGACGACGCGGAACTGTTCGGTCCCGACTACGCGGGCGCGTGGCGGCTGTTCCGATACGACTGGGACGCGACGCCGGGGACGCATGTCCTCTGCTCGCGGGCGACCGACGAACGGGACCGCCGACAGCCGATGCGAATCTCCAATCCAGATGCGTGGCGCGACGCGCTCGAGGCCGACGAGTTCCCCTGGAACGAGGGCGGGTACGCCGCGAACGCAGTGATGCCCAACGCCGTCGAAATCGACGTCGAGGAGCCGTAGCGGCGCCGCGCTCGACGCGCTGACGTTCACTTTCACCCCGGTGCCGGTACTTTAAATACTATCGGGCGCGAAACGAGGTATGCCTCCCAGTGAAACGAAAGAGGAGGCGTGACACAATGAGCGACGTACGACAGCACGCGGACGACATACACGACCAGTTTTCGGATCACATCGACGTGAGCGTCGACGACGTCGAGGAGCGACTGACGACGCTCGTCGACGAGTACAAGGTACCCATCGACGAGGCGCGCCGGAGCGTCACCAACCACTACCTCGAAGAGGCCGGCCTCGAGCGAGAGGACATCTCGCGGGGCGGCAGCGAGGAAGTGAACGTCGAGGACGTGGACGAGCCCGAACAGTGGATCGACCTCACCGCGAAGGTCATCGAACTCTGGGACCCCCGGAGCGACTCCGTCGCGCAGGTCGGCCTGCTGGGCGACCCGACGGGCACGATCAAGTTCACCAAGTGGGCCAAATCGGACCTGCCGTCCCTCGAGGAGGGCGCGGTCTACGACCTTCGCAACGTCGTCACCGACGAGTACCAGGGCCGGTACTCGGTCAAACTCAACTCGACGACGGTAATCGAGGAGCTCGACGAGGACCTCGAGGTCGGCGACGACACCAGCGAGATCGAGGGCGCGCTCGTGGACATGCAGAGCGGCAGCGGCCTCATCAAGCGCTGCCCGAAGGAGGACTGCACGCGCGTCCTCCAGAACGGGCGCTGTAACGAACACGGCGAGGTCGAGGGCGAGTTCGACCTCCGCATCAAGGCGGTCGTCGACGACGGGATCGACGCCCACGAGGTCATCTTCGACAAGGAGGCCACCGAGGACCTGACGGGTCTGAGCCTCGAGGAGGCCAAGGACATGGCGATGGACGCCCTGGACACGACCATCGTCGCCGACGAGATTCACGAGGACATCGTCGGCACCTACTACCGCATCGAGGGGCCGACCTTCGGCCGCTACGTGCTGGCCGACGAGGTCGAGGAACTCGACGACGGACCCGCCGACGCCGAACAGCTGCTGATCAGAGCGAGGTCGATGTGATATGAGCCAGTCAGAACTCACCCGCGAAGTCGCCCGCCGCGTCTTCGCATCGGAATTCAACGATTCGACGTACACCTTCAAAGAGAGCGACGACGAGCGCGCGCCCAACTACGCGCTGCTCCCGACCGGCGACCGCGCGAACCGCGTGTTCGTCGTCGGCACCCTCACGGAAACGGAGGACGTCGGCGAGGACAGCGAGTACTGGCGCGGCCGGGTCGTCGACCCGACCGGGACGTTCTTCGTCTACGCCGGCCAGTACCAGCCCGAAGCCGCCTCGACGCTCCGCGACACGGAGCCGCCGGCCTACGTCTCCATCGTCGGCAAGCCCCGGACCTACGAGACCGACGACGGCACCGTCAACGTCTCCCTGCGGCCCGAGTCGATTTCGATCGTCGACGACGCCACCCGCGACCGCTGGGTCGTCGAGACCGCCGAGCGCACCCTCGACCGCATCGAGGCGTTCGAGGAGTGGGAGGCCGAGCAGGAGGCCCCCGAGAGCGGCTCGACGGCGCCCGCCAACGAGTACGCCCAGATGGCCCGCGAGCGCTACGACTCGCCGGTCGTCAACTACCGCAACGACGTGATTCAGGCGCTCGAGCAACTCGAGGACGTCGAGGACGAGGCCGAAGCGACGGCCTGAACCCGAGTTCGGCAGTCACCGTTCCGTTCTTTTTCGCAGCGTTCGATCGACGGCGAGCGACGGCTCCGCAGCCAGCTCGGCTCACGCCTCGAGGGCGGTCTCGAGCAGGTCGCCGATCGCCGAAAACTCGTCGTCGGTGACCTCGTGACCCGCGTCCGGATAGCGCCGCTCGTCGACCGCGGCGTCCGCGCGCTCGAAGATCCGTGCCGTCGCGGCGACGCGCTCGGAGTCGACGCGGGGGTCCTCGCCGCCGTAGCCGAGCAGGACCGACGTCTCCTCGAGCGAGCCGTCGATATCGGTCGCCTCGAGTTCGGCGTCCGATCCCGGCAGGGTCGCGGAGAGAACGGCGAGCCCGCCGTATCGGCCCGGGTTTCGGCGAACGAACTCCGCGACGACGCAGGCGCCCTGCGAGAAGCCCGCGAGAACGGTTCGCTCCGGTTGGATACCGATCTCGGCCGCGGCCTCGCAGGCGGCGGCCACGCAGTCGACGCTCGAGGAGAGCCACGGCTCGTTTTCGGTTCGCGGCGCGGTCGCCGATCGGGGATACCAGCGGCTCCGCTCGGCCTGCGGGGCGAGGACGGCGACGCCGTGACGGTAGACGGGATCGAAGAGGTTGACGACGCCCTGGGCGGTCGCGCCGCGGCCGTGACAACAGACGAGCGCGGCCTCGGCGGCCAGCGCGGGTGCCCCGGCCGTGAGCAGCGGTTGACCGGCGTGCGGACCGTCGACGGCGTCCATCGACCGTCTCGAGTCGGCTCCCGTCATCGGTCAGCGCCGGTCTCGGTGTCTGTGTTGTCGATATCGCCGTCAGTACGCTCACTCGCCGCGGGAACGGTCAGTTCCGGCAACTGGCTCTCGATCAGCCCCCGATCCCGCTCGAACCAGTCGGGCAGGTGCAGCGACTCGCCGGGGCCGCCCTCGGGACCGCTCGCGGCGACGCCGTCGGTCTCGGTCGCCAGTTCGAAGAGGACGCCGCCCGGCTCGCGGACGTACAGCGAGTGGAAGAAGTGGCGGTCCTTGACCCGCGAGACGTCGTGGCCGCGGTCGTCGAACAGCGCCCGCCACTCGTGGAGGTCGTCCTCGCTCTCGACGCGGACCGCGACGTGGTGGAGGGTGCCCGGCCCCTCGCGGCCGAACTCGGCGTCCCGATCGAGGACGTCGACGACGGCGGCTCGGTCGCCGGTGGCGCGGTACCGCACTCGATCGTCGCGTTCCGCCTCGTACTCGAATCCGAGCGTCTCGAGCGTGCCCGCGGTCGCGTAGGGGTTCACCGAGAGCGTCGAGACGCCGTGGAGCGCGCGGATCGCGACGTCCTCGGGAACCGGCCCGTCGGTCCACGGCTCGACGCCGCTCGGGTCGGGCGCGTCCGGCGGACCGGCGACGAGTTCCAGTCGCGTCCCGGCGGGGTCCTCGAACCGCAGGACGCGCTCGTCGAAGCGCTCGAGCGGGCCCTCGACCGCGACGTCGTGATCGACGAGTCGATCTCGCCAGTACTCGAGGGCGCCCTCGGGGACGACGAACGCGACCGACGCGACCTGCGGTTTGCCGACCCGGCCCGGATCGGCGTGGGGATCGGGAAAGTGGGTCAGAACCGTCCCGGGCGTGCCGACCGCGTCGCCGAAGTAGAGGTGGTGCTGGAGGATGTCCTCGAAGTTCACCGTCTGGGTCGCGAGTCGGAGGCCGAGCGCGCCCGCGTAGAAGTCGACGGCCGTCTGGGCGTCCCCGACCAGCCCCGTGACGTGGTGGAGGCCCGGCGTGTCGGTGCGCATGGGCTGTGTTGGGTCTCGAGCGGGATAGCACGTCTGGTCCCGGCGACGGTCGGCGTGGGGGCCTCGTCTGACGAATCGTTAAGTGTCACGGCCGACGAATAGACGGCAGACAGATGGGCAACAAGAACAAGACGATCTCGTTTCGGGTGAACGAGGACGCGTTCGAGGCGCTTCAGGACATCGCCGAAGAGCGCGACATCTCGTTGTCCGCCGTCTTCCGGGACTACGTCGACCAGCTGGTCGAACACGACGGCCAAGTCGAGGTCGTTCCCGAGGACGAACTCGAGGCGATGGGCGGCGAGGACGACGGCGAGCAGACGTTCCCGCCGACCGTCGAAGTCCGGAAGAGCTTCGTCCGCGAACACGAACGGCTCGAACTCGAGGCCGAACACCTCCGAGAGCAGCTCGACGAGTACAAGGGCTACGTCAACGACCTGCAGGACCGCCTCGAGGACGAGGAAGACGAGATCCTGCTGCTCGACGATTTAGACGACGAAGACGAATCGTACCAGTTGCGATAGCCGGCGTTCGGAGCAGACTGGACCGATTCCTGCGGTGGCGCGCGCCGGAGTGGGACAACCGAAGCGTAGGCCTCCACCGTGTGACGTCTGAATATATCGAGCACGAATCGTTTCGGAGTCAGGTCCCAAGTCACTCGGCCTGTCGCCTGTAGCTGTGGTACATCAACCGAGATTCTTGAGGAGATCCGGCATCTCACCGGTTACCAGCCATCGAAGGAGACTCCATCCGAGAGCGATCCAAAACACGATCACTGCTCCGAACACTACTTGCTCCATACACCGACGTGCCCACTATTTTATAAATACACGTCGGTTATCTCTCACGTTCAGGTACCGGATCGTCAGATCCGTTTCTGGCGGTGTGAGAAACGACGGAATCGGGCGCCAATCCACTGCTCCAGCCAGCAGCGATACCGAGCGTACTACCGGGCGAGATTCTGCTTCGCCTGCCGGATCTCGTCGTGTTTCTCGCTCTCGCCGTCGACCCGCGCCAGCCCCTCGGCCGCCTCGAGCGTCCGGACGGCGTTGTCCAGAAACGAGAGGACGTCGCCGGGGTAGGCGTAGACCATATAGTCGTCGGTCATCACGTCGACGATCGCGTCCGGGCCCAGCCCCTCGGCGCGCAACTCGAGGAGATACCGGATGAACTTCCGCTCCGGGCAGCCGCAGTAGGGGTTGTTGTCGCAGCTACAGTCCAAGAAGTCCTCCGTGAAGTCGAGGACGCGATCCCGGGTCGCGTCGTCTAACTTCTCGAGGCCCTGACCCTGGAAGAGCATGTCCAGCGTCGCGCCCTTGAACGCGCCCTTCGGGATGTTCGTCTCGAGCTGGGAGCTGAGCTGGCGGTGATTTTTGACGTAGATTTTGTCGGTGATGGCCACGCGTTGGCGGCCCTAGCGGCGCTGGGCCGAAAAACGTCCCGGTCCGCGTCGCCGGCCGGTGAGTGTCCCTGAATCACGCGGTACTGTCTCGCACAGTGGCGTACTCGAGTCGTAACGTATTTCAGTTGGACCGGCCGTAACTGATTGTGTAAGCGTGTCCGGGTTGGGGTAGTGGTTATCCTTCAGCCTTGTGGAGGCTGAGACGCGGGTTCGATTCTCGCACCCGGACTTCCAATTCTCCGAAAACTACGGGGTTCAGAGATTCCTGTAGGGAATCTGTATTCCTTGATCAACATAAGGAAGGATGCCGCAAAAGGCTGCAAAGAATCCTGTTATGAAGCCCTCACGCCGTCGGGCGACTCTTCGAAAACATCAGAACAAATACAACTATAACCACGGAACTGCCGGACGGCATCCCCCTCGTTCACGACGTCGACACAAGGCAACTGAACAGCCTCCAGTTCGATGACTACCGCGACCTTCGAGGAGTTTACCTACCGCTTCCCCGTCAGCGATGAAGAGTAGGCGAAATGTTACTGTCCTCGACTTTCAACGAGCTTCTATGTCGGATGACGGAGAGTCGTCAGACTTAGAATTCGACGACGAGGCACTCCGGCTTCTGCGCGAAGACGCCGGGAAGACTGTTGACCGACTCATCCAGAAACATGATGCGCACCAGAAGAAGGCGGTACAGATGATACAGGTGAACGGCGTTGTAATCTCTCTTCTTCTCGCAGCTGGAACTCAGATCAGCCTCAACGTGCTCCTGATTCTCGGTGGCGTTGCCTTCCTCGGGTCGGCGCTACTGTCCGGCTGGGCACTTCGTGGCCGGAAAATCGACGTAGGACTTGCACCGGAACAGGTGACAGCACACATCCAGCACGAGATTTCTGAGACACAGTACCTTCGTTGGTATCTCGAGGGCTTCTACTCTGACGCGTTCAACGACCTGAACTCGAAGACGAACACACGGGCTCGTCGGGTTCAGTTCTCTGTGTATGCCTTCCTCGGCGGTCTCGTGTTGACGGCCAGCGGAATCATTATCCAGTTCGCGCCAAAAATCCAAGGTAATGTCTGGTGATGACGAGGGCGAGAAGTCCGAGAGCTGGGAGGCACTCCCTGATGGGATCAAGAAGGAAAATGCCAGTATAGAGGCTAACCGCGAGAACGAGGACGTTGGCGACGCCGACGTAGAAATTCTTGTCGACGACGACGGCGGCGATAGTGGCGACGAGGAGTAGTCCCACCATTCCTTTTCGGGGAGTACCTAAGCCGCACGTGCCCTGACCCGCGTCGTTCCCCCATACTATGAGGTCGGACTCGACCAATATATAATCATCAAATAAGATATTGCTCACTAGGGGTTCAACGAGAAATGTGGCTGATTCAGTCAAGTTCTCTCGGTTGCCTTTAAAGACAACCGGGGCCGGCATTTAAGTGAGCCCACCAAGATCTCTTGTCTTGCGATGGCGTGATGGATTTCAGACACACTTGCGGAAAACAGGGCTCACAAGGCTCAGAACGGCCAGTATCTTCTACACAAGGATAGCGTCTCGTATGCCCTACACGAACCTTGCGCGGTGAGTTGGGTAGGCAACCGCGCTGAAACCTTGTGGAGGCTGAGACGCGGGTTCGATTCTCGCACCCGGACCTTTTCGCGACGAACAAATCCGCCAGCGGTGCAATCCGCCTGCAGATTTGATCGTACAGTATGACACATCTCCACTGCAGGTGCGAAGGGTGAGGAGTGAACGGCGCCACAGGTTGAATACCGCTGCCGCCGTCGATTCGAACGATGACGGCTACCGACGGACCGTTCGAGTGTGACACCTGTGACGCCGACGTTCGATTCGAGGAGGCCCGCCGGACGAAAACGATGGGCGGACTCGATCCGACGACGTGGCAGACCCTCTGTTGTCCCCACTGCGGCTCCCGGCTGAAAACGGTCTACGTCGGCGACTGATCGGCCGCTCAGGGCAGCGATCGAGCGAACCCTGACTCGAGCGGCCGAGAACGTGATCCGTGCGAGGAGCCGAGTATCGCCCTCGAGCGGCCGAACGATCCGTTCGGCGGCGTGGTCATGCGCCCGCGTTTAGGACGGCGGTCGCGTACGGAGCCGTATGGCCGACGCCAGACTGGGACGGACCGTCGATAAGCCCGGGCGGAACGCGGCGCTGGCCTGGGTCGTCACGCTCGTCCTCGTCGCCCTCGCGATCAACCACGGTCTCGCCGAGTCGTATCGCTGGTTCGCCTTCACCGGCTTCGCGGTCGCGATCGTGTTGCTCCCCGTCGCCGCGTTCCTGGATCCGCTCGCGATGCCGCCGTGGGAGCTGCTGGTGCTGGTCGCCGTCCCCGTCGTCGACGCGACGGTGTTCGGCCAGTCCCCGCTGACGACGGTCGCGACCTACGTCGCCGTCGCCGCGGTCGCGCTCGTCGCGACCGTCGAGATCGATCGGTTCACCGCGGTCCGAATGAATCACGCGTTCGCGATCGTCCTCGTCGTGCTCACGACGCTGGCGGTCGCCGGGACGTGGAACGTCGCCCAGTGGCTGGCCGACGCGACCCTCGGCACGCACTACCTCCACGACGGCCGCTCGCAGGACGCCGCCAACCGTGCGCTGATGATCGACTTCGCGTACGCGGCACTGGCCGGGTTCCTCGCGAGCGTCGTCTTCGGTCGCTACGTCGCCTACGCGCCGGAAGGTAGCGATCGCACGCGGACGTACGCGTCCGGCGACTCCCCGGACGACAGCGATCCAGATGACGGCCCGAACGACGACGCGCCGGACGAGGAACCCGACCCGGTGCCGAGTCTGATCCGTGACCAATTGGACGTTCCCGACCGGATCGTCGAGTTACTCTCGCGGGTCATGCAGGTCGCCCTCGCCGTCCTCCTGCTGTACGGACTCTTCACGCGGGACCTGACGACGGTCTCCAACAGCGCCATCGCGCTCGGGATCACGTTCCTCCCCGCGGTCTTCGAGCGAGACCGGCGACTGCCCCTCGAGCCGGGACTGGTCTTCTGGCTCACGGCGGCGGTGTTCCTGCACGCGCTGGGGTCGGCCGGCCTGTACGCGTTCATCGGTCCGTGGGACAGCCTGACCCACACCGTCTCGGCGTCGATCGTCGCCGCCGCGGGGTACGCCGTCGTCCGGGCGATCGACCTCCACACCGACGAGATCTACTTCCCGCCGCGGATGCTGGTCGCCTTCATCCTCGTGTTCGTGCTGGCGTTCGGCGTCCTCTGGGAACTGCTCGAGTTCGCGCTCGACTGGAGCGCCCAGCGGCTCGGGCTCAGCGCGGTCGTCGCCCAGCACGGACTCGACGACACGATCGTCGACCTCGTCTACGACGTCGTCGGCGCCGCCGTCGCCGCCATCTGGGGTTCGTTCTACCTCACCGAGCTCTCGCATCGGATCGCCAGCCAGCTCGAGAACTGAGTACCGGCCGGCGACGCGAACCGACGCTCGCGAGGGGCCCGCCGCGACGCCGGCTCGTCCACCTTACGCCGACTCGTCGATCTCGTCTCGCTCGGCGCGCTCGATCGGATACCGCTGACCGTCGGCGAGATCCGCGAGCGCGTCGTCGCCGATCGACTCGACGTCGGCCAGCAGTCCCGCCTCGAACTCGGCGACGAGTTGGTAGGTCAGTTTCCCGTCGTCGGTGACGCCCGCCGGAAGGACCCGCTCGCGAAGTCGCTTCGCGAGGTCGTCGTCCTCGTCCAGCCGCGCTACCGCATCGTCGAAGTGTTCGATCCCGCGGCCGACCGCGTGGTGAAACTCCACGAGCGCGCCGTGGGCCCGGCGGAACTCCTCGAGGCCGCGTTCGATCTCCTCGAGGGCGGCTCGCTCGTCGTCGGACAGGTCGGCGATCGGAGACAGGTCACTCATACCGACCGTCTCTCGGTCGAGTAGTTAGAGATACGGCCTGAATTGACGGGGTGGCGCGGTCGGTGAAACCGGAGCGCGGACCGAGCGCTCTCGCGGGACGCCTCTCGTCTGCACGGGTCGGACGGTCAGTCGACGGGACCGAAACCGGCGGCCGGACCCGCGGCGGTCATCCGTACACGCGCTCCGCGAAGAGCAACGCGACGAGTCCGAAGATGATGATCGTGTACGAAACCGCGGCGAACAGGGCGTCTTGCGTGCTCGCGTACTCGCTCGTCCGGAAGATGATCGCTTTTCGGATCATCGCGATCACTCCCGTGTAGATCACGAGCCTGACGATCTGTCGGGTGTCGCTCTCCTGCGTGTACGCGATGACCGTGTGATACACCTCGACGATTATCAGCAACAGGAGCCCCGTGTCGATGAACCCGATGACGACGAGCGGATCGGTGATGTTTCCCGTTCGGATCGACCGCAGGATCTGCAGCGTCAGGTCGACGACGCCGATCGCGAAGAGGACCGCGAAGACCCACGCGGCGACCAGTTCGACGTATCGAATGAACTGGTCCGCCACCGCGGCGATCCGATCGGGATCGACGACGGTAGCGGGAGCGTCGGACGCCGGCCCTCGAGAACCGTTGTCGTCGTCAGACATGGCCGTTCGGAGACCGTACGGTCCAGACGTCGACTCGGACGAGGATAAGCGTTCCCGGGCGGAGGGACGTCGTACGCCGGCGACGGTTCCGTCCACTCTCATTCCGTTACCGAAGGCCGACGCGATCGTGCTCGCCGGCGATCACAGACGGGTCCCGCCGTACCGCGCCACGGACGGTCCCGGGACCACGACCGCGAAGCGAGTATCGCTTCGGGCGAAACGCAGGAGTATCGTCGACCGGGCCACCTACTCGAGGCGGTCCGCGAGGTCGTGGACGCTCTCGACCACGGCGTCGGGGTCGCGTCCGAGACGCTCCCGCGGAGCGTCCTGTTCGGGCCGCGCGAGCCACGCCCCACGCATGCCCGCGTGCTTGGCGCCCCACACGTCGCGCAGCCTCCCGCCGGAGACGTGCAGGATCTCCTCGATCGGCGCGCCGATGCGGTCGGCGGCGTGGCGGTAGATCGCCGGGTCCGGCTTGTAGGTCTCGACCTCGTCCGCGCTGATCGTCCGCGCGATCGTTCCCTCGAGGTCGGCGGCCGCGACGAGGTGCTCGAGCATTTCCGGGGTTCCGTTCGAGAGAACGGAGACCTCGTAGCCCGCGTCGGCGAGTCGCTCGATCCCGTCGGTGACGTCGTCGAAGACGGTGAGCCGCTCCTCGTAGACCTCGCGCCGGATTCGATCGCGGACCTCGGTGGACGCCTCGTAATCGGTCTCCTCGAGGGCGTACTCGAGTCCCTGCCCGATCAACTCCCAGAAGGGACGGTACTCGTCGATGTCGTTCGCGATCATCGAATACTCGATGTACCGGCTCCGCCACAGTTGCGAGACCCGTTCCCCGTCCTCGATCGCCGGGACGCGCTCCTCGAGGACGTCGGCCTGCGATCCGACGTCGACCAGCGTCGTATACGAGTCGACCGTAATCGTCTCAATGTCGTCCACGTTCCTCCCAGCGGACGGACCGGTATAAGGGTGTTTTCGAGGGGACCGATCGTGGAACGACGATCACGCCCCGGGCCGTCTTCGATCTGCTCCGGCCGGTAGCCGGTGCGCTTCCGATGGCAGCGCCGCCTCGGACCCGACCGACAATTTCGTTCCGCGTTACCGTTTCCCAACCCCTAAGCGACCGGCGACCGTACTCACTGCGTGATCTCGCTCGGCCAGCTCTACGCCGCGATCCTCGCCGCGCTCCTGCTCGGCGCCCTCGGCGTTAGCATCCCCGTTCTCCGAGGGGTCGTCCGAGAGGGACGCGAGCGCCGGCGACAGCGACGGGCGGGCGAACTGGACCGCGAGACCGACGACGAGGCGTCCGACCGGGTCACGTCCCCGCCCCTCGAGGGAGAGACGACGGGGCGGAGGCGCGCGACGTGCCGGCAGTGTGGCGCGGAGAACGATCCGCAGTTCACGTACTGCCGCCGTTGTGCGACGCCCCTCTGACGCACGCAGGGCTCACAGCGGCGGTCGGCGTCTCGCGACGGACGGGCAACGCGTCGGCGGCGACCGATACGGTTCGAGCCGCGAACTGGCGGCCGATTTCGACTGTCGGATCGGGGACGTCTTCCGCTACGAACCGGCCGACGACTGATCGACCGCGGGCGACGATCACGTCGATCCCCAATCCGTTCGCGAAGGCCGATGCGATCACCGACGGCCTGTATCGGAACGACGCCGACGTCAGAGCGGGATCGCGGCAGAAGCGCTCAGTCGGCCGCCTCGGTCAGCCGCTGTACCTCGTCGTCGGACAGCGAGAGCTGCGAGGCCGCGACGTTCGACTCGAGGTGCTCGGGATCGGACGTCCCCGGAATCGGGAGGATGACGTCCGAGCGCTCGAGGAGCCACGCCAGGGCGACCTGGCGGCGCGTCGCGTCGTGCTCGTCTCCGATCTCGTCGAGGAGGTCGCCGTGCTCGTCGACGTCGTCGCCGTTGATCGGCGCCCACGGGATGAAGCCGATGCCCTCCTCGGTACAGAGTTCGAGGGCGTCGGCGGCGCCGCGGTCCCCGACGTTGTACCGGTTCTGGACGGTCGCGATCTCGACCTGTTCGCGGGCCTGATCGATGTGTTCGGGCGAGACGTTGCTGAGCCCCACCTCGCTGACGAGCCCCTGGTCTTTGAGTTCGGCGAAGGCCGCCACGGAGTCCTCGAACGGCGTGTCGTCGTCGGGACGGTGGAACTGGTAGAGGTCGATGGTCTCCGTCTGGAGGCGATCCAGCGAGGTGAGCACCTGATTACGGATGTAATCGGGATCGCCGTGGGCGAGCCACTCGCCCTCGCGGTTGCGCAGCAGGCCGGCCTTGGTCGCGACCAGCACGTCGTCGCGGTCGCCGATCGCCTCGCCGATGAGGCGCTCGCTCACCGCGGGCCCGTAGGAGTCGGCCGTGTCGACGAGATCGACGCCGACCTCGACCGCTCGCTGGAGCACCTCGCGAGCCTGTTCCTCGTCGTCCGGCGGTCCGATGATCTCGTCACCGGTGAGACGCATCGCCCCGAAGCCGAGCCGATGGACGGTTCTGTCGCCGATCTCGAACGTGTCGCTCTCGTTTTGCGGTGTCTCGCTCACGGGCGTGCTACTGCGGGCGGACTGATAATCGTTGGCCACGGCTACCTCGGGTTCCGGTTTCCGCCCGCTCGAGGTCTCGGTCGCCGCCTCGGACCGAGTGGAGCGATTCGGTCGAGGCGCCGTGACGGCCCAAAATTCGGGTTAGAAGTCTTCCCCGGTCGCTTCTTCGGCCGTTTCTTCGATTCCTTCCGAAATCGCTTCTTCTGCCCCGCCCGAGAGGTACCCCTCGATCGTCTCCGCCAGTATCTCGAGTACGCTCATAATTCATGGTTAACCTGATAGTACAATAATCTGTTGTGTTCGCGATACTCGAGGAGTTCTATCTACTCCGACAGAGAAAACGGGCCGGGTGCCTCGGGGCGTGACCCCGAGGCGGTTCACGAAGACAGCCATTCGTTCGAATCCCGACGTACTCGATCAGAGGTCATGGAAATCGCAGTCTCAGGGTCCACGAAGTCGTTTACACGAGCCGTGCTTCCCGGATTTGAACCACGCGAACGCCTCACGGTCGTTCGACGTTCTCTACTTCAAATCCGCTCGGAGAGATTTCTGCTGCTCGCGGAGTTGCTCGCAGCAGAAATGCAGCCTCCCGAATTTGAACCTCGCCGAGACGTTCCTGCTCGCTACGCTCGCGGGCTGCGACTCGTCTGGTTCAAACCGGTCGGGTTCCATTTCTGTCGCTCACGAATTGTTCGCGACAGAAATGCCGCCTCCCGGATTTGAACCGGGGACAGCTCGATCTTCAGTCGAGTGCTCTCCCAGTCTGAGCTAAGGCGGCGCACCTCTATCTCTGTCGATCGTATAAAAAAGGATTTCGAATCGGAGACGGTGTGCCAGCCGTCTGCATGAGTCTCATTTCGTCTGCAATCGATGCGGTTAGGAAAACACATCGAGAAGTAACGCGGAGAATACGCTCGAGTTTATCAGTCATTGATGCTTGTCTGTTGGATTTTTAGATATTCAAGACACCCTTTTCCGGGCTGGCGAGTAATATCGTGTTATGGAGGGACTTACCTCGAGTCAGGAGGGTCGACACCTCTCTGCAGATACCATCCTCGAACTGCTCGCGAATCGTCGGCGGCGGTACCTCCTCTATGCGCTCCGCGGGCAGGAAGACCCGATCGAGCTCTCGACGCTGGCCGAACAGGTCGCCGGCTGGGAACACGACGTACCGCCGGACGAAGTCGCCAAAAACGAGTACAAGAGCGTCTACGTCTCCTCCGTTCAGTGTCACGTCCCGAAACTGGCCGACGCGGGCGTCGTCGACCACGACGAGGACAACCACACCGTCGTCCTCGGGGACAACTTTAATCAGCTCGAGCCGTACCTCCGCGTCGTCGTCAAGGACGAACCGGAGAACTCGACGCTCCACGCCGCGCTCGAACACGAGTCCGGCGACGGCCTCCTGGGACGCGTCCGGGAGAACGTCGCCAGACTCAAGCAGTGATCCGATCCGAATCGCGTCGAACCGATGACGGTCGACGAGCGCCGCTCGAGGCACAGTGGCTGTTTCTCGCGGGCGGATTCGTTCCGGACGACTCGAGACGAGCGGTGAAACGGTGCGCCGCGAGGCTCTCAGCGCGGGAAAGCGATTCCGGCCGCGCGAAACCGATCGCTAGCGACGTATTTTCGAGTTGCCAGCCGGACGGCAGTGGCTGTGGAGACGGTCCATAATACGACGTTTCGTTCCAACTGGAACCACCTCGTGGAAGGAAACGGAGCGAATCGAACGCTACCGGAGCCGAGAGGTTCACCCGCGTCGGAGAGTCACGAGCGACGGAATGGACCGCATACCTGACTGTAACGTGCAGTGCCTTCTCGTGGCGGTTCGGAACAACCGCCACAGACGAGCCGACGGCCCAGCGTGCGGGCCCGCCTCGGCCGCGTTGCCGGGACGCTGCGATCGGAGGGGCCGCGCTCACCCCGAGCATTCCGCCGTCTGCGACTTGCATCAGTTCGAACCGCGGGTCGGTGGGGACCCGATACCGGTGACAGGTGAGCGATCGGGCACTACTGACGGAGTGGCGAGGTCAGTCACCAATGGCGGCGTGGCGAGCGTACTGCGATCGGGAACCGTCGTAACGCGGCAGTGGGGAGTCGTAACGGGGCAGTGGCGAGCGTAATGCGGCCGCTACCGACTCGCCACGCGCTCGGCGCGAGAGCCGTCTCGAGTGGTATCAGTCGAGTACCGCTCGTACGGGCACACCTAACTAACCGACACGAACGCGTCGTCCGGGACGAGCTATGCTCGAGTCTCGAGACGAGGACACGTTCCGACCGGCGCCCGCCGAAGCGGAGTGGGTGCCCCAGTCGAAGTCCGGCGTCGTCGGCGTCCGCATCGCGACCACGGAGGGCGATCGACCGTCGTCCTCGGAGTGGCTCTGGTCCACGCAGTGGCTGGACCTCGTGGCCAAGCGCTGACCCGCTTCGCCGTCGGGCGCGTCGTCCGTCGACCGCGTCGTCGTTTTCCTCCCGTTACGGCTCAGTCCCGGCCAGATCGCGACGGTCCGGATGGTCGCCGGTGGTCCCGTTCCGAGCGCACCGTTCCCGGTGTGTCATCCACGCCCGGTGGCGGACGAGGACGCCGACATCCCGGTGTTAGACGAGGCGACGAGCGACCTCGACGCGACCATCGAACGGCGCATCCGGGACGGCATCGAATCGATGGCCCGAGAGTACGCCATCGTCGCCATCGCCCATCGCCTCTCGACGTCTGCGAGGCCGACCGGATCTACTACGCGGACCTGGACGCCCCGTCGTGATTTCCGAGCACGCGTAGCGAGGCGTCTCGAGTCATCTGCGGTCGTTCGTCGTCGCTCGAGCGGGTTCGTAGTTGGAGTGACTCGAGTCGGTTCGAAGACGGCACTGACTCGAGTGGAGAAGGGCTCGGGCGGGTTCGAACCACGCCGAGACGTGCTCACTGCGTTGCGCGCGTCTCGTCTAGTTCGAACCGCCCTCGATCCACATACCTGCTGCTCGCGACGTTGCTCGCAGCAGGAAGTGGGCTCGGGCGGGTTCGAACCACCGACCTCGGCCTTGTAAAGGCCGCGTCATGACCAGCTAGACCACGAGCCCGCATCCGAACCAAGTCACCCCGTCCGAATAACCTTTACTTTCTCGAGTTCGACATCGACCATGGCCCTCGAGCGCGTCCAGAAGGTCCTCCTGGCGATTGCAGCCGTCGGCGTGATCGTCATGCTCGTTCTCCAGATGGGGCTGGTCGAACCGCCGTGGACCGAAGACGAGGGCACCGTCCGCGTCGTCGACGGCGACACCGGTGCGGAGCTCGCGACCGTCGAGGTCGAGGTCGCGGACACCCGAAACGAGCGCTACACCGGATTGAGCGACCACGAATCGCTCGCGGACGGCCAGGGAATGCTGTTCGTCCACGGCGACGAGGACGAGCGGACCTACGTGATGCGGGAGATGGACTTCGACATCGACATCGTCTTCGTCGGCGCCGACGGCGAAATCACGGCGATCGAACACGCCCGCGCGCCCGAGGCCGGCGAGGACGGCGAGGAACTCGAGTACTCCGGCGAAGCGAAGTGGGTCCTCGAGGTGCCGCGGGGCTACGCCAACGAGACGGGAATGGCGGCCGGCGACGAGGTCGACATCGAGTACGAGTGAGGCGTCGCCCGCACTCCGCACGCCACTGTTTCGGTTCGTAGCAACCCTTATTGGCGGCCGTCCCGGAATCGGAACAATGAGCGGGAGTGGCGTCGACTGGGAGGACGAGGACCCGTTCGAGGAACAACGCGAGGAGATCGAGAACCCGATGAAGCGGCTGTTCCTCGAGTACGGACGCAACTACACGTTTCAGGCGATCGTCGGCGTCTTCGCGAGTATCTTCGCCCGCGTCCTCGATCTGTTGCCGCCGATCATGCTGGCGGTCGCCCTCGACGCCGTGTTCCGCGACGAGGCCGCCAGTTACGCCGGGGCGTTACCCTTCGGCGGCGACCTGGTCGCACCGTACGTCCCCGCGACCCAAGAGGGACAGTTCTACCTGACCGTCGGCGTCATCGCGGCCGCGTTCTTCCTCGGTGCGACGTTTCACTGGCTGCGCAACTGGGGGTTCAACGCCTTCGCCCAGAACATCCAGCACGACATCCGGACCGACACCTACGACAAGATGCAGCGGCTGAACATGAACTTCTTCGCGGACAAGCAGACCGGCGAGATGATGTCGATCCTCTCGAACGACGTCAACCGCCTCGAGCGCTTTCTCAACGACGGGATGAACTCCCTGTTTCGGATGGCGGTGATGATCGTCGGGATCGGCGTGATTCTCTTCGCCTACAACTGGCAACTCGCGCTGGTCGCCCTGCTCCCGGTGCCGCTGATCGCCGGGTTCACCTACCTGTTCGTCAGGATCATCCAGCCCAAGTACGCCGCCGTCCGCTCGACCGTCGGCAAGGTCAACTCCCGCCTCGAGAACAACCTCGGCGGGATTCAGGTCATCAAGTCGAGCACCACCGAAGACTACGAGTCCGAGCGGGTCGAGGACGTCTCGCAGGATTACTTCGACGCCAACTGGGACGCCATCGAGACGCGAATCAAGTTCTTCCCGGGACTGCGCGTCCTCGCCGGCATCGGCTTCGTCGTCACGTTCCTCGTCGGCGGCCTGTGGGTCTTCCAGGGACCCCCTGGACCCTTCTCCGGCACGCTGACCGAAGGCGAGTTCGTCGTCTTCATCCTCTACACGCAGCGCTTCATCTGGCCGATGGCGCAGTTCGGGCAGATCATCAACATGTATCAGCGCGCTCGCGCCTCCTCGGCGCGGATGTTCGGCCTGATGGACGAACCGAGCCAAGTGGCAGAGAACCCCGACGCCACCGAACTCGAGGTGACGGAGGGTCGCGTCGAGTACGACCACGTCACCTTCAGCTACGGTGATAGCGGGGCGCAAAGCGCCTCGCAGACGCCGACCGAGGAGCGCAGCGACTCGGGAGACGACGAGACCATCGTCGAGGACGTCGACTTCACCGTCGCGGGCGGCGAGACGCTGGCGCTCGTCGGTCCCACGGGCGCGGGCAAGTCGACCGTTCTCAAACTCCTCCTGCGGATGTACGACGTCGACGAGGGAGCGATCACTGTCGACGGACGAGACATCCGCGACGTCACCCTCGAGAGTCTCCGAGAGTCGATCGGCTACGTCAGCCAGGATACCTTCCTCTTCTACGGCACCGTCGAGGAGAACATCAAATACGGCACGTTCGGCGCCGACCGCGAGGACGTGGTCGAGGCCGCGAAGATGGCCGAGGCCCACGACTTCATTCGGAACCTCCCCGACGGCTACGACACCGAGGTCGGCGAGCGCGGCGTCAAACTCTCGGGCGGCCAGCGCCAGCGCATCTCCATCGCGCGGGCGATCCTCAAGGATCCCGAGATCCTCGTCTTAGACGAGGCGACCAGCGACGTCGACACCGAGACGGAGATGCTCATCCAGCGCTCGATCGACGAACTCGCTGCCGACCGGACCACGTTCGCCATCGCCCACCGCCTCTCGACGATCAAGGACGCCGACCAGATCCTGGTCCTCGAGGGCGGCGAGATCGTCGAACGCGGCGCCCACGGGGAGTTGCTCGAGAACGGCGGACTCTACTCGCATCTCTGGGGCGTCCAGGCCGGCGAGATCGACGAACTCCCTCAGGAGTTCATCGAGCGCGCCCAGCGCCGACAGGCGCGGACGGAGGTCGACGTGGACGCCGGCGACGATGACGACTGAGTCGCCCCAGTCGCTCGAGCGATCGATCGACTACGAAAAACAAAAGAGCCGGGACGGCCGTCAGAACGACTCCTGTCCCTCCTGATCGTCCTGATCCGGCGCGCCCTCGTCCTGTCGCTGCTCGCCCGCCGCGGGCGGGGTCCGGTCGCTGTAGTTCTTCCGACCGATCGCGTCGTCGCCGACCATGTTCATGATCGCCGTCTCGATGTCGCCGTAGTCCTGATACTCCTCCTGGTTGAGTGGACCGATGAGCTCCTCGAGGGTCGTCGTGTTCCCCTCCATTTCGATCTCCTCGTCGCCGTAGCGGTCGAACAGTTCGTCCTCGCTCAGCGGGTAGTCCGCGGACTTGAGTTCGTCGCCGAGATCGCCGAGGTCGACGCCGAGTTGGCGGTCCTCATTAGTCATGTGAGGAGAGTGGGTACGCCTTCGGAAACCGGTTAGCCCTGCGTTCGCCACCGCTTCCGTCGACCGACTGGATCGCCGGCGACGGACCGGTCGCCCGACGACCGCGGAACTTTCATGTCCGCCCCGCGGGAGTACTCGCGCATGGACCTACGCGACGCGACGTGGACGGACGCCCGCGACTGCGAGACGGATCTGGCGGTCGTCCCCGTCGGCAGCACGGAACAGCACGGCCCCCACGCCCCCCTGGGAACGGACGTGGTCGCCGCGGAAGCGGTCGCCGACGCCGGCGTCGAGCGCGTCGACCGCGAGGTCGTCCGCGCGCCGGCGATTCCGGTCGGCATCGCCGAGGAACACCGCCAGTTTCCCGGCACGATGTGGGTCTCCGAGGAGACCTTTCGGGACTACGTCGGCGAGGCCGTCGAGAGCCTCGCCCACCACGGCTTCGATCGGATCGTCGTCGTCAACGGCCACGGCGGCAACGTCGACGCGCTACGGGAGGTCGGCGGCCGGATCACCCGCGACGGCGACGCCTACGCCGTCCCCTTCACCTGGTTCGAGGCCGTCGGCGAACACTCCGCGGAGATGGGCCACGGCGGCCCGCTCGAGACCGCCCTGCTGCGCCACTGCGCGCCGGAACTCGTTCGCGAGGAACGGATCGAGGAGGCACGGGACGGACGGGCCGAGAGCTGGGGCGATTGGCTGAGCTATACGAATCTGGCCTACGACGCGGCGGAGTTCACCGAAAACGGCGTCGTCGGCGATCCCGCGGACGGGGATCGGCAACGCGGCGAGGAACTGCTCGAGTTGGCGGGCGACGCGCTGGCACGGTTGCTCGAGGCCGTCGCCGAGCGAGACGTCTCACGGCCCGAGCGTCGGGAGTAGCGGCGGACACGGAGATGCGGGCGTCACGTCTCGAGTAACGGCGGCGTCACTCCTCGTCTTCGTCGGACTCGTCGTCCCCGTCGTCCGCCTCTGTGTCGTCCGCTTCGTCCGCTTCGTCTTCCTCGTCTTCCGCGCTTTCGTCCGTGTCCTCGGCTTCCGCCGATTCCTCGGACTCGTCGGCGTCGGTGTCCGGACCGGCGTCCTCGAGCGTGCCCCGAAGCGCGGGAATCGTCGAGGTGAGTTCGCCGACCTGCTCGCCGGCCTCGGAGATGTCCGCGATGGCGTCCTCGAGGTCGCCGATCGCTTCCTCGAGGTCGTCGGCGTCCTCGAAGGCGTCGGCGCGCTGGCCCATCGTGAACCACTTCTTGGCGTCGCGGAGGTGCTCCTCGGCGTCGCCGGCGTCCAGCGCGGAGTTGAGTCCGTTGAGCACGCCGAGCACGTTGTCGGCGTCCGTCTCCCAGACGTCGTCGGCGTCCGGCAGCGCCGCCCAGCCGTCCTCGAGCGAGGATTCGACGTCTGCGCGCATCTCGTTTGCGGCCTCGCCGAACAGTTCCTCGTCGTCGCCGAATGTCGCTTGGCTCATAGCTCACTCTTCACGGGGACCGGGGTTAAAAGGTCGCCCGAAAGTGAAAGTGAAAACCGACTCGAGCGAGTCGATATCGGCCGAACGGGAGCGAGATTTCGAAAGGGAGGTGACTCGACGTAATCCGGTACCGATACCGGTACCGGTACTCGCCGGTGATCCAGAGCCGATTCGAGCGGGTACGACTCGGTCGCGGTGCCTCGCGTACCGGGTTCGAGTCGCCCGGCGCTCGAGGGGGGGGGCGAAGCGGAACGTCACCCGTAGAGGTGTTTCTTCGCCGCTTCCTCGTCGTCGACGCGCGGGTGATTCGACCACTCGTTCATCTTCTCGACGCAACAGGAGAGACAGAAGAGGTGATACGTATTCGGATTTCGACAGTTCTCCCGCTCCAGCCACCATCCTTCGGTCTCGCTCCCGTCGACGAGGGTTTCGCACTCGAGACAGGATTTCGGTTCGCCCGGCGGGTTCGGTCTGGGCCAGTACAGTCGCATCGGCCGCGAGTTCGACGAGTGTGGATATTGTTATCGTCTGGGTATCGCTAAATAGAGGGCTGACGGTGTGTTTATTGTAGTATTACCGTTCGGTATACCTTCGTTCTAGCGGCGACTCCCGTCTCCGATCGACCCGTGACCGGACCCGAGACTCGAGCGCCTACTGACGACCGCGGACGGACTCGACGCGCATCAGCGGATAGCCGTCCTCCATCGCCATGCGGGTGACGACCTCGCGGCCCTCGTAGTCGACGACGATCTCGACCTCGAGGAACCGGCCCGTCAGCTCGGTGTAGTCGGCCGCCGAGTCGGCGAGTTCGGCCTCGAGTTCGTCGGTGCGGACGTCGACGGTGACGTCGGTGCAGTGGGGCTGGTTCTCGATGGCCTCCTCCATCGCCGTCTCGAGGCTGGCGGCGCTGTCGGGCGAGACGGGCGTGCCGGCGAACTGGTGGTAGAGCGTACCGAACTTGATGCCGGCCTCGAAGCAGGCGGCCTCGGCGTCGGTGGGATCGGTCGCAGTCATACGCGGATTCTCGGGTGCGCTCGGGAAGGGGATTGCGATGCGGGCGGACGGTCGATCGAGACGCAGTGTGGGTCACGGGCACGCTATCGAAAATAGGAGACAGCGACGAGAGTGAGATGCTCACTCGAGGAGTCGTGATCGGCCTCCCGGCGTCAGGGCGGAATGCCGTAGATATCGTCGTCGACGTCGATCATGTAGACGTTGTCCATTCGGTCGATGTCGTCGATGCGAGCGACGTCGTCGTCGTCGAGTTCCCACTCGAAGAGGTCGATATTCTGTCGGAGATGGTCCGCCGATGACGACTTGGGCAGCACGACCGCGTCCTTCCGGAGCGTCCACTTCAGGGCGATCTGTGCCGGCGTCTTCTCGTAGGTATCGGCGATATCGTTCAACACCGGGTCCTCGAACAGTTCGGTTCTGGCCAGCGGCGCGGCCGCCTCGACGACGATGTCGTGCCGCTGGCAGTACTCGATCAACTCCTCGCGGTAGTACCACGGATGGAGTTCGATCTGATTGACCGCGATCGGCACGTCGGCCACCTTCCGGGCGAACGTGAGCTGATACCGGCTGAAGTTGCTGACGCCGACGTTTCGGATCAGTCCCTCCTCGTGGGCTCGCTCGAGGGCATCGAACGTCTCTCGCAGCGAGATCGCCGGGTTCGGCCAGTGGATGAGATACAGGTCCAGGTAGGACGTGCCGAGTTTGTCGAGTGACGCCTCCAGGGACTCGAACACGTCGTCGTAGTGGAGGTTCGACGGAAGCACCTTGGACGTGAGAAACACGTCCTCTCGGTCGTGCTCGGCGAGAACCTCGCCGATCTCGGCTTCGTTCTGGTACCCCTCCGCCGTGTCGACGTGGGTGTAGCCGAGATCGAGCGCGGTTCGGACCGACTCTTTCACGGCGTCGCCGCCGATGTCCCACGTACCGGCGCCGACGACCGGAATCTCGTCACCGCTCGGAAGCGATTGAGTTGGTACTTCGTCCATAAAAATCACGGCTCACCGTTTCCTGGCAACGCACAAAATAGCTACGAACGACGGTGATATCGCGGAATCGCTGGGCTCACGACCGGAGGTCGAACTCGAGTGAGCGACGAGCGCACGTCGTCCGTCAGCGTTCGAAACGTATGCGACTACCGACCGAACTGCCGCGGAACCGCATGGTACTTATCGACGCTTTCCCTTCCACCGAACGAATGGCACAGTCAGTCCTGCTTACGGGGGCTGCGGGGCGGGTCGGAGAGGCCATCCTCGGCGGCCTCGCGGACGACTACGAGTGGCGGTTGCTGGATCGCGATCCACCGACGGAGGACTACCCCGGCGAGTTCGTCGTCGCGGACATCACCGAAGAGGAGGCCATCCGCGAGGCGATGGAGGGCATCGACGTCGTGCTCCACCTCGCGGGGGATCCCCGAAAGACGGCGCCGTGGGACAGCGTCCTGACGAACAACATCGACGGAACCCAGACGATCTTCGAGGCCGCCGTCGACGCCGGCGTCGAGAAGGTCGCCTTCGCCTCCTCGAACCACGCCGTCGGCCACTACGAGACCGAGGAGCGAACGCCCGAGCTGTACCGCGCCCACGACGACTACCTGCTCGACGGGACGGAACAGCCCCGGCCGGGCAACCTCTACGGCGTCTCGAAGGTCGCCGGCGAGGCGCTCGGTCGCTACTACCACGACGAGTACGGTATCTCGGTAGTCAACGTCCGCATCGGGAATCTCACGGAGAACCACCCGCCGATCGACTACGAACGCGGCCAGGCGATGTGGCTCTCCTACCGGGACTGTGCACACCTCTTCGATCGCTGCATTCAGGCCGACTACGACTACGAGATCGTCTACGGCATCTCCGACAACGACCGGAAGTACTACTCCATCGAGCGCGCCCGCGAGGCGCTGGGCTACGACCCGCAGGACAACTCCGCCGCCCACACCGACGACTGACGGTCGCCGGCGAGTGACTCGAGCAGCGACCCCCTCGAGCAACGGCTTCTAACGCGACTGCAGTGAAAACCGGCAACCGGAACCGGCGGGCCTCGACGTTTTGGTTCCCGCTCCGTCAGTGAGCCTATGGAGTACACGACGCTCGGTTCGACCGGGATGGAAGTCAGTCGCATCGGCCTCGGCTGCATGAGTTTCGGCAGCGGTCGGGAGTGGATGCTCGACCGCGAGGAGGGAACCGAACTCATCGAGCGCGCGATCGACCTCGGGATCAACTTCTTCGACACCGCCAACGTCTACTCCACGGGCGAGTCCGAGGAGATCCTCGGCGACGCCCTCGAGGGGTACGACCGAGACGCGCAGGTCGTCGCGACGAAGGTCTACGCCGAGATGGACCCCGACAACCCAAACGCCAGCGGCCTCTCGCGGAAGGCGATCGAACAGGAGCTCGAGGCCAGCCTCGACCGACTCGGCCTCGAGACCGTCGACCTCTACCAGACCCACCGCTGGGATTACGACACGCCGATCGACGAGACGCTGCGGGCGCTGGACGACGCCGTCCGGCGCGGAAAGGTGCGCTACGTCGGCACCTCCTCGATGTGGGCCCACCAGTTCGCCGAGGCCGTACAGACGAGCGACCGACTCGACCTCGAGCGGTTCGCGACGATGCAGAACCACTACAACCTGTTCTACCGCGAGGAGGAACGCGAGATGCTCCCCCTCTGTGAGAAGGAAGGCGTCGGCGTGATCCCGTGGTCGCCGCTGGCCCGCGGTGTCGGTACCCGCCCGCACGATCAAATCGAGTCGACGACCCGCGGGCAGACGGATCAGTATCTCGAGCAGATCCCCTACCTCGAGGGCGGCGGCGAGGAGATCAACGAACGGGTGCAGGAACTGGCCGCCGAGAAGGGCGTCACGATGGCCCAGATCAGCCTCGCGTGGCTGCTGCACAAGGACTGGGTCGACGCTCCCATCGTCGGCACGACCAGCGTCGAACACTTAGAGGAGGCCGTCGAAGCCCTCGACGTCGATCTCACGGCGTCGGACGTTGCCTACCTCGAGGAGCCCTACGAGCCGCTCCCGATCGCGGGCCACGAGTAGCGACCGCGACGACGGCGGGAACGGCCCAATTACGACGGGATACGCCATCGCGGCGGTCGAGCGGAGAGACCCGATTAGAACAGTCCTTCGACGTCGGACTCGCGAGCCTCGCGCCGACCGACGTGATCCGTGAGCCGCTGATAGATGATCCCGCGGTGGTCGTCCTCGCGGACGAAATCGAACAGCAGCGAAATGAAGCGGCTATCGTCGTCGCCGGCCGCCAGATCGCGTTCGGCGTACTGGCGGGCCGTTTCGACGGGGGTCGCGTCGTAGCCCAGTTCGTCGGCGAGGACGGTCGCGGCGATCGCCGTCGGTTCGAACGCGAGCGTCGACGGCCTCGGCACGGTTCCCTCGTGGACGAGGCGGACCGGCGACCGACGCTCGACGAGTTCGGGATCGGCCGCCAGCGCCTCGAGGAACGATCGCACCGGCGGGAGCCGAACGTCGCGATACTCGGCCGGCAACTCGGCGAGGTACTCCCGGCCGCTCTCGGCCAGCCCGACGGCCCCCTCCCAGTTGCGCTCGCGGGCGTGGACGACCGCAGCTGTGAACTGGATCAGTCCGTGGAGTAATCGCTCGTCGTCGGTGCCGGCCTCGAGATCCAGCCAGTGCTCCTCCCAGGCGTCGTGGGCGGCGTGGTAGTGACTCGCGTTGTAGATCGCGGCCCCCGCCCGGAGCTCGTCGCGCATACCCGTCGTAGGAACTCGAGCCTCGAGACACTGTCGCCGACAGAAACCCGACCGCGGTGGGTGCCGGATATGACCGCCTCCGGCGGGGCGGGCAGACAACTGTGAACAGGGGTACGCTGATCGACTCGGTATGGTGATCTGATGACGGGACGAGCAGCGAGTCCCCGACCGGTTACGTGCCGCCACCGGTCATGGCGGTAATTGAGATGAGACCCCAGTGGTACATTATTATGGAGCGGCTTCACCAGTTGTTGGCGCGTTACAACACTCATAAGAGACCGTTAACTGACTTCTACGGTCCCGTTTCGGGGGTTTCGAATTCTTCGCTACTCCTCACGGTTCGCTACGCTCACCGTTCGGTATCCGTGGTTCTCACTCACTACGTTCGTTCCGAACCACGCTCTTCCCAACGGAACCGCCCGTTCCGTTGCACGACCTCGCCGTCGATCTCGAGACGCGAGTCCTCGCTGACGTCGGTGATCAGGTCGACGTGGATCGCGGAGTCGTTGCCCGACTCGCCATCGGGGAGGTTCGCGTCGTAGGCCCGGCCGAGCGCGAGGTGGATCGTGTCCCCCATCTTCTCGTCGAAGAGGATGTTGTCCGTGTAGCGGTCGATACCGCGGTTCATCCCGATGCCGAGTTCGCCGAGTCGGCGCGCACCGTCGTCGGTCTCGAGGATTTCACCGATCACGTCCGCACCCTGCGCGGCGTCGTAGTCGACGACCGCGCCGTCTTCGAACTCGAGGCGGACGTCCCGGACCGACTCGCCGCGCAGCGTCATCGGGACGTCGAAGGTCACCTCGCCCTCGGTCGCGTAGGGCGCGGTGAACACCTCGCCGCTGGGGAGGTTGTGGGAGTCGTATGCGACCGAAGCGGCGCTGTTGACCGCCGTTCGGTCGTCGATTCGCAGAGTGAGATCGGTCCCCTGCGAGACCAGCCGGACCTCGTCGCCCTCGTCGAGCAGGTCCTTCAACTGGGCCATCTCGTCGGCCAGCGACTCCCAGTCCCGGAGGATCGCATCGTAGGCGAACTCCTGGTACTCCTCGTAGGCCATGTTGGCCTGCTGGGCCAGCGAGCGCGTCGGATGCACCGTCGAGACCCAGCGGGTTCCGAGTCGCGTCTCGCGAATCTCGCTTCTGGCGTTGTTGTACGCTCGTCGCCGCTCGCCCGGGACGTCGGCCGTCGCACTGGTGTTCCGGCCGCCACCGAGCGAGAGGTAGACGTCGGCGTTTTCGACGAGCGCGAGTTCGTGGGCGGGGTTCTCGTCGAACTCGCCGTCGTGAGCGCGGAGATACGCACGGGTGATCTCGCCGGAGCTGTAGGTCGCCAGCAGGTTCGCACCCCGTTCCCCCAGTTTCTCGGCGACCGCGACCGCGAGCTCGTGGGCGTCGGGACCGACCGAGAGCACGACGTCGTCGCCGTCCTCGACGCGGGCGCTCCAGTCGACCAGTACGTCGGCGTGTTCGCGTACGCGTTCGTCCATACCGGCCACTCGCGAGCGGCCCACTAAACGTCCTCGCTCGCGGCGGCGACTTACGCGACGGTCGTCTCGTCGGCCGCCTCCTCCTCTCGAGCGCGCACGAACGAGACGACCGCGTAGACGATCGGCGTGTCGAGGACGGCGATGGCGAGTTTCAGCAGGTACTGCCCGACCATCAGTGCGAGCAGCGCCTCGAGCGGGAGGACGACGCCGACGCCGAGCAGGGCGGGAGCGACCGCGAACGCGACGGCGACGAAGATGACAGTGTCGATGGCCTGACTGCTGGCCGTCGAGGCAATGTTTCGCAGCCAGAGCTTCTCTCGGCCGGTGTAGTCGCGGATCCGGTGGAAGACGATCACGTCCCAGTTCTGGCTGACGACGTAGGCGAGTAGGCTCCCGAGGACGATGTTCGTCGAGGCGCCCAGCACGTCCGCGAACGTCCCCGGATCGATGCTCGAGTCGGCCGCGGGCGCCGCGATCGTCGACCAGACGAGCGCGAGGACGACGAAGTTCATCGCGAAGGCGACGTTGACGATCACCTGCGTCGCCCGGCGACCGTACAGTTCCGCGTAACAATCGCTCGCCAGAAACGTCAGCGCGTAGGCCAGCGCCGCACCTGGTAGGGCGAGCTCGGCGCCGGTAATCGGCAGCGACACCGGCAGCGAGAACGCGAGCACCTTCGACGCCGTCAACTGCGCCGTCACCAGGGCCGTCACGAACAGACCGATCAGCGCCACCTGCGCGACCGTCGGCCCCGGCGGCCCCCGTGACTGCGACTGTGAGTGGGACATGCACTGCGCGTACCCAGTGGATCCACCTAAACGATTCGAGACCGCCTCGGAGCGACCGTCGAGACGGCCGGTCGGTGTCGAGACGGTATCGAAGGGCACGACCGAGACGTTCCCATTACGCGAGTGATATCGCGATCTCTCGATAGCGGCCCGGAGACGCATCTCTCGTGGCCATTAACAGATAGTAATCAGAATACGGAGGTATTCCAAACACCGGAATAGTCCGCTGAAATCCGTGTTTTCGGCAGGTTCGATTCGACGATTGTCCCGTTCGCGAGAGGACGAGTATAACACAACCGTTATACGTGTCGCTCTACTCTCTCAGGATGCAATGGCGAAAGGAAACGTTGATTTCTTCAACGACACAGGCGGCTACGGTTTCATCGATACTGAGGACGCGGACGAGGACGTTTTCTTCCACATGGAAGACGTTGGCGGCCCGGACCTCGAGGAAGGCACAGAGATCGAATTCGACATCGAACAGGCCCCCAAGGGCCCCCGCGCCACCAACGTCACCCGCCTGTAACACGGCTTCTTGCGTTCGGTAACGGGTTTCACAGTCGACTACACATTCTTCGGCAGGCTTCGTTCGATAGCGTTGGCCACGGATTCAGCTTCGGCAGACGAGCCGATAGTGTCGATAAAAACCGATGAATGTATTCCGATATTGTCGTTTATCATCGGCATAAAATTCGATAGCGGGCAGTGCTTCGGCCGCGATATCCTGTACTCACCCGTTACCGTCGGTGAACGAAATGATTCGTGTGATTATCTGAGTTAGTCCCTCGAAACGGCCGAGAAACAGTTGATACGAGAACGATAACAAATAGTCGAACAGTTGGTGTATCGGTGTGGTTGCAAAATGGACGATCTGACCGGATTTCAACGCGATCTTCTGTACGTGATCGCCGGGGCCGACCAGCCGTCTGGCCAGGAAGTCAAGGACGAAGTCGAGAAGTATTACAACAGTGAGATCAATCACGGCCGACTGTACCCCAATCTCGACACGCTCGTCAACAAAGAGCTCGTCGAAAAGGGGCAACTCGATCGTCGGACGAACTACTACGACATCAGCGACGAGGGGCAGTCGGCCATCGAACGGCGCCGCGAGTGGGAACGGCAGTACATCGACTGACGTCTCTGCGAGTCCCACTCCCAAACCGCACGTCCGTCAGTGGGGTCCGGCGAGCACCGGGTGTCGGTTCCGCTAGCGCAACGGGCCACGCGGGACGATCGGCGACACTCGAGTCACAGGCCGACCGCTCTCGAACTGAGAGACATCGGTGGCGGAGCGACGATCACACGTCGTCGACCTGAATCTCGATCTCGTCGCCGAGATCGCGCAGTGAGACGTGTGTACCGTCGATCACGAACGAGACCGTCGTTGCCGCGTTCTGATTGAACCGAAACAGTCGCTCGAGGGCATCCGGGTTGATACTCTCGTACAGCGTGAAGTCCGCCTCCACGAGGTCGATGTCTCGATGGGCCTCGATCGCCCCCAGCACGGCCTCGCTCAGGGTCCGATCGTCGTTCGGACTGAACGTCGTGTTGCCACTCCCCTGATACGCTTGATTGTCAGTAGACATATGTGGCATGCCGAGACCGCTGTAGGTAATACCACCCGTAGCACGTGCCAGCCCCGTTGCGATCGGTGATACGGACTGGAAGCAGTGTTTGTGACGGTTGTCGGAGGTGTAACAGTTCCACTCTCGAGTCGCTCTTCCTACTCGTCTCCGCGAACCGTCTGCAGCGATCGTCAACGCTCGAAGAGATGACCCCTGGGGAATCCACGACGGATTCGAACCTCGTCCAGACGTGCTCGTTTCACTGCGCGCGACTGGTCTGGTTCGAATCGTCAGCGATCAACTCCGCGAGCCTCTCGAATTGCTCGGCTCGCTCCATGGGCCCTGACGGATTCGAACCATCGACCACTCGGTTATGAGCCGAGCGCTCTAACCAGACTGAGCTAAGGGCCCCTCTAAACGAGAGAAAACGTGCACGCTAATTAACCCTTGCTGTCCAGTTCGATCGAAAGAAACGGTCTCAGTCTACGCGGTCAGCGCCTCGAGTTCCTCGTCGCTCAGTTCCGCTTCGAGCTCCGCCTCGTCGTGGGACTCGAGGACGTCTTCGCGCTCCTCGGCGTCGAGTTCGGTGACGGATTCGAAGTGGTGGCACATAGCACTCGAGGATACGCGCGTGCCGCCAATAAGCGTTGGTTCAGGCGATCCGACCGGTCGCGTTACTCCCCGTAGTCCGCGAGCGTCTGCTCGTTCGTCTCGGTTCGATGGCGCGTCGCCAGTCCCGCGAGGTGGGGGGCTTCGGGGACGATCAACTCCTCGCAGGCGGTCTCGCAGGCGCTCGTACTCCCGGGGAGACAGAACACCGGCGTGTCGACGGCGATCCCCGCCGTCGCGCGCGAGGCCATCGCACGGGTGCCGACCTCTTCCCAGGAGAGCGAGCGGAAGAGTTCGCCGAACCCGGGCAGTTCGCGTTCGAACAGCGAGGCCGTCGCCTCAGGCGAAACGTCGTCGGCGGTGACGCCCGTCCCGCCGGTCGTGAGCACGACGTCGATGTCCTGTCGGGCGACCAGTCCGCGAACGGCGGTCCGAATCGCGGAGTAGTCGTCCCGGACCAGCAGTCGCTCCCGCACGTCGTGGCCCGCGTCCTCGAAACACGCCTGAATCGTGTCCCCGCCCGGATCGTCGGGGTCCGCCTCGTCGGCCTGCGCGCGCGAACTCGAGACCGTGACGATGCCGACGTAGAGCGGATCGATGACGTCGTGGCCGTGGTCGTCCGTACTCCGACGGTCGTCTCGATCGGTTGGCATACTGGGTACTCGTCGCTCGAGGTCGATAATAGCTCGCCCTCTGTCGGAGACTCGACACGTCCTCGTCTCCGCTCGCGCTACGACGGCGGCCACCGAAGCGCCTCGAGTCGTTCCTCGAGCAGGTACTCCTCGGCCCAGTTGCTCCCGGCGTGCCGGTCGGTTTTCGGCTCTCGGAACCGAATCACCATCTTGCCCTCCGCAGCGTCCGCGACGGGGATCAGATACCGATTATCGTTGACCGGATCGTACACCGCGAAGTACTCCTCCGGACCGTCGTATCTCTCGCGATCGTAGCCGTTGCCGCGCCGCCGCGTGGTGACCGTCTCGAAGGCGACCGTTCCCTCGCTCTTTCGGTAGGCCGTCTCGCACTGAATGCGGTGGAATCGGCCGCCGACCTCGACGACCAGATCGTACGGCTCGTCGTCCGACGTCGGAACGAGCACTGGGATATCGCGCACCGCGAACGCCGCCCGAATGATCGCTTCGGTCGCGTGGCCGCGTTTCTGTGGCTGCTCGAGGTTCTCGTAGCACGTGGTTCGATCGAGCATACCCGGACTGGTCGCTCGATGCGGTATAAATGACAGCACGTCTGAGGACGAGACGGCGATAGTGTACGCTGAGCCACGGTGAGCGAACGATTACTCGAGCAAAACAGAGGTAAAACGCTGTGAAGGCGTGACGCTATCTCTCCTGCTCGAGAAATTGAGATCGCAGGAAGCGCCGAAGCCAGGACTCGAACCTGGGACAACCTCGTTAACAGCGAGGTGCTCTACCATCTGAGCTACTTCGGCTCAACTCATGATAGCCGGGTGTATTTGATAGGGCTTTCGTTTTCGCTTCCGGCGGTTCGACACCCTTTCACGCACCGCTCGAGTAGCCACGCGCGATGAGCGAGGAGGACGCCGAGCGCGACGAGCGAGACCCCAGGGCCCGCGACGAGCACGACTCGAGTACCGACGGCGAGCGCGACGACCTCGAGGCGGTCGTCGCCGCCGTTCGAGAGCGTATCGAACCGGACGCCGACGAACGACACCGACTCCGCGAGGTCGCCGATCGACTCATCGAGCGCGCCGAGGCCGCCGCGACCGAGCGCTGTCCCGGTGCCGACGTGATGCAGGTCGGCTCCACCGCCAGAAACACCTGGATCAGCGGCGATCGGGATATCGACATCTTCGTGCGCTTTCCGCCCGAACTCGACCGCGAGACCTTAGCGGAGTACGGCCTCGAGGTGGGCCACGCGACGCTTCCCGAGGGCCACGAGGAGTACGCCGAACACCCATACGTCAAGGGGACGGTCGAGGGGTTCGACGTCGACGTCGTCCCCTGTTTCCGCCTCGAGTCGGCGACCGAGATCCGCTCGGCCGTCGACCGCACGCCCTTCCACACCAGCTACTTGCAGGAGCGACTCGACGACGACCTCACGGCCGACGTGCGACTCACCAAACAGTTCCTCAAGGGGATCGGCGCCTACGGGAGCGACCTCCGCACGCGGGGCTTCAGCGGCTACCTCACTGAACTGCTCGTCTGCGAGTACGGCGGCTTCCGCGACCTGCTCGAGGCCGCGGCCGACTGGCAGCCGCCGGTCGCGCTCGATCCCGAAGCGCACGGGCGAGAGACGTTTCAGGATCCGCTGGTCGTCATCGACCCCACCGATCCCGAGCGCAACGTCGCCGCCGTCTGTGCCGCCGAGAACGTCGCTCGCCTCCAGCACTACGCCCGCTCGTTCCTGGAGGACCCTCGAACCGAGGTCTTCGAACCCGACGATCCGGACCCCCTCGACGAGAGCGACCTCCGCGCACACCTCGAGCGGCGGGGCACTACGCCGGTCGCGGTCCGGTTCGAGGCGCCCGACCTCGTCGAAGACCAGCTCTACCCCCAGCTCCGAAAGTCGCTCGAGGGGATCACGACCGGCCTCGACGACCGCGGCTTCGACGTCTTCCGGGCGACGACGATCGCCGACGACACCGCGGTGATCCTCGCCGAACTCGCGGTCGCGGAACGACCCGCCGTCGAGCGCCACGACGGGCCGCCGGTCCACGTCCGGAGTCACGCCGAGGGGTTCTACGAGGCCTATGCCGACGATTCCGACGCCTACGGTCCCTTCATCGACGGCGACCGCTACGTCACCGAACGGCCTCGAGAGTTCACCACCGCCCGCGCGTTCCTCGAGAGCGAACGGCTCTTCGACGTCGGCCTCGGTGCGCACATCGAGACGGCACTCGCCGAGGAGTACGAGGTGCTGGTCGGCGACGAGATCGCGGTGCTGTGCGAGGAGTTCGGTCGGGAACTGGCCCGGTACTTCGAGCCGCGACCCTGACTCGGACTCGCGTCACGGTTGCAAAACAGTCGAAGGAGTGCTCGGACTCGAGTCGAGTCGAACCCGCGCTTAGCCGTCGAGGTCCAGATCCAGTCCGTGTTCCGAGATGACCTCCTCGAGGGCGGACTCGGCCTTCTCGCCGCAACTCGAGTCGGGTTCGATCGGCTCGCGGCCGTCGAAGGTCTCGTGGACGATGGCGACGCTGTCCGCGAGGACGTCCAGCCCGTAGCCGCCCTCGAGGACGAAGGCGAAGGCGGCGTCGGTCTCGTCGGCCAGCGTCCGGAATCGGTCGGTCATCAGGGCGTAGGCCTCCGTCGAGAGCCGAATGCGGGAGATCGGATCGTGGCGATGAGCGTCGAATCCGGCGCTGATCAGGAGCAGGTCGGGATCGTAGTCGGTCAGCGCCTGCGTGATCGGCCCTTCGATCGCCGCGAGGTACTCGCGGTCGTCGGTGCCGGCCGGCATCGGGATGTTCATCGTCGTCCCCTCGCCCGCGCCCTCGCCGGTCTCGTCGACGGCGCCGGTTCCCGGATAGAGGCCCTGTTCGTGGATCGAGACGAAGAAGACGTCGTCGCGGTCGTAGAAGATGTCCTGGGTCCCGTTGCCGTGATGGACGTCCCAGTCGACGATCGCGACTCGATCGACGTCGTGCTCCTCGGAATCGAGGGCGTACTGGGCGGCGACCGCGACGTTGTTGACGAAGCAAAACCCCATCGCGTCGTCGTAGACGGCGTGGTGGCCCGGCGGCCGACCGATCGAGAACGGCGTCTCCCGACCGGACGCCCCCTCGAGGGCGGTCTCGGCGGCCCAACACGCGAGGCCGGCGCTCTGGCAGACCGCGTCCCAGGTCTCCTCGACGGCGCTCGTGTCGGGATCCCAGTTGCCGCCGCCGTCGGCACAGAACTCACGGACGGACTCGAGGTAGTCCCGCTCGTGGACGGCCGCCAGCCGGTCGAGATCGCAGGGATCGGCCTCGACGTACTCGACGCCGTGTTTCTTCTTCAGTCGTTCCCGAATCGCGCGAAGCCGGTCCGGCGTCTCCGGATGACGCGAACCGGGATCGTGTGCGAGACAGAGCTCGCTGTAACCAAACTGCATCTCACTCGAACAACGAGAAGTATGTCTCGATGTCGTCGTCGGTGATCGTCCGGCGGTCGGCGTGGTGTGCGAGGGTCGCGGCCGCCCGAGCGACGTTGTCCGCGTAGTCCTCGAGAATGTCGGCCAGCGCCACCCGGGCGTCCATCGAGACGCGATATCGGTCGTCGATTTCGAGTCTGGCGATGCGGTCGACGGGCGCGACCGGGAGCTCGAGGTCGTCCTTGTCGACGACCGTCTCGACGCCGAAGTCCTGAGCCATCAGCGTCTTGCGCCCGTCCCGAGTCGCGTGCTCGGCGGCGTCGATCGCGAGCTCGCTCCCGTGTTCCTGAATCCGCGTTGCGAGTTCCTTCGACGCGTCGGCACTCACCCGAAGATCGCCCGCGTTCCGCCGGATAATCGTGTCCACCGGGGCGAACGGGAGTTCGACGTTCATACCATGCTAGGCGGAGCAAAGTCCCTTAACGCTTTTCCTAGACGGCCGATGAGGTTGCTCGCGCCGTCAGAACACGTCGTTTGCCTCGAGCCGACCGTCGCGGACGATTCCGCGGACGGTCACCTCCTCGCCGAGACCGACGTCGACGTCGGTCGCGACGCTCATCGTCGACTCGCCGTCGTCCAGCACGACCGGATCGCCGGCCTGGACGACGACGCCGGTGAACTCGAGTTCCTCGCCGTCGGTCGGCTCGTCCGTTCCGGCGTCGGCCTCGGTACCGACATCGGTAGCGCTGGCGCCGCCGGCTTCGTCGTTCGAGGCGGAACTCGCTCCGGTTTCGGCCTCGCCTGCCCCGCCGTCGTCGCCGGCGAACGCCGAGAGGCCGGCGTTCTCGTCGCTCGCGCCGCCCGCATCGCTCTCGCCGGCGGAACCGCCAGAGCCGCCGGAGTCGGACTCCAGTACCGTGATCGTCGACTGCCAGCCAGCAGAGGCCTCGAGGTCGTCCTGCCAGCCGTCCTGGATCTCGACGTCGCCCAGCGCGACCTCGTCGCCCGGTCCGACGTCGAGATCGGCCTTCTCCCCCCACATCGCCACCCGGATGTCGCCGGTCGCGTCCTGGACGCGGATGTTCCGGACCTGTCCCTCGGAGCCGTCGTCGCGATCGAAGGTCCGTTTCGGGTCCGCAGAGCGGACGACACCTGCGATGTCGACCGTCTGTCCGATCTCGAGGTCGTCGATGGGCGTGCTCTCGGGGACGTACTCGACGTCCTCGTCGACTTCCTCGACGGCGCCGCGGTTGCCGACGTGGAGCTCGAGGTTGCCGTCGCGTTCCTTCACGTAGCCGTCGATCACCTCGACGGTCTCGCCGGGCTCGAACTCGGTCGCGAGGTCGGCCTGCTCGTCCCACAGCGTCACGCGGATGCGGCCGGTCTCGTCGCCGAGGACGAGGTTCGACACCTTCCCCTCGGAGCCGTCGTCGCGGTCGAACGTCCGGACGCTGTCGGTGTCGAGGACGAGTCCGACGAGGTTGACGTTCGAGAGGCCGAGCGAGAGCGCCTCGACCGTGTGCGTATCGGAGACCTGGACGTCGACCTCCGTGTCCGGATCCGGTTCGACGTCGTCGACGCTGACCTCGACGCCGGAGAAGCCCTCCTTGGGGCGGCCCTTGATTCGCAGTACCTGCCCCTCCTCGAGTTCCTCGGTGGCGGCCTCGGCGTGCTCGTCCCAGAAGGCGGCCCGGACGGAGCCGGTCTCGTCGGCGACCTCGACGTTGACGACGCGGCCGTCCTCGTCCTCGCCGTCGCGTTCGAACGTCCGCACCTCGCCGATCGAGAGCACTTTGGCGACGAACTTCGCCTCCTCCATGCCGGGTTCGATGTCGGCGATACCGCCGACCTCGCTCTCGCCGATCTCGTGAGCGACGAGCATCGCCGCCGTCTCCTCGTCCGCGAGTCCGCCCATCTGCTCGACTTTCGCCTCGACGGCCTCGCGAAACTCCTCGAGAGAAACGTCGGCCTCGAGGTCTTCGTACACGCCCTCGATGTCGCTCATTCTATGTTCGTGCATGGGTAGGCCGCGCATAAGCGTTGTTCATTCGGTGTCCCAGTGCGGACCGCCGGACGACGAGTACGGCGGCGATACCGATCTGATCGGACGATTTCGGTCGGTCCGGAACGGCGCTCACGGACCGCGCGTCGACGGGACTCGAGCGGTGGCTCATGGCTCCCGCTGGGCGCCCGATCGGATATAAACGTCAGCGTGGACGGCGGAGTCTCGACGATCGCTGCACGACCTCGAGAGACAGCCGTTTAAGAGCAGGTCGTGCGTGAAATTGTCGTGCGGGAGCCAGTCGCTTTCGAAAGTGCTTTATTGGTCACCCGGTTACTAAGAGATGAGTCCTGATAGGGTAGTGGACTATCCTCTTGGCTTGCGGAGCCAGGGACCGGAGTTCAAATCTCCGTCAGGACGTTTTTACCGACGCAACGACACCGAGCAGCGCGAGGTGTCCGCGTCGGTGAAAACTCATACGCGGAGATTTGAGCAGGGAAGTCGCAGCGGTCGAACGAAGTGAGGCCGACCGTCTTCCCGTGTTCAAATCTCCGTCAGGACGCATATCCAACCGAATACACTACCTCTGAGCGAGGCGAGTTGCGGTTTCGGATACGACCTCGAGACAATAGCCGGATCAATAGCTGGAACGGCCACTCGAGTCGAACCGACCGTCGGCACTGGAGACTGTTCCGAGAGTCCATGGCATCGACGGTGACGTCACACTGGAATGTGCCTGCACGGCCGGTACGTGGATCCAGTCCCGAGGTGGCGCTACGCTGCGGTCTCTATACCATGGATCGAAATCAGGCGGACGAAATCGACGACGCATCGACGAACGAAACCGAGTCACCGACCGTCAATCGGCGCGCCCTGCTCCGGACGACGGCGGCGACCGCGGTCGGCGGCGCCGGCATCGCCGGCGCAACTGGATCTGCGTCGGCATCGGGCTTTACCGGCTGTGACGACTGGGTCGACGCGCCCGCGGAGTATCCGGAGATCGACCTCACCGACGGGAACCCGACGGCGACGAACGTCGACGACCTCGAGGACGTCGACGAGGTCGTCGTCTTCGTCCACGGCTGGCTGGGTCTCGAGACCAGCACCGATCAGGCTCACACCCTCGAGCGAGCGTTCGACGAGACCGACTACGACGGACGCGTCGTCGCGGCGTCATGGCCCTCGGATACCCTCAACTACTGGCAAGCCGAGGACACGACTGAGACGGCCGGGCAGCGCCTCGCGTCGTGGCTGACGACCGGTCGTATCGACCTCGAGGAGACGACGGTCCGCCTGGTCGGACACTCGCTGGGCGGCCGACTCTGTCTCGAGGCGCTGACGGCACTCGGCGACGACGCGACCGTCGACAGCGTCGCACTGGTCGGGACGGCTGCAGACGACGACTCGGTCTGTACGGACGGCGAATTCGCCTACGGCGTCGAAACCGGCGCCGACGCGGTATTCAACTACCACTCCGAGAACGACGACAGCGTCTGTTACGGCTACGACGTTCAGTCGCTCTCGAGCGGGCTAGGCTGCGGTGGCGCCGACTGCAGCGGCGGCTGGCTCACCGACGACAGCGGGACGACGCCGGATAACTACACCGACGTGGACGTGACCGACGCGGTCGACGATCACTGCGACTACATCGAGCCCGAGGTGGGCTGCGTCCCGCAGATCGTCGACGGTTTCGAGTCGCAGTGAGCCCGAAAGGGTGCCTCTCGCTCGTGACGGGAGACTGGGTAGTACTGCAGTGGTACTTATCGGTTCAGGCAGCGTAGTAGCGCTCGTATGCCAGAAGAAGTGCTGTTCGAGTCGGAGAGCGACCTGACCAGAGCGGAAATCGCGTCGTACCTCCGAACGGTCGCGGACAACCTCGACGGCGGCGACGATATCACCCTGAAAGCGGGCGACGAATCCGTGACTCTCGATCCGCCGACCCGTCCCACCTTCGAGGTGAAGGCCGAACGAGAGGGACCGTCGGACGGACCGGGGGAACTGAGCATCGAGTTCGAACTCGAGTGGGACGAAAACGCCGCCGGCGAGGACGGCAGCGGCGGATCGTTAGAAATCGAGTGAGCCGGACGCAGCGGTAGCGATCGGCGTCGTCACTCGAGGGCGTGAAAACGGGTGAGAGGAGTAAGCCCCCTTCTGTTCGTTCCGGCATTCGGCTGAGCGTCCGCGCCGTCCGCGGCGAATCGCCGCGGGGCGTTCGGGCTACCACGGCACGGACTTGCACCGGTGAGGGTTCGCCGTTCCATCGGTCCTCGACCGTCTCCGTGCGGTCGGTCACGACGGGCGTGACCTGTGGGTTCGAACCACGTGTCTTCAACCGCACATCCTCTGCGGGTCAACTCCCCTTCCTCTCGGTCGGGTTCGCGCGCATCATCGGTCGGGCCGAGACGTGTCGTTTCTGTTCCAGAGCCAGCGGTCTCCCGCTCCGGACTTGCGTCCGGTCACCTGCCCGAACAGGTGGGGGGACTTTCCTCGCGTGCGTGGCGCATCTCGAAGAGATGGGCCACGTTATGAGCGTTGGGCAACCTGGAGGGTTGGCCAACGTTACGTGGCCGCGCCGTCGCCGGCGGGGCCATCGCGGCGGCCGGGCTCTCTCTCCCACTCGAGGTAGGCGCGTGACCCGAATAAGTCCCCCGGTCGACGTACAAAAAGCGCACCGTAACGAATGGAAGCGTTTTAGGACGACTATTCCCATGTTCATCTATATGTCCCAGCGACAGGGCGTCGAACTCTCCTACGAAGACGGTGCACGCGCGGTCGAACTCGCGCGTGAAGCCGTCGAGTCTTTCGTACAACACGGGCAGCGAGAACAACCGGGCAGTATGCGCGAGGCCTTCTACGAGCGAACCGGCGCGTTCGTCCGCCTCGAGTCGACACGCGGCCGGGGGAGCCTGCGTGGCTGCGCCGGTGGCTATCGGTCAGGGGAACAGCTCGGCCACGTGATCGTCGACTCGGCGATCGAGGCCGCCAGCGAGGACTCCTGTGGCTCCGAAGTGACTCCCTCCGAACTGCCGAATCTCACCGTCTCGGTCTGCGCCGTCAAGAACGTCGTCCTGACGGACGATCCCCTGGCGGACCTCGAACTGGGGACCCACGGCATCGCCATCGACGGCGCCGGCGAGGGCGGGTGGCTCTACCCGACGGTTCCGGTCGAGAACAAGTGGAGCGCTCGGGAGTACCTCGATCGAACCTGTCGAAAGGCGGGGCTGCCGCCGACGGCCTGGCAGGACGACGACGTCGTCGTCACGCTGTTCGAAGGGCAGGTCTTCCGCGAGCGCGAGGCCGACGGGAGCATCGAAGAGCTCTAGGCCCGACACAGGGGGAGTCGAACGCGGACAGGGAAAGCGATACGCTCGCGATTAGCACGCGATTTTCGAGCGATCCGTTCTCGAGTGGCGACTCCGCCGACCGGACGTTCGTCCCGCTCGGAACACTTCCTTCCGGTGACATTATGTGCGAGGCGTGGTTATTTCGAGAGACGAAACAGTGAGCGAAGGAACTCCCAGGTTGTCGCTCGGTCTGCGAATGATCGCGACGACGCTCGTCCTCGCAGCGCTGACGGTCGCCTTTCTCGGCGCTATCTGGCGAATCGTCTCCGCCATCGCGGCGATCTTCGCGCTCCCGTCGATCGTTGCGGGAGCGATCGCCCTCGGACTGCTCGCGATCTTCGTCGCCACCCGGCTCTCCCAGGTCAGTACCGTCGCGGCCCACGCCGACGCGAGACCGGTCTCGTCGGACGCGTATCCGGCGCTGGACGCGGCCGTGACCAGAGCCGCGGCGCAACTCGACGTTCCGGCCCCGACGATCGCCGTCTCCGATCGGTCGGCGCCCGAGGCGCTCGTCGTCGGCTTCCGCCCCGAAAGCGTTCACCTCGTCCTCTCGCGGGGGACCATCGACGCGCTCGAGGACGCGGAACTCGAGGCGGTCGTCGCCCACGAACTGGCCCACGTCGCGAACCGCGACGCGATGGTGATGACCGCCGCCTCGACGCCGGTCGTCCTCGCGTCGGCGCTCAGATCGAAGGCGGCCCGACTGGCCTTCGCCCGTCCCGACGAGACCGAGTCGCCGGCCGCGTTCCTGCGGCGATCGCCGGGGAAGTTCGTCGGCTACACGCTCATGGGGATCGCGGCAGCGCCGCAGCGGATTCTCTGGCTCCTGTTCGGCGGGCTGTCGCTCGTCACGCTCGCGCTCGCGAAACCCGCCGTCGCCGTCCTCTCGCGGGGCCGAGAGCTGGCCGCGGATCGCACCGCCGCGGCGGCGACCGGCTCGCCGGCGGCGCTGGCCAGCGCGTTACGCACTCTCGAGGACGGAATCGCCGAGACGCCCGCCGAGGACCTCCGGGCGGCCTCGAGCGTCTCGTCGCTGTCGATCCTGCCGCTGGACCGTCCGGGAGATGACGCGACGGCAGCGGAAACCGCCGGATCCGCGTCGAGCGGCGGCCTGATCCGTGGCGGCCGACTCGAGCGGTGGCTCTTCGCGACGCATCCGTCGACCGAGCGCCGCCTCGAGATCCTCGCCGACCTCGAGGCGACGGAGGCGGCGGCCTGACCGTCGGCGGCTACTCGCTCGAGGCGAAACCGACCGCGTCGGCGTCGGCCAGACAGCGTTCGCTGGCCGCCTCGAGGTCGAACTCCCGGACGATCTCGCCGTCCCGGACCAGCGGCTCGAGCAGCGCCTCGCCGTCGTCCGGCCCCTCGCGGTCGGCCAGCGCGACGTGGTGGCCGCCGTCGGGCGTTCGGTACACCTCCTTCACGCCGGAGAGCTTGCCCCGTTTGGAGATCGGCTCGCCCGCTATTTCGACGATATCGAGGCTGAAGTCGACCGAGTCGGCGCCGGTGATGTGGCTGCCGACGCCGAAGCCGTCGGCGACGTCGCGGAGAGGGCGGATGCTCTCGGGGGTGAGCCCGCCGCTACAGAAGATGTCGACGTCCTCGCGGCTCCGCGCGTCGAGTTCCCAGCGGACCTCGCGGATGATGTGTCGGAAGTCGCCGCGTCGGGAGCTCGTCGTGTCGATGCGGACGCCGTCTAAGTCCTCGCCCAGCGTCTCGGCGGCCAGCAGGCTCTCGCTCTTCTCGTCCCAGAAGGTGTCGACCAGCGCGATCCGGGGGACGTCCTCGCCGACGGCCTCGTCGAAGGCCGTCCAGGCCTCGTCCTGGTTGCCCTCGCCGAAGCAGAACATCAGCGCGTGGGGCATCGTCCCGCCCGGTTCGCGATCGAGGATCTCCCCCGCGGCGACGTGGGAGAAGCCGTCCAGTCCCGCGAGCAGGGCGGCGCGTTCGACCGTCGCCGTGATCGACGGGTGGACGTGGCGGGCGCCGAATGAGAGCACCAGCGAGTCCGGCGCCGCCAGCCGCGCCTCGAGGGCGGCCGTCGCGAAGCCGCTCGGCTGCGAGAGGAATCCCAGGAGAGAGGTCTCGAGTTCGGCGAACTCGAGGTAGGGGCCTTCGATGCGCAGGACGGGCCCGCCGTCGAACAGCTGGCCGTCTGGCAGGGCGTCGACGTCGACGTTCCGGCCCTCGAACAGCGTGGCGACGTCTGCCACACCGGTGAAGACGTCGAAGGAGCCGGTGGGGAACTGGTCGGCGGTCACCTCGGCCACGACGTGGGGATTCTTCCCCGCGTGCTCGAGCGTGGCGCGGGTGCGCTCGAAGTAGGCGTCGGTCGCGCGCCCCTCGAGAACGGCCTCAGCTGGGACGGTACCGAACGGATTTGACATATCGGTGGGTTCCCCGGGGAAGTAAAAAAGCTACTCGTCTGCGGACGCCGTCGCCGCCGGTGCTGGTGCCGCCGTGGTTCCCGCGGAGAACGGGACGGTCGGCGCGGCCGTCGCGGTCGATTCGCTCGACGCGGCTGGGACAGTCGCCGCGGTCGGGACGTCCGACGGGTTCGACGCGGCCGCCGCGTCCGCTCTCGGCGCGCGGACGCCCTCGAGGTCGTCGACCGTCGGCGCGCCGACGACGGTGACGGTATCGCCGGTGACAGTCACGCGGTAGGCGCCCTCGAAGGAATCGCCGTCGGGAATCCGGTACGTATCTGTCCCGGTGTCGGCCGACTCCGCGCCGCGGGTCTCGAGGAGGGTTCGGTACGCGGTGGCGAACTCCCGGGCGTCGGCCTCGCTCTCCCAGGCGAGCCGCCAGACGTGGCCGGTCCGCTCACCGTCGTCGGCGTCGCGGTACGCCGTGAACGCGTCGCCGTCCCAGCCGTCGGTCGCGGGATGGGAGTAGTTGTACGGCGAGAGCTCGGTCGCTCCCGCAGTGATCGGGCGCTCGATAACATCGTTGGCCCACAGCGCGCCGAAGATAGTCGCCTCGCCGACCGTCTCGGTTCGAATCTCGCCACCGGCGGTGATCGGCTCCCAGTCGTCGCTCGAGCGGTCCGGGACGTCGACGTCGACCGGTCGATCGTCGGGATAGCGGTCGGGGTGGATCACTTGGCTGGTACTGACGGGATAGTCGTCGTGGGCCTCGTCGACCGCGGCCCAGTCGCCGCGTTCGCGGAGGGCCTCGACGAACGACGGCCCCTCGGCGTACGGCGCGTAGATCGAGAGGAAGAGCCCGACGTTGAACGGCCGATCGGCGGTTCCGACCTCGGCCGGCGCCGGCGTCTCGAGCAGACACTGCCACTCGTCGCCACAGCGCTCGTCGTAGCGGTGGGGCACGTAGTCGGCCTCCCCCTCGATCAGGCCGAGTTCGGCTCGCCGCTCGTCGATCGTCGCCCCCGTCCGCTCGAGACCGAACCGCTGGTCTTGCAGCGCGTGGACCAGTTCGTGGACCAGCGTCTCGCGATCGATGCGGATCTCGTCGGCGTCGTCGGCGACGATGACGATCCGATCGTTCACGTAGTAGCCCTTGACGCTGGTGCCGTAGAGATCGTCCATCGCCGCGCCGACGTCCGTCTCGCCGTCGACGACGAACGCCCCGCGCCACAGTTCGTTCGTGAACGCCGACGCCGAGCCCGGACCGCCCCGCTGGCTCCGGTACTCGGATCGCGTGATCACCTCGAGGTCGACGTCGCGTTCGAACTTCAGCCCGCGGACGACCTCGATTCGGGCCATCGATCGGTACTTGACGGCCTCGAGCTGCGATTCGATGAGCCGCTCCTCGCCGTCGAACGCGAACGCGTCGTCGTGGGCGTAGTCGCCGACGTAGCCGAGGTCCCGACTCGTATCGAATCGGTCGGGCGAACCGGGCATCGCACACCCGGAGAGGAAACAGAGGGTGACGAGCGCGATCACCGCGAGACGACGCCGTTGCATCGAGGGTCGGTTTCGAGGGCAGGGACAAAGAATCGTCGTTCAGAGACGTCCGCGGTCGGACCGGCCGCCGTCGCTCCCTTCGAGTCCGGCGTCGGGACCGGACGGAGCCGACCGCGGGGAGTCGGCGGTGACCGGCCCCGTCCCTGCCGACGAATCAGAGCCGTCACCGCGTCCGGCTCCGATCCGCCGAGCGCGCGCTCGCGCCGCCAGCAGTGCGATCGCGACGGCGGCGCCCGTTCCGGGGACGGCGAAGCCGGGGAGCGAATCGTCCTCGTCCCCGTCTCCGTTCGCTTCTCCGTCTCCGTCCGCACCCTCGTCTTCCCCCTCGGCGGAGTCGCCGACGGCGACCGGCTCGACCGTATCTCCGCCCTCCGGCGCGGCGGTCGCCGAGATTCCCTCGAGTCCGTCGACCGACGGCGCGTGGACGATCCGCACCGTCTCGCCGTCGCGCTCGAGGGAGTACGCGCCGGGGTAGTCCTCGTCGTCGATCGCGTAGGTGTCCCGCCGGTCCTCGACGGGATCGGCGCCGTGGATCTCGAGGAGTTCGAGGTAGGCGCCGGCGAACTCCCGGGCGTCGTCGGCCGATCGCCACTCGGTCTCCCAGACGTAGCCGGTTTCGGCGGCCGTCGCGTTTCCGTCGGCGCTCGAACCGGTGTAGGCGACCAGTTCGTCGCCGACCCAGCCGGCCGTGGACGGCTGATCGTAGTCGAAGGTCGTCGGGTCGTCGCCGATGACGTCCCCCCGCTCGAGCACCGACGATCGAGTCGACTCGAAGGCGCCGTCGGCGAACATCGCGACCATCGCCGCCTCGCCGACAGTCTCCGTCGCGACTCGGTCACCGACCTCGAGGGGCCGCCACGACGCGTTCGATCGGTCCTCGACCGTGACGTCGACCGGATCGCGGTCCTCGCGGTGGATCACCGTCGACGAACTCGCCGGCGGATCGTCGTAGCGCTCGTTGACGGCCGCCCAGCCGTCGCCGGACTCGCGCAGGTGGTCGACGTACGCCGGCCCGTCGTCGTAGGGCTGGTACAGCGTCAGGTAGATCCCCCAGTTGCTCGGGGTCGCGCCGGCGGACTCGTCGTCGGGGAGACACGACCAGTCGTCCCCGCAGCGCCGTTCGTACTCGGTCTCGACGCTGACCGCGTCGCCCTCGATGAGACCGTTCTCCGCCGCCTCCTGATCGATCGTCGCGCGATCGTAGTTCGACAGGTTGAACTGCTGGTCCTGGAGGGCGTGGGTCAGTTCGTGGCCGAGCACGATCTCGTTCAGTTCGGGCCGCTCGGGCGTATCAGAGACGATGACGATCCGGCCGGTCGACGGCTCGTAGTAGCCCTCGACGCTCCCGCCGTACATCGACTCGAGTTCGGCCGTCGCGTTGCTCTCGGTGTCGACCATGAACAGCGCCTCGTAGGTGACGTTCTGGACGCGCTCCTGGCTCTCGTTGACGTCGACGAACGCGCCGTCGCTGGACTGGAACTCCTCGCGGGAGATCACGTCGACCGGCACGTCGTCCTCGAAGGTCAGGCCGCGGATCTTCTCGACGCGGGCCATCGATCGGTAGACGACCGCCCGGAGGTCGTCGTCCTCGACGACGGCGTCGTCCCGATCGTCCACGGGGAGGTCGTCGTCGTACCAGTAGCCCTCGACGTAGCCGACGGTCCCCTCGGTGGTCGGATCGTCGGGTCGGTCGGAGCGGTCGGGCGAATCGTCCGCGGGCAACAGCGGAACGGCGACACCGGACGCGACTGCGATCAGTGCGACCGTCGCGAGCACGGCGAGTGCGGCGGCGACTCGCGTCGAGGAGGGCCTCATTGAGAGCGGATAGCGATTCGTACGGCGGCGAGCGCAAAAAGCCCGCTGATCCGACCGGTTCGGGCCCGCTCGGACGTTCCCGACGTCGCGAACGTTTTTAGGAAGCCGTCCGTAGAGTTACATATGAACCTCGAGCCAGACAGCACGGCGGTCGTGGTCGTCGACATGCAAAACGGCTTCTGCCACCCCGACGGCTCGCTGTACGCGCCCGGCAGCGAGACGGTGATCGAACCGATCGCCGACCTCGTCGAGCGGGCCCGCGAGGCCGGGGCGCGGGTGATCTACACCCGGGACGTCCACCCGCCCGAGCAGTTCGAGGACGCCCACTACTACGACGAGTTCGAGCGGTGGGGCGAGCACGTCCTCGAGGGCTCCTGGGAGGCCGAGATCGTCGACGAACTTCCCGTCGAGGCCGCCGACAACGTCGTCGAGAAACACACCTACGACGCCTTCTACAACACCGAACTCGAGGGGTGGCTGAACGCCCGCGGGATCGACGACCTCGTGATCTGTGGCACGCTCGCGAACGTCTGCGTGCTCCACACCGGCGGCAGCGCCGGCCTGCGGGACTTCCGCCCGGTCATGGTCGAGGACTGCATCGGCGCCATCGAGGACGAGCACAAGGAGTACGCCATCGACCACGCCGGCTGGCTGTTCGGCGAGGTCCGCGAGATGGACGACCTCGAGTTCGCGAGCACCTGAGTCGACTTCACGAGGAGCCCTCGCCGACTCGAGGCGGGGACTCGAAGGAGAGCGTTTTCAACGTCCCGTTCCAACGACACGGTATGAGAGACGTTCGACTCGCTCGGGCCAACCGACTCGAGCGACTGATCGCGACGCGAGCGGGTGAGGGCGTATGAACGCCCGCCGGCTCCGGTCGATGTACGTATTCGGGATCCTGCTGAACGCGGTCGCGCTGGTCTACGCGGCCGTAGACGGCGCGATACTGTTCGCGGTGACGTTCGGGATCGTCATGCTCTATCTCGGCGTCCGGTACTGGATGGTCTCGACCGCTTGAGACCCTCGTCTCGAGCGTGAACGGCGCTCACTCCACCTCGGGGCGGAAGATGCGGTAGGCGCCCTGACCGGTCGCGACCTCCGTGGTCTCGCCGTCGGGGGTCGTGCTCTCGACGGTGATCTCGCTGACGCCGACGCTGCGGCCGACCCTGATCACGTCCGCCGTCGCCGACAGATCGCCCGTCGCGGGCCGGAGGTAGTTGACGTTCAGGTTGATCGTCGCGATCCGGGCCCCGAACGGCTCGTCCAGTTTCGTTCGGAGCACGAGACCGCCGGCCGTGTCGATCAGCGTCGCGGCGATGCCGCCGTGAATGTCGGCCCGCTCGTTCGGTTCGGTGTCCGGCCGCGTGTTGCTCAGCTTCTCGTCGTAGGGGAGCGAGAGCGTCATCGTTCCGTCGCCGACGTCGTCGACGCGCGTCCCGATCCACGAGAGGAACTCCTGATGTTCGTCGATGAAGTGCTGGATCATCCCCTCGAGATCGTCGAACTGCTCCATTATCGTCCGCATGTCGTCAGTCATGTACGCCCATGTCCCTCCGACGGCCTTTATGGCTGCGTTTCTCGCCGTCCGCGTTGTCGACAGTTGTTTCGCGTGGGGCCGACTCGAGGACGGCGACTCGGTCTCGTTCCGTCCTAGCCTGACGGGAACTGCTGACGGGACGCGTCGTCGACGCAAACTCAAAGAGCGACTTCCGCGGCCGAAGGTCGACCTCGCGTTCCCGACGTTCGGCATCGAGTCGAAGTTCAGCCTCGTCGAGACGATGCGGGAGTCGGGCATGGAGCGGGCCTTCGACGGCGCCAGTGCGGACTTCAGCGGGATGGTCGAGAGCGACGAATCGGACCTGTTCGTCGACGACGTCATCCACCAGAGCTTCGTCGAGGTCGACGAGGAGGGGACCGAGGCGGCGGCCGCGACGATCGTCGTCGTGGCCGACTCCGCCGTCCCGGACCGCGTCGAGCTGACCGTCGACCGACCGTTCCTCTTCTACGTCCGCGATCGGCCGACCGAGACGCCGCTGTTCGTCGGGCGCGTCGTCGACGGCGAGATGCTCCAGGACGCGTAGACCGTCCACCTGATTAGTGCGGTGGCGCGCGCCGAGCTGCGCCGAACGGACAGTGAGGCGCAGTTCGAAAGCGTGCGAGGGATGAGGGAGTATAACGAGCGAATCGGTTGGGGAGGGGGTGGCGATTCCGTGTTGCCACGAGAAGCAGACCGCTCCGTTCCGGTCTCTTTCCTTTCGAATTACCGCTATTCGATCCTGTACTCACCCGAGACAGCTCAATCACCGCCACTCGAGCGAACCCGCACCCGGACCCGTTGCCCGACCTCGAGCGCCCGATCGGGACAGATCAGCTTCGCCCCGAAGTCGGCGTCTCGAGCGCAGAACAGCGACAGGCCGGTGATCGGCTCGCCGTTCGCCGTGACGACCACGTCGTCCCAGGTGATCGTCCGGCCTCGAGCGACGCCGAGTCGGTCGCCGTTCAACGTAACGACGGACTCTACGTCCGGTTCCGACACGGCTAGCAGCCCGCCGCCGTCGTAGTGGGGCAGTCCACCGTCGAGCACGCCACCGTCGGATCGTCGCTCCGACGAGGATCGCCTCCCCCCGCTCGGCTCACCCCCGCCGTCGGAGCGAACGCCGACGAACGCCTCGCCCGGCGCCGGATGCGTCGGCGCGTCGAGGACGGCGTACGTCTCGCCGGTCGAAACGACGGTTCCGGTGCCGTCCCACTCGAGCGGCCGGAGGTCGACACCGATCTCGAGCGGGAGCGATCCCGACGCCCGGTGGGGATTCTGGTCCGGCCGGCGCAGGCCGAGATGGAGGTGGTTGTCGACCCACGGCGCGAAAAAGCCCGCGCGGACGAGTTCGCCCAGCGAGTCGCCGCGCTCGATCCGATCGCCGGCCTCGACGGCGGGTTCGACGTGGAGGATTCGGGCCGTCAGCCCCTCGAGGTCCCCCGGTCCGTCGCAGTCGATCAGTATCAGGTGGTCGTGCTCGGGCGCGTAGGGTTTCGGCGGCGCTCTCACGTCGCGGGTCTCGCGGACGGTCCCCGAAACCGGGCTCGGAGCGGCGCTCGTCCGCCCGTCGCGGAGCGTGCCGGGGTACAGATCGACGGCACAGCCCTCGTCGTGGGCCGGATACGGCGAGTTGTACAGTGAGAAACGCTGGTACCGCGTCAACAGTTCCTCGGGGAGCGTCACGGCCATCGCTTGTCGACTCCGTCTGCGCGGCGAGACCGTTTAGGTCCGTCGGGTCCAATCCCGACGCGACACACGATGCGAGTTTTTCGCGGCCGCGCGGCGACGATCGAGACCGACCGCGAGGCCAGCCGACGGCTCCTCTCGACGGCCGCCGACGGCGAGCCCGCAGTGCGCGTCTGGACGCCCCACAGACAGGTCGCCTTCGGCCGCCGGGACCGGCGACTCGAGGGGTTCGGTCGCGCCCGCGAGCGCGCTCGAGAGCGCGGGTTCCCGCCGGTCGAGCGCGACGTCGGCGGCCGGGCGGTGGCCTACGACGGCGCGACGACGCTCGCCTTCGCCCGCGCGGAGCCTGTCGCGGACTTCCGTCGGGGGACCGACGATCGATACGAACGCGCGACGGCCGCTGTCGCGGACGCGCTCCGGTCGCTCGAGGGCGGCCTCGAGCCGAGTCGCGGCGAGCCAGACGACTCCTTCTGTCCCGGAACGCACTCGCTGTCGCTGGCGGCCAGCGACGTCGAAGCGGGTGGAAACGGGCGCCACCGCAAGGTCGTCGGCATCGCTCAGCGCGTCCGGCAGGACGCCGCCGTCGTCGCCGGGATCGTTCTCGTCGCGAACCGAGATCAGCTCGCGGCCGTCCTCGAGGCGGTCTACGGTGCGCTCGAGGTGCCGTTCGATCCCGGCACGGTCGGGTCCGTCTCGTCGGCGGGCGGCCCGTCGGACCCCGCCGTCGTCCGCGAGGCGCTCGAGGACGCGCTCGTCGGTGACGAGACCGACGTGACGGTCGCGTCGGTCGCGACGGGCGAGTGACGAGTGACCAGAAGACAACGTTTTTCCCCTCGCTGACCACCGACTCGAGTATGGAGACGCGAGCGCGACCGCGGACGGAGGGGGATCGATGACGACGACCGATCCCGCGCGGTGGACGGAACTCCTCGAGGACGCGGTGGCTATCGCCGAGGAGTATCAGGACAACGGCTGGGATGCGATCGTGTTGGAACCCGACGCCGTCACGCCGGTCGACCGCGAGGAGCGAACCGGCTTCGACGTCCGCGTCTCGGCGGACGAGTACGACCTCGTAGCGGAGTTGATCGACTGCGGCGACGTCACCGTCACCGCCGCCGACGTTTACTACCGGCCGCCCGAGGACGGCGACGAACGGCGAATCGCTCTCGTCGTCGAGCGCGACGAGGACACCGATACGGCCGTCTTCCTCCCGCTGACGTACGATCTCGGCGAGTCACGGTCGGTCTTCGAGACGGCACTGGCGGACGGAGAGTTGCTGCTCCACGTGACGACGGCCGACACCGCGACCGACGGCTGGGTCAGCTTTTCGCACGGAGATCCGTCGCTGTTCCTGGAGGAATCGGACGTCCGGAGCTGGGACTGATAAAACGGAGCGCTGCGCTCGACCGGCGATGACGCCGACGAGCCGATACGTTTCAGGAGTCGATACGTCTCAGGAGCCGATACGGGTCAACACTGATCGAACTCGAGTTTCCCGTTGAGCGCCATCGAGTGGTCGTCGTAGTAGGCGTAGAGGTTTTGCGGAGCGGTGTACCGTCCGCCGTAGTGCCCGACGGGGCCGGTCGTGTCGATGATGTTGTCGTCGAGGTCCTCCGTGAACCGAATGTCCTTGCGCTCGAAAATGAGGTCGTCGTCGAGCCAGTATCGAACGATCCCGTCGCGGTTCGCCTCGCCGTCGGTGATCGTGTTCACACGCACGTAGTATTCAAACTCGTACCACGCGCCGGGTTCGATTTCCGGCGACCCGACCGCGTATTCCTCGCCGTCGATGAGATAATCGTGGTCACCGACACCCCCCATGTGGTAGGTGTTCGAGAGGAGGTGGAACGGTCCCTCCGGGTCGCCGTCTCTGGTGGTCACGTACATCCGATTGCTCCAGCCGTTGGTGCCGTCGGGGGTACCGCCGCCGGCACTCCCTTCGCCCCTCGCGATCGCGCAGTTCCAGAGGCGACAGTTCGTCGGCGCGTCGCGTCCGGTCATCGCCCAGTCGGAGTTCAGTGCGAAGCTGACGCGTCCGTTGAGTTCGAACAGCCCGTCGTCGAAGTCGTAGTGGGTACTCAGGCCCCAGTGGTCGTCTTCGCGGACGCGCAACTGTAGTGCGCTCTCCCCGGACGCCGTCGGGCTCGAGACGAGCGTGAGATTGTCGGGATCACCGTTCGACATCCGATAGATATCCTCCCAGCGATCGTAGTCGTCGTAATCGAGGTGGACGATGTTGTCCGGTCGATCGCAAGCCGCTGCCGAATCGGTTCCAAGCCCGGCGACACCAAGCAGACTGCCCGCGCCGAAGAGCCCGCCCATCTGGAGCGTCCGACGTCTAGTCACGCTGGCGCCCGTCGTTTTCTCACTCGATTCGGTTCCGTCGTCGTCTCCCGCTCGGTTCTCTGCGTCGGTAGTATTCGTTGCCATCCGGATTGGTGTTGCAGTACAATGGCTAATTGTATCGAATTCTCTACCCAGAATAAGGGCGTAACCATATTAGAATACTAACAATTGATGTGTACAAAACTATCGTATCGGTGAGAATATTCGGGATCGCTCGGCCAACGGGTTCGCTCGAGCGCTACGGCGCGACGCTAGCCGGAATCTGTCCGCCGCTCGGCCGGGAAACGAGTCGGATCTCGGGCGGTACGGCTCTCAGAACGTGTCACGAGAACGGGGGTCTTACTGGGACACATAAGGCGTTTGCTTGCGAATAACAGCGGTCAGGCGCTCCGTTATTACGCGAAGACGGAACGTGAACGACGGCGTTACTCCTCGTCCTCTCGCTCTCGCAACTCCTCGCTCGCCTCGCGAACCTCGCGCATCACGCTCGAGATGCGCTCCTCGGCCTCGAGTTCCTCTTCGACGGAGAGGTCGACGCCCTCGACCTCGAGCAGGAACTTGGCGACTTCGGTCGACTCGTACATGACGTCGTCGAGCTCCTCGGCGGTGAAGAAGTCGCACATCGCGCCGTAGAGGAAGGTCGCACCGGCCTTGCGGACCTTCTCCTCGAAGGATGCCCGGGCCTGATTGACCGCTTGCGGGGTGTAGGTGTCGGTCATGAACGGCACCAGTTCCGGCAGGTTCTCGCCGATCTTCGTCATCTCGACGCCGGTCTCGGTCCGGAAGTCGGAACAGAGGCGGGCGATGGCCCACTCGCGGGCGGTGACGTAGGTCCGATCCCGGAGGAACTCGTTGACCCGGTCGTACTGCGCGCCGTCCATCTTCGTAAAGCGGGCGTACTTCCGTACGTCCTCCGGCACGTCGTTCTCCTGGGGATCGGGATCCGGAACGTTCGGCATCGGCCCGTCGCCGTCCGCGTCGTCGCTCGCGTCGGGGTCGGCGTCCGCTTCGGAGGGCGATTCGTCGTCGGCAGCGAACCGGGAAGCGTCCAGTCCGTCCTCGTCCATGGCCGCGTATTACCAGCAATCCGAGATAAGCGTTCGGAAGGGTGCTCTCGAGTCGTCGGCGACGGTCGCGGTCCGGACGACCTGACTCCCGTCGAATCGCGCGGCCGGTGGTGCAGTCGTGTTCCGATAGACGAGACGTCAACGCTCGGTCCCAGTATCCGATATCGACCGGAAAGTCGGGATACGGGCCTCGAGCGTCGCGTAAACGGTTCGAACGTGTACGGGAGTTCGACCGGATTTAAGTCCGTGAGGAATGTTCGGTAGTACATGTCACAGACGCCAGTCGTGGTCGAGGCAGTACGGACCCCGCAGGGGAAAGAGGACGGCGTGTTCGCGGACGTCCGCAGCGAGGCGCTCTCGGTGCCGCTGATCGACGAGATCCTGGCCGAGACCGGGCTCTCCGGCGACGAGATCGACGATCTGATGTGGGGCTGTGCCCAGCAGCGCGGCGAGCAGGACAACAACCTCGCCCGCGTCATCGCTCTCCTGTCGGAACTCGGGGAGAACGTGCCCGCGACGACGATCAACCGCTGGTGTGCCTCCTCGATGCAGTCGGTCATCTCCGCCTCCGACGCCATCGCGGCCGGCAATCGCGACGCCATCATCGCCGGCGGCGTCGAGAGCATGAGCCGCGTCCCGATGGGCGGCGGCTTCGAGCACATCAACCCGAAACTGGCGGAGCTGTACGACCTCGGCGACCTCCAGATGGGGATGACCGCCGAGAAGGTCGCCGAGGAGTACGGCATCTCCCGCGAGGAACAGGACGAGTACGCCGCTCGCAGCCAGCAAAACGCCGCCGAGACGACCGAGTCGGGCCGCTTCGACGACGAGATCGTCCCGATCGAGACCGAGGACGGCACCGTCAGCGAGGACGAGGGCATCCGCCCCGGCACGACCGAGGAGAAGCTGGCCGAACTGCCGACCGTCTTCAAGGACGACGGCACCGTCACGCCCGGCAACGCCTCCCAGATCTCCGACGGCGCCTCCGCCCTGCTGATCACCAGTGAGGCCTTCGCCGAGGAGCACGACCTCGAGATCCTGGCCGAGGTCGGCCAGAACAACGTCGCCGGCGTCGACCCGACCGTCATGGGGATCGGTCCGGTGCCCGCGACGCGGGGCCTGCTCGAGCGCAACGGCCGCGACATCGACGAGTACGACCTCGTGGAACTCAACGAGGCCTTCGCCAGCCAGTCGCTGTACTCCCGCGACGAGCTCGGTATCGACCCCGAGATCTTCAACGTCAACGGCGGCGCCATCGCGCTCGGCCACCCGCTCGGCGCCTCCGGTGCGCGCCTCCCCGTCACGCTGATCAACGAACTCCGGAAGCGCGGCGGCGGCCTCGGGCTGGCGACGCTCTGCGTCGGCTTCGGGCAGGGTGCGGCGATCGAGTTCGAGGTCAACTAACGCGTCACCCGTCGGCCGAGTCGGTCAGCTCAGATTCTGCAGTTCTTTGCGAACGGACCAGCTGACGAGTAGCGAGAGCAATCGACGTGGTGGTGGCGCGCGCTGACGGTGCGCCTGAGTACTGCGAAGGCGCGCCGGTGAATGCGTGCGAGGGATGAGTGAGCGACCAGCGGGAGCGAGCGAATCGGCTGGGGAGGACGTGGCGATCCCCGTTGCCACGGTAGCAGAGAGACTACCTCTTCATCACCACTCGGAACGCTCGAAGTCGAACAGATAGCACCGCCAGCGCGCTCGAGTCCGCGCCATCGGAGCGATTGTTGTCACGAACGACCGACGAAGAGAAACGACTCGCACCCGCCGTATGACCGTGTATTTAGATAGCTCGAGACCGTCGACACGAGTATGAGCGCGCCCTTGCTGGCGGTGATCGTGGGGATTCCCCTCGCCTGGCACCTCGGGCTCACCGCGGTCGCCTACTGGGACGCCGGTCGGGTCGGTCTCGAACCGCCGACGAAGTGGGCGGCGATCACGTTCTGTATCCCGCTGTTCGGCTTCTTCATCTATCTCTTCGAGCGCAGCGAGCTCTCCTACGAACCGGACGACGACCCCTACCGCGGGAACAACTTCAACATCCACCCCTCGAGGGCCGACGACGCGCCGCTGCCCTCCCGCGGGGACGACCGGCTGTCGGTCGACGAGGACGACTGGGACGAGACCGACACCGCAGACGAGCTTCGAGACCGGGCAGAACCTCGAGACCGGGCGGAACGACGGGGCGAAGACCACGATCGCGACGATCGCTAACGGTTCGACGCCCGCTGGCGCTTAAAATAACGGGACAGGTGCAGACGAACGGTCATCTCGTCGCGGTCGAAGGAACGACTGTCCCGCGGATACCATCGATTGCCTCTCACTCTCCGTGTCCGCGGGATCCTCCTCCCTCTCCACGGTTTTCGCGGCTGTCGAACGACGATGCGCTCGAGCAGTCGCTCTCGAGCGAGGCCAGCCTCTCGAGAAAATCATCGGTTCGAAAGAGCCGCAGCCTCGCGTCCGTCGCCGAACGGGCCGATTCGAAACGCCGCCACCCGACGACGGGTTCACGTCACCGAACGGACTCCCTGTGGCCGTTCAGTCGTCTGCCGGCGCCGCGCCGAAGTCGGCGTCCTCGAAGCGCTCGGCGGGCACCGTCCCGTCGGCCTCCCAGCCGCGCTCGTCGTAGTACTCCGCGAGGCCCGCCTCGAAGTCCGGAATCTCGTAGGGCAGGGTGTCGTCGCTCCGGTCGAAGCCGCGCTGGTTGTTGAAGTGGCGCTCGAGGGAGACGACGGTGCCGCCCAACTCGAGCAGGGCCTCGTAGTCGGCGTCCAGCAGCGTCTCCATGCGCTCCTCGGTGATGAAGTCCCGCGAGAACTTACAGAGGACGGCGCTGTCCTTGATGGCGTTGATGTTCTCGTGTTCGACGATCGCCGGCGGCTTGCCCTCCAGGCCCGCCTTGTCGAAGGCGTCCTCGGCGTCGACGAGCGGGTACTCGTAGGGATAGAACTCGGCGTACATGTGGTCGGCGCCGCGGTTAGAGGTGGCGAAGGACAGCCCCTGTCCGTTCAGGGTACGGCCGTCGTGGGCGGGAAACTCCATCCCCTTGACGGTCCAGTTCTCGACGCCGAGGTCGTCGTGGAAGCGGTCGATCCCCTCGGCGAGCCGGTCGCCGACGCCCTCGCGGTAGGCGATCTGCTCGACGAGGTCGTGGATCAGGTCGACGTTGCCGAACTCGTCCTCGCTGGCGAGGTAGGCCGCGACGGCGTCGCCGGCCGAAATGGTGTCGAGGCCGAGTTCGTCGCAGATCTGGTTCGACTTCATCACGTCGACGATATCGTCGACGCCGGAGTTCGGGCCGAACGCCATCAGCGTCTCGAACTCCGGCCCCTCGGTTTCGACGCCGGACTCCTCGTCCCGCGTCGGTAGCTTACAGGCGAAGGCGCAGGCCGAACAGGTGCCCTTCTTGTACTTCTTCTCGGCGACGCGGTCGCCGTTGACGCCGTCGATCCCCTCGAAGGAGAGCTCCGAGAAGTAGTAGCTGGGCAGCGCCTCGACCATGTTGGCGTACTCCGTGACGGAGGTCGTCCCCGACTCCTTCATCGGGTGGTCGGCCTGGGCGGCCTCGCCGTGGATCTCCATCTGGACCGGCGGAATCTCGACCTCGCGGGTCGAGTCGCCGTCGAAGGTGATCGCCTTGACGTTCTTCGCGCCCAGGACGGCGCCCAGTCCGCCGCGGCCGAAGGCGCGTTCCTCCGAGGTCATCATCGAAGCGAAGCGAACCCCGTTCTCGCCCGCGGGCCCGATGACGACCGTGTGCTCGGACTCGAGGCCGTGTTCCGACTCGATATAGTCACAGGTCTCCGGGACGGTCGCCTGCTCGAGGTCCGGCACCGGTTCGAACTCCGCCCCGTCGTCGGTGACGTGAACGATGACGAGCTCGTCGCTCGCGCCGGTGACCTCGACGGCGCTGTAGCCCGTTCCGATGAAGTTCCGCGAGAGGAAGCCGCCGGCGTTCGAGGAGAGCAGGCCGTCCGTCAGCGGCGAGACGCCCGTCGCCGACATCCGGCCGGTGAAGCTCATGGTCGAGTGCTGGAGCGGGCCGGTGGCGAAGAACAGGCGATTGTCGGCCCCCAGCGGATCGACGTCGAACGGGATCCGATCGTGGGCGAGCTTCGTTCCGAGCGCACGCCCGCCGAGGAACGACTCGAGGACGTCGTCGATCGCCTCGGTCTCGACCGTTCGCTCCCCGACGTCGATCGTACACAGCGGTCCCTGGACGTGTTTCATGAACTGTAATGACAGAGCCGACCGCAAAAATGCTACCGGTTCGGGTGACGGAAGCGGTCGCTCGCCTGCGCTCACCGCGGACGCACGGACGTTTGCGAGTCGACCGACACGCGGTGGCGCCGGCCTCGATTCGCCCGCCGATCGCCGTCCGAGCGAGCCGCCATCGGTCGGCGCGTTTTTACGGTCGTGGCGTCCCTGATCAGGTATGTCCGGCTCGGAATCCGCGGTGCCGCCCGACGAGGAGACGCTCGAGGAGCTCTACGACCAACTCGAGGCCCTCGAGGAGACCGTCGACACGGCCGACGAGCGAACCGAGGTGCGCCGGGCGCGCAGGCTCGTCAACCGACTTTCGCACAACGCCATGGTCGGCAGAGTGATCACGCGGTTCACCCGCAAGGACAAGGCCGAGGCGTTCGTCGGCAGCGTGGTGATCGGACTGCCGATGCTCGTCGAGGACGGCGTCTTCGAAATCGGCCGGTTCCTCGCGGCACACCCGCCGCTCTTCGCCGTGAACATAGCGATGGCGGTCGCGCTGGTCGTCGGCATCCTCTACGTCGCCGACTTCCGAGAGATCCAGATCCACAATCCCTACTTCGGCGTGATTCCGCGCCGTCCCGTCTGGGTGTGTGGAATCGCCTTCGCGACCGCGGCCGTCCTGATGACGCTCTGGGGACGGATCGCGTGGGACGAACCCTGGGTGAACGTCTGTCAGGTATCGGTCGTCTTCACCGCAATGGCGCTGGGCGGTTCGCTGGGTGACATCCTGCCCGGCGAGACGTGAGCGAGCGCGAGATCGTTCTCAGTTTACTCACAGTCGTTCCGGCTTGGCTAGCAGGAGGAGGAGTACGGTTCCGCTCTTCAGCAGACGTCACGAAACACGTGGCACGTCTAGCCGGTTGATCTATTCAATCCGCACCAGATGATCGCTGGTGGATGAATGGAGGTCGCGATACAGTACCGGACAGTGCTTAACTACGATCGGTACGAAATCTCACCTATGAATGACGATCCGAACGAACCGACTCCACCAGAGGGGTTACCCGAACGACTCGTTTCGGACTTGAACGGACTCACCGCCGAGGAACTCCACAAGGCGATCATTCACGCGCAGGAACTCCTCAATTTTCGAAACGAGGGTCCGTCCGCGATCGATCCGCAGCCCGGTGATGACATCATTCGAGTCACCGAATACGACGGATATACCGAAGTGGTGAAACAGGTGTACTGCGGCGAGAACTGCGACGACTGCCCGCACGGTCCGTACCTCTACCGCGTTACGCGGGAACGCCATCCCGATGGCACGACATCGGCGTACTGGAGATTCATTGGGGACGTTCGACTTGACGACGAGTGACGCAGGGACGGTCGATCGAACGCCGGACGACCAATCCGCCGAATCGTTATAGTGGCGGACTCCCTCGCGTCTCGTATGAGCAACGCGAGCGACTCCACTCGGAGTGATCTCCTCGATCACGTCCTCGTTCCGGTCGCACACGAGGACGACGCCCTGAAGACAGCGAGAGCGCTCGAGCCGTACGATCCCGACCGTGTGACGGCACTCCACGTCGTCGAAAAGGGAGGTGGAGTGCCGGACAAAACGCCCGTCGAGCAATCCGAGGAGTTGGCCGCGGAGTCGTACGCCGCCGTCCGGCAGGTGTTTCCCGACGCCGACACCCACACTGCGTACGCTCGCGACGTCGTCGGAGCGATCTTCGAGGCTGCCAACGACGTCAACGCGAGCGCCATCGCGTACCGTTCCCGCGGTGGTAACCGGATCATGCAGTTTCTCTCGGGCGATCTATCGCTCAAACTCGTTACTCAGGCAGATCGGCCCGTCATCGCCCTTCCACGAACAGATACGAACGACTGACATCCTCCTACGGCTAAAGCCGTGGGGTTCCCCCACTGGGGGTTGCACCCACGGAAACGGAGAGGTTCGCAGGTTCGTCGTCACGCTGGACGATGACCTGCGTTTCGGGCTGTGCCAGTACAGCCCCCGCCTCGGACAGCGGTTTCGAGAACTTGCCCAAGGCTCGTTTGCCGATATTGAGCGCACCGTTCTTGTCCGCATTCTCGTCCAGCCCACATTCAGGACACTCGAAGCGTCCCTGCGTCTCTCTGACGCCCTCGCAGGCACATCGATTGCACGTCTTCGACGTGTCGTACTCCTCGACCAACTGTACATCGACGCCCGAGTCGTGGGCTTTGTACTCGATGTAGTTGAGCAGGCGGGCGAACGGCATCTTGTGGGTCTTGTCGTTGACGTACCGCCCCTTGTCGTTGTCCTTACGAATCCCGCTGAGGTCGCCCACGACGATGATCGCATTCCGTTCTTCGGCATCCTCTACGATTTGGCGAGCAATCTTGTGGAGGCGGTCGTCTACCTTCCGCGCTTCGGCGTCACCGATACGCTCCACGACCTGCTGGCCCTGTCGGGGTTTCGCCTTCCCGATGGACTTCCGGAGTTGCTTGTAGTGTTCGCGGATACGACGCACTTCCTCGCCATAGAAGGAGGTCTTACGGTCGGAGAGGAACGCGCAGGTGGCGACCCAGCGTGCGCCCATGTCGATAGCCAGTACGTCGTCGTACTCGTCTTGGACGGTCACAGACCGCTTGACGACGAGATGGACGTACCAGTCACCGTCACGACGCACCAGTTCGCTGTCTCGAACGTCGCCCTCGCGGATGAGTTGTTCGTCCTTCCGAGGGATGTGGGCGGGACACCAGATGGAGTTGCCCCGTCCCCGTTTGGGGTCGTAGACAGGGACTTTGACCCACCACGACGAGAGAACGGTGTCCTCGTCGTGGGCTACATCGAACACGTCGTTGCGGAGGACGACAGGTTGTTCGGTGTCGGGGTTCGGGTCTTTCTGCCGTTGTACCTTCGACGCCTGCTGGTCGGTCGCGGAGTAGAGGTCGGCGTCTCCGCCGTGAACAGCCGTCTGGAACGCCTCGTACTCACGGCTGAGCAGGTCGGCTTTCCTGTTGGTCAGCGAGTGGAGTTTGACCTGCACCGTGGTTGAGACGTTCTGTTGCATGACTACTCACCTGCTTGGGCGTCGATGTACTCCTCGATTACCTCGCTGGATACGTCGCCCGCGCTTGAAACGAAGTATGAGCGCGCCCACAGCGACGGCAAGCCGAAATCGAACTCGTCGCGGAGATGGCGAGAGGAGTAGCCCTTGCCCTGTTGCATGATTTTGTTCGGGGCGAGTGTCGGGTCGCCCGTGATGAACAGGTGTACGTGGTCGGGGCGAATCGCCAACTCCAAGATTTCGAGCTCGAGTTCGTCAGCTTTCATCTCGATGAGTGCTTCGAGACGGTCGCGTACCTCGCCCTCAAGCAACGATTTGCGGTATTTTGGACACCAGATGAAGTGGTATTGGAGTTTGTGAACGGTGGTACGTTCCCTGTCGAACCCCGAGGCATCGTCAGTATATAGAAACTTCTCACCTAAGGGTATTATGCAAATATCCAACCCCAGCTGTGGCTACGAACGTGGCCAGCCGTGGCTACGGGCGTGGATAGATTCCCAGTTGTCGGCTTCATCCCACCCCTAAAGTGTGGGCTTTCGCCTCGCTACCGCTGTAACGCTACGCGATCGGAGACGCCAGGTCTCTCCTGAATTGCTCGTGAGAAACGAGCAACATTCGTAGAGAGCGATCTCTCGTGATTCGCAGATGGGGCACTCGCCACCGTCACTGTCGAGTTTCGCACCGCAATCTCGGCACTCGTACAGCTCTGTTTTGCTGTACGAGTTTCGCCGGTGTTAGATAAATACATCCCTACTCAATTGGTATATGAATACATATAATTACTCAAGTGACTTATCCGAGAAACGTTCCGAAGCCAGAGACTGTGTTAATCGGTGTCTACTTCGATCGAGATGCTCTCGAGCGGATTTCCCGACCTGTCCGAACGTGATCGCGCCGTTTCATACGCGGATGCGCTCACCGAACTAGCCGATTCAGTTTCGGAGTCTATTTTGAATAACGGGATCGGAGTACCGACTGCGACTAGACGACAGCAAGTCCCCTTAGTCCGACCGCAGCAGTTCCGGTTCGTCGTCCGGCAGGTGCATCTCGTCGTCGAGGACGACCTCGAGGCGGTCGTCCTCGAGCAGGCGATCGATCTGGTCGTGGGTGAACCGGCCGTCGCAGTCCGACCCGACGAAGGTCACGAACCGGTCGGTGCGTTCGACGACGGTCGCCAGCGAGTCGCCGGTGCGGTAGTGATAGCGGACGGTCGTCCCGGGGAAGAGGGCAGTCGCGGTCGTCCGAAACGACGACCGGCGGGGAGCGATCATGTCGGCGGCCACTCAGCGGACCCAATAAAGCGGCGGGGCGAACGAGTGCAGCCATTATAGCGCGTCGGCGAGCGACGACGCGAGCGGAACCGATACGCCGACGGTCGCCGACGGGACTCGAAGGCCTCGCTGTCGTCCGCGCTCTCATCGCAACCCGTGAACGGGACGGGGCGCGGCCATCGGAGAGACCAACGCTTAATGGGGCGGCCACGGACCTTCAGACAGATGCTGGGCCAGGACTCGGCCATCGACGTCTACAGGCAGGCGCTGCCGATCATTCTCGTCAGCCTCGTTGCGGGACTGTTCTCCGGCACGCTGCTGGGTACCGAGACCATGCGCGAGGGGATCGAGAGCGTCCCCGGAATCCTGCTGTTGCTGCCGGCCTTTCTCGCGACGCGGGGCGGCGTCTACGGCTCGCTCGGCGCGCGCCTCTCGAGCGGCCTCCATCAGGGGCTGATCGATCCCCACTTCGAGTGGAACGACCGGCTGCGCAACGCCGTCGTCGCCTCCTTTTGTAACGGGATGATCGTCTCCGTGTTCATCGCGGTGTTGAGCTGGGGCGTCTCGCTCGCGCTGGGACGGGAGGCGAATCTGCTCGAGTTGCTCATCGTCCTGATCGTCGCCGCCGTGCTCTCCGCGTTCGCGATGCTGGGCGTGTTGCTGACGGTGATCTTCAAGGGCTACCGCCGCGGCCTCGATCCGGACAACGTCATCGGGCCGGTCGTGACGACCGTCGGCGACGTCTTCGGCGTCGCCTTCCTGCTGATCGGCATCTGGGTCGCGGGGGTGGTGCTGTGAGCGCCGGCGGCGACGAACCGGAGGAGGAACTCCCGCAGGAGGGCCTCCCGAACGAGTGGACTATCACCGGAATCGTCTCGACGCTCGTCCCGCTGCTGATCGGGCTGTCGATCCTGCAGATGGTCTCGGGGACCGTCCTCGAGTCGTTCGAGGAGCAGTTGCTGTCGTACCCGTCGCTGCTCGTCCTCGTTCCGGTGATGATCGGCACGGCGGGCAACCTGGGCTCGATCATGTGCGCGCGGCTGTCGACCCAGTTACACCTCGGGACCCTCGAGTTTTCGCCGACCAACCCCGACATCCGGGCGAACGTCGGCGCCGTGATCGGGCTGGCGGCGACCGTCTTCGTCCTGCTGGGGTTCGCCTCGTGGGGGATCGGCCGAGCCCTCGGCGGGAGCCTCGGACTCGGAACGCTGCTGGTGATTACGATCGTCAGCGGGATGCTGCTGGCGATCTGGGTCGTTCTCGTCAGTACCGTTTCGGTCTACCTCTCCTACCGGCTCGGCTACGATCCCGACGACACGACGATCCCCGTCGTCACGAACGTCTGCGACATCACGGGCGTGCTCATCCTCTTCGGCGTCGTCGCGGTCGTGCTCTGACCGCCGCGATCCGCTACCGGAGTCGGCGGACGATCGCTGGACGGCCGGCTACACCGGCTCGCCGTACCGCTCGATCGCCTCGCTGACCGCCTCGCTGCGACCGATGAGCGTGATGTGGTCGCCCCGCTGCAACTCGACGTCGGGCGTGGGCACCTCGCTGGTGCCGTTCCGGCTCACGAGCGCGATGAGGACGCCGTTGGGGAGGTCGCCGCCGATGTCGACGATCTGCTTGCCGACGAGGGCGTCGTCGGTGATTTCGATCTCCTGGACGTCGCCGGAGCGGCCGAGTTCGGACATCCAGTTCGAGAGCGCCGGCCGTTCGATCTGGTTGTCGATCGCCCACGCGGTCGACTCGGCCGCCGAGATGGTCTCGACGCCGAGGTCCTCGAACGCCGACGCGTTCGACGGGTTGTTCGCTCGAGCGATCACGTTCTCGACGTCGAAGTTCGACTTCGCGAGCTGTGCCACGAGCAGGTTCGCGTCGTCGTCGCCGGTCGCCGCGACGACGGTCTTGGCGTTCTCGGCGCCCGCCTCGCGTAACACGTCCACGTCGGTCCCGTCACCCCGGCGGGCGGTGAACCCCTCGTTGCGAAGGGCCTCGAGGGTAGCGAGGTCCTCCTCGATGATGACCACGTTTTCGCCGCGCGCTTCGAGTCGTTCTGCCAGCGAGCGACCGACGCGGCCGCCGCCGATGATGAGTACACGCATTGGTATCACGTCGAGTTTCTCCGCGATCTGTCTGGCGAATCCGCCTTCGAGGACGACCGTCACGAGGATAACGAGAAAGACCGTCCCGACGAGCAGGTCCGCGCTGGCCTGATTCCCCTCGTTCTGCAGTCGGATGGCGAACAGGGTCGCGACCGACGCCGGGATGATTCCCCGCGGGCCGACGAAGCTCATGAACAGCATCTCCCGAACCGTGAATCGGTCGCCCCGCGTCGAGAGAAAGACCAGTAGCGGTCGCAAGACGAACATCACGACCGCGACGACGGCGAGGCCGCCGAGGCCGAGCGCGAACAGCTGGTCGAAGTTGAGCAGCGCCGCGAGCGTAATGAAGACGAACGAGAGAACGAGCAGGGTGATATCGCCCTTGAACGCCTCGATCTCCTTCTCGTAGGGGAGGTTCGCGTTGCCGAGGATCAGCCCGGCCGTCGCGGCGGCCGCGACGCCCGCCTCGTGGAAGATGGAATCGGCGACGCCGAAGGCGATGATCGCTCCCGCCAGGGTGAGCAACCGCGCGTTCCGCGGTGCGTCGTCGGGCGAGATGTCGACGTACTGGAGCACCGCCCAGATGACCGCGGCGACGACGAGACCGACGAGCAGCCCCGTCCCGAGCCGTTCGGCGAACAGCTGGAGGTAGTTGAGCGACTCTCCGTCGACGACCATCGCCTCGAACAGCACGATCGCGAGGATCGCCGCCGTCACGTCGTTGACGATCCCCTCCGTCTCGAGGGCCGCCGCGACCCGGTCGCGGACGGGAACGACCTTCAGAATCGGCGTGATGACCGTCGGCCCCGTCGCGACGAGGAGCGCGCCGATCAACAGCGAGATGTCCCAGTTCGCGTCGAGGAAGAACCGAACCGAGGCGGCGGTCCCCAGCAGCGCGATCGCTGCTCCGATCGTCGTCAGCCGCAGGACGGCCGACGGCGCTTCCCTGATCTTGTCGATCTTGAGGTGGAAGGCGCCCTCGAAGACGATGATCGCGACCGAGAGCCCGACGATGGTGGAGAGCGCGGGACCGAACGTTTCCTGAGTGACGAACGGGTCCATCGTCGCGATCCACCCGGGGACGTCGCCGGGACCGACGATCGCCTCCGCGGCGGTCGGGAGCCATTTCCCGATCCCTTCCGGACCCAGGAGGACGCCCGCCGTGAGCAGGAAGATGATGCTCGGAACCCGAAAGCGCGCCGAAAGGAGCTGTGAGAAAACGCCGAGGCCGACGATTGCGGCGACCAGTATGAGCAGATTGCCGCCCGTTTCGATACTCGTCATAGTTGTGCCCGTCACCAGTTGGCACGACGATACTGCAAACACGTCCATTCGTATTGAAAAAATCAGCCCACCCGGTTAACTCCTGTGAGAAACGCGCGCGAGTGGTCGAGTCGTCTCGAGCCGTCGGGGCCGACCGGAACCCGCGAGGGAGCGCGACGACCGCCGTCGCGACGGGAGCGATCAGTCGTCCGCGTAGATCCGGTCGACGCGGTCCTCGAACTGCTCGAGGATGACGCGGCGCTTCTTCTTCATCGTCGGCGTCAGCATGTCGTTCTCCTCGGTGAACTCCTGTGGGACGAGTTCGAACCGCTTGATCGTCTCGTGTTTCTCGAAGTTCCGGTTGACGCGGTTGACCTCCGCCTGAATGTGCTCGCGGACGCGCTCGTCGTCGCACATCGCCTCGGGATCGTCGGGGAGGTCGATCCCCTCTTCCGTGGCCCATTCGCGAATGTGGGCCGTGTTGGGCACGAGCAGGGCGCCGATAAATTTCTCGCCGTCGCCGACGACCATCGCCTGCTCGACGACCTCGCTGGCCGCGAAGGCGTCCTCGATCGGCCCCGGCGCGACGTTCTTCCCCGTCGAGAGCACGATGATCTGCTTGAGCCGGTCGCGGAACTCGAGGTAGCCGTCGGGCCGGCGGTGGACGATGTCGCCGGTGCGGAACCACCGTTTTCCGTCGTCGTCCTCCGTGAACGCGCCCTGGGTCGCGCCGGGCTTGTCCCAGTAGCCCTCGGTGACGCTCGGTCCCGCGACGAGGAGTTCGCCGACGTCGCCGGGATCACCGTCGAACGCCTCCTGATCGGCGACGGTCTCGTCGATCTCGAGTTCGACGTTGGACAGGGGCGGGCCGATGGTGCCGATCTCCGCGGCGTCCGGGGGATTCGTCGAGACGACCGGTGAGGTCTCGGTCAGTCCGTACCCTTCGAAGATGGGCAGCCCCATGGCGTGATAGAGCCGACAGAGCTCCGGCGAGAGGCTGCCGCCGCCGCTGATCAGCAGTTCGATGTTGCCGCCCAGCGCCTCGCGGACCGTCGAGAAGACGAGTCTGTCGGCGAGCGCCCGTTTGGCGTTCAGGATCGGCCCGGGCGAGTCCGCCCGCTGGTACTCGACGCCGACGTCGGTCGCCCACTCGAAGATCCGCTGTTTCGCGCCGGACTCGCTGGCCTGCTCGCGGATCCCATCGTAGATCTTCTCGTAGACGCGGGGGACGCTCGTGGCCGTCGTCGGCCCGACGATACTGAAGTCCTCCTGGAGCGTGTCCGGACTCTCCGCGTAGGCGACGCAGGCGCCGCTGGCGAACAGCACGAAGTGGCCGGCCGTCCGCTCGAAGACGTGGGCCAGCGGCAGGTACGACATCGCCAGCGACTCCTCGTCTAACGTCGGTACGTCGTCGTCCCGATCCGGTCGGCTCGCGAGCCGCTTGCGGATGCCGTTGACGTTCGATCGGAAGTTCCAGTGGGAGAGCTGGACGCCCTTCGGCTGGCCGGTCGTCCCGCTGGTGTAGATGAGACTCGCCAGATCGTCCAGTTCGACCGCCTCGAGCCGGTCCTCGTAGGCCTCGAGGTCGAAGGTCTCCGCGCCGCGGTCGTAGACCTCGTCTAGGGTGTAGACGTCGTCGCGGTCGTCGTACCCCTCGATCTCGTCGATCGAGACGATGAACTCGAGATCGAGTTCGTCCTCGACCTCGAGGACCGTCTCGAGGAGATCGCCGTTCTCGACGACGACGGCGTCGGCGTCGGGATCGTCGAGCAGGTACTCGACCTGACTCGGCGACGAACCCGTGTAGACGGTGGTGACGACGGCACCCGTACTGAGCAGGGCGAAGTCACACTGGGCCCACTCCATCCGGGTGTTCGCGAACAGGCCCACGCGGTCGCCGGACTCGACGCCGAGGTCGTGAAAGCCCGCCGAGAGCTTGCGCACGATATCGCGCATCTCGGCGTAGGAGAGCGGACGGAACTCGCCGGGAGTCGCGGCCGAGATCACCGAATCGGTCAGCGACCGGTCGTAGATGCCGCCCTTGTACCGCTGGGCCGGACGGTTCGAGTTTCGCTCGGCCGACCGTTCGAACATCCGTCCGAGCGTCGTCTCCCGGATCGTCTCGTCCTCGTACTCTCGTTCCGCGTCCCGCCAGTCCATATACGCGTGACAGTACCTCCCGAGCGATAAAACGTGCTGAAACTGCGGTCAGTCACCCCGCGGCGCGTCCCGATCGCCGAATCGGTTCGAGCGGGACTGTACGGCCCGATCGATCGCCAGTGGGAGAAACTCACAACGGGTTGCATCGCTCTTCGGTGCGCTCCCGTCGGTGCGCCCGAGTCCGCCCGAGGAGTCGAGGACCGAGCGCGAAGTCGAGCGGACCCCGATCGAGTCGGCTCAGTCGCGCTCGTCGAGGTAGCCGAGGACGCCCCGCGCGTTCATCGCGGCCTCGGCGCCGGCCTTGCGCTCCCCCCAGACGTCGGCCATCGCCTCGGAGTCGGCGAAGTGGTCGATCACGGCCGCGTCGTCCCCGAGTTCCGCGCGTATTTCCGCGACGGTCTCGACCCACTCCTCGAGGACGGTCGCGTACGCCTCGAGCGCCGCCGCGGCGTCGTCGCCGACCTCGCGGGGCCCGAAGTGCGTGTAGAGCAGGACGTCCGGATCGATCGATTTGAGGGTCTCGACGTCCTCGAGGCACTGCTCTAGGTGGAAGTCGGACGGCGGCGAGGTCTCGCGGATCTCCTCGGTCTCGGGGACCCAGATGCCCGCGGCGTCGCCCGTGAAGACGGCGTCGTTCGCGGGGTCCTCGAAGACGACCTGGTGGAAGGCGTGGCCCGGCGCCTCGTGGACGCGCAGTTCGTGAGCGCCGAGATCGACGGTGTCGCCGTCTTCGATCTCGACGATGCGCTCTTCCGGGATCGGTTCCGGTTCGACGTAGTACTCCCACTGGTCGCCGACGGCGGCTTTCGTCCCCTCGACCAGCCGCGTCGGATCGACGAGCAGTCCCGCGCCCGGCGACGGGACGTAGACGTCCGCGTTCGGACACGCCTCGGCGAGGTAGCCCGCGCCGCCGGCGTGATCGAGGTGGATGTGCGTGACCGCGACGGCCGCGAGCTCCTCGCGGTCGATGTCGAGTTCGGCGAGCGCCTCGAGGATCAGTTCGTGGTTCGTTCCGAGCCCGGTCTCGACGACGGCGGGCCGCTCGTCGTCGACGATGTAGACGGCGCCGTACTCCGGGGTATCGTACATTCCCGTGTCGAGATAGTAACAGTCCGTGCAGTCGCCGGCCGTCACCTCGTGAACCGCACCGGTCTCCGTGGCCATACAGGTACCCCGTCAGCGCCGGAGATAAAAGCTGGCACCGTCTCCGCGAACGACCGGCGACGGTGAGGAACGCGGGACTGCCGGCGGGGACCGTCGCCGCGAGGCGGCGACCGGGGTTCCGGACGGACCGATCGCCGAGTCGTTACAAACTTCACATCGGGCTGAGTTGGCTACCGCAGATGCCGTCACCGTCCGCGACAGGATCGTCGGTGAGGAGAGCATGAGCGGTGCGCCGAGACGCCGACGGACGGAACGGACGACGCGGCTACACCCGTGGACGGTCTGCGCGTTCGGTCTCCTGTCGGCCGGGTTTTTCGTCGCGTGGTGTCTCCGATTCCGATCACTGCTCACCGCGACGGCCGTCGTCATCGGTTTCTGTACGGTCGCCGTCCCCGCGCTCGCGCTCGTCTGGGCCGGCGTTCGGCTCGACCGGAGCGATATCGGCGGCGACCGATACGAACGGATCGTCCGGTGGAGTTCCGGCGGCGCGATCGTCTTTCTGGCGGTCAACGCCCTCGTGATGGCCTTCTTTCCCTGGTACAGCTTCGCCGGCAACGTCGCCTGGGCGCACTTCTCGCTGAACGTCGGTGCCGCGGGCGGGTTTCTCGTCGGCTACCTCGAAGCGCGGGCGATCCAGCGCGAGGTCGTGGCGACGGCCGCGGTCGTCCGCGCCGAGCAACTCGAGGAGGACCGCGAACTCCTCGCGTATCTCAGCGATCTACTGCGCCACGAGGTCCTCAACAGCACCCAGATCATCGGCGGCCACGCGACGTTGCTCCTCGAGGACGCCGACGACTCGACGCGGGCGTCCCTCGAGACGATCGACCGCGAGAGCGAGGAACTGACCGCGGTGATCGACGATATCCGCGCGATGTTGAACGCGACGCGGACGTCGACGGGCCGGGCCGTCGTCGCGCTCGACGACGTCCTGTCCGACGAGGTGACGGAACTGGAACGGCAGTTCGACGACGTCGAGATCGAGGTCGAACTCGAGGCGACGGTTCCGGACGACGTCCGCGTCGTGGGCAACGAGGGAATCAGGTGGATCTTCGCGAACGTCCTCGAGAACGCCGTCGAACACAACGACAGCGAACCGGCCCGCGTCGAGGTGGCGGTCGCTGCGACGGACGAAACCGTGACCGTCCGCATCGCGGACAACGGGCCCGGAATTCCGACGCCCGTCCGAGAGACGCTGTTCGAACGGCGATCCGATAACCACGGACTGGGGCTGTACCTCGTCCGGATTCTGGCGACGCGATACGGCGGGCGCGTCGATCTCGCGGAGACCGGGCCCGAGGGGAGCGTCTTCACCGTGACGCTGCCACGGGCCGACGCCGAGCGAGCGGCCGAGGCCGCAGATCGGAGGCGGCGTCGGACCGGTTCGAACCCGCCGGCGGCGGCCGTCGAATCGCGGTTGACAGCCGCCGCTGGAACGGCGCCCGCCGCTGGCGGGAAGCGAGAACGGAAGCCAGCGGCGGAGACGGGCTCGAATAATCGGACAGCGGGAGAGACGAACTCGAGCGATCGGGACCCGGCCGACACGGATCCGAACGACCGGGATGATATCGAATCGGAACCGACGGATTCTACGACGAAACCGCCCTGAGGCCGGCCGTCACCGCTCGTCGAGACACTCCTTCCACTCGCCGATCCCCGACGGATCGAGGTGGACGTGGGCGTCTCCGACGTCCTCGAGGCCGCGCACCCGATCGACCAGGTCCGACTCGACGTCGTGGGCCTTCCGGAACGGCATGTCGCCGTCGACCTCGACGTGGACCTCGACCTCGAGGACGGTGCCGTCGTAGAAGACGGTCAGATCGTGGACGCCCTCGACGTCGGGGTGGCTGCGGAGGGCGTCGACGATTTCCGTCCGCTTCTCCGGGCTCGCCGCGGCGCCGATGAGGTAGTCGACGTTCTCGCGGCCGATCTCGACGCCCTGGTAGACGACCAGCAGGCTGACGAAGCCGCCGGCGATCGGATCGAGCAGCGGCTGGCCCAGCAGGACGCCGACGACGCCGACGACGGCGGCGAAGGAGGTGTAGATGTCGTTGAGACAGTCGACCGCCAGCGCCTTGAGTGCGGTCGAGTTCAGCGCCTCGTTGATCACCGTCGTGTACCGGTAGACGAGGTACATATCGACGATCGAGAACGCGAGCGCGGCGAGCAGGAGCGGGCTGAACTCGACCTCGACGCCGTAGAGGATCCCCTGGGCGGACTCGTAGAGCAGGTTCAGACCGAGCAACGCGATGACCGCACCGACGAACAGCGCCGTCAGGGGTTCGATCCGGTCGTGACCGTGCGGGTGAGTGTCGTCGGGTTCGGCGTAGGAACTGCGGCCCCAGACGAGCACGACGAGGCTCGCGATCAGATCGGCGATCGAGTGGGCCGCGTCGGCCAGCAGGGCGACGCTACCGAAGAGCAGCCCCGCGGCCCCCTCGACGACGATCTTCACCGCGTTCCCGAGGACGTTGACTACCGCCGCTCGCGTGAAGCCCCGTCGCCCGCTCCCGGCACCGTCGGTGGCCATGGCTCGGTCTAGAGCCAGTCTAACCTTGGCTCTTTTCCTTCCGTCGGTGGGACCGACGCGCCCCCGGTCCGCTCCCCGCTTCGTGTCCTCGAGCGCGGGCGCGTTCCTCGCCGTGGGGGCGACCGGGTCGCCCATCCGAGTCGATCAGACGGCCGGTTCCTCGAGGGACCGTTTCGCAATCCTGATATCGACCGTGTGAGAACTCCGCACCGTATCGGTCCCGAGACCGACCGTCCCACCGATCACCGATGACCGCCGACCATCCGCTCGTTCGCCTCGAGACGCTCGCGCTGATCGCCGTCGGAGCGTTCGCCGGGGCGAACCTCCGCTACGTCGCGATGGGGCTGGGGTCCGACGTCCGGGCGGTGCTGGCGGTCAACGCCCTCGGAAGCGCCGCGCTCGGATTTCTCGTGTACGAAGCCGAGTACGCGGGACTCTTGGGCCGGCGGTCGCGGCTCCTCCTCTCGACCGGCTTCCTCTCGTCGCTGACGACCTACAGCACGTTCGCGCTCCAGACCGCGCTAGCGGCCGACCCCGTCGTCCTCGTCGCCATCGTCGCCGGCAACTACGGGTTCGGCTTCGCCGGCGTTCTCGTCGGACGTGCCGTCGCGCGTCGACTCGGCGCGGGCCTCGAGTCCGGAACGGGCGGTGAGACGGCGTGAGCGGTGATCGCACGTGATCCTCGAGTCGGTCCCGGACGTCACCGTCGCCGTCCTCGTCCTCGTCCTCGCGGCCGCCGCGTTCGACCTCGATCCGGCACTGATCGTGGGGATCGGTGGCGCGATCGGCGCGGTGCTTCGCCACTGGGTCTCGCTCCGGGTAGCCAGCGAGCGGTTCCCGTGGCCCACGCTGGTCGTGAACGTCCTCGGCAGTTTCGGCTTCGCGCTCGCCCTCTTCGGGGGCGTCGGCGAGTCGACGCTTCGACTGGTCGGGACCGGAATCTGCGGCGCGTTCACGACGTTCTCGTCGTTTTCGGTCGAGACCGTCCAGTTGTACGAGCGCGGTGACCGCCGCCTCGCCGTCGCTAACGCGGCCGGAAACCTCGCGCTCTCGCTGTCGGCGATCGGGATCGCGTGGGTAATCGTCGACGTCTGGCCGCTGTAACGGCTCGAGAACGACGATCGGTCACGCGAACGGAACGCCGATCGCCTCGTAGGTCGCGAACCCGAGGGAGGCGAGGACGGTCAGCACGACCAGGGTGACGACCCAGGCGATGAGAGCGATCGAGACGGCGTTACGCCAGCCGCCCGGATACCGGCGGTCGACCATCCACGCGTAGACGGCCAGCACGAGCAGTTGGCCGAGCAGGGGGATCCACCCGAGGAGGACGCCGCCGACCACCCAGACGACTGCCCCGAGCAGTCCCGTCAGGATCGCGTGCAGGGGTTCCTCTTCCCCGACGACCAGCCGCGCGCCGACGTAGATTCCCAGTCCGCCGGTCAGCAGACTAACGACGAAGAGCGTGCCGACGACCATGACCGACGTTCGGGTATCCGACGGTGAACGGTTGAGCCTGCACACGCGCATCGACTGCGGGTTCGACGCGACCGTCGGCGTCTCGGGAGGTCGTCGTGTCGCCACAGCGACACCGTACCGACGACAGTGCGGTAGTCACTGCGCCCGACTCGAGCGATTCGAGACGCGTCCCAGAACGGGACCGACGGGACGATCAGAGACGCGGCGTCTCGAGGCGACGTTCCTCAGCGTCCGCTTCCGCTTCCGACGCCGCGGCGTCGACGCTCGAGTCGCGGCCGCTCCGCAGCAGTCTGTACCCCGCGTAGACGGCTCCCGCGACGAGTCCGGCGCCGAGCGCGCTCGAGCCGGGGAGTTCCCGCCGCTGCCGGAGACTCGTGTAGAGGCTCGTCTCGGAAACGTGGCCCTCGTAGCCGCCGCGTTGCTCGAGGTCGCCGGTCGGCTCCTCGAGGCCGTCGGCGGCGTCGGGGCGCGGCGGGTCGCCGGTGCGCTGCTGGCGGTAGAAGACGGTCTCCATCAGCTTGTCCATCGCCCTCGAGGCGAACTCCCCGAGGACGGTCATCTGCTTCCCGCCGGCCCCGACGGTCACCTCGTGCTGGGGGTGTTCGGCGGCGTGGCAGATCGCCCGGGCGACCGTCTCCGGCGCGTAGACCGGGGCCGGCAGCGTCGCTTCCTCGTCCATGTGATTTTTCGCGTGATCGGGGAACGGCGTATCGATCGCGCTCGGCTTGATCAGCGTCACCGAGACGGGGGCGCCCTCGCGCTCGAGTTCCATCCGAAGCGTCTCGGTAAAGCCCTTCACGGCGTGTTTCGAGGCCGAATAGCTGCCCTGCAGGAGGACGGCGCGCTCGGAGACGATGCTGCCGACGTTGATGATCGCCCCCTCCCGTCCCCGGGATTTGAAGTGATCGGCGGCCTCGAGCGAGCCGTAGAGCAGTCCCCAGACGTTGACGTCGAACTGCTCGCGCATCTCCTCGACGGGGACCTCGTCGAGTTCGCCGTAGATGGAGACGGCCGCGCCGTTGACCCAGGTGTCGAAGCCGCCGTAGGTCTCCTCGGCGACCCGCCGGATCTCGCGGACGTCCTCGCGGTCGCTGACGTCGGCGGCGACGGCCGTCGCCTCGCCGCCGTCGGCCTCGATCTCCGCGGTCAACTCCCGGAGGGCGCCCTCGCTCCGGGCGGCGACTACGACGCGGGCGCCCCGCTCGGCGGCCATCCGCGCGGTCGTCAGCCCGATCCCCGACGACGCGCCGGTGATCACGATCACCTGCTCCTCGAGCGGCTTCAGCTCTGCGTTCATGGTTCGTCCCCGTACTACGGGTTCGAGCCGCCTTGCACTCGCCCCTGTATGGGCATGGCCGCGGCCGCTGCGGGCGGAGAGACGGACTCGCGCGCTGACGTCCGCTTCGGCCGATCCCGATCGCCGGGCGATCGGGGCGATCCGCGAGACCGGTGTCGGTTCCGCGTCGGCCGGGCGTCAACCCGTCAGTCGAGCGTCTGACTGAGTTTCAAGTGTTCGACCGTGGGTCCGATTCGTATGGACCCAGCCCGACCGTCCCGCGGCCGACCGCATCGAGAAGCCCGTACTCGACGGTGCCGAGACGCCCACCACGCGGAGCGTCCGCTGCGAACGGAACGGAGGTTCGGGCGATGATCGGCTTCTTCCGGGCGATCCCGATTCGAAAACAGAGCGAGACGCTCGTGCCGTTTGCGCTGGCCGCGGTAATCGCCATCCTCGGGGCCGTCGTCTACCTCGAGCTGGTGACCGCGCTGGTCGAGTACGCCGGTTGACGCGACTGCCGACGGCGACGGCAGACGAGGCTCGGAGACGAACTCCACGGCGGCGCTCGTCGGACGATCAGGCCTGCGCGAGTTCCTCGAACGCCGCCGCCGACGTCCGGGTACCCTTCGAGATGAGGACGTCGCCCCCCTGTAACTCGGCGTCGGCGTCGGTGACCAGCAGCCACCCCTCGCCGGGTCGGCGGATGGCGATCACCGACATCGTCGACTCGACGTCCGGAACGCCGCCGGTCACTTCGATACCGTCGAGGTCGCTGTCGGGCTCGACCTCGACGCGCGTGATGATCTCGTCGCTCTCCTGGACCGCCAGCTGAACGACCGGGTGGACGTCGATGTCCCGGAGCACGCCCTCGCTGATGTCGATCGCCGCGTCGCTGATGACCTCCGTGCTGGTCCCCAGCCGGATGAGTCCCCGCAGCACCACCGGATCCTCCGCGTCGGCGGCCGCCCGGAGCGTCCAGGCCTCGAACCGCGACTGCATGGCGTCGACTTCGACCTCGAGGTTTCGGACCTCTTCGGCCAGCTCCGCGCTGTCGAACAGCACGCTGCTGTAGGCCAGATCGACCGCCAGTTCCGAGAGGTTCTTCATGTGGATGATGGTGTCGACCGCCCGCTCGAGATCGGGAACTGTGGGGTCGTCGATCGACGGCAACTCGTAGACGTCGCCGGTCAGTTCCTCACAGACGTCGCCGATCGACGGGTCGGGGCCGCGCAGCAGTGCGACGTCCCCGCTGGCGACGGTCGTCTCCGGGCCGGGGTTGAGCAGCCAGTCCTCGCCCCGGCGAAGCGCGATCACGCGCACGCCCGTCTCGGACTCGAGGTCGATGTCCTGGAGGGTGCGGTCCGCGTAGACGGAGTCGGGATCGACGACGCCCCGAACCAGCGTCTCGGCCGCTTCGGGCAGCGCCGCGCGCATGGCCTCCGGGAGCCCCATCTCCTCTAAGACGATCTTCGCGATATCGCCGGCCGCGTCGCTGATCTCGTCGGCGGCGGCGACGATCCCCAGCACGGGCGCGAGTTCCTCCGCGTCGGCCGGCTTGCGGACGGCCATCATGAGGCTCATCCGCGCCCGGAGCTTGAGGATGTCCATCCGCTCCTCCAAGCGAAGCACTTCCCGCGCGAGATCGGCGTTGCGGTGGAGGACCGCCGAGTACGAGAGGTCGATGAGCAGCTCCGCCGTGTCCTTCATCTCGACGAGCACGTCCTTGACGCTGACCGGCTCGTACTCGACCGATACCGACGACGCTTCGCCCTCGAGCGGGTCCATAGCACGAACTCGGTTACGCGGCGAAAAAAGCGTTTCCCGCACCGGTATCCGCGAGCCGTGCGAGCGGTTCACCGCCGGAACGGGCGAAGCCCGTGACGGCGGCCTTTTTAGCGTAGATTTTTATGCTGAGTGATTCCTCGCGGAGCGAGAAATCCGAAGCATAAAAAGGTACTTCGACACGGTTTTGGCGGGGCACAGAGAACCCACGGGCAATGATCGATCGGACCTATCTGCGCGAGAACCCCGAGGAGGTACGCGAGGCCCTCGACGATCGCGGCGCCGACGTCGACCTCGACGAGGTCCTCGAGATCGACGAACGCTGGCGCGAGCTGAAGGCCAAGGGCGACGAACTCCGCCACGAGCGCAACCAGATCACCCAGCAGATCGGCGAACTGGTCGCCGAGGGGAAAGACGAGGAGCGCGAGGAAGCCATCGAGCAGTCGAAGGAGCTCAAATCGGAGATCGAGGACGTCGAGGCCGAGGCCGACGAGCTCAAGGACGAACTCGAGGAGCGGCTGCTCGAGGTCCCCCAGATCCCCCACGAGAGCGTTCCGAAGGGGGTCGACGAGTGCCACAACGTCGAGGACCGCCGCTGGGGCTTCGACGACCGCCGCGACGTCCCCGCCGACGTCGTCCCGCACTACGACCTCGGCGAGGAGATGGACATCATCGACGAGCAACGCGGCGCGAAGACGACCGGCAGCGGCTTCTACTTCCTGAAGGGCGACGGCGCCCGCTTAGAGCACGCGCTGATCCAGTTCATGCTGGACGTCCACCGCGAGCAGGGCTACGTCGATATCTTCCCGCCGGTGCCGATCAACAGCGAGTCGATGCAGGGGACCGGACAGCTTCCGAAGTTCGCCGACGACGCCTACCGCATCGGCGGCGACAACGAGGAGGACTACGACGACGACGACCTCTGGCTCTGTCCCACCGCCGAGGTGCCGGTCACCAACATGTACGCCGACGACATCCTCCTCGAGGACGACCTGCCGCTGAAACACCAGGCCTACACGCCGAACTTCCGGCGCGAGGCCGGTGAACACGGCACCGAGACCAGAGGGATCGTCCGCGTCCACCAGTTCAACAAGGTCGAACTCGTCAACTTCGTCGAACCCGAGGACAGCTACGATCGCCTCGAGGAACTGCTCGGCGAGGCCGAGGAGGTCCTCCAGCGTCTGGGCCTGCCCTACCGCGTGCTCGAGCTCTGTACCGGCGACCTCGGGTTCAAGGCCGCCAAACAGATCGACCTCGAGGTCTGGGCCCCCGCAGACGACATGGACGACGGCCCCGAGGAAGGCGGCCGCTGGCTCGAGGTCTCGACGGCCTCGAACTTCGAGGCCTTCCAGGCCCGCCGTGCCGGCCTGCGCTACCGCCCCGAGCGCCACGAGTCGGCGGAGTACCTCCACACGCTGAACGCCTCGGGCGTCGCGATTCCGCGCGTGATGGTCGCTATCCTCGAGTACTACCAGAACGAGGACGGCACCGTGACGATTCCCGAGCCCCTGCGGCCGTACATGGGCGGCCAGGAGGTCATCGAGGGCCACGAGAAGGTCGGCGAGGCCGCGCTCGGTGCGGGCGAACGGGAGTAAGCGAGTCCTCGGCGCTGGCAGTACCTCACTTCTCGAACGCTTCTCGAGTCCGTTTCACTCGTTCGTCGCCGCGGCCGGCGAGCCGTCGGCTTCGATTCGCGCCGGCTTCGAGCGAGCGCGAAAATAATTCCCTCGAGCGGCGACGAACCGATCGGATCGGTGGCAGACGGGTCGGCTTCTGAAATCGTCGAGAGACGGAGTCAGCACTCGAGGCGAAAAATAACGGAAGAAATCGACCGGTTGCGAGCGGCGAGTCGACGTTACAGGTAGTCGATGCTCGGCGGCAGCTCGAGCTTCATGCCCTTGCGCTCGCGGATCTCCATGATCTTGTCACGCTGGAGGGAGTCGGACATGACCTCGAAGCCGGCGTTCTCGGTGTTCCAGGAGGCACGGCCCTCGGTCGCGGAGCGGATGTCGCTCGCGAAGCCGATCATCTCGCCGACGGGCGCGATACCCTCGACGACCATGAGGTCCCCTTCCTGGTACATGTCGTCGACGCGGCCACGACGACCCTGGATCTCGCCGGAGGCGGCGCCCATGTGGTCGTTGGGCACGTCGATGCGGACGTCCTGCATCGGCTCGAGCATCTTGATCTTCCCGTCGATCAGGGCCTTGTGGACGGCCTCGCGGGTCGCCGGGATGACCTGTGCCGGACCGCGGTGGATGGTGTCCTCGTGGAGCCGGGCGTCGTGGAGCCGGATGAGCGTCCCCTGAACCGGCTCGTTGGCCAGCGGACCGTTGTCGAGGGCCTCCTCGAGCCCCTCGACGACGAGTTCCATCGTCTCGTTGAGGTGCTGGATACCCTTCGTGTCGTCGATGAGGATGTTCGTCCCGTGGATGTGCTCGACGTTCTGGGACGTGTCCTTGTCCATGCCGGCTTCCTGCAGGGCCTCGCGGCGTTCCTGCTCGGGCATGTCCATGGAGGCCTCGCCGAGCTTGATGGTGTCGACGAGTTCGTCCGTCATCGGCTCGATGGAGATGTAGAAGCGGTTGTGGCGGTTCGGCGAGATGCCCTCGACCTCGTCGCTGGGGTTCTGGGGCTGCTCGCGGTAGACGACGATCGGTTCGCCGGTGTTGACCGGAATGCCCTGGTTCTTCTCGATACGCTGGGTGATGACCTCGAGGTGGAGTTCACCCTGTCCGGAGATCAGGTGTTCGCCGGTGTCCTCGTTGATGTTGATCTGGATCGTCGGGTCCTCCTTGGAGACCTGTCGGAGCGTCTCGATCAGCTTCGGCAGGTCGTCCATGTTCTGGGCCTCGACGGACTTCGTAATGACCGGCTCGGAGATGTGCTCGATCGACTCGAACGGCGTCATCTCGACGCTCGAGACGGTCGAGCCGGCGATGGCGTCCTTGAGGCCGGTGACGGCGGCGATGTTCCCGGCGGGAACTTCGTCGACCTCCTCGCGTTCGCCACCCATGTAGATGCCGACCGACTGGATGCGGTTCTTGCCCGCGGTCCCGGAGACGTACAGCTCCTGGCCCTTCTCGAGCGATCCCGAGAAGACGCGACCGGAGGCGATCTCGCCCGCGTGGGGGTCCATCGAGATGTCGGTGACCATGAAGACGACCTCGCCGTCCTCGTCGACCAGCTGCATCGATTCGGCCAGCTCCGACTCGTCGTCGCCGCGCCAGATGCGCGGAATACGACGGGGCTGAGCGTCGACCGGGTTCGGGAAGTGCTCACAGACCATGTCGAGCACGACGTCCGACAGCGGCGTCCGCTCGTGGAGCTCCTGGCGCTTGTCGTTGCGCTCGAGTTCCATGATCTCGCCGAAGTCCATCCCGGTGCGCTGCATCGAGGGCATCGAGACGCCCCACTTGTACAGCGCGGACCCGAATCCGACGGTGCCGTCCTCGACGGAGACGGTCCAGTCCTCGATGTCGTCCATGTCCTGAGTCATCCCGCGGATGAGCTCGTTGACGTCGTGGATGACCGACAGCAGGCGCTGCTGCATCTCTTCGGGCCCTTCCTGCAGTTCGGAGATCAGGCGGTCGACCTTGTTGATGAACAGGGTCGGCTTGACGCCCTCGCGCAGGGCCTGTCGAAGCACCGTCTCGGTCTGGGGCATGGCCCCTTCGACGGCGTCGACGACGACCAGCGCACCGTCGACGGCGCGCATCGCGCGGGTGACGTCGCCACCGAAGTCGACGTGGCCCGGCGTGTCGATGAGGTTGATGAGGTGGTTGGTGCCCTCGTACTCGTGGGTCATCGAAACGTTCGCCGCGTCGATGGTGATCCCACGTTCCTGCTCGTCTTCCTCCGTGTCCATCGCGAGCTGTTCGCCGGCAGTCTCGTCGGAGATCATGCCTGCACCCGCGAGGAGGTTGTCAGAAAGCGTTGTTTTCCCGTGGTCGACGTGAGCGGCGATGGCGATGTTCCGGATGTTCTCCGGTTCGTCCATCAACCGTTCACACTCTTGGACGATCTTCTTGCGTCGGCCCATATACCCCCCATTACCGCCAGCGGGGTCAAAAGGGTAGTGTTTCGTCGCCGCCGGAATCCGTCGCGTTTCCGGGTTCCAGCGGTGGAATATCCAATTTGAGTGAGTGAATGCCTCGCACAATTCTCCCGTCGGCATCGCGAGCGACGCTCGTCGAACCCACGGTTCCGCGCGGTATCGACGAGAGAACCGCGTGATCCCACGTATTCGTCCCGGCCAACTGCCCGATTCCGAACCGGTCCGTCATCGGTCCGGTATCGATTCGAGCCCACGCGCGCTGCGCGGCCGGACCGACCGGCCGACCATCGCACGCGAACGCACAAAAGAGTCAAATCCTTCGGTCCCTTGCTATCCGTACACATGAATATACGCGTACAGGGACCCGGTCCGACCTCTCCATTCCTCAGCGCCCGCGACCTCTTCGAAACCGAGCACGACCTCTCGCTACCGGTCGACGTCCAGCTCCGGGACGATCCCGACGAACGAACCTGGGCCGGCCACTACGACGACCGCCACGTCCTGAACATCTCGCGGCAGGCCGCCTCGAGCGCCATGGCCCGCGAACTGGCCCTCCACGAGTTCGCCCACATGGCCAGACACGAACAGGAACACCCCTCGCACACCCAGTCCACCGAGGAAGTGCTCTTCCTCGCGCTGGCCGGCAAGAGCGTCGAACGGCGAAAACTCGCTCACTGCTACCAGATCGCCAACCACATGAAGGACATCTACGCCGACGACATCACGCTCGCGGTCGGCCCCGGCGAGAAACTGCTCTCCTTTCTCGAGTCGAGCCTCGCGATGGCCGTCGCCGACCGCCCCGAGACGCCGTCCCGACCCGGTTTCGAGCGCCTCTCCGCGAGCTCCGATCCCGAGATTACGGCCGTCAACGCCGCGTTCGCACTGGCGCTGGCCGAACGGCACGACCTCGTCGCCGACGACCACCGACTGTACGACCTCGCACACGCCGCCGCGATGGACGCACCGGACGTCGATTTCGAGGGGTTCAAACGCCGTTTCCGGGAACTCGCCCGCGACCCCGACTCGAGTACCTACCGGCAGGTTCTCGTCGACGCCACTCGCGCGTACGTCAGTAGCCCGGAACCGCGAGCGGACGGCCCCGCGGCGGACTGATCGGCACCAGCGTTCCCGGCTGAAAGCCGACAGCCGGTCTGCAGGTCCGCTCGAGGCGATACCCCGCACACACGGGTTCACTTCAACCCGAACATTTAATGTTTGATCCCGCTAATAGGCTAACATATATTGATGTTCTCGCGCAAAGGCTGGGGTAGCGGGTCCGACGACGAGCAATTCACGACGGAGCTATCGCAGTTGAAACGCCAAGGGGCGAGCGTGCTCGTCGTCGGCGCCGTCCGAACCGAACAGCGACGGGACGTCTGTCAACGCCTGCTGGGGCAGGCGACCGCCCAGCCGCGCCGACGCGTCCTCGTCTCGACGACCGGCGAGGGTCACAATATGTCTCACCTCGTCGACACTGACGACAGCGAGCCAGCGACGACCACACGCGTTAGCTACGAGACGCATTCTCGGAGCGCTGCCGCCAGCGACAACAGCGCACAGTCGATGGAGTCCGTCTCCGTCTCGGACGACGAGTCGCCGATCACTACCGCTACGCTCGCTGACCTCGGGATCGCCATCTCGGACGCCATCAAGGAGTTCGAACACGACGACACCAGCCTCGCACCCGGAGAGCTACGTGTCGCCGTCGACTCGCTGGTTCCGCTGCTCGAGGAGTACGGCGCCGAACGCGTCTTCAAGTTCGCCCATCTGACCAACGGCCGCACGCGAGACGCCGACGGGATGATCCACTACCACCTCCCCATGGACCGCGACTCCGACGTCGTATCGGTCCTGACGCCGGTATTCGATATCGTTATCGAACTCCGGGAGCGAAACGGCGTCTTCCAGGAGCGCTGGACGATCAACGACGGCGACCACAGCTCGGGCTGGCTCTCGATTGAGCAGTCGTAACGCCTATCGGCCACTCGAGCGTCACGTCCACTATCTCGTCCAGTGATCAGCCACAGCCCCCCTCTCACTCGCCGATGCTATGAAACCGAAATTCGCCCCCCTCGACGACGGCCTCGAGATCATCGATCCGATCGAACGTCACCGGTATCAGTTGACGACACACGATCCGGTAGATCCCGAGCCAGTGGATACGGACCGGATCCAGTTTCCAGTGACCACTGCCGTCGAGATCACGACGGAGATGATCACGTTACCCACGAATGAGAGCGTCTATGTGCGTGATGAAAATGGGTCAATGATTGCTGAAGTTCGCCCCAACAAACAATCGTCACTGCCCGCGGGCACCTACACGCTCGATTTATCTGGGCCGTTGAAAGTCTACGCTCGCGTCGAGAGTTCTGTCTATATCTACTCCGATAACGAGCGAACGTACATTACGCTCGATGAATCGACCCGAACTACTATCGGAGCACGATCCTACCACAGACGTCCAGCAGGAACAATCACAACTACCTCTGAGGCGACCGATGTGATGCAAGCGGTCTCGACGTTTGGCTCTGCACTCAAGTCAACGACGCCTGAACGTTCCTATCCGACTCTTCGAGGTCACCCGCCAGTTGTTGAACTCGGTGCTGAACTGAGCATTCCCGATAAATTCGAGCGACCAGATACTGGCATCCAGATCGAAGTTCCGCCGGACCTCGGCAGTATATTTGTTGTTACGCCGTTAGCATACTACCTCGGTGCTGAAGTCGTTCAGGGTTCGGACCCACGCCTGTCCACAGAAAACGGTTTCACATATCATCTAGATAGAAATGATGGACTCGAGTCGTCAGTAGAACGCATTCTCAAACTAATATTCTTCCTCGACTGTGTGGTTCGAACTGAGGGGACAACTCCCCTTCCACTCTACGAACAACAACTAGCTGAGCCGAAACTCGAATTTGATCTCCAAGAAATATATGAGATGGACATTGCTGACCAAGTAGAAGAATATCTCCACGTTGATTACAGAGATATGGAACCCCATATTCCAAAATGGAGATCAAAGACAGAAATCCATGAAAATCCCTCAGAAGTCGAATTTTTGCCGTTTCTCGCGGATTCACTCTCCCTCATGAGTAGACAAAAGGAAACGGCACAGGCAACAGAAACCCAAATTCAGGCTGTTGAGGAGTTTACAAGAGGCGATTTCACACGAAGTACAGATCCAATTCGAGGAACATCTGACCCATATACCCTAGAGATACAATCAGATACACCAACGATAAAACAGCACTGGGACTGCTTAGGAACAACCAGTATAACGAGTATCACACCCCTTTCTGCCTATTATACCAGTGTCGGCCAAACACCAAGAGACGATCCCATTGAGATTGTTGTTGTTTGTAATGATTCAGAGATGCGAGAAGAGCTTAAAGCGGTTGATAGTATTTATGGAAACCGCGCTGAACTACCATTTGACGTTTCTATACATTACAATACTAATACAGAAGAATTGAGATCAATATTGTCAAGAGAAGTAGACTTCTTTCATTTTATCGGCCATATAGATGAGAAGGGGTTCCAGTGCCCAGATGGAAAGCTAGATGTGTCTATGATAGGGGAAATAAATATTAAAGCATTTTTCCTTAATGCATGCCAATCCCATGATCAGGGGTTACAATTAGTAAGGGCAGGGAGTATGGGGGGAATAGTAACTATATCAGAGATTATCAACAGTAGTGCAGTTGAGATTGGTGATACGATCGCCCGTCTATTGAACCGAGGATTCCCACTTCACGCTGCATTAGATGTTGCCCGGAAAGATAATTTAGTTGGTGAACAGTATTGCGTAGTCGGGAACAGCAAGACAACAATAGCGCAATCAGAAACTGCTCCTCCATTCGTATGCATGCTTGAGACCGAAGGCGAATCGTTCAACATGCATATAGAGACATATACGAAAAAGGAATTCCGAAAAGGGAGTCTATTTATACCCTATCTGGATGGTGAAGACGATTATTTTCTTGTCTCTGGAAGATCGGGCGATTACTCGCTCACCAGAGAACAGATCGCTGATTTCTTAGATATGGAAATGTTTCCCGTAGTGATTGACGGGAAAGTTGTCTGGAGCAAGGAGATCGACGTAGAGCGTCTATAACGATTAGATCCCGGTGAACCCGGCTCCAGCTCCAGCTGCCGCGGTTCCAGCCTGTGATAAGGCCACTGCAATCGTGAACAGAACGCCGATCATTCGTGGGTGCTTCTTCAGGTACTGGGTTAGGTCGTCCATGGTACACCTTAGACATACCCGCCGGCTACTATAAATTTATTTTAATATATCCGATGAATAAATAATAGTGTTATTGTATAACATGATCGTTTGAAAATCAACGCAAAACAATCGCTGCTACGGAAACCAGCTTCTCCGGACAGAGATACTACTCGAGCAATTGTCGAAGTGCCTGATCGAATTCGTCACTCGAAAGTTCGTCGCGAATCGCTGCTGCCCGTTCACGAGCGTCGTAGAGGTCACAGATGACGGACTGGTATCGCTCGATGACGTCGAGTCCGGACTGGAGTTCGCTCTCGAGAAGGGCGCGCTCGGTCGAGAGGCGAAAGAATTCGTCCATCGCCGTCTCGTAGGCTTGCTGGAGAAGCAGACGCTCGATCGTCGACTGCAACGTCTCGTCGGAGAGAGGGCGAACGAGAAGTTCGTCTGCACCACGGTCAACGGGATCGTCGCTAGGGACGTCGTCAGCAAGTACAAGTACCTGCGTGTTCGGAGCCTGTTGTCGAAACGCATCGAGAACACCGCGAGCATCAGGCGTCTCGAGTTCCCAATCGAGAACGAGGAGATCGTAACAGTCGTCGATCTGATCGAGGATCGATCGATCGAAGTCTGCTTGCCGCGTCGTCGCCGTAATCCGCGACTGGTCGGTTTCTAGACTAGTAAGAGAGAGAGTAGGATGGACGATGAACAGTTGAGAGGTAGATTTCAGCAACACAGTTCCTACCAGTACTGGGCGGGCAGATACTATTAAATGTGGTCAGGTCCAAACGGGAACCTTCTGAGTCTATGACTCGATACACATAAATATAGAAAGTATGAAACATATTGATAGCCATAACGTATATTCCCTATAGCACATACATATTTTGATACGAAAGACGAGGGCTCCGAGTAATCTTTCGTCAAACACTACGACTGATGAGACCAAAATTTGAGGCAGTTGAAAAGGGATTGGTTGTCAAAGATCCGATCGAACGGAGACAGTGTATACTGGAAACGAATACTCCTCTTTCACCGGAACTAGTCACCGATAGTAAAATACCATACACGATGGATTCTGCGGTGGAGATTGCGACAGATGGATTCGAACTCTCGAGTAACAATGTCGTCTACATCCGGGACTCTGATTGGGAGTTAATAGATGAAGTCCAACTTAACGAACGACGTAACCTACCAGCAAAGGAATATACGCTCGATATATCTACAGGTATCAAACTATATATCAACGTGAATAGTGAGGTGGAAATTCAAAATAGCAATAGAAAGACGGCTATTGCATTCGGACAACCAAGCCAAATAACCGTAAGCGCGCGGTCTCATCATACACGACCAGCGACGACAGTTACGACGACTACAAAGCCAACCGATGTAATGCAAGCAGTCTCGACGTTCGGTTCGGCTTTGAAGACGACAGGGTCCGAACGATCGTATCCGACACTCCGTGGACATCCACCCACGATAACGGTGGACAGCAAACTTGACGTTCCAGACGAATTGACCCTCCCGAATACGGGGGTGAGAATTGAAGTACCACCATCCCTTCGCCACGTCTTCATTGCTGCACCGCTAGCGTACTACCTTGGGGCAGAGATCGTCCAAGGGTCTACGCCCCGACTCATTACTGATAGTGGGTTTTCCTATTCGCTCGAATCAGAGTATGAGTTTGACAAGACGGTTAGCCGTATTGTAAGGCAGGTTTTTCTTCTCGACTGTATTGTTCGGACGGAAGGATCAACCCCAATTCGGTTACACGAACGTCAAGCGCTCGAGCCAGTACTTGAATTCGATATTGAAGGGGTTTACGGTCAACCATTAACAGAACAACTTGAGGCATATCTCAGTGTACCCTTTGAGAAGATAGCGCCGTATCTTCCGGAATGGCGTCTTGAAACTCAACTAAGAACGATTCCGGACCATATAGAATTCCTTCCATTTACTGTAGCAGATCTCGGGACAATCACTGTCGAAAACAAGGGTACTCCATCTCCTTCGATAGATCTCCGAGAAACAGGGACTGATACGACCGGCGAATACGAATCAAAAGCCGCTACCGCATCGCAATCGTGGGACGATGGAAATACCGAAATCACGAGCACGGTATCGCTCTCGGCATATGAAAACGGGATAGATCAGACGCCTCGTAACGGACCACTTGAAATCGTCGTCGTTTGTAACGACCAAGCAATGCGCGAGGAACTCGTGACGGTCTACAGTACATACGGGGATCGTGATTACCTTCCGTTCAATATTACGGTCTACCAAGACCTTACAACAGCCGAATTCGAAGAGGTACTCGCTCGGGAGAGTGATTTGCTCCACTATATTGGCCATATTGATACAGACGGGTTCCGGTGCTCGAACGGACAATTTGATGCCACGACCGTCGAATCAGTTGGTGCGAAAACCTTCCTTCTTAATGCATGTCAATCACATGATCAGGGGTTACAACTCATCGAAGCGGGGAGTATCAGTGGAATCGTTACACTCGATTCGGTTGCTAACAAAGAGGCAGTCCGAATCGGACGTACCATTTCGCATCTACTCAATCACGGCTACTCACTCTATGCGTCACTAGATATTACACGGATGGAAACCGATGTCGGGAACCAATATCATATTCTCGGTAATGGGAAGAAAACGATAACACAGTCAGAGACCGGACTCTGGAATATATACTCTATCGATACTCACGAAGATACGTATTCTATTAGTATCAAATCGTATTCCGGAAATAGAGAGCAAAAAGGGAGTCTTTTCATTCCGTACTTAGATCCAATAGAAGAGTATCATATCTCACCTAATCAGATCGGTCCTATTTCCGTCGAAAAACCACAGTTAGTCAAATTCATCAATTCAGACCGGTTTCCAGTTCTGCTAGACGGGAAATTCCAATTAAGTGATGGAATACAGCTAAAGGACCTATAACAGACCCGGAGTCGATCTATACACCATATCTCTCAGTCCCGGATTCCTCCTCTCTCGTTCTAGGAGGATATCATTCCAGCACGTTCCGAAGGCGGACCTCATCGACTTCCTCAACAGAGAAACGTTTCCAGTCCTCCTCGAGGGAGAGCTCCGCTGGAGTACCGAGATCAAGACCAGCGAACTGTAGCCGACCGTCTCGAGACCCGCTGCTGGACGGTCGAGAGAACGAATCGAAGAGAGAAACCGGCGATCGCTTAGCGTGCAGCCGCCGCGACGCGCTCTTTCTCTTCTTTCTGACTGACTGCGTAGGTCTGGACGTCGTAGTTGGCCGCGCCGACGAGCTGGTTGGCGATGGCCTCTTCGACCGGCGTGGGCGTCTTGAACGAGTCGTTGTAGACGCCTTCGGCGAGGAACTTCAGGGCCTGGTCGACGCGACGCTGGGGCGCGACGTCGACGGCCTTGGGGACCGAGATGCCGCCGTACTTCAGGCGGACGGTCTCCTCGCGGGGAGCGGCGTTCTCGACGGCGGTCACGAGCACCTGAATGGGGTTCTCGTCGGTGCGCTCGTGGATGAGTTCGAACGCGTCACGGACGTGGTTGAGCGTCTTCTGTTTCTTGCCCGTGTTCTCCTCGGTCTGCATCAGACGGTTGATGAACCGCTCGACGATCGAGATCTGAGACTTCTTGAACTGCTTGCTGGCGTGACGACCGGCGGTGTGTGCGACCGGGGTCACCGTGATGTAGCGTTCGGTCGAGGGGTCCTCGTAGGCGATCTCTTCGATCTCCCAGGTACCGAACAGCTTCGCACCGACGTCCGCCCCGCCCGCGGGGGCGTCCGGATCGGGTTGGTCTTCTGCCGCCATGGTTATCGCACCGGTTTCTCCGCGTTTCCGCGAACGAGTTCCTTCAGTGCGACGCCGTTGACCTTGTCGACCTTGTAGTTGACGCCGGAGAGGTCGCCCATCGCACGACCCTTCGCCCCACCGATCCCGGCGATGGTGACTTCGTCGTGTTCGTCGATGAACGAGATGGCGCCGTCACCGGGACAGAACGCGGTGACCTGTTTGCCGTTCTTGATCAGCTGCACTCGGACGCACTTTCGGATCGCCGAGTTGGGCTGTTTGGCTTCGATACCAACTTTTTCGAGGACGATGCCGCGGCCCTGCGGAGCACCCTCGAGCGGGTCGGACTTCTCGCGGAGGCCTCGTGCGCGGCGCGCATAGTCGGAGTCGGACCACCGCTGGTTCTGGCGGTCCTTCTTGAGTTTGCGCGCGGCGTATTTGCCGTTTGCCATGGGCGTCGCTATCCGACGAAGGCACTTAAGCGACCCGTTTCGAATCGGCGTTACGGCTCGAGAGCGCCCAATCGGGGTCGACGAAGGAATCTGAGCGGGTTTCGCCAGCAAGTAACAGCTCTCGGGCCGTCCGCGCCAGTTCGATACCCGAGCTACGACGGATGAATCCCGCTCTGAAGGGGACACTCGACACAGAACTGAGACCGGTACTGCCCCGAGAGGAGCGACGAACCGACGGGAAATTACTGCAGGAGCAGTCGGAAGACTCCGTGGCTTTCGATCGTTCTGCCTCGGAAACGTCGGTCGCTACTCATTATCAAATATAATAACTTACTAGAAGTTATTAGTTAGATTGGTTGTGATCTCTACTCGTTATGGCTACAACCAATACGGTATTCGTTACCACGTCCTTGTTCAAGCGACTCGTCGGTCTCTCTGGCGATGAGTCTCAGTCTAATGATGAATCACCGACGGTAGACGGTCGAATCGGATTCGACGGGTCGCTCGAGGACTCGGAAGTGATCGGTCGGAGTCCCCTGTCGTACGTCGCTGCGGGCGAATCGGTCTCCTCGTTCGTAGGCAAACAGATCGCCAATAAACTCGCCGAGTACGGACTCGAGGACATCGAGCCCGATGAGTGGTATCCGCTCGAGATTCCGCTCGCCATGCTGTACGATATGCGCGACGAATACGGCGGCGTCAGAATGCGGAATATGGGACAAAACGTCCCGGAGCACGTCGAATTTCCACCGGAGCTTTCCGAGGTCGATAACGCGCTACGGGGGATCGATACGGCGTATCAGCAGAACCACCGCGGCAGCGAAATCGGTTCCTATGAGTTCCAACAGGAAGGGCCGAACGAGGGCATTATGATCTGTGAGAACCCCTATCCGTGCGAATTCGATAAGGGGCTGATCAGGGGCGTCGCGAAGAAGTTCGCCGACAATCCCGTCGAGGTCGAGGAAGTCGGCGACCAGTGTCGATCGGACGGAGATCGCCACTGCGAGTATCGCGTCGAGTGGCTCTGATTACAGCCCCATCGTGACTGGCGTCACGGGTATCCGAAACGATCCGGTTCAGGAGCGATAGCCGGTCAGTACGGGTACTCTCGAGGTTCGCGTTGGATCGAAATCCACTTCATCGACGTCAAGGTTTCCAAGATCCACTCGTCGTTGTACCGACCCATTCCCGACGCGCCGACGCCGCCGAACGCGACGTGCGGTTCGTCGTTCAACGGCTGGTCGTTGATGTGGACCATGCCCGTCTCCATCGCGTCGGCCACGTCGCGCGCCCGAGCGACGTCTGTCGAGTGAACCGATCCCGACAGGCCGTACTCGGTGTCGTTAACCAGCCGGATCGCTTCCTCGTCGGTCTCGAAGGGGATGACCGGCGCGACCGGCCCGAAGTGCTCGTTGCAGGCGACCGGCATATCGTTGGTGACGTCCGACAACACCGTGGGCTCGACGAACAGACCGTCGTGGCCGCCACCGGCCTCGACCGTCGCACCCCGCTCTAGGGACTCCTCGATGAAGCCGACGATCTTGTCGCGCTGGCTCTCGTTGATGACCGGTCCGACGAGGGTTCCCTCCTCGAGCGGATCACCGATTGGGAGTTGTTCGGCGCGGTCGGCCAGCCCCGCCACGTACTCCTCGTACAGCGATTCGTGGACGAGGTGACGATTGATCGAGATGCACTCCTGTCCCTGATGGGTGAACGACCCGAACGCGCCGGCATCGATCGCCCGCTCCAGATCGGCGTCCGAAAGGACGACGTGAGCGTTGTTCCCGCCCAGTTCGAGCGCGGGTTCCGTGTACGATCCGACGGCACGCTGGCCGACGCCTCGTCCGACTTCCGAGGAACCGGTAAACGACATCACCGATGGGACCGGATGTCCCGAGAAGTGATCGCCGATCTCGTGGCCGTAGCCGGGGACGACGTTCAGGACGCCCTCAGGGAGACCGGCCTCTTCGAAGGCCCTTGCCAGCACGAGTCCGCCCGTCAGCGGAGTGTGCTCGTCCGGCTTTACCACCACGCTATTGCCCAGTGCGATCGCGGGCGCGACGACCCGGCTGGTGAGGTACAGCGGGAAGTTCCACGGCGTGATAACGCCGACGACGCCGGCCGGTTCGCGCACGAGCAGGTTCTCCTTTCCGGGCGTGACCGAGTCCTTACGCCGGCCGCCGTCGCGCATCGCCAGTCCGGCACCGACGTCCATCGTGCCCTGTGCGAGCTGGATCTCGAAATCGGCTTTCAACTGGACGCCGCCACATTCGACCGCGAACAGCGTCGAGAGGTCGTCGGCGTACTCGCCCAGCAGTTCGCAGGCCTCGGACACGACCGCGGCCCGCTCTTGGGGCGGACGCTCCGCCCACTCCGCTTGCGCCGCATCCGCGATCGCGTACGCCTCGTCGACGTCGTCTTCGGTACCCGAGGGAACCGTCGTCAGGGTCGTGCGTGTCGCGGGGTTTTCGACGTCGATCAGGTCTCGATCGCCGGCGGGGACCCACTCTCCGTCGAGATACAGGGCGTTCCACCCGTTTTCCGGCGCGATTCCGAGTTCGTCTACGTCACTCCCCCTAGCGGCTGAGTTGCTCGTATCCGTCATACGAATACTCCCTCTCGATGGAATCTTCTTATTAATTCTGTTATGACATTCTCTACTTCCGATCACTTTCCGATACTCTCAGATGTCGATAGGAAATCGACGCGGTACGGTCTCGCCGCTAGATCCGTAGTCTCTCTACCGTTCCGTGAGCGCGCTCGAGCGATTATTTCGTCGTTGCGCCCGCGAGTTCGGTACTACGAGGCTACTTGCCCGTCAGTTTCGCGGGGCACGGATCGCATTTGCTACCACTGCGAGTCCGCGACCGATTCCGGTTGCAGGGAGAACCGTCCGGTCAACGGGGAGTTCGCTGGAGAGAAATCGATAGCGCGTCGAAAAAGTTAGATGAGCTGTACGTCGTCGATCCCGAAATGACGGTCCGCGAGCGTCCGCGCGGTGTCGATCGTTCGGCCGTTCGAACCGATGGCGACGCCGCGGTCCTCTTCGGCGACCTCGACGTAGGCGACGGTGTCCTCGTTTTCGCTGATCGTCACGTTGTACACCGCCGCCGGCGAGAGCGCGTTGGCGACGAACGCCTCCGGATCGTCGGCGTCTTCGACGAGTCTGACGGGCTTGCCGACGCGTTCCTCGTACCGCTTGACGGTTCGACCGCCGGGACCGATCGCCTCGCTCATCTGTCCGCTCGAGACGACGACGGTCAGTCGCTCGTCGGCGTCGGCCGCCGGCGCGTCGGTGACCAGACAGTCCTGGCCGCTGACGTCGGTGACGTCCTCGAAGGCGGCCAGGTACTGACGGGCGTCGTCGTCGAGGGTGACGCCCATCGATTAGTCGGCCTGGCTGCTTCCGGAACTCGTCGATCCCATCCGGAGGTCGACGTCGCCGGTGCCGAGCTTGATCGGTTTCCCGACGATGACGTTCTCCGTGACGCCGTCGAGCTCGTCGACTTCGCCGTGGATCGCGGCGTTGAGCAGGTGGTTGACCGTGACCTCGAAGGCCGCGCGGGCGAGCACGGACTCCTTCGAGCCCGAGATGCCGTGGCGACCGATCGACTCGATCTCGCCCCGGTTGGTCATGATGTCGGCGACGAGCATCAGGTGGCGGACGTTGACGTCGTCCAGCCCCTGCTCGGCCAGCGTGTTGTTCGTCTCCTCGATGATCGCTTCGCGGGCGGCCTCGATGCCGAGGTTGCGGTGGATCTCGTGGATGTTGTTACACGTCGTCCGCGAGGCGTCGACGCCCTCGATCTCCAAGACGTCGCCGAAGGCCGACCCCTCGGTGTAGAGGACGAACTGCTCGCCCTCCTCGAGTTCCTCGCGGCGGATGACGACCCGGGAGATCTCCTCGATCCCCTTGAACGTGATGTCGCGGAGTTCCTCGACCAGCTGGAGCAGGTCCCGGTAGGACGGTTCCTCGGGACCGAACTGGATCTCGGTCCCCTGCTGGACCGTGCTCACGCCGAGGTTGTCCTCGATGATCTCGGCGACTTCCTCGGGCGTGATCATTCGCTCGCGGAGCGTGTCCTCGTTGAGCGAGATCTGGACGCGCATGTCCGCGACGTTCGTCGAGACGTCGCCCAGCGCGAGGATCTTGGTGGCCTCGATGTTCCAGACGACCTCGTGGGCCTTCTCGCGCTCGGTCGCGTACTCGTCCTCGAGGTAGACGGTCATCATCGGCGTGTCCGGGGTCTTCCGGGCGTCGACCAGCTCGATCAGCCGCGGCAGCCCCTGGGTCACGTCGATCTCGGCGACCCCCGCGTAGTGGAACGTGTTCATCGTCAGCTGGGTCCCGGGTTCGCCGATCGACTGGGCCGAGACGGTCCCGACGGGGTCGAGCGGATCGACGCGGGTGTCGAGGTAGCGGTCCTCGACGGCCTTCGCGAGTTCGTCGGCGTCCTCGACGGTGGCGTCGCCGCGACCCTCGAGGGTCTCGTAGACCTCGTCCTTGAGCCGGCGCGGGAGGTCGGTGTCCTCGACGACCGCGATCGTGTCGTCGTCGACGTCGTACTCGACGTTAGTCATCGGAGGTCACCTCCGAGCCCTCGAGCAGGCGATTGTCCGCGTGCTCGGAGAGGTTCGTCGGCTCCGTTCTGAGGCCGAGGAACTCGTCTCGCTCTTCCTCGGAGGCGAACTCCGAGTCGAGGACGCGGTCGGCGATCGCTTCGACGTCGATCTCGTTGTCGTTGTCGGAGGAGACCTTGACCGGCGAGGTGCCGTCCTCGCCGAACTCGAACTGGACGATCGTGTCCGAAGTGTCGCGGACGGTGCCGTCGTACTGGGTCTCGAGCTCCGACAGCGCGTTGATCAGCCGGCGCTGCAGGTAGCCGGACTTGGAGGTACGGACTGCGGTGTCGACCAGGCCCTCGCGGCCACCCATCGCGTGGAAGAAGAACTCCCGCGGGGTCAGGCCGCTGGTGTAGGAGTTCTCGACGAAGCCGTGGGCCTCCGCGGAGAGGTCGTTCGGTTCGTAGTGGCTGAGGGTCCGATCCTCGTAGCCGCGGTTGATCCGTTCGCCCCGAACCGCCTGCTGGCCGACGGCGCCGGCCATCTGAGTCAGGTTCAGCATCGATCCGCGCGCACCGGAGTCGGCCATGACGACCGCGGGGTTGTCGTTGTCGAAGTGCTCGTCGGCGATGTTCCCCGCGTTGTCACGCGCACGCGAGAGCGTCTGCATGATCTTCATCTCGAGGGTCTCGTCGATCGTCCGACCCGGCAGGCTCTCGAGTTCGTTGTTCTCGTAGGCTTCGATGAGCTCTTCGACGCGGTCGTTGGCGTCCTCGATGGTCTCGTCGATGCGTTCCCGGGCCTCCTCGGGGATGGTCTCGTCGTCGATCCCGATCGAGAACCCGAAGTGCATGATCGCGCGCATCGCCAGCGTCGAGACCTCGTTGACGAAGATCCGGGCGCGGGTGTTGCCGTAGACCTTCGTGATGGTGTCGACGATCTCGCCGCCGAACTCGCCGACCTCGTCCTCGGCGATGGTGCCCTCGATGAGCTGGCCGTCCTCGATGACGACCGGCTCGCCGATCGTACCCGTAAACTCGAGGTTCAGATCGTCGGGCAGCAGTTCGGAGAAGACGTCGTGGCCGGTCCAGAACGGCTCGCCCTCGTCGTCGATGCCGCTCGGCTCCGGCAGTTCGTCGATTCGGGTCGCGCGCAGGAGGTCGAGGGCCTGCGTCTCGTTGAACCGCGGGTTGTCGTGGGTGAGCAGGTACGTCCCACTGATGTGGTCCTGAATTGCGCCGATGATGTTCTCCCCGAAGCGCGGGCTCAGGATCTGTTCCTGGACGCGCATGAGCACGCGGGCCTCGGCCCGGGCCTCCTCGTTCTGGAGGGCGTGCATGTTCATCTCGTCGCCGTCGAAGTCGGCGTTGTACGGCGGACAGACGACGGTGTTCAGCCGGAAGGTCTTGTACGGCATGACCACGACCTCGTGGGCCATGATCGACATCCGGTGGAGCGACGGCTGGCGGTTGAAGATGACGATGTCGCCGTCGATGAGGTGGCGGTTGACCTCCCAGCCGGCCTCGACCTTCTCGGCGAGCTGTTCGCAGTTCTTCTCGGTGACCTTCAGTCGGCGGCCGTCCGGTCGCCGGACGTAGTTCGCGCCGGGGTGACCCTCGGGGCCGTTCGAGACGAACCGACGGGCCTCATCGAGGTTCCGCTCGGTGACGTTCATCGTCTGGGTCATCTCCTTGGCGACCCGGTCCGGAACCCCGACCTCGTTGAGCGAGAGGGTCGGGTCCGGGGAGATGACGGTCCGAGCCGAGAAGTTCACGCGCTTCCCGGAGAGCGAACCGCGGAAGCGCCCCTCCTTGCCCTTCAGGCGCTGGGAGAGGGTCTTGAGCGGCCGGCCGGAGCGGTGGCGAGCCGGCGGCGTACCCGAGATCTCGTTGTCCATGAAGGTGGTGACGTGGTACTGGAGCAGCTCCCAGAGGTCCTCGATGATCAGCTGGGGCGCTCCCGCCTCGCGGTTCTCCATGAACCGCTGGTTGATCCGGATGATGTCGACCAGCTTGTGGGTCAGGTCGTCCTCGGAGCGCTGGCCGTTGTCGAGCGTGATCGACGGCCGTGCGGTGACCGGCGGAACGGGCAGCACCGTCAGGATCATCCACTCCGGTCGGGACTTCTCGGGATCGATCCCGAGTACCTTGATGTCCTCGTCCGGGATGTTCTCGAACCAGTCCCGGATGTCCGAGGGCATCAGCTTGTTCGTGTCCTCCTCGGTGAGATCGATGTCCAGGGCCTTCTCGATGGCCTTGCGCTGGCTCTCGCGGGGACGGAACGACCCCGAGAGGATCTCGTTGATCCGGGTGAGGTCGATGTCGGTCTGCTCGGCGAGTTCGTCGGGCGACATCCGCTCGGCGTCCTCGCCCTCGCCCTGCATCGCGGCCGCGATCTCCTGGGAGTACTCGCTGGTCAGGACCTGCTGGACCTCGTAGTAGGTGGTCGGCTTCTCGTGGTCGATGTCGTACTGGATCTCGCCGCAGAACGGACAGCGATCCTTCTTGCGGGCCTGCCGGATCGCGGCCTTGGTGACGTCGTTCAGGTCGCGACCGAGCTTGCGCGACTCCGTGATATCCGCGCGGAACTCGTCGCGCTCGTCCTCGGTGAGCAGGAGTTTCGAACACTCCCGACAGGTCCCCCGCAGGAGCCGTCGGATGAGCTTCGTGAAGCCGACGTGGATGACCGGCGCGGCCAGTTCGATGTGTCCGAAGTGTCCGTTACACGAACCCGAGTGCTTGCCGCAGGTCTTGCACTCGAGGCCGGGGTCGATCACGCCGAGTCGCGGATCCATCAACCCCATGTCGATGGGGAAGCCGTCGTCGTCGTAGGTGTCGGCGGTGATGATCTTCGTCGCGCTCATCTCCCGGTACTCTTCGGGCTGCATGAGCCCGAACGAGAGTTGTCCGATGTCTTTGGGTGTACTGTTTTGCATTGTTTAGACGGCGTCTTCCAGTTCCAGTCGCGGTGCGATACCCAGCGCCTTCATCTCGTCGAGCAGGAGCTTGAACGCGTAGCTCATCTCGATCTCGTGGATATCGGTTTCCTCGTCGCAGTTCGGACAGTAGACGCGCCGTTGTTCGACGTTTTCGACCGCGCTCATCCCGCAGTTCGCACAGACGTGGATGAACTCGCGGTCGGACTCGTCCAGCAGTCGTTCCTTCAGCGTCATCGCGGCCCCGTGGCCGATGAACACGTCGCGTTCCATCTCCCCGATACGGAGTCCGCCCTCGCGGGCGCGTCCCTCCGTCGGCTGGCGGGTCAGCACCTGCACCGGCCCGCGAGAGCGGGCGTGCAGTTTGTTCGAGACCATGTGGTAGAGCTTCTGGTAGAAGATCACGCCGACGAAGATCTCGGCCTCGATCTTTTCGCCGGTGACCCCGGAGTACATGGTCTCCTTCCCCGCGGAGTCGAAGCCGGCCTCCTCGAGGCCCTCGCGGAGTTCGTCCTCGTCCTCGCCGAGGAACGGCGTCCCGTCGACGCGTCGACCCTCCATCGAGCCGAGTTTGCCGCCGATCATCTCGAGGATGTGTCCGACGGTCATCCGCGATGGAAGCGCGTGCGGGTTGAGCACGAGGTCGGGGACGACGCCCTCCTCGGTGAAGGGCATGTCCTCCTGTGGTGCGAGGTGGCCGACGACGCCCTTCTGGCCGTGCCGGCTGGCGAACTTGTCCCCGAGTTCGGGGATCCGTTCGTCGCGCACGGAGACCTTCGAGAGCTTCGAGCCGTCCTCGCCCTCCATGAGAGTGACGGTGTCGACGACGCCCGATTCACCGGATCGCATGGTGACGGACGTCTCGCGGCGCTTCTGGGGCGAGAGCCCGCCCATGTCGTCGGGCTCCTCTAAGAACCGCGGCGGGGAGGTCTTCCCCAGCAGGACGGAGTTTTCGTCGACCTCCGTCTCCGGGTTCACGAGTCCGTCCTCGTCCAAGTGGTTGTACGCGTCCTCGCCGCGAGCTCCGCGGACGTCCTGGGAGGGGATCTCGAAGCGGTCTTCCTGGCCGCCGGGGTAGCGACGTTCCTCGCCCTCGTAGGTCCGGAAGAAGTGCGACCGGGCGAGCGCGCGCTCGACGGACGCTTTGTTCATGACCAGCGCGTCCTCGATGTTGAACCCCTCGTAGCTCATCACGGCGACGACGAAGTTCTGCGCCGCGGGGCGCTCGTCGTAGCCGATCTGTTCGGTCGTCTGGGTTTTCACCATCGAGAGCTGCGGGTAGTGCAGCAGGTGCTGGCGCGTGTCCGGCCGGATTCGGTAGTTCGCGCTCGGCAGTCCCAGCGACTGCTTGATCATCCCCGCACCCATCGTAATACGCGGCGAGGCGTTGTGCTCGGGGTAGGGGATCATCCCCGCACCGATCGAGAAGATCAGCGACGGGTCGATCTCGAGGTGGGTGTGCTTCTCGGTGAGGTGTTCCTCGTCGACGGCCACGAGGATGTCCTCTTCCTCCTCGGCGTCGATGAACTCGACGTAGCCGTGCTCGACGAGGTCCTCGAACTCGAGATCACCGTCCTGCAACGCCTCGATCTCCTGCTGGGAGACTCGCGGTTCGCCGTTTTCGACGACCAGCAGCGGTCGTCGCGCGCGGCCGGCGTCGGCGTTGACGATCACTTCGCGGGTGCGCTCTTTCACCGAGACGTTGACCATCTCGCTGACGTCGCCGATGCGTCGCGCTTCGCGGATCTGTTCGGCTAGCTCGTGCGGGTCCGGGTGTGTCCCCACCAGCGACCCGTTGACGTATACCTTCGCGTCTCGTTGTTGGCTGCTCATGATTGATCAGTCGTCTGCGGTCGATCGTTCGATGCCCTCGAGGCCGGGAATCCCCTCGACGCCCATCGATGCCAGTTCGCGTTTGAGTTCCTGTTCGTCCTCGACGTTCTGGGAGAGCTCCATCGACTGCGCGAAGTTCTTCACCAGTCCACAGTTCGGGCCCTCCGGCGTCTCGGAGGGACCGATGCGACCCCATTGGGTCGCGTGCAGGTCCCGCGCCTCGAAGTGCGGTTGCGAGCGCGACAGCGGCGAGCGAAGGCGCCGCAGGTGGCTCAGAACGCCCATGAAGTCGGTCCGGTCGACCAGCTGCGAGACGCCGGAGCGGCCGCCGACCCAGTTGCCCGTCGCGATCGGGTGCTCGAGTCGCTCGGTCAGGACGTCCGAGCGGACGACCGTCGAGACCGAGAGGTTCCGGTTGCGCATGTTGGCGCGCTCGAGCTGGTACTTGACGTCCCGGGCCAGCTTGTTCAGCGCGGTCCGGAAGAGGTCCTTCATCAGGTCGCCGCTGACCTTCAGGCGCTTGTTCGCGTAGTGGTCCTTGTCGTCCGAGTCGCGCCGACCCAGTGCGAGCTCGAAGCAGGCCTCGGCCATCCGGCAGAGGTAGTGGGCCTTGTTGATCCGAACGTCCTCCTCCTCGACGCCGTCCTCGTGGAGGTGCGGCAGGAGGTAGCGGTCGATGACGTAGTTCGCGCGCTTGAGCTGGTAGTTCTTGCCCTGACCGGAAGCGACGCGCTTCCCGAGCTCCTCGATGGCCTCCTCCTCGCTCTGGACCTCGGCGGCCTCGAGGTTCTCGAGCATGTACTTGACGACCTCGGGATCGTTCGAGACCTTGTGGACGATCTCCTCGTCGCTCTCGAGGCCCAGCGCGCGGACGAGCGTGACGAAGTTGATCGAGCCCGATACCGACGGGAACGAGACCTCGAGCAGGCCCTCGCGGTTTCGCTCACAGAGAACGAGTGCGCGGTAGCCGCGGCGCTGAGAGAAGGTCTTGGCGACCTGGATCTCGTCGCCGTACTTGGTGTCGTATTCGGCGAGGATCTTGTTGGGTGCGAGGTCCTCGCTGGTCATCAGCACCCGCTCGGAGCCGTTGACGATGAAGTACCCGCCTGGGTCTGCAGGGTCCTCGCCGATCTCGACGAGTTCCTCGTCCGAGAAGCCGGCGATGTTACACTTGTCGGAGCCGACCATGATCGGCATCCGGCCGATCTTCGTCTCCGTGGAGTCGACGACCCGCTGGTCGCCCTCCTCGCCCTTGACGATGGACATCTCCATGAACACCGGCGCGGAGTAGGTGATGTTCCGTAGTCGGGCTTCCTGCGGGTAGAGCAGTTCCTCCGAGCCGTCCGCCTCCCTGACGCGGGGCGTCACGACGCGGACGTCGCCGAGCTTGACGTGAACGGGCTCCTCCCCTTCCTTGTCACCGATGTCCGTGTCGATCGTCTCCTTCTCGTCGACGACCTCCTGCATCCCTCGGTTGAGGAAGGCGTTGAACGATCGGTAGTGGTGTTCGGCGATCCGTTCCTTCGCGAAGTATTCGCGCGAGATCTCTCGCCGTTTCTCGCGATCGAGTTCCATTGACATTTATTCCACCACGAGTCGGTATACGACTGCCTGATCGGTTGTGCGTGAGTTCCGAACGATCTTGATAACGTCGCCGATCTCCGCCTCGTCCGGGAGGGCGGGATCGCTGCGCTTGATTTTCGGCAGGTCTGTGCGGTCGATGGCATACTCGTCGAGGACCTCGTCGAGCGTGTCCTCGTCGAGTACGGTGTGCTCCGGAACGAGTTCGTGTTGGCTTACGTCTACCATGTGTTGGGGTTAGTGTGCGTGTCGGCTATCGGGAGAGAAGCGGCTGTCACGAGATACTACAGCAGAATACCGCCGGGACGCATTTAACGGTTACTAACTCGACCGGGAAGCGCCGCTATCCGACCGGGGCGGCCCTGACCGGAGGCACCGATCACATGCGATACTACCTCGGTATCAGTTAAATTCCTTGTGGAGCATGTGAAGAGGTTACACAGGACGGCTCGAGAGCGGCGCTGTGGCTCGAGTCGCCCTACCACACGGTAATCGATTGAAAAGCCTTAATACTATCACCGGGAAACGATGAGTTGCGTTGGAAGCCCGGATGGTGTAGTGGCCCATCATACAACCCTGTCACGGTTGTGACGCGGGTTCAAATCCCGCTCCGGGCGCTTTCTCGAAATTCAAACCCATGAGCAACCAGCTTGCTGTGTTGCGAACAATCGAATTTCGGGAAACGCCGAATGGGATTTGAAAACAAAGAGTCGCACGCCCGGACCGGTCGAACGGAGTGAGACCGCAGCCCGGAACGTCTCTGCCGGGTTCAAATCCCGCTCCGGGCGTCTTCTTCCGCGAACCATTCTATATCATGAACGGTTCGTGTACTCAGTATTCGAGTCTCTTGGAGGCAGTGTTGCTGACACTGATTCGCCGAGGGACAATCGACGAGCGATCGCTGGCATCAGCAAATACGTAAGTTTCAATTCAACGCCAGAGTTCTCCGGAGTCAGCTCGCCTAGTCGTTCCATACGGAGATCGACTCTAAAAATGATAAGGTAGCTGAATAATATCCAGAACACAACCCTTAATACCGTCACCGGGAAACGATGAGTTGCGTTGGAAGCCCGGATGGTGTAGTGGCCCATCATACAACCCTGTCACGGTTGTGACGCGGGTTCAAATCCCGCTCCGGGCGTCTTCTTCCGCGAATCATTCTGATCAGTATCGTGTAACATATCATATTGTTCAACCGAGGATTGTTATTCGATACGCTATCCAATCGCGGTATGCGTAACTCGAAGGAAGTCGGCGACGAGACTGAGTCGAGAGCGCTTTCGACACTGATCGAGCACGGATACAGCGTCTCGATTCCGTTCGGGGATAACGACAAGTACGATCTCGTCGTTGACGATGGGGAGGAACTCTACCGGCTTCAGTGCAAAACGGCGTGGTCCAATAAGGACCAGACGATACGCTTCAATACGCATTCCCAGACGACGAAAGACGGAACGTACCACGAACAGACGTATCAGGGCGATATCGATGCGTTTCTGGTCTATTATCCGGAAAGCGATCAGTTCTATTGGATCGACGCGGCCGACGCGACCGAACAGAAGATGGAGCTTCGATTCACGGCCGAAATCGATCATCCCTCGATAAACTGGGCCGAAGCGTACGAGTTCGACGGGACGATTCCCTGAACGCTCGAGTCCGGAGAACACTACCGGTGACGACGACTAGAGTCGATCACTCGAGAACGCTAATTACTTAGTACCCACTCGGTCATCCATCAGTGGACCGCAACGATTTGCGACACTGGTAACCAATGACGAAACCGATTACCGTTCTCATCGTCGACAACGAACCGGGGTTCGCCGATCTCGCCGGCGAGATGCTCGAGCGCGAACGCGACGCGATCGTCGCCGAGTCGGCGACGAACGCGGCGGCGGCGCTGGAGATCCTCGAACAGCGAGAGATCGACTGCATCGTCAGCGATTACGAGATGCCCCAGATGACGGGGCTGGAGCTCTTGGAACGGGTTCGCGAGGACGATCCGGATCTGCCGTTCATTCTGTTTACCGGTCGCGGCTCGGAAGAGATCGCCAGCGAGGCGATCGCCGCCGGCGTGACTCAGTATCTCCAGAAGGAGTCCGGCGAGGAGCAGTACGCGCTGCTGGCCAACCAGATCACGAACGCGGTCTCCCAGTACCGGACCGAGACGGAACTGCGAGAGAGCGAGCGGCGGTACGAACGGACGCTGACGACGTTACACGAGACGACTCGAGATCTGATGCGGGCGAGTACGAAACGGGAGATCTACCGGTCAGCGGTCGATACCGCGAGCGAGATCCTCGACGTCCCGATCGTCGCGGCGTACACGTTCGAACCGACCGACGGGATCCTGAAGCACGCGGCGTCGACGCGGGAGTCGCGGAAACTCGCCGATCCGGAGGTACAGTTCGAGCAGGGAGAAGGACACGTCTGGGAGGTGTTTTCGGAGGGCGAGAGCGACTACTACGAGGACGTGGCGCGGGACACCGAGGACAAGACGCTGAGTCGAAGCGAACTGATCGTCCCGCTTGGGACCCACGGCGTGTTGGTCGCGGGGACCGAAGACGTCGACGGCTTCGACGAGACGATGACCGAACTGTTGCACATCCTGGCGGCCAACACCGAGGCGGCGCTCGATCGGGCCGAACGCGAGCAACTCCTCCGAGAACACGATCGGACGCTTACCCAGCAAAACGAGGAGTTAACGCGGCTCAATCACACCAACGAGATCGTCCGCGAGATCAACCACGGGGTCGCCCAGGCCTCGACGCGGACCGAAATCGAGACGACGGTGTGCGAGCGGTTGGCCGACACCGAGCGCTACTGCTTCGCCTGGATCGCCTCGAGCGACGACGAGCCGCCCGAACCGACGGCCTGGGCCGGCATCGACGCGGCCTTTATCGACCGGGTCCGGGACGACGGAGAGTGTGCGCCGGAGCTCGCGCTGGTCACGGAGACGCTCGAGACCGGACGTGTACAGATCGTCCGAAACGTGCTCGAGACCGACGGCTGGGATCGCCGCCGAAAGGAGGCGTTGACCTACGGGTATCAGACGATACTGGCGGTGCCGTTGACCGATACGGAACGCCAGTACGGCGTCCTGCTCGTCCACGTGACGGGTGTCGACTCGGTCGGTGACAGCGAGCTGGAGGTGCTCGGCGAACTCGGCGAGACGATCGGCCACGCGATCCGATCGGTCGAGCGGACGCGAGCCATGCTGACGGACAGTCGACTCGAGCTCGAACTCGCCGTTCACGACTCGCGACTGCTGTTGAATCGATTCGCCGAGCACGTCGACGGGCAGGTGACTATCGAGGGGGTTATCGAGCGAGACGACGACGTCGTCATGTTCGTCAGCGCGCCGAAGACGGCCGATCTCACGCCGCTCGAACAGTGGGCGTCGCTCGAGACGGTCTCGATCGTTTCGGAGGGCGACGACGAGATCCTCTTCGAGGTGACGGTCACCTCGTCACCGATCCTGGAGATCCTGCGGACCTTCGACGTCCAGTTGCGGACCGCGACCGCGCAGAACGGATCGACGACGCTCGTCCTCGAGGTTCCCCAGCGAGTCGAAACCCGTTCGCTGGTCGAAGCGATCAGGGACGGGTATCCCGAGACGGAACTCGAGGCGCGGCGCGAGACGACCAGCGCGCGGTCGGCCCGGCAACTCGACACGCACCTCGAGGAACGACTCACGGACAAGCAGTTCGAGGCGCTACAGGCGGCCCATTACAGCGGCTTCTTCGAGTGGCCCCGCGAGAGCACCGGCGAGGACCTCGCCGACGCGCTCGACGTCACGCCGCCAACGTACCATTACCACTTGCGAGCGGCCGAGCGAAAGCTCGTCACGCTGGCGTTCGACGGACACTCTAGTTGATTAGTACTCGATTCTCGAGGCCACTAATAGATTAGAAGCTATACTTACCACCTCCCGGTACATACGGATAAATGGCGATCTGCGATAGTCTATCGCCACCCCCAATCCCCCCACCCCCCAACTTTCCCCCCTGAACGAACGTCCGAGAGCCATCAGTCGGTTTTCGCCGTCGGTTCGCGATCGGGAGAGTTCGATCACTCCTCGTTGTATGCATCGGTTGAATCCTCTCACGAGTCCCGCAATCCCAGTGGGAGTATCGCGTTCGAACTGCGGATCGACCGGCCGTTGCCAGTTTCCGTTTCGAGCCGAATCCGCTCCCCTTGCAAGCAGAACGAAACGACTCACTACTCCGACGAGACGTCTCGGCGTCCCGTCTCGCTGACCTTAATTAATTAGATGAGGGGCGCAGCAGCCCACTAATTACAGAGGAAGTATATTTAATCCCAGGCAGCGCGTACGAATCGATGGCGATCTGCGATAGTCTATCGCCACCCCCAATCCCCCACCCCCACTTTTCCCAGGACGACGCCGGGAGCGACGGCTGTTCGGCTCAGACCGGCAGATCGATCACTGCGAACCGATCGACTCCTCCCACTCGATCCAGTCCTGTTCCCAGCCGCGCCGGGATTCGGCGCGGCGCACGGCGTGTTCTCGATCCTCGCGGGCCGTCCGGTTGCGTTCGACGGCGCCCGACTGTTCGCCCTCGACCAGTAGCGGGGCGAACGAGACGGGGTCGAACTGCGATCGCCCGCCGTCGGCCGAGACGGCCTCGAGTCGCTGTCCCTGGGTCCCGCGCGGGAACACCAGTCGCCCGTCGTCGGCCAGTTGCTCGAGCAGGGCTCGCGGCGGCTCGACGGCCGCGGCTTCGAGGAGTACTCGATCGAACGGCGCGTACTCGGGGAGGCCGTCCGCGCCGTCGCGGCGGTCGACGAGGACGCCCTCGTAGCCCGCTCGAGCGAGGTTCCGGCGGGCTTCGACGACCAGCGGTCGAGAGATGTCGATGGCGTGAACGTTGGTCTCACCGACGACTTCGGCCACGACGGCGGCCGTGTAGCCGACGCCGGCGCCGACGATCAGTACCTCGTCGTCGTCCTCGAGCGCCAGTGCTTGCAGTAATCGGGCGGCCGTGCTCGGAGCGAGGACGCGCGTCCCCAGCACCACGTGTTCCCGATCGGCGTAGGCCGATCGGTCGTCCTCGAGGAACTCGTGGCGGGGGACGTCCCGCATCGCGACGGCGACGACCTCGTCGTGGAGGACGTCCTTGGCCGCGGACTCGAGGCCGTCGACCATGTCCTCGCGCAGTACCGCAGGGTCCATACTCGAGGTATCCCTCGGGCCGTTATCAATGGCGCGCTTGCGCCGCCCGGCGGGTATTGAGCGATCAATACGACGTTACTCGCCGCGTATTTCCACGAATCGGACCCCGCCGTGCTCGGTGCGCTCGAGGCTCCCGTCCTCGCGTTTCGTGGCCTCGACGAGGGTCTGGAATCCGGACCCGATCGGCGCGAGGAGCGTGCCACCGGTGCGCACCTGTTCGATGACCGGATCGGGGAACGCCGCGGTCGCACACGTGAAGTACGCGGCGTCGTAGGGCGCGTGTTCGGGCCATCCCTCGCGTCCGTCGCCCGTCCGAACGTCGACCCCGTCGTAGCCGACGTCCGCGAGTCGCTCGCGGGCCCGTTCGGCGAGATCCGCGCTGTATTCGACGGTCGCGACCGACTCGTCGCCGACGATCTCGGCCGTGACCGCGGCGTGGTAGCCACAGCCGGTGCCGATCTCGAGGACCTCGTCGCCGGGCGCGAGATCGAGCGTATCGGCCATCACGGCGACCATGTGAGGCGCGCTGATCGTCTGTCCGTCCCCGATCGGGAGGGGGCGATCATCGTAGGCGCTCGATCGGCGATCCGGCGGGACGAAGGCGTGGCGGGGGACCGATTCCATGGCCTCGAGAACGCGGTCGTCGTCGACGCGGGACGCGATGGTCCGAACCATGCGCTCGCGTGCGGCCTCGTAGTCGTCAGCGCCGGAGTCGGAATCAGCGCCGGAGCCGGAGCGGAAGTTTCGGAACATGTTCCGACGTACCGCCTCGCGAGCAATAGGCCGTGGGTGGCGAGTGCTGGCACGGTCCGAACGATTCGCGGCCGCCGGCCGAACGATTCTCGAGCGACTCGCGACCGGGTCCCGAACGCGACCCTACCAGGCCGACCAGGCGCTGGTCTGCTGGTCGTAGGCGTAGACGCGCTTCGCGTCCTTCGCGAGGATCGAATCGCCCTCCATCTCGTAGCGGTCCCGGTCGTAGGTGGCGGCGTCGCTGCGGACGACGAACGCGTCGATCTCGAACTCGTCGTCGCCGAACTGTTCGACCTCGCCGACCTCGAACTCGTAGTCGCCGGGCACGTGGACCGTGATACTGCGGCTATCGTCGCGCGAGCCGTCCTGCGGATGGACCGTGACGTTGACCGCGACGTTGTCGACCTCGCGGGTCCAGACGGTCTCGATGTCCTCGGCCGAGGCCTCCTCGCGTCGCTTGTGACCGTCGAGTTCGACGCTCGTGACCCGAACCGTCGAGAGCACTTCCTCGGTCTCGAGGATGAACTCGTCGCCGACCGCGACGGTCTCGTCTTCGGGCGTCGTCACGTTCGCCGTGAAGGACTCGCCGCCCTGAGAGACGACGACGTCGAGGGTGACCTCTCGCTCGCGCTCGGGCTGGATCTTGTGGACGTGACTGCACTCGCTACAACGAACCGTGAGGGTGCCGCCGCCTTCCGTGAGTACCTCGTGGACCGTCTCGAGGTCCGGCGAGCACGAAGGACAGGGCGTCGGAACCCGATCCGGAATTTCGCTCATAACCGCTCTAGACGCTACGCACCTAAAAAGCGATTGAAGCCGTCGTCCCCCCGACCGCCGAGCGAGATCGCATCGGACGAGGTCGAGTCGACCGCGGAAGCGGTTCGGCCCACGACTCGTCTCGAGACGATCTAGTTCCCCTGAATCGCGTCGATGACCATCGCCGCGGCGACGACGGGCTCTTTCGGGACGGAACTGGCGTCGTCGATAGTGATATCGTAGCGATCGCGCAGCGAGAGTCGTCCGCTGATCGAGCCGACGTGAGCGCCCGCCGCGTCGGTGATCTCGTACTTGTGCGGAATCCACTCGCCGAACGGGACGACGTTCCGGACCAGCGTCACGAGCGCACCGCGGGAGTTGATCTCGGCCAGTCTCTCCTCGGTAATCGCGTCGCGGATCGTCCACGTGTCCCGAAGCAGCGAGTAGTCGTTATCCAAAACGACGAGGTCTTCACCGGTCTGGGCGTCCGAGAGCACATAGTTGCCCGCGACGTCCATGATCCCTCCGGCCTTCACGGTGAACACCTCGTTGCCGTCCCCGTCGGTGAACGGGAACTCCTCCTTCAGCTTGAACATCTTCTGTTTCCCCTTGAGGACGGTGTTCCCGCCGGCGTCGAGCGCCCTGTACTTGTTCCGAACGAGTCCCTGTTCGACCGTGTATCGATCGTCGACGAGTTCGATCCCCTGAATATCGTACTCCCGAGTGTCGCGCATTGGTCCGAACTCTCCCTGTCACCGCTTGAATCCACTAGGTTCTCACGGATTGTCGAGATCAGGTATCGTTCAGACGAGACAGAAGTTCGGTCCGTGCGTTCAGTTCGAGGCCGGAACGACCCAGGCTCAGGCCCAGGCCCAGACCTGGACCCGGACTCGGACCTGGACCGCTCGAGTCGCGCCGTCGATCAGCCGTCGGTCGCGTTCGGAAGGTCGATCGGCTCGCCGTCGGCGTACACCGACGGTTCCCGCAGGATTCCGTCGAGGTGGATCGGCGCCTCCGTCTCGCCGCCGATCCCCGCGTTGTCGCCGATCGCGATGTGGACGGTGCCGCCGGCCTTCTCGTCCAGGAGGACGGAGCCGACGAGGTCGGTGACGGCGACGTTCGTCCCGATCCCTAGTTCCGCGAGGTTGTAGGCGGCATCACCCACGTCTTCGGCGGCGCCCTCGACCGTTTCCCGGATCTCGTCGTCGGAGATGTGCGTGACCAGTCCGTCCTCGACCTCGAAAGTGAGTCGCTGCCCGTCCTCGAGCAGACCGTGGGGGCGCATCGTCCCGTCGACGACGAACGTCCCGTCGGCGGTCTCGGGGCTGACGAAGACCTCGCCGGCCGGCAGGTTCGACATCTGGCCGGCCTCGTGGACGATCCCGGTATCCGAGAGCCACTCCCGGTCGCCGATGCCGAACGTGACGTCCGTCCCGGCGGACGTGGTCACGCGGACCTCGTCGGCGTCGGCCACCTGCTCGAGGACGTCCTCGCAGTGGGCGGCGATCGACTCGTAGTCGGCCGCCAGTCCCGTCGTGAAGACGTCCTCGGTGATCCCCGGGAGCGTCGCGACGCGGGCGCCGGCCTCGTTCGCCTCGGTGCGGGCGCGCGTGTGACTCAAACTCTTCGTCGTCGGCGCGAGGACGACGTCCGCGCCGGACATCGCCGCGGCGACGGGTTCGGGCGGTTCGCCGCCGTGGGTCTCGCCGGGCGGATAGCGGACGATGACCGCGTCGTCGGTGATCTCGCCGGCGACGTCGTACAGCGCCTCCCCGATCGGTTCGCGCTCGTCGTCGGTGACGATCGCACACGATTCCGTTGCCTCGAGGGCCAGACACTGCCGCACGGCCGTCTCGGCGGCACCGCGCAGTTCGGACATACGCGTATATGTGAGTAGGGGGCCGAAAGCTATTGCCCTTGGCGTCACGTCGCGCTGTAGGTCTGATTCCCGGCGGTATCAGCGGTGAACGCGGCGGCTGCCGCGGTCGTCCCGTCTCGAGTGACGCGCCCATCTGAGTATCGATTCGCCGCCTATGACGTCGCTTCCGGCGGTTCGTCCGTGTCCACCTCCGGCATCGTGTCATCCGCGTCCGAGGGCGACCCCTCGAGTTCGGCGGGCGTCCCGAAGACGTGGATCCTGTCGCCGGCCTCGAGCGGTTCCCTGTCGGCCGGCAGCGACACGATCTCGTCGCCGCGTTCGATCGCGAGCACGCGTCCCGGCACCCAGCCGGCGAACTCGTTCTCGAGCGGACCGCCTCCCTGGACGGTCGTCACCGTCACTGTCTCGTCGCTGGTCCTGATCGCGGCGACGAGCGCGTGGCCGCCACTCGGCGTCTCCGGACGCGTCGTGAGGCGATACCGCTGGCCGGGTTCGAACGCCTCGGCGTCGTCCGCGTCGACGAGCAGCGTCGTGATCGGTCCCCTGCTCGCTCGCAGCGTCCCCGTCGCGACGTACCGTCGCGAACCGGTCGCACTGGTCCAGACCTCGACCGGATCGCCGGTGCTCGCCCGCGCCGGCGGATCGGCGACGATCGCGACGGCGACCCGATCCGGCCCCAGCGCGGGGCTGATTCCGGGCCGTCGATCGCCGACCGCGACGGCCTCGACGGCACCGTCCTCGGCGAGTTCCGCGCGGACATAGCCGATGCCGAAGTCGGACTCGAGGCGCGTCTCGAGTCGGGACCGAAGGTCGGGGACCGACAGGTCGTTGGGGAACAGGAATCGCCGCCCCGCGAGGTCTCGCTTGAGACCCTTGTCGACGGAGGGGTACCCCTCGGCGTCGTCGATCGACTCGGGGAGGGTGATCGCGACGGCGAGTCCGGCCGAGCGGACGAGGTCAGTGGCCGGTCCGTCGGTCTCGAGTCTCGTCACGTCGTAGACGCCGCACGCGAGCCGGTCGCCGAGTCGATGGCCGCCGGCCGCAGCGATGAAGCCGGCGGTCAGTAGCCCGAGGAGGTAACTGGCAGACGTGTAGTGGATCAGCGGCGAGTCGACGACGACCTCGCCGTGGCGAATCGCCTCGAGGACGAGCCAGCCGGACGGGAGGGCGAGTCCGGCGAGGGCGGCCGCCCCGACCGGCAGTTTCCGAACGGTCGCTCCCCGATAGGCGAACGCGGCCGCGAGCGCGCCGACGCCCGCCAGCAGTCCGTACCCGAGGATGCCGAGCAGGGCCGTCCGCGTCCACTCGATCGACGTCGAACCGCCGAACGCGTCACCGCTCTGGAGGAGTTCAGCCGCGCCGATCGCCTCGAGCGGGATCACGATCGTCATCAGTAGCTCACCTCGATCGCTCGTCGGTCGCGGCCGTCCGAGTCCGATTTCGTCTCGAGGGCGTCCCCGTCGGTCCCGAGGAGGAACGCCTCCGTACCGACCGTGATCGCTGTCGGATCGGGGTCGAACTGCCACGGCCCCTCGCTCATCGTCGCGCCCGGACGGGCGGTCTCGTCACCGGTGTCGGCGGCGGCGTCGAGGCCCTCCCGACGGACCGCGAACGCCTCGAGGTCGACCGCGTCGCTGTCGATCGCCTCGAGTATCGGTTCGGTCAGCGTCACATTGCGGATCGCCGTCCCGTCGCGTTCGAGCAGCGAGACGGCGTCGAATTCGCGGGTGGTCTCGCCCGGTTCGACGACGATCCGCGCCCGATCGGCCTCGAGAAGCGTCTCCGCGTCCGTCGTCGGCACGGCGACCGTGACCCGGCCCTCACCGCCGCGGACCGCGGCCGCCGGCCGAGCCGTTCCGCCGGTATCGCTATCGTCGGCTGCAGGAGTCTCGGTCGCGTCCGGCGCGACGCGTCCACCGTCCGCGACGATATCGTCGCGGACGGTCGCGCTGAGGACGGTCCCGGCGACGGTCGTCGCCTCGGTCACCGCGCGCACGTCGTCGCCCGGCGCGAGCCCCGTCGGGAGGAGCGCCCGGACCGACACGGCGCGCCAGCCGCTCGGAACCTGCTTCGCGATGCCGTTCGTCGGCGGCGCCGCAGTGATCGTCGCCCGCCCCCGCCCGTCGACGGCGACCGACACCGACTCGAGACCGTCGGTCGTCGCCAGTCGGTCCTCGAGGCGCCGTTCGAGTTCCGAGCGCGGTAGATCCGCCGGCAGTCGCCACGCGCCGTCCTCGAGGGCCGCCCGGAGCTCCGGATCGAGCGGCGGATACCCCTCGAACGCGCGGACGTCGCCGCTGGCGCGGACCGTCACCTGGCCCATCGCGTCGACCGCGTCGATCGCGTCGCCGGATAACGGCTGGCCGCGCTCGACGGGCAGCGACGTCTCGCGCGGGAGTTCGGTCGCGAGTCGCCAGCCGAGACGCCCCGCGTAGGCGGCGACCACCCCGACGACGAACAGCGCCGTCGCGATGCGGACCGCCTGCGCCGACAGGGGATCGACGTCGAAGACGCCGATCGCGTCGCCGATTCCCCCGGCCAGCGGGACCGCGATCAGGACCGACGCGAACCGCGGCAGTCGTCGCCGCCGGGCGTAGCCGAGGCCGATCGCGACCGCCGCGACGACGGCCGCCGTCGCGACGGCGATCAACAGGCCATACGAGACGCCGATCAGCGATTCGTACGCTACCGTATCCATAGCGTCTCAACTCGTGTCACCGTACCGGTTCGATAGGCAGTCTTTCTCGAGGGACCGCCGGACATCACCAGTCGCTTTCCGGCGGGTCGCCACTGGGCGCATGACTTCCGCGATCGCCGCCTCCGACGGAAGCGACTGCTCGATCCGCGAGCAGTGCCTCCAGTTTGCATCTCCTTGCGGGGCATACCGCTATTCCCTCGCTTATTATACTTAAACTATGGCAGAAAATTATAACTTCAACTATAAGGATATTATTCCCATGAGCTTCGTAATTGGACGCGGCGACGACTTGGCGGAGGGGCCCGCGGGCCACGTCGGTCGGTACCGGGCGCTCGACGGGAGCGAAGGCGCGGATCTCTTTCTCGATCTCGACGGTCCACACGCCATGCTCGTCGTCGGCAAACGCGGATACGGAAAGTCGTTCACGATGGGGGTCATCGCGGAGGAACTCGCGCGGTCGGAGGGCGTCGCGCCCGTGATCGTCGATCCGATGGGCGTCTTCGACACGTTGGCCGCCGACGCCGAGGGCGATCCGGTGCCCACCGAGGTCGTCGCCTCGCCGGCGGTCGAAGCGACGTCGCTCGATCCGCAGTCGTGGTGTGCGCTGTTGGATCTCTCGCCGGAGAGCGGCGCCGGGAGCCTCGTCTGGCAGGCGGCGACCGAATCGGAGACCATCGCCGCTATGCGCGACCACGTCGAGGCGACCGACGCGCCCGACGCGGACAAACGCGCCGCCGTCAACCACCTGAATCTCGCGGCGTCGTGGGACGTCTTCGATCCGGACGGCCTCTCCGCGACCGACCTCGGCGGCCCCGAGGTGACGATCGTCGACGTCTCCGGCCTCGAGGCTCGAGCCATGAACGCCGTCTGTCGCGGCGTCGGCGAGGCGCTCTACCGGGCTCGAGTCCGCGAGACGATCGATCGCCTGCCGTGGCTGCTGCTCGACGAGGCCCACACCTTCTTCGAGGGCGTGGCCGAGCCGGCTCTGCAGACGATTCTCACGCGCGGCCGCGCGCCGGGTGTCAGCCTCGTGACCGCGACCCAGCGACCCAGCGCCGTCCCGCCGGTGGGCATCTCCCAGTCGGACGTGCTCGTCTCGCACCGGCTCACCTCGGCGGCCGACCTCGAGGCGCTCGAGAGCGCCCAGCCGACGTATATGAACGAGTCGCTGGACGATCGGATGCCAACGGAACCCGGCGAAGTGGTCATCGTCGACGACGCCACGGAGACGATTCACGCCGCGCAGGTCCGGTGGCGGGACACGCCCCACGGCGGCGACAGTCCGCGCGCGAGCGACACGCGGCAGTACTCCGGCACCGGCGCGGAGACTGATACCGCTCCGACGGTCGGCACGGACTGAACCGATCACGTCCCGTTCCGACCGAGTCGACCGGCCGTCGCTCCGACCGAATCGAGCGCTCGCTGCTCGAGGGAGCCAGCTCCGCGCTGCTGCTTCCGTTCTTCGTGTTGAGGTTTAAATGGAAACGGGAGCGAAGAGAGACTATGGCCGATATCGACCGAATCGATCATCGTCTCGCCGCCGTCGAACGGGCCGTCATCGACGGCGACTACGAAGTCGATGAGCTGGGGGACCTGGCGGCGCTCACCGAGACCGTCGAGCGCCTCGAGGTACGGGTCGACGAACAGGAACGGCGGCTCGCGGCCCTCGAGGCGAAGACGGAGTCGCTGACCGGGTTCGTCGACACCGTCGAGTCGGTCAACGACGACGTCGAACGGCAGGCCGCGACGGCCGTCGCGACCGTCGACCGACTCGAGGATCGGATCGACGAACTTGAATCGGCGCTTGAAGCGGTTCGGCCGGAAACCGCCGATGCCGGGGCGGGAGCCGGGCGGTCGAAAGCGTCGACTGACGGTGACTCCGATCTCGACGCCGAGAGACGGAACGCGGCGTCGGCCTCGACCGAAGTCACGTTCTCCGAACGGGAGACGGCAGCGAGCGACGACGGAGCGAGTACGCCGGAGCACACGGTCTCGGAGATCGGCGGCAGTGGTGACGGTGACGCCGACAGCGATTTCGAATGGGGTGCCGAGGAGTCGGCCGCAGACGGGAGCGCCGCGGAGTCCCCGGCCAGCGGTCCCGGTGCGGCCGGGACCAACGCGGCCGAGCAGGAGTCCGTCGATCGATCGCTCGACGAGTCGGCGAGCGATCGATCCGAATCGGCAACCGATGAGACGGCGGCTGCGGATGCCGACGACGGGAAACCGCCCGACTCAGACGGGCTCCTCTCGTCGGTCCGCTCCAAACTACCGTGATCCGATACGTCCTCGTGGCCGCCCTCGCGGTCGCGCTGCTCGCGCTCCCGATCCCGCGATCAACTACGCCGTGACGGGGAACACGGATCGACGGGTCGTCGGTCCGCTCTCGAGTCTCGGCGGCGTCAGTCACCTGCTGAAACGACGACTCGGCGGCGAGGCCGACGGGACTGACGAGGTCGACGAGCAATAGCCGGAATCGTCCGCTATCCGGACGCGCCGTCGCTCGGCGATCAACGCGCTGCGTCTTCGCTGCCGCTCGAGCGCGACGTCTCGAGTTCGAACGACTCGACGAGCGTTCCGTCCGGTTCTCGGATCTCGCCCTCGAGACCGCTCTCACCCGCTCGCTCCTCGAGCACGGCGAACCCCGGCCGATTTCCGCGCGGATCGGCGTGGCTGCCGGGATTCAACAGGAGGACGTCCTCGGTCTCGGTTACGGACGGTCGGTGACTGTGACCGGAGACGACGACGTCGGCGTCCCGCGAGCGGCCGAACATCGCCAGCCCCGTCCCGCCGCCGTCGCGGCGGTGGGTGACGGCGAACCGGACGCCACCGGCCTCGACGACGCGGGCCGTCGGGAGTCGCTCTCGGACGGTCGCGCCGTCGGCGTTGCCGTGGACGGCGTAGAGGAGGTCGCACTCCTCCTGAAAGGCCTCGAGGGAAGACTCGCTCGTGAAATCGCCGGCGTGAATCACCGCGTCGGCCTCGCGGGCCGCGGTGAGGGCCTCGCCCTCGAGTCGGTGGCCGTCGCCGCTGTGCGTGTCCGAGAAGATCGCGATCATGGTCGCCCTTCGACCGTCGGCGACAGGTCGCTTTCGGATGCGGTCGCGCCGGCGTTCGGATCGTCAGAGAGGCGTCCGAGGCGCTCGAGACGGGTCGAAACCGGCTCTAGAACGCCTTAGATTTTAGGATCGGTCCTCCGTAGTCCCCAGCGATGGCCAGTAGCACCTCCGTCGTCCTCGCCGCACTGTTCGCGAACGGCGCGATCGCGATTCTGAAGTTCGGCGGGTATCTGCTGACGGGCAGTCCCGCGATGCTGTCAGAGACGTACCACTCGATCTCGGACACGGGCAACCAGATTTTCCTGCTCGTCGGAATCAAGTACGGCGCACAGGAGGCCACCCGGAGCCACCCGTTCGGCCACGGGAAGGCGCAGTTCTTCTACAGCCTGCTGGTCAGTATCATGCTCTTCGGCATCGCCGGCTGGGAGAGCGCTCGGCACGGGTACGACGCGCTGACCCACGGCGGCGTCCACCGCGCCGCCGGAGACGTCACGCTATTGGGACAGACCTTCGATCCGGTCTACGTCAACTACGCGGTGCTGCTCGGGGCGATCGCCTTCGAGTCCTACGCGCTCTGGAAGGCCTACCAGGGCATCAGCCGTCAGATGGACGAACACGGCTGGGAAACCCTCCGCGAGGCGTTCAGCAAGACCAGCGACGTGACGACGCTGACCGCGCTCACCGAAGACACCATCGCGCTAGCCGGCGCGGGGATCGCCCTCTTCGGGATCTATCTCACCAGGACCACCGGGAACCCGATGTACGACGCCGGCTCCGCCCTGCTCATCGGGATCATGCTCATGGGATTCGCGGTCGCGCTCGCGTGGCAGAACAAGCGGCTCATCCTCGGGGAGAGCCTGCCCAAGGAGGACGAGGACGAACTTCGGCGAATCGTCGCCGACTGGGAGGGCGTTACCGAACTCGTCGACTTCCGGACCGTCTACTTCGGGGCCGAGGAGCTGCTCGTCACCGCCGACGTCGCGTTCGAGCCCGATCTCGACGCCGAGACGATCAACGAGCGCATCACGGACCTCGAGCGCGCCCTGACGGAGCACGACGGTCAGATTCAGAAGGTGTACATCGAGCCCGAAATCTAAGCGTCGGTCGCGTTACGCGTTCGTTCCCGCGGATTCGTCGTCCCGGTCGTCGTAGCCCGCGACGACCGTCGACCCCGGCGGTCGATCGTTGAGCAGGGCCGTCACCGTCGTCTCCTCGAGATCGACCGTCGACTCGAGCGGTTCCCACCCGTCATCGGTTTCGACGGCGACGGCGACGTCCGTCGGACTCGCCCCGGGCGGGAGCTTCGCGGGATCGTAGACGAGCGTGATCTCGACGGCCTCGATGGCCTTCAGCTCGTCGACGGCCGTCAGCTCGACGGGGTCGGCGAGGGCGTCGACCGGCCCCTCGTCCCCGCTCTTTTCGAGCCCGAACGCGTCGGGGACGACGCCCGCGACGACGGCGACGCGAGCGCCGACCTGCTCGAGTGTGTACTCCGCGACGTTACTCGAATCGTATCCGGGGATTGCCATGTCTGGAACGAGGGACGCGACACGCTTGTCGCTGTACCCCGCGATAGCCGGCCCCGTTATGTCCCACCGATTCCACGCCCGCCAGCGTCGAGCGAACGACGGACGAACATCCGAGAGCCGCTCCCGCCGTCGATCGGGAGCGGCCGATCGGGACACCGCGCCGAGACGAACCCTTTTATCGTAGCGGGATCCAATCACTCACCGTGTCCGAGACAGCCGGGTACATGCGCTTTTTCCCGTACGATCAGCCGTACGAGAACCAGCGCGAGGCGATGGACCGCATCCACAACTCGCTGACCCGCGGCCAGAACGTCCTCTTCGAGGGGGCCTGCGGGACCGGGAAGACCCTCTCGTCGCTCGTCCCCGCCCTCGAGGTGGCCCGCGAGCAGGACAAGACGGTCGTCATCACGACCAACGTCCACCAGCAGATGCGCCAGTTCGTCGCCGAGGCCCGCGCGATCACCCGCGAGGAGGACATTCGGGCGATCGTGTTCAAGGGTAAATCCTCCATGTGTCACATCGACGTCGGCTACGAGGAGTGTCAGGCGTTGCGCGACAACACCCGCGCCGTCGTCGACGCCGAACGCGACAAGCGCCAACTCGAGCGCCGCCAGCGCGAACTGCTGGAGGAGAGCCAGGGCGGCGACGGCTCGGCGGCCGACGCGCGCTCGGCGGTGATGGACGAACTCGAGTCGATCGAGGAGCGACTGGACGATCTCGAGGAGCAGAACGTCTGCGACTACTACCGCAATAACCTGACCGAGGATACGGACGACTTCTTCGCGTGGCTCTTCGACGACGTTCGCACGCCCGACGAAATCTACGAGTACGCGGAACGACAGGAGTTCTGCGGCTACGAACTCCTGAAGGAGGGGATCGAGGGCGTCGATCTGGTCGTCTGCAACTACCATCACCTGCTCGATTCCACCATTCGAGAGCAGTTCTTCCGCTGGCTCGGCCGCGATCCGGAGGACGTCATCGCCGTCTTCGACGAGGCCCACAACGTCGAGGACGCCGCCCGCGAGCACGCGACCCGGACCTGCTCCGAGCGGACGTTCGACTCGGCGCTGGACGAGTTGGCCGACGCCGACGACCCGCGCTCCGAGGACGCCGCGAACGTCCTCTCGGCCTTCCACCGCGCGCTCGTCGAAACGTACGAGGACTCCTTCGGCTTCGGCGAGCGCGAGCGGATCGACGAGAACTGGGAAGACGTCCCCATCGCCAACGAGGACCGCAAGGACGACCTCACCCTCGAGTTCCTCCAGCGGTACTCCGGCCGGGGGATCGAGGACGACCTGGAGGCCGCGATGAAACTGGGCCAGGAACTCGACGAGCAGTACGAGGAGGCCTACCGCGAGGGCGAGAGCGCCACACGAACGGAGTGTCAGACCCTCCAGGCCGCGGCCTTCGTCAGCGCGTGGATGAACGAGGGGAGCAAGGAGGGGCTGTATCCGGTCGTCTCCGTCACCCGCGACGCGGGAACCGACGAGATCTACGGCCGCGCGGAGCTCTACACCTGTCTCCCCCGGCAGGTCACGGGCCGGCTGTTCGAGGAGGTGTACGGAACGATCCTGATGAGCGCGACGCTCCAGCCGTTCGACGTCACCGAGGACGTGCTCGGCCTCGAGGACCCCGTGACGATGGCCTACGGGCTCCAGTTCCCCGCGGAGAACCGGCGCACCTACGCCGTCGAGACGCCGCCGCTGTTCTCGTCGGACCGGGACGACCCCGCCGTGCAGACGGAAGTGACCGACACGATCCACGACGCCGTCCGCATGACCCCGGGGAACACCCTCGCCTTCTTCCCCAACTACGGGGAGGCCGAGCGATACGCGAAGCGACTCGAGGGGCGGACCGAAAAGACGGTCTATCTCGACGAACCGGGGACGTCCGTCGAGGAGTTGCGCCAGCAGTTCGTCGCGGACGACGGGGCAGTGCTGTGTACCTCGCTGTGGGGGACGCTGGCGGAGGGCGTCAGCTTCGACGGCGACGACGCCCAGACAGTGCTCGTCGTCGGCGTTCCGTACCCCCACCTCGACGACCGCGCCGAAGCGGTCCAGGAGGCCTACGACGCGGCCTTCGAGGGAACCGAGACGGGGTGGCGCTACGCCGTCGAGATTCCGACGGTTCGCAAGACGCGGCAGGCGCTCGGTCGGGTCATCCGCTCGCCGGAGGACGTCGGCGTCCGCGCCCTGCTCGACCGGCGCTACTCGCGGTCGGCCAAGTCCGACCTCGGCCGGTACAGCGTCAACGGCACCTTCCCCCACGAGGAACGAGAGGAGTTGATCGACATCGCCCCCGAGAAACTGAAGTTCTCGATGCTGAACTTCTACGGCGGCAACGACGCCTACGACGGCGAGACGCCGGCGCCGTAGGCTCGAACGAACGCACCCCGTCACTCGCCGTGCAGTTATTCGCTCGGTTTCGATCGGCACGTCGACGTGGCCGAGTCCGAGACCGCCCGCGCCAGTATCCGAACGTATCGAAGAACAGCTACCGGACGACCCGCGGTTCGATTTCGATCCCGTTCAGGCGGGCAACGAGACCCGGCTCACCGGAAGCTTGTAGGTACCGTCCCAGAACTCGAGTTCGCTGACCGTCCACCGGATCGGCTCGATCTCGCGGTCGGTCACCCGTTTCGCGGCCTCGAGGTCGCCGCCGCGGGCCAGCGTGACGTGGGGGACGTAGTCGCTCCCCTCGAGTCCCTCGACGGTCTCGAAGGAGTCGGTCAGGTCGGCGTGGATCGACTCGAGGCCGGGGCTCTCGACGGCGAGGTAGACGACGGGTGCGGAGCCGAGCGGCGGGTCCTCGAAGTAGTCGATCCCCGAGATTTTCGCTTCGACGGCGGGAGCGCCCTCGAGCGCGCGGTGGGCGCGGTGTTGCAGCTGGGCGACGTGGTCGGCCTCGCCGAGACGTTTGAGCAGACACGAGTGGTCCTCGCGGACGCGATCGAAGCCGACGAGTTCGGGGTAGAGCTCGTTGGCGAGCGTGCGGACGCGTCCGGGGACCGGAACGTTGACGCTGTACACTTCGGTCGACGTACGGCGTGTCTACCTATCAGTGTGCTGGTCGACGAGTCGTTCAGACCCGCTCGAGGAGCCAGAGGACGATCACGAGGGCGATCCCCAACTGAACGAGAACGAAGAACGGGCCGAGCAGGCTCGCGATACCGCCGATCACCGCCTGCAGGATCTGAAACGCCAGGAACACGGCGAGTAGCGCGAGGACGATCTTCAGGAGGGTCTCGACCTCGAGTTCGCCGCGCGAATCGTGCATACAGTCACGGACGATTGACTGTGTGAAAAATACACCGTTCCGGGCTCGGAAAGACCTATCTGGGCGGCTCTGGCATATCTCTACAATGGACCTGAAAGAGCAGGGGCGTTGGGCCCTGTTCTGGGTGCTCGTGAGAATCGGGTGCATGCTCGTGGTGGTCTCTGCGGCCTCGATCGGCGCCGTCGGCGGCGCTGGAGCCCAGGGGGCGACCCCGCAGGAGGCGGACAGCGCGAGCGACCGCCTCGACGCGGCCGACGAGATTCACATCGACGTCTTCGTCCACGAAAACGGGTCGGCGACGTTCGTCGTCGACTACCGGTTCGAGAATCAGACCGACGAGGAGTGGAGCCGACTCAGTAGCGACATCCAGTCGAATCAAGCGGTGTACGCCGACAGTCAGGAAGACCGATGGACCGACATCCTCCGCGAGGGGGAAAACGCGACCGAGCGGGACATGGCGATCGAGAACGTCACCGTCGCGACGGACAACAGCTCCGCGCCGCGAGAGATGGGCCACGCCATAGTGACGTTCGAGTGGGACTCGTTCGCCTACCCGCAACTGACCCAGATCGAGGCCGGGTCGGCGCTCGCCGGCCTCTCGCTGCCCAGCGGGACCTGGTTACAGGTGTACGCGCCCGAAGGGTACACTATCGACGAGGTCAGTCCGCAACCCGAAGGGAACGACGGGTCGGTGACCGGCAACTCCGAAGACAACGAACTCGAGTCGGTCCGGTGGGGCGATTCCGGCGACCCGTTCTCGTCGACGGCGCCGACGATCGTCATGATCGAAGAGAGCAACGAGACCGAACAACCGGCAGCGGCCGGTCCCGAGACCGACCGGTCAGTGCCGTGGCCGCTCGTCCTCGTCGCCCTCGCCCTCCTCGCGACCGTCGGGGCCGCCGGCTGGTGGCTCAGGGGGGATCGGGGCGACGAACGGACGGCCAGCGCGACGAACGGGGGATCGACGACGAACGCCACCGCTCCCGGACTCGAGGACGAGACCCCGCCCCCAGAACTACTCAGCAACGAGGAGCGGGTCCTGCAGTTGCTCGAGAAGCGGGGCGGACGGATCAAACAGCAGGAGGTCGTCTCGGAACTGGACTGGACCGAGGCCAAGACGAGTCAGGTCGTCAGCGGCCTGCGCGAGGACGAGGAGATCGAGGTCTTCCGGATCGGCCGGGAGAACGTCCTGGCGTTACCGGACGGGGAAGACGAGGAGTAGCCGCCAGCGTCCGCCGCCGCTCATCCGTGCAGTGGGTTGCCATCCCACAGGCTGCTCGCGGCCTGATACCCGCGATATTTGCGAGGTAGCAGGATTTAATACCGATGATGGTCATAGAACTACCAATGAGTCACACCGTCGGCGCCACGACCGCCGTACCCGGTACCGGCGGGGCTGTTTCTCCGCGGCGACCGCGACGACGACGGCCGGGCCGTTGAGCCCGACTACTACCCTACTCCCCTCGACCCGGTTCGTTCCAACGATCCAGCAAACGCAGAATTTTCAATTAGCAGCCGCTCTACCGCTAATTTACGCGTCTCAAACCAATGAGCTTAAGTCCCTCCTACCGCTTCCCTCACATACGACATGACCCGCGTGGCACTTGCGTTCTCGGGCGGCCTGGACACGACTGTCTGTGTCCCCTTGCTCGAGGAAGAGTACGGATACGACGACGTTATCGGCGTCACGGTTGACGTCGGCCAGCCGGCTTCCGAGTTCGAGGAAGCCGAAGAGACCGCCGACGCGCTCGGCCTCGAGCACTACGTCGTCGACGCGAAAGAAGAATTCGCCGACCTCTGTCTCGACGGCGTTCGCGCGAACGCGACCTATCAGGGCTACCCGCTGGGGACGGCGCTGGCCCGACCGGTGATCGCGGAAGCGATCCTCGAGGTCGCCGAAGAACAGGACTGTACCGGCATCGCCCACGGCTGTACCGGCAAGGGCAACGACCAGCTCCGGTTCGAGGCCGTCTGGCGCGACTCCGATCTCGAAGTCATCGCTCCCGTGCGCGAGCTCGGCCTGACCCGCGAGTGGGAACAGGAGTACGCCGCGGAGAAGGACCTGCCCGTCGAGGGCGGCAGCGGCGGCGACTGGTCGATCGACACCAACCTCTGGAGTCGCTCCGTCGAGGGCGACGAGCTCGAGGACCCCAACTACGTCCCGCCGGAGGAGATCTACGCCTGGACCCAGGCGCCGACCGGCGAGACCCAGGAGATCGAGATCACCTTCGAGAAGGGCTACCCCGTCGCCGTCGACGGCGTCGAGTACGAGCCCGTCGAACTCATCGAACATCTCAACGGCGTGGCCGGGGCCTACGGCGTCGGCCGCACCGACTCGATGGAGGACCGCATGCTCGGGCTGAAGGTCCGCGAGAACTACGAGCACCCCGCGGCGACGACGCTGCTCAACGCCCACGAGGCGCTCGAGGGGCTCGTCCTGACCCAGGAGGAGCGCGAGTTCAAGCAGCTGATCGACCAGAAGTGGTCGAAGAAGGGCTACGAGGGCCTGATCGACGCGCCGCTCGTGGACGCGCTCGAGGGCTTCATCGCCGAGACCCAGAAGCGCGTCACCGGAACCGTCACGATCCGCTTCGAGGGCGGCCAGGCCCGCGCGGTCGCACGCGACAGCAAGTTCGCGGCCTACTCGGCCGAACACGCCTCCTTCGACACGGAGACGGTCGGGAAGATCAAGCAGGAAGACGCCACGGGCGTCGCGAAGTACCACGGCTTCCAGCGCCGCCTCGCGAACGAGGCGATCGCGGCCAACGCCGAGGACGTCGAGAAGCCGGAACTCGCCACCGACGGAAGTGGCGACGAGGAAGACGAGGAATAACGATGACCGAGGAGAGCGCTCAGGACGACGGTTCCGAGCCCGCAGTGGAAACGGACGGAAGCGGCGCAACCGACGAGGGCGTCGTCCGACGGGACCGCTTCAGCGGCGGCCCCGCCCGGAGCTTCCTCTCCTCGCTCGCAGCGGACGAACGCATCTTCGAGGCCGACCTCGAGGTCGACCGCGCCCACACGGTCATGCTCGCCGAGCAGGGGATCATCGAGGACGACGTGGCCGGGCAGATCCTCACGGCGCTGGACGCCATCGAGGTCGACGGTCACGGCTCCCTGCCCGACGGCGAGGACGTCCACGAGGCCATCGAGACGGCCGTCATCGAGCGCATCGGCGCCGAGGGCGGCAAGATGCACACCGCACGTTCGCGCAACGACGAGGTCGCGACCTGCATCCGGTATCGCCTCCGCGAGGACGTCCTCGAGGCCATCGAGACGACGCTGGCGCTGCGCGAGTCGCTGGTCGCGGTCGCCGACGCGCACGCGGAGACGATCATGCCCGGCTACACCCACCTCCAGCCCGCCCAGCCGACCACCGTCGCCCACTGGGCGCTGGCCTACGAGGGCGCGGTGCGCCGCGACACGGCGCGGCTGCTCGAGGCCTACGATCGGATCAACGAGTCGCCGCTGGGCGGTGCAGCGTTCGCCGGCACCACGTTCGACATCGACCGCGAGCGGACAGCCGAGTTACTCGGCTTCGAAGGGGTCGTCGAAAATTCGATGGACGCCTCCTCGAGCCGGGACTTCCTGCTCGAGACGACGCAGGCGCTGTCGACCCACGCGACGACGCTGTCGGGGCTCGCCGAAGACGTCGTCATCTTCGCGAACCGCGGCTTCGTCGACCTCTCGGACGACTACTCCTCGACGTCGTCGATCATGCCCCAAAAGAAGAACCCCGACACGCTGGAGCTCGTCCGCGCGGTCGCGGGCGACGCGGCCGGCGGGGTGCAGGGGCTGACGACGACGCTCAAGGGACTGCCCCGCGCGTACAACCGCGACCTACAGCGGGCGACGGCCCACGCCTGGGAGACCGTCGACGCCGTGACGGAAGCCAGCGAGGTCGCCGCCGGCGCGGTCGCGACGGCCGACTGGAACGAGGAGACGCTCGCGGCGGAAGCCGGCGAGGGGTTCTCGACGGCGACCGGCGTCGCCGACCTGCTCGCGGCCAACGGCCTCCCGTTCCGAACGGCTCACGAACTGGTCGCGCTCGCCGCGGAGAACGGGGGCGACTACGACGCGCTCGAGGCCGCCGCCAGAGACGTCCTGGGCGAACCCCTCGAGTCGCTGGTCGATTCCGACGCCGTCGAGGAGGCGCTCGATCCCGCCGCGAGCGTCGCGAGTCGCGACTCGCAGGGCGGCCCCGCCCCCGAAGCGGTCGCCGACCAACTCGAGGCGGCCCGCGACGCGCTCGCAACTGACGAAGAGACCCTCGAGGAGACGGACGCGGCGCTCGAGGCGGCCCACGAGGACCTCCGCGAGGAGGTGAACGGCTATGTGTGAGGGCGTTCCCGCCATCGCTGCGCGTTCACCGCGATCGCCCCGACTGCCGTCGGTCGCGGGTCCGTCCGGACGGACCTGTGAGCGAGCGGGAGCTCCGCTCCCGCCACCGTCCCCGCGAGGGGACAAACTACTCATCAAATGATATGTCAAAATAAATCCGCGGTGTGATGCCGTCAGTGGTCCGTTAGCGGGCAGTGCAGTTTATGTAATTTTGCTGTTAATTTCGAAGGCTTTAAGGGATCCCGGGTCCGAGTTGGAGGTACAATGACCGAATGCGTCGAGTGTGGGGCTGAGGTGTCCCTGCACGACGATCTGGAGGTTGGAGAGATCGTTGACTGTACCACGTGCGGAGCAGAGCTGGAAGTCGTCGACACCGAGCCGCCAGTCCTCGAGCGAGCCCCGGAGCTCGAAGAGGACTGGGGTGAGTGACCTTGCAAGTAGGAATACTCTATTCCCGGATCCGCAAGGACGAGAAGCTCCTGCTCAACGAGCTGCGCGAGCGCGATCACGAGATCGAGAAGATCGACGTTCGCAAACAGACGTTCGACATCAGCGAGGCGCCCGCGGAGTTCGCGGACCTCGACATCGTCGTCGACCGCTGTCTCGCCACGAGTCGGAGCCTGTACGCCACGCAGTTCTTCGAGGCGTACGGCATCCCCGTGGTCAACAGCCACGAGACCGCGGACATCTGCGCCGATAAGGTGAAGAACAGCCTCGCGCTCGAGAAGGCGGGCGTGCCCACGCCCGCGACGAAGGTCGCGTTCACCAAGGAGTCCGCGATGGAGGCCATCGAGGAGTTCGGCTACCCCTGCGTCCTCAAACCCGTCGTCGGGTCGTGGGGACGCCTGATGGCCAAGATCGACTCGAAGTCGGCCGCGGAGGCCATCTTAGAGCACAAGTCCACGCTGGGCCACTACGAGCACAAGGTGTTCTACGTCCAGGAGTTCGTCGAGAAGCCCGGACGCGACATCCGCGTGCTCGCGACCGACGGCGAACCCATCGCCGGCATGGTCCGGTCCTCGGACCACTGGATCACCAACGCCGCGAAGGGCGCCGAGACGGACGTCTTCGAGCCCGACGAGGAAGCGAGAGAACTCGTTCAGAAAGCGAGTGACGCCGTCGGTGGCGGCCTCCTCGGGATCGACCTCATGGAGACCGAAGACGGGTACACCGTCCACGAGGTCAACCACACGGTCGAATTCAAGGCGCTCGACGGCGCCGTCGACACCGACGTCGCGGCCACCGTCGTCGACTGGCTCGAGACGAAGGCGGACGCCGCGACCGAGGACGAACTCGAGGTGAGCGCCTGATGGCGGTCGGCACCGAGACCGGCGCCGACGCGAACGCCGAGACCGTCACCGCGACGGTCATCGGCGGCTCGGGCTTCACGGGCGGCGAGCTCCTTCGCCTGCTCGCGGGCCACCCGAACTTCGAGCTCACGGAGGTCACCAGCCGCTCGAAGGCCGGCAAGAGCGTCGGCTCCGTCCACCCGCCGCTTCGCGGCACGGACCTGCGCTTTACCGAACCCGAGGACCTCGAGTCGGTCGACGTCCTGTTCGCGGCGACGCCCCACGGCGTCTCGATGGGACAGATCGACGAGTTCTTCGAGATCGCCGACACCGTCGTCGACCTCTCGGCCGACTTCCGCCTCGAGAGCGAGGACCAGTACGACGAGTGGTACGACGGCCACGAGGCCCCCGAGTACTTAGAGAAGGCCGAGTACGCGCTCCCGGAGATCAACCGCGAGAACCTCAAAGGCGCGGGCCTGATCGCCGGCGGCGGCTGTAACGCCACTGCCACCATTCTGGGACTGTATCCGCTGTTCGAACACGACATCCTCGAGGGCGGCGAGCAGATCGTCGTCGACGTCAAGGTCGGCTCCTCCGAGGGTGGCGCCGGCGGCGGCGAGGCTTCCTCGCACCCCGAGCGCTCGGGCGTCGTCCGTCCCTACGCGCCGACGGGCCACCGTCACGAGGCCGAGATCGAGCAGTTCCTCGACACGAGCGTGTCGTTCACCTGCCACGCCGTGGACATGATCCGCGGCGCCAGCGCGACGAACCACGTCTTCCCGTCGGGGCCCGTCTCGAAGGGCGACCTCTGGCAGGCCTACCGCGCGTGTTACGAGGACGAGCCGTTCGTCCGGATGGCCGCCGGCGGCTCCGGCGTCTATCGGTATCCGGAACCGAAATCGGTCGCGGGGACGAACCTCGCCGAGGTCGGCTTCGAACTCGACCCCTCGAACAAGCGCGTCGTCGTCTTCTCGGCGATCGACAACATGATGAAGGGATCCGCGGGCCAGGCGGTCCACGCGGCCAACATCGCGCTCGGTCTCGAGGAGACGGCCGGACTCGAGTTTGCGGGGATGCACCCCGTGGGGGCACCCTGAAATGACTGTAGTCGTCAAGATCGGCGGCGCTCGCGCCGTCGATCCCGAGGGTGCGCTCGCCGACGTCGCGAGTCTCGTCGAGGACGGCGAGGACGTCGTCCTCACGCACGGCGGCTCGACCGCCGTCGACGAGACCCTCGAGGAACTCGGCGAGGAACCGACCTACGTCGAGACGCCCGGCGGCGTCGTCGGCCGGTTTACCGACGAGCGCACCATGGACGTCTTCAAGATGGTCATGCCCGGCAAGCTCAACACCGATCTGGTCGAGAGCCTGCACAACGAGGGCGTCGACGCCGTCGGCCTCTCCGGCACGGACGGCAAACTGCTGGAGGGCAAGCGCAAGTCCGCCGTCCGCGTCAAGGAAGACGGCAAGAAGAAGATCAAGCGCGGCGACCACTCGGGCAAGATCGAGTCGGTCAACGCCGACCTGCTCGAGACGACCCTCGAGGGCGGCTACACGCCCGTCGTCTCCGTTCCCATGCTGGGCAAGGAGAAGTCCGGCGGGTACACCGCCGTCAACGCCGACGCCGACCGCGCCGCGGCCGCGATTGCGGGCGCGCTCGAGGCCGACCTCGTCGTGCTGACCGACGTCTCGGGGATCTACGAGGACCCCGACGACGAGTCCACCAAGATCGACTCGGCGTCGACGCCCGCGGAGTTCGAGAACGTCAAGGACGCCGCGGAAGGGTTCATGACGAAGAAAGTCATGGCCGCCGAAGAAGCGCTCGAGGGCGGCGCTGCGTCGGTGATCGTCGCGACCGCCAACGCCGACGAACCGATCACGAGCGCGCTCGCGGGCGAGGGGACGACCCTCGAGCCCGGCGTCTTGGATACTGAAACGGAGGAAGCAACGCAATGAGTGACCTCGACTTCGTCTCCGGCGGCAAGCCGATCGGCATCGAGCGCGGCGAGGGACCGTACCTCTACACCGCCGACGGCACGGAGTACGTCGACGCCGGCGCGAGCTTCGCGTGCACGCCGTTGGGCCACAGTCATCCCGCAGTCGTCGACGCGGTACAAGAGCAGGTCGGCGACCTGACGTTCGTCGACTCCTCCTATCCCGTTCAGGCCCGCGAGGACGCTTACGCGGCGTTCGTCGCGGCGGTTCCGGACGGCCTCGAGTCCGCCTGGTTCTGTAACTCCGGCACCGAGGCCAACGAGGCCGCCCTGAAGTTCGCCCGGTCGGCGACCGGCGAGTCGAAGATCGTCGCCGCGACCCGCTCGTTCCACGGGCGGACGATGGGCGCGCTCGCGGCGACCTGGAAGGACAAGTACAAGGAGCCCTACGAGCCGCTGGCCGGCGACGTGGAGTTCGTCCCCTACGGCGACGGCGAGGAGCTCGCCGACGCCGTCGACGACGAGACTGCGGCCGTCATCCTCGAGCCGATTCAGGGCGAGGGCGGGATCAACGTCCCGCCCGCGGGCTACCTCGAGACGGCTCGCGAACTCACCGACGAGGCCGGCGCGGCGCTCGTCCTCGACGAAGTCCAGACCGGCATGGGACGGACGGGTTCGATGTGGGCCTGCCAGAACGCGGGCGTCACGCCCGATATCCTCACGACGGCGAAGGGGCTGGGTAACGGCCTGCCCGTCGGCGCGGTCGCAGTACGGGACTGGATCGCCGACGGCGCGGCCTCGCACAACGCCACGTTCAGCGGCGGCCCCGTCGTCGCCGCGGCGGTCCACGCGACCGTCTCGACGCTGGTCGAGGAGGAGTGGCCCGCCCACGCCGCCGAGATGGGCGACTATCTCACGTCGGAACTCGAGTCCGCGCTGGGCGATTCGGTCCGCGAGGTCCGCGGCGAGGGGCTGCTCGTCGGTATCGAGTTGAAACGCGGCGCGAACCGCGTCGCCCGCGATCTGGCGATGAACCACCAGGTGCTGGCGCTGCCCGCGGGGCGGACCGTCCTGCGTCTGCTGCCGCCGCTCGTGATCGACGAGTCGGACGCGGATCGGCTCGTGAACGCACTGACCGCAGTCATCGCACCCGAAGCCGAGGCCGAATCATGAGCGCGAGCATGTCCGAACCGGCCGACGTGTCGCTCGACGAAGCGCGGCAGCTGTTGATCGACCTCGTCTCGATTCCGTCGCCGACCGGCGAGGAACGGAAGGCCGCCGAACGGCTGGTGGCCTTCTTCGAACTCCACGATCGGGAGGCCTGGATCGACGAGGTCGGCAACGTTCGCGCGCCCGCGGACGACTCGGTCCTGCTGACCTCGCACATCGACACCGTCCCCGGCGAGATTCCGGTCGAAGTGCAGGCGGCCGACGAGGCCGACGTCGAGGCCGACATCGCCGAAGAGACCGGCGAGGACGTGCTCTGGGGTCGCGGCAGCGTCGACGCTACCGGCCCGCTGGCCGCGATGGCCGTCGCCGCCGTCCGCACCGGCGTCTCCTTCGTCGGCGTCGTCGGCGAGGAGACGAACTCGCGAGGGGCCCGTCACCTCGTCGCCGACCGCGAGGAGCCCGACGCGGTCGTCAACGGCGAACCGAGCGGTGCGACGGGAATCACGCTGGGCTACCGCGGCTTCCTCGCGGGTACCTACGTCGCGACCAGCGAATCCGGCCACACCTCGCGTCCCGAACCCAACGCGATCCAGCACGCGACCGAGTGGTGGACGAGCGTCGAGGACGCCTTCGAGAACGACGAGTACCAGGCCGTCTTCGAGCGCGTGACCGCAAAGCCCGTCGACATGGACGGCGGAATCAGCGAGGACGGCCTCTCAGTCGAGGCGACGCTGGACGTCCAGTTGCGGATCCCCCCGTCGCTGGACGCCGAATCGGTCCGCGAGACCGCCGAGGCCGAACTCGAGATCGGGACCGTCTCCTGGGACGAGCCGATCCCACCGGTGATGGAGAGCCCCCGAACCGAGGCCGCCCGCGCGTTCCGCGTCGCGATCCGGGAGGAGAACGGCGATCCGCGGCTCCTGCGCAAGACCGGCACAAGCGACATGAACCTCTACGCCGGCGCGTGGGACTGTCCGATGGTCACCTACGGCCCCGGCAACTCGGAGCTCGACCACGCCCCCGACGAGCGGCTCTCGCTGTCGGAGTACGACCAGTCGGTGAAGGTCTTAGAGCGCGTCGCGACGACGCTCTCCGGAGGTGACGACGAATGACGGACGAGCTGCGACACTTCCTCGACGTCGACGACGTCACGCCCGACGAACTGGACGCCGTCCTCGACCGCGCGGAAGAGTACAAACGCGCCCAGCACGCCGGCGAGGACCACGAGGACCTCGAGGGCCAGACGCTGGGCATGATCTTCCAGAAGCCGAGCACCCGGACCCGCGTCTCCTTCGAGACGGGGATGACCCAGCTCGGCGGCCACGCCGTCTTCCTCGGCGAGGACGACATCCAGCTGGGACGGGGCGAACCGCTGAAGGACACCTCGCGGACGCTGTCGCGGTACGTCGACGCCGTGATGGCCCGCGTCTTCAAACACGAGAACATCGAGGTGTTCGCGGAGTACTCCTCCGTCCCGGTGGTCAACGGGCTCACCGACGACGCCCACCCCTGCCAGACGCTCGCCGATCTGCTGACGATCCGCGAACAGGAGGGCGGCTTCGGGGACGTCTCGGCCGCCTGGATCGGCGACGGGAACAACGTCGCCCAGTCGTTCGCGCTCGGCGCCGCCCTGACCGATATGGACCTGACGGTCGCGACGCCCGAAGGCTACGGCATCGACGACGCGGTGCTCGAGCGCGCCCGCGACCTCGGCGGCGATCCGACGACCACGCACGATCCCGTCGAGGCCGCCACGGACGCTGACATCATCTACACGGACGTCTGGATCAGCATGGGTCAGGAGGACGAACGCGACGTTCGGATGAACGACTTCGAGGGCTTCCAGATCTGTGCGGACCTCCTCGAGCACGCGTCCGACGCCTCGGTGATGCACTGTCTGCCCGCCCACCGCGGCGAGGAGATCACCGACGACGTCATCGAGAGCGGCCGCTCGGTCGTCTTCGATCAGGCGGAAAACCGGCTCCACGCGCAGAAGGCGCTGCTGAGCTGGCTGCTCGAGTAGACGCGCTCGCCTCCGTCGGTCTCGCTGCGCGCGACTCGACGCGACGATCCCGACCCGGCGAACCCACGTCCTTTTTCTCCCTCGCCTCCCTCTCGTCGGACAATGAGTCTCAGCCTCTCCGCTGACCGGCCGGACGTCCCCGATGACGCCGACGACGGCGTCTGGCTCGAGTGTATCGACTGCGGCGAGACGTTCGCTCCCTTCGACGACGTCCGCTACACCTGCGACGCGTGCGACAGCCTCCTCGAAGTCCGCTACGTCGATCTCCCGACGTTCGACGACTTCGAGGGCGAGGGCGTCTGGCGCTACGCCGACGCCCTGCCCTTCGAGTCGGGCGTCTCGATACAGGAGGGCGCGACGCCGCTGTACGAGGTTCCCCGTCTCGAGGACGACATCGGCGTCGAGACGCTGCGGATCAAACACGAGGGGATGAACCCCACCGGGTCGTTCAAGGACCGCGGCATGACCGTCGGCGTCAAGGTCGCGAGGGAACTCGGCGTCGGCCGCCTCGCCTGTGCGTCGACGGGGAACACGAGCGCCGCGCTCGCCGCCTACGGCTCCCGCGGCGGGATGGAGACGCTCGTGCTCCTCCCCGCAGGGAAGGTCGCGGCCGGAAAGATCGCCCAGGCCAGCCTCCACGGCGCCCGCATTCTCGAGGTCGACGGCAACTTCGACGCCTGCCTGGACATCGTCCAGGAACTCGCCGCGGGCGGCGAGGCCTACCTGCTGAACTCCTTGAATCCGTTCCGGCTGGAGGGCCAGAAGACGATCGGCCTCGAGATCCTCGAGGGCTTCCTCGCGGACTACGACACCGTGCCGGACCGAATCGTCCTGCCGGTCGGCAACGCCGGCAACACCTCGGCGCTGTACAAGGCGTTCCGGGAACTCGTCCAGGCGGGCGCGCTCGAGGAAGAGGACGTGCCGAAACTGACCGGTGTGCAGGCCGAGGGCGCGGCGCCGATGGTCGAGGCCATCGAGAACGGCGCGGACGAGGTCCGGCGCTGGGAGGACGTCGAGACGCGCGCGACCGCGATCCGGATCGGCAATCCCGTCAACGCGCCGAAGGCCCTGCCCGGCATCCGCGAGACGGGCGGCACCGCCGTCGCGGTCTCCGACGAGGAGATCACCGAGGCCCAGCGCGATCTGGCGGGCGAGGGGATCGGCGTCGAACCCGCCTCCGCCGCCTCCGTCGCCGGCCTCCGAAAGCTCCGCGCGGAGGGGATCGTCGGCGACGACGAGCGCGTCGCCTGCCTGACGACTGGCCACCTGCTCAAGGACCCCGACGCCGCTGCCGCGGCGGGGAGCGATCCCGAACCCGTGCCAGCCGACACGGAGGGAGTGCTCGAGCACCTCCAGGACTGAGGGTCTGACGCGCGTCGGTCGAACGCACGACCGGCGTCGGACGCGTCTGACGGCCGACTGACTGGTATTTTTCCGCGCCGGGATCGAACCGAACGGCGACCCATGTCCGCCGACCGCCAGGGTGACGAACCCGCGTCCGCTCCCAACGTCGCGAGCCCGGACCGATCCCCGCGACCGACGTCTCGGTCCGACGAACCACACCTCGAGGCAGTTCGCGTCTCGGTTATCGGCGACGCGAGCGACCGGGGACGATCCGTCCCGCTCGCCGCTCGAATCGAACGCACGCGACTCGAACTGCGGATCGCAGCCCTCGAGGACGCGCTCGAGACGAGCGAGCGTCGCCGGCAAGCGGTGATCGATCGATACGAGCGCCTCCTCGAAGATCGAACGGCGCCCGACGAGACGTCCCCGTCTGACGGACGGTTGGACTCCCTATTGGCGCGATTGCGCGAATTGTAGCGGCTATCGCGTCGACCGACCCTCGAGTCGGTCAGCCGAACACGAGTCGAGAACGCTCTGGCCAGCGTGAGCGACGAGCGATTAATTACCTTCGAAATTCCAGTATTTTAAATACCATGGGGATACTAATCAATACTGTATCAGGTAATTACCAATGGTGGATGTTGACTCAGCTCCCGTCTGTCCCGAATGTGATGGGAGATTGCGGACCCGAGGTACCGAAACGATCTGTGAGGAGTGCGGTCTCGTCTCTTCCGAGGATGCGATCGATCGCGGCCCCGAATGGCGCTCGTTCGACGACGACGAGACCGATCGTCGGCGAACGGGAGCCCCGTTAACCCGCTCGCGGCACGATCGCGGCCTCTCGACGAAGATCGGCTACGGCTCCGGTTCGGGCGGGGAGTACAGCTCCCGGCTGACCGGACGGAAGCGACGCCAGATCGCCCGACTGCGTCGCGAGCACAACCGAGCGCGGATCTCCTCGAAAGCCGACCGGAATCAGGTCTACGGCTTCACCGAGATACGCCGGATCAACACCCATCTCTCGCTGCCGGAATCGGCCAGAGAACAGGCGTGTGCGCTCTTCAATTCGGCCCAGTCCGAGGGGCTCCTTCAGGGCCGGTCGCTCGAGGGGTTCGCCGCCGCTGCGGTCTACGCGACCTGCCGAACGCGATCGAACGCCCGGACGATCGACGAGATTGTCGACGTCGCCCGCGCCGACGAAGACGAACTCACGGTCGCCTACGACGCGCTCAATCGCGAACTCGGTCTCCCGACGGGGCCGATCGATCCGGCCCAGTACCTGCCGCGGTACGCCTCGAAACTCGACCTCGAGACGGCGATCGAGAACCGAGCACGGGAGTACGTCGCCACGCTCCTCGACGAAGGACTGATCGGCGGCCGCAACCCGAGCGGGGTCGCCGCGGCGTGTCTCTACAAGGCCGCCGGCGAACGCACGGAGTGGCCGACGATCACGCAAGCCGACGCGGCCGCCGTCGCCGACGTCGCGCCAGTGACGATTCGCTCGACCGTGGTGGACCTCAGAGAACTCTGAGGCGCTGGTCGACGGCGTCGATGGAACGGTCTCGAGTCGAGAGAGCTCTACCGTCTCGAGAACAATTCGCTGAACGGACTTGCAGACGGAACGTTGACGACTATGTCGTCCGCAGCGTGTCCGTACTCGGCTCGTAGACCTCGCCCTTCTGCTTGAGCTTCTCGATCTCGTGTTCGGCCTTGGACTGGTCCATACCGACCTCCTCGGCCCGTTCCATGACGATGTCGACGGGCGCCCCCTCGTCGTACTCCTCCTCGATGTCGCTGATCAGCTGTTTCAGGTTCTTGATCCGGTCGCGCTGGGACTTCGAGGTGCCGGCCTCGACGATGTCCGCGTCGAACTCGCCGGTCTCCGGATCGACGCCGATGTCCTGGAGACACGAGCGAACGATCTCGATGACGCGGTTCGCGTCCGACTCCTCGACCGTATCCGAGAGGCGCACGCGGGCGCTGGCCTCCGAGAGGCGCACCAGCGCCTCGAGCTTTCGGGCCGTGACGGGCACGGGGGCGTCCTCGTCGGTCCCCTTCGCGCGTAGATCCACGTAGAAGTCCCGGATCGCGTTCCGGGCCGCCTCGGTCATCCGCGGATGGCAGTTCTGCTTCGCGTAGGCGATGTACTTGCGCAGCAGTTCGGCGTCGATCTCCGGATCGACCTGATCGGTCATTTCGTCGATCTCTTCGCTCGAGACGTCCAGCGAGGTCATCTCCTCGCGCTGGGTGGTCAACTCGCCGGCGTAGTTCGTGGTGATGATGTGTTCCGCGAGGTTCTTGTCCTTCTCCTCGTCGGGCTGGTCCGTGACCGTGAAGATCAGGTCGAATCGAGAGATGAGCGCCGGCTCGAGGTCGATCTGCTCGCCGATCGGCTCGTACTGGTCGAACCGACCGTACTTGGGGTTGGCCGCGCCGAGGAGCGAACAGCGGGACTTGAGCGTGGCGTTGATGCCGGCCTTCGAGACGGAGATCTTCTGCTGCTCGAGGGCCTCGTGCATGGCGCTGCGGTCTTCCGCGCGCATCTTGTCGAGTTCGTCGATGGCTGCGATCCCCTGATCGGCGAGGACGAGCGCGCCGGCCTCGAGGGTCCACTGCTGGCCGTCGCCGAAGTCGTCGCGGACGGCGGCGGCGGTGAGTCCCGCCGAGGACGACCCCTTCCCGGAGGTGTAGACGGCCCGGGGGGCGATGTTCTGGATGTAGCTCAGCATCTGGGAGTTGTGCGAGATGACGCCGTTCGAGACGTAGTTGTGAGTTCCCTCGATCTCGAGGTCGTACACCCAGTCGTAGTCGGGTTCGAGTGTTTCGATCGAGACGATTTGATCCGTCTCAGGGGTACCGTGTGCAGCCGCGACTCCACCATCAGCCAGCACTTCTCTCGTGTCGATTTGGCCGACTGGATCCGGGGCCGTATCCATCGCAGCGACGGTGTCACCGACCGACAGTTCGTCGGCGCGGACTGCCCGAAAGCTGGACTCGTCAGGAACGAATAGCGGATGCGACGGCGTCACCTCGAGTTCCCGCCCGCTCGAGGTCTGCACGCGATACATCTGCTCGGGTGCTTCGCGTTTCCAGACTTTCGTCGCTCGCTGTGGAGCGATTGAACCGTCGTCCTGCAGGGACGGAACCTCGAGATCGATCTCATCGTAGCAGCCGTCATCGATCGGTTTCGGATCCTCGAGGTTCGATTCGACGAGATCACGAATTGGGACATCTCGTCCGTCTGCGAGCGTGACCTTTGTGTCTCCGTGGACGCATTTACCCGTACCAGGGTCCCCGATCAGTAGCATGTGCAGGTCCCCGCGGATCCTCGAGCCGTCGGGAAGCTGCTTCGTCACGCCCGAGAACAGCTGGAGGATCATCGCGAGCTTCTCCTGGTCGTAGCCGTAGATCGAGGGAGCGATGGAGGCGACCATCTGCTCGTAGATGTCTGCGCTCGAGGAGAGCCGGACGATTTCCTCCTTGTCCTCGTCGGTGATGTCCATGTCCTCGAACTGCTCTTCGTCGATGTCGACGGCCATCCCCTCCATGTAGAAGTCGAAGACGGGCGACTTCTCCTGCTGGTCGCCCTGTTGCTCGAGGCGGAGGACGCCGGTCGCGGAGACGTGGTCGCCGGGGGTCACTTCGCCGGTGATGTCGTCCTCGACGTGGACGTCCAGCGACTGTGGCGTCTCGCCGCCGCGCAGCCCTTCGGGGCTCTCCTGAATGCGGAGCTTCTGGGAGTCGACGAACTCAGACTGATCGAAATTCACCTGAAACGGTCCCTGCCGCTCACAGCCCTGACACTCGTGGGGTTCCTGAAAGTCCCCGCTGGACTGGGGAATGCGGGTCAGGGTGCCACAGAGCTGACACTCGAAGGCGGCCTCCTCGATTTTGGGGCGAACGTCGGTCGCTTTCCGAACGATCCCGTGGACCTCGACGAGGGTGTTCATGTCCGGGGCGCGGATCTCCCGGATCTCAGGGGACTCGGTCTCCGGGAGGTTGTGGATCCGAACGTGGGCCTGCCCGAGACTGACGTCGATCGGAAGGTCGTACAACCGCAGCGCCTCCTCGGCGTAGCGCTGGAGCTGTTCGGGCTGGGCGAGGAAGTCGTCGGCGAGGTCGGGATCGAAGCGGTAGAGATCCTGCCAGTCGATGTGAAGCGAACGCTGCTCGTTGGGATATCGCTGCGCAAGCTGCTTGATCTCGTTGTCGTAGTAGTTGCGGAAGAACTGCTCGAACGAGTCGACGAGTTCAGAATTGCCCGCTTGCGCCATTGCACTCTCTTAGGGTCGCCATCCGGTATAAATGGTGGCAAAGCGGGGCGGAACTGAACCGCGGCCGATCGGTCGCGATCGACTCGGCGACCGCGGGACGGTGCCGTCGCTCGAGTAGAGCGCGCGAGAGCCGTCAAAACCGGACGGGTCGATGCCGGGCCACGACGAACCGTCCGTTCCCGCTCTCGTCGCCGGTGACTGCCGGCGACGCACACGCCGTGTCCTGGTTCCCAGTCAGGTCACGTGGCCTCGTTTGGTATAGGAACCGCTCGAGTATGTATGTGTGGCCAATCTGTGTTGGGGAGGCGGTGACTGTCCGGGACTCGAAACTGTCACCGACGGTCAGGTACCGTCACCAGCGATTCGGTGACCATATCGGCGGTCAGGTATCGTCACCGAGGTCGTCGGAGGCGACGCCCAGCGTCGCGATCGCGCGGAAGGCCTCTTCGACGGTGACGTCGACGTCGTAGACGTGTTCGGCGGGCATATGCATGATGAACCCGTTCGTCGTCGGGTTCGGGCCCAGCGGAACCATGATCGTGACCATCGGGCCGTTCCCGACCTGCGTCTCGATTTCCGGCGGCGTCTGTGCCGTCAGAAAGCCCAGCATGTAGGCGTCCCGGTGGGGGAACTCGACGAGTTTGACGTCTTGAAACTGGTCCGTGTCGTCGTCGACCAGCAGTTTGCTGGCCTGCCGAACGCTCTCGTAGATCGCGCTCACGCCCGGAATGGTCTCCATGGTCGCGTGGACGCGCTTCGAGATCGCTTTCCCGGGCGTGTACTCGGCGACGATTCCGACCAGCAGGAAGAAGACGAACAGCGCGAACATCATGACGAGCTGTACGACCGCCTCCGGCGGCTCGTTGGGCCAGACGAACATCACACCGCGGACGACCGGCGAGACCATGTTCAGAATGAAATCGACGACGACGATCAACACCAGTATCGTAATCACCAGCGGGATCGCCAGCGCGATCCCGTTGATGAGCCAGCGTTTGAGGAGCGCCGTGATGCCGGCACCGGATTTCGACATTGGTTTCGAGCAATGCGATCCGTTGGGGAAGTCGTTCGGCTTGCATGGATAGTCGCGTCAGCTGACAGTCGACGCACCGTGCGGCGAAGCGAAAGCGGCAATAAATCCTCCGGGAGACTCGAGCGCTGCGCCCTCGAGTAACCGTTATCCGTCGGATACGCGTGCGTGGTGTCGTATGTCCGGAGCCGAACGAGTCGACGCGGCGGGCGATGCTCACGGCCGTCACCGTCGAGGACATCGACTTCACTGCGCTCGCTCGGAAATCCGTCCTCGAGGACTGGGGCTTCGAGGAGGACGATGTCGGTCGCGACCGCGACTGTTTCGACGACGTTTGAACGGTCCGGACTCGATCGGTATCGCGTGACCGAGGTCAACGGTCGGCGCCGCAGGACTCGTCTCGAGTCGACTGCGCCGGTGTCCCGGCGGCCCACGGATAGTCGTCGTGCCAGGGGTTGACCCGTTCGTAGGCGGCGCTGGCGGCGACGATCGGTCGGTCGTCGTGGACGGGGCCGATGAGCTGGAGGCCGACCGGCGCGCCGTCGTCGGTCAGCCCCGCCGGGACGGACGCCGCGGGGTGTCCAGTCATGTTGCAGACGGTCGTGATCAGCCACCCGACGATCGGATGGATCTCGGTCCCGTCGACCTCGGTCGGGCCGAGGATATCGTTCGGGAACGGCGGCACCGACAGCGTCGGCGTGGCGATCAGGTCGTACTCCGCGAGTGCATCCTGGAGGCCGGTATAGGCGCGGGCCCGCGCCTCGATGGTGGTCGCCAGCGCGTCGTCGCGGAGCTCGCCGTCCTCGTCGAGGTAGTCGAACCCGGTCTCGATGATCTCGAGCAGCGGGTCCGGGTACAGGTCGCGGTCCTCGCCGAGGACGTCGACCCCGAACTCCTCTATATGCGTCCGCGCCAGGTCCGCGTAGGAGGAGGTCCAGACGATCCAGATCGCGTCGATCAACGCCTCGTAGGACTGGCCGAGGTCGACGGTGGTCGCCTCGACGGTCGTTCCTTCGGCACTGATCGTCCGAACCGCATCGTCGACGACCCCGCGGACGCGCCGATCGACGGGGTAGGTGCTCAACCCCGGATCGTACCCGATCCGCAGGGTCGAGACGTCGTCGTCCAGCGCCGCCCGGTAGTCGGTCGCGTTCGGATCGTCGCCGCGCATCACCGACATCGTGAGCGCGGTGTCCGCGACGGTCCGCGTCGACACGCTCGGCTGGAAGTACGTGTCCCCCGTGCCGAACTGACCGGGTTCCTCGACTTTCGGGAACAGTCCGTAGGTGTTAGTAAACGACGCGGGGATTCGGATCGAGCCCGCCCCGTCGGTGCCAGTCGCGAACGGGAGCATCGCGTCGGCGACCGCGGCGGCGCTGCCACCCGACGAGCCGCCGGCGTTCAGCGCGAGGTCGAACGGCGTCGGCGTCGGGCCGACGACGAGGTTGTCCGTCTTCCCCATGTAGCCGCCCTCGGGCGTGTTGGTCTTCCCGACCGGAATCGCGCCGGCGTCGAGAAACGCCTGCACTTCGGGGTCGGTCTCCTCGGCGATCCGGTCCCGGAACGCGAGGAAGCCGTCGGTGAAGCGCACGCCCTCGAGTTTCTGCCGATCCTTGATCGCGAACGGGATCCCGTGGAGCGGCCCGAGGTCGTCGCCACGCTCGATCGCGCGCTCGGCCTCGCGGGCCTGCGCTCGAGCGTGCTCCGGGAAGAGCGTGATGAAGGCGTTTATCTCGTCGTTTCGTCGCTCGATGCGCTCGAGGAAGGCGTCGACGACCTCGACGGGGGAGAGCTCGCCCGCGCGGATCCGCTCGGCGAGGGTCGTGGTCGACGCGAAGACGATGTCCTCGCGGCCCCCGTTCTCACCGCGGGTCCGGTCTCCGGTCGCGGCGGCGTTCGTCGCACCGGTACCGAGGAGAGCGGCGCCGGTGGCGACGCCTTTGAGGTATCGTCGTCGGGTACGGTCTGTCAATCGATTGGTGTGTGATGGCACGATCGAGCCCTCGGCAGTGGGATGGATAAGTAATAGTCGTAATATCTGACGCGTCGCAGCGAGGAATCTACGGTCGGGACTCGAGCGCGTCGGTATCAGCGTACGTGAACGGTACGGGCGGGAAATTCGATGTTTTCCGGCGGGCGCGGATCGACGTTCCGTACATCGCTGCCCCGAATCCGGCCGCCTCACTCGCTACGAGGGACTGTCGTGAACGGGACCGTCGCTCCGCGGCTCTCGGGGTGCTCGAACAGTTCCGTCCGTCGGAACCCGTTCGAGCGACCGAAAACAGAGGGCGTTCCCTCTCACCAGCGGGGGACGGACTGCGCGGGTCGCGTCCCACGCGTCGCCCACCAGCGTCGAAGCCGCCGCCGGAGGCGCTCGAGTCTGGATTCGCGCCGGTAGCTGACGGTCATCGACCGGACGCTCCGCGTTCCCGTATCGTCCGTGACGTCCAGGACGTCCGCATCGACGAACGCGTCGACGTCCAGTCGGAACTCGCTCCGCCGGCCGTCGTCGGTTTCGACGACCCGGCCGGGGACTTGCCGCACCTCCGGCCACGCGCTCTCGTCATCGGTGGCGATGGCGGTCAGCAGTCGAACGCCCGGATCGGTCCGGACGACCGCTACGGTCGCGTCGTCGGGCGCTGGCGGCAGCGTCACGAACGACACGTCACCCGAGAGCAGACGGACGGTTCGCTCGTCGTCGGACGCGGGTGTGCGCATCGACACGGATTCCATATGTGTATTGTTAACAAACAACCCTAAATAATCACTGCCCGGCTGGTTCTCTGCCCTGATCGAGCATCTAGCGTGACCACGAGTGGTAGCCTGCCCGTACATCCCAGGGATGTCGCCGTGCGGGCGGATCGAGACCGTTGTCGGACTCGAAACGGCACTCGAGGTGAACCCGACGAGCGATCTACAAAATCGGTGTTCGGCGTCCCGTCGCGACGGATCGGGACAGTCCTACCGCATGCGAGCCTGACGACTCGTCCGGATTCGGGGCTCGGACGTCACGGCGCTCGAGCGAAGCGAGGGCGACGGTCTGCCGTCGTTCGAACCGGCGATCGGAACGGAGTCGTCGCTCGCGGAATTGTTCGCGACGAAGTAAGTGGGATCGCCCGGATTTGAACCACGGTCGTTCCGCTTCGCTCCACTCCCTGATTCAAATCCGGGCTCTTTCAATAGCTGCCGCTCGCGGATTTGCGAGCGGCAGCAATATGGGATCGCCCGGATTTGAACCGGGGTCACGGGCACCCAAGGCCCGAAGTATACCAAGCTAACCCACGATCCCGTACACCCTCCTAAAAGACGCAGGTCATAAAGGGTTTCGTTACCGGCCGAACGGTTTTGGCAGTCGACGTGATACCGCCGCGTACATGACTGGTCTCGAGATTCTCGTCCTGATCGCGGTCCTCATTGGCGTACTGGTCGCCGCAGTGCTCGTCCGCGCGCTCGCCCCCTTCATCGTCAACGCAGTCGTAGGACTCGTTGTATTGTTTCTCAGCCACGTCGTCTTCGGCCTCTCGATCGCCGTCACACCGGTGGTGCTCGTGATCGTCGGCCTCGGTGGGATCCTCGGCGCGGCCGCGGTAATCCTGTTCGCGCTGTTCGGTGTCGCCTTCGTCCCGTAGTCGCTATCGCCACCCCCTGGCGACCCCCCGGTCGCCAGCCCCGGTGCCGACGCGTCGCGTCAGTTCCCCAGGATCCGCGCGATGTCCTCGTCGGTCGCTTCGGTCGACGGCTCGGACGCGAAGTCGAATCCGCCGTCGGACTCGTCGCCGACACCGTCGTCGGTCTCGTCGGTCCACGCCGCCAGCAGATCGGCGACCTCTTCGTCGGTCGCCTCCGGCAGCGACTCCTCGCTGCCCTCCTCGGCGACGACCGCGTCGAAGATCTCCCCGAACGTCGAGACGACGCGATCCTCGTGGCGCGTCGGATCGAAGTGGAAGTGCGCGTACGCGTCGACGCTCGAGAGCCGATTGGTCAACACGTGCGCGAACTGGAAGACGTCCTTCGGCGGCGTCGATCGGAGCAGTGCGTCCAGCGAGTCGAAACAGACCGTGAGTTGCTCGTCGGACCAGTGCTTACAGAACCGACTGACGGCGACACCGATGGCGGAGAGATCGGTCGGATCGCGAACCGTGTCGACGACGATCCGCTCGTCAAAGTCGCGGGCCGACTCGGCGGTGTCCTCGACCAGAACGTCACCGACCGTTAGGAGGCCGACTCTGCCCGTCACCGCGTTCGGATCCGGCCGATTCGGCCGATTGTCCGCGAACGAAACCCTGAGATCTGCCGTCGCGCCGGTATCGTGGCAGAGGTCGGGACAGACGGCTGGCTCGCACTGCGTCTCGTGAACGAGCAAGACGTTCGCCGGCGGATCGATCGCGGCTGGGGTTGCTGGCTCCATTGGTCTCTCCGGGCTGGTCCCCGGCGCTACTCTTCCATTGGGCGACTCGCTCTTTACCGTTCCGGCCGCTGATACGTTCGGGAAAAGCGTTCCGGCCAACTCGTGCGGACGTGAAATACGGGCCAACTCGAGGGCGACTACAGGTCGTCGTCGCGCAACTCGAGGTCGGCGACGAGTTCGTAGGGGTGGGCGTCCTTTCGGATGCCGTCTAACAGGGCGAACGCCTCGCCGGGGTCGAGGAAGTGTTGGGTGACCACCTGTCCCAGCGGCGTGGGTTCGAAGCCGTCGATGAAGTCGTACTCGAGGAGTTTGCCGATGGCGTGTTTGGTGGGAACGTCGCCGAGCATGCGGTCGTTGAGCGCCTTCGCGGCCTTGCCGCCGACGGTGACGTTCGCCAGCGTCTCCTCGACGGCGGCGCCCTCGTCGTAGTGGGTCATCACCGACTCCATGTCGCCCTTGAGGAGTTTGAACGCGACCTCGTCCTCGGTCATCTCCATCGAGTTGTGGTAGGCGCAGTCGGGTTCGACCAGCACGTACACCGTGCCCTTGTCGTGGTAGTCGGGCCGGCCCGCGCGGCCGAGCATCTGGTGGAACTCCTGGACCGAGAGCCACTCGATGCCCATCGCCAGCGAGTCGAAGACCACCTGCGAGGCCGGGAAGTCGACCCCCGCTGCGAGGGCGGCGGTCGTGACGACCGCGGACAGGTCCTGATTACCGAACTGCCGTTCGACTTTCTTCCGGCGCTTGTAGTCCAGCCCGGCGTGGTAGGGCGCGGCCGAGTAGTCCAGTTTCCGGCTGATCTCGTGACACCGCCGACGGGAGTTCGTGAAGATGATCGTCTGGCCGCGATACCCCTTCGAGGACTCGGTATCGAACTCGCGTTTGACCAGCTTGTTCTCGATGCGGACCTTCTCCTGCCCGTCGGCGAAGGTGACGTGGCGCTCGATCGGGACCGGGCGCTCCTCGAACTCGATGAGCTTCGACTCGAGGGCGGTCCCGAGCTGTTCGGGGTTGCCGACGGTCGCCGAGAGGTAGACCCACTGGGCGCCGCCGTAGTCGTCCCGTCGCTTCGCGCGCTGCTCGCAGGTGTACTTCAGTCTGGAAATGAGGCCGTCGAGGCGGTGGCCCCGCTCCTCCTCCTTTAAGGTGTGGACCTCGTCGATGACGACGGTCCCGATGTCGCCCATGTCCTTGCCCGTCCGGAGGGCGTGGTCGATCCCCTCGTAGGTGCCGACGATGACGTCGGCGTTGGGGTCGAACTGGTTGCCGTTGTCCGAGATGCGGCTCGCGCCGACCCGAATGGAGACGTCGACGAGATGGCCGTACTCGTCCTGGAAGTCCTCGTACTTCTGGTTGGCCAGCGCGACGAGGGGGACGAGGAAGAGCATCTTCCCCTTCCCGTTCAACACGCGGTCGATGCCGGTCATCTCGCCGACCAGCGTCTTCCCGGTCGCCGTCGCCGAGACGACGAGCTGGTCGTCGCCGTCGAACAGGCCGTGCTCGACCGCGAGGCTCTGGACCGGCAACAGGGTCTCGAACCGGTCCTCGAGTAAGTTCTGCAGTCCCGGATGCAGGTTCAGCGAGTCCACCCGGACGGGGTCGACCTCGTCGGTCGTCGCCGAGATGGTATCGAACTTCGTCAGGTCGGGATCCAGCTGGCCCTGCAGCAGGTTGACGATCCGTTCTAAGTCCTGGACCTCGAGCATGAGGTCCTCGAGGCGCTCCTTCGCGGCGCCCGTCACTTCGCCGCTGCCGGAGTAGGTGAGCTGGCGCTCGAGTTCCTGACGAGCGCAGTCCCGGCAGATCCAATCGTTGTCGTCCTTGACCGCGGTCTCCGTCGTGATCGGCGAGTAGCGCCCCGCGGAGGCGCAGTAGCGGCAGGTCCGGACGGCCTTGGTCTTGTCCTCGAGCTGGTAGCCCTCGAGCATCTCCGTCAGCTCGCGGCGCTTCTCGGGCGAGGTCTGTTCGGAGATGCGAATCCGCCCGGCGCGGCGGGCGAGTTCGACGAACTCGTCGGGCTGGCGGGGCTCCTCGCTCGAGCCCTGCTTCAGCCGGAACTTCGCGGGTCGGGGACCCGCCGACGTCTCGGAGAGCCCGAGCTTCGCCCGGAACAGCCGCTGTCCGTCGCGCTCGACGACGACGAGGTAATCGTCACCGGTCGCGTGACAAAAGATCGTTTCGACCTCCTGGACCTGCTTCGACACGAGTGGCCGTAGGGCGTGACGGTATTTCAGCGGTTCGGACTGTGCCGCTCGAGTCGCGCCGCCGCGTCGGACCGCGAAGAAAAGGCACGAGACGTCCGGTCGGTCCGACGCTCAGAAGTCGCCGTTGACGATGTCGCTGACGGCCTGCGGGTCGAACAGGTCGTCCTCGACGCCGTAGAGCTGCTCGGCCAACCGCTGAGTGGCGACGAGGTTGATGATCGGGCCCTGATAGAACGGGAGGCTCCTGTAGACGTCGTCGTTCTGGATGGCCGTCAGTTCCTGCCCGACGTTGTGGCTTCGCATCGGTTCGACGAAGTTCTGCTGGAACTCCTCCTCGGTGAGATATTGCTCGGTTCGAAGCAGGATGTACTCCGGATCGACCTCGAGAAGCGTCTCGTAGTCGACCCCTCCGCGAGTGGCGTGGAAGTCCTCGACGTCGGAGTTCGCGAGCGCGTCCTCGACTCCGAGGTCCCGCAGGTGTTTGTAACTCGTCGACTCGTCGATGACGTAGGGGAGGAACGAGTCATCCTCTATCTGCGGGTACAGGACTGCAGCCTCAGGTCGGTCGTCCGAGGGAACGACGTTCTCGAGTTCCGATTGGAAGTCGTCGTGCAGCGTCTCGAACTCGGCGTAGCGTTCCTGTTCCTGGAAGACTTCGGCGAGTTTCTCGAAGGCCTCGTACATCGTGAGGTAGTCGTAGTCCTGATGCCACTCGTAGTCCCGGGAGGTGATACTGTTCCCGAAAAACGGCGTCCCCGTCGATTCGACCTGCTCGATGTCGTCGTCGCTCCAGTCGGCTCGCCCCTTGAGGAAGTTCGGGTCCATGACGAAGAGATCCACGTCCTCGGCGAGGTTCAGGAACTCTTCTCGAGTCAGCTCGTCGTCCCAGAGCGAATCGATCTCGTCCGGATCGACGCTCACGTCGGGAATGTCGTCGTAATACCCCGTATGGAGCCGCCGCGTGAGATAGAGGGCCGCCGGCGGCTCCTGACCCAGCGCGATCCCCATATCGGCCCAATCCCCGGTTCCGGCGGCCCACGTCTGGGGCACCGATTCGAACTCGACCTCGCCGACCGGCGGCATCGAGACCGTGTACGGCCCGTCGACGCCGTTACCGTCTCCGTTATCGTTTCCGTTCTCCTCGCCGGTGATACAGCCGGCCAGTGCGGCCGTCCCGGCGATCGCACCGCTCGTTCGAAGGACGTTGCGTCTCGTCCACGTAGACTCGTCGGTCATCGATCTTTAGGTCAGCCTAAAACATCAAAAGTGTTCCGAACTTATAGAGACGGCCGGTCCGTGGTCCCCCTGATTACGCGTCGCCGAGTTCACCGGACCGCTACCGCTCGGGCAGCGCTCGACGGGGCAACACCTGCAGTTCGGGCTCGTGCTGGACGGTCGCCTCGACGCCGAAGACGTCGGCCAGCAACTGCTCGGTCACGACCTCCTCCGGCGGACCCCAGTCGTACAGTTCCCCGTCGTGCATCGCCACCAGATAGTCCGCGAAGCGGGCCGCCTGCGCGATGTCGTGGAGGATGACGGCCACGGTGACCCCCTTCTCCTCGTTGAGCTGGCGGATCGTCTCGAGGACGCGGAACTGGTGGTGGACGTCCAGGAACGTCGTCGGTTCGTCGAGCAGGAGGACGTCCGTGTCCTGGGCCAACACCATCGCGATCCAGGCCAGTTGCTTCTGGCCGCCGCTCAGCTGGCCGAGTTCGGCGTCCCGGATGTGTTCGATCCCCGTCAGCTCGAGGGCGCGTTCGACGGCCGCGTGATCCTCCTCGCTGACGCTGTCGAAGAAGCCCCGATGCGGGTAGCGGCCGTGGTAGATCAGATCCTCGACGGTGATCGAACTCAGCGAGTCGTTCTCCTGAGAGAGCACGCCCAGTTCGCGGGCCAGTTCCTTCCGATCGAACGCGTCGAGGTCCTGGCCGTGAATCGTGACCGTTCCCCGATCGGGCACGAGGTGATTCGAGAGCGCCTTCAACAGCGTGCTCTTCCCGCTGCCGTTGGGGCCGACGAGCGCGGTCACGGCGTTTTCGGGAACGTCCAGTCGCGCACACTCGACGATCGTTTCCTCGGTCGACGGATAGCTCAACGCGAGGTCCTCGCCGATGAGTGCGCTCTCGACGGCGACGCCGTCGCCGTCGGTGATCCGTTCCTGCGTCGTTTGCGTCTGCGGTTCGTTCTGTGACATTATAGCTCACCCATGGACTGCTGTTTGCGCATCAGATAGAGGAAGTAGGGACCGCCGACCAGCCCGGTCACGACGCCGACTGGCATCTGCATCCCGCCCAATGCGAGGCGCGCGCCGACGTCGGCGGTGACCATCAGCGCCGGTCCGGCGAACAGGCAGCCGATCATCAGCCGTCGGTAGTCGCCGCCGACGACGTTCCGGACGATGTGCGGAACGACGAGGCCGAAGAAGCTGACGATGCCCGCGACGGCGATCGCGACGCTCGCCGCGAGAATGGCGACGGCCGAGAGGAAAAAGCGAACGCGCTCGACGCGCATTCCCAGCGACTTGGCCGTGGTCTCGCCGAGCAACAGGACGTTCAACTGTCGCGAACTGGCGAGCGCGATTCCGATCGACGCGATCCCCGGAACGAGCGCGATCCGGACCTCTCGCCAGCCCGTTCCGGTAAACGAGCCCGTGAGCCAGGCGATCGCCGTCTGGGCGACGCCGAGATCGTCGACGAAGAAGAACAGCCCCTGCTGGAGCGACTGGAAGACCATGTTGACGATCACGCCAGCGAGCACGAGGCGAACGGGGCTGGTCCCGCCCTTCCAGGCGATCCCGTAGACGACCAGAAAGGCGACGGTCCCGCCGAGCGCGGCGATCAACGGGAGGTACGGCGCGAGTCCGGTGAAGACGACGAGCGTCGCCAGCACCGCGAACCCGGCGCCGGAGCTAACCCCGAGCACGAAGGGGCTGGCCAGCTCGTTTCGGGTCACCGCCTGGAAGATCGCCCCGGAGATCGCCAGCGTCGCGCCGGCGATAATCGCGACGAAGACGCGAGGGAGCCGGAGGTTCCACACCACGACGCTGTCCGTGCTCATCGGGGGGCGTTCAGTGCCGAAGAGAAACGACGACCAGGCCTCGAGATTGAAAAGCACCGTGGGCTCGAACACGGCCGCCCACGCCTCGCTGAACGTCATCGAGTACTCCCCGAACGTCACCTGTACGAGTCCGCCAGCGATCGTGATGATCGTACTCGCTAAACAGAAGAGCACGAGCGTCCCGGTCAGCCACCCCTCCCGGTCTCGAGCTGCCGCGTGCTCGCCGACCGACTGCGCTTCTACCATCGGGGTTTAGGTTATCCTAAAAGACGTTTAGTACTTGTGGTTGACGACCGAGACGGCGTCGGTCCCCTTCGCCCGACTCCCGTGACGGTCACTCGAGCAGTTCGATCTCGTCGTCGCCGTTCGGGACGGCGCAGATGAACGCGCCTGGATCGTCGCCCTCGTTGCGGTACCAGTGGACCGTCCCGGCGGGGATGAGCAGCGAATCGCCGGCTTCGACCGCGTACTCCTCGCCTCCGATACCCACGGTGTACTCGCCCTCGAGGACGTACTGCTCGTGTTCGACGTCGTTGGTGTGTTTCGGCACCTCGGCGCCGGGTTCGAGGACGAACCGGCGGATCGCGAAGTGGGGCGCGCCGTGGTCGTCGCTGACGAGGACGCCCTTCTCGAGGCCGTCCGCCGCGTCGACCGTCTCGTACTCGATCTCGTCGCTCCGTCGGATCAGCGGTTCGGACATACCCCGCGTCGGCGCCGAACCCACAAAACGATCCGGGTCCGTCGCTACAGTGCGCTGCGCAATCGACCGAGGAGGTACCAGACGCCGCCGAGGGCACCGAGGACGAGCGCGAGGTTGAAGAGGAGGATCGAGAGTTCGGGAACGCCGATCGCGGGGGCGTACATGCGTGTCAACGACAATCGCTCATACCGACTTATACTTATCTCAACAGGTATGCACCGATGTCGCTTCGCCGAGCGTTCGATCGATGGCCCAGCCGACGACAGCGCCGCCGCTGGCCGGTGTAAAATACGTCAGTCAAGTGCCGATACCGCTGCGAATTCGCCTTACAGGCGCTCGACGTTCGTCGCGCGCGGGCCCTTGGGGGCCTGCTCGATGTCGAACTCGAGCTCCTGTCCTTCCTCGAGGTCCGGGCCGCCGATGTCTTCCATGTGGAAGAAGACGTCCTCGTCCGCGTCCTCAGTTTCGATGAATCCGTAGCCGCCAGTGTCGTTGAAGAAATCAACGGTTCCTTTCGCCATTGCTTCTAAAGAGAACGCCGCGACACTGATAAACCCTGCGGCTCGACTCAAACGCCGATATCGGAGGCGTATCGGCCCATAGTCCGTGTTCAGCCGAAAACTGGCGATCAATCACCGCTCGTCGCGGTCCTCGAGTCGGTGGACCGCGACCGAGGCGAAGAACACGATCATGAACAGGGAGAACCCGACCACGAGTCCGCCGAGCTCGGCCGCACCGATACCGCTGGGGTCGGAGACCGCCAGGACGACCAGCCCGCCGAGGAAGACGAGGATCGTGAACAGCCCGACCGCGACGTAGAATCCCGTATCGGACTCGAGGCGGGTTCGCATGCGAAGTGATGGCAGTGCGAATAGCAAAACGGTACCGACACGGAGGCGCCGGTGTGACGGCGACGAGGCCGCTCGCACGCACCGAGGAGCGGTAGCTCGTCCGCTCGAATACCGGTTCGTTCGTTCTGTCAGCCGAAGTTCCTTATAGCCGCCGCGGACAAACGAACCGTATGACAGACTACGAACTCGACGCGGTCGACCGGGAGATCCTCTACGCGCTCCAGGAGGAGGCCCGGAACCTCTCCTCGAGCGAGATCGCCGAGCGGACCGACGCGTCCTCGAGCACCGTTCGCAAACGCATCCAGCGGTTGGAATCGGAGGGCGTCATCAAGGGCTACAGCGCGAACATCGACTACACGAAGTCCGGGTATCCGATTCGAATGCTGCTCTACTGCACGGCGTCGATTCCGGAACGAGGCGACTACATCGACGATCTCCTGGCCATTTCCGGCGTCGTCTCGGTACAGGAGCTGGTCACTGGCGAGCAGAACCTGCTCGTGACGGCCGTCGTCAAGAACGACCGGGAGATCACGCCGATCGCACAGGAGATCTCCGACATGGGACTGACGATCACCGACGAGGTGCTCGTGCGAAGCCACCAGTCGACGTCGTTCGACGAATTTTCCTCCGAGTGACGCCACGAATCGGCTCCGTTGCCGGACGAACGCCCCTCCGTTTCGCTCGTTCTCGCGTCGCCGTTCGGCCCGATTCTCGAGACCGTCGACTGCGACGTCCGTGACCGACCGAGACATTCGCGACGAGCGCCCAATTTATCACGATCGTCTACTACGGTGTGAGGGACGAACGATTTGTTCGAACCAAAGGTTATAATAACCAGTCTGTTCGTATATAGGGTGAAGACGACCGGCCGTGCAAGTGTTGCCGGGATCGTTCGGCCAGACCCGGCCGCGATCCCGCGCTGGTCGAGCGCGAAATCGAAGCATGACCGACGACAGAGCACCCACATCCGACGCCGCCGTCGCACAACTCTCCGAACCGACGCCATCGACCTCAGTCGTTCCGCGAGCGTCGACCCGGACCGTCTGGACGCTGTTCGCACTCAGTCTGGGGGTACTCGCGCTGGCGGCCCGGAACGGCGCCGGATGGGAGCTGTCGGGCGCGCTTCGCGTCGACGGACTGACCGCGGTGATGTGGGTCGTGGTCACCTTCTTCAGCGGGATCGTCCACAGCTACTCCCGCCGTTACATGGCCGGCGACCGCCACATCGACCGATTCTATTACCGAGTCCTCGGATTCACGCTCGCCGTCATGACGATGGCCGCGGCGAATCACGTCGCGCTGTTCGCGGCGGTGTGGCTGGCGATGGGACTGCTCATGGCGTCGCTCATCGGCCACGTCCGCGACTGGGAGCAGGCGCGGGCCGCGTCCGCGCTCGCTCGCCGCTACTTCCTCGCTAGCAGCGGACTGCTGGCCGCCTCGCTGGCCCTCCTCGCCTGGGCGACGGGCGCGACCACCGTCACCGGCATCTTCGCCGGCCTCGAGGGCGTCTCCCGGACGGTCGGCCTCCTCGCCGCCGGAGGGATCGTCCTCGCGGCGATGGTCCAGTCGGCCCTGTTCCCCTTCCACAACTGGCTGCTGTCCTCGATGACGGCGCCGACGCCGGCGTCGGCGCTGATGCACGCCGGGTTCGTCAACGCGGGCGGGATCCTGCTGACCAGGTTCGCTCCGGTGGTCGCCGACCGCCTCGCCGTCATGTCGATCGTCGTCCTGGTCGGCGCCGTCAGCGCCCTGCTCGGACAGGCGATGATCCTCGTCCAGACGGATATCAAGCGCAAGCTCGGCTGCTCGACCATCGCCCAGATGGGCTTTATGATACTGCAATGTGGCCTCGGCTTCTTCGCCGCGGCGATCGCCCACCTCGTCCTCCACGGCTTCTACAAGGCCTATCTCTTCCTGTCCTCGGGCGCCGCCGTCGAGCAGGCGGTCCCGAAAGACGGGACGCAAACCCACCTCGGCTTCTCCGGAATCGCCGTCAGTCTGCTGACCGCCGTCGGCGGCGGCGTCCTGTTCGGCGTCCTCACCGGGAAGGCGACGAGCCTCGAGTTGAACAGCGGGACGATCCTGACGCTGGTCGTGGTCCTGACGACGCTGACCGCGGCTCGGGACATCCTCCGACGCTCGACCCTGCCGACGTCGGTCAGGTTCGTCAGCGTTCCGCTGGTCGTCTTGACCGCGATCAGCGGCTACGCCGTCGCGTTCAACGCCGTCTCGAGGATGCTGTCGGGCGTGCCGATGACTCACGTCTCGACCGAGATGACGATCGCCCACTACCTCGTCGTCGTCCTGTTCGTCGGCGCCTATCTCGTGGCCGAGCTCGGCTGGTACCACTCGAGCAAGCGCCTCTACGTCTCGCTCTTGAACCTCTCCCAACCCGATCCGAACACCGTGCTCACCGACAAGGAGGACTACAATGACGCGTAAGGAAGCCGACGACCGTCGTCGAATCGAGGAGCGTATCGACCGCGCGGCCGACCGCATCGGCTCGGTCTGGCCGCTGCACTCGTTCGTCACGGCCAACCCCCTCTCGGGGTTCGAGGACGAGCCGTTCCACCGGGCCGTCGCCGAGGGCGAACGCCTGTTCGGCGGCCGCGGCTACCCGCATCCGTCGGTCTTCCGCCGGGCGTGGGAGACCGGACGGATCGACCCCGACGCGCTGCAGCGCGAACTCGAGGCCCACGATATCGACCGGGATCCCGAGACGCTGCTGGACGAAATGGCCGACACCGAGGCCGAACGCGGCAGCGAGACCGACGACGCGACCGCGGCCGTCGACCGCGTGCTGACGAAGTGGCTCGCCGCGTTCCTCGATCAGGGACAGTCGAAGTGGCCGATGCCCGACCGCGGGGACGGGTTCTACGCCGCGTGGCGCGAGATGGCGCCCCACGACGGCGACGTGCCCGGCTGTGACGACCCCGACGACCTCCCCGAGACGGCGACCGAGGCGCTCGAGTCGGTGCTGGGCGACTATCCCGAGGGACGCTGGGCCGACATCGCCGAGCATCACCTCGCCGCGCTCCCGGGCTGGAGCGGTTTCATCAAGCAGCGGGCCGACGACGACGCCAACGCGTGGCAGGAACGGTACCCGATCACGCTGACGGAGTACCTGGCGGTGCGGCTGACGCTGGCCGACCTGCTGGACGCGCCGATCGACCTCGCGGCGGCCGCCGACGGCGATGCGGACGACACGGCCGTCGCGGACGACACGAGCGGCGCCGACTCGAGCGACACGGACGACGAGGACGTTCCGCTCCCCGAGATCTGGCTGACCGCGTGGGAACGCAGCTACCGCGAGCGCCTCCTCGAGGGGATCGACGACTCGGTGACGGACCCGTCCGAGGCCGATGACGGCGAGCGTCCGGCCGCACAGCTCGTGTTCTGCATCGACACCCGCTCGGAGGTGATCCGCCGCCACATCGAGGCCCAGGGCCCCTACGAGACCCACGGCTACGCGGGCTTCTTCGGGATTCCGATCCGCCATCGGGAGTACGATTCCCACGCCGAGGCCGACGCCTGCCCGCCGATCGTCGAGCCACAGCACCGCGTCGTCGACCGCCCCGACGAGGAGACCGAGGCGGTGACCGCCCGCGACCGCTGGACCGGGCTGGCGGGCGCGGCCCGCAAGCACTTCAAGACGCTCAAGAACAACGTCGTCGCCGCCTTCACGTTCGTCGAGGGCGCCGGCAGCGCCTACGGCTCGGCGATGGCCGCGCGGACGCTGTCGCCCTCGACGATCGCCGCCCTCGAGAGCGCCGTCGACGAGCGCGTGCCCGACTACTACGAGGCCTCGTCTCCGGCCGTCGATTACGACGCCTACGACGACCACGGCCACGGCGACCACGACCTCCCGCGGGGGATGAGCCTCGAGGAGAAGGTCGAGTACGCCGCGACCGCCTTCGAACTCATGGGCTGGACGGAGTTCGCCCGACTGGTCGTCTTCGCGGGCCACGCCAGCGAGACGACGAACAACCCGTTCGACTCGAGTCTCGACTGCGGGGCCTGCGCGGGGAACCCGGGCGGCCCGAACGCCCGCGTGCTCGCCGAGATCTGCAACGACGAGAACGTGCGGGCCGAGTTGCGCGAGCGCGGCATCGACGTCCCGGAGGACACCGTCTTCCTCGCGGGCGAACACAACACGACGACCGACGAGATCGAACTGTTCGACGGTGACGTGCCCGAGAGCCACCGCGAGGACCTCGAGGCCCTGCGCGAGGACCTCGAGGCGGCCCGCGCCGGCGCCGCGGCCGAGCGCACCGAGGCGACGGGCGGCGATCCGGACGCGAGCGTCGCCGAAGTCGAGCGCAAGGCGGCCGACTGGGCCGAGGCCCGCCCCGAGTGGGGGCTGGCCGGCAACGCCTCGTTCGTCATCGGTCCCCGCGATCTGACCGCGGACCGCGATCTGGACGGCCGCGCGTTCCTCCACTCCTACGACTGGACGACCGATCCGGACGGCGAGGCGCTCGAGGGAATCGTGACGGGGCCGCTGGTCGTCACCCAGTGGATCAACAACCAGTACTACTTCGCGACCGTGGACAACGCGGTCTACGGCAGCGGCTCGAAGGTCACCCAGAACCCGCTGGGCAACGTCGGCGTCGTGCAGGGCAACGGCGGCGACCTGATGACCGGGCTGCCGCTCCAGTCGCTCAAGGTCGACGACGACCGACCCTATCACCAGCCGCTGCGGTTGACGGCCGTGATCCACGCCCCGGTCGACCGCGTGACCGAGATCCTCCGCGAGCACGAGGACGTCACGCAGTTGCTCGACAACGGCTGGATCGGCGACCTGACGGTCGTCGATCCCACGCAGGACAACGCCGCCTTCCAGTACGCGGGCGACCTCGAGTGGGCGGCCGAGACCGAACTCGACGTCGAGGCGACGGCGGAGACCGAACCTGCGACGCCGCCCGCACGGCCGGCGGACGACGACTGACGGCTCGCGGAGCGCTCGTTCTCGCCGTCGTCACGACTCGAGGCCGTCGTCGCAGTGAATAGGGACAGGCAGTTCGCGAAGGGGCGGTCGGACGGTGTACCGCGAAGACGGCAACCGTGGCCGTCGCGACCGTCCCGAAATCGCCGACCGGACGCGACACCGGACCGCGTCAGTATCCGGTTCCGAGATAGGTGTGCACGGCGTTGCCCGCCTCGAGTTCGTCCGCGAGGGCGACGGCGAAGTCCTCCATCGAAATGTAGCTGTCTCCCTCGTCGTCGGTCACGAGTTCGCGGTCGGCAGTCCGGTACTCGCCGGTCCGCTCGCCGGGTTCGATCAGCGCAGCGGGCGCGAGGTACGTCCACTGCAGGTCGTCGGCCTCGCTGAGGATATCGTACGCATCGATGGCCGCGCTGGCGACCGGCTCCCACTCCTCGGGGAACTCCTCCGTTTCGATGAGCATCGTCTCCGGGCCGACCTCGAGCCCGCCAGCGCCGCCGGTCCAGACCAGTCGATCGACGTTCGCTCGGCGCAGCCCGTCGATCACGGCGTCCATCATCTCCGTGAGAATTTCGGGCGACTCATCGTCACTCGGGCCGAGCGCCGACGCCACGGCGTCGTGCCCCGTCGCGAGCTTCGCGATGTCATCGGGGTCGGTCGCGTCCCCGGCGACGGCGACGAAGTCGTCGTCGTCGATCCCGTCGACCGTCCCGCTCCGGGAGACGCCCGTAACGGCGTGACCGCGGTCGAGGAGTTCAGTGGCAGTTCGCTGTCCGATTCGTCCGCTCGCACCGAGTAGGAGTACGTTCATGTTGGGAGGCGGGTTCGCCGATGGCTGTCAGACGATTCTGAGGGCGATCTCTCGAGTGCGGTCATGTTATCATACTTGGTCATGGAGCGAGATCCTCATATAGTTCAGCGAACGTCAGCCTGACCAAGTCACACCGATGTCATCGGATGCTACGCTCGAAACGAAATACGGGGACTGTCCGGTAATCAAAACCCTCGAAGAGGTCGGTTCCCGGTGGCGTATGACCGGTATCCACGTCCTCCGGGAGGGCGAGCTTCGGTTCAACGAACTCAAGCGTGCCACGGACGCGAACTCACAGACGCTGTCTCGAGTGCTCGACGATCTAGCGGAGAAGGAGTACGTCGAACGCCGAGTCGACGAGGGGAGTCCGATCGCCGTGTATTACTCGCTGACACCGAAGGGGCGAGAACTCCTCTCGGCGTTCGATGAGATCTACGACTGGGGTGAGAAGTGGATCACCGAGGAAAGCTGAGGCGTATCGAAGCGGGCATGTAATCGATCTCCCAGTCGGGAGGCCGAGCCGGAGTCCCGGCTACCGGGAGAGCAGACTGCGAGCCGTCGCCTCGTACCCCTCCGGCACGAGATCCGCGAGCGCGTCGGGATCGGTCTCGCCGTCGACCGTGACGAGGTACGTCCGGCCGGGCTCGTCGCCGTAGACGCCCTGGAAGTCGTAGACGAAGCCGTAGACGACGACGTCGTCCGGAACCTCGTCGGCCTCCGCGAGCGAGCGCGCCTGATACCCGACGTTGTACTCGACGAGCTGGTTGATCACCCGTCCCTCGTCCGCGTCGGTGTCGATCAGTCCGCTCTCGAGGGCCTCCTCGACGACCGGGACGAGCTGGTCGACCCACTTGTCGACGCCCTGTGGCCCCGGCGGCTCCTCGCCGGTCGCGACGCGATAGGCGGCGGTGACGGCCCCGCAGCCGGTGTGGCCGACGACGGCGACGACGTCGGTCCCAGTGTGGTGGATCGGATAGAGGATGCCGCCGTCGACGATGCGCTCGCCGTCGTCCTCGTCCCAGATCTGGTTGCCGATGTTGCTCGGCGTGAAGACCGCGCCCGGCCGATCGATCCCCCACATCCCCTCGTGGGAGACCCGCGAGTCCGAACAGCAGATCGCGACGACGGTCGGATGCTGGTCCGTCTGGACGTCCGCGAAGTAGTCCTCCGGGAGCGCCTCGACGTGGCGCTCGTTGCCGGCGAGCAGCGCCTCGAGAGCGTCGAGATCGGGTTCCATACGCGACGTACGCGAACGGTAGCCAAAAAAGTTCGACTCGCTGCCATTCGTGGCGGTGAGAGCGCCTCGCGCTCGGGCCGGCGGGTCGGCGGGTCGAGTCGTCCGCCACACTTCCGCGAACCCAACGTTCACCTCCCGGCGCGGCCTCGTACCTGTATGGCAGAAACCAGACAGTGGCGACTCGCCAGTCGCCCCGTCGGCGAACCGACGTCGGAGAACTTCGAACTCGTCACCGTCGACCGCCCCGAGCCGGACAACGGCGAGGTACTCGTGAAGACGCTCTACCAGTCCGTCGACCCGTACATGCGCGGTCGCATGCGAGACGCGGAGTCGTACGCCGAGCCGTGGGACGTCGGCGACCCGATGAAGGCCAGCGTCGTCGGCGAGGTCCTCGAGTCCAACGCCGGTCAGTTCTCGGCGGGCGATATCGTCACCGGCGACCTCCTGTGGGCGGAACACGCCGTCGCGGACGCGAACGAGCTCCAGCCGGTGAACCCCGACCACGGACCGATCTCGACGGCGCTGGGCGTGCTCGGGATGCCCGGCGTGACGGCCTACTGGGGCCTGAACGACGTGGGCGATCCGAAGCCCGGTGACACCGTCGTCGTCTCCGCCGCGGCGGGCGCCGTCGGCTCCGTCGTCGGCCAACTGGCCCGCCTCTCGGGCGCTCGAGTGGTCGGCACCGCCGGCAGCGAGGCGAAGATCGACTGGCTCACCGACGAGCTCGGCTTCGACGCCGCGATCAACTACAAGGAGACCGACGACCTCTCGGCCGCGGTCGACGACGCCTGTCCCGACGGCGTCGACGTCTACTTCGACAACGTCGGCGGCCCCATCACGGACGCCGTCTGGCCCCGCCTGAACGTCGACGCCCGCGTCGCGGTCTGCGGCCAGATCGCGCTCTACAACGAGACCGAGGTGCCGACGGGGCCGCGAAAGCTCGCCAAACTCATCGAGACCCGCGCGACGGTCGAGGGCCTGCTCGTCAGCGACTACCAGCCCCGCTGGGGCGAGGCGCTCGAGCGCCTCTCGACGTTCGTGCAGAACGGCGACGTCCAGTACCGCGAGAACGTCGTCGAAGGGTTCGAGAACGCGCCGGACGCGTTCCTCGGGCTGTTCGAGGGCGAGAACATCGGGAAGCAGCTGGTGAAGGTCGCCGACCGCGAGAGCTGATCGGTCGGCGAGCGGTCAGTCCGTCAACCCGTAGCCGATCTTGAACAGGTAGACGTCGATCGCCAGCACGAGGACAGTGGCCGCCGTGAGCACGCCGAGTGCGAACAGCGGCGCGAAGTCGGTGTAGGGTGCGGGGAGCACTCCGACCTCGATCAGGTCCGAGTAGCCCAGCAGCCCGTACCGGACGCTGTCGACCATGTAGACCATCGGGTTCACCAGCGAGAGGTTCACCTGCCAGGTCTGCTCGAACGTCTCGAGGGAGTAGAAGACGGCCCCGAAGAAGACGAGCGGTCGGAGGATGAACTGATTCATTACCGTCAGGTCGTCGAAGTCGCGGGCGACGAGTCCGCCGATGATCCCGAAGCCGGCGAACAGCGCCGTGATAACGACCATCGTGGCCACGAGGAACAGCCCGTGCTCGAGGCTGATCGGGACGAACAGCCGGCCCACGGCGGCGATAATGACGCCGACGATGAGGCCCCGAACCGCGCTGGCGCCGACGTACGCGAGGACCATCTCGACGTACGAGAGCGGCGACGTCAGCGTCTCGTGAATGTACTCGTTCCATCTGCCGTGGAAGATCGAGAACGACGCGTTCTCGAAGGCGTTCGAGATCGCGCCGAGGACGATCAGCCCGGGCACGATAAAGAGGATGTAATCGTAGCCGGCGATCTCGTCGATCCGGTTACCGAGAATGACGCCGAAGACCGCGAAGTAGAGGACGTTCGTGATCGCCGGCGGCATGAACGTGTTCTTCGGGCGGCGAACGAACCGCAGGATCTCGCGGCGGAACAGCGCGCGGAAGCCGACCGACAGCATCAGGCGACCCCCTCCTGTTCGCGCTCGCGTTCGGATTCGCGTCCGTCGGTTGCGTCCTCACCGCCGTCACCGGCGCTCGAGGCCGACGACCGCGTCACCGTCCGGTCGTCGCTCCGGGTGAGATCGACGAAGATCTCCTCGAGCGACGTCCTGGTGATCTCGAGGTCGGCGATCTCGTACCCTCTCGCCTCGAGGTCGTTCAACAGGCGCGGCGCGGTCGAGCCGCCGTCGTCGACGCGGACCTCGAGGGCCTCGCCGCTCGTCGTCACCTCGTGGGCGTACGCGCCGAGGTCGGACTCGAGGTCGGCCGCCGCGCTCGAGGTGATTCCGGACTCGAGGCGGACGGAGATCGTGTCGGTGCCGCGCTCCTTCAGTTCGTCCGGCGTCGCGACGGTCACCTTCCGGCCCTCGTTCATGATCGCGACGCGGTCACAGAGGCGTTCGGCCTCCTCGATGTAGTGGGTCGTCAGGAGGATCGTCGTCCCCTCCTCGTTGAGTTCGGTCACGAGTTCCCAGAGGTCGTGGCGCAACTGGACGTCGACGCCGGCCGTGGGTTCGTCGAGGATGAGCAGGTCGGGATCAGTGACGAGCGCCCGCGCGAGCAGCAAGCGGCGCTTCATCCCGCCGGAGAGCCAGTCGAAGCGCTCGTCGCGCTTGTCGTAGATGCCGACGCGCTTGAGGACTTCGTCGGCGCGTTCGGCGGCCTCGTCCTCGGGAATGCCGTGGTAGCCGGCCTTGTGCATCAGCACTTCCTTGATCGGGAAGAAGCGATCGACGTTGAACTCCTGCGGTGCGAGGCCGATCGCGTCGCGGGCCGCCCGGTACTCCGTCTCGACGTCGTGGCCGAAGACCCGCGCCTCGCCGCCGGTCTTGCGGACCAGCCCGACCAGCGTGTTGATAAAGGTCGTCTTGCCCGCCCCGTTGGGGCCGAGCAGGCCGAAGAACTCGCCCTCCTCGACGGTCAGCGACAGCTCCTGCAGTGCGCGCAAGTCCCCGTATTCCTTCACGAGATCGACGGTCTCGATGGCCGGTGGCATCGCCGAATCGTCGGCCCCGACCGCGGTTAAGAATGTTGATTGCGGCCCTCGAGACGGGCGTTACGGACGTTTTTGCCGGTTCGTTTCGACGGATCGCTTCGACCGTTCGGCGCGCCAACCGATTCGCCACACCGATCAGTTCGCGGTCCGCGGGAGACCGCCTGGGTTGACCGCGCCGCTCTTCTGGACGATATCGAAGGCGGTCATCACGTCCGACCGCGAGATCAGGCCGACGAGGTCGCCGTCCTCGACCACGAGCAGGCGACCGATGTCGTTCTCGCGCATCTCCTCGATCGCCGTCATCGCGTCCGAGTCGGGGGTGATCGTCTTCAGATCGGTCGTCATGACCTCGTCGACCGTGAACGCGTCGCGCTCGACCGGATCGACCTCGCGGGCGTCGGTCAGCGTGACGAGTCCGACGAGGCGCTCGCCCTCGAACGCGTCCGTGTCGATGACCGGATAGCCGGTGTGGCGCTCGGTGAACATCCGCTGGACCAGCTCCGCCACCGTGGTCTCGGGTTCGACCGTGTGGAGATCGCCGGCCGGCGTCATGATGTCGCCGACGGTGACGTCCTGAAACGCGGCCTTCATCGTCACCTGCTGGGCCTCGCTCGAGGCGGCGATGTAGACGAAGAAGGCGACGCCGATGAAGATGATGCTGAACTGCAGGAGCCCGATCAGACCCATGACGACCGCCAGCAGTTTGCCGACGCTGGCGGCCTGCTGGGTGGCCGTCGCGTACGGGCGACTGCGAGCGAGAAACGCGCGGAGGACCCGCCCGCCGTCCATCGGGAACGCGGGAACCATGTTGAAGACCGCGAGCACGACGTTCAGGATGGCGAGGTAGCCGAGAACGAACCGGGCGCCGTCGAAACTTTCGGGGACGGCGAGAAACAGCGCGTACGAACCGACGCCGACGAGCACGGAGACGATCGGGCCGGCGATGGCGATGGTGAACTCCTGTCGCCAGTCCTCGGGCATCTCCGAGAGCGCGGCGATGCCGCCGAACAGCCAGAGCGTGATCGAGTCGATCGGAAAGCCGTAGCGCTGGGCCGTCAGCGAGTGGCCGAGTTCGTGGAGCACGACGCCGACGAACAGTCCGATGGCCGCGGTCAGACCGAGAATCCACGGCGTCGTCCCGCTGGTGATAGCGGCGACGTCGATCCCCGCCGCCAGCCCGCTGTTCAGTAGATTCGCGACGTCCCCGATCTGCTCGCCGATGAGATACGCGAACAGCGGGAGCACCAACAGAAACGTGAGGTCCAACTTGATCGGAATCCCGAACAGGGACCCGATGCGAAAACTCCGGGGCATGCCCCATGGTACCCGTGGAAAGGCCTTAAAAACGCCGACGACAGTGAGGATCGCCGTTTCTCGCCCCCTTCGACCTCGTTCCCGAGTCGCCGACCGAAGCATCGAGAACGCGGTGATGTCAGTGAACCGACCATCCGGTCGCTGCCCCCACCGGTCAGCTCGAGAGAGCAGCGATAGCCGAATTCGAGGCAGAGAGTCGCTAGGCACCGTCTCGAGACGTCTTCGCTGCGTCGGCAACCACTGATATTAATATTCATTATATGGGTCGCGAACGGCGTCTCACAGTACAATATTACGACAGATATCTGCGCTTCGGATCGCGATTTCATCCACCGATCGAAACGATTCGCTTCCCATCGACAAAATATAAAATATATGTTATTTATCGTGAGAGTGTCTGTACGGACTCGAGAATACATTTCCATGGAGAATAGCGATCGAGTCCGATAACGAGTCTGCGTGTGACTGGCTCTGTATGCATATAATGCCACTAGTATGCTTTATCGAATATGCACGCGGTGCACAATAGCTTTATACAGTAGTTCGTCGATGGTGTAAGTACGATGATGGAACAATCCTACGCCGACGCCGGACTCACCGAACTGCCGACCGAACTCAACTCCGCACAGGGGAAACTCGTCTACCTCTACCTCGAGGCGACGGACGGAGCGACGGTCGACGAACTGGGCCAGGTGCTGGCCATGAAGAAGATCGACATCCTGAGCGTCTGCAACTCCCTCTCGAGTCAGAACCTGATCGAGAAGACCGACGAAACGTACGTGCCGCGTCGCTGATTTTCCGCGCCGACTGCGCCGACTGCGCCGTGTTAGAGCGCCCGTCGATCGCTCGTCGCTGAGCCGCCGGCTCGTCGGCCCACCGCTCGACGCCCTCGAGGGCGGACGCGCTCGAGTCGACGGACGGGATCGAGAGATTCGAGACGGAGACGCCCGCGTTCGGGGCCGCGGATCCGCATCCAGCGCGCGCTTCGAAGCCTTTATCCGCACGGTAGGCCTGCGTTTTCGTAAGTAACCACAACCATGTCCGACAAACCCGCCTCAATGTACCGGGAGATCAGCAAGCCGGCCTACACGCGACGCGAGTACATCACCGGCATCCCGGGCTCCAAGATTGCACAGCACAAGATGGGCGACATCAGCGCCGATCCCGAGGACTACCCCGTCCAGATCAGCCTCATCACCGAGGAAGAGGTCCAGCTCCGCCACGGCAGCCTCGAGGCCTCGCGCCTCTCGGCCAACCGGCACATGCTGAAAAGCGCCGGCGAGAACAACTACAAGATGATCCTCCGGAAGTTCCCCCACCACGTCATCCGGGAGAACAAGCAGGCGACGGGTGCGGGTGCGGACCGTGTCTCCGACGGGATGCGCCAGGCCTTCGGGAAGATCGTCGGTACCGCCGCGCGCATCGACGCCGGCGAGCGCATCTTCACGATCTGGTGTGACGTCGACGACGCCGAGTTCGCCAAGGACGCGCTCCGTCGCGCCTACAACAAGATCTCGCCGCCGTGTCGCATCGTCGTCGAGAAGGGCGAAGAACAGCTTATCGCATAAAACGAACTTTTCCTCTGCGGGTGCGCCTGCGGCGCACCCTCGGGAAAACTTCGATGAAAAGCACTCCTCCTTCCGTTCACTCGTTCCCGATAGTCACTCGTTCACATCAGTCGTCGGCCCGCTCGCTCGGCCTCCGGCCTCGCTCGCGGTTGTTTTCTGGGTGATAGCCTGCCCTCCCCCGGGTCGTGCGTCTCTCGCAGCTGCGAGAGACGCACTCCCGGCCGAATCCGTGAACTCGAGTGTGGACGGTCTCGAGCAGCTTTTTACCCTTCTCTCCCCGAGTGCCGACTATGATCGATCTCGCGGTAGCGAACGCGAAACAGACGTTCCGGCGGATGCGAGAGCCGCTGTCCGAGCGGGGAATACGGGTCCATCACGTGCCCGTGCGCGAGCGCACGATCGCGCTCGGCGATCCGCCGTGGGACCCCGACGACTACGACGTCGGCTTCGTCTACCCCGGCCGACTCATGGAGGGCGGCGTCGCCGACGCCCTGCTCGAGATCCCGTGGCTCAACGACCACGAGACGGTGCTGACCTCGCGGAACAAGGCCGAAGTGATCGCGCGACTCGAGCGGGCCGACCTCCCGGTTCCGGAGTCGGTCTACGTCTCGAACGACGTCGGCGAAGCGGCGCTGACCGACGTCTTCGAGCGGTTCGACCCGCCGGTGGTCGTCAAACCGAACTCGACGACCCGCGGCGTCGGCGTCGCGAAGGCCCACGACCTCGATTCCTTCCTCGGAATCTGCGACTACCTCTCGCTGGTCCACGACTACAAGGCGACGGGCGACCAGTCGTTTCTCGTCCAGGAGTACCTCCCCGACGCGACCGACTACCGCGTGATGGTGCTGGAAGGCGAGTACGTCGGTGCCGTCGAGCGACGACTGCCCGACGAGGCCGTCGCCGAGGGCCAGTGGAAACACAACGTCCACCGCGGCGCGGAAGCGACTGGCGTGGAGTTGCCCGACGAGTACCGCGAGCTGGCTGAACGGGTTGCGGCGGCGCTCGAGATCCCGTTCCTCGGCGTCGATCTGCTCGAGACCGACGACCGGCTGGTGGTCAACGAGACGAACGCGCGGCCGACGATCGACGACGAAACGAAGTACGAACCGGACTTCTACGATCGGCTCGCGGACGCGATTCGAACGGCTGCGGACCGGCAGTGAAAACGAGAGTCGACCGCGACGGCCCGGTTACTCGAGACTGATACCCGAGGACTGCTCCGCGGGATCGAAGACGACCTCGAGGACGCCGTTGTTGTAGGTCGCGGCGGCGGTGTGTTCGTTGACGCGCTGTGGCAGGGAGACGCGCTCGTCGTACTGGCGGTGCTCGCTCTCCGCGGAGATGGTCAGGGTCTTCCCGTCGCACTCGAGTTCGATGTTGTCCTTCTCGACGCCCGGGAGGTCGGCGACGACTCGGATCTCCTCGTCGGTCTCGTGGATGTCGACGTGGGTGTCCATGCCGAAGCCGTTGCCGACGTCGCTCGAGGAGGAGAAGTCGACGTTCGCGTCCGCGCCGTTCATCATTTCGTTCATCATTCGCTCGATCTCGCGGAACAGGTCGTCGAAGGGTTCGTCGCGGTCGTCTCGGCGCATGCGAAACGGTAGTAGACGGCGGGCCAAAAACTTTCTGTCGTCTCTAGTTGTTTGCGGTGAACGAAACCCGACGAACGGCGGGTCGAACCCGTGAGGAGAGTAGGGGACGAGACAGCGGTGAACTACAGCCCGATACCGATCGACTCGTCGGTCGTCTCGATGCTCTCCTCGGCGTCGGCCGCGCCCAGTACCGCTCGGATCGCGTCGACGTTCTCGGGCACGACGTCGCTCTCCTGGTGGATCCCCTGGAAGAGGTAGAGATCGTTACCGACCGTCGAAACCGACTCCTCCCAGATGCAGTTCTCCCAGACGTCGCCGCGCGGGCGGCCCGCGTCCAGCGCGTACTCCTTGAGTTTGCCGCTGCCGTCGATGTCCATCCGCTCGGGGATCTGGAAGAGCCGGGACTCCTCGGCGAACAGGTCGCGAACCTCGCTCGCGTCGACCTCTTCCTCTAAGGTGACGTTTAAGCTGTGCATGTGCATCAGCGTCGCGGGCACCTTCATGCCCAGCGTGTCGATGTCCAGATCGTCGAAGATGGTCTCGACGTCGGGGCCGTGGTGAGAGGGAATCGTGACCGGGTTCGGCAGGATATCGTTGATCGGGCCGCGGGAGGTCTGCCCAGGGTCGCCGCCCCGGCGGACGAGCGTCGCGCGGACCTTCTCGACGCCGTAGGCCTCGCGCAGGGGCGCGATCACGCGGGAGAGGCCGGTCGTGTTACAGGAGACGACGCGGACGTGGTCGGCGTCGACGGCGTCCTCGAAGTTCGAACGGGCGTTGAAACTGGTGTCGACGAGGTCGGCGTCCTCGCCGCCCTGATAGAGCGCGGGCGTGTCGTACTCCTCGTACATCGACTTGTTCTCGGCGCCGATGCCGGAGGGCGTGGCGTCGACGACGACGTCGGCCGCGTCGACGAGGTCTTCGACGGGACCGGCGATCTCGAGGCCGGCTTCCTCGAACTGATCGGCCCGTTCCTCGACGGCGGCGTAGAGCGGGAACCCCTTGTCGACGGCCGTCTCGGCCTCGAAGTTGGGACGCGTCTTGGCGACGCCGAGAACCTCCATATCGGGCTGCTCGCGGACGGCGTCCGCGACGCGTTTTCCGATCGTGCCGTAGCCGTTGATCGCGACCTGAATCATGTGTCCGGGTGTCCACTACCGAGGGGGATAACCGTTTCGAGGCTTCTCGACCGATTTTAACTCGAGAGAGAGTTGTACGCGGGTCTCCGTCGCGGTTCCGCGAACCGGATCGGTCGCGAGCGGCGACCGAATCGGTACCGCGGCGGCCCCTGGTGGCGCGGCATCGATGAACGCGTTCGTTCTCGCTCGAGGGACGGTACATATCGCCGAACTGGTGGTGGAATTTATACGTCATCGAGCGCGATAATAGTGGCATGGTCGAGGTGGAAGCGACGTGTGAGCGATGCGAGGACGTGACGCTGGTCCGAGTGACCGTCACGAACACTCGGTCGACGCCACAGACGGTTCGTCTGCGGAGTCGGCTCGAGGGACCGGTCTGGCCGCCGCGAGCGGGGTCGGTCGCGGCCCCCGAATGGGACGAAGACAGGTGGACGGGACGGGTCAAACCGGGCCGAACGCGCGGACTCGGGTTCGCCAGTCCGGCGCCGCCGCTCGAGTCGCCGGTCGAAATCGCCGAGGTGCGACGGGCCGACGGCGACGAACCGACCTCGTCGGAGACCGTCCTCGCCGATCTCGAGGAGTGGGCGCCGACGACGGACGTCCTCTCGCGGGGGCTATGATCGTCGCGGTAACCGGCGGCAAGGGAGGGGTGGGGAAGTCGACGACGTCGCTCAACCTCGGGTACGAACTCGACGCGGTCGTCGTCGACGGCGCCCTCGCGACGGCCGATCTCCCGTCCGGAACCGGCCCCGACCTCCACGACGTCCTCGCCGGCCGCGCCGACCCGGTCGCGGCCGTCGAACGGTTCGGGCCGGTTCGCTACCTCTCCTGCGGACGGACCCTGGCCGGCGCCCGGGCAGCGGATCTCTCCGCGCTCGGCCGCGTCGTCGAACGGCTCGAGCGTGAGTACGGCCGGGTCGTCATCGACTGTCCCGCCGGCCTCGCGAGGGACGTCGGCGCGCAACTCGAGACGGCTCATCTCGCCGTTCTCGTCACGACGCCCGACGAAGCCGCGCTCGTCGACGCCGTCCGGACGCGACGGGTCGCGGCCGACCTCGAGACGCCGATCGCGTCGGTCGTCCTCAACCGGGCCGACCGCGACGAACGCGACGGACTCGCGAGTCGCGTCGAGGAGACGTTCGGCGCGACGACCGCGATCGTCGAAGATCGAGCGGCGATCGACGACGCCCAGTCGCAGTGGCTGCCCGTCGACGCAGTCGACTCGGACTGTCCGGCGGTCGGCGCGTTCGACGAGATCGCCCGGACCGTCGAGCGCTCCGAAGAACGCATCTCGAGCCGTATCGGCGTTCTGTGATCGGTCGACGGTCACGTCGATAGCGCGATACCGCTACCGAGACGAGATCGAGACAGAGACTGCTACTACTGGGAGCGTTACTCGTCCGACGGACCCTCGCCGGTGACGCCGGGAGCGGAACCGGCCTCCAGTTCCCCGTCGGCCGGCACCGTAATCGCGTTCGGCGCCCCGTCGAAGCGCAGTTCGATCGTCTCCGAGAAGCCGCAGTCGGCGCGGTGTTTCGGGACCGAGAGGTAGTGTTCGACGTCCGCTCCGGAGGCGGGCGAGACGGTCTCGAGTTCGAGCACGACGTCCGCGAAGTGGGTCGTGATCTCGCGGTTCTCCGGTGGTCGCCGCGTCGGACAGTGGAGGACGGCGACCCCATCGGTTTCGACCATCTTGTCCGTGAGATCGTTCATGAATTCGACGTAGGCCTCCCTGTCGCGGCGCTCGAGCGCGTTCGCGGTGTCGACGAGCAGGTTCGCGCCGTCGGGAAGCTTGTCGAGGATCTCCCGGAACCGCTCGAACGGCTCCGCACTCTCGCCGCCGATCCGGCGAACCGTCGGGGTACCGGTCTCGAGCGTCGAGGCCTCGATCGCGCGGTCGACGTTCCGTTCGGAGCGACGCGTCGTGACGTAGAGCGAGCCGCGGACGGCCGTCGTCTGATAGAGGAGCTGTTCGCTCTGACTCGCCGGATCGGCCGTCAGTGCGACGACGGTGCCGGGCGGGACGCCGCCGCCGAGTCGGCGGTCGAGCGCGTCGATACCGGTCCCCAGCAGTTCGTCGGCGTACGCCGGCGGCGTCCGGGCCGTCGCGTTCTTCGTCTGGAGCGTGCGCACGATTTCGTCGTAGACCGCCCGGGACTCGTCGGCTGCCAGCGGTTCGTCGACCTCGGGAACGACGCCCAGTACGGGGACGTCGACCCACGACCGGACCGCGTCGGGGACGTCGGTCGTCCGAGTGACGACGGCACCGAGCACCGGCACGCCGAGCCGGGTCGCCATCTCGACGGTCGTTTCGGCGGCCTCCAGACTTCGGTCGTCCGCGGTCGTGACCACGATCGCCGCGTCGGCGGCCGAGAGTGGATCGACGACATCGGGACCCGCGCCCGACGGACAGTCGATCAGCAGCTGCACCGAGTCCAGCGACAGTCGCTCGAGCGACGTCTCCATGTCGAGTTGGTCGGCGGATTTCGGCGCCGGGAGCAGCCCGACGTTCGACGATCGCGGATCCTTCTGGGCGACCTGCAGGACGTCGTCTTCTCCGCGGACCGCCGCGAGCGTGGGTTCGCGGTCGATCCCGCTCCTGACGTGGAGATTCGGAAGCTGTCGGTCGGCGTCGGCCGCGAGCGCTGGCGTTCCGGCACGACCGAACGCCTCGGCGAGCGCCAGCGTCGTCGTCGTCTTGCCACAGCCGCCTTTCGCACCGGCGATAGCGATCATGCCTCGATTAGGCTTCCGCTTCCTATTTGAACGTGTACACGAAGACAGTGAATAGTAGTCCACTGCTCGAGTCTGTACTCGAAGTCGTGCGGTGACGACACTCGACTACCGAGGCAGTCACGGGAGACAGTACGTCAGCGGGGCCGTCGCGTTCCGACCGCCATCGGAAACGCGACTGGAGGGTTCACGGCGTCGGTCGATGCGTCCGAGATCGCCCGCGTCGGATCGGAGCCGTCGGATGGGAGAGGGTGATGGTGGACCCGCGGGCGATCGGGCTCGATCGCACCGTCGCAGTTGCCGACCGAGCCGCACTCTCGGCTACGAGTCAGCGGAGAATATAGTCAACGCAAGGTGAAACGCCGATTTGAGTTTGCAGTCGGTCGACGGAGAGTCGGCCTCCACCGCCGTATCGAGTCGTGACGCCGACACGTGAACGAGGTCGAAACGATTTTGCGCGCTGACACGGTACGCCCGGTATGCTCGACCTCATCCCTGACGACCCCGTCATCATCGCTATCGTCGTGATCCTCCTCACGTTGATCTTCTTCTCGTATCTGCTCATCCGCCGGACCATCCTCGAGTTCCGGGACGGAATGCGTTAATCGGCCGTCGGATCGTCGAACGCCGCACTGAACGCCTCGAGCGCGCGCTGGATATCGTCCCGCGACACGTCTCGGTGGGTACAGCACCGAACGGTCGTCGCGCCAAAGGCCGTCGCGAGAACGTCGCGTTCGCGGAGTCGCTCGAGGACCGTCGCCGTCTCGAGACCCGTCCCCTCGATATCGACGAGAACGACGTTCGTTTCCGGTTCCTGAACGTCGAACCCCGGAACCTCGGTCAGTCCCGCGGCCAGGGCACGAGCGTTCCGGTGGTCCGCCTCGAGGTCGTCGACGTTCTCGAGGGCACGCAGACCGGGCGCCGCGACGATACCGGCCTGTCGCATCCCGCCGCCGAACAGTTTGCGGACGCGGCGCGCCCGCTCGACGAACGCCTCGCTACCGGCCAGCATCGAGCCGACCGGCGCGCCGAGCCCCTTCGAGAGGCAGAACATGACCGAGTCGACCGGTCCCGTGATGTCGGTGACCGGGACGTCCAGCGCCGTCGCGGCGTTGAACACGCGCGCGCCGTCGAGATGGACCGGCACGTCGCGCTCGCGGGACGCCTCGGCCGCGGCCGCGATCAGTTCGGGGGCGATCGCAAGCCCGCCGCGAGCGTTGTGCGTGTTCTCGAGACAGAGCAGCCCGGTTCCGGGGCGGTGGAGGTCCTCGGCGACGTGTTCGCTGGCGACCTGTTCCGGCGTCGGGACTCCGCGATCGGTCTCGAGCGTGCGGACCTGCAGGTCGGCGTGTTGGGCGAGCCCGCCGAGTTCGTACTTCACGACGTGGCTCTTCCGGTCCGCGAGGACCTCCTGGCCGCGGTCGGTGTGGACTCGCGCCGCGATCTGGTTGCCCATGGTGCCGGAGGGAACGTAGAGGGCCGCCTCCGTGCCAACGGCCTCGGCCGCGCGGGCCTCGAGTTCGTTGACCGTCGGGTCCTCGCCGTAGACGTCGTCGCCGACCTCGGCGGTGGCGGCGGCCTCGCGCATCTCGTCGTCGGGTTTCGTCACCGTGTCCGAGCGCAGATCGATCATAGTGAGCCATTGCTCGCAGCGGACGAAATAGCCGGCGGCGATCGAGTAGTTACGTTTCAAACCAGTCGTCGGGGCCGTATGATCCCGCCGCCCGATAGCGGCGTCGGGACGCCGGGAGGAGCGAGACCGTGAGCGAACCCGACGCCGGCCCGCCCCCGCGCTCGCCGGCCCGGGGATCGTCCCTACATTGCGTACCGCGGTGTTTCCGCTGCTCCTGCTCGGCTTCAGCGGCCGGGTGATCGACGAGGGCGGTGAGGGCGGCCTCGAGTCGCCGTTCACGCGGGCGTCGGCTGCGCGCTGGTGTCGATCTATTCGGGACCTTCCTCGAGAACAGGGACTGAGCCGACGGCCCGTTCCGCCCGGCGTCGCCGCCGGTGACGGGTTTCGATGCGAAAACGGTATCCCGGCGGTGAGAGACGTGTGGAGTATGGACCCACGTATCCGCGAGCACGCCGAGATCATCGCCAACCACTCGGTCGACCTCGAGGCGGGGGACAACGTCGTCGTCGACGCCCACCCCGTCGCCGAGGACCTGGTCGTCGCCCTCCACGAGGTCATCGGCGATCAGGGCGCGAACCCGGTCACGGTCAGCCAGCGCACGGGCGAGCGCCAGCGGCGGGCCTTCCTCCGCGCTGCGGATGACGACTTCGACACGCCCGAGCACGAACTCGCGCTCATCCAGAATACGGACGTCTACATCGCCATCCGCGCCAGCGACAACGTCACCCAGACCAGCGACGTCGACCCCGAGACGCAGGCGGCCTACCAGCAGGCCCACCGGCCGATCTTAGAGGAACGGCTCTCGAAGCGCTGGTGTCTCACGCAGTATCCCGCGCCGGCCAACGCCCAGCTCGCCGAGATGAGCACGGAGGGCTACGAGAACTTCGTCTGGGACGCCGTCAACAAGGACTGGGAGGAACAGCGCGAACACCAGGAGCACATGGTCGAGATCATGGATCCCGCGGAGGAGATCCGGATCAAGAGCGGCGACACGACCGACGTCACGATGTCCATCGCGGGTAACCCGACGCTCAACGACCACGGCGAGCACAACCTCCCCGGCGGCGAGGTCTTCACCGCGCCCCAGCCCGACAGCGTCGAGGGCGAGGTGCTGTTCGACATGCCGCTGTACCATCAGGGTCGGGAGATCACGGACGTCTACCTCGAGTTCGAGGGCGGCGAGGTCGTCGATCACTCGGCGGCGAAGAACGAAGAGGTCCTCACGGAAGTCCTCAACACCGACGACGGCGCGCGCCGACTGGGCGAACTGGGGATCGGGATGAACCGCGACATCGACCGGTTCACCTACAACATGCTGTTCGACGAGAAGATGGGCGATACGGTCCACATGGCCGTCGGCCGGGCCTACGACGACACCGTGGGCGAGGGCAACGAGGCCAACGATTCGGCGGTCCACGTCGACATGATCGTCGACATGAGCGAGGACTCGGTCATCGAGGTCGACGGAGAGGTCGTCCAGCGGGACGGGACGTTCCGGTTCGAAGACGGCTTCGAAGAATAGCTTCCGCGAGCGACTAACGGGAGCGAGCGGCCTTTTTCATCGAAGTCCGCAAGAGCAACGCTCTTGCGGGCCCAGCAGAAATCTTCGATTTCTGCGGTCGTTTTTGCGCGAGAGGGTGCCGAGATGTCTCTGCTCGTGGCGGTCTCGTTGGATCGGATCCGAAACGAACCCCGATTATCCTCGAGTGCGACAGTGAATCCTCGAGTATGTCAGTTCCATAATCCACAAATATTTCGCATAACGTATCGACGGATCGAACGTCTATGTCCGCGCTGTTGCTCGCCGTCGGGCTGCTCGTCGCGGCCTTCGTCGGGTACAACATCGGTGGATCGACGACCGGACCGGCGTTCGGCCCCGCCGTCGGGGCCGGCGTAATCGGCAAGGTCGTCGCGGCGGCGCTCATGTCCGTCTGTTTCTCCGCTGGCGCCCTGACCGTCGGCCCGGCGGTCGTCGAGACGCTCGCGGGCGATCTCCTCCGCGATCCGTCGGTGTTCACGCTTCGCTCGAGCGCCGCCGTCCTGCTGGTGATCGGCGGGGCGTTGTTCCTCGGCAACTACGCGGGCGTTCCCACCTCGACGTCGATGACCGCCGTCGGCGCGGTCGCCGCGCTGGGGTTCGCGGCCGGCGAACTCGACCGCGCGGTGCTGAGCGAGATCGTCACGTGGTGGCTCGTCGCGCCGGTCGTCGGCTTCTGGGTCGCCGCCGTCGTCGGCCGGTACTGGTATCCCCGGCTGCTGGCGTGGCTCGCCCTCGAGGAGCGACAGCGGGACCGGCCGCTCGTGCGACTGGTCTCGTCGGGGATCGTTCCGCGGTTCCGCGTCGCGGGGGTCGACGGGCGACGCGAGCTGTCGGGTTCGGTCGCCGTCGTCGCCGTCGGCTGTCTGATGGCGTACGCCTCGGGGACGAGCAACATCGCCAACGCCGTCGCGCCGCTGTACGCGACCGGCGAACTGCGACTCGGCGCGCTGATCCTGCTCGGGTCGGCCGCCGTCGCCGTCGGCGCGTTCACGATCGCCCGGCGGACCCTCCAGACGCTGGGCAACGACGTCACGGCGCTGCCGCTGCCGGCGGCGATCGTCGTCGCCGTCATCAGTTCGGCCATCGTCGTCGGCCTCTCCGCGATCGGCATCCCCGCGAGTTTCGTCATCGTGGCGACGATGAGTATCGTCGGGCTGGGATGGGGGCGGGCGTCCCGACAGACGCTCTCCGGCGCCGCCCGCGGCGGATCGTCGTCGCTGTTCGATCCCGCGACCACGGCCCGCGTGATCGCGATGCAAAACGTCGTCCCGATCGTCGCGACGGTCGGGGCGTTCGTGCTCTTCGAGTTCGTTCCGGTCTTCGGCGTCTGAGTACGGTTCGATCGGGGTCGGCGTCCGAGACGACCGTTGCGCGGTCGGGACCCAGCGGTCGGGTTTATGTCACCAGAGGCGCTATCCCAACTATGAACGTCCTCGTCGCATACGACGGTTCCGCGCCCGCACAGAAGGCAGTAGAATACGCGTTCGACGAGTACGCCGACGATGAGATCGTCCTCCTGCGCGTCGTCGAGTTCGCGGACGGCTACACGGAGGCGAGCATCAGGGCCATCCAGGACCTGCTCGACGACCGCGAAGAGGCGGCCGCCGCGAAACTGCGCGAGGACCTGATGGACCTCGTCGACACGAGCGGCGTCGACTTCCGGATGGAGGTCGCCTCCGGCGATCCCGCTCGAGAGGTCGTCACGTACGCGGAAGAGAACGATATCGACCACATCCTCGTCGGCAGCCACGGTCGGAAGGGGGTCTCGCGAATCCTGCTGGGCAGCGTCGCCGAACGGATCGTTCGCCGCGCCCCGGTTTCGGTCACGCTCGTCCGGTGAGCGCCACCTCTCGAGGGACTAAATGAGTTCGACGGGACCCTTCTGTCCCGCCGGCTGATACTCGCAGCGGTAGGTGTCCATCTCGGGGGTCGCCTCGAACGCGAGCGTCTCGCGCTCGCCCTCGACGTCGGTGCCGTCGGTCGAGTAGTCCTCGACGACCTCCCGGTTCTCGTCCCAGAACGCGAAGTTGTGGTGGATGCCGTCCTTGTTCTCCCACGTGACCTCGTACTCCCGGCCCTCGACGAGGACGAGCGTCGGGTTCTCGACGCCCTCGATGGCGGCCGGTTCGACGCCGAGCCAGCCCCCGACGTAGCCGTCGAACCGGAGCGCCTCGACGTCGCGCCACGCCGCGGGGTCGGTGTCGCCCTCGGCCGCCGTCGCCTGATCGAGTTCGGGTTCGGGCTCGTCGTCTGCGGACTCCTCGCTCCCGCCGAGACAGCCCGCGACGGAGACGGCCGCGGCCGCGCCGGCCACCGTCGACAGGACCGTCCGCCTGTCCGCGCTGTTCGGAGCCATTAGCGATCCTACGCCGTTGCGGGGGATAAGCGCCAGTCACGACGAGAATGAGTGTCTCTCGAGGCGGAACGTCGCAGAGAGCGGTGCCGACGCGAGGAGGTCTGTCGGCGTCGGACGTCAGTTCTCGACGAGCGCCGCGACCATCCCCGAGACGAACTCGAGTTCGTCCTCGTTGACGCCGTGGCCCATCCCCTCGTAGAGGCGTTTCGTCAGGTCGGCGCTCATCGACTCGAGGACGTCGGCCGTCTCGTGGACGCGCTCCGCGGGAATGTGGGGGTCGACGTCGCTGCAGCCGAGGAAGGCGGGGGTTCCCTCGAGATCGGCGTCGCCCTCGAGGTAGTCGTCGGGATCGACGGATTCGCCGATGAGGCCGCCGCTGAGGGCAGCGAGTCCGCCGTACCGTCGCGGGTTGCGAGCGACATACTCGCTGGCGAGACAGGCACCCTGCGAGAAGCCGACGAGCATGACGCGGTCGGTCGGGATCCCGGCGTCGTTGGCCTCGTCGATCGCGTCGCTGATCGCCCGCAGACCGGACGACCGGCCGGGCTCGTTTCGCTCGACGGGCTCGAGGAAGGAGTTCGGATACCACGTCTTCCGGGCCGCCTGCGGTGCGAGGAAGGCGACGCCCTCCCGATGGACTTCGTCGGCCAATTGGATCATCCCCTGCGCGGTCGCGCCGCGGCCGTGGGTGAGCACCAGCGCGGCCTCGGCGTCCTCGAGGGCGGTGCCGCCCGTAACGAGCGGTTGTCCCTGATGGGGACCGTCCACGCGATCATCGGCGCTCATTCGACACCACCGACGCCGGTGCTGGCCTCGGGCAGGTCGTGTTCGACGACCTCGAGACCGAGCGCCTCGATCGCGCCGCGGAGATGTTCGTCCTTGGCGTAGTCAGCGCCGTCGTCCTCGCGGAGCTCCTGGGCCTTGGCATAGATCTCGCCCTTGCGATCGGTAGGGATCTCGTACTTGTCCGCCGAGAGTTCGATCACGAGGCCGTTGTTGTCCGTGGTGTAGATCGAGTGGAAGATGCCCCGGTCGAAGACGTTGTACTGGTGCCCCGCGTCCTCGAGGGCCGCCATGATCTCCTCGTAGTCGTCGGGATCGACGCTGAAACAGAGGTGGTGGACGGCGCCGACGCCGCCCCGCTGGCCGTTGGCAGAGGGACGGTCGCCGACGAAGAACGTGAGGATCCGTCCGTCGCCGGTGTCGAAGAACAGGTGGGTCTGGGAGGGATCGTCGAGGTTGGGCTGTCGGAGCACGAGGGGCATCCCGAGGAGGTCGCGGTAGAACGCGATCGTGTCCTCCTCGTTGCTCCCCCAGACGGTGATGTGGTCGGTTCCCGTCGTGTGGACGGGGCTGTCGGGCAGTTCGGGCGTGACCGGATTCGGTGATTCCTGAGACATTGTGGTGGGTTCGATTACTCCGCGACCAGTTCGCCGAAGACGCGCGAGGCGTCGTCGGGGACGTCGAAGTCGTGGTAGTGTTCCCCGCGTACGGCCGAGAGGATGTTGAGTGCTGCGGCGGCGCCGTCGCCGACGGCGATGGCGGCCTGCCACTCTTCGGGGCGGACCATCGCGCCCGTCGCGTAGGCGCCCTCGACGCTGGTCTCCATCTCGACGCCGACGTCGACGGTGCCGTCCTCGGCGAAGTCGACGCCCAGTTCCTCCGCGAGGTCGCGGTTCGCGCCGGTTGCGAGGACCACGTAGTCGGCCTCGTAGCTCCCGTCCTCAGTCTCGACGGCGAAGCCGTCGCCGGACTCGGCGACCGCGGTCACTTCCTCGCCCTGTCGGCGGTCGGCGCCGAAGTCGTCGACCTGCTGGCGCGCGGTCGCCATGAACTCGCTGCCGCCGACGGAACCGATGCCGAGGTAGTTGAACAGGTGGGCCTTGTGCATCCACGTCTCGTCGGTGTCGAACACCGTCGTCTCGAGGCCGTTTTTCGCGGTGAACAGCGCGGCACTCAGGCCGGCGGCACCGCCGCCGACCACGATCACGGATGCGTTCCGTTCGTCTCCGTCCGAAGTCGTCTCGTCGCTCATGTAGTTACAGAATGTTACCGCAGCCGTATGAACCCCGCAGAGACGCCGGGTCAACTACGTAACACGCGTGTTACCGGGACGGCAGTCGGTCGACGACCGGACGATCGTCTCGTACACGATAACGGAAAGCGTGCAGCTCTGCGCTCGACGTGTCTGATGAGGAGACAGACTGTTTCGGCGTACCGTCCGTATTTCCGTGAATAAAAGCCTGAACCCGATGATATCACCCTGGCGTACGCAGGCTCAACCGCTTCAGGCGAAACCGGGCAACACTGACAGTACGGAAACGAATCACCCGACGCCGGCCCGCGATCGTCCCCCCGCGGCCGTCGGCGTCTCCAATCAGTCGTGGCCCGGTGACGGCTTGCTCGAGGGCCACCCGACATCGCAGCCCACGGAGACATCCATGAACACAAGCCTCGAGGTGGAATACTGGGTCATCGACGACGACGGCGACCTGGTTTCACCCGGATCACTGCTCGACCACTCCGAACAGATTGATCCAGAGTTCGTCGAACCGATGCTCGAGATCAAGACGACGCCCTGCTCGTCGATGGCCGAGCTCCGCGAGGAGTTCCTCGGCCTCATCGAGGAGGTCGTCGACGCGGCCCGCGAACGGGACAAGCGACTCGTCCCGTTGGCGACGCCGCTGCACGCCGCCCCGTCGGAAATCCCCTACCGCGATAAGCGGGGGACCGACCTCCAGCGGCGGATCGTCGGCCCGGCGTTCGACGACGCGAGAGTCTGTGCGGGCACGCACATACACTTCGAGCAATCGAACGTCGCCGACCAGTTGAACGCGCTGACGGCGATCGATCCCGCCTTCGCGCTCGTGAACAGTTCCTCGCACTACCGCGGCGAGCAGATCCTCGAGTGCGCCCGCCCGTTCCTCTACCGGCGCTCGTGTTACGAGCCCTGTCCCGACCAGGGACAGCTCTGGCCCTACGTCGACAGCGCCGCCGAGTGGGAACGGCGCCTCGAGGGCGCCTTCGAGACCTTCCGCGAGCGCGCGCTCGAGCGCGGCGTCGATTCGGCGGCGTTCGACGACGAGTTCGCCCCCTACGACGCGGTCTGGACGCCGGTCCGACTGCGGCGGGCGATGCCGACGGTGGAGTGGCGCTCGCCCGACGCGGCCCTGCCGAGTCAGGTGCTGCGCCTCGCCGAGACGGTCCGCTCGATCGTCAGCCGCGCCGACGCTCGAGGAACCGTGATCGGTGACGGCGACCCGACCGACACCCACGGCGACAACGAGGGCGCGGTGACGCTCCCGTCGTTCGACACCGTCGAGACCGTCACCGACGCCGCGATCCACGACGGCCTCGAGGGCGCGGGCGTCCGGAACTACCTGCGGAACCTCGGCTTCGAGCCGTCGGCGTACGATCCGCTCGCGAGCCGCCTCCCCGACTCGCGGCTCTCGAAACGCCGCGCGAAGAACCTGCGACTCGAGGCCGCGACGCAACTCGAGGCCGACCTCGAGCGGCGCCGCGTTCGGGCGTGATCTGGCCCGCGACCGCGGGAGGGAGAGTCACGATCGGCCCCGCGATTCGAATCGCGGACGCCGCTGGTGCCGGTGCGGTGCGTCCGGAGCGCTAGCGGCGATTTTTGTAGCGCCCGCGACCCGGTGCGTGGGCGCTGTTACCCGGTCCCTCGCCGCGGTGTCCCGACGGGTGACCGCTGTTACCCGGTGCGTCGGCGTCCTCGTCGCTCGACGGCTCGTACGCGTCGAACAGCGGGTACGAGTCGTCGATCGCCGTCGTCTCGAGGACCGTCGGCTCGCCCCCGAGGTTGCGCTCGGGGTCGACGACCGCGTCCGCGTTGAACCGCAGGTCCGTCTGCAGTCGCGCGGCGACGGCGTTCAGGTGGCGCGTGTGCTCGGCGGACGCCGCGGCGCTCCCGAGCAGGACGACCGCGCCGCCGGCCGTCCGAACCCGACGGAGGGCGAGCAGTTCGCCGATCTCGAGGTCCCGCACGGGCGCACTGAGCAGGACGGCCCGCGGAACCTCGGCTTCCAGTTCGTCGAGGAGCGTTTCCGACAGGTCGTTGATCTGGCGGAGGCGAACGCCGACTCCCTCGAGGTACCGCTGGTAGTACATGCAGTCCTCGAGCGAGATCGAGCCGTCGGCGTTGAACTGGCCCTGGCCGCCGGCGACGAGCACGTCACCGTCGGCGTCCGAGAGATAGTCGATGAGATTCGTCAGGAACGGGAAGTTGCCGTAGCCGCTCGTATCGACGCCGAACGACTCGGTCTCCTCGTAGTCCTCGTGGACGAGGAGCCCGCCGACCAGCGCGACGCGCCGTCGCTCGTCGACGCCGACCAGGGGAACGTCAGCACCGTCGCCGTCGTACGCGACGCCGCCGCGCTCGAGTCGTTGCTCCGCGCTCGGCGACGCCGCGACCGGGACGCGGTCCGACTCGAGGCGGCCGCCGTTGCGCCCGCGAGCGCTGCGGATACTCCGCGGTGCGGGGACGAACAACTCCTCGACGGACTCGTTGCGGATCTCCGGGAGCGCGTCGAAGTCGGCGGCCGACCAGATCCCGCGCCCCGCTGCGAGGGCGTCCTCCTCGAGCGCGGCGAAGTCGTCGTGAGCGGCGAAGCCCGAGGAGTAGACGCGGGCGTACCCTTCCTCGACGAGCTCGCGATTGTAGGTGGCCGAGAACGAACCGCGATCGAAGTCGGCCTCGAAGTCGTCGGGGTCGTAGTGGACGTAGCCCAGGAGCCGCCCGTAGTTGCCCCGCAACGGTTCGGCCTCGTCGAAGGTGACCGTCACGTGGCGGCCCTCGAGGCCGGACTCGTCGACCGCCGCGCCCTCCGGAGCCAGCCGCTCGAGAGCGAACTCGGCCGCCCGCTGGCCCCAGTCGTGCAAGTGGTCGCCGGCGTCGTCGGGGATCCCGAACCACTCCTCGGGAGCGGGCGCCGTCGGCGGCGTCTCGGCGGTGTCGACGCCGACGTTGCGCACCACCTCGCGGTAGCCGTACTCGGTGTCGAACTCGACCTCGACGGTGTCGCCGTCGAACACCCGGACGATCCGTCCGTCGTACTCGCCGTCGCGATCGAACTCGATGTCGACGCCGTCCCGACCGCCGAAGTAGTCGAACGCGGGCGAGAAGTCGGTCGCGAGCGGGACGTGCGCCGGCCCGGCGTTGTGGACCTCGTCCTCGACCTGCCCGCCGTTGAACCGGAAGGCGAGGTCGAGGCGTTCCGCGATCGCGTTCAGGTTCTCGGTCCGGTCGTTGCCGCCGAAATCGGACTGATCGAACAGGAAGACCGCGCCGCCGTCGGCGACGAACGACTCGAGAGCCTCGAGTTCCGACTCCCGGAACTCCCACTGGGGCGTGGTGATCACGAGGCCGTCGGCGTCCGCGAGGCCGACCGACTTCGTTTCGGGATCGAGATACGACTCGTCGAAGTCGGTCGTCGTGAAGACGTGACCGTCCCAGCCGGTCGACTCGTCCTCGACCTGATCGTCGTTGAACCGGAATCCCAGATCGAGGCGCTCGGCGATCGCGTTCAGGTGGGCCGTCTCCGCGTGACCGCCGTAGTCCGCCTGGTCGTGGAGGAAGACGGCGCCGCCGTCGGCGACGAACGACTCGAGAGCCTCGAGTTCGGCCGCGGTGAACGGCTCGGCGGGGGTGGTGATCACGACCGCGTCGGCGTCCGCGGTGGCATCGCCGTCCGAACCGTCGGAGTCGCCCGCGAGGACCGTCAGTAGGTCGTCGGTCGACTCGACCGCGTACCCCTCGCTCTCGGCGTCGGAAATGAACGTCTCGAACCGCCCGGAGCCGTAGTACTGGTCGTGGCTCTCGTCCCAGTAGACCGTCTCGCCGTCGACGACGTCGTCCCAGACGCCCCGGAGGAACGCGGGGTTCTCGGCGTGATCGCTGTCGTCGTTGACCAGCGGCGCGCCGAGACCGACCACGCGATCGTCGCGGGTGATCAGCGGAATCCGCTCGTCGTCGGCGTAGTGGTAGGGGTCCGCGTCGGCCCGATCGACGTTCGTCGCCGTCGGTTCGGCCCGCGCGAGCACCTCGAGGCCGTCGTCGGCCGCCACGCGGTCGTCGGTCAGCGCGTCTCCGGCGGGCGACACCTGACTCGCCGTCGAGTAGAACTCGAGGGACGTCCCGTCGGTCTCGAACTCCTCGAGCGCCCGCAGGTCGTAGCCGTTGTCCTCGGCGTAGCGCCGGAAAACGGTGTGACTCTCGAGGTCCCAGTACTGCTCGTGGCTCTCGTCCCAGAGGACCGTGCTGTCTGTCCCCACGAGTTCGTCCCAGACCTCGAGCATGAACTCCTCGTTACCGACGTCGAAGCCGCCGCGCTCGTCGCTCAGAAAGGCCGCGCTGCCGATTCCCATCACGGTCCCGTCCTGGGTGATCAGCGGAATCCGCGCGTCCTCGTAGGAGACGACGTCGGACTCGTCGGTGCCGTCGTTCGTGATCAGTACGGCGGCGTCCTCGGAGGCCCACGCGACGACGCGGCTCTCGTCGGTCAGTTCGTCGTACTCGGCGCTGACCTGTGAGGCCGTCGAGTAGAGGGAGAGGGCCTCGAGGCCCTCGCTCGAGTCCGAGTTCGGCTCAGTGGGACGAGCGCTCGACGAACTCGAGAGGGCGAACGCCCCCGTCGCAGTGCCGAGCAGCGAGACGAACGATCGGCGGTCCAGACGACGCGCGTGGCCGGTCGGAAGGGAGACCATGATGAGTCGTTTCCCATTCGATAGATGAACGTTCGTAATAGCGGTACGTTCCGGTATGTGAGATGGATACGCAACCGGAGCCGCTGGCCGTCTCCGAAGGCGTGTCGTCGAGACGGTCGCTCGAGCAGTCGGTCGCTCCCCGCACCGTTCTCACTCGAGAGACACACAGCGTATCGAGTCCCGACGGATTCCGACGACGCAGCGAGAATCAGTGCAGGCGGTCGAGCCACCGCTGGCCGGTCCGGAGATCGGTCGGCACCTCGTCGCCGAACGCACAGCGGGTGCGGTCGGTCTCGCAGGGGTTGCCCGTCGCGACCTCGATCTCGGGGGAGCCGCCCTCGAAGACGGCCGTGCTCGCGGTCGTCAGCTGCCCGAAGGCGTGCGGTTCGTCCGTCTCCGGCTCGGGGTGGCGACAGATCGAGTCGTCGCCAGGCCCGTTCGCGTGGTCCCGCGCGATCGTCCAGAGGTCGTCCCGATCGAGGCGGTCCTCGTCCTCGAGCAACTCGAGGGCGCGCCGTCGACGTTTCGTCGAACTCTCGGCTTCGGTCGACTCCGAGCGGACGAAGTGGTTCGTCCGGGTGACGACGGGCTCGTCGTCGACGAAGATCCGCTCGGTCGCGGGATCGACCTCGAGCAGGACGTCGTCGGTGTCGTCGGCCAGGAACAGCGTCTGGCCCATCAGGCGGCGCGTGGGACGGGACTCGAGGAATTCCCGGGCCTCGTCGACGGTCGCGCACTCCTCCAAGAGCATCCGGATGACGGTCCCGTTTCGCAGTTGCGTCTCGGGAGAGACGTCCGCTCCCTCGCCCTCGCAGTCGATATACGTGTTCGCGGCGACCAGCCCCTGATCGTTGACGCCCTTGAACATCGAGACCGTCCCGCAGGTGTCGATCGTCAGGATCCCGTGGTAGTCGTCGATCGGCGGCTGCTCGACGATCGATTTCGGCCGCGCCCCTCGGCCCGCGATGTCCCGGTTCTTGAGCACCAGCGGGCCGCCGGTCGCGGTGCTGGGGCCCGCGTCGGTCGTCGATTCGGGATCGACTCGCGAGGGCGCGACGAGCGCGTTCGTACACCCCTCCCCCGTTCCCGTCGCCGTTCCCGCGCCCAACGGGTTCTTCTCGGAGCGGCCCTCGCCGTCGGCCAGTTCCTCGCAGAGTTCCGAGTACGCGAAGACGTACGCCTCGTAGACGTCGGGGTCGACGTCGAACACATCGGCCATCGCCTCGTAGGCCCGCCGGTGGCGGTCAGGCAGGCTCTCTCGACTGCGGCGGGCGTACTCGAGCAGCGGTTCGAGGTCGACTCCCTGCTCGTCGACGATCGACTCGAGTTCGTCGATCGCCCACTCGACGGCCTCGCGTTCGGTCTCGGCGCGGCGCCGAGCGTGGTCTGCGAAGGAGTCGACGCCGGCGATCGAGTCGTCGTACGCAATGGTGTCGACGGCCGTATCGTCCATATGAGGAAGAGGGGGCTCGAGGGGGTTGTATCGCCGGCCTGAATTAGTACACGGCAAGAGTGTGCACCCACCGCGAGCGAACGAAGTGAGCGAGCGGGCCGACGAGCGACCAAGACGCGGCGCGAAGTGTCTTTCGTCATCAAGCGAGAGCTTCGCTCTCGCGGACCTCGCGAATCTCCGATTCGCTCAGTCACGGACGACGCTACACGTCTTCCGAACGACAGCGCAAAAGTTCGGTATAAGGGTGTACGCGTGTCGGCAGCGGGGATGGCGATCGTCGCGCGTGGCGATGATCGAATTGTGTTCCCCCCGATCCCCACTGTGATGCCGTCGACCGGCACTGCCGACGTTCTATTTAACGTTAGTGGCCGGCATTAGTGTATCGGAAACATTCAACTGTTCTTGCACGTAGCGATTGATCACCTGAGTCCCCCACTAATGCGAAGCCGACGCCGCCTGCTGACGATGGTCGCTCTCGTCGGTACCGCCGGTTGTCTCGAACCGCCGGTGACCGGGTCGCCGCCGTCCCGTCCGCGGGCAGTTTCGAGTTCGCCTTCCGAACGGTCGACGGTGCCGAACTGGTCCGGATCACGGCGACGAACGTCAGCGGTGATCCGTCGGGTCTCAGGGTTCGGATCGGCGATACGGTCGCCTACACCGACGGGGGATATGGCGAGTCGTACACCGCCAGCCGCGAGTACGTCGACGAGTGGGACGACGGGATCGACTCGAGCGACGGTCTCGAGTTGACGACCGGTGACGCGCTCCCCGAAAACGAGCGGCTAGTTATCGAGGTCGAACGCGACGAGAGCGACGAGTACGTCACCATCGGGGAGACACGGATTTGACAGCCTTCGCTCGGTCTCAGTCTCGAATCAGCGTCCGGTAAATCACCCTCGGCATAGTCTAGCTGTCGCTCACGGATCGGTCGCGACAGCAAGCGGGCGGGAGGGGATTTGAACCACGGGGAGAGCAAAGCTCTCATCTCGTTCAAATCCACGTGTTGGTTCACTCATCGCTCCGCGACTCGTTGCACGGGCGCGATGGGATTTGAACCACGGTCGGAGCAAAGCTCCTCCCTGATTCCAATCCCACGTGCCGGTTCGCTCGTCACTTCGTTCCTCGCTGTACGGGCGCGATGGGATTTGAACCCACGACCGTCGGATTAGAAGTCCGACGCTCTTTCCGGACTGAGCTACGCGCCCTCGAGTAGGAGTCCATGTCGGATCGGTATAAGCGGTGTGGATTTCCCACAGCTACCCGTGGAACCGATACAGCGAGGTCACGACGGGCGGCCGATTGACCAGCCGGATCGCTACCGGGAGACCGACCTCACGAGGTCAGTGTCGTCCGAGGCGACCGCGAAAAAGCCGTGCGACGTCGACCGTCTCCCGTTCCCGACGGCGAGTGCTAGGAGCCGGCGGTGCCCTCCGCGTCCGAACCGTTGTCCTCGGTACTATCGTCGTCGAGAAACGGATTGTCCGATTCGGTCTCGCCGTCGGTGGACTCGTTTTCGGCGTCCTCGGAGTCGTTCTCGTCCGCGCCCGGGCCGGACAGTTCGTCCTCGGTGTCGGAGTCGTTCCCGCCCGCGCCCGGTTCGGCGCTGCCGTTCTCGCCAGCGCCGGGCTCGTCGCCCGTCTCGTTCTCCCCGGGCTCGCTCTCGTTGCCGGGATCGCCGTCGCCGCCGTCGGATTCGTTCCCCTCGGACCCTCCGTCGCTGCAGCCGGCGAGCGCGGCGATCGAACCGACACCGACTACCTTCGCGAACCGTCGTCGGTCGAGTTTCGAAGCTGTCATAGCGTGCAGTCGGCGGCGACGATCGACCACTAAATAATAGCGACAGTCGGTTCCGATTGTTAGTCCGGATTCGGTCGAATTATCCGACGTAAACTCGAGCCGAGCGAACGGTTGTGCGCGTCGCCGTCGTTCCGTTCCACACAAGCGGGAAGGGTGCGAGCGCTACGCGACGGCTAAGCGTTCGGTCGCGAGCGCCGGCTCGAGGGCGACGATTCGCTCCGGAGTGGGCCGCGTCGCACTCCGCGATCGAGTCGGGAACCCGAGTCCTACTGACGTTTCGCTGGCTGCAACCCGACCGTTTCGTCCGCCGCAAGCGCGCTCGAGTCGAGCGACGAACAACAGCGCTTATACACGTCTCGCCGGTACGATCCGTCGATGCACGTCATCGGAACGGTGGGACTGCCCGGCAGCGGGAAGGGCGAGGCCGCGACCGTCGCGCGCGAACACGGCATCCCGGTGGTGACGATGGGCGACGTCGTCCGCCAGGAGACGGCCGACCGGGGGCTCGACCCGACGAAGGATCACGGCAAGGTCGCGCAGGCGCTGCGCGACGAGAACGGGCCGACCGCGATCGCCGAGCGGTCGCTGCCGATGATCGAGGACCGCCTCGAGGACCACGACACCGTCCTCGTGGACGGCATCCGATCGGACACGGAAGTGGACATCTTCGAAGAGCGGTTCGGCGAGGCGTTCACGCTGGTCAGCATCGAGGCCCCCTTCGAGGTCCGGGCCGAGCGGATCGACGCCCGCGGCCGGGACGCCAGCGAGGACGACGGCGGCGAGGGGCTGGCCGCCCGCGACGAGCGCGAGCGCGGCTTCGGGATGGACGACGCGATGGACCGCGCCGACGTCGTCGTCGAGAACACCGACTCCCTCGAGGCGTTCCACGAGCGCATCGAGGCGATCATCCGCGAGGGCGGCGCGGCGACCGACGGTGACGACGGCGAACCGGAATCGGAACCGGAACCGACACCAGACTCCGTCTCGAATACCGATCCATGACCGACATCTATCGCGTCGACATCGAGATCACGGCGCCGATCTACGACACCGAAGTCACGAGTCGGGTCGTCGACGCCGTCGCGAACATCTTTCCCAACGCCGACATAGCGGAGGAGTTCGGCGAAGTCAGGGGCGAAGCGCACGCGATGGACCACTTCTCGGACCTGCTCCACCGCCAGGAGATCCTCGACACCGCCCGCGGAGAGTTCTTCGCGAACCGCGAGGACGAGACGTTCACCTTCGCGCTGAAGAAGCAGGCGGCCTTCGAGGATCGGATCAACTTCTCCGTGGGCGAGCCGGACGAACTCGGCGAGATCGCCGTTCGGGTGCGGGTCGAAGAGCCGACGCTCGAGGAGTACGTCGACCACATCGCACCGCCGACCGAGGACGGCCGACCGGTCGACGCCTGAGCGCGCTCGACGGAACTCGTCGCCTCGGATCCGCTCGTCGTGTCCCACCCACCGCGTCTCCCCCTCGCAGCCCTCCCTTCGCTCCGTCCCCGCGACCGTCGGCTATCGTCTCGAGTCGGCGAACCCGTTTCCGCACTGCTCGCAGCGAGCGAACGACGGGCGGGGAGTGAAAGGCCACCGACACGTACACCGAGGGGATGCACGACACGATCACCGTCTCGGAGATCATGGTCACCGACGTCGTCACCGCCACGCCGGACACCACCGCCTCCCGCGCCGCGACGCTGCTGCGCGACGAGGGCGTCAGTTCTGTCGTCGTCGTTCGCGACGGCGCGCCGATCGGCATCGTGACCGAAGGCGACTTCCTCACGCACCTCTGCGAGCGCACCGATCTCGGCAGCGTCGAACTGACCGACGTGCTGTCTGCGCCCCTCGAGACGATCTCCCCCGAGACGACGATCATCGACGCCGTCGGCGTCCTGCAGGAGAACGGGCTCGAGCACCTCCCGGTCGTCGAGCGCGAAGCGGGCGATAGCGACGCTCACGGTGACCTCGTCGGTATCCTCACCACGACGGAGCTCAGCTACTACGTCCCCCACCTCGCCCATCGGACGGGCGGCCTCGAGGCCGAGCGCCCGCGACAACGAGTTCGGACCGACACGCAGTACGAGCGCGACGACTGGACGTTCGAGTACCGCGCCGAGAACGAGTCGACCGTCGACGTCGGCGACGTCGCTCGGTTCTCGAAGGTGCTCTCGGAGAGCGACGTCGAGGCGTTCGCCGAGATCAGCGGCGATACGAACCGCCTGCACCTCGACGCGGCCTACGCGGCCGAGACCAGATTCGGCGAGCGGATCGTCCACGGCGTCCTCGCAAACGGGCTGATCAGCGCCGCGCTCGCCCGCCTGCCGGGGCTGACGATCTACCTCTCACAGGAGAGCAGCTTCCTCGCGCCGGTGCCGATCGACGACCGAGTGACGGCCGTCTGCGAGGTCGTCGACGACCTGGGCCGCTCGAAGTACCGGATCGAGACGACCGTCACCGACGGCGACGACACGACCGTGCTCGAGGGCGACGCCGTCGTCCTCATCGACGAACTCCCGCCCGAGGCGACGGCCGAGGACGAACAAGTGACCGTCGATTGAGGCCGGAGACGGTATCGCCGACGCCACCGACGACACCGAACTGAGACCGCTGACTCGAGTCGGTTGCGGACCGCCGATCCGTGTCGGTTACGTACAGTCGCCGGCCGCGTCGACCGATTGCTCGCCCGTTTCCTTGTGGTTCTGAGCCGCAATGCGGTCGCCGTCGGCCGCGGCGATCGCCCACTCCTCGAAGGCCGCCGCGGCGTCGGTGAGGTGCTCGCTCTGGCAGATCGCTGTTTCGACGTGCTCTGCGATCCCGCTCGGCGGCTCCTCGTCCTCCTCGAAGGTCGTCGTCGCCGTCTCGAAGGCCGACTCGGCGGTACCGAAGGCGGTCTCCGCCTCCCCGAAGTCCCTGTTCTCCATGTGGTCGCGGCCCGCCTGCAGGCGCTCGTAGCCGTCGAGCAGCGACTCGAGCCCGTCGCCGAGCGTCGCGAGCGACGCGGTCGCGTCGCCCAGCGTCGCGACGCCGTCCGCGAGTTCGGCGGGGTCGATCCGGACCAGTCGCTCGAACGCCTCGTCGAACGATTCGACGTCGGCGGCCGCCTCCGCGTGGTTCGTCTCGGCGGCCGCGAACTCGTTCGTTCGCTCGTCGATCGTCGCGGACGCCTCCTCGAGGTCGTCGTCCGCGTCGCCACCGTCGCCCTCGGCGTCGTCGCCGCCGATCGCCCCGAAGACGCTCTCGAGGTCCTCCTCGAGCGTCTCGTCGGTGACCGTCTCGGTCACGTCGACCAGTCGCTCGAGGACGGCCGCGTACGTCCGCAGGAGTTCGATTTCGGACTCGCGGTCGTCGTCCAGTTCGTCCGCCGCCGTCTCGAGGTGTTCCCGGGCGCTCTCGATCCGTTCGGTCGGGACCGAAGCGTCGAACTCGACGTCGGTGGGGTCCTCGACGTCGTCCGCGGCGAACAGGGCGAGGGCGGCCTCGTTCAGTTCGCCGACGGCGCGGTCGAGTTCGCGGTCGCCGGTCCGATCGGCGACCGCGACGGAGTCGCCGTTCGAATCGGTACCGGGGAGATCATCGAGACAGCCGGCCATCGCGGCCAGCGTGGCGAGGGGGACGCCAGTGCGCGTGAGATACTGCCGACGGTTCATCGACTCGAGGATACGTCTAGAGGAACATGAACGTAGTGGCAGCCGACAATACGTGTCTCGAGTCCGAAACGAACGGGCTCGAGGGGAGAATCGATCGGCGGTGAGTCGAGTGAGGGTCGCGTCGCGATCAGCCGAACGGCCCCATACCGCCCATGCCACCGCCGCCACCGCCGCCGCCCTGCTGCATCTGTTTCATCATGCGCTGCATCTCCTGTTCGGAGCCCATGCCCTGGAACTGCTTGATCGTCTTCTCCATCATCTTGTACTGCTGGAGCAGTTCCCGGACCTCGTCCTCGCTGGTACCCGAGCCGCGGGCGATGCGTTCGATCTGGCTGGCGCCGATGGCCTTCGGGTACTCCTTCTCGGCCTCGGTCATCGAGTCCATGATGACCGAGAACGTGCGCATCCGTTCCTGGGTGACGTCCATCGCGTCGTCGGGCAACTGGTCCTTGATCCCGCCGCCGAAGCCGGGGATCATGTCCATCACCTGATCCAGCGGCCCCATGTTGTTCATCGCCTCCATCTGCTTTTGCATGTCGTGGAGGGTGAACGAGCCCTGGAGCATGTCCTCGGGGTCCCAGTCGTCCTCCTCCATCTCGGTCTGCTCCATGGCGCGCTCGACGCGTTCCGCGAGCTGGCCGAGGTCGCCCATGCCGAGCAGCCGTGAAATGAAGCCGTCGGGCTCGAAGCGCTCGATGTCCTGGACCTCCTCGCCGGTCCCGAGGAAGGCGATCGAGGAGTCGGTCTGGTCGACCGCCGTCAGCGCGCCGCCACCCTTCGCGGTCCCGTCGATCTTCGTGATGACGACGCCGTCGATCCCGATCGACTCGTCGAACTGCTGGGCCTGGTCCTTGGCTCCCTGCCCGATCGCCGCGTCCAGCACGAGCAGCGACGTGTCGGGATCCGCGACGTCCTCGATCTCCTCGATCTCGTCGATCAACTCGTCCTCGAGCGCGTGGCGACCCGCCGTGTCGACGATGTGGACGTCGGCCTCGCTGGTCTCCGCTAAGCCCTTGCGGGCGATCTCGACCGGATCGTCGTTGTCCGGGTTCCCGTAGAAGTCGACCTCCGCGCGCTCGGTCATCTCCTTGGCCTGCTCGTAGGCGCCGGGACGGAAGGTGTCGGTCTGGATCACGGCGGGGCGAAGCCCCTTCGTCGAGAACCACCAGGCCATCTTCGCCGCGGAGGTCGTCTTCCCGGAACCCTGCAGCCCGGCCAGGAGAATGGTCTGTTCCTCGAGGGGCAACTCCGTCGAGTCACCGATGAGGGCGACCAGTTCCTCGTAGACGATGCGGAGGACGAAGTCCCGCGCCGGCGTGCCGGCCGGGGGCTCCTCCTCGAGGGCTCGCTCCTTGATGTTGTCCGACAGCTCCATCACGAGCGAGACGTCGACGTCGGCGGAGAGCAAGGAGCGCTGGATCTCCTTGACGATCTCCTCGATGTCCTCCTCGCTGATGCGTGACTTCCCGCGGAGCTTATCTAAGGTTCCCCGCAGAGAACTCCCGAGATCGTCGAGTACCATTTGCTCAGTCTACGGGGCGATGGCGTTAAAGGCTTTTTCTACTCTCCACACCGCGCACGGAATATCGAGAACCGGTTACCGGGTCCGTTCTCGAATATCCGGCTCGTCGACAATCGATGCGGTGTCCGCTCGAGGAGGCGCCGACCGTCGCGGCGTCGATGCGTATTTCACTCGAGGGCCGCGAAGTCGGTCGTATGAGCGAAGACGGCGACGAAGACGACGCGATCGCTGACCCCAGCAACTACGAGGCGCTCGAGGACGCCGACGTCACGATGCGCGAAACCGAACACGGCCTCCACATCGCCGACGACGAGGTCACCGGGGTCTCGAGCCAGGGCCAGACTCCCGACGAGGCCCTGCGAAACCTCGCGGAGGCCGTCCGATCCTACCGGGAGGCGACGGACGACGACACGGGCGACGACTGGCTGTGAGCGCGCCAGTGCCACCGAATCCAGCAACGACGGCGATAGCGCCGGCGATGCGAACCGGTATGCGAGTAGACAGATTCTTTCGATAGTCACACCAGAGTAACTATTCGTTCCAGCGGTGAACTGGAACACTGTCGCATGGACGAGACACGATCCGATTCGTCACGGCGAAGCGACTCGACGACCGACTCGGCGATGGCTCGACGCCGCGTGCTTCGGGGCGGAACCGGGCTCGCGGCGACGGCCCTCGGCATCGCGACGCTCGGGGGTCAGGCCGCCGCGCACTTCCCGGCGGACCTCGAGATCGACGTCAAACCGGGCACCGATCGAGCGCCGATCAATCCGAACAGTTGCGGCGTGATCCCGGTCGTCGTCCGACAGACCGACGAGTTCGATCCGACGAGCGAAGTCGTCCGATATCGGTTCGGCGCACCCGACGTCGTAGCGGACGGCGGCGGTGCACGACCGATGCACGACGGTCACGCGATCGACATGAACGGCGACGGGCGGGACGATCTCCTGTTGCTGTTCCCGGCCAACGACGCCGGGTTCGACGGCGACGAATCGGCCGCCCGACTCGAGTGGGAACGGAGCGAGGACGGAGCGCACGGACTCGCGGGGACGGCGCCGATCAGAATCGTCGGTCGACGCGGACGGTAACGACGCTGCGGCGACGACCGCCACCGGGCTCGTTTTTCTTCCGGCCGCACCCGTCGCGCGTCGTGTCAGTTCGACTGGAGCGAAAGCGTTCGCTCGCGGACCGGCGTCGATCAGTGTGCGACGACGACGAGCGCCGTACAGACGGCCATGAACGCGACGTGGGGAACGAACGCGCGATAGGCCAGACGCCTCGAGTCGGCCATCGTCGCGGCGACCTGCCAGGCGATCAGCCCGCTCCAGGCGACGGCGAGCCAGAGCCAGTCGGCGACGAAGAACGCGTCCCAGGCCGAAACGAGCGCCGGCTCCGCGCCCGCGGGGAGGTCAAGCGGGATGCCCAACCCGTTCGCGAACGCGTTCAGGCTCTCGCCGCCGTCCTCGAGCAGGCCCCCGATAACGTGGGCGCCCAGCGAGTACATGATTCCCAGCGGCGCGTACGCGAGCCCGAACTTCGTGAACGACTCGGTCCAGTCGAGGCCGCCCCAGTCGCTCGCGAGCCGATTGACGGCCGTGAATCCGAGCAGCGTCGCCGCGATGCTCGTCAGATACGCCACCGTGGGCGTGAGCAGCCCCGGGAGTCCCCCGACCAGCGCCGTCGACTCGACGGCGTCACCGAGGACGTGATCGATCGGGAAGACGGCCCAGATGACCAGCGCGACGATCGCCTCGTCGACCAGCGGGATGCGCTCGGTGACGATCTTCGACCCCGGCCACCGAAAGCGAAGGTCCACGTCTTCGTCCGGTCGTTCGGTCGTACACTTCATGCAGACCGTACACCGGCGGTCCGTGCTCAGGTACTCGCTCCGGTACTCGAGGGTCGCACACTGGACGCCGGTCTCGCTCCGCTGGGCGATCTCGAGCGGCGAGAGCTTCGACGTGACGCTCATCACCCCAGTCGCGGGACAGACGTACCGACAGAACGCCTGTCGCCGATAGACGAGGCTGACCGCGACGGCGACGCCGAGGATCGCGAGCCAGTAGTACGGAATCAGACGCGGCGTGTAGGCGACGCCGACCTTGTACATCGGCCACCGGGCCAGCGCGAACGTCACCGCGGTCAGCGACAGGACCGACAGCGGCAGCCCGTAGACGACCCACTTCCGGTGGGAGTACATCGGGAAGTGTCGCTGCAGTCCGAACCGCTGGGTGAGCCTGACGATCGCGCCGAGCGGACAGAAGAAACACCAGATCCGACCCAGGAACAGCAGGCTGAGGATCATCGCCGGCGACCACCACAGGTCGAAGAAGGCCACGGCTCCGAAGTTCGCGCTCGAGTCCGTCGGGCCGACCGCGGCCCGATAGATCGCGTACACGAAGAGCGCGGCGGTGAGTAGATTGACCGCCGGCTGGACGTACTCGTTCGTGAACAGGAATCGGACGACCCGATTCCGGGTGATCGTGATTCCATCGCTCGACTCGGTCTCTGTCGCCATAATCGCTCGTCCGGCCGATAGCGAGGTTAATTATCTTGTTTAGTAGACGAAATAAGATCGCGGCGATGTGCCGCAGCCGTTATGTTCGGCGATATCGTGTCAATTCGCATCGATTGCGGGATCGCGCCGAGACCGTCCCGCGGACGAGATCCCTCGAGTCGCAGGCTCCGGTTTTACGCGCGCAGCCGTGGTCGGCTCGCGTATGGACGAGTACGACGTAGTCGTGATCGGCGGCGGATCGGGGAGTCAGGTCGCGACGGCGGCCGCCGAGCGAGGTCTCGAGGCGGCCGTGATCGAGCGCGGCCCGCTCGGCGGCGCCTGTATCACGCGGGGCTGTGTTCCCTCGAAGGCGCTCATCCACCGGGCCGATATCGCCGAGACGGTCCGCCGCGCCGGGGAGTTCGGCGTCGGTGCCGCGCTCGAGGGCGTCGACTACGGCGAGATCACGGCGGCGATCCACGAGACGGTCTACGAGAAGGCGGATCGACAGCGGGCGAGTCTGGAGGACGCCGAGAACGTCGCGCTCTACCGCGGCGAGGGCCGGTTCGTCGACGAGCGGACGCTCGCGGTTGACCTGAACGACGGGGACGAGGTCGAACTTCGGGGCGACAGCGTCGTCATCGCGGTCGGCAGCCGGCCGTTGGTGCCGCCGATCGACGGCCTCGAGGACGTCGATTTCCTCACGAGCGACGACGCGCTCTTCCTGGACGAGAGACCGGATTCGCTGGTCGTCGTCGGCGGGGGCTACATCGGCGCCGAACTGGGCTACTTCTTCGCCGCAGTAGGGACGGACGTCTCGATCGTCGGGCGCAGCGAGCGACTCGTCCCCCGGGAGGACGACGCGGTCAGCGAGGTCGTGACGGAGTCGCTCGAGCGCTACTGCGACGTCTACGCCGGCTACGAGGCGGCCGAAGTCGCGGAGAACGACGCGGGCGTCGTCGTGACCGCCGAACCGAGCGAGGGCGGAGACGACGGCGGTGGCGAGAGCGGTTCCGGAGACGGCGTCGAGCTCGAGGCCGACGACCTGCTGCTCGCGACGGGTCGTCGTCCGAACACGGACACCCTCGATCTCGAGGCGACCGGCGTCGAGACCGACGACGGCGAGTACGTCGCGGTCGACGACCGCCTCGAGACGACCTGCGACGACGTCTGGGCGCTCGGCGATATCGTCGGCGAGCAGCCGTTCAAACACGCGGCGGACTACGAGGCGAAGACGGTTTCGGCGAACCTCCTCGAAGGCGCCGGCGAGGCGGTCGATTACACTGCGATGCCCCACGCCGTCTTCACCGAGCCGCAGGTCGCCGGCGTGGGACGGACGGAGGGCGAACTCGAGGACGCGGATCGAGAGTACGAGTCAGCGACGGTCCCCTTCGACGCCGCGCCGCTGGGGATGATCATGGACGCCGACGACGGCTTCGTGAAGGTGCTCGCAGCACCGGACGGTGAGATTCTGGGCTGTCACATCGTCGGCCCGCAGGCCTCGACGCTGATCCAGGAGGTCGTCACTGCGATGGACAGCGGCGGCGGGACCGTCGACGACGTCGCCGAGCCCGTCCACGTTCATCCGGCGTTGTCGGAGGCAGTTTACGCCGCGTTCGACGAACTGTCCTCGAGCGAGTTCTCGACGGCGCCGGACTGGCGGGACGTGGGCGACTGAGGTGACGAGCAGACCGACAGCGACCGAAGAAGCGGCTCGAGGGTCCGCGACTACCAGTTCCAGGGACCGTGGTCGGGATCGATCTCGCGGTGGCGGCGGTCGATCGAGTCGATGGTGTCGATGTCTTCCGCGTCCAGTTCGAGGTCCAGCGCCTCGAGGTTCTGAATCATGTGGTCGCGGCTGCTGGCCTTCGGAATCGTGGCGACGTTGTCGTGGCTGAGCAACCACGCGAGCGAGACCTGCGCCGGCGTCGCGTCGTGTTTCTCGGCGACCTGCTGGATCTCGGGGACGTCGAACACCTCGCCCTTGGCCAGCGGCGAGTAGGCGACGAGCCAGTGGTCGTGTTCCTGCGCGTACGCGACCAGCTCCTCCTGTGGGAGCAGGGGGTGCATCTCGACCTGGTGGGCGAACAGCGGGGCGTCGAGGACCTCGCGGGCCTCGTCGAGCAGTTCCGGCGTGAAGTTAGAGAGACCGACGTGACGCGTCTTGCCCGCCTCGTAGGCGTCGTCGTACGCCGGCAGGATCTCGTCGTGGTCGTAGATCCCCGACGGCCAGTGGACGTAGAGGAGGTCGACGAAATCGACGCCGAGTCGCTCGAGACAGCCGTCGATCGCGTCGGGCACGGCGTCCGGATCGGACGGCACGTCGTGGTGGACGGTCTTCGTCGAGAGGAAGACGTCCTCGCGGTCGACGTCGGCGGAACGCAGTCCGTCGCCGACGAACCGCTCGTTCTCGTACACCTGCGCCGTGTCGACGTGTCGATAGCCGACCTCGAGGGCCGTCCGGACGTTCTCGGTCCACTGTTCCCGGTCGTCGTCGGAGTACGTCCCGAGACCGATCCGCGGAAGGGAATCGCGAGCCATGGCTGCGGTGTACTCGAGGGCGTCGGTTTACCCTTCTGCTTTGTTCCTCGTTCGCCCGGTCCGTCCGGACGCCTGCGAGCGGAGAGCCGGCGGGCACGTCGCGCGCTCGGCGTCAGACGACCGCGTGCTGTTCGTCGATGAAGGAGTGATACCACGCGACGTAGGTGAGGATCATCCAGAGCGTTCGACCGACGGACTCCTCGCCGCTGCGGTGTGCCTCGCGCAGCGACAGGGCCCGGTCCGCGTCGACGTACGGCGTCTGTCGGAGTTTCTCCCGGGTGAACCAGGTCTCGATCGAATCGTGCTCCTCCTCGAACCAGTCCTCGACGGGCGGGCGCATCCCCATCTTCTCGCGCTCGAGGATCGGGTCGGGCAGGAGGTCGCTGACGGCGGTCTTGAGCACCCGTTTGACGTCGTCGTCGGTGACCTTGAGCTCGGCCGGCAGCGAGTGGGCGAACTCGACCAGCTCTTTCGAGAGGAAGGGGACGCGAAGCTCGAGCGACTGGGCCATGCTCATGTGGTCGGCCTTGTAGAGGTGGTAGTCCGGCAGCGTGTAGCCCGTCTCGTAGGTCGACATGTGCTGCTCTAAGGCCGGGTCCGCGACCTCCGTAGTGACCTCGCCGACGTTCGCTCGCAGGCCGGACGTCGTGGCGGACTCCCCCGTCCGGAGGAACTCGTCCGGTTCGGGTCGGAAGGTCGTGAAGCCACAGACGTGATTGAGCAGCATCTCCTCGTTGTTCTTCAGGCCGGAGAAGTACCGGAGGTGCTTGTTCCCGACCGGCGCCACCTGCGCGACGGCGTCGGCGACGTCGTGGGTGAACGCCGGCATGAAGTCGACCTTGCGCTTGTGTTCGGGGACGTGCTGGTACCAGGGGTATCCCGCGAACAGTTCGTCGGCGCCCTCGCCGGCCAGCGCGACCTTGACGTCCCGACTGGCCCGCTCGGAGAGGGCGTACATCGGCAGCATCTGCAGGTGGCCCGTCGGCTCGCCGAGGTACTGCATCATCTCGCCGAACAGGTCCATCGACGAGAGGTCGATGTCGACCTCGTGGTGGTCGGTGCCGAAGTGGTCCGCGACGAGCCGCGCCTCGTCGCTCTCGTCGAGGTTCTCGTCGGCGAAGGAGACGGAGTAGGTCTTGAGCGGGTCGTCCTTGAGTTGGGAGGCGATCCCGGTGACGGCGGAGGAGTCCAGTCCGCCCGAGAGGAACGCCCCGACCGGCACGTCCGCCATCATCCGCTTCTCGACGGAGCGTTCGAGCAGGGTCCGCAGCCGGTCGGCCGCCGCCGCCATCGTCGTCGTTCTGGTCCCGGTCTCGAGGTCGAGCAGGTCCCAGTACTTCCGCGTCTCGACGCCGTCGGCGCTGATCGTCACCGACTGCCCCGGCTCGACCTTCCAGACGTCCTCCAGCAGGGTCTGGGGGGCCGGCGTGTACTCGAGCGAGAAGTGGTTGTAGACGGCCGCGGGATCGATCGTCCGGTCGACGCCGCCGATCAGCAGCGCCGGGAGCTCGCTCCCCCAGACGTAGCCCCGGTCGGTCGTCCCGAAGTACAGCGGTTTGATGCCGAACCGGTCGCGGACGAGGAAGACGGTCTCGGCCTCGCGGTCCCAGATGGAGAACGCGAACATGCCCTCGAGGTGAGAGACCATCTCCTCGCCGTATTCCTCCCAGAGGTGGACCAGCACTTCGGTGTCGCACTCGCTCTCGAACCGGTGACCCTCGCGGGAGAGTCGGTCGCGTAACTCGCCGTGGTTGTAGATCTCACCGTTGAAGACCACGCCGACCGTCTCGTCCTCGTTCCACTTCGGCTGGGACCCGCCCTCGAGGTCGACGATCGAGAGGCGGCGCGCACCCATCATGAGTCCCGCGTCGCGATCGAGGTACGACCCCTCCTCGTCGGGGCCGCGGTGTTCGATCCAGTCGAGCATCGACGAGAGCGTCTCGTCGTGGGTCCACCCGTACGCACCAACGATACCGCACATGGACTACCAACCGGGAATATCGGTCCTTGTAATAGAGGCCTTGCAGCCCGGTAATTATCCCATTACCGTTGGAAGAGTTACAGCAATCGGGATCGGAAAGGAATCGTGACGGTCGGGCGATCCGGGGAGGGCGGTGCCAGTTCTCCGGTCAGGCGCCAACGCAGTGGAAGCGAACGGATGCGCAGTGATCGCCTAGCGAGTACTGTCGCTCAGCGTGTCTCATTCGAACCGCGAGACGAACGGGACCGCGACGATCGGATTCGACCCGGTGACTCGAGGGACGGCGTTAGTTGCCGGCTTCACCGTCTCGAACGCCCCGTTCGCGCCGCTCACTCGGCCTCGCCGCGCTCCCCGTTCCGCCTCGAGGCTTCGTTCGCGCCGCTCACTCAGCCTCGCCTGTTCCGCGGTTCGCCTGACGGCTCACCGCTCCACATCGAGGTCTCGTTCACTCCGTTCACTCGACCTCGCCGCTCTCCGCGGGTCGGCTACGCCTCCCCGCTCCGTCTCGAGGTTTCGCTCACTTCGTTCGCTCAACCTCGCCGCTCTCTACCGCCCCATCGTTCGCCACCCACTCCGTCAGGCTCCCCTCGTAGAAGGCGACGTCCTCGTAGCCCAGCGCCCGGAGCACGACGTAGGTGTGGCTGATCCGTCGCGCGGTGTTACAATAGAGGACGATCTCTCGATCGGGCGTGATACCGTGCTCGGCCAGCAGCTCCTCGAGTTCGTCCGCGGGCTTCAGTCGCCGCGTCTCGTCGTCGACGACCTCGCGCCAGTCGAACCGGACCGCGCCCGGCAGGCGGGCCTCCTCGAACTCGTGGGCCTCGCGCGTGTCGACGAACAGCGCGCCGCGCTCGAGGGCCGCTTCGACGGCGGCGTAGTCGACCAGCGGGCTCTCCTCGGGCGCCAGCGGGTCGGGGTCGTACTCGGTCGGCTCGACGTCGGGGGTCTCGCTCGAGGTCTCGTACTCGCGGTTCCAGGCGCTGTAGTCGCCGTCGAGCAGGCGCACGTCGTCGTGGCCGTACTCGAGGGCGGTGAGCACGAACCGGGCGGCGAAGACGCCGTGGGTGTCGTCGTAGGCGACGATCGTGTCCTCGGGCGCGATGCCGGCCTCGGAGCACAGGTCGGCGAAGGCGTCGGCGCCGGGGAGGGTCCCCCGATCGACGTCGCTCTCGTCGCGGTAGCTGTCGAACGGGATATTGAGGGCACCGGGAATGTGGCCGATGCCGTCGTACTCCCAGGCGTCCCTGACGTCGACGACGCGTACCTGCGGGTCCTCTCGGTGCGTTGCGAGCCAATCGGGCGTGACGACGACGGAATCGTTCATTAATCGGGCTATACGAGCGGAGCTCCGAGAACGCACCGGTTTGGACCCGAACGAACGGGTACCGGGACAGTGGCAACTATTGCTGGTGTCAGTCGTCGGAACGTATCGCTGAACTGGTCTATCAGCCGGAAATACCACGTTTCAGCTTCTTTCGGGGCCTGTGAGCGGAGACAAACCGGTCGGGGAGCGGAAGATGTGGCAAGTATTTCCGCCAGGGTCGATCGGTGTCCGAATTGACCGGTTAAGCAGTCCCTTTGTGTGTCGGCGTCGTAGGAACGCGTATGGCAAACGACTACGCCAACGACGTACTCGTCACGGCCGACTGGGTCGAGGAGCGCCTCGACGAGTTCCAGGACGACGACTCCGACCTCCGACTGGTCGAAGTCGACGTCGACACGGAAGCCTACGAGGAGGAGCACGCCCCCGGTGCGATCGGGTTCAACTGGGAGACCCAACTGCAGGACCAGACCACCCGCGACATCCTCTCGAAGGAGGACTTCGAGGAGCTGCTGGGCAGTCACGGCATCAGCGAGGACGACACGGTCGTCCTCTACGGTGACAACTCCAACTGGTTCGCCGCCTACACCTACTGGCAGTTCAAGTACTACGGACACGACGAGGTCTATCTCCTCGACGGTGGCCGCGAGTACTGGCTCGAGAACGACTACCCGACCACGGACGAGGAGCCCGACTTCTCGGAAACCGAGTACGACGCCGCCGGTCCGCGCGAGAGCATCCGCGCCTACCGCGAAGACGTCGAGAACGCGATCGAGCGCGGCGTTCCGCTCGTCGACGTTCGCTCGCCCGAGGAGTTCTCCGGCGAAGTCCTCGCGCCCCCGGGACTCCAGGAGACCGCCCAGCGCGGCGGCCACATCCCCGGCGCGAAGAACATCTCGTGGGCCGCCGTGACCAACGACGACGGCACCTTCAAGACGCGTGACGAGCTCGAGGAGCTCTACGCCGACGAGGGCATCGACGGCGACGAGACGACCGTCGCCTACTGCCGCATCGGCGAGCGCTCCTCCGTCGCCTGGTTCGCCCTGCACGAACTGCTCGGCTACGACGACACCGTCAACTACGACGGCTCGTGGACCGAGTGGGGCAACCTGGTCAACGCGCCCATCGAGAAGGGCAGCGCTGAGTAAGTAGTTTCAGACAGCCGTTTTTTCGGACGCTACGTCGCGAGTAGCGACTGCGGTATCACCACTGATCGCCGAGGAGTGACGCGAAAACCGCCGTTTCGAGCGTCCGACTACTTCGCGAAGACGCTGTCGGCCGTCGCCGCACCGACGATGCTGAACACCGAGCCGACGCTGACGGCCTTGAACGTGTCCCACGCGACGTCGGCCGTCGTCGGAGGGCCCCCGAGGAACGTGGCGGGCGCGTTGAACAGGAGCGCGAGGATCGCCACTGAACCGAACGAGACGAGCAACAGCGAAATGAAACGGATCGGAACGCCGGCGACCTCCTGCTCGGTGTCCGGATCGCGGGTCGTGTCGGCCGTATAGAGGGCGCCGTAGCCGATCGCGGAGACGACGCCGACCGTCAACACTGCCTGCAGCGCACTCATGCTGACCGCGAGGTCCCAGACCTCCTGGGTCACGACGAACGGTCCGGCGAGCAGGAAGCCACCAACGGTTTGTTGTGCCGAGTCGGCCACCCGGAACTGGCGGGGGCGTCGCGGCCGTCGGATTCTCATGCACCCCTGTTTCTAATCCGCCGTGAAATACCGACCGATCGGTACTCCGGACGGATAGCCTCTCGAATCCCTCGGCGTCAGGGTCGGTCGTCCGCGGAACTGTGGCCGGATCGGTCACGCGATGAGAGGTCGCGATGCGTGTTATCACTCACCACTCGTCGGGCCGCGGACGCTATCGCGACAGACCTAACTCGAGGCCGATTGAAAGAGCCGGTATGGCCGATTCCGAGGCGTTTATCGAAGCCGTTGAGGAGAACAACCAGACCGCGCTCTCCCGACTCGGGTCCTCGAAGTCGCTGTACGCCGACACCGACGGCGACATCGACACCGAACCCGTCCTCCGGGCGACCGCCGACGCCGAACACGCCGCCTGGCAGACGTTCCTCGAGTGGGCCGAGAGCGAGGACCACGAGGCCGCTCGCGAGGCCTTCGAGGCGACCGCCGACGAGGAGGAGGGCCACTACGAGACCGTCCTCGACCACCTCGGGGACGACGAGTACGAGCCGCGGGAGGTGCCCGCGCTCCACGAGTACCTGCGCGGCCTCGAGTCGACCGTCGAGCGCGTCGGCGCCTTCGTCGGCCGGATCCTCGCGAGCCAGCGTTCGAAAGACCAGGTCGTCGGCTACTTCGTCGGCGACGCCGACCCCCAGACCGCGAGCGTCTTCCGCGAGTTCGGCGACGATCTGGACGAGCAGCTCGAGCGCGCCGCGGAACTCCTCGAGGACGTCTGCGAGGACGAAGACGACCGCGAGCGCGCCCACGAGGCCGCCGACGGCGCGATCCAGGCCGCCTACGACGAGTACGTCGAGAGCCTCGAGGCGATGGGCGCGAATCCCAAGCCCGTCTGCTGATCGCGGCCGGACGCTGATCGTGGCCGAGTACTGACCGCAAAACGAGTGATTCGGCGCCGTTCCGAGTGCGTTCAGACGCCTTCGACCGTCTCCCGGAACGCCCGGACCGACTCGAGGGCGTCGTCTACCAGGTCGGCGACATCGCCGCCTTCTTCGTCGGCGATATCGGTGAGGATGTGCTCGTGACGGGCCAGTTTCCCGTGGTCGGGCCCGCGCTCGGCCTCGGCGAGGTCGGCGAACTGGTCTGCCTGGTTCTCGAGGCGCTCGCGCGTCTCGTCGTCGGACGCGGCGTCCGCGGCCTCCCGGAGCGTCGCTGCTGCGTCTTCGAGGTTCTCTCGTGCCATACGCTGACGTTCACCCGGGGCGGTTAAAACGGTTTCATTCGCTCCCGGCAACTGGAACGTCTCGAAATAGCGGGTGAGGGTCGACCCCCGTCAATCGACGCGCTCGATCCGACTCTCGAGGTCCGATTCGACCGCGGTCTCCGGATCGAAGCCGGCGACGGCGTCGTGGAAGTTCGTCCGGAAGCTGGCCGGCCCCTCGTGGGGCATCTCGGCCGCGCGCTCGCCGGCGAGACCGAAGGCGAGCGCGCCGTGGACGGCGGCCGTCGTCGAGTCGTCGACGGCGCCGCGGAAGGCCGCGAGCGTGGCGCCGAGCATACAGCCGGTGCCGACGACCTCGGAGAGCCGTTCGTGACCCGCCGAGAGGCGAATCGCCCCGTCGCCGGTCGCGACGACGTCCTCGACGCCGCTGGCGACGACCGTCGCGCCCGTCGATTCCGCCAGCGACCGCGCGGCGTCCTCGATCTCGTCGTACTCGCCGACCGACTCGACGCCCTTCACTTCGGCCTCGACGCCCGCGAGCGCGCTGATCTCGCCGTAGTTGCCCTTGATGATCGAGAAGTCGACGTCCTCGAGCAGCGCCTCGGCGACCGCCTCCCGCGTGGGCGTCGCGCCGACGCCGACGGGATCGAGGACGACGGGGATGTCCCGCTCGGCGGCGGTCTCGCCGGCCTCGTGCATGGCCTCGACTTTTCCCTCGGGAACCTGTCCGGTGTTGAACAGGATCGCGGCGGCGCCGGCGGCCATCTCGCCGGCGTCGCCCGGCGAGTCGGCCATCACCGGGAGCGCGTCCCAGTGGAGCGTGAGGTTGGCCACGTCGTTCATGGTGACTTCGTTGGTCAGGTGCTGGACCAGCGGCGACTGTCGGCCGATCGCGCGCAGCGAGTCGGCGAGCTCGTCCCCGGTGATACCATCGGGTAATGAGTCAGTCATCACGATCCCGTCCGTTCCGCATCGACTTCGCAGTTTCGACCGCGTCGGACAGCGCTTCGGTCGTGGCCCGCGGATCGTCGGCCGCAGTGATCTCGGAGATGACGGCCACGCCGGTCGCGCCGGCCTCGACGACCGGGCCCGCGTTGTCGGCCGTGATCCCGCCGATGCCGACGACCGGGATCGAGACCGCGTCGACGATCTCGGCGATCCGCTCCGGGCCGACCCCGTCCTTGTACCGCTCGACGTCCTTCGACGTGGTGGCGTAGACGGTACCGACGCCGAGATAGTCCGCGCCCGCGGCCTCGGCCTCGAGGGCCTCCTCGACCGTCGCCGTCGAGCAGCCGACGACCGCCTCGGGACCGAGCAGCTCCCGCGCGACGCCGACCGGGAGGTCCGACTGACCGACGTGGACGCCGTCGGCGTCGATCGCCTCGGCGACGTCGACGCGGTCGTTGACGATCAGATCGACACCCGCCTCGGCGGTCAGTTCGCGCAACTCGAGGCCGAGTTCGTACCGCCAGCGGGCGTCGGTCTCCTTCTCGCGCAGTTGGACGACGTCGACGCCCCCGTCGATCGCCGCGCGGACGACGTCGACCGTCGAGCGGTCTCCGGAGATCGACTGCTGGGTGACGAGATAGGTACCGTACTCCGATGGATCCATGGGAGGAACTGGCGGGGCTAGGCCACTAATCGACTGTGGTTCCGCGCACGGGCGTTCGGACCGTGCGATTACGATCCGCGGCCGATCTTCAGGACTCGAGGCGATCCACGCCCGTCCGAACCAGCGCGTCCCAGTCGGCCTCGTCCAGCCGATCCCGGAGCGCGGGCAGCGGCGTGATCGGTTCGGGCTCGGCCGTCTTCTCGGCGATCGACCGGCGCCACCAGGCGACGTCGTGCCACTCGCCCTCGGTGTGACCGATCGCCGGGAAGTCGACGCAGCGCTCGAACCCCATTCGCTCGTGGAACCGCTCGGTCTCGGGGTTGGGGACCGTCGTCACGGCGTAGGCGTCGCGAACGCCCTGTCGCTCGAGGACGGCGAACAGCGACTCGTAGAGCGCGCGGCCGACGCCCGACCGGCGGGCGTCCGCGGCGACGTAGATCGAGAGTTCGACCGTCCACTGGTACGCCCGGCGCTCGCGAAGCCGGCTCGCGTAGGCGTAGCCGACGACCTCGCCACCGACCTCGCAGACGAGCCACGGATACGTCTCGAGGGTCGATGCGATTCGATCGGCCGTTTCGTCGTCGGTCGGCGGCGCCTCCTCGAACGTGACCGCCGTCGACTCGCAGAAGGGGGCGTAGATGTCGCGGACCGCGGCGGCGTCCGCCGGAGTCGCGACTCGAATCCGCGCGTCGGCTGTCATACGGGCGTGTCTTTCCGACTCGAGAGATAAGTCCCCCGAAACCGACGGCGCCGAGACCCGGGGCTGGTCGATCGAGTTCCTCGAGAACGACGTCTTCCCGTCGTATCTCTACCTTGTGACCAGAAGCACTTAAAGAAATCTGCGTTCGACACACGGGACTGCCGAGAGATTCAGCTGTGGCTACTCGAGAGTGAGATCCGGAGAACGACGCTTTCCCGTCGTAGCTTTACCTTGTGACGAGAGCCACGTAAAGACCGTCCGCGTTCGCCGCGTCGAATCCTCGAGCGAAAGACAGTGGCGACTACTCGAAATTGTAACCCGGAGAACGGCGTCCTCCCGTCATAGCTCTACCTTGTGACCAGAAGCACTTAACGGACGAACGGAGTTGTGGCACCGGCAAGAGTAGCCCGTGCACCGACCGTAACGCCCATACCGAGCACTGAGAGTATCACAGCCGTGATGCAGGGAACGACTGCAAAGGTGACGAGTCCCTCGAGCAGACCGCCTCGCGGAGAGGGTGAGCGCTGACCGATGGCCGATCTGATCGGCATCTTCGCCTCGGCGATCGGGCCGATCGTCGCGATCGCGGGGATCGGCTACGCCCTGGCGACCGTCAAGGAGATCGATCCGGAGCCGTTGAACACGGCCGTCGTCTACGTGCTGGCGCCCGCGCTAGTGTTTCACAGCCTCGCCGTCACGGAACTCGCCGCGGCGACGCTCGCGCGAGTGACGGTCGGGATCCTCGTTTTCACCGCGTCGATGTGGGGGATCGCCGAGCTGATCGGCCGCGCCACCGGCGAGCGCGAACCGGCGTTGAGCGCCCTGGTCCTCGTCGCGATCTTCACCAACTCGGGGAACCTCGGCATCCCCGTCTCCGACTTCGCGTTCGGCGACGTCGGCCGCCAGACGGCCGTCCTCTTCCTCTCGGTCCAGTCGGTGCTGATGTACACCCTCGGCGTCTACATCGCCTCCCGGAGCAGCGGCTCCGCCGGCCTCGAGGGCGTGCGCCGCGTGTTCTACGTTCCGCTGGCCTACGCCGTCGTCGCCGCGCTGGTCGCCCGGGCGCTGGATCTGGTCCCGCCAGCGGACACGGCGGCGATGGAGACGCTGCAACTCGTCGGCGACGCCTCGATCCCGCTGATGTTGCTCATCCTGGGGATCCAACTCGCGCGCACCGACACCGCCTCGGCGGTCTCCCGCGCCTGGTCCGCGACGGCCCTCAAGATGGCCGTCGCGCCGCTGGTCGGCCTCGGGATCGCGTTCCTGATCGGCTTCGAGAACGCCACCGTCGCGCGCGTGTTCGTCCTCGAGACCGCGATGCCGGCCGCGGTGACACCGCTGATCCTCGTTATCGAGTTCGCCGGGAGCGCCCGCTCCGAGGGCGTGCTCGTCTCGGAGTACGTCTCGACCTGCGTCTTCCTGACGACGCTGCTGGCGATCCCGGTGCTCACCGTTCTGATCGCGATCCTGCGGTCCGGCGTCGTGATCTGACGGAAACCGACGGGCTACCGTGTCACCTCAGGTGCTCGACCGGTCGCGAACGCGGCGAACGTACTGCGACCCGCCGAACGCGACGAGGGTGGCGACGAAGATCAGTACGGCGTCGACCGCGGCCCCGCTCGCGACGAGCGCGACGACGCCGACGCCGATCGCGATCGCGAACGCCACCGTCCGTTGATCGGTCGAGCGGGCCGTCAGCCCGTTCGCGACGACCAGAAACGACAGCCCGACGGCGACGCCGGCGACGACGTCGACGAGATAGTGGACGCCAAGCGCGACCCTCGAGGCGCAAACGAGCGAGACGACGGTCGCAGCGCCGAGGGCCCGCTGGCGAGCGGTACCGATCGAGAGCCGCCAGGCGAGGCTACCGTAGACGACCGTCGTCAGGACGGCGTGTCCGCTCGGGAACCCGTAGCCGTCGGCGGTCCCCGTCGCCTCGTACAGCGACCGGGCCAGTGGCCCCAGCGACTCGAGGGCCACGAGCGGCTGACCAGGGCGGGGCAGGGCGAACGCGTATTTCAGGGCGGTCACCAGCGAGAAGCCGGCCAGCATCAGCCCGACGAGGACGGCGGCGTCCTCGCGGTCGTTCGGTCGAAGCCAGTAGACGAGCCCCACGAGGAGGGCCAGAAACCAGACGTCCCCCAGCTGGGTCAGCAGCGCGACGAGCAGCGCTGCCCAGTCTGGGAGCGCGTCCTGAACCGCCGGCAGTACACCGATACCCCTGGACATGCGAACCGCTACGCCGACGGATCACTAATCGGTGTCGGCTGGACGGCGACCCGTGGCCCGCCGCGCCCGTCGGCCGAGCGACGGCGACGCCACTCGGAAGAAAACTCGATCGTCCTCGAGAATCCGAACGAGGACGACTTCCCGTCATAGCTCTACCTTGTGACCAGAGGCACTTAAAGAAACGTCGGCGGTCGATCACGAGCAGCAGGTCAGCAGGTGACGAACCGCCAGAACGAATCGACGACGGAGACAGTCGACGAGAAGACGCGCTCGAACGACGGCAATCGAATCCGGACCGACCGATCTAGTGGCCCTGATCGTGCGGGTTCAGCGCGGTGCCGTAGTTCTCGGCGTGGTCGGTGTAGTCGATGAACCGCGGCGCGTCGGGGTCGAAGGGACGCTCGAGGCTCTCGAAGGCCTTCTTCTTGTCCCAGCCCTGGAGCTTGCCGACCGCCGAGCGGTCCTCGAGGTCGTGGTAGTCGAGTTTCGGCTCGGTCATGTCCCAGGCCTTCATCCCCTGTTCGGTCCGGATGATGACGCTGGAGTACTCGTCCGAGGAGCCGACGGAGCCGACGGTGATGTCCGAACAGAAGCCGGTGAAGTCCGCACACTCGTCACAGCCCTTTAGCGCGGCGTCGTGGAAGTTCTCGATGTCCTCCTCGACGATCATCTCGCCGTCGTGGTCGTAGACCATCATCTTCCCGTTGAGGACGTCCATCTTGCCGATTTCCGACGGCGAGATGCCTCGCTTCTCCTCTAACTGCTCGCCCATGAGGCTGTGGTAGTTGAAGTTCTTCGTACACATCAGCGCGATCGTGTAGTCGACCGCGCGGATGCCCTCGTTTTGCTTCTGGTAGTCCCACTCGAAGTCCTGCAGGGCGCGGATGCCCTCGATCTCACACGGCGTGCCGACGATGGCCAGCGAGAGGTCGTCCCAGTCCTTGTCGGGAAGCTTGTGCTCCCACTGTTTCAGGTCGAGGTTGCCGAGCGCCAGCGTCTGGTTGTAGACGGTGCCGGCGTTCTCGATGAGTTCCTCGGTGGTCGTCGCGAGGAAGCTCTCGGCCTTCCACTCTTCCTCTTCGCTCTCGGTGGCGACGAGCGCGCCGTCGATCTCGCCCTCCTCGAGCAGCGTCGCGAGGACGCCCGTGACGACGCCGCCGTCCTGGGCGTTGTCGGTCCAGTCGTCCTCGACCTTCGCGGAGAACTCCGTGATCGGGTCGCCGGCGCCCTTGACGTTGTCTTCGCCGCCGGTGATCTTCCACTGGCGCTCGTACCGGAGGCCGCCGCGGGGACAGAAGTCCCAACAGAGCGAACAGCCGGTACACATCTTGACCAGCTTCGGGAGGTCGTCCTCGCCGACGCCGATCGAGTCCGAGGGACAGGCGGCGACGCAGGTCCCACACTGGATACACCGTCCTTCGTCGATGACGGCCTCGTCCAGTTCCATGAACCAGGTCTTCTCGTCGGGCGTCTCGATGTCGTTCATCTGCGACCGGATCGAGTACTCCGGCGTCTCGAGGTCGACGCCGTCCGGAATCCCGACGCGGGTATCAGGTGCGTCGTCGTAGACGTCCTGACTGACGTCCTGTGCGGGCTCGGTGAACTCGAGCTCGCCGAGTTCGCCCATCTCGTCGACGTTGGCGGCGCCCGCCCCGTCGGTGGCGACGCGCTTGTCGTCGGCCGAGCCTGCGGACGCGGCCGATTCGGTCGTCTTCTCGCCGCAGGTGCAGGTGTCGGGCGAGCAGCCGTCTCCGTCGGCGGCACCGCCATCGGTGGCGATGGCACCGTCTCGAGCGTGCTCGGTTCCCTCTCGAGACCGCGGCGCGGCACCGCCGCTCTCGGGGAACATCACGGCCTCGTCGTCGTCCGTGTTCGACTCGGGGACGGTCGGGAAGACGCGCTCCGAGGACTCGCTTCGCTCGTCCTCGCGGCTCGCGTGTCGCTCCGCTCCCGCTCGCTTCTTCGAGGACTCGCTTCGCTCGTCCTCGCCGTTAGTCCCCATGGGCAACACCTCGTGCGACCGGCGCGTCGGCCCCTTGCATGATCTGTCGGAGCCGCTCGTTGTCGACGCGGCGGGTCCACTCGTAGAACTTCTCGCCGTCGTCGCGACCCTCGCTGTAGGCCTCGAACAGCTGCTCGAGCGCCGGGATCACGGCGTGGGCGGGCACGGCGTTCTCGACCCAGTCTAAGAACTCGTTGTCGGCGCCGAGCGAGCCGCCGAGTCCGAAGTCCATGCCTTCGACGATGTTGTCGCCCTCGGCGTTGGTGCTGTTCTCGTCGTCGAGTTTGACCGTCTCGCCGCGGAAACCGATGTCCGCGATCTGGGGCTGGGCGCAGGAGGCCGAGCAGCCGGACATGTGCATCCGAATGGCCTCGATGTCGTCGGGCACGTCGATGCGTTCGTCGAGTTCGCGGGCCCAGCGCTTGGTGCGCTTCTTCGTCTCGATGATGGCGTAGTTACAGAACTCGTTGCCCGTACAGCCGACCGCGCCGCGGGAGAACGGCCCCGGATCGGGGCTGTACTCCTGGGCGAACGGCTCCGCGAGGAGATCGTCGACGTTCTCGTCGGGGATGTGGGTGATGAGGAAGTTCTGGTCGGTCGCGAGGCGGACGGAGGCGTCCTCGGTCCCGTACTTCTTCGCGGCGCGGGCCGCCGCGGCGAACTCGTCGCCGCCCATGCGGCCGGCGATCACGTTGAAGCCGACGTAGTTGAGTCCGTCCTGTTTCTGCTCGTGGACGCCGACGTGGTCGCCCTGGTAGCCGACGGTCAGGTTCTCGCCGCCGGTGGGCAGGTCGATCGTACAGCGGTCGCGGACGGCCTCCTCGAACTTCTCGGGACCCATTTGCTCGACGAGGTAGCGCATGCGGCAGACGCCGCGGTTGTTGCGATCGCCGAGTTCCTTGAACGTCTGGGCGACGGCGCGGCAGAACTCCACGGCGTCCTCGGGTCGGATGAAGGCGTCGAGTTCCGAACTCATCCGCGGGCCGTCGGAGAGGCCGCCGCCGACGCGGGCGTGGAAGCCGTAGAGGTGTTCGCCGTCGATCTCTTTCTTCGCGGGGACGAGTCCGACGTCGTTGATCTGGGACTGCGCGCAGTCGTGGGCGCAGCCGGTGATCGTGATCTTGAACTTCCGCGGGAGGTTGGCGTACTCGCGGTTGTTGGTGAAGTAGTCGGAGACGGCGTCGATGACCGGTTGCGCGTTGAAACACTCGTGGTCGTCGAGCCCGGCGGCGGGGCAGCCCAGTACGTTCCGGGCCGAGTCGCCACAGCCCTGGACCGTCGTCAGGCCGACCTCGTCGTACCGTTCCCACATCTCCGGGACGTCCTCGACGCGGATCCAGTGTTTCTGGATGTCCTGGCGCGTCGTGATGTCGAGGTAGGCGTCGCCCCAGAGCTCGTTCTGCTCTTCGCCGCCGTACTCCTCGGGAGCGACGGCGTAGTCCTCGGTGACCTCGCCGATCACTTCGGCCTGTTCGGGCGTGAGCTTGCCGCCCGGCACCTTGGTCCGGATCATGAAGTAGCCCTCCTGCTTCTGGGCGTACATGCCGGCCCACTTCAGACGCTCCCACTCGCCGCCGCCGGCGCGCTCTTCGATCTCCTCGAAGGAAAGCTCCTCGTCGGCGTAGTCGTAGACGTCGTCGATGACGTCGAGCGGGTGCTTGTTCTGTTTGTACTGTTCCGTCGTGTTCATGCGAAACACCTCGTTCGCGCGAGTTCGAAAGCGCTTGCGGTTTCGTTCTTCATAGAGACCACCACTGGCGAGCGCTGCCAGTAGCCGGCGTAGTCACGGTATTTTGAGAGACCATCGTTTAGCGGGTAGTAACAGCCTAACCCTATACCACCCTGCAAAGGGGCGAATCATGACGAGGGTCGTCCGAACAAGAAAATATTGCCTCCTTCGGAACCCGTCGCACCCACCGCGGGCGAGAGACCACCGCCGAGCGGGCGGAAACGGGGACAGATCAGCCCGATCGAGCGAACCGCGTCATCGATACCAGCAATAGTCTCCGGTAGGAGAGCGACTGCGTTACTTGAAACAGGCGACGGGCTCGCCCGCGTTCCGCGGATCGGGATCGAACGACGGACCGTCGGCGAACCCGCTGTAGCGGGCCCGGAGGACGATGTGTTCGTCGACGTAGTACGTGACGCGGACGGATCGCTCGGATTCCGCTGGATTCCCTCGCGTCTCGGTCGTCAGATCGTAGACGAGCGAGACCAGTTTCGCGTCGCGGTCCGACTCCGTGTCGACCGGTTTCGTTTCTCCCTCCTCGAATTGGAAGTCGAATCCGTCGGCTTCCGATCCGTACTCCTCGAGGAAGGCGTTCCGTCGATACGCCGCTTCGAACTCGCGGACGTACTCGTCGGCCGACTCGAGCAGCGGGTTCGGCGGCGTCGGATACAGCGCCGGGTCGAGGGCGTCGTCGCGGGAGGGCTCCATCGGCTCGGGCCGATCGACGTCGTCGCAGTCGAACGTGTCCGCAGAGACGATACCGGAATCGAGCGACTCCTCGGACTCCGTGAGGTTACCTTGGAAACAGCCTGCAACCCCCAGAGACAGCCCCACCATCGACGTGAGAAGGGCACGGCGGGAACGAGGTTTGCGCATACAGTGATGTCAAACAGATATTATATGTATGTTTCGTATTCGATTTCGAGTAGTAATCGATTGTATCAAACGGTCGAATCGGTGAGCGCAGGCTCAAGAGAGGAACCGGAATGGGCGACGGAAACGCGTCCGAACGCTATTCGTCGTCCTCGAGCAGTCGATCGACCATCTCCTCGGGGTCGAACGGCTCGAGGTCGTCGTAGCCCTGACCGACACCGAGGAAGAGGATCGGCTTCCCGGTGACGTGAGCGATCGAGATCGCCGCGCCGCCGTTGGAGTCGGCGTCGGCTTTCGTCAGGATCGCCCCGTCGATCTCGGCGGCCTCGTTGAACTCGCGGGCCCGGTTGACGGCGTCCTGTCCCGCCACCGCCTCGTCGACGAACAGCGTCATGTCGGGGTCGACGACGCGATCGATCTTCTCGAGTTGGTCCATCAGGCCCTCGTTGGTGTGGAGCCGACCCGCGGTGTCACCGAGCACGACGTCGATGTCGTTGGCCTCGGCGTACTCGACGCCGTCGTAGAGCACGGCGGCGGGGTCGCCGCCCTGTTCGTGCGTGATGAGCTTCGTGTCGAGCGCCTCGGCGTGTTGCTCGATCTGCTCGTTGGCCCCGGCGCGGTAGGTGTCGCCGTTGGCCATCACCGTCGAGTAGCCGCGCTCCTCGAAGTACTGGCTCATCTTGGCGATCGACGTCGTCTTCCCGACGCCGTTGACGCCGGTGAAGACGATGGTGACCGGCTTGTCCGCGACGGCGATGCGCTCGTCGAAGTCGAACTGGCCGACGCTGATCACGTCGTAGATCGCGTCGCGCAGCGCCTCCTCGATCACGTCACCCGTCGAGGTCGTGAACGATCGGGTCTCCCCGATCAGGTCGTCGCGCAGGTTGTCGAGGATTTCCTCGGTGACGCCCATCTCCACGTCGCTCGAGAGCAACGCCATCTCGAGTTCGTGCAGGGGCCCCTCGAGGTCCTCCTCCTCGATGACGAACTTGCCCTTGACGAGCGATCGGGCCTTGGTGCCGAACCCGGTCGAGCGTTCGTCTTCGGTCTCGTCGTCGTCGTCGGCGGCGGCGTCGGCTTCCGCCTCGAGCGGCTCGTCGTCGCCCGCGTCGGCCGTCTCGGCACCGGCGGTCGGCTCGGCGACGTCGGCCGGTTCGTCCTCGACGGCGTCCGTCTGCTCGTCCTCCTCCTCGTCCTCGCTGCCCCGTTTGATGATTCCCTTGAGGTCGAGTCCGGACGACTCCTCCTCGTCTTCGTCTTCGGATTCGGACGCGGTCTCGGTCTCAGTCTCGGGTTCTGCCTCGGTCTCCGGTCCGACCTCGGGCTCGGGCTCGATTTCGGACTCAGTCCCGAGTTCGGGCTCAGATTCGGATTCGGGTTCGGGTGCCGGCTCCGCGGCCGACCGGTCGTTCGTCGACGCCGCGTCGGCCGCCGACGCGGACTCCGACTCGGCGTCGGCCTCCGATTCGGCACTGGCCGCCGCCGTCTCGGTCGGCGCCGCCGGCTCGGCCTCGAGTTCGCTCTCGGGCTCGTCGACCGGTTCACCGGTGGTATCAGGAGCGTCCGGAGTCGCCGCGTCGCCCTCGCCGGCCGCGGCCGCGTCGGCCGTGTCGACCGCCGACTCGGACTCGGACTCGGCTTCGGCCTCGAGGTCCTCGCCTTCTGCCTCCTCGAGCTCGTCCTCGTCGACTTCCTCGACGTTCTCTTCGGCGGCTTCTTCGGCGTCTTTCCGGAAGCTCCCGAGTTTCTCCTTCAGGTTGTCAAACATGGTGGGAAAGG